>JADKBK010000001.1 GCA_016715075.1 Bacteroidales bacterium
TGTTACATCTTCAATTGAAGGGTTGAAGTTATTCAATCCGGGCATCCCTGTTATTCCAATTGTCCTTTTGATCTTTGGGGTCATCTTTTTTATGCAGCAGTTCGGGACAAATATTGTGGGAGCAGCTTTCGGACCTATGATGGTTATCTGGTTTCTGATGCTGGGTATTCTTGGCTTTTCTCAATTGATTCTTTTTCCTGACATATTAAGGGCATTAAATCCGGTTTTTGCAATTACTTTTCTTACACAGTATCCTGGCGGCTTCATCCTTCTTGGGGCTATTTTCCTTTGTACTACCGGAGCCGAAGCTTTATACTCAGATCTTGGCCATTGCGGACGTGCAAATATCAGGATATCATGGATATTTGTCAAAACGACTCTCCTTCTGAATTACTTTGGACAGGGAGCATGGCTAATGCTGAACTATACCCCTGATTCCGGGGTCACTCCGTTTTTTGCCATAATGCCAAGGTGGTTTCTTCTTACCGGTATAATTATCTCGACTGTGGCCTCAATAATAGCGAGCCAGGCTTTAATAAGCGGATCATACACCCTGATAAGTGAAGCAGTTTCTCTCAATTTCTGGCCAAAAATCAGAATATTGAATCCGACATTTGTCAGAGGGCAGGTGTACCTTCCATTTGTTAACTGGTCGTTATGGGTAATGTGCAGCCTGGTGGTTGTTTTTTTCAAAGAATCCAGCAATATGGAGGCGGCTTATGGATTGGCAATATCGATCACTATGATAATGACTACCATCCTGCTTGCACATTATTTGTACAAAAGCGGTGTTGACCGGAGACTTGCAATAACCGTCCTCATAGTTTTTCTGACTATTGAAGGAAGCTTCCTTCTGGCCAATCTCGATAAATTCAAAAATGGCGGATGGTTTACACTCCTCCTGGCATCCGTCTATTTCATTATTATGTTTGGATGGTATTTCGGAAGAAAAATCAAGAACAGGAGGATATCTTTTTCAAATATTGCAAATTTCACAGGACTTTTTACTGACCTGCGACAGGATGAGACTGTTCCTAAATTTGCAACCAACCTGGTCTATCTGATCAAAGCTAACAGGCAGGATCAGGTTGAATCCAAAATATTGTATTCCATTTTCAATAAATTCCCCAAAAGAGCTGACAGATACTGGTTACTTCATGTTGACAGGGTAGATGAGCCTAACAGGTTTGATTATAATGTTAATCACATAATCCCCGGCGTCCTTATCCGAATTGATTTTCATATCGGGTTCAAGGTGGATACAAAGATAAATCTCTATTTCAGGGAGGTCCTTGAGGACCTCGTCAAATCAGGCGAGATTACAATCGAGAGCGGGTATGATTCAATGAAGAAATACGGATTACCCGGTGATTTTAAATATGTACTCATTGAAAGAATACTGCTTAAAGATTTTAGATTGTCAAATACCGAAACTTTTATCATGACACTCCACCGGTTGATCGATCATTTAAGTATCCCCGAAGTAAAGGCTCTGGAACTTGATATCACCAACACTATGGTTGAACAGGTACCAATTATTGTTAATCATCCTGTGGAAAAGCGAATAAGTGCAATTAAAACTGAATAGACTTTTTTGACCATTTTGGTGTCGTAAATTATTAATAAGATAATTCAGATTGACATGAACTCTATAATTCGTATTTTGTTCCTTTTAAAAATAATTTAAGGTCCTGCGACATATGAATGCAATGCCATTTGTAATCGGGACAGTTTTGTTTTTTGTCCTTGCTTACAGGTTCTATTTCAGTTTTGTTGCAGCCAGGGTTGCTGTAAGGAACGATCTGGCTGTTACTCCGGCAAACAGGCTGTTTGACGGACAGAATTATTATCCGATGAATAAGTGGGTATTATTCGGACACCATTTTGCTGCAATAGCGGGTGCCGGTCCCCTTGTCGGTCCGGTTCTGGCAGCTCAGTTTGGCTTTATGCCCGGTTTTTTATGGATGCTTGTCGGAGCCGTTATGGCCGGATCTGTCCATGATTTTGTAATACTGTCAGCATCTGTTCAGCATGACGGGAAGTCGCTTGCTTTTATAGCAAAAGAAGAGATTAACAAATTCAGCGGCGGGATTACCACTTTCGCGATCATTCTGATACTTATTGTAGCACTGGCAGGACTGGGGCTTGTTGTAATTAATGCACTTGCCGAGAGTTCCTGGGGTACCTTTACAATTGCTGCCACCATACCAATAGCTCTTATTATGGGTTTATGGATGTTCAGGATCCGTAAAGGCAAAACCTTTGAAGCAACGGTATTTGGCGTCATTATGCTTATCCTGGCAGTTATTGTCGGACGTTATATCCCTGGTTCACAATACGCTTCCTGGTTTTCATTCGACCACCGTACACTGACACTAATTCTTGCTGCATATGGGTTTTGTGCATCAGTGCTGCCTGTATGGCTTTTACTTTCTCCCCGCGATTACCTTAGTTCAATAATGAAGATTTCTGTTATTGCACTTCTGGCGATAGGGTTGATCATTGTTGCTCCTGAAATAAAAATGCCTGCATTCACGGAGTTTATTCATGGCGGAGGGCCGATCATTCCAGGAAAACTTTTCCCCTACCTTTTTATTACAATTGCATGCGGTGCTATTTCAGGATTTCATTCACTTGTGAGTTCAGGTACCACCCCAAAAATGATAATGAGTGAGTCGCATGTAAAAACTATTGCTGTTGGATCGATGCTTACCGAGGGGGCAGTCAGTATAATGGCTCTTATAGCTGCAACAAGCCTCCTGCCTCTCGATTATTTCATGATAAATGTTCCCGTAGAAAAGCTTCAGGCAATATTGCCGCAGCTGCATGCGATGGGATTTACCGAAACTAATCTTGACCAGCTCTCTGCCAGTGTCGGCGAGAAGATTGCAGGGCGTACAGGCGGAGCTGTTTCCCTTGGGGTCGGAATGGCATATATCTTCTCTTCCATTCCCGGGATGAAGCATCTGATGTCATACTGGTATCACTTTGCAATAATGTTCGAAGCTCTGTTCATTCTTACAACAATTGATGCAGGAACGCGTATCGGCAGATTTTTGCTGCAGGAGGCTCTGGGCAAGGTTTATAAACCATTTCAGAGAACAGACTGGCTGCCGGGAAACCTCATTGCAAGCCTTCTCTTTGTTTTTGCATGGGCATATTTCATCCTTACCGGTTCTGTTTCAACTATCTGGCCGATGTTCGGAACTGCAAATCAGCTGCTTGCAACAATTGCCCTGGCTATAGGAACATCCTTCATCATAAACAGGGGACGGGCCAGGTACGCCTGGGTAACAATACTGCCAATGATTTTTGTCGGGGTGACTACAGTAACAGCCGCTTTCCTGAATATAAAAAATATCTATCTCCCCCAGGTTTTGGTGCCGTCGACCTTCATGCCAGGCCTGATAAATCTTATTCTTACCTGCTCAATTCTTTGCTGTGTTTTCATTATAATCTACAATGCACTTCCCAAATGGATAGCCGGATACAGAAGAGACAGAAATTTAATTGTAAGGCCTTAGGCCTGTGATACCAAAACGCCGGGCATCGCCCGGCGTGGTCATCAAAAAATGCTTTCAAGCCCTATACGGGCGACAATTATTATTTTAAGGGATGCACTTTTGGGTTTGAATCATCGGAATCATCCATATTGGCTACATATCCTTCAGGAGCATTACATGCCTGGAAGGGTTTTGAGGGATTGCCGAAGCCATCGCCATCTTCATCCTTAAAAAATGAAGTCACAGTACAATCACCGGCCTTGAGCGTCTGATCAAGCGCTTTCATGAGTGAAAGATCTCCATAAGTGTCACAGGAAAGCTCCCAGATCATAACTCCTCCGAGAGATGATTTCTTTGCAAGCATAGCTTTTTGGGATATCATGGGAATACCGTTGTAGTACCTCATTCCAACTGAATCCCTGTAGGCATTTGCAATATCCGGTTTAATGATCTCAGAATAGTTGATGTACCTGGCCGGCGGGGTAAAATCAAATCCGTAAAACGGGAGACCTAAGGTAATATTGGCTGGCAGGATCTTTCTGTCGACTGTATAGTATTTAATTGCATCCTCGGCGAATGAGAACGGAGAGTGAGGTCCTATTACATTTGGCCTCCAGATGCCTGTTTTATCATAAACCATCACATTGACAAAGTCGTACGCTTCAAGAGCTTCATTTGTAACAACAGGATCAAGGTCAACAGCTCCGAGAGCGCATGACATTCCTTTGCCTTTAGCATGAAGCGCCTTTTTTAATTCGACGACAAAGGGGCCATAGGTAAACCCAATATATGGGAAAAGATTACCTTCAATATCCACGTCTACACCATCAAGGTTGTTTTCTTCCACATATTTCACAATTTTTTTAATGAAAGAGGATCTGTTTCCTGGCTGTAATGCTGCCTTCCAGAAGACAGTGTCGGGTCTTCCGCCTCCGCCAAGGGAGATGAAGACTTTGAGATTTGCAGCATGCCCTTTGTTGACTCCAATTGAGACATCGGCATTATCATCCATTACAAGATATCCTTCCTTGTCTGGATTTGCGAAAGCAAGGTTCAGATAAGTCAGTTTGTTCAGTTCAATGGAATCTAGTTTGTCAAAGCTTCCGCCGCTTATGTATCCTACAACCTTAAAGCTGGTATCGGGCTTGTAGATATCCGGACCATAATTTGTCTTGCAGGAAAAAAGCAGGATGAGCGCGAAAAAAGAAGAAAAGGACAGAAGGGAGGTTTTTTGTTTCATTGCAATGATCATTTTAGGTTAAGAGAAGATTTAAGATGAATTCAATCAAAGTTACTGGATTTTTATAATTGCTGATTCGATTATATTCCTTGAAGAGTTGCCCAGATGTAAAATAAAATCACCCGGTTCAACTGTCCATTTTTTTTGAGATTCATTCCAGAAGGCAAGATCTGATACTTTGATATCTGTCTTCACACTTTTCGATTCTCCCGGCTGCAGGAATACTTTTTCAAAACCTTTCAGCTCCTGTGAAGGGCGCAGCACAGAGCATACAGGATCGGAGGCATAGATCTGGGCAACCTCCGCACCATAAAGTTTACCGCTGTTTTTAATTGTATAGCTTATATGAATCACGTCACCGGTGTTGTAAATCTTCTTATCTGTCTGCAATCCGGAGATCTCAAAACTAGTAAAGGATAATCCGAATCCGAACGGGTACTGGGGAACAATATTTTTCGTATCGAACCAGCGGTATCCTACTAAAATGTCCTCTTCATAATTTACTTTCAGATCTCTTCCAGGGAAATTGCCAAGTGCATGTGCGGGCGATTGCTCAAGACTTACCGGTATAGTGAATGGCAGTTTACCGGATGGGTTCACCTTCCCGCTGAGGACATCTGCAACAGCATTGCCTGCCTCCATTCCTCCGAACCATGACCACAGGATTGCCGGAACTCTTTCAGAGAATCCTGCCATTTCGAGAGGTGAACCGGCAATAATTACCACTATCGTACGTGGATTTGCCTTCGCCACCTCCCTGATCAGTGTCTCCTGCCCATATGGCAATTTCATGTCTATCCTGTCAAAGGATTCAGTATCAAAATCATGGTTTAATCCGCAGAAGATAACGGCAATATCCGATTTTTTTGCAGCCGATACCGCCTCATCGATAAGCTTCCAGTCGATCTTTTTTGTATCGTACTGCCCTATATTGCTTCCCTCTGCAAATTTGGACTGCTTCTCATAGCCCTGGGCGAAGTTTATTATGAGTGAGTTCCCATATTTTTTTGTCAGAGCGTCAAGAGGGGTTATTTCATAGAGTGACTTGATCTCTGAACTCAGTCCGCCGCTGCAATGCTTGCGTGTGGCATTATCTCCGATAACAGCTATTGATTTAATGCTGGTAAAATCGACAGGTAAAACAGCATTTTTATTCCGGAGCAGTACTATTGCTTCTGCTGCTGACTTATAGGCTGCCTGCTGATGAGCGGGAGTATTCATTGAACCTTTTGCCCTGTTCTTTTCATCCAGCATTTTTATTTTCATCATTACCCTGAGAATATTTGCAACCTTTTCATCAATAATGCTCACAGGAACTTTACCTTCCTTTACTGCATTTATCAGTGGATTGGCAAAATACCATTCATTGTAGTCCTTGATATCTGTGCCCATCTCCAGATCCAGTCCTGCCAGAGCAGCTTTTATTGTACTGTGAGCCGCGTTCCAATCGGTCATCAGGACTCCTTTAAAGCCAAGTTCTGTACGTAAGATCTCGCGGTCGAGATAATTGCTCTCGGAGCACCAGTCGCCACGGAACTTATTATATGCAGCCATCACAGTAAGGGATCCACCCTCCTGAACAGCTGCCTTGAAACCGGGCAGATAAATTTCGTGCAGGGCCCTGTCGCTCATTGATACATCCACTGTGACCCTGTTCTCTTCCTGGTTATTGGCAATATAATGTTTTACGCTTGCAGCAACATCTTTCGACTGCAAAGCCTTTATGTAGGGTACTGTCAAAGATGAGATAAGAAATGGATCTTCGCTCATATATTCAAAATTACGGCCGCAGAGTGGTGAGCGTATAATATTAATACCTGGTCCCAGCAGGATATCCTTCTTCCTGTACCGGGCCTCTTCTCCCAGTACCATTCCACGTTCGGCAGAGAGCTGCGGGTTCCAGCTGGCAGCGAGAGCCGTGCCTGTTGGAAAACATGTAGAGGAGTCATTTGTCCATCCTGCATACGCCCAGTTGTCGCGGTTAATTTCCGCACGGACTCCGTGCGGACCGTCTGAGAGGGCCAATTCAGGAATGCCCAGACGCTTAATTCCAGTTACATAAAACTTGGAATTCGCATGCAAAAGACCGACTTTCTCCTGGAGAGTCATCTTTTTAATAAGTGACTGGATTGCTTTCTCCTGTGCTGCTTCTTCTTTTGTGCTGTTTTGGGCAGACATATTGATGTATGAAAGAAATGTGCAAAGAACAAATGTTGTAAGAATAATTTTCTTCATCGTATCTTAATTATTTTGATTTTTTATATAACGGTTTAAAAGACTTTGCATTATCCACCAGCAATGATATGAGTGATTTTGGGCTCAATATATCAAATAATCAAATAGTGAGCAATTAATTTCACCCTGAACAATCATATACTCCTCATAAAAATTAGATAGTTTTGTATTCGTATATTTTGATCTAAGTTATGATAAATGTTCCTAAGGTAGATAAGAAACGTATAGTAATTGTAGGTTGTGGTTTTGCCGGACTGACTCTGGGAAGGAAACTTAAAAATTCGGGCTTTCAGGTAGTGATAATTGACAAGCATAATTACCATCAGTTTCCACCTTTGTTTTACCAGGTAGCATCAGCAGGCCTTGAGGCAACTTCAGTACTCTTTCCGCTGAGAAAGATTTTTCAGAAATATGATGACTTTCATATCAGGAAAAGTGAAGTAAAAGGGGTGGATACAATAAATAATCAACTATTGACCAGTGCAGGGGTTGTAGATTACGACTACCTTGTTCTTGCACATGGCGCCACAAATTCATTTTTCGGATCGGTACAGATGCAGCAGCATTCAAAAGCTATGAAGACAATTGCAGAAGTGATTGATCTTAGAAATAATCTGCTGATGAATTTCGAAAATGCACTTGTGGCTGAGGATGAATCTCAGCGTGAAATGCTTCTGAATATTGTAATAATAGGAGGCGGCCCGTCAGGGGTAGAGATCGCCGGTGCCCTTGCTGAGATGAACAAATATGTTCTTCCAAAAGATTATCCTGAGCTGAAAAAGATAAGGGCAAAGATTTTTCTTATTGAAGCTGCAGACAGGTTACTTAATATGATGTCTCAAAAATCTTCGGATAAAGCGAAAGAGTTTCTCGAAAAAACAGGAGTTAAGGTATTGACATTGACAAAAGCTACCGGGTGTGATGAACATACTGTTTTTATAGAACCGGGAGAAAGCATCAGGACTGGGATGATTATCTGGACTGCAGGTATTAAAGGCAATGTAATTAAAGGGCTGCACTCAGACTCATATGCCAGAAATGGCAGATTAATTGTAGACATGTACAATAAATTAAAAGGTTATGAGAACATCTTTGCTCTCGGGGATATTGCATTTATGGCAGTGGATAAATTTCCTAAAGGTCATCCACAGGTAGCACAGGTTGCAATTCAGCAGGCTGTAACATTATCAAAAAACTTTGAAAGGATGTTGCACAATAAGCCGCTTAAGGAGTTCATGTATAAAGATCTTGGTACTATGGCTACAATTGGTAAGAATCTTGCAGTTGTAGAACTTCCGTTCTTTAATTTCCAGGGGATCTTTGGCTGGTTTGTATGGATGTTCGTTCACCTTATGAGCATTGTCGGTGTTAAAAATAAACTTGTTATTTTTATTAACTGGGCCTGGAAATATTTTACATATGACCAATCGACAAGATTGATTCTAAGGACAAAGGGAAAATCCTGAACTGAGTTCCCTTTTCTTTGTTCAGAATCATTTAAAAAGATTAATATTGCCAGTATCCAATAAGGATTAATTTGTAATAATTCATTTAGGAAATATGATGGATGTTTTTCATTCACTGTTCGATTGGTACATGTCCAATCTTAACTATTTCACAGTAGCTCTGCTTATGGCGATAGAGAGCACTTTTCTTCCATTGCCTTCGGAGGTGGTGGTACCATTTGCAGCCTATAAGGCAGGCCAGGGTGAACTTAATGTCTTCCTGGTGGTTCTGTTCGGTACAGTAGGCGCTTTGTGTGGTTCACTGATCAACTATACCCTGGCCTATTACCTCGGGCGGCCAATAGTTTACAGGCTCGCTGATTCAAGACTGGGCAAGGTTTTCTTATTATCAAAAGAAAAGGTTGTTCATGCAGTGGAGTTTTTTATAAGGAATGGCAAAACATCAACATTTATCGGAAGGCTTGTCCCGGGTGTTCGTCACCTCATTTCAATACCTGCAGGTCTTGCAAGGATGAATCTGCGTGATTTTATGCTTTACACTTTTGCAGGTGCCGGAATCTGGAATATTATTCTTGCTATTATCGGTTTTTATCCTTTATGAGATAAGGGATCAGATATTCCCTTATGTCGGGCATATCCTCCTGGTACTCGGTATTTTGTTTACAGTATACCTGGTTATAAAAGCCAGAAAAAACAGTAAGAGATCCTGAATATCAATATTTATGGGCAGCTTGATTTTCTCTCAACTTCTTCGCTGTTTCAAATAAATTTTTTTCCTCATCCGAGACTGGTTCAACAACAAGGTAATGTGGAGCCGGCTTAGTTTCTTCGTTAACATGGATGAAAGTGACAAACCCGTCAACCAATGGTTTCTCATCACCTCTCTTTTCAACATGTATATATACAGTAAGACTGGTCCTGCCTGTATAGACAAGAGCAGATGAGAATTTCAGGACATCACCTGATCTGGCAGGTTTGGTGAAGTACATTCCATGCACATTGAGACACACAACGCTCTGCGGATTAAGTAATGATGTTGCAGCTATGAAGCCTGATTCAACAAACCATTCAGCAGTCCTTCCTGCAAAGAGAGTGCCGTGATGGTTGAGGTCCTCGCTCTTAACGAGTCTTGTAGTTACAAGTGTTTCAGGTCTTATGACTTTGATAGCCATATCAGTTTTTTTCAAATGTACTGATAATGGACGGCAGAAAAAGATGACTTGTGTCAGTTGTTTGTTACTTTCCGGAAATACTGATATCAGTCTTCCAGATGACCGAATTTACCATTGTAAAAATCATCATAGGCCTCTTTTATTTCAGCCTGTGTGTTCATAACGAATGGACCGTATGATGCTATTGGCTCATTGATCGGATCTCCGCTGAGTATCAGTACCACACTCTCTTTAACAGCTTCTATGGTGAATTTCTCACCGCTTTGTCCGAATAATACAAAATTATCCTGTGGAACAGTTTTAGATTCATTCACCCTGACTTCTCCATCTATGACCAATATTCCGGAGTTGGTATTACTGCCAAAGTGGAATTCTGCCTGTGATCCGTTTTTCAGCTTTGCATTAAAAAGATTTACAGGCGAAAATGTTGTTGCCGGACCTTTTGTTCCATTGTATTCTCCTGCTACGACCTCAATAAAACTGCCATTTTCATCCAGAATATGTCTGCCCATCATTGAATTTTCTATTGCCTGGTATTTTGAAGGTGTCATTTTATATTTCGAAGGAAGATTGACCCAAAGCTGGACCATCTGCATCACTCCTCCTTTTTTACTGAATTCCTTCTCATGATATTCCTTGTGAAGGACTCCTGCTCCCGCTGTCATCCACTGTACATCACCTTCACCTATCACTCCGCTGTTGCCGGTACTGTCATGATGGGCAACTTTCCCATGATAGGCAATTGTTACGGTTTCAAATCCCCTGTGTGGATGGACGCCAACACCTCTTGGCTTATCGGATGGTGGTACGTTCCATTTTGAGCCATAGTCCAGAAGAAAAAATGGGCTCATTCCATCCAATCCGATTCTTGAATCGGAAGGAAAGAAGTTATGTACCCTGAATCCATCACCTACCATATGAAATTCAGGGGCGGGATTATTGCGGCTATACTTTTAAAATTATTATCCATATTATATCAATTGATGGACTTATAACATTTGACAACTTCAAATGTTTATAATAATTGATATTCTATTTGCTGCCGTTTCCTGATTGGTCTACCGCAATCACCCTGTAATAATATGCTGGCATATTGTGCACGGATTTATCTATATATTGGTTACTTACAGTTGAAGCTATCTGTTTTCTGGGCGATATTTCCACTTCCGGTTTTTCCGACCTGTAGATGCGGTAATAGCATAAATCTTTCTCCTTATTTGGTTCCCAGTCAAGAACAGCCCGGTCGCGATCCTCAATTTTCCTTATCTCCCATTTCAGACCGGCAACAGCAGCAGGAGGATCATCGTCATATGCTGTTGTATAAACCACAAGCGATTGCGGCGGCAGGGTATCAGACAGGAAACCTTTTTGCAATGCTATTTTTCCGGAATATGATTGCAGGTCTCCAAAGTAGTTGAAAGGCACATCTGCAGGATCATACAGATATTTTCTGAAGGGTTTTCCACCATCAGAAGCGACCATCTTCAGGCTGAGCTTTTCCGGATCATCATTCCTGTTGACCACTGCAATTGAGAGAGTTCCGGTTTCAAGGTTTTTTATTGCAGCTATTCTTATGAGCGAATCGGAAGAAACAACTTCATATGCCTCAGCTGGCCCTCTGAAAAACCTGGTAAGCAAGCCTATGCAGTAATAGCTGGGTTTTGTAGTATAGTTATCCACTTCCCATCTGAAAAGCCCCCATTTGTTTATGTAGTGGCTGTTGTATTTAGAGGGGAAATCACTGAAAGTCCAGTAGCCGCAGGCGTAAATCCCTCCATTTATCATTGCTATTATGGCTTCTGCAACCTGTATCCCCAGATAGTTTTCAAGAGGGGTGTTATTATACATACATGCATCATGCCTCACTGAATCAATAATGTTGCTGTTCTGTTTAGCGCCGAATTCACCAACGATGAATCTTTTGTTCTTACTCCTGGCTAATCCGGATCCCCACTTCATTTTATCCAGGAAGAATTTATAAAATGAATTATCAAAAAGATCGTAGTTGTTAATATAGTGGTGTCCTCCGTAAATTCCGGTTATACTATCCATGTTCTCCGATGCCCATTGAATTGTATGCCAGTACTCGATTGGAGATGAGTCAGTTGCAAGGAGATTGATGTCCAGGTTTCTGGCTTTGAATTCATCATAGAACAGACCCTGAACTTTCCTGAAATATTCAAGATCATCCACCATTGAGGCCCATTTATCGAGCGACAATTCATTGGCCATGCAGTAATATCTTATATTCTTAAAACCCTTTTGTTTTTTCAGGTATTCAAGGTTGTCAGTTTCATGCTTTACATACTCCTTTTCAGTCCTGTATTTCTTTATTTCATCCGTGTTCCAGGATGTAAAATAGATCTCAGTGTTTGTCTCCTTCATTACTTCAAGGTATTTGGAGATTGAGTCGATTTTTTTAAAGTCCCAGGCAGGATCGTCATTCAGTCTGACAAATGAAGGATTCAGCTCTTTCCATCTTTTTGCAAAGACCTGCTCATAATGCCACCTTGGACCGTTATGCACATGGTCGAATACATGAAACCCTACACCCCCGAATTTTTCATTAACGATATTAGCGGTTATCTCAGAAGTGGAGGTTCCTATTTTTGTCTTTCCGCTCTGCTGTTGGGAGCAGCTGAAGGCAATTAATAAAGCAGGGAGGATTAAGAGTTTTCTCATATCATTTCAAAGTTTTCATTTCCGGGTATCATTCCAGAGTAAAGTAAATTAATTCGCGTTAGAAAGTCAACTATTGATTTACATAAACATATCAGGGTTTGAATTTATTTCTTCCCTTAAATGTTGGTTATTGGTTATAAGAGATTATTTTTTTATGAATTATTAACCACTGAGCTGCAAGGAGGGATTCATGGTGTATATTCGATTAATAATTTATTAACAACGGAGTTTAAAGGAGTCATGAAGTCTATATGTCATCGTTCCTTTTGCCCTGCGCCCTGCGCCCTGCGCCCGCTTTTAACCACTGAGCTGCAAGGAGTGATTCATGGTGTATATTCGATTAATAATTTATTAACAACAGAGTTTAAAGGAGTCATGAAGTCTATGTGTCATCGTTCCTTTTGCCCTGCGCCCTGCGCTCTTCGCCCTGCGCTTTTCGCCCTGCGCCCTGCGCTTTTAACCACGGAGTAAATGATAGTAGAAAAAAACAGTGTAACTCAGTGAATACTCTGTGTAACTCAGTGGTTAAAAGAATTTAACGATCATAATTGCGAAATCTGGGCGAAGAATTCAGAGGGTCTGGATATAGCTGAAAATTTCTTCCACGATTTCCAGTCCGGCTCTTTTGCCCGAATCTTCATAAATAAGGTTTCCGGAATTATCATGAAGGGTCAGATCAATTGTTGAGTCAATACTTTCCTTGATCCGTCTTGACATATCTCCCGAAGCAGGAGCCCTGAGTTCGCCGAAATTGTTCTTCACGACTTTTGCCCTGAGAACAGATTTGTTGTTTTGCAGTGATATAGTAATCGATGAAGTGTCATGTTCGATATGGGTTATAGTGGATTTGTTGTAAGTACTGAAAAGGAAGAATCTTCCTTTAGTGTAAATAAAAGCTATAAAGCCCATGAAAAAGCGGCCCAGCCACGGAATTTTTGCCAGAGAGAATGTAAATGATGTTCCAGGGTCAGAGAAATTATTGCATTGGATCCAGATCCAGGCTTCAGGAAATGAGGTTCCCCAGTCTTTTTCAATATACCCTTTCCCTGCATCGAGTACGATTGATTTGCCATTAACGGTTATTTCACCTTTGAGATAATGATTTACTGATACTATGGCATGTTTGCACTCCATAGCAGGCACAAATGAATACCACCCCATAATACCGGGAGAAAAAAAAGTCTGCGGGTATTTTACAATATTATTATAGTCAATGTGGCCTGTCAATTTAAGATTTTCATGTTCAATATTCAGGTCAATGTACTTATCGGTGAAGACTGAATCGCCTATTTTCAGATAAAGAGTGTTTTTCTCCCATGTAAATTGTTCCATAGGATATTTAATATACTCTGTCTGTCCGGTAATGCCATTTATGACCTGAATGAATGAATGCGGATCGTGACTGGTGAGTGCGATCCCCGGAATGAACGACCATACCTGTTGGAGATCACTGGAAACATGCTTAAAGTACCATCCTTCAAAATAGTTAAGCATCGTCAGATTGCCCTGAAAGATTTCCGGTTTATATATTTTAAGGAGCATTTTTAGTAAAGATAAGCAATGATAACATGTTATAAAAGATTACAAATAAACACCTTATGATCTGGCTTTTTTATTGGGGTGGTGAAGCCCTGATTCTGAATGGAAACTTAATTAAGGATTACCACTCTTTTATGCAGGTTACAGTAATACTCCTTCGAAATATTAAGCAATGAGAATTAACCAATTGTATTTTATCGCTAAATTTAGTATAAAGATAGAGTATAATTTATATTATTGCTAAATTGCACTACAACCAACTGATTGAAATACTGTTTTTTTTTACTTGGAGAATATTTTTATTTATAAAACTTAAAATGCAATTAGTATGTCAGGCAAAAAACTTTCTAGGCGTGAATTTGTAAAACAAAACTCACTTACAGGTGCTGGAGCAATATTTGCTATGGGCATTACTCCCACCATCTACTCCAACTTTGTTAGAGAAGCGTCAGTCCCTGCTGTGCTTGGCGGTGATCCTGTCCGTACGAAACCTGGCCTGGATGGCCGATATGGGATATTGAAACGGACGAAAAGAGTGTTATAGAAGTACTTCGCAGTGGTGTTTGGTGCCGGGCTGGTCTGGAACGGGGGGTAGTTACGGAATTTGAAGAAAAATATGCACAGGCAATAGGAGCAAAGCGATGTCTCGCACTCGTTAACGGGACAAATTCACTTATTGTTTCACTGCGAATGCTTGGTGTTGGAGGAGGCGATGAGGTAATTGTAACCCCATATACATTTATTGCTACCATATCGGCAATTCTGGAAGTTGGAGCAATGCCGGTTTTTGTTGACGTTGACCCTGCAACCTTCCAGATAGATCCCGATAAAATTGAGGCCAAAATCACTCCGCGTACCAGAGTAATTCTGCCTGTTCATATTCTTGGCTTACCATCAGATATTGTAAGAATAAAGGCAATCGCGGATAAGCATAAACTACTTTTGGTGGAAGACGCCTGCCAGGCATGGCTGGCCGAAGTTAATCACCAAAAAGTTGGCACCTTTGGCAATGCAGGATGTTTCAGCTTTCAGAATTCAAAGCATCTTGCTATTGGTGAAGGCGGGGCTATTGTAAGCAATGATGAGGACTTTATTGACAAATGTTTTTCCTATCACAATTGCGGCAGGGCATATGGTAAAATGGTCGATCAGGTTGGCGGGCAATATGTAATTGCAGCTAATAATCTCAGGATGACTGAATATCAGGCAGCTATCGGGCTGGCCCAGCTGAAACGACTGGATGCTCATACAACTATCCGCAATGAAAGAGCAGCCTATCTGAAATCTCAGATAAAGGATATTCCAGGTATTGTACCCTATAAACTTTATGATAACGTTACAAGAGCATCATTCCACCTCTTCCCCTTCAGATATAAGAAGGAAGAATTTCAGGGCATGCAGAGATCAGAGTTTTTAAATGCACTCAGTGCAGAGGGAATTCCATGTTCTGCAGGATATGGGGGGACTTTGAACAGTATGCCATATCTTGATGATGCATTTAAATCAAAGAATTATCAGAAAATGTATCCAAAAGAAATGCTTGATTTTAAGAGCTTCGTAGCGAAAAACCAATGTCCTCAGAATGACAAGCTGTGCAACGAAGAAGCTGTTTGGCTTTCCCAGTCAATGCTTCTCGGATCCAAATCTGACATGGATGATATAGCAATGGCTATTGATAAAGTACATAAGAATGCCGGAAAAATCAAGAAGTAAAGACTATGAAAACAAACTTCACAAGAAGAAAATTTTTACAGACAGCAGTTGTAACCACAACTGCTGCAATGCTTCCGGGGATTGTCGGTGCTTCATCCCTGCAACCTTCTGAAAATCCTCTCAAAAAGGCAGGAGAGCTTCCGGAACGAAGGCTTGGAAGGACTAACAGAATGGTCTCCTGCATAGGTTTTGGATCAGGCTCCCGATACTGTAACTGGGTTGCAGATGATGACATGCTTCAAAAGCATATCGATCACGCAATTAACCTTGGTATAACTTACTTTGATTCAGCCAGGATTTATGGCAAAGGGGTATCTGAAGAGCGCTATGGGAAATTCCTGACTCCGAAATACAGGAAGCAGATATTTCTCAACTCTAAGTCTTTGGAGAGAACATATGACGGAGTAATGAAAGATATTGAAACCTCACTTAAAACCTTAAAGACTGATTATCTGGATATGTATACCATGCATGGCATAGACCAGCTGGAAGATGTAAATACCCTGCTCAGCCCTTCAGGAGGTTATAAGGCATTCCTGAAACTCAGGGACCAGGGGGTGGTAAAACATATCTGTTTCTCATACCATAAATGGAATGATGCATCTCAGAAATGTTTTAAGGAATTTGATCTTGACGTAGTTATGTGCGTTATTAATGCTGCCAGATTTAACGGCAATGAGGACAATCTTATTCCTCAGGCACTTAATAGAGACCTTGGAATAATTGCGATAAAAATAATGGGACAGAATGCTCTTATAGGAAATGTGACAGGAGATGATCTTTTGAGATATGCTCTTACTCTTCCTTTTTCTGTTGCCAATGTAGGAATGGATGGGTTTGCCCCTCTTGAATCATGCGTTGAGGTTGGAAAAGAACCTCTGCTGTCTGCCGCTGATGCTGAAAAGATAAGAGTGAAACTGAACTTCGATCCCAATGTAACCAAACTTCCATATTTTGTTGGTTAGGGTTTTATTTAAGGTTCCTTCTCGTCGTCCTTGTGGCACTTTCATCATTTTTAATTTTTATTAATTGATTCAACAGTTATCCAGATGGAGAAAATAAGGAGTGTATCCCGGAGGAATTTCATCCGACAGAGCTCGGCCGGACTTGGAGGCGGACTGGTTGGTCTGTCAATTTCTGCCTGTGCCCCGTCAGAGCCTGCCGAAAGTAGAAAAATGGCGAGGCGGGTATCAGTGGCAAGTATAGATCTGAAGGGACTATGGCCCGATAGAACAAGGGAGTCAAGGATAAAGAGAATGCTCGAAAGGATGGAAAATGTTGCAGGCCTTCATCCCGATCTGGTTTGCCTGCCTGAGCTTTTTGACACGAGCTGGGTCGAGGAACAGGTCGTTCTGAGCGAAATCGCAGAGGATGAAATAACTCCAGGTCCGGTGACCGGCAGGATTGCAGAATTTGCAAAGAAGAATAACTGCTATGTTGCCTGTCCGATCTATACAAAGAAAGCTGGTAATTTCTATAACAGCTGTCTGCTGATTGACAGGAAAGGAAACATTGCTGGTGCGTATAATAAAATGCATCCTGTTAAAGATGAGATCATAACTGGTACACCTGGAAAGGAAACTATCGGGATTCTTCCTGGCGCCCTGAACCAGCCTGTGATTGAGACTGACTTTGGAAAAGTAGGCATTCAGATCTGTTATGATGCCAACTGGCAGGATGGTTGGGAAAATTTCCAGAAGCAGGGCGCTGAGATCATCCTCTTCACTTCACAGTTTCCAGGGGGAAGAATACTCAACTATTTTGCGTGGAGATATGGTTGTTATGTTATCTCGGCTACAGGCAGTGATGCCAGGGTAATCGATATGTCAGGGAATGATCTGCATTCCAGCAGTACTTTCGTCAGATATACATGGGCAGATATCAACCTTGAGAAGTTAAACGCTGATACCTGGCCAACAAATGAAAGGCTTCCTGATCTTTTCAATAAATATGGCAGCAGCCTGGGCATAAAAGTGTTTGATAATACTGGTGTTATTACAATTGAGAGCCTCGATTCAAAGATTAAAGTAAGAGATGTTTTGAATGAGTTTAAAATCCTGACAGTCGATGAAAATGTCAAAGCTTCCGAGGTAGTGCAGGACAAATACAGAATATAGTATGAGAATTCTGAATCAAAGCAGGCTTCCGCGTGAAGTATGCGTGGCATCCATAAGCCTGAAGGGTCTATGGCCTGAAAAGAGTATTGAGAAAAGAATCACAGATATCCTGGAGAGGATGGAGCGTGTCTATCCTTTTGAACCCGATATTATCTGTCTTCCTGAAACCTTCCAGATCTCATGGGTTGAAGAGATGAAGACCCTGGATGAGATCGCCGAGGATGAAAATATTGCTGGTGCTGTCACAGCAAGGATAGCTGAAATGGCAAAAAAGCATAATTGTTATATAGTTTGTCCGATTGTGACAAAAAAGGAGGGGCATTTTTATAACAGCTCTATTCTTCTTAACCGGGTGGGAGAGATAGCCGGCGTATACCATAAGATCCATCCTACGGATACAGAAACACTTCCTGATGTTTATTATAAAGGTGGAGGAATAACACCCGGAGCGTTGTTACCACCTGTATTCAAAACAGATTTCGGAACAATAGGGATGCAGATCTGCATGGATGCATCATGGTTTGAAAACTGGCGGCTCCTGAAGGAAGCCGGCGCTGAAATGGTCTTATTTCCTTCACAGGGTCCCTTTGGTGATACTCTTGTCCATCACGCATGGATGAACCAGTATTATATTGTATCAGCCACGGGAGAAGATGCACGGATTCTTGATATTACGGGTGATGTAGTGGCATCCGATGGTGAATTCGCGAGATGGGTATGCGCCACTGTTAATCTTGAAAAGGCCTTTCTTGAGATCTGGCCGCAGGTGCAGAAGTTTGGAGATATTGAGAAAAAGTATGGACAAAGAATCCGTATAAAAATCTACCATCCTGAAAACTGGGCGACAATCGAAAGCCGTGATCCGGATCTGAAGGTAAAGGATATTCTTGATGAATTCAGCCTTCCGACACTAGCCGAACAGATAAGAGAGGCTACGGAGATTCAGGATAAATACCGGTTAAAATAGCGTTTCTTTTATATTTTCTAATTATAGGATAGTTCATCCCAATCTTTATTTAATTGTTCTACAAGTGCTGTTTTTTTTGAACGGGAATATCCTTTTATCTGTTTTTCCCTTGATATTGCCAGTTCAATATCTTCAAAAATCTCAAAATAAATAAGGATATTAACATTATATTTTTGTGTAAATCCCTTTACCAACTTATGTTTGTATTCATAACATCTTCTTTCTAAGTCATTTATAATGCCTGTATATAAGACTTTATGTGAAGCATTTGTTAATATATAGACATAATATAAGTGAATTCTCAATGGCATAGTCTTTAATCTGGTGAGACTCACTCTAAATTACAAATTTCCCGTGACTGACTTAATTTGTAAGATATCTTTTTTAGCAGTTTAATACTTCTGAATTCATACTACCTGATGAGTATCTCAGACTACTTAAGATACATGAGATTCCTCACTGCGTTCGGAATTCCGAAAGAATCCACCGCAAACTGCTCTCAATACGAAGAAGTGATCAGCTAAAGGTGGATTAATGAGGAATCTCCGGTTACATAAACAGTTCATCTTTAATACTCCTCATAAGTTCAGCTATCTTTTTGTACTCAACTATAAAATATTCTGCATTCAAACTCCATAATACGCAGAAAAACAGCACTAAACGATGATTGAATAAGATCCATGAGATTCCTCACTGCGTTCGGAATGACAGTTCATAATCAGGAGAAGAGAGGGAGAAGCGGCGATTCGAACCACGCTTATTTTTCTAATAAAATTTTGTAACGAATCGCCGCTTCTCCCTCTCTAACAATATATTAAATTGTCATTCCGAGCAGAGCGAGGAATCTCACGGACCATTCGCAATTTCTCAATAATTTCAATTCTGATTTCATTGTTATCAATCAGTTGGCATACCTGGTATATCGCAACCAGAAATCCGGCAGAGTGTCTCAGACATGATTAATTACAGTTCCTGTGAATGATACCTAAACCGGAGCTTTTTGAGAATTGTCCTCCGGAGTTTTCATTTTCCTGGTTTTTTATAATCGCTTTAATTTACTACTTTTCGATTTGTATCTAAGACAAAGAAATAATCAGCTAACCTAAGAGAATTAATCAGTATGTTACAGATTCTATCATCGTCAGAAAAAGCCCTTATACACAAAAACGGGAAACAGATCCTTGCAGAAATTGGTATCCGTGTAAGAAATAAAAAGATTTATGACCTGCTTCTCGAATCCGGTGCAGAGCCTGACAAATCAGACAATATAAAAGTTTTTCTGCCTGAAGCAATGGTAGATAAATATCTTAAGCTTACGCCAAAGCAGTTTGCGATAAAGGATCGCATGGGAAATGAAACCATCATGAAGAGCGGAGGATCCACACTATACTATACAGCAAACGCCACTCAGTACCTTAGAGGTGCCTCCAAAAAGGTCACAGAAATGGGTGTTAATGAATTCACCGAATTTGTAAGAGTAGTGGATAAGCTTGAAAATGTTGCCGGAATTGTTGGAACCAGCCTGAAGGAATTTTCACCTGCCTGCCGCGACTTTGCCGGGTTCAGGATTGCAGCCCAGTATTCCCCAAAACATATCAGGCCCTGTATTTATACTCCTTCGGGAGCTGAGGCTATAATAGAGATGGCAGATATTATTCTGGATGGGAAGCCTCTGAAAGATAATATGTTCTTTACTCTGGGATACAGTATTGTGAGTCCGCTGACCTGGACAGATACAGCGCTGGAGCTCTTTTACAGGACCAGAGGATATGGCATTCCTGTCATGATTAATTCCGAGCCACTGGCCGGAGGTACCTCACCGGTAACCCTTGCCGGCAGCCTGGCGCTGGCTGATGCAGAGGTGCTGAGTGGTATTGTAATTAACCAGATTATTGAACCTGGCAGGCCATGCATATATAATTCCGGGTTTGCACATGTCTTCGATATGATGACCACCCTGGTGCTGACCGGTTCACCTGAAAATGCCCTGCTTCAGGCAGCAGGTTCAGAAATGGCTCATTTCCACGGATTGCCTTCTGCATCCTGGGCACTCAGCGATTCTGCCATGCTCGATTCCCAGGCGTCCTCGGAAAAAATGCTGACTTCACTGATTCATACACTTGGTAAGGTTAATATGGTTTGGGGTATAGGCAATATTGAAACATCAAAGACAATATCGCCCGAAATAGCTGTTATCGACAATGAACTGGCAGGTACCTGCAAACGGTTTTCTGAGAGATTTAAAGTTGATGAAGAGCACCTGGCTTTTGACCTGATAAAGGAGATTGCTTTTAGCAGTTCATTTCTTGAATCTGCACATACACTCGAACATTTCCAGGAAGAGATCAGGTATTCTGATCTGCCAAACAGAAGTAACAGAAGCCGATGGGAGAACAGCGGCTCATACTCAATTGAAGAGAAAGCAGAAAAACAGGTGAATGATATTCTGAGTAAAACACCTGACGTTTATCTTACAGGAAATCAAATCAGTAAGCTTGATGCCCTGCAGAAAAGGTGGATAGATAGGCTGAGCAGCTGATTTGAATATTACGTCATTTAATTTATTGTACAATATGATAAACCGGTCTGATCTTATAATACTTTTCATGTTTTATTCATTGTTCTCCTTATTCTCATGTAAAAAGGATGAGGTCATCAAGGATAGTTACCTTACTAAACCGGAATGCTCATCCTCATTTATTCCCAAAACATACGATTACCAGGTGGTAGGATTTTATCCATCCTGGACAACAGGTGAAATGCCTGTAAGAGATATTCCATGGGAAAAGCTTACACGTGTTGTTTATGCCTTTGCAGAGCCAAATGCCGATGGAACAATTAATACTTCCGGGCTTACAGGAATACAGCAGCTTGCTGACAGTGCACATGCTAATGGAGTTGAGATTTATTTTTCCATTGGAGGGGCTGAGGCATCTAATAATTTTCCAGTAATGGCTACTAATGCTAAAGCAAGAGATCTGTTCATAAAAGAGGTAAGGCAATTTATATTTGCAAACTGTCTGGATGGCGTTGACATAGACTGGGAGTACTGGTCAGGTTATGAAAATAATGTTGTAGTGCCTGCCGAATCCAACGCACTTGTTACAATTGTTAAAGAACTGAAGAGCGAGCTTTCTCCTTTTCAACTTGGTATTTCAATTGATCTGGGCGCCTCAGACTGGGGTGGTAAACACTTCATGGATGAGATCCCTGACTATGTGGATCAACTTATGGTAATGAGCTATGATTTTTCGGGAACATGGACTGGACCTGGTCCGCATTCCGCTTTTGCTGATGCCATTGGATCGGGCAATACAATTAATTCTACCGGCCTTGCTTACTGGGTTAATTACAGGGGCTGGCCAAAAGAGCATATATTACTGGGAGTACCCTTCTATGGAAAGGATTTCGATCATGCAGGGGGATATTTGCTGAAATATTCAGAGATTTTGAATCAGTTTCCGGACGCCTATAAATATGACCGCGTGAATAACATTTATTATGACGGCATATCCACAATGGCTGAAAAGACAAGTTATGTTGCCGAAAATAATTTTTCCGGGATCATGATATGGGAGATAACCCAGGACAGCAAGGTGGATTCCACCAGCCTTCTGAACGCTATCCATAAGGTTCTGCATCCCTGAAATCCAGACTGCTGATTACATGCTGATAATAAAAAAAAGAGCATTTGACTTTACTTAAAGTTAAAACTTTAATGTAAATTGTTCTTCGATTTATGCATATCAATATTTTTATACCTAACCCTTATAAGTATGAAACGCATTTACCCAACGTCTTTAACCCTCCTTTTGTTGATCTCAGTTTCAGTTATTATTCTGTTTACAACCTGCAGGAAAACTCCTGAAGCAGGACGGGAGTATGGTTGGTTCGAATTTGTAATTCCGGATTCCGACACAACGCATAATGAAGTGGATATGTCATTCCTTAATGAAGGAATTGCAGGGGCGTCAGGTTTTGTAAAGGTTGAGAACGGTCATTTTGTTGATGGCAAAGGATCAAGGATCAGGTTTTTCGGAACTAATCTCACATTTTCTTCTGCTTTTCCGGATAAGCCGACAGCTGTTTTGATTGCCGGCAGACTGAGAAAACTGGGTATGAATGTTGTCAGGTTTCATCATATGGATAATCAGTCTGTTCCTGATGGAATATGGGATGCTTCAAAAAAGGAACTGGATCCGGGACAGCTGGACAAGCTTGACTGGCTGGTTTATCAGCTTAAGCTGCACGGGATTTACAGCAATATTAATACCCATGTATCAAGGGAGTATCCGGGGTGTGACTATGAAGGAATAGATCAGTTTAATTACGGTAAAGCAATAGATCAGTTTTACAGACCATATATTGAGATGCAGAAGGAATTTGCTAAGGAATTACTTACTCACAAAAATCCTTATACAGGGACAACTTATGTTGAAGAGCCGGCAGTGGCATTTGTAGAAATAAACAATGAGAATTCCCTTATTTCCAACTGGAGCCTGCTGACGAAACTCAACAAGGATCATAAAACGGCCTTGCTGCAGCAGTGGAAGGAGTGGATAGGTGCGCACCCGGAGTATCTTAAGAAGGAAGGGTTTAGCAATGACCTGATGTCTGTTATAGCCAATTATACTGAAAAGACCCCTGTCACTCAAAAGGAGATGCTCTGGGGCTTCCTGATGGAAAGGGAACTCTCCTATGCAAGGGAGATGATGGACTACTTTAAAAAAGAGTTAAAGGTTAAAGCCAATATCGCAGAGACACAGGCTTATTACAGCGGAGTACAGGGTGTTTCGCGCGAAGCCAAGGTATCAGACTTTGATGATATGCATTCTTATTGGGAGCATCCCGATTTTCCGGGCAAAAGCTGGTCCTCCACCAACTGGACTATACGGAATTCATCAATGGTCACCGATAAACAGACAGGCACACTGACATGGTTTGCTCAACATCGTATTGCAGGCATGCCTTTGACAATAAGCGAATATGATCATCCGGCTCCAACCTTCTTTTGTGCTGAAATGTTTCCTATGCTCAATTCATTTGCTGCCTTCCAGGATTTTGACGGAATATATCATTTTACTTTTGACGCCCCGTATGATGGCGGACGTATCGATAATTTCTTCTCAAGTGCAGGCCATCCGCTGAAGCAGATATTTGTCCCGGCGGGTGCCGTACTCTTCAGGATGGGAGCGGTTCAGCCCGGCACGCACACTGTCCAGCTTGATCTCCCTCCTGCTTCAGTCCTTGAAAACATGGTAAAGACTGGTGATAAGATCAGATTACATGGGTCAAATATGAAATATGTATGGCAGGATGCAGGAGCATCACCGGGTCTGGCAATACAACATCCGGTAAATGTGAATGTGAAAGCTTCAGAGTTTAAATTATCGGAGCCTGTCACTGCTTCGGCCGGACCATGGGAGAGTGAAACGGGTGAGATTATCTGGGACAACAGGGATTCCATAAATGCTGTATATAAGATCAATTCCCCCTCGGCAAAAGCTGCTATAGGCTATATCGGCGGAAAAAATATTGAACTTGGCAATGTTACTATTGCTATGGACACAACACGGTATAACTGGGCTACCATTACCTTAACATCGCTTGATGGCAAACCGGTCGAACAATCCTCAAGGGTATTGCTTGTTGCTGCAGGCAGGGTTGAAAATACCGGCTGGAAATGGGATGCAGGCAAAACAACCCTCGGTGGCGATTGGGGTAAATCTCCGACTATTGCTGAGGGTATACCAGCAGAGATTATTTTTAAGGGGATGGATAAGTTCACTGTCTTTGCTCTTGATCCTGCCGGTAACAGGTTAAATGAAATCCCGGTTTCCATGAAGGGGAGTGAATCCAGCTTTGGTATCGGGGCTCAGTATAAAACCTTATGGTATATAATTTCAAGGTAAAGATGAATATTCACAATAAGATCAATTATCTCTGTGTCTCTCTGTGATTCCTCTGTACCTCTCTGTGATAGTTCTTCATTTTTATTTCACATCTGTCTGCCGTTGCAGCCAGGGCGAGCAGATATAATTCGCAGAGTTAAACCGGGAGATTGTAACAATCTGTAAATTTGGAATAATATTAATATTAGATCTTCTAAATAAATGTCACATCAGGAAGCTTCAACAAAATCAATACTTTTTGCCCTGCTGGCGAACCTTGGTATTGCTATTACAAAAACAGTTGCCGCAGTCTTAACTGGGTCAGGTGCTATGCTGGCTGAGTCGATCCACTCCTTTGCCGATTGCGGAAATCAGGGACTTTTATTTCTTGGTTTAAAAGAGGCAAAGAAGGTAGCCGATACAGAGCATCCTCTGGGACACGGGAAGGAAATTTATTTCTGGTCGTTTATTGTAGCCCTGATTTTATTCAGCATGGGTGGTCTCTTCTCGGTTTACGAGGGTATTCACAAGGTGAGTACCCATGAAGGATTGAAGAATCCGTTAATTGCTATTGTTGTATTATCTGTCAGCATGATTCTGGAAGCTGCCTCTCTGTATGGTTGTCTGACCCAAATCAATAAGATAAGAAGAAATGAATCACTCTGGACCTGGGTCAAAAACAGCCGTCAGAGTGAACTGATAGTTGTTTTAGGTGAAGATGTTGCAGCATTGCTTGGCCTTTTATTTGCTCTTATCTCTGTTGTTCTGGCGATGATAACAGGAAACCCTCTTTTTGATGCTCTGGGAAGCATTGGAATCGGGGTCTTACTTATCCTGGTCTCATTTTTTCTGGCTGCAAAAGTAAAAGGCTTATTGATTGGGCAAAGCGCTGATAACGAAACCAACAAAGCGATCAGATCTTTCCTTGAATCCCGCCCGGAAATTGACAAGGTACTTAACCTGATAACAATACAGCTGGGCGCACAGGTAATGCTGGCTGTAAAAGTAAAGATGACGAAAGTTAATACTGTTGATCAGCTTATCAGTAATATTAATATCTGCGAATCCGACCTGAAGAAACAGATTCCTGTCATTAAATGGATATTCTTCGAACCCGATAATCTGGATTGAATTTACTCAATTACTGAAAAGCTGAGGACCCATCTGAACTTTTCGACTTAATCATCGTTTGCTAATAATGGAATTACCAAAACTATTAACTGGGAAATCATTCCGGAAGAATCTTTGCATGTATGGTAAACCCGATGTGTCATAATTATTGATCAATTTATGATTTTATAATTTTCTCTCATAAAAATGAATCGGAAAGAAAAGAGATGTGCTTTATCAATAATACAGTTCCATTGCTGGTCACGAAAAAGTTATGCTGTATTCAATACTCTTCACAGGCTGATAAAAATATGTACACTGAGCATAATATACAACATTATAGCTCTGCCAGGGGAAATGCAGGCACAGGGAGGGATCGACAGTCTGGGTGTTAAATCATATGATCTGGGAAGTGTGGTAATTACGGCAGGACGTACACCTGTTGAAGCACAGCAGGCTGCGCGCATTGTTACAGTAATTACCAGGGCTGATATTGAGAGGGCGCCAGCCCAGAACATTAATGACCTTCTCCGGTACTTTGCCGGGGTAGATATACGCCAAAGGGGGCAGTTTGGTGTACAGGCAGATATAAGTATACATGGCGGAACATATGACCAGACTTTAATCCTTCTTAATGGCATCAATGTAACCGATCCGCAAACCGGACACCATAATCTCAATCTTCCCATTGACATCGAGAGTATAGAAAGGATTGAAATCATTGAAGGCCCTGCTGCAAAATCATTTGGCCCAAATGCCTTCAACGGTGCAGTTAACATCATTACCGGAAATAGCAAGCCCAACCATATCAGGCTTTCTGGCATGCTGGGACAATACGGTTTGAATAAGGAATCAGTCAATATTTCGAATACAACAGGCAGCTTCGATCATTTCCTCAGTATTTGCCGGATGGCATCAGAGGGGTACATGAAAAATACTGATTTCTCAAATACCAATCTTTTTTACCAGGCACATTATAAATTAAAAGCAGGGACATTCAATTTTCAGACAGGTTACAATAGTAAAGATTTTGGCGCAAACAGCTTTTATTCATTAAAATACCCTGATCAGTTTGAATCGACTAAGACTCAATTTGTTAGTCTAGGATACCAGAGCAATACTGTAATTAAAATTGTACCTGTATTTTATCTTCGGCGCAATCTTGATCTTTTCGAACTCAGGAGAAATAATGATTCAATTCCGTTTAATCATCATCAGACTAATACTGCGGGTATGAACCTGAATGTCTGGGCAAAGCACAGACTTGGAAAAACCTCGCTCGGAATTGATTTGCGTCATGAGCATATCATAAGTAATGTACTTGGAGATCTTTTGGATATTCCAATTAAAGTACCGCATTTTGACAGTGTTTTCTATACAAGGTTCTACTCCAGGATGAATGTCAGTCTCTATGCCGAGCATTCGGTTTCATGGGATAAACTCACAGTTAACGCAGGGATCATGGCACATCATAATTCCGATCTGAAAGGATTTATGTTTTACCCCGGAATTGATCTGAGCTATATGTTTGACAAGTATTTCAGACTTTATGCTTCTGCCAATAAAACCTTACGAATGCCCACATTTACCGACATGTTTTATAAGAGTCCATCCCAGAAGGGTAACCCAGGTTTAAAACCTGAAGAAGCATATACTGCCGAAGGAGGATTAGAATACACAAATTCATATCTTAAAGGCAATTTCAGCTTTTTCAGACGGTGGGGATACAATATGATTGACTGGGTTAAAAATCCTGCCTCTGATAGTATAATCTGGCGAAGTATGAATCATACCCGGATAAATTTTACCGGTATTGAATGTTCATTAACGTTAACTCCTTCCGGCGAAGGAAGATTTGAAAGGATACACTCCTTAATGTTCTCCTATACATTTTTGAAGGCCGATTCCAATCGCAATAACCTTCTTTCGAGATATGCACTTGACTACCTGAGCCATCAGATTACTTCAGGAATTGATTTCAGGATAGTCATGAGACTTTACAATTCCACCAGGTTGACCTATCACGACCGGAGCAGTGTATACCAGGATGCGACAGGGAGACTGGTTTCCTATAAGCCATTCTGGTTATGTGATAGTAAGGTATACTGGAAAGAAAAGCATTTTTCAATATATGCTGAAGCAACCAATGTATTTAATACAGGCTATTACGATTTTGGAGGAATCGTCCAGCCAGGAGTATGGTTTATGTGTGGAATTTCAGCAGATATCGATTACAGGAAATAAACAAAAAGGGAATCCCCTCACTTTCCTTCAAATATTTTTAATTACCAGCGAGTTATATTGAGTTTAACAATAAAAATTGTAAATTTGGATTAATCTGACCGTAGGGAAGTCAATTCTACCAGTCAATTTAATTGCAATGGATAGGATATTTGCTCCAGATATCAGGACTATAGTTTTTAACTATTTAATAATCAGCTTGGTTAGTGTGCTGGTGCTGGCAATTCTATGGCAGCAGAACAGAAAACGTTATGCCGGGATCGGATTCTGGATTGCCTGTTTTTTACTTCAGTTTGGCGCCATAATACTCATTCTTTTCCGAATGAATATTCCTGACTGGTTGTCTCTCATTCTGTCTAGCATCATGATATTTGCCGGGATGCTCTTCAACCAGATGGGTCTCGAGCGTTTTATTGGCAAGGCCAGAAACCACATTTTTAGTTTGGTGATGATGGTCTTTTACATCCTGGCCCAGATCTGGTTCACCTGTTTTCATGACAGTCTTTCCGACCGGAAGCTTATCTTTTCCCTGATGTTTATGGCTTTTTCATTCCAGAGTCTTTGGCTTATTTTATACGGCACCAGGGGAGTGATGCGTAAACTTGTTACCCCATTGGCATGGATTTTTGGAGCATTCTTTTTTGTCAGTTTCCTGAGGGTAATAAAATTCTTCTTAGATGATAATCCTGCTACCGACTTCTTTCAGACTGACATATCAGAAGCATTTATATTTTTTCTCTACCAGCTCTTTTTCTTTCTTTTCCTGTTTGTCCTTGTATTGATATATAATAAAAGGGTACTTACAGATATTTCTCTGCAGGAGGAAAAATATCTCAAAGCATTCGAGTCATCTCCTTATGGGATCTTGTTTACAAGGCTGTCTGACGGAATGATAATCGAGGCTAATGTTGGTTTTATGACTTGCTTTGGCTATTCTGATTCTGACTTGTTTGAGAAAACCACACTTGATATAATGCTTTGGGAGAATTATGATGCGAGGAGTCATTTTGTCAGGGAGTTGATTGAAAAAAATGTTATAAAGGAACGGGAACTTAAATTCAGAGCAAAGTCAGGAGATATAAAAACAGCCCTTGTTTCTTCTGAATTGGTACTTCTCAACAATGAAAAATACATTCTGTTAAGCATAAATGATATCTCTCTTCGTAAGGAAGCCGAAAATCAGCTTACCGAAAAAATGGATGAGCTGCAGAGGCTGAACAGAATAATGGCAGGCAGGGAGAACAGAATGATTGAAATGAAGAAGGAGATTAATGATATATGTCTTAAGTCAGATCTCCCGGCAAGGTATTCAGCACCGGAGAATGCGATATTTAAGGATGTTCAAATCAGAGATACCGCAGCAGGAGGCGATAAAAAGATTATAGAGGATCTTTATGAGATGAGGAGTGCTGCCGTGAACCTGATTGAGGATCTCTCAACTGAAATTGAGAGAAGAAAGCAGGCAGAGCTTTCAATAGCTCAGACTGAGAGATACTTCAGATCGCTTATCGAGAAATCCTCGGAAGGGGTGGTACTGGTTGATAAGAATGGGCAAATGACCTATGCGAGTCCCTCTGCTAAAATGTTGTTTGGATATCCACAGGATGAAAAAAATCTCCCTGATCCGAATATTGGAACGCACCCCGAAGATCTGCCTCGTGTTCTTGAAACTATCGGTAAAATTATGCATGATCCGCAGCTGATTTTAACAATCGAGTATCGTTTCATGAATAATGACAAAACCTTTAAATGGATTGAGAGCACATTCACAAATTTATTAACTGAAGAAGGAATAGAATCGCTGGTAATAAATTTCAGGGATATCACTGAACGGAAGAAGGCTGAATTGGCTCTTTTTCAGAGATTTGAGCTGCAGGATCAGTTGTCAAAGATTGCATTAACTGTTCCTGGTATGATTTTTTCCTTTAAGATGCGCCCCGATGGTTCCTTTTACATGCCATACTGTACCCCACTACTTGAAGATCTCTGGGGTTTACGTCCGGAAGAGTTGAAAGATGATTTCTCACCGGCTATTGAAATGATTAAGCTTGAAGACATGGCTCATACAGTCGAGAGTATTATTGAATCTGCCCGGACAATGAGTCCATGGAGAGATACTTTTCGTGTGAATCATCCGGAAAAGGGGGAGCTATGGATTGAAGGGAGTTCACTGCCAAGGCTTGAGCCTGACGGGAGCATTCTCTGGCATGGGTTTATCCAGGATGTGACCAGCCGGAAACAGACTGAACTTATTCTTAAAGATAGCGAGCGAAGGTACAGGGAGCTTGTGGAAAACTCAAACAGCGCCATCATTCGTTGGAACAGTGATGGAAAGATTATGTTCTTTAATGAGTATGCCCAGAAGTTTTTCGGTTATACCAATGAAGAAATACTTGGCCAAAGTGTTGGTATGCTTATACCCGAAACGGAATCAACCGGCCGCGATCTGACCAGCATGTTGCATGATATCCTTTACAATCCTGAAAACTATATCAACCAGGTAAATGAGAATATTTGCAGGGACGGCAGGCGGGTTTGGATAGCCTGGACCAACAAACCTATTCTGGATGAGAGCGGAAGAGTTTGTGAGATACTGGCAGTAGGGGTTGATATTACAGCTCTTAAAATGGCAGAGGAGGCATACAGGACCCTGCTTGAAGTATCCCTGGATGCAATTTTTATAGATCAAAGCGGGGTGGTGATTTATATTAACAAATCTGGTCTGAAGCTTTTTGGTACGGATAATATTGACAGTATTGTAGGTAAAAGTCCTTATGAGTTTTTTCATCCGGATCATCATGATGTTATACGGAGGAGGATTGATCATATGCTTAAAAACAAGGTACCTGCGGGTCTTATTGAAGAGCGTATTGTGAAGATGGATGGCACACTTGTTGATGTTGAAGTTACTGCTACTCCTTTTGTATTTAGGGGGGCAACAATCGATTCAGGTAATCCTGCGCGATATCTCTGAAAGGAAAAGGGCAGAAGAGGCTATTAAACTTCTGAATGAAGATCTTGAAAAACGCGTTATCGACCGAACAGCCCAGCTTGAGAGCGCAATGAAGGAGCTTGAGGCCTTCAGCTATTCAGTATCCCATGATTTAAGGGCTCCTTTGAGGGCAATCCATGGTTATGCTAAATTATTGCAGGAAGACTATGGTAATACCTTCGATAGTGAGGGCAACAGAATATGTGGAGTAATAAGCTCAAGCGCTGTACATATGGAACAACTTATTGATGACCTTCTAGCATTTTCAAAAGCAGGCAGAGCTGAACTGACTAGATCAAAGATAGATATGAATTCATTGTTCAATACTCTCTTCAATGAAATTACAGATCAGGAAAAAAGAAAGCATATCAGGTTTATTGTCAGAAATATGCCAGCTGCCTATGGTGATGCACCAGCAATAAAGCAGGTTGTAACAAACCTTATTTCCAATGCTGTGAAGTATTCATCAAAGGTCGAAGCTCCTGTTATTGAAGCCGGTTTTGAGAAGATAAATAATGAGATTATATATTTTATCAGAGATAATGGAGTAGGGTTCAAAATGGAGTATAGTAATAAACTGTTTGGCGTATTTCAGAGGCTTCATAGCTCGAAGGAATTTGAAGGCAATGGAGTAGGACTGGCAATAGTGCAACGGGTAATTAATAGACATGGCGGGCGTATATGGGCGGAAGGTTCACCTGGAAATGGGGCCACTGTCTATTTTTCACGTCCTTTTAAATAATCTGTACCTTGGCTGATATCCTTTTATATTAAAATGCACATTGAGAACGAAATAAAAAATTATTATGTTATAAAAAATGAATAAAAAATGAATGAGATAAATCGTGTGCATTAATAATTATTTCAAGTGAAAAAAACTGTTCAATCTGGTAAAAGGAGTGTTCGTTCTAAAGCTGAGGAGGCTTTTCCATGCAATAATGAAGCTTGGACCAAACTCAGCCATTTTGCTGTAGAATTGGCTATGTTATCGTCGGAAGATAATGTGGAAGAATTCATAATGAGGAAGATAAAGGAAATCTCAGGAGCCGAAGTGGCAATATTCAATGAATACAATTCTGAAAACAGGACAACAACTATCAGGCATATTGAAATGGAGCACAGGTTTTTTGACGAAGTATCAAAACTTCTCGGCACACATATTTATGGTATTCATACTGAGGTAAATGATGAGATGTATCATGAGATGACGGCGGAGTTGGTGGGAATGAGAAGTTCCCTGTACGAGATGGCAATGGGTGCAATTTCACGGGGTGTAGCAGCATCGATTCAGACATTACTTAAACTGGACAGGTTCATAGGGTTGGCTTATGTGATTGAAGGACAGCTTTATGGCACATCTGTTCTGGCAATGAGGAAGAATCAGCCTTGACCTTCCAAAGGAGATACTTGAAAGCCTTGTTTCACTTGTTGCAGTATCCCTCCGGCGAAAAAAAGCGGAACAGGAGTTACGGGAAAGCGAAGAAAAGTATAAAACGCTGTTTAAAATTATCCCCGATATTATCTATATTATTGACAGGGAAAGCGGAAAGATAGAAGAAGTTAATGATCAGGCAATTAAACATTACGGGTATTCCCACTCTGAATTTATGGGGTTAAGGCATATAGATGTTTCATATGAACCGGAAAAGACAAGTGGAGCAGCTAAAAGTCTAAAAAAGCGCATTGACATACCAGTCAGATACCATAAAAGAAAAGACGGGTCTGTTTTTCCATTGGAGATTACTGCAAGTCCTTTTGAAATAAAGGGAAGAGAGAAAATCATTGCGGTTGCCAGAGATATAACAGAACGCAAAATGGCAGAGGAAGCTCTAAAAGTTAGAAATATTGAATTGGCTAAGCTTAATGATGAGCTTGAGAAATTCACATATGCCAACCAGGAACTGAACCAGTTTGCATATACAGCGTCTCACCAGCTTCAGGAGCCTATACGGACAATATCAAATTATATACATGTGATTGAGGAAGACTATGCCAGCCTGCTTAATAAAGATGTTCTCAATCATTTCGGAACAATTGAGGAGGCAGTAAAAAGAATGGCTCTGCTTATTAACTCACTGTTTGAGTATTCCCAATTAGGTCGTAACAAAAAACTCGCATATGTTGATTGTAACCAATTAATTAAGAGTGTAATTAAGGATCTTGATTATATGATTGAATCCTCCGGCGCTACTATTGAGGTGGGAGAGATGCCTGAACTTTACCTTTATGAAACTGAGATCCATCAGCTTTTTCAGAATCTCATTAGTAATGCGATTAAGTTCAGGAGTAAGGATAATAAGCCTAAGGTCCAGATCAGTTCTGAGAAACTGAATGAGAAGTGGATGTTCTCAGTCAGTGACAACGGTATTGGAATAGACCCTTTTCATTTTAACCGTATTTTTAATATTTTTCAGCGATTGCACAGCAGTGAGGAAGAATATGAAGGCAAGGGTATCGGACTTGCATACTGTAAAAAAATTGTCCAGTTGCATTTTGGTGAGATATGGCTGGATTCAGTAGTAGGCAAAGGGAGTACATTTAAGTTCACCATACCGTTGATACCAAGATGATCAATATCCGGTACAGCTCAGGCTGCCGCTATTTCAAACTCTTCATTTTTGCTTTATAGATGGCATCAACGAGACCATCTTTCGGGGCATCACCTCCCAGTGACCAGAACATGATACCTCCAAGTCCGGTATTAATTGCATATTCAGTTTTATATCTTATTGAAACTGTATCTTCATAAGAGACAAAAATACTGTCAGCAGCATTGTAGAGGAAAGGGGCCTTTGCGACCGGATCCCAATGGCGGACAAATCCATTAGCATCCTCTCTTTTTTCACGGATAGTGGAATAATTGTTCCTTTCCTTCCACTGGCCTCTGTTCGACTGGTAAAGTCCGTTATTCTGAGGAGGAACGCCTATCCAGCCCTTGCCATAAAAAGCTCCGCCAATGACAATCTGACCAGGATTTACTCCCTTGTTAATGCAGTAAGAGATTATCTTCTCAGCAGAATATGGCTTTGTTGAGTCTCCCTCTTCGCGGATCTTTACAGCTGCTGTGGTCCCTTCCAGATCTTCCATTTTAACCCATCCAAGGTTGGTATGATGTGAAGTAAAGCTGTCATCTCCTCCGGCAAGGTCATACGACATAACATTCATATAGGTCACATATGGCATTACCTTGTCGAGTTCAACATGATTGAAGAACTCTTCCCATCCGGCGACCGCAAATGTCAGGACCTGATCTTTTCCAATCTTGTCCATTGATTCCCTGAGTTCCTTCATCAGCGATGTGAAGTTCTCCTTATCCTCCGGAATATAAGGATTTCCGATGCCAACCATCCCCGGATATTCCCAGTCAATATCAAGGCCGTCCAGGTCATAATCCTTTATGAAACTGACAACACTCTCAACAAATTTTCTGCGTGTTTCAACTGTTCTTGACATTTCTGAAAATCCTCCTGAGCCTCCCCATCCGCCACAGGCAATCATCACCTTGAGGTTTGGATGGTTTTTCTTTTCAGCAACAAGCTGTTTCAGCATCAGGCCGGTTGAGTCATCCGTAAATTTCATTTCATTATCAATCACCTCGGTAAATGAGAAAATGATGTGAGTCAGCTTGTCAAGCGGAAGGGCTTCAGGATGGAAATTGCCCCAGTGAGGGAAATAATAGGCCATTATTTTTACACCCTTGTCAGGGACGCTGTTTTTACAGGAATATAAAGAAACGGCAAAAATCAAAGAGGCCAGAAAGAGATACTTTTTCATAGGATAAGGTTAAGTTTATAAATATTATAAAAGGGTTCAATTATCAGGTTAAAATATGATTACCTGTATTGTTTAAAATGATGGTTTGATATATGATCCAAATATCTCCTTCCGGAGATCAGGATCATTGTCAACAGAGATTACGGCTACAAAAGGACTTCTTCTATCAGAAACTTTAAGTTCAAACCGGATCTTTTCAGATCCTCCTTCGGGGAGGTTTATCTCTTTTCCGGATGTACTGGTTTCCGCATTAAATTCTTTGATTCCAATTATGTGTTTGCCGGTGCCGGTCACTATCAGAGTTACTGTGATTACGCCATTTTCTGATTGTACTGTTTCAGTATTTAATGTTATATTTTTTTTCAATTGACTCTCTGATTTTCTGTTTTGATTATCATCATTATAGACTGATATTGCGCCAAGGAAACGATTTACAGGTTCTACCCAGATCTCCTTGCTTGTGGCAGTATTAGTAGCGGCCCAGTGAGGCATATCACCTGACATGCAGTCCATTCCAACGGGTAATGAGCCAACCACATCTTTTAGGCAATAGGCAAACTGAGGGGCAAAATCATAGCCAACACCATACATCAGGCTTTGCCCAAAAGGATTGGCTCCGAAGATCCATCTGAATTGTTTTCCCACCAGCTGCATTCCCTCTGTATCGTTTCTCAGTCTGGAAGCTTCAGCCAGAGCCCATGCGGATGACATATGAATATTTGTATTGCCATGGAAAAGGCCGTCGTGATAAATGGGGAACGTCCGGAGCACATACTCTTTGTTTAAACGGGTCCCGTCATTGAACTGCCGTAGCATATCGCCGCGTACAGTATCATCCTTCACATCCAGAATCTCCGATTCTTTCCACACTGAGTTGGGCAGAAGGTCGTAGGGTGCTGCGATAGTGTGCTGCCTCTTTTCAGGAAGAATTCGCTGTGCAGTACTGCGGCGCTATACCAGCTGATCCAGTTTTCTTCATCAGGAAAGGAGTTGCAAAGCATTGCCAGCGCAATAAGAGGAGCCTCCTCAAATGCTGCATGATAGTTATGTATTACTTTAAGCCGGTCAGTATTTTCATAGAAATAGCCTGTTATGGGAATACTGTCAATATATGACTGTTCCTGGCATTTTATAAGGAGGTTTCCAAAGCTGACAGCATGGTTTTTATACTTTTCATCCCCCGTCATTGTTCCCAGAAGTATCGAAGAAGTAGCTCCCCATGATGCCTCGCGGTAGTCTGCCTGGTCCCAGGTTTGTCTTGAATCAAGTGCTGCCTGCCAGTCCTGTATAGCTGCAATGCGTGCCTGTCCTGCCAGGTCCGGATTTGTTTTTTCAAATATCATTGCCGCTTTGCATTGCACCGCTGCTGCCAGAAAGTTCTCCCATGGAACATTTTTTGCCGGGGAAACGACATCATCAATAGTTCCGGCTTTGTTATCTGTATAAATCCTCATGACACTGAAACTCATATGATAACCGTCTCCAAACCGTGTTTTAAGAAGCCAGTCAAGACCCCATTCGATCTCTGAACGTAAACGGCCGGCAAGTTCCGATGCGTCCTTACTCTTCTCCAGATTTTCAAGGTTTGACATCATTGCAAAGACTGACATTGAAGTCCGCCATGAGCCCTGTGAAAGATCGCCGGCATCATGCCATCCTCCATTTATTATCTTCTTTACATCACCCCTGAAACCCTGCCAATCTTTATGGCATTCGGAGTGTATCCCCGGCACAGAATACCCGCAGCGTTCACAGAAGAAAAAGTTGATGGCCTTGAAAACAGGCTGAAGCCAGATATTTTCATCTATCGGAAATGGATCTGATGTAAGCTCTCCGCAACGTATTCTAAAATTCCCGGGTCTGCGGAAATCAGAAAAGTCCAGCTGATTGAATTTGCCATTACCGTTTTCAACAATCTGAACATCGCCTGTATAGACCGTCTTATTATTCTGGTCGACCAACTGGAAAGTGGAACCGGCGCCGTCTCCTGCCATTGCGATCTTGATATCACCCGGAAGATAACCTGCATGACTGAAAGAAAATTTCCCTGGTGAAACGCTCCATCCTTCGAATTGGTCCGCATCAACACGCTGAAGTTCAAGCTGGTCGATGTTGTATGTCACGATTCCCTCGTCTTCAGGATTATGCCCGATAAGCATCTGGTTGATTTTTATCTCTGTCACATTGCTGCGTTTCAGATGCGGTATTTCAAACATCACATGGTTCCATTCACCCGGTTTCAGGTCCTGTATGAAATGTGACTTTCCCGGATAGGTGGCATTGTATATTGTTCCCTGGTTTTCGATATTGAGGAAGAGGCAATATGTCATTATTGACGAAGGCTGAACATAGACCCAGAAGGAGATCCTGTTGAATGCCGACCAATCCTGAGGAGTATCAAACTGTTTCAAAACTGCAGATGTGCCTCCCTGAGTACCTCCGAATGATCCCCATTCGGTCCTGTTCTTTCTGTAATGTTCTTCATCCCGCAATGAGGTGCGGAATTGGAGAGACTGGGTTCCGTCTTTCGCCTGTTCTCTCGTATAGCTTAGTTCGCCTATACCTTTCACCTGCCATCCGCTGCCGCTCTCCATATTGTCCAGCAGTATCGATTCCTGAACAGGTTTTTTTCCCCACTTTGCCATCAGGCTGTTCTCTTCAGGAACAGGAAGCGGAAATGATCCGAATTGCAACAGGTCCTTTGACTCCTTATTATTGCACGAAAAGAGAGGGAAGATAATAACAGACAATAAGAGGATTGAATATTTCTTCATATTCAGTGATTAAAGCAGGTGATGATTTACGAAAACATTATACGGACCAAAAATTACAAATTATTATTGGAATGTAACGATCCGGTTCCTCAATTCTAAGCTCTGTTTAAGTTAAAAATCATTAAAATTATTAGTACCTGTTCAGACACCGTTAAAATTAATTCATATATTTATTACACAATGAGGTGAATATTCCAGGATAATCATAAAACTAAATCAATCATGAAAAGCAAATCGGTTCAAAGCTTTATTATTGCGGTCTTGCTGTTCCTTCCATCGGTTTTCAATACTGCTAGTGGCCAGGGAAAACTACTGATCAATGATCAGGGATATTTTGAGATGCCCGGGCTTGATGTAATTGTTTTTGATGATTATTATCCCATGGGGCACCAGAGCGGAATTACAATAGTTCAGAACGGGGTCCGGGTTGCTGCGAATGGGGATATCAGGCTTCAGGAAGGATTTGCGGAAAAGGGGCCTAAAAAGGTGGAAAGATCTGCCGGTATAATTCAGGTTCAGATGAATTATCCTGAGCCCGCCTTCCGCTATACAGTTCAGGTAAAAGCAGAAGGTCACAAAATACTGATAAGTGCAGATCTTTCACAGCCATTGCCAAAAGAATTGGCTGGTAAGGCCTGGTTCCAGATTGAGCTCTTTCCTGCAACGCTTTTTGGTAAGAGCTGGAATATGGACAATCAGACAGGCTTTTTTCCCACAGATTCTTACGGACCTGTAATCGGGGGTGATCTGGAACCTTATGCCGAAGGGAAAGTTCTTGCTGTTGCACCGGAAATTGAATCCCAGAGAATGACAATTAAATCGCTGAAAGGTAACCTGCAGCTTGTGGACGGCAGGATAGACCGTAAGGCAAGCTGGTTCATCGTAAGGACAGCCATCCCTGCAGATCAGACAAAAAGTGTTATAGAATGGGAGATTGAAGTGGTACCTGTAAAAGACTATATTTATGCTCCTGTAATACACATAAGCCAGATAGGTTATCTTCCTGAAGAGCCAAAAAAGGCTGTTATCGAACTGGATAAGCGGACAGGCAATTTTGGAGCGGCTGATATCCTGAAAATAAATCCGGACGGTACAAAAAACAAAGTGATGTCAGTCCCGGCTGTTCAGTGGGGAAGGTATCTGCGGTATAATTATGCCATATGTGATTTCACTACCCTGAAAGATCCCGGGATTTATATTATACAGTACGGAGATGTAGTTTCCAATCTTTTCAGGATCAGCAGTGATATTTATGACAGATATGTCTGGCAGCCTACTCTGGAATATTTCCTTCCTGTTCAGATGTGTCACATGCGGGTGGAACAGGGATCAAGGGTATGGCATGACTGGTGTCATCTGGACGATGCAGTCATGGCGCCGACCAATCACCTTCATTTCGATGGGTACAGGCAGGGGCCGGAAACATATACTGAATTTAAGCATCCCCAGCATGTCCCAAATCTCGACAAGGGGGGATGGCATGATGCAGGAGACTATGATCTTCGTATTGAATCGCAGGCAGTATCAACATGGAGGCTGGCAATGATGTACGAACTGTTCAATATCGATCTCGATGTCACAACAGTTGATCAGGTGAAGAAGATAACAACAATTCATAAGCCTGACGGAGTGCCGGATGCACTTGAGCAGGTAGAGCATGGCGTACTTACAATACTGGGAGGATATAAGGGTTTGGGCCGGTTTTACAGGGGTATGATCAGCCCGACACGTAAACAATATTCTCTCACCGGTGATGCAAGCTCTCAAACTGATAACCTGTTTTATAGCCGCGATCTGCCTGAAGGCGGGAAAACAGCATATCAGTCATCAGTGATGGATGATAACTGGGTCTTTACGGAAGATGATGCAGGACATGAATTTATTGGTGTGGCTACACTTGCAGCAGCATCGCGAGTGCTAAAAAGCTGGCGTCCTGAAATGGCCGCCGAATGTATTAAAGCTGCTGAAGAACTCTATACTGTATCAGCAAAAAAGGCAATGGTTGATGAGAGAATAGCTGCTGCCGCAGAATTGTTTACAACCACCGGAAATAAAAAATATCTTGACGCTATCACCTCACAGAAGGATTATATTATTTCCCATATGCCGGGTACAGCATGGGCGGTAGGAATGATCTATAAAAACATAACTGATACCAGGTTCAGGCAGGATATGGATAAAGCAGCAACCGATTATGCTGCCAGGATTGAAAAGGAAAATTCTGGTACCCCTTTTGGTGTACCTTATAAACCAGATGTATGGGGAGATGGATGGGATATACAGAGCATTGGAGTGAAGCATTACTTCCTGGTTATGGGTTTTCAGGGTATTTTCAAGCCCGACAGGATCTTCAATGCCCTTCAGTTTGTGCTGGGATGCCATCCGGGTATAAATACTGCCTCCTTTGCTTCAGGGGTAGGTGTTAAGTCACTTACAGCTGCATATGGCGTCAACAGGGCGGATCTCTCATATATTCCGGGTGGAGTTGCTTCCGGAACGGCAATAATAAGGCCCGATCTGCCGGAATTGAAAGATAACTGGAGTTTCCTGTGGCAACAAACAGAATATGTTATGGGAGGCGGCGAAACAGATTTTATGTTCCTTGTTCTCGCAACTAATCAGTTGCTGAAAAAATGAACCGCAGAAAGTTTATTGCAGGTACGTCGCTTTCCACAGCAGGCGTTATACTGACAAACAACCTCCCGGGATGTTCTTCGGTTGAACAAAAGGGGAAAGTATCTTATGACATCATGAAGGATGTCATGAAATACCGTAAGATTGACGCTCATTGCCATCCGCAGGATGACCTGGTAAAACAGCTTGAAATTGCAGACAGGCTTGGGATCAGCAAGATGCAGATCTCAAACCCGGTTACAAATTTCTCAGGGACTGAATCTGAGGGGCCTGACCAGGTTAGGATGCACAATGATGTAGTATTGAATGCAATGAAAAAGTTCCCGGACAGGTTTATCGGATTTTTCACACTTAATCCAAATTACAGGAAAGAGTCTGTTGAGGAGATAAACAGATGTGTAGACCTCGGAATGGCAGGATATAAGGGATATACACAGGTGAAGGTTAATGACCCATTGTATTATCCGATTATTGAGAAGCTGACTGACCTTAAGATGCTGGTTTTTATGCATACCTTTTGCCAGCTCGGGATGGCGGGATACAGGATGAAGTATGATATAGGCAGGTTTCCAAATACCACACTTCCTGAAGATATGGTTGAGGCTGCAAGAAGATACCCCGAAGCAATGTTTCACTTTGCCCATATTGCAGGAGGAGGCGACTGGGAATATGAATGCAAGATGCTTAAAGAATGTCCGAATATTTATGTAGATACCGGAGGCAGTAATAACGAAGAAAATATAATTGATTTTGCAATAAAACATCTTGGAGAAGACAGGATCTTTTTCGGTACCGACGATTGCTACCACCATGGTGTTGGCAAAATCCTGGCTTCTGATGCAACTGATGCCCAGAAGCAAAAGATCTTTTTTGACAATTATAATAATGTCCTGAAGAAGGGAGGTCATAATGTTGCTTGACATTAATTCCTATATTGGCCACTGGCCTTTTAAACAGCTGAAATACAATACCTGTGCCTCACGGCTTGAAACGATGAACAGGTTTGGCGTTGATCTTTCAGTGGTAAGCAATCTTAATGGAATTTTTTACAAGAATACACAGTCTGCAAATGTTGAATTATACAATGAGCTTAAGTCGGACATTCAATTCAGCAGCAGGTTTATTCCTTTTGCCGTAATAAACCCTATCTATGCAGGATGGATGGACGATCTTGAAAATTGTATTACAAAATTGGGGATGAAAGGAGTCCGGGTATACCCTCAATATCATGATTATAGCATTACAGATCCGGGGTTCATTCAGCTTGTGAAGGTTTGTCGTGACCGCGGACTTCCTGTCACAATCGATATGCGGATGGTTGACAGCAGACAGCGTTCATGGATGGATATCCCGGTATTTGATTATAATGCTCCTGTTAAAACAGACATTATATTCAGGGAATGGAATCTTCAGAACATCATGCCTGTCATAAGAGAGGTGCCCGATGCAAGATTCATTATCGTGAATCTTGCGAACAGTATCAGACTCAATATTGAGGATCTGGCATTGATCAGGAAGGCAGATGTGGTGTTTGATACCTCCGGCAGGTCACTTATGGGCGATGATACCCTGAGTGAATTGCTTAAACGATTTGGCAGTGAAAAATTTGCATTTGGATCACACTCACCCATACTGGATTACCTTACCGGACTTTTACGGATTGAGTCAATGAACGGATCCGAAGCAGATGATGAGACAAAAGAACGCCTGCGATCAGGCAATGCCAGAAGAATAATCGGGATCTGATTTATTAAATAAAAATGTAATGAAAAAGTATCTGTTTTTCTCCTTCCTGTTCTATCTGTATCTTGCTTCTGCGAATATTCAGGCCCAGTTAAAGGATACCCGTGTCAATGCAGGTATCGCCCTTCCTCCGGATGAGGAGAATCTTAATGTGTTTCAGCAATGGTTAAGATGGAATAATCCGGGAAGTCTTCTTCTCAACTATCTCGACAATCAGGCTTTTGAATACTATGATCTTCGGGATAAGGAGATAGAAAAGCTGAAAACGGCAGGTGACTGGAGTCGGAGACAGGAAGAGGTAAAGAAAAAACTAATGGGATTTATGGGCTCATTTCCTGAAAAAGGTCCTCTTAATCCCAGGATTACAGGGATTATAAAGAAGGATGGCTACAGGATTGAAAAAATAGTCTTTGAATCCTTCCCGGGGTTTTATGTAACAGGATGTTTGTATGTTCCCGAAAAAATCAGGAAAAATGCCCCTGCCATTCTTAATGTTATCGGGCATAATCAGGAAGCTTTCAGGAATCCGTTGTACCAGGTAATTAATTACAACCTTGTAAAAAAGGGGATCATTGTCTTTGCTATAGATCCTCCCGGACAGGGGGAACATGTTCAGTATTACGATACAGCAGTAAAATTCTCGTATGCCGGTTATTCAGTTCTCGAGCACTGTTATTTTGGAAATCAGTGTTTCCTTTCCGGTTTTAACTGTGCGAAATATTTCATTTGGGATGGCATCAGGGCAATCGATTACCTTGTGTCGCGCAGGGACGTTGATCATGAGAGGATCGGAGTTACAGGTTTTTCCGGGGGAGGAACAGTAACATCATATCTCGGAGCATATGACGAGAGGGTTAAGGTATCTGTCCCGTGCAGCTGGGCAACTGCCTCACGGCGGCAACTTGAGACAAAAGGAGGTCAGGATGCCGAAGCAGAATTCTTTCGGTCATTAAAGGAAGGGATAACGCTTGAGGATCTTCTCGAAGTAAGAGCGCCGAAACCAACTCTTCTGACCTTTACATCACGTGATGAATACCTCTCTCTTCAGGGTGCAAGAGAAGCCCATAAAGAAGCACAAATGGTCTATAATGCTTTTGGAAAACCAGGTAATCTGGCAATGGTGGAAGACGATTCAAAACATTGGATGACACTTAAGATCAGGGAAAGAATCTATTCATTTTTCATGACACATTTCAATATTTCAGGAGATACAACTGAAGTTGAGGCTGAGATACTGACTCCTGAAGAACTGACAATAACTCCTACTGGTCAGATCGCAACCTGGCTTGGCGGGAAAATGATTTTTGATCTGAATAAGGAGGAAACTGCTCCCCTGATTGTTAATCTTGAAAATTCCAGGGCCAATATTGAGAATCATCTTGAAGCTGTGAGGAAGAAAGCTATTGAGATATCTGGTTATATTACACCCGGGAATCGGGTTGATGATCATTTTATAAATGGCAGATATCAGCGGGATGGATACACTGTTGGCAAATATGCGATCAGGGGTGAGGGATACTATCCTGTCCCTTTTCTTCTGTTTGTTCCCGATGATACGATAAAGAAACATCCTGCGCTTATCTATCTTAATCCTAAGGGGAAGGCAGCAGATGCAAAGCCAGGTGGAGAGATTGAGAAACTTGTACGTTTGGGTTATATTGTTGCGGCTACAGATTATATTGGAATTGGAGAAACCTCAAACACAGCTGCAAGAGGAATTACCGACGGATATACAGCTGTTATGCTGGGAAGAAGTGTTGTCGCAATACAGGCAGGCGACATTGTGAGGATGGCCAGATATCTCAGAAGCCGCAGCGATACCGATCCCGGACGGGTCGGAGCACTTGCTTCAGGTGAGGCTTGCATACCTCTCCTTCACGCAGCTGCATTTGATTCTGCTATATGCAATATAACACTTCTTGGTCCGCTGGTCTCATTCAGGGCTGTGGTCATGAACAACCGGTACAGGATAGGACTTTCCCTACGGGAGGGAGGCAATTACTGGCATCCTCATGAAATTGATTTTTCATGGGGAGTAGGGGGTGTACTACAGGGTTATGATCTTCCTGACCTTATAGGATGTATAGCTCCGAGAAAAGTTCTTTTAGCAGATGTACGTAATCAGATGTTAGAACCTGCATCATCTGAGTTGATAACTCAGGAACTTGATTTTCCGCGTAAGGCATTTTTATTTAGAAAAGCATCTGAAAAACTTAAAGTTGAAACAACTTACGGAGAGTTAGGTGCTCTTGTTGACTGGAGTTTCTTAAATAACTGAATAATAAATCTTAGCATGTCACGAAAAATTGATCGCAGAACATTTTTTGAGAGAAGCGCTGTTTCCTCAGCAGGCTTGTTTCTTGGCGGAATGGTTGCCGGATGTTCCGTAAAGAAGAGTGAAGGCATATCAGATTATGATGTCATGGCAGAGGTGATGAGATACAGGAAGATCGATGCTCATGAGCATGTGGATCTCTATTCAGGAGGCCCGGAAGTACAGATAGATTTTGCTGACAGACTTGGGATAGAAAGACTGGTTGTCTCAAAACCTGTCACAACTCAAACCGGAACTCCGGATGAGTTCAGGGAAGCCAACGACCATATATTAAAGGCCATGAAGCTATATCCTGACAGAATAATGGGTCAGGTAACTCTAAATCCACAGTATCTGAAAGAGTCTATGGAGGAGATTAAGAGATGTGTTGACCAGGGAATGGTTGGAATAAAAGTTTATTACCAGGTGAAGATCAACGATCCGCTCTTCTATCCAATAATTGAAAAATCGATTGATCTTAAAATGCTCATTCTTATGCATGCAAACTGTCAGCTGGGGATGGCCGGGTACAGGATGAAATATGACACGCATCTGAATCCGAATACATCTCTGCCTGAGGACTTTGTTGAGGCAGCAAAAAGATACCCCGAAGCAATGCTCCAGTATGCTCATACAGGAGGGGGCGGAGACTGGGAATATGCCTGTAAATCATTCCGGGACTATCCCAATATTTATGTGGATACCTCCGGAAGCAATAATGAAGGCAATATGATAGATTTCGCACTTGAATATCTTGGAGAGGATCGGCTTTTCTTCGGGACAGACACCTCCTATTACCAGGGTGTAGGCGACGTTCTCGCCTCGGAATTAAACGAAGTTCAGAGGAAAAAGATCTTTTTTGAGAATTATAATGCTGTATTAAGGAAAGGAGGCAGAGATGTTGCTTGATATAAATGCATCAGTAGGTCACTGGCCATTTCAGCACTATAATTACAATACGTGCCTATCCCTTCTTGACAGGATGAATAAATACGGAGTAGATATATCCGTTATCAGCAACCTGAACGGAGTTTTTTACAAGAATACCCAGTCGGCAAATGAGGAATTATTTTCTGAAATCAGTTCCGACACCCGCTTTAAAGACCGGTTCATTGCTTTTGGTATTATCAATCCTATTTATGCCGGATGGAGGGATGACCTGTCAGTGTGTTCCTCGAAATTCGGGTTCAGGGGAGTAAGATTATATCCCTTATACCATGATTATGAACTGATTGATCCATTGTGCATTGAGCTGGTCAGAGCCGCCCGTGATGCCGGTATGGTGGTGGCATTTACACTTCGCATTGTAGACAGCAGGCCGCGGTCATGGATGGATATTCAGAAAGAATGGGCGCTCAAGGATATAATTCCTATTATAAGGGCCGTTCCTGATGCAAAGTTCATGATCCTCAATGTCGCCAACAGTACTGAACTTACGGATGATGAAGCCGCCTTAATAATGAATTCTGATGTCCTGCTTGATACCTCCGGAAGGGCAATCTCAAACCTGGGTGAGCTTCTGAAGAAATTCGGCAATAATAAATTTGCCTTTGGCACCCATTCCCCGGTTCTCGATTATGTTTCCGGCCGTCTGAGGATTGAATCTCTGCGGGCATCGGAGGCTGATGAGGCGACCAGGGAATTGATCCGTTCAGGCAATGCAAGGCGGGTTCTGGGAATCTGATTCTGGGATTATAATGGACGGGTCGCGACCCGTCCCTGCAATGTTATGGAGATGAACGGGTAGGGACAGGTCGCGACCTGTCCCTACGACACACCGGGAATGTACCCGTAGGGACGGGTCGCGACCCGTCCATGCAAGATGACGACCTGTCCCCGCAAAATATGAATAAATGGGATTTGTTATGAGCAGAGAACGTAAATCAATCAGGTTAAAAGGATACGATTATTCATCCGATAATTTATATTTTGTTACATCCTGCGTTCAAAATCGTGTTTGTTGTTTTGGTGATATTGAAATACCGGGTTGTGACCTGTCCACCTATTCTTTCAACCCTAAAATGACATTGAACGAATATGGTGAAATTGCAAAAAAACAATGGTATTGGTTAGCCGAACAATATCGGTATGTTGTTTTGCATTCATTTGTTGTGATGCCAAATCATATACATGGAATAATCGAGATCGATCGTTCAAGGATTATATCGACCGGTCCGTTTAAAATCAAACCATTATCCGAATTGATAGGTGCATACAAAACAACCGTATCCAAACAGATTCATTTACTAGGATTTATTGAATTTCAATGGCAAAGATCATTCCATGAACACATTATTCGCAATGAAAAATCATTTGAAACCATTATCGAATATATTATTCATAATCCTTTAAATTGGGATCATGATGAATTCAATAATTAACGAAATAACCATATAGGAAATCGATCTGGAAATGTATAATTACGAAAATATATTTATTTTGCCAGGTCGAGTCCTGTTAAAACAAAATTTGGGGAATGTACCCGTAGGGACAGGTCGCGACCTGTCCCAGCAATGTCATGGAGATGAACGTGTAGGGACATGTCGCGACCTGTCCCTGCAAAATGACGACATTGTACGCATTTGGACGGGTCGCGACCCGTCCATACGACACACCGTGAATGAATCTGTAGGGACGGGTCGCGACCCGTCCCAGCAATGTCATGGAGATGAACGTGTAGGGACGGGTCGCGACCTGTCCCTACAAGATGACGACATTGTACAGATTTGGACGGGTCGCGACCCATCCATACGACACACCGTGAATGAATCCGTAGGGACGGGTCGCGACCCGTCCCAGCGATGTCATGGAGATGAACGTGTAGGGACAGGTCGCGACCTGTCCCTGCAAAATGACGACATTGTACAGATTTGGACGGGTCGAGACCCGTCCATCCATACGACAACCCGGAAATGATATTAAACAAATAACCCCACCAATTATGGCAAAAAAAATATTATTCATTTGCTGCTTACTGATCTCATTAAGGCTTCAGTCGCAAACCGAAATGAAAACCACCACAGGGTCAGTAACAATTGAGAATAAGCTGGTTTCCCTCACATTTAACCTGGAAAAGGGAATATATTCTGTGAAAAACCTGCCAAAAAATCTCACGGCTGTTTCGAATGCATACTTCCAGGCAGAAGGCTTATATTCCACGGATACAACAGGGATTATTGAATGGTCATACCAGGGGATCCGTGATGTATTCGGTAAAGGAGGTACGCTACGGATAAAGAAGAAATACAATGGGTATTCCGATATGGTGTGGAATGCAACTATTTATGACGACAAGGATTTTGTGGTATTTAAGATGGGAATTATTAATGATTCTTATATTCCATTCAGGCTCTCGGCTTTTTACCCTTTAAAAACAAAAGGAAGCTGCAAAGGGATGGACACAGGAAAGAACTTTGCAGTATTGAACGGCAATTCAGGTGGAAACAGGACATATGTCTCTGAGTCTGCAAAAACATGCTGCTTCAATAATGTACTCATCCGTTTCGGTGAGTTGAATGATCCAAAGATTATTGTTGCAGGAGGTCTTACATATAATGAGTTTGAAAAATTCTGCAAGGTTTTCCGGAATGGGGATAGCCTGGGAATCCAGCTTTTTAGTGAAGATCCTGTTGGTAAACTGATTGATGCTGGCAGCTCGTGGGAAGGCAATGAATTATTTTACCTGTGCATTAATAATCTTAATCCCTTTGAAGCCTTGGAAAAATACGGCCTGGCAGTAAAGGAGGCCCAACAGATAAAACTTAATTGCTATGACTTTCCCACAGAATGTCTTTGGTATGCAAGCGTTTATGCAAAAGATCCGGCCCGTCCTAAATTTAATGATTCCAAAGGTGCTGTGGATGAAATGGAGAATGCTGTCAGAAGCGGATTTACGAAATACACCAGGGTTGCAATCAGACTCGTACCCGATGCCTATGGTAAAATTAATCAACAAGGCTGGTGGGATGATAAGCACTGGGCAATGTGGGGAGATGTATCATCAGCTGACAGCACCAATTATTGCGCTCCATATCTTACTACTGCCAGCTGGTGCAGGAAGATACTTGATAAAGGTGGAATACCATTAACCTATTTCCAGTCTGGCCGTCGCTCGGAGGATTTTGTTAAGGAAAATCCATCCTTCATGCTATTTAATGACCCGTACAGAATGGCAACAGGCCAGGCGGATAAGATGAAGCATCTTAATTATGACCTTGGCGGGGAATCAGATGAAGGATACCTTAATCAGTGGTGGGATGAGGAGAATATGGTTGGATATGATTTTACTGATGAAGAGTTCATTAATCACATGAAGAATGTCTACAAAAATTTAAAAAATGCAGGAATACGCGGATTGATGTTCGATTATCCCGAGTCTACGGCCTGGGCATTCAACGGAGGCTTTGATGACAAATATTCAACTACAGCATCTGCATATCGCAATATGCTTGAACTCGCCTATGAGGGTCTGGGTGAGGACTCTTATATTGATGAAAGGATGATCGGAAGAGGTTCTGATCTTTCTCTTGGCTTAATTGCTTCCCAGCGTGTATGGGGAGATAATGACCTCTTTATGCCGGAAATGGTTACCCGGTGCGGTCTGCGCTGGTATAAAAACAGAGTGGTTGTAAATTATGATCTCGATGCCAAAGATCCTGTAAAAGCCAGACCGGGATATAATAATGACGGATTAAAAACATTAATGACAATGTGTTATGTTGTAAGTGCAAGATTCCTTATGGCCCGGGGATTTTATCAGCTTTCCCCTGAACAGCTTTATATTATGAGCCGTACCTTTCCATATCACACATTGCCAAAAAGTTCAAGGCCTGTTGATGCCTTCAGCAACGGCTTTACAGTTCCCAGGATCTTTGACTATGAAGTAAATCCGGGATGGCATCAGCTTACCCTCTATAATCCTAATCTTGATAGTACAAATAATGATGATGGGACTAAGTTTGTTGAGCTTGGAAGATCGCTTAATGAAGGTGGTCTTGGATTGGATCCTGACAAAGAATATTTTCTGTATGATTACTGGAATGATAAATTCGTCGGGAGGTTTTACGGCAGCGATAATGTGGTTCAGGAATTGCGGCCTGGAGAAACACGCATGATCAGCATTCATGCCATTGAAGAAAATCCTCAGTTCATATCAACAAATCGCCATATCATGCAGGGTCTGGTCGATATGAAAGTCCTGCCTGCATGGAATGAAACCAATAAGGTGTTAACAGGTAAATCAAGTGTAATAGGAGGAGAGGAGTACAAAGTGGTTATTGCACTAAATGGTTTCAAAACACTGAAATGCTCAGCTCCTAATGCAAGGGCAAAAATTGAATTGACTGATTCGGAAAAAAATCTGGCAGTTTTATCTATTCTGAGTGTCAAAAACTCTGACATTGAATGGAGTATCTCTTTTAAAAAGTAGAAATTTATGGTCAACCTGACTAGACTATTCAATGAGTTTTACCACAGTGAGAAAGCCGGAGGATTGATTCTTGTTTTTGTGACGCTTCTTTCACTTGTACTAGCCAACACCTCCTTTCAGCAAGAGTACTTAAGTATCTGGCAGTTTCACCTTGGCGGACATGATATCGTTCACTGGATAAACGACGGAATCATGACTATTTTCTTCCTTCTTATCGGGCTTGAACTTGAGCGTGAAATCTATCTGGGAGAGCTATCTGACATGCGGAATGCATCACTGCCCGTTTTTGCGGCTGTGGGCGGAATGATTGTTCCGGCAGGTTTGTTTCTATTGCTGAATATTGGAACAGGAGCAATGTCCGGCGCAGGAATACCAATGGCAACTGATATTGCATTTGCAGTAGGAATACTATCACTCCTCGGAAACCGTGTACCCTCATCCCTGAAGGTTTTCCTGACGGCTCTTGCTGTTGCTGATGACCTTGGCGCTATAATGATAATAGCGATCTTCTACACCACTTCACTTGTTCTGATCAATCTTTTCATAGCTCTTGCCATTTTCGGTTTGCTGATTGTTCTGAACAGGCTTAAAGTCCATAATCTGATACCATATCTGATAGGAGGTGCTGCAATGTGGTACTTCATGCTAAATTCCGGAGTTCATGCAACAATTACAGGTGTGTTACTGGCTTTTGTACTTCCCTTTGGTGACGGAAGTGAAAAGTCTCCATCTTTTATTCTTCAACACTTCCTTCACAAGCCAGTGGCCTTTATTATCCTGCCACTTTTTGCCATAGCAAATACATGCATCCCGCTTGCCGGGAATATTCAGAATGGTCTGTCTCAGACATACAGTCTTGGAATAATTGCCGGACTGGCCATTGGAAAGCCTGCAGGGATCCTTCTCTTTTCGTTTATTGTCGTCGCACTTGGGTTCAGTACACTTCCCGAAGGACTGAACTGGAAAAGAATTACAGGTGCCGGTTTTTTAGCGGGTATAGGTTTTACAATGTCAATATTTATTACCCTATTGGCTTTTAAGGATCCCGATATGGTGAATAACTCAAAAATTGCAATTCTGGCAGCATCAATGCTCTCAGGGATTATTGGTTATATCTGGCTGAACAGGGCTCTTAGAATAGAAACATTTACCCGGTAGGGCATTGCCACAACCGGAATAGTTAAATATAAAATAAACAGATTTTAAAAGTTTGGAGCTGATAAAAAGTCTTTTTTAAAAGCAAATCACACAACGATTTGGGCTTTCTCAACACCGGGGGCAAAAACAACAACTCCATTAAAATCAATTATGCACAACGCGGTTACCGGATATATTTTTTGTTATCTTTCAAATACCTTATATCTGAATTTGCTTCACAACGAATAATATTATTTAGTATCTTTCAATTGCAGTTTATTGAAGATTCATTTATAATTAACCTCGACTATGAAAAAATATTCAGCTTACCTCTTTACGCTTCTCAGGATCCTGATCGGATGGCATTTCCTTTATGAAGGTATTTCCAAGTTGATCAACCCGGGCTGGACAGCCAAGTATTACCTCTTGGGTTCCAAGTGGATATTTGCCGGAGTGTTCCACTGGATGGGCTCATCAGAAGGCGTCATAAAAGTTGTTGATTTTCTTAATGTATGGGGTCTGATTCTCATCGGAATATCTTTATTTATCGGATTGCTTGTCAGGTGGTCATCAATTGCAGGCGCTGTGCTTCTTTTCTTCTATTTTGCAGCCTATCCTCCGATCTTTGGTTATACATTTGGGGTGGTTGCAGAGGTAATTATCAGTGGGTTGACAAAAACCTTATTGAACTTATAATGCTTGTTGTTCTTGCCACGCTCCCGGTTGATTATCTGTTCGGAGCCGACAGGTGGCTGAAGCACTGGAAGGAAGAGAAGCCTAATGCACCAATTCCCGAGGGAGCGAAAGATACGGGATATTCAAGCAAGCGGCGCGAATTGCTCCGCGATATGATCAGTGTTCCTTTCCTTGGAGCATTTGCATATGTACTATACAAAAAAACCAAATGGGATAGTTTTGAAAAGAAATATTTGCTGGAAAAACCCGATGCTGTTTCCGGGGCTACATTGAAAAGCTTTCAGTTTACCTCACTGGGTGACCTGAAGGGGACAGTTCCAAAAGGTAAAATTGGTGACTTTGAACTCAGCAAGCTTGTGATGGGTGGTAATCTTATTGGAGGATGGTCGCATGCACGCGACCTTATCTATGTTGATAAACTGATTAAAATGTATCATACCGATGAGAAGGTAATGATGACGCTTCAGCTTGCTGAAAAATGCGGGATCAATGCTATTATTTCAAATCCTGCACAGCTTCGTGTTGTGAAGAAATACAATCATGATACCGGTGGAAATATAAAATTCATTTCTGACTGCGGGGTAGGCAAAAATTTTCTCGAAGGAATTGAAGCTTCAATGAAAGGTGGGGCCGATGCCATGTACAGCCATGGAGGAAAATCAGATTTCGCCGTTTATAATAACACTCCTGGTTTCTTTGAAGAGCTTCAGAAGGGACTCGAACTAATCCGCAGTTATGGCAAACCGGCAGGAGTAGGGGCTCACCGGGTTGAAACAATCAGAGCATGCGTTGAACATGGCATCAAACCCGACTTCTGGGTGAAAACTCTCCATACACACGATTATTGGTCAGCACAGGTAGATCTTGAGAATAAAGATGTTCCTGAAGTTGGCTGGAGAGACAATAACTTCTGCCATAAACCTGAAGAGACAATTGCTTTTATGAGCACGCTCGAACAACCATGGATTGCTTTCAAAACACTGGCTGCAGGTGCCCTAAAACCTGAACACGGATTTAAGTACGCCTTTGATAATGGCGCCGATTTTATCTGTGTTGGTATGTACGATTTTCAGATTGTTGAGGATGTAAATATTGCTCTGAATGTCCTTGATACAGTTAATCGTACAAGGCCCTGGAGAGGCTAGCAGCCTGATAGCTACAGCTTGTCGCTAAGCTCTTTCATGATAAAATATTATCCTTATGGCAACACATTTTCTTTTTCGTAAGAATGTTCTGCTTATTATTGTATTATACCTTTCGGTAAGCATCATGTCCGCCGGCATACCGGACAATAAGATTGTTGAATACAGGAATGCGAGAGTCGTTTATAAAAACAGCAGGATTACTGTTTCGACCGGGATGATCGAACGAACCTGGTTATGGACAGGAACCGGATGGCTCACTACCGGTATCAAAAACCAGATTACCGGTAAGGATTATGCAAAAAGTACAGGGAAATTCAGGAGTGACTGGAATTTACCTGGTTCTTTAACCGATTCATCTGAAGCTATTCTGGAGAATGTGGCTATTTCCGAAAATGATGATGACGGTTTTACAAATAAGCATCTGCAGGTAATCTCAACAATAAGTTATCCGGGGTCAAAGCTTGAAATTCAGCACGTTATATGGGTGTTTCCCGGTGCCCCCGGTATCAGGACCCAGTTACGGGTTAAAGCAACAGATGGTTTTTCACCTGAGGGGCTGCCGGATAATGAGGGTAAAAGAATTGATTCAGGTCACTGGATTGCAGTACCTGGCGCCAGAAGTGAATACCTGCCCATCGATTTTACAGTTGAAAATGCACGCCGTTACTGGGGTTATTACAATAATCCTGGTACAAGGCATGATCCTGCCAGGGAAATGCTTGAGGAGACTCTTGTTACCGGATACCCTCTTTTCCTCACAGAAGAGAACAACTGGGCCAGCGGACTGAGTATTGAATATAACAAGGGAAACGATGGGATCTGTGTTGTAAAGGAATCACCAAAGTGTGTAAATCAACAGGCTCATTACACGGGAAGTTTTTATTCCGGACCCGGAGGTCTTTCCGTTACAGGCTGGGGACTTACTCCCACTGAAATAGTTACTGACAGATACCGTGAGTGCTGGGCAACATGGACAATCGTCTGGAATGAAGGCAATGACGGGATGCAGCTGGCTCTTAAACAATTCGACCGCGCCCGCTATCCGGCATTTCCTGAACGTGATCTGTTCATTTTGAGTAATACCTGGGGACCAGCTGATCCGGATGGCGCCAGGTTTACTGAAAAGGATAATCTGATGAGAGAGATACCTGCCCTGGCCAGGATCGGCGTCGAAGTGCTTCAGATTGATGATGGCTGGCAGAAAGGTGAAGGACGATATAGTGAGGCAAAAGGATTTGTTCCAAAATATGAAAATGGATGGAAAGACATCAAAGCTGAAGCCGATAAATACGGAATAAGGTTTGGACTATGGGTGACAGCTAAGCTTTCAACTGCGGAGGAGCTGAATAAAAATGTGGATGAGCTCGGTTTTATCTCATGGAAAGTCGATTTTGATCAGCTCAATAACCGGGCTGACTATGAAGACAGGATAAGAAAATACCGCGATGTAATGAAACATGGATGGATGAAGACACAATTCTCCCTCTGTCCTGAGTATGACGATCCCCGCTATGGCTGGTATTATTGCAAAGAATATGGCAGCATCTATTTTCAGAATATTCAGGAAAGTTTACCGGCTCACCTTACGATGGTGCCTTATCAGGTCTTGAGGCAGCACTGGCTTATGTCACGGTATTTTAACAGCAATAAGCTGCAGGTGATGCTTCAAAATCCCAAACGCGCAAATCCTGAACGGAGTGATGGTCCTGAACACAGCCACGCATATTGCTTTGCAATGGGAGTGCCATTCATCCCCTGCTTCTTCCAGAGTGCCCAAAACCTCGATTCAGATGGCCGGGAGGAGATTAAAAAATTCATCTCCGTTTATAAGGAAAACCGTAAAGAGATTTTCAATTGCTATACATTTCCAATAGGAGATAAGCCGGATAATGAAAGCTGGTCAGGCTTTCAGATGATAAATTCAAAGGAGGGCGGATCAGGTTATATCCTGCTCTTCAGAGAATTGCATAACAGCCAGAGCCATAAGGATATTCAATTGAAATTCCTGCAGGGGAAAGCCATTAAAATAACAGATACAGAAAATAACCGGAGTTTTATTGAAAAGGCTTCTTCAGAAGGTAAGGTCAATTTTAAAATTGATGCTCCGGCCAGCTATTTGTTTCTCAAGTATTCGGTAATAAATTAATGCAGCGTTATTCATATTGCTCAACAATTGAAATTATGTTCATGCGGATTACGGGGTTAACGCGTATCTTATCTTTGACTTTTCTGTTCTTCTTAACCTCAGCAGATGAAAGGCTCCTTATAGAATAGTATTATAACCACATCAATAGGATTTTTTGAATTTTTTATAACAAGAGGAATATTTATACTATCTTTCAATTACTTATCCATTACTTTTAATCAGAGCTTAAACAAAATTTACAAAATGAGAACAACCAGGCGAAGTTTTGTCAGAACGTCATTGGCATCTATCGCAGTGCCGTTAATCCTTCCATCAAGTGTTTGGATGAATCCACCAAGTGACCGCATCACCATGGGTTTCATAGGTATGGGAAAACAGTCACAGTGGCTGCTTGCTAAGTTTCTTCCTCTTACGCAGGTGCTTGCTGTCTGCGAGGTAGACACTACGCGCCGTAACAACTCACAAAAGGTAGTTGAAAAATTCTACTCCGATAACAAGGACAAGGGTGTTGCCAACTGTAAGGCTTATTACGATTACCGGGAACTGACAGAGCGTAAGGATATAGACACCGTATGTATTGCAACACCTGATCACTGGCATGCGGTGCCGATTTTACAGTCGCTCCGGAATGGGAAGGATATTTTCTGTGAGAAGCCATTGACGCATAATATCCAGGAAGCAATAGATGTTATGAGGGATGTGGATAAATACAGTCGCGTCTTTCAAACCGGTTCCATGCAACGTTCGATGAAGGAATTCAGGATAGCATGTGAACTGGTGCGCAACGGATGCATCGGAAAGATAGACCATGTGGAGTGCAGTATCGGAGGTCCGCCTGTGCCATGCGACCTGCCTGAAGAAAAAATAGAACCCGGCCTTGACTGGAACATGTGGCTTGGTCCTGCTCCCATGCGTCCATATAATTCTGTTCTGAGCCCGAGAGGTGTTCACGATCACTATCCTAACTGGCGGGCTTACAAGGAATATGGTACCGGAGGAGTCGGCGACTGGGGAGCGCACCACATCGACATAGCTCAGTGGGGACTTGGCATGGATGACAGCGGACCTGTAGAGGTGCGTTTCATAAATGATGAGGCTGCACTTATATATTCAAATGGCATTACAGTGCTCCGCAAGGAAAAGGGTTTTGGTGTTCACTTCTTTGGCAGTGAAGGAGAAGTAATGGTAAACCGTGGCACATTTAAAGTCATTGTTAAAGGTCAGACGATTGCTGCCTATGTTGGCGCTGAGAGCAAAGGCACAACTTGCGAGGCAGAGGTTGAGAAGGCTGAAAAGCTGCTGCTGAAAGAAGCAAAGATCAGGCTTTACGTGAGTAATTCACACTACGAAGATTTCCTCTCATGTGTGAGGAGCCGCAAGAAGCCTGTCGCCAGCGAACAGATTGGCGGCCGCACGGTCATCAGCTGTCATCTTATTAATCAGCTTTATTTCAATAACTCTGCCATGAAATGGGATCCGGCAAATTTCTGTTTTACAGGAGGAACAGGAAACCCTGCCTGGCTGACAAGCATCAGCAGGGATTGGACTAAGACAAAGTAGACTTTATTCCTTAAAAATCAATATTATACCATTATGAAGAAAATAACTTTAATAATCTGTCTGATCCTGAGCATCATGTTTTCAGCTATCGCACAGGATAAAAAGATCAATGTACTCGTATTCTCAAAAACTATTGGTTACAGACATAATTCTATCCCGACAGGACTGAAAATGATGAGTGATCTGGCACAGGAAAGAAACTGGATACTGACTGCCACAGAAAATTCAGATCTGTTTACGCCTGAATTCCTGAAAACTTTTGATGTGGTAGTATTTTTAAATCCTACTCAGGATGTCCTTAACGAGCAGCAACAGAAAAATTTTGAAGCCTTTATGGCTGGAGGCAAAGGCTTTGTTGGTATTCACGCAGCTGCTGATTGTGAATATGACTGGGCATGGTACGGACAATTGAATGGAGCATTCTTTAAAACCCATCCGCCTGCCCAGACGGCAACCGTTATCTTCGAGGACACTGCCCACCCCACCATGCTGCCTTTTAAGGGAATGGAGAAATACACCACTTTCGATGAATGGTACAGTTTCAAGGAAAATCCAAGAGCAAAAGTTCATGTCCTTGCCCGCCTCGACGAAGCTTCACTGAATGAAGCCACCCAGAAGGATGACAAATGGAAAATGGGTGATCACCCGCTTATCTGGTACCAGGAGACAGGCAACTCACGTTCATTCTACACAGTTTTTGGGCACACCCCGGAAGCTTTTCTGGATCCGAAAATAAAAGAACACATTGGTTGTGTCGTAGACTGGGTGGCAAAAAGAAATTAGTGATCAGTAGGAGCCGGGAACGGAACTTCAACCTTAGAGCTCTTCCCGGCTTCAACATCAATTTTCTGCCATTTCATAAAAGCTGTATAACTTAAAGGTTTCCTGGCATCTGCAGATGTTTCAGCGAACAAGGAAACCTTTGCCGGAAAAGTCGTAGGGTTTTTGATCTCAAGTACAACGCCTGATTTGCTTCGCTCCAGAATTGATACCTCTACATGATCAAAAACAATCATCTCGTTCTTATCCAGCTCAAGGTATATTCCAGGTAGTTCAATTGCCATAAGCATTCCGTTCAGCTCATTCCATGCATTGGAAGTATATCTGTACAGCTGACCTACACCGGCTTTCCCTTCTGCATCTGATGGTTGAATACGTTCCATTGAGCAACCGTAATAATTGCTTTTCCGATTTGTTTCCCAGGCTCCTCCCGATCCTGTACTGACGGTTGGGCGGCCAGGAGTTTCGACCACTTCCGTATGTGCATGCTGAATATCTCTGATCAGGTCTGCATATTTACGCTCTCCTGTGGCACGGTATAGCTTGAACAGATAATCTCCCGATGAGGTGCAAATCCCCGGAGCTGCATGTTTATTCTGAGTGCTTGCAAAATAGGAGCCGGCGGCATGAACCTTTAATTTCCCCAGATCACTTGTAGGAGGGAATTCATAATCATAAGATAGTGTCTACGTAGCTACCAGTGCAGCTTCAACCTTTGCCTTATCCAGCCAATGGGTGTCGCCGGTTGCCCAGTAGAGAGCCATAAGTGATTCCAGGAATCCTGCAGCAGACTCTGAATCTGCATCCTGACTGATATCTCCGCAATGTCCGGTTGTAAGTCCGAGCTTTACAACATCACGAGAATAGTAAAAGTTAGCAATATCAATTGCTGCTTTCAGAAAATCAGGCTCATTGAAATATTTTGAAGCCAGGGCCAGTCCGCCAGGAACTATTGCTGCTGCTGTTGAATTAAAAATAACAATTTCGCCATTTTCAGGATTTACATATTGACCCAATTCACCATTTTTCTCCCAGGTATTAACAAAAGCAAGTGCAAGTTTTTTTGCAGCCTTTTCCCAGGATTGTTTAATTAAATCTTTATTCCTTGTTCTCTTAGCAGCATAAACTGTTTGCAAAACCATAGCAGAGCATCGGCGTTTTTGCGAACCATTGCCACTTTTACATCGGGATGGTCACTTAATAATTCTTTGGGGATCTCTCTTTTTAACTCTGTTTGCACGCTGCCGTCGCAATAAAAGCCGTAGAAATAGCCGCTTTTGCCCTGCATCCTGTCAACAACGAAATCAATCGTACTTGTTGCACGGGCCTGATGCATACTGTTGCTATCATATAAAACCGGATACGTATTCATCATACCTCCAACCCAACCCAGCTGAAATACTTTTTTATATCCAAAGAAATTCTCAAATACATCAAGTGAATACAATTTATAATCAGCGTCCTCATACCATCTATAGTTGTCAGTTTGCCACATGGTATATTTAAGTATTGCACTCATTGGGGTAAGATTTCTGGGCTGATTTTCACCTGTCAGCTCTTTCCTGACATCCATAAATTTCTCCAGGAAGACAGGAATATCATTTACAGGGAATGAATACAGATAAAAGCGTATGATTACTTCATCTCCTGTATTCCATGTTGCTGCCATATCGCCGCTTTTAAAGAATCCTCCGAATCCGGGAATTTTTTCCCTTACGCAAGGGGCAGTCAGGTAAAAGGAAGCTGCTGTCCTGTCATTATTCTCTTCTGCAATCATTCCCGAATTTCCGAATCTTGTTTTTTGTTCGGTAAGCAAAATAAATCCACGCTTTTTTGAAGGGGAGAAAAAGGTCATTGCAGGGGTCGATGCACTGTTTGTTGATAATTCAATTCTGGATTTGTCTCCCTCAGTTATTGACAGTCTGGGATCGTCAGAAAAAGAGAGGGGAGAATTCCTGTTATAGTACATATCAGCAGGGTATAATGGCATGTAACCACCATAAATTGTTCTGAACCGGTTGCCATTATAAACTATGGCTGGTATCATAACATAGTTTTTTGTGCTCCAACCCGAGAAGTCAAATGCTACAGCTACCCCGGCGCTGGTAAGACTTCCTTTTTCAAGTCTGAACCGGGCTTCTGCTTTAATAGTTCCATCAGTAGCCGGTTTGCTTTCAGTAATTGTGCATTCCCAGGTGGAATTTCCAACCTGAATAGTTCCTGAAGTTCCCATGCCCATTGGTATGGTATGCTTTTGTTTTATCTTACTGCTGTCATATTGCCAGACCTGAAATGAAAGTTTTCCTTCAAGTTCTTTTAACGCACTGTTAATGGCATTTACTGAAATCTGTTTAGGTTTTTGTGCTGAACAATTTATTACTGAGGAAAGAAAAAACAACACTGCATAGAAAGTCTTTTTCATTTTATTAGTGATTTGTTTCACCGGTTGCTTTTTTTTTTTCAGGAAGTTTTTACCATACGGCTCACGAAGTGAACCTTAGCAAGTTTAAAATTACTGCTAATTTATAGCCAGAATTATCCATTTTCATCATTACTATAGTTTATCATCCGAGTCTAGGAGAGGATAAAAACCTGTCAACTTTAAAATTTTTTTATCCGTATGTGATATTTTGAATATCTCTGCGAATAATCTGGAAAAGTGATTCGCTAAATATATTAGTAAAATGATAATATCAGAGATTTCAACATGAGTAATTCATTATTTTTACCTGCTAATGTCTTAGGATGTAGTATCCTGCATATTTGTATCTGGAAAATCACTGGGAGCCGCACAAAGCAATATACGGCACAAACGAGATGAGTTATGCTCTATTAAGAAATTGGTTTTCGGAATTATGAAGGACGAAAAAGAAATGAACCAGATGTTTCAAGAAATTCTTGAACAGCATAAAGGCATTCTGTTTAAAGTTACCAGGATGTATTGTCAGAATGAGGTCGACAGGCAAGACCTCTATCAGGAAATAAGTATCCAGATATGGATGTCGTTGGATAAATTTAATAATAAGTATAAAATTTCAACCTGGCTATATCGTATCTCGCTGAATGTTGCAATTTCATTTTACAGGAAGAACATAAAGAGAGAGGTAACAAATATTCCCTTAAGTGAAGACATATCGCAGATTCAGGAATCGGACTATACTGAAAAAGAGCACAATTTAAATTTACTTGAGCAATTTATAAGCGAGCTCAACGAACTTGACAAAGCATTGATGCTGCTTTACCTGGAGGAAAAAAATCATGCAGAAATAGCTGATATCGGGTATTTCTGTAAGTAATGTTTCAACAAAAGCTGGACGCATTAAAGAAAGACTAAGAAATAGATTTTCACAACTTAATAGATAAAACAATGGATGAGAAAGAAATGAGGAATATCTGGCAGTCATATAATGAGAGACTGGAAAGCACCATGCAGGTCGCTTATGAAAATGTAGGGGAGATAGCTAAAATAAAGTTGAAAAGCTTCCTGCATTCGATGAAGCCGTTTAAGGTAATTACAATTATTATTGGGATCCTTTGGGTAGTATTTGTTGATACATTGATTATTAATCTATGGACTACTGCAAATCTATTTTTCCTCATTTCTGCCTGCATCCAGACTGTATTAACCAAAGTAGCAATAGGTGTGTATCTTTATCAGCTGTATCTAATTTATAATGTGGATTTAAGTGAACCCGTTATTATCAGTCAGGAAAGGTTATCACGTTTGCAGTTTTCAACTCTGTTGGTCCCGCGCATTTTGTTTCTGCAACTTCCTGCCTGGACAACTTTTTCATGGCACACAAGCATGCTTTATGATGGCAATATCTTCTTATTAACCATTCAGGGTGTCATTTCCATTTTATCGGTATATGCTTCTATATGGCTCTTTCTGAATATCAGATATGAGAACAGGAATAAAAAATGGTTTCGCTGGCTTTTTAACGGTAAAGAATGGGATCCGATTATAGAGTCAACTGAATTGATCAGGCAGATAGAAGAATATAAGTCAGAAGAAATAAATAGTACTGGTGCTTATTAATGTAACATTTATCCAAATTAATGATAAACAGCAAATTCATATAACGCATAGCCTTCTCCTTTGTCTTTGCCTGTAAAGAACAGACGAATCCAACGGGTTTCTGTTGCATTGAAGCGGAGGGTCTCAGTTCTTAATATTTCCTCTTTTACTGACTTCACCGTATCCCAGATCTCTCCATCAGCTGAAACCTGAATAAGAAATGATTTTGCTGAAACACCCCAGTCCCATGATAATTCAACCCGTGAAATAGTCTGTTTTTCACCCAGATCAACTGCCAGCCATTGGGGATTCCCATCACCGGATTTCCAGGAAGAACTCCGATCTCCGTCGACTGAGAATTCAGCTCTGGAAGAAGTATTGTCTTTTACCAGTATTGTCGAAGCTTTTACTGGTCTTCCCTGGGCAAGATTGCGCCGTATTTCATGTTGTTGGGGTGTTAATACGGCAAAGTTCCTTAAACTATGAACAGTGCCCGTTGGGGTATATGAAAGTGTAACTTCTGCCTGATAATCAGCTGCCTGTCCAGGTATGTCAGAAGCAAACGCAATTTTGGCTGTTCCATATCCTGCAACTTTTGCAGGTACTGTTTTCTCAAAAATGGTCTTTTCTCCACTAGATAACCGAAACCTTACATTGCCCTTCCATGGTTTTTCAAGATCGTTGAAAATGATAACCGGAAATTCCCGGTTTTTACCCGCTGGTAATTCATCCTCCCAGACATCAAGCATTAAACCTACGGGAGCGAAAGCATCGCGGACATATTTATAGAAATCAGGATCCCAGATGAGTTTCTCAACGTCAATCCATTCATCGCTGGTCTGACCATCAGGACGTGAATAACCAAGACCGCAGAAATGCAATACAGCGGCCACTTGTCTGTGTGCCCTAAAGAATTCTGTTATAGCGGCCATGTTCCGGGCATAAAGCAAGCGTCTTTGGGTAACTGTAGCCGTGGGATCCAAAAGATAATCAAAAGGCTCTTTGGAGAGTGTCGTAGTAGAGCCGTCACGATTAAGCCATAATCCACCATATTCATTGATAATAACAGGATTATTACGAAGCAGCTTTTCTTCAACAAAAGGCTGGGCGATAAGAAGTCCTTCCTTTGAACCAGGGTCCTGACCAAGGTCAGGCATTCGGAAAGGCTGATTGGGCCCAAAAATAAAATGATATGGATGGCACTCATCGGCATCTCCTTCATCTACGGGTTCGCCCCATCCGTTATTCCATGGTCGGTTGGAATAATCGAGTGCGCGAACCTGCCGGATAGCCTTGCCGGTTTCAGGTGAATAGGTTTCATTGGCGGCATCCCAGATTACTACACTCGGATGATTCCAGCGTTCCTTCATCCATTCCCTGAATTCAACAGCCAGGACTTCGGCATTTATCCTGGTTGAAACACCCCACCAGATAGGGTACTCATCTTGTATCAGTAAACCTTCTTCATCGGCAATCTGGTACCAGAGCTCGGGAGCAAATCCTATACAGAGGCGAAAGGAGTTCCAGTGCATATCGCGGAATTTTTTGTACAGCAGCCTGACCCATTCTTCATTCCATGGCTTGTCGCCACGCAAAGGATCCTCGAAAAAGCGCAGAAGCGTTACATTGGTGCCACGCATAAAATATGGTTTTCCATTAAGAACGGCATGACCTGTAGCAGGGTCGAGCCGGAATGAACGCATGCCAAAGCGTGTGGAAAAATTGTCTGCAGGACTTTGTACTTCAACTTCATAAAGAAAAGGATCTTCCGGCGACCATAGACGACAACCTCGAATCTTAACTGTTGTACTTCCGTGTTGTTCGGGTTCAGAAGATGCCGCAGAAATGAGACAATCAGCCTCACCAGCGATCTTTCGGGACACTGCCTCCCTGACCGTGATATGCAGCCTGGTGTCAACCGGCACAGGTGTGCACTTTAACCATGTATGCAAAGTGACTGATCCTTTTTCAATATCCGGAACAGCTTGTATATTAATAATATATGGTAACCCTGACGACGTTCCACGTTGTCGCAGATCCGGGGATGAACCTGTTCTTTTCACCATCAGTACCTGATTCTACCAGCCCTGAGACTGCATTACGATCAGCACCAATCCTAATGATCAATTCATTTTCTCCGCTTCTCAAGGCATCTTTACTCAACGGGCATGGTGGGATCGCCGAGATTCCGTTCGAAACCCGGTCACTTGCATTCCATCCAAGTTGGACAACCGGAGGTTCGAGGGATTTCGGAGCCCCGGGATCTTTTGCGATCAGCAACTTTCGGACCGGGATCATTAAACTCTGGTTTCGCCATATCCACCAGGCCCGGAACTGGCACTTCCCTGCTGAAATCCACAGGTACCTTATCCATTCCTCCCTCAGCAACGTGCCAGATGCCATTTAGTGAAATCCTTTGACCTTGTGTGTGGTGGTATTATCAGCTCCTCCGTAAACATTGAAGACACTAATAATCGCTGTCACACAAAATTAACCTGCGAAATCTGATTTTCATAATTCGGTTTGTTATTTTATGATTATAATATGTAGCCATTTATTCATCTGATTCAATTTTCAATACAAACCCATGCATACCGGTATTTGCTGCTGGTGGGAGAAAAACAGTTATTTTGTTATCAGAAGCTTCCCATTTCAGGGATTCATTATTTCCTAAAACTTTAATGCTTTTTATTTTCTGCCGGCATTCATAAAGGGATTTAACGGTGATCTTTTCACCTACATGATCTGCAAGAGAAATTACATAAACATTGTTTCCCTTCGCTGTAAACCAGAAATCCTGAGCAGTAAATGAAGAATTGAATCCATTTTCTTTTCTGGCGCTTGTGCTTTTCATCTCAGGTTTAGTGGGCCCCTCTTTTTTTGTGATCCATTTGCTTGTGCCATAGATAGCTTCACCGTTTACTTTCATCCATGCTCCGATTTCCTTTAATACCTTTACACTCCCGGGGGGAATTACACCATCCCCGTCAGGTCCTACGTTCAGCAGATAGTTGCCCCCTTTGCTTGCGATTTCAACAATCCAGAACAGCATCTCATCCAATGATTTCCAGTCATTGTCGTAGCTTTTATATCCCCATGTATTATTTAAAGTACCAGGAGTCTCCCATGTCTTATATTTACTGTCAATATCTGTTGGAATTTCATTATCGCCTGCATTGAGAAAGTCGCCAAGATCATTTCCTATACGACTATTCACCAGACAATTAGGTTGGATGTCGTATGCCAGTTTATAAAAATCAAAACTTTGCTCTAAATTCATATTCCTGGGATAATCATACCATATCTCAACAAGGTTTGGGAATTTTTTCAAAATCTCGCGCATCTGAGGTTTTGCCTTCTTTTCAATATATTCGGTAAATTTTACCGGTGACGGGTCGAAGTGATTAATTGCGTAATTATCGATATAGCCAGGATGTTCATTTCTGTACTGGGCTTCTCCGGCGTCACCTCCGTCCATCCAGTCGATTGAATGAGAATAATAAATTCCCATTCTTAATCCATACTTCTGGCATGCTTTATATATCTCCTCAATAGGGTCACGTTTAAAAGGTGTCCAATCATAAATATTAAAATCGTTAACTTCCGAATGGTACATTGCAAAACCGTCATGGTGTTTCGGCATGGCAACAATATACCTCATTCCAGCTTCCTTTGCCAGCATCACCCACTTTTCAGCATCAAAAAGTGACGGATTGAATGTCCTTGCCACATCTCTGTATTCCTGTCGTCTTATTCCCGCACAGAACATGATCCATTCTCCCTGCAACCAGGATTCAGGAGATGCTCCATATTTTGGATTCCTTGTCTCCGGGATAATTTTCTCTCCTTTCCATACACCTCCTAATTTGGAGTAGACTCCCCAATGAATGAACATCCCGAATTTCAGATCATTATAATCTTTGAATAGATCTGTTTTGGTATTGTGCATGTCAGACCAATCCTTCAGGAGATCATCTTTTTTCTGTGAATACATATCGTTCACAGCGATTATACAGATTACAAGTAGTACAATCCTTCTGATTTTATCTTTACTCCGCCTCATTCTAAAGAATTTTAAAGGAAATTTAATTTTTAAAATACTGATATTTTATTTTGTGAAGATTCTTTGTTGCGGACCCTCTGTGAATTATTGAGGAGAGCCCGAATATTAAAGCATTTCCCAGCCCTTTCTGACGGGTTCCTTTATTATCACATCTGCATCTGGCAAGCCGATAGCTTTCATATTTTCAGGATCCCAGTAGATTTTCTTCCCTCCGAGCCTTAAGGAAAGTACGCCAAGGAGAACGATCTCTACAAGGCGTGCCCCATAGTCAAAGTTAGACATCGCTGCCGGTCCTCCCTTTATTGCATCGATCCATTCCCTGTGGTGCCCTTTTGACCTGGGAATTGTTGGGGCTGGCGGATTAAATGAGTTTCGCAGGCTCTCAGGAAAGATTAGCGGAGGAGAGCTGGTTCCTCCATTATGTATTATAATGCCTTTGTCACCAATAAACATTGCACCCCTGCTGTTTAAGGAGAAGTCCCCCGGCATAAAGTCCGGAAGAGCAGGTCTCAGGCCTCCTGAATACCAGGTCAGCCTTAACTCCTGTTGTTTGTCTTTTGCGGCAAAATAGTAATGGCCGATCTCCCCATAGGGAGCTATCTCTTTGCTTTTGTTATTCCCTGCAGGAAAAACCTCTACACTCTCCGGGGAGGAGAGGTTAAACGCCCATGCTGTCGAATTCATATCATGACAGCCAAAATCGCCGAGAGCTCCGCAGCCAAATTCCCAGAAATCACGCCATTTCACAGGTGTATATACTTTATTGAAGGGATGCCAGGCTGTCGGGCCAAGCCACAGGTCCCAGTTAAATCCCTGGGGAACAGGAGAAGAGTCTTTTGGAAATCCGCTTAGTCCGGGCAGCCATCTAGATGCCGGAACCCAGGAGTGAGCTTCCTCACTGTTCCTATTGCACCGGCTTGAAGGTATTCAACAGTCAGCCTTAGGTTGTCATCACTGGTGCCCTGATTTCCCATTTGAGTTGCCATTCCTGTCTCCCGTGCAACATCTCTCATTTTTCGTGCTTCCCAGATATTATGAGTCAGGGGTTTTTCGCAGTAAACATGTTTCCCTGCACGCATAGATAAGACTGATACATAGGCATGTGTATTATCAGGTGTTGCACATACTATCGCATCTAAGGATCTGTTTTTTTCCAGCATCTCGCGAAAATCTTCGTATTCGCTCAACTTATAGTTTGGGGTTCCCCTGGAATAGAAATCTTCTATAAACTTTTTTATCGGACCACGGCCGGTATCAATACTATATAATATATCGTTCGTCCAATAGTTGGAGGGATCTGCCACCGATATCAATTGGACATCTTTAAGCTTAATCAGTTCCTCGATACTGAACATCGACTGCCCCCCGGCCCCTATAATCCCTATGTTTACCTTGTCGCTAGGTGAAATATACCCCTTCCCTCCAAGGACATGACGTGGCAATATCATTAATCCTGCCGACGTTACGGTTAATCCTTTAATGAATTCCCTTCTTTGAATGCCGGTTTTATTTTTAGTTTTCATTTATACATGTTTATTGGGTTAGCACTTATTTTTTTCAATTACCTGAAGAATTTTAGCAGAAAATCTGGATTATCACTTTGCAATCAGCGAACCTTCTTCAACAACAATCTCTATCCATCTGGGAAAATCAGCTCCAAAGCCATCTTTTCCCGCTGTAAGGAATTTGTTGTTATTGCCGTTAATATTGCATACAAATATCTCACCCCTGCCTGCTACTTTGGCAGAAGTATATGCCATTTTTTCTCCGTCGGGCGAGACGGCACCCCTGAAATCCCACTTCCCTTCCTCATACCTTGTGAGCGGAATTTCAGACCCGGAAAATGGGTTAAGCAGGCATATTGAACTCCCTCCCCTGGCACTCTCAGGGCTGAAAACATTTTCGAGATGGTTTCCCAGCTCGGCATGATAAGCTGCATCATGATGAGCTCCTGCTGATAGTTTTGTATATATCAGATATTTCCCGTCAGGAGTCCATGCAGTGCAATTGGAGCCTCCTCCGCGATGATCTCTGGTGCCATAAGCCGTTCCGAAATACTGTGACTGGCCAGTGGTTACCACCCGGTGTTCATTTCCTTCTGGGTTACCGATGCATAAATTGGCATAGTGATGCGAAGGATCTGTTTTGTTGTTACAATCAAGATAAGCGAGCCATTTGTCATCGGGGCTCCAGACAGGACCGAAAAATAGATGTCCGTCCTCTCCGGCAACTCTTCTTCTATCCTTGCCTTCCATATCAAAGGTATTTATTGCATATCCTTCGGATGCAACATGGAAAGCAATGCGGGTTTCATTATGGTTTATCTGAACACCATAAATGAACTCCTCCTTTCCTGACAATAGCTTCCATTCACTTCCATCCAGATCTGTGAAGTATAACAGCTGGTACGTATTATCTTCAGTACATACGCTGCAGAGCATATGTTCACCATCTGACAGAAGTCCGGAGCAGAAAATCTGATTTGAGGGACGCCCTTTTGTTATCAGTTCTGTAAGTTCTCCTGTGGAGAGGTTATACTTCCAGAGCCTGGTAAATAATTTCCCGGTAACATTTGCAGATATGCTGTAATTATCGTAACTCGATATAATGCAATGTTTTTTATCGGGGAATACTGGTCCCATTCCTGACCATCTCATATCTTTTTTCTCTGGAAGCTGCAGGTAATGTTCATTGGTTCCATCCTCATTTATGAAACCGACTCCGCCTGAAATCGGGCTAAAAGTAATTACTCTTCTGCTGATCCATTTTACCTCTTTGGATACTTTATTTATAGAATCAAATATTTTGTAACCAAATGATGTAGTAATTAGGAATAAGAGCAAAAGGCTGAAATATAGTTTTTTCATCTTGAAATCAGTTAGCTGTCATTGTACTGAAAATCTCTCCAAAATTTCCCCGGTATCCGGTTTGAATGAAGGCTTCAGGTAGAGTTGTTCGCATAAGCTCTCTTTCATTTTTACCTGTAATAAGTGAATTATCCGTTGGATCAAAATCTTCAACTCTATTGGTCTCATACATATGGAGAATTGCCTTAAGCATTTTATCGCAATACAGCTTATTCCCTTTGAATTCAACAATCCCGTTGGCTTCATAGAATTTCTGAAATACATAATTGTATGATGATTTCACTTTGGACAAAGGTTCACCTGTAGGAGTTGTAAAAACAAGAGTATCGGCGACGAAAATATTTCCTGTAAAAGATACATTCGAACATAAACTGGAATTAATTGTCTGTTTTCCCTGATCAATAAATATATTATTACATATAGTAATGCTGTTTGCCATATGATTATGAACGGGAGCCAGAGTATTAACTGCCAGGTTTTTTTCAATTATGCAATTCTTTGATAATTCATCAAAGTAATATGTCCAGCCGGTTATTGTGTTACTTTTTTTAAAGAGGGCAGCGTTGTTTCGATAAACTGATGAATCACTGCCACTGTATATTGCACCTCCGTCTTCAAGTTCCAGTTTAAAATTGTAGATAAGGTTAAAATCTGCCAGTGAATTGTTTCCCACTCCACTGATCGCGGCATAAGGTATATTGAACAATTCGCAATGGGATACAAGATTATTCCTGCCGGCACCGTTTATACCAACAGCTCCGAAGTACAATTTACCCACATCGTGAATCCCGCATCTTTCCACACTTATTTTGTTTCCATCATAATTGATTCCTCCGGCGCCGGTATTGAAAAACTCTCCGTCGGAAATTGAAATTTCTGATCCTCTGATCTTAATAGCCCAGCCGGCAACATTCTTCACAGAAATATTGTTAAGGGTCAGATGACTTACACCTTCAGACTGTATTGCACCCTGAATCTCGGTTGTGCCATATCCGGTATTCGACATGGGAGCACTTGCACATGATATCGACAAATTCTCGAGTATGATGCTCCGGGCTCCCTTCTCAAAGTTAAACAGTTGATTTTGAGTTGGGACCAAAGCCTCAATATCTGATATCTTTTCATAAGGATAAGGCCAGTAGAAGACTTTCTCTGCTGTACGGTCAAGGTACCATTGACCGGGATGTTTCATCCCTTCCTTTATATTCCACACGATATATTTAGATGCCCTCTCTATCCAGGAAGCGAATGCTCCGGCCGGATGAGTGGCTGGATAGGTGAACCTGACAACGTGATTTATTGTGTCATTACCCACTAAACCAACATATGAATCATCCCATGCATGAAAAACTGTTAGTTCAGCATTTCTTGTATCAAGCCAGCTGCCAAGGTCTTTGGGATCATATGCCATTTTTGTCAGTTCTTCTCTGGTAGGTTCTTTCGACCAACCTCCCTGCGAACTCTGCCATTTATACGGCCAATCGCTTTTGTGGGTGAATTCCCCGGCCTCGGGAATTCGTGCCCGGCTCCGTAATGAATCATTTACTATCAGTATTCTAAAATCCCACGACCTGTCTGCGGTACCTGGTGCATCGGCGAACCACCAGTCTCCATGTTGCTGCCAGTTTTTCAGTTTCTTGCCGCCATACAGATAAACTCTTTTTCCAGTTTCCCCTGAAATAATCAGGCCTGAATCAATGGCAGATAATGTGCATGAAACATCATAATACTTACCTTCCCGGATGATGATTTTTTTTGATACACTGCTCCTTGATAATTCCAGAGCTTTTCCCAGAGTGGCAACAGGCTTTCGCTTTGAACCCGGATTCAGATCATCTCCATCGGTTGATACGAAAATCACTGACTTACTGCATGACATGCAGGATAATGCAAATAATAATATGAATAAGAGGGTTTTAGCATATCCTGAGAGGTACGATGCTTTTACAATCTTTTTAATTTTCATTGTTCTTTTAAAAGTTATTGGTGTCCGGTTAATATTTGTTAATCTGCATATAACTCTTTCAATCTTTAACCTCTACGAGGTATTTAGTGTTTTAGGTTTGATTTTACTACAAAACTAAATCTCCTACGGAGAATGTTCCGCGTAGCGGATAAAGTATTGTAGTTCATAATAAACATAATAATATTTTCCGCGTAGCGGATAAACTCATAATTTTACCGGACAAAAGTGTTTATAAATAATGCTTCGTGCCCTTTGATGTTATTTAAAAAATCAAAATCCATTCAGCAGGTTATTGAAAAAGATTAAAGCAGTTGGATTAAATGCCACCCGGTCAGCCAATTCAACCTCGCAAATGCGGAAAACACCTTTACCATATTTGAGTTCGCCTGCTGCCATTACACTCCCCTTGTCAGATACCCAGCCGGTAGCTCCGCTCGTCAGGATTGGATCCCAGTCATGCGCAGAAAAGGTGCAGGGAAGGAGGGGTTCGATAAGGCCATTTTTACTATCGCACCAGAAACGGAAATCAAATGGTTTGAAACTCTTCACCATGGGATGACCTGTTTCCGGAGAGACAAAATAATAATCTCCCATGCTGGTTTTTTCTACAGTTGCAATAGTGTTTGCAATCTTGTATTGCGACGCTTTGAGTTCAAGGAATATGGCAATTTTACCACTGGATATCAACTTGTTGACCAGGTCATTAACTTCAATATACTTTTCAAAATCATCGATAAGGATCACATCTGCTGTTTCAAGGGACGAAGCTTTTTTGCATTTTGCCTGCTCTGCCAGTTGTCCTGCTTTTCCATCTGATTTGCCAAGTACAAATATCTGTTTCTTCGAGTAAGCGGGTTCCGGGAATACTTCAAATTCGAATTTGTTCTGGTATTCGGTCTCACCTTTTTCATTGACCAGTGCAATGCGGTAGATATATTCAGTTCGTTTGGCAACAGATGGAGTTCTCCACCTTAAGAATCCCTGAAAACTGGAACTGTTGGCCGGTATATTGGCAGTAATCTGATTGGCAAAAACTACTTTCCCTTCATTTTCAATCTGGTATTTTATTTGGTATCCTGAAGGGACTGAATTAAGATCGTTACATATCCATGTTTCAAAAGCAGTTACCTCTGTTGCAAAGAAATGGTCCCGGTCACTCCGAATTGAGACCATCAAAGGTTCGAGAGCTTTCCTGTATGCAAAATAAGCTTTTTTGGGCTGGCGGTCGACGTCCATGATACTCTTCATCCAGCCGGCCGGCCAGGCATCAATAAAGAGGTGGACTGCAAAAGAGACCATGCCCTGATCGCGACGGAAGGTCTCTGTCATAAATTTTATGGCCCACGCCTGGTAATCCTGGCTTGCCTCGATCCAGTCTTTCAGTGAATGCTGGGTGTTGTACCACATGTAATGGAATCTTTGCGTCTGTGCCATGGAAATCCTGTTCGCCGTCCAGCTTTCTTCATCTTTCCTGTCTTTGGGCAGCCATTCTTCAGGGTAGTACTTTAGCATCACGTTGAGAGGGTCAAGGCCTTCTGCTCCGAACTCACCGCAGGCGTGCATCCAGTTTGGTTTTATTTGCTGCCAGTAACCCTTATACATCTCACCCAGGCCGAGTCCATGTCCATTATACCATGTGTTGTAGCAATGATTATCCGGAAGTCCGGGCGCAGGAGGGTCATAGTCTCCGTCGCCGGCTTTAATGATCCGGTCCGGATTGGCCATATGCACAGCCTGATCCATAGCAGTAAAAAGCCTCAGGTATTCTTCCTGAGTACTAAGACTTCTGTGAGGGAAGCCCTCTGCGTTGGGAAACCGCTCGTTGATATAGGTAACCATAATGGTCGAAGGATGTTTACGCACCAGCTGTTCCATCTCTCCAACCTGCTTTATTGCTTCGGCAAATTGTGTTCTCCTGATGCTTCCGAAGAGAGGCAGATCAGTCTGATTCATCAGTCCAAGCATATCGCAATAGTCGTAAACTTCCGATTGTACAGGCCTCTGGGTAAAACGCAGGTAGTTCATGTTGCAAAGCTTAGCCAGCAAGATATCGTCGCGTAGCTGGTTCCAGTCTTTCCGGATCACACATTGCTGCTCGTGTCCCATCGTGTTGGCACCACGCAGCCGAACCATCTCTCCGTTAATAAACATTCTGCCCTTTGGAATATTTACAGTATCCATAGTAAAGCTTCTCATTCCAAACTGCTGTATCCTGGTATCGGTCAGTGAATCCGTTTCATCGTACACTTTCACCTGGATCTGGTAAAGCCATGGGGTATCGGTATTCCAGTACCGGAAGTTTTTAATATCAATGGGGATCTTTATCAGATTGGAACCATATCCCATTTTCAGCATCTTATGCTCCCAGTCTGTTGGTTTTGTAAGATCTCCAATTCCCGGGATCTGAGTAGTGGATGGAACATATTCAAGGTCTTCAATTACAGTCCCGGAAAAGTTCTGTCCATAAACGGAAATTTTGAGCTTTATTCCTTCCGGGTATTTTTTATAATTGTTAACCTCTATCCAGGCTTCAGCCTGTGACCTATCAGGCTGAGGGCGCACAAAAATATCATTGATATGAATTGACGACCGGTACTCCAGGTAACAATCCTGATAGATACCCATGCCCGGAGGACAATGGTGCCATCCGGCATCGGGGTCGTTAAAACCAGGCCCTGATGCTGCATAAATTTTTGTGCCCTGGATTGAATTATTCCTGTCGTCTTCAGTTGTTGTTGTAGTATAATCATTTTCTACTTTTATCAGGATTCCATTGAGGCCAGCCTTTGCGAGTTTAGTAATATCAAATTCAAAAGGAGCAAAAAAACCTTCATGCGATCCGCAATAGCTGCCGTTGACAAATACGGATGCCGAATAGTCAACTCCCCTGAAGCAGATAAACAGGTTCTCTCCTGAAAAATCTTTTTTTCCAAGTTCAACTTCTTTATAATAATATGTAACCGCCCGGCCAACCGGGGGGCCGAAATGGGGTATTTTTACCAGTTGCCATTTTCCCTCCCCTCTGAGTGTGGCAGGGAAGTTATCAATGTCACCCTGTGTTTCCTCCCTCCAGTTGAATTCTGACAAAGATATCTGATGACGTAAAGAGACAACAGCAGGAGCCAGATTCTGCATAAAAGGTTCAAATTTTTTGCGCATTTTGTCCAATTCAGCATAAAGCTCCTCCTTTGTTGATATTTCATTGACAGGGTTAAATACCGATGATGGATTATGTACCAGATCAAGAGATAAGTCGGGCAGCAGTGGTGGTTGTGGAACAATCAGCAAATCAGTCCTGTGTTCAAATTCCCGGGTACCAATATCAGCATATTTATCCTGGGAAAAAGCAGAACCGGATATCAGTAAAAAACAAATGATCAGTGCAGGGCGGAAAACTTTTGTCATTAAGTGGTCATTAAGTGGTCATTAAGTGGTCATTAAGTGGTCATTAAGTGGTCATTAAGTGGTCATTAAGTAGTCATTAAGTGGTCATTTATGGTCATTTATAGTCATTCAATAGTCATTCAATTGTAACAAAGAATGATCACTGAATGACGGCCGCAGGCCTAATGACGTGCGCAGCGCTAATGACCATTAATGCTGAATCTGTTTTTGTAATCCAACCTTATCAAAAGGGAAAGGTTTAATATTCATATATTTTTGAATTTCAACATAATCCAGAGCATCAGGAACATCTCCTATCCCATTCAATGCAATGTTATTTTGCAGCATAAAATCACCAAACCGTGCAAGGGGTGTTCGGATCATGATATTGTCCTTTGCAAGGATTAAGCGTCTTCCGGTGATTGTAAAGAAGTCCTTAAGCTGAGGATACCTATTCTGATAAACCTCACTCATGATATTCACTTCATTTCTAAGGCGGTTCTGAATTAAAGGTCCTTTTAGCCATTCTGACCAATAGTCGTCTTCCCAATGATTATTCCCGATTGCAGCCAGACAATCCATAAAAATATTTCCTGAGATCTCAATATCATGTGCCCCGTTTGAAAAAATAGCTGCAAAAAAGGAGAATTTCCCAGGGTTGCCCGTCTTTAAAAAGAAGTTGTTTTTTACATTGTGTCCTCCGGATCCATCGTCAAAATATATACCTGAAATACTTGCTTCATTATCATTCGGGATTATATCTGAAAAGTAGTTATATTGTATTAAAGTTCCACGCGCTGATGGATTTCTGCATGTATATACCGCTCCCATATCATGAGCATCGGTACAGATCCTTTCGAATTCATTATATTCAATTATGTTGTCATTCCCGTTAAAATAGATTGCCTGGTGGTGCATGTTATGAAAGTAGCAGTTGCGGACAATATTTTGCACACCGTTTATTTTAACTGCAGGAGAATAAGTATTATTAATCCGGTCTGTATTATGAAACTCGCAGTTGTAAACAAGATTGTTTCCCGGCTCCAGCGACTTCCTGTCTCCGCCATGTAAGATGATACCTCCCGTTCCTGTGTTGAAAATAAGGCAATTACTGATTGTTATATTCTTAAACTCACCATCCTTTATTAAGTACTGCTTTGGTCCGAAATCAATATCAAGATCCTGCTTATTATCTTTCAAAGGTTCTCCCATACTTACAGCAATTGTTCCCAGATTTGAAAACTGACAACTGTCAATTGTTATATCATGAGATTTTTCAAGGTATATCCCCATTCCTCTGGCGCAGGTGAAATGAATACCTTTTATATTAATATTGTTTGAGTTTTGGATTGTAATAAAGGGGGACTCCAGTAGAGATACTTCGATATCGGACTGTTCCGGCAGCGAAGAAGGGTAGAGGTAAAGCAATCCTGTTATCCGGTCGAGGTAGTATTCACCTGGCTGGTCAATTTCTTCGAGCAGATTGTAGGTATAATATCCACGGAAAGTGAGTCCTTCGGGCTCATTAGGCTCAGGATGATCTGTCGACATTGCTCCGTAGATGTGGGGTTGTCTGATTTTAAAACTCTTTTTAGAGTAATCGATACTTTCAATTCTGAGATGGTCGTCGTTGAATCCGTAAGAAAACTTCCCGTGAAGCCATATATCCCGGGCGAGTTTCCATCTGTCAGGTCTATCATACTCATAACCAAATTCCGGACCCCGGTTTGAGAAATCACCATCACGCGGTATTGAGCCTTTATCGTACACTTTTCCTACTTTCAATATCCCGATGTTAGGATAACGTGCTAGTGTTTGCGGCGTTCCATTAATGAAAAGCTCAAGCGGAGCCGGCTCTGGAATGGTTCCGAAGCCATGTTGTTTCAGGCTCCCCCATTCCAGTACTCCTTCCTTCTTCAGATCAATTACCAGAACCTTTTTTCCTGATTCAGTGGGCAGTCTCTCCAATATTGACTTTTGTTTACAAACCCTGAAGTTTTTACCTTTGATTTTTTTGCCACCGCTGAATATTACATTTTCATTATTATAGGCAGAAATTTTCATGGAGGCTTCAGAGCCAGGGTTTATTCCGGTAACCGTTATGCCACGGGTAATATGATAAAGTCCTCCTCTGAAGAGGATCTCAATAGGTTTTGGCAACTTCCCGGTACTCTCTTTAATTATAATATCAACTGCCCTTACAGCCCGGTCCAGAGTAGCAAAAGGGTGATTAAAGTTTCCACTGTTCTTATCGGAACCATTAGTTGATACATAGTAGGTAATTGTCCTGTTTGTCTCTTCATATGTTGTCGCAATTACCCTATGAATAAGTAAGTGCAGCAGTATAGCAACAAGCAATATATTTTTCATAATAATATTTTTTTCATTAATACCGGCCAATTAGTATCTGTCATTTAATCTTTATTATACCCATATATGTGATTAATCTCATACTAAACCGAAAGTAAGTGCAGCTAAGACTCTGCTCCTGTTTTCAGATATTATCCATTTAGCAGCGGTTTTTGAGAGATTTTAACTCCCGTACCAGATCTCCCTTCACTTATATATCATGAACTTAAAAATAAACATAAAAATTGATTTATGCTCCGTCTGCTATCATGCGGAATTTGTAATATTCGATACGGACATATGAGTCTTAATGTTTCATCCAGATTCCTGAAAACCAGTATTCCTGGTTTTAAAAGGAAAGAGATCACACCTTATCTGTTTGTAATATAAAGCAATGAATGCTTATAGCGCGATTGATAAAATATTTTAGTGTTCCTGTTAAATTTATTCATCTTTTAATCTGTATCTTTGAAGTAGCCCGAACCAAAACCGAAAATCCTTGCAATCGGCACCTTACGATATAGAAATGGTAGAAAGGCTTCAAAAGGTGACATTGAAGCGTTTGATAGACTATATGAAAAGTACTCAGGTAAATTATATGTTTTTGGATTCAAGTATCTCCGGTCAGCCTCTGAGGCTGAGGAGCTTGTTCAGTCGGTATTTCTGAAGGTATGGGTAAACCATAAAATTCTCAAGAAAGAACTATCCTTCAAATCATATCTTTTTACTATAGCCTACAATGAAATATGCAATCTTTTCAGGGAAAGAAATTATAAGCAGAAATTTATAGATGAAATTCGGAGTGCTGATTCAAATTCATCATCAGCAATGGAAGAAAGAATTGAACATCAGTCTTCTCTTGAACGTGTCCTTCAAATTGTCGATAAGCTTCCGGAACGACAAAAAGCTGTCTTTCTGAAAAGCCGGAAGGAAGGCAAATCGACGAAAGAAATTGCAGAGGAAGTTGGTTTATCTCCCGGGACTATTGATAATTATATTTCAGATTCCCTCAAATATATTCGCAGCCGCTTAGGGAAGGAGCAATTATCTTAATTGCTGGTATTATTGTTGTTTTTCACTTGATATTACAAATAGATATCTTACAACACCAGCCATCATTTCTCACTACCTGTTTAATAGTCATATATATCGATTTTTTGGGTCATAATTTTTATCCTTAGATAAAAATCAATTATTTATGATTGTCGGCAGTCATGCATAATAAATCTAAAATCGCATGAGATTTATTGAATCAATTCTGGCTTCTGGCCTGCCATCAGGTTGGAAGTAACAATGACTTATAACACCATGAAATATTTCACTGGTGTTAGAGATGAAATTGTTTACTGGGGTGCTCTTTTTATTCATCATTACTGATTGTCATTCTATAATTTATAAAAAAAGTGAAGTTTTAGTATGAGACTCTTTTTTCCTGCGGGTATAAGATATAACTGTATTGCAGAAAGCTTTTAATGGAATATTTGAATCAGTTATAAAACAAGACTTATATTAATTTTTTTGTTGGGTTAAGTGGGTAATTTGTCAGATTAACAAATAATTACATTTCGGGTAGAAATATGATACCAGTAATTTCTGTTAGTTTGATTTTAAAGTACAGGACCGGTTGAAAAGATTACTTAATCTAATTAGTGTGTATTGATTTATTTACGGTTTCGGCGATTTCTTCTGAATCAGAATGGGAAAAATAATTTCTAGACCACCATTAATGATAATACAAATTTCAGGTAAAATAATTAAGATTGTTATAAGCTGTTAAATTTGTAAACTTCTGAAAAAACACAAGGATCTGAATAATAATGTCAGGCAGTATGAAAATCAGCAGATTAATTGTTTTATTTATGCTCATTATCCTGCCGGTTGGCAGCTCAGGACAGACTGCAAATGCATGGCCTCGTTTAGAAGAAGGTACTGAAAAAAATAAGGAGGATCCAGATGGTACCCTTGTCGGTGAATTCCTGAAGAATTTTAGTGGCCGGTTCCGTCCGGTTGTTTGCTGGTATAAAGGATCAAAGCTTGATACTGTGCACAGTTTTACCAATGGAACCGTAAGAACTATTCGCAGCCAATGGGCCTGCAAAGAAAGGATTTCAATAAATTCTTTTAGCACGGGAAAAGAGCTTGATCTCTTTCTCGATTTTAGCTGCCTGCAGGGTAGTGAGAAATCAGCAGGGGTAGCTGTCGCATTTGATTTCAATGAATGGGATATCAATAATTACGTTCTTGTCCCATCACAGCTTTACGGAGGCAATCGTTTCCGTATTCTGCCCATTGGTTATCCCCCGTACATTCATGATGAGAGGGAGAGACCATTGAACATGCCGGTAACAGTGACAAATATCCTTCATTTGAACCCGGATGGAACCTATGCTAAGGTTGAGATGAATACAGGGAATGTTTCCACACCAATGCTTAGTTTTTTTAATCCTGCCAAAAAACAGGGCTTCATTCTTTTGACTGACCAGCGAACCCGTTTTGGCAATAATGGTTTATTTGTTGTGGAGGATGCCGGTCCAGATAGAGAAAAGAAAGTAATGACTTTTCTTGTCAGTGCACCGGGTGTCAGGGAACAACGATACATAATGTGTGGTCGAGACTCGAGTGGGGATAAAGGTGCAGTCTGGAAAAAGGGTGATAGACTGACTCTTGGGTTTAAGATCTTTAACTTTCAGGCTAATGATTTGACTGCATTTTATGAAAAAGTATTTGATGTTCGTAAAGCTGTCAGCGGAAAAAACAGCTATTCCAATGTGACTCCCTACAGCACTGCAGCCGAACTTATCCTGGAACATCACAATACTCATAAATGGTTTGAAAGTGATTCGGCTTCATATTACTGTAACCGCCCAGGAGATAAAAATCCATATTCCCATCAGATCGGATGGGGAGGAGTCCCTATCTTTTCCTTTCCTGATCTGATTGCGGAAACGCCTGAGAGGTTACATCGTGTCTGCCTTTCGCTGGATTATCTGTTTTTCAGAGCACAGGGTAAGACAGGGCTTTTCTACGCCAGTTGCCGTAATGGTAAAATCTTCGGAGATCCTCACGGGAAAATGGAAGAACGTATAACAATTGCAATGACAAGGCGCAGTATGGATGTGCTTTACTATGGTCTCAGGAGTCTTGATCTTATGAAACAGCAGGGTCATTCTGACCTTATCAAACCCGGCTGGGAGAAGTCACTGCGTTCCTGCGCAGATGGCCTGATAAAAGTCTGGAAAGATTATGGACAGTTCGGACAATTCATTGATGTGGACAATGGTATGATGGATATTAACGGATCAACAGCCGGTTGTGCTGCCGGTGCAGGACTGGCGATTGCTTCAGAGTATTTTAATGAACCTGAATATCTTAGGATCGCGGAGGCTTCTGCAAGGATGTATTATGAAAGGGATTTCCTGAATGGCTATGCCGGTGGTGGTGCAGCTGAAATTCTTCAGTCTCCCGACAGCGAAACAGCTTGGGATATGGTTGAATCATGCATAGTGCTGTATGATGTAACTAAAAAGCCCGAATGGCTGGCAAAGGCAAAATTTGCAGCTCACACACTTGCAACATGGATGGTTTCATACGATTATGTTTTCCCGGAAGGTTCTGCCATGGCTAAAGCAGGCACTCATGCTGCCGGCAGTATTTTTGCAAGTTCACAGAATAACCACAGCGCACCAGGATACTATATTTTATCCGGAGATTGCTTGCTCAGGCTTTTTCGTGCCACAGGCGAAACGAAATATGCTGAAATGTATAAGGATCAATCACATAATGTCATTCAATATATTGGAAGCCCTTATAATCCATTGCGTAAGGAAAGCGGCTATGTCACCGAACGTGTTCAACTCTCCGACTGGGAAGGTAATAATATTGGAAGTGTAAGCTATGAGGATTCAAATATGGCATGGGAGATTCTTGCCGCACTTACTTGCCTGGAGAATCCCGGAATTTACCTGCATACTGATGACGATACCTTCCTGGTAATGGACCACATAGAAGCACAGGTTGTCAAACGTGACAAGTCAGTTGTAAATATCAGGATAATCAACCCGACATCTTATGATGCCAGAATTTCAATTCTTGCAGAAACATCGGCACAGGCTAAAATTCCGCTTCCATTAAATGCCTTCAATAAATGGCCAAAAATCACAGTTAAAGCAGGTGGTACAAGGACTGTTTCGATAAGCCTCAACGGGCTGGAAAAAACCTTTTAAGGTTGATATCAGCTCACTCCTCAGGGAAGGGATTAATGACCTGAAGGTTTAAGTAGTGAATCTTTGGATAAACAAGCTGACGGGCGATATGATGTCCGACCCTGAAGACCATTATTGCAGGACAAACAATTATTATATGCAGTCAGAAATAAGGCCCGGAGGCGACGAAATTTACAGGATTCAGACTTCCGGATTATTAGGGCAGGTAAAATTAATTTATTAAAGGCAGGATAGTTGATTAAGAGTCTGATTATGAGGGTGTAATGAATCGCTGTCCGATAATAGTGAAAAATAATTAAAAAATTAGTATGAGATTTTTACTTCTCAATAGTATAATATATAATAGAACTAAGAAAGCTATCAGATTAGAAGTAATTTGTAACAAAATAACGCACAGGATAATTGGTTTAGTTTAGATGGGTTAAGAGGTAAATTGGTTAGACTGACAGGTAATTACATTCTGGTAAAAACATGATGCCGGTAATTCCTGTCAGTTTAATTTAAATATAATTCATCTGATTGTAAAATCTCATTTATCTCCGAAGTGAGTCATTATTTGCCAGACAGTATCTTTGTGGAGTGATGGCAGGATAGGAGTAAGATTTGGTCACTTGCTTAAAAAAGATGAATTTTTTATATGAGATTCATCGCACAGATGTGTATAATAAAGATTAATGGGGATAATTCAGTTTCCCGGGAAAAAAGTAGATATATATATGCTGAAAAAGGAAGAAACAGAAAGATTAGGACGGTTTATTGACGGCCAGGCGGACGACAGGGATTTAGCCTGGATTGATAGTATGTTTTTAAACGGTGAGGATAACGATATATTGAGGCATTCTCTTAAAAAAGACTGGAACAGGATTGTTGGTGAGGAGACTCACTCCGGGGTTGATCTGAGTCATATTCTGGATAAGGTTCATCATATAATCAGTAAAGATGAGAATCTGATAAGGCAGAAACCGTTTCAGAAACTATTGCGGATCTACATGAAGGTTGCGGCTATTTTGCTAATCCCGTTATTAATTGCTTTCCTGGTATACAATTTCACAGGAAAAAGCAGGGCAAAGGAGCTCTCCGTAAGTACTTCAATCTATGCTCCGTTGGGAGCCAGGGTTACATTCAATCTGCCGGATGGTACTACCGGGATGCTGAACAGTGGGTCGAAGATTAGTTATTCGATTCCATTCAATCGCGACCGATTTGTAAAACTTGACGGGGAAGCATGGTTTGATGTATACCATGACGAGAATAATCCTTTTGAAATTGCTTCGGGTAGTTCCACTGTTAAAGTATATGGTACACGTTTTAATATGAGTGCATATCCTGAAGAAAGTTATGTCGAGGTAGTTCTTGAAGAAGGTAAGGTCAGTTATAAGAATAAGGATATGCTGAAAGAGGTTTCCATTCTCCCTTCGGAAAGGTTGATTTTTCAGGATGGGAACATCTGTAAATCAGCTGCTGATCCTGCAAAGTACAGCGCATGGACAGAGGGGAAGCTTGTTTTCAGAGGAGATCCGATGGCTGAAGTAGCCCGGCGCATTGAAAGGGGGTATAATGTTAAGGTAAATATTGCAGATAAAGAGCTTAATAAGTATTCTTTCAGAGGGATATTTCTTGATGATTCTCTTGAGGATGTCCTTCGGTTCCTTTGTATGACATCTCCGATCAGGTATAGAAAATCTCCCAGGAAGATGATGCCGGATGGGACTTATGGTAAAGAAGAAGTTACAATTTATCATAAATAATTATTAACTGAAACTAAACCCTCTAAAGCTATGAAAACGACAAATGGACCTTGATACACCGAATTAAAAAAGGGAAATCGCGCCAACAATTTCCCTAAAAAACATCTTTCGATATTTTTAACTTAACAATACTACAAACCTATGAAAAAAAACAAACCTTTCGGGGAATTGTTTTGTAGTTCTCTGAAAAAAACTTTACTAATTATGCGTATTGCTGCTATTCTTATGGTACTCGGAATTCTGCAAGCACGTGCTGTTGACGCCTATTCGCAGAATACAAGGCTTACTATCAATTTTTCTGAAACCGAACTTGTCAAAGTCCTTGATAAAATTGAGGATGAGAGTGAATTTTTCTTTCTCTACAATGAAAAACTGCTCGACACCGAACGCAAAGTCAGCATTGCAGAAAAAGACCAGACTATTGGCGTTATTCTTGATGATTTATTTGCTGATACCGATGTTAAGTATTCAATAATTGACCGTAAGATTGTTCTTGCGCCTGAATATTTGTCAGAGGTACCACAACCACAGCAGAGAAGCGTCTCAGGAGTAATTACTGATGAAACCGGAAACCCTTTGCCCGGAGTGAACATTACTGTTGAAGGAACAACCACTGGGGTCATTTCTGATATCAACGGTAAATACTCTATTAATCTGTCAACTCAGAGTGCTGTTCTCGTTTTTTCATTCATGGGATACAATACACAAAAGGTCACAACTGATGGATCAGCTCCAGTCAATATCCAAATGATTACCTCAGCACTGGCTCTTGGAGAGGTGGTCGTGAGCAGTATTGGTTACGGAACCCAGAAGAGAAAAGATCTAACCGGTGCTGTTGCCCAGGTAAAAGCGCCGATCTTATGAAAACATCAGTTGTCGGTTTCGACCAGGCTTTACAGGGTAAGATGGCAGGGGTACAGGTAACCAACAACAGCGGTGAACCTGGAGGAAGCAGATCCATCCGCATCAGAGGTGTTGGCTCCATTAACTCTTCCAATGAACCTCTGTACATCGTTGACGGGGTACCTTATGGCGATCTTAATGCTATAAATGTAAATGATATAGAACGCATTGACGTTTTGAAAGATGCTGCAGCTGCATCCATTTACGGATCAAGAGCTTCTAATGGTGTTGTACTCGTAACAACCAAGCGTGGTGCAAAAGGATTTGCCGTAAGCTTTGACGCTTTTGCAGGAGTACAATCCGTTAGCAAAAAAATTAAAATGCTTAATGGCGCCCAGTTTGCTGAACTGGCTAACGAAAACCTTGTCAATGGAGGACTGCCGGCTAACCCCATGTGGAACAACCCTTCAACTGTTCAGGATAATGACTGGCAGGCGGCTCTTTTTCAACCGGCGGCCATGCAAAATTACAATCTGAATATTTCTGGTGGAGGAGATAAGGTAACTACAATGTTTTCATTCGGTTACCTTGACCAGGGTGGTATCATAATCGGTTCCAGCTATAAAAGATATACAGCCAGACTGAATACTGATTTCAACATATCCAAGAGAGTGAAAGCCGGTATTACAGTGAATGGCGCTTTTTCCAAAAAGGATAATATAGATTCGGGAGGTGATATGTCGGCTATAAATGCTGCTCTTTATATGGCTCCCACTACACCTATTAAAACAAGTACCGAGGGCTTATTTGGCCTGAATTCTGATGGCAGTCAGGATCCAAGTGGTAACTCATTTTATGGATATGATGGATATGTTTACCATACAAGGTTTGCAAATGTTAACTATTTCCCGCAGAACGTTAATAATCCGGTTGGTATCAGTGATAAATATCTGACTAACATTAATTCATCGCAGGATATCCTTGCCTCTACTTTCCTTGAACTGGAAGTGATTTCAGGCTTAAAAATCAGAAGTACCCTGAATCTCACATACGGGAACGGCTTCAGCGAAAACGGAAGGAAATCCGCTCCTGATGCACTTAATCTGATGGCACAATTAAATTCGACACCTACTTATAACCAGGGATGGAATAAATCTGACCAATGGAACTGGGTGAACACTATTGCTTATGCGAGGAGCTTTGGAAATCACAATGTTTCTGCAATTGCAGGTATGGATGCACTTGAGCTCAATTCCACCTATGTGAGTATCAATACGACCAACGCACCTGAAGACCAGCAGTCCATAAGCGCTTCAAACATTGACACACGTATAATAAGCGGTTATCCCAGCGACTACGGCCTATTATCTTATTTCGCCAGGGCATCTTATGATTATAATGGTAAGTATTTGATTTCCGGAACCGTAAGGAGAGACGGATCTTCCAATTTCGGACCCGAGAATAAATATGGAGTGTTCGGGTCAGGATCTATCGGATGGAGAATATCCCAGGAAAATTTCATGAAATCAATTGAATTTATCAATGATTTAAAACTGAGAGCAAGTTACGGAACAGTGGGTAACCAGAATATCCCTCCCTTCAAATATCTGAGTACCTATACAAATGATGCCGGAACCTATCAGTATACATTTGGACCAGGTAAGGTTCCAATCCCTGCAATCTATCAGAATAATTTCGGAGATCCAAACATCCATTGGGAAAAATCGACACAGCTGGATGTTGGATTTGATCTGGCAATCATGAAAAAACAAACTCTCATTCACATTTGATTATTATAAGAAAAAGCTTGATGACCTTCTGGGGTATTTTCCGGTGCCTGTCTATACCGGTGTATATGGGGTACCTTGCTAAAAACGGTTTTTCAATGGAAAACAGCGGTGTTGAACTTGCCGCTGAGTACCGTGAGAGTATAGGAGATGTGAATTTTAGTATTGGAGGAAATTTTGCATTTCTGGATAATAAGGTTACAAAGCTTACTGATAACCAGGGAGCGTATGTAACCCAGAGCATTTCACTCACTTCACATGACGGCGGTGCGATAACCCAGACAGCCGTAGGAGGACGTATCGGTAATTTCCTGGGTTACCAGACTGCAGGGATCGCTCAAACAGATGCAGAAGCCGCTGCCGCACCTCTTGGCGGACTTTATGCAGGTGACAGACTCTATGAGGATGTAACTCCCGATGGTATAATAAATGCCAGTGATAAAGTTACCCTTGGAAATGGTTTGCCGAAATATACTTTTGGCTTTGATGTGAAAGCAGATTTCAAAGGTTTTGATATCTCTGCTTTTTTCGTTGGGCAAGCCGGTGTTCAGATTGCCAATATGCTTCACGGAGCCATATATGATATGCGCTACCACAACTCCACAGGTATTGTAAATTGTTCAGCCGATCTGATGGACAGGTGGACGGGATCAGGCACATCCAACACAATGCCCCGTAATAACTATATGGCGCCTATTTCAAATGACTGGTTCTCTGATGTTTATATTGAGAACGGCAGCTTCTTAAGGTTAAGTAACCTGCAGATCGGATATTCGCTGGATCAGAGCCTTTTAAGCAAGGTGGGTATTAGTTCCCTCAGATTTTACGTAGCAGGACAGAACCTGCTGACCATTACCAAATACTCAGGATATGATCCTGAAGTTGGAAGCCCTGGCCAGAATGTTCTGAGTACCGGTGCAGATTTCGGCCGTTACCCTTTAGCCAGGATGATAAGCCTGGGAGTGAATTTAAAGTTTTAATAAATAGGGTATATAATTTATAAATAATAATAGTATGAAAAATAATAAATATATCTTATGCTTAGGGGTTATCTTCCTGATAGCCGCCTGCACTGACATATTGGAAACCACTCCCAAAAGTGGTATTGTGAACGATGCCAGCTTTTTCAAGACCACTGCAGATTTTGACGCCTTTATGTTTGGCGCCTATATTGATGTGGGCGGTAGTTTCGATGGATCCGGAGTTGCCAACTGGATCAGGATAGGGGGCAATATCTCGCAGGATATCTATGCCTCAGATCAGATTCCAAAACCCGTTACCCAGTATTTAACCGCATCCAGCGGCTATATCAGCTCATTCTGGAAAGATTTCTATAAAATGAGCGCTAAAGCCAATCAGGTACTCGCAAAACTGCCCGATGCCGACATCCCTGCTGAAGATAAGACAAGGCTCGAAGGAGAGGCACTCTTTTTCAGGGATTCGCCTATTTTAACATTGCCAGGGCTTTTGGAAGTGCTCCGTTAATTCTGACACCATTTGATATATCTCAGAATATTATGGAATGTACTCCGGAAGCACAGATCTGGGACCAGGTAATAGCAGATCTGACTGCAGCGGCACCCAAAATACCTGCGCTTGAGGACTGGGGATCCGAGAATCTTGGCCGCGCAACCAAAGGTGCTGTTTATGCTTATCTGGCTAATGCCTACATGTATAAGGAGGACTGGACCAATGCCGAGACAGCTTCAAACAGCCTGATTGCACTTGGCACATACAGTCTCATGCCGGATGTGAGATCCGTATTTTCCCTTGCAAATCAAAATAATGTCGAATCGATATTTGAAGTTCAATACAGGGATATCCTGAACGGTAAAGTCAATTGGAACGGAAATGGCGAAGCAGGGTCAGTTCTTCCCGAGTATACCTCTCCGAGGAATATCGGAAATGAATGGGCTCCGGCCGCTGGCTGGGGTGAAATGACCGGAAACATTAAACTCGCTGACTCTTTTGAACCGGGTGATGACCGCAGGGCAAAACTGATCGTCGCCACAGGAGAGGAATACCAGGGCGAATTAATGACAACTCCTCTTGTCCTTCCGGTTAATGCAACATGGGATCGTTCATGCTTTTCCACTAAATACTGGTATGGACCCTCTGACGTTGCAGGAGATGATTATCTCTTCAGAACCAACGTACCAGTCATGCGATATGCGGAGTTTCTTCTTAACTATGCTGAGATCCTCTTCAAGGGTGGGAAAACCTCACTGGCATATCAGCAGTTGAACCTTGTCAGGGAAAGAGCTCTGCTGCCAGACCTTGTTGAATCTGCAGATGAGGCTACATTTATGACTGCCCTGATGAAGGAAAGAAGGGCTGAACTGAATTTTGAGTGCAACCTCTGGTTCCATTTTACAAGAACCGGTACAGCAGCCAATTTTCTCCAAACAGAACATGGCGTAACCTGGAACAATGCCTGGAGTAAATTACCGATTCCTCAGTCAGAAAGGGATCAGAATCCCAATCTGTGCCAGAATACGGGATATTAGTATAGTCTTTTCTTTGAAGATTTTGAGTTAGTTAAGGAGGGAGGGGAGATTTATCAACCCTCCCTCTATTAATTTTGGTACAGCGGAACTAACAGGTCAGGATTAATTCTATAATTTAATACAAATCATTATCTTAGTATTATCAGTAATTATTTCGATCATTAAAATATATGCGCTATTCCGTCATTTTGAAAATGAGTTGCTTCCTTGCTGCCGGATTCTTTTTTTCCTGTACATCATCCACTGAAAGGAAACCAGAGCTGCGGGCGTCAAAATCATTGTTCGAATATATACCATCCGGGGAAACGGGTATTACCTTTCAAAACAGACTCGTTCCCGACTATGACATGAATGCAATGGAGTACAATTATTTTTACAATGGAGGAGGTGTAGCTGCTGCCGATTTCAATAATGATGGACTCACCGATCTTTATTTTACCGGTAACCAGGTTTCCTCTGAATTTTATCTGAACAGGGGGGATTTCAAATTTGAAAATGTGACTCAAAAGGCCGGAGTGCAAACCCGGAATTGGGCAACAGGAGTCGCCGTTGCAGATATCAATAATGACGGACTGGCTGATATGTTTATCTCCTATGCTGGGTACAGGGATCCGGTAAGAAGAAAACATCAGCTGTTCATTAATAAGAAAGTAAATGCTGAAGGAATTCCTCTCTTTGAAGATGAGGCTGAAAAATATGGACTTGCAGATACCACTTATACCACTCAGGCTTGCTTTTTGGATTTTGACAGGGATGGTGACCTTGATCTGGTAATGATCAACCATATCCAGGATAAGACCAATCCAAATTATCCTAAGCCTAAGACGGACAATATCCGTTCAGCGGAATGTCCCAGGTTATACAGGAATGATAATGGCCATTTTACCGATAAATCTTTAGTTGCCGGTTTAAAGGAAAAAGGTTATAGACTGGGTATTAGTATCAGTGATATTAACCAGGATGGCTGGCCAGATATCTATATTACCAATGATTTCAGCTTTGATGATGCCCTGTACATTAACAATAGAAACGGGACATTTACCGAAAGCCTGCAAAAATATGTTCAACATACCTCCCGGTTCTCAATGGGATGCGACATTGCTGATTACAATAATGATTCATATCCCGATATCCTGACACTGGATATGCTGCCCGATTCCAGCTACCGGCAGAAAATGATGAATGCCGCGATGAACAATGACAGGTTTAACTATTCATTATCCCTTGGTTATACTCCACAGTATTCCCGGAATATGCTTCAACTGAATAATGGACCGGATGTCAATGGCCAGTACAGCTTCTCGGAGATCGGTCAGATGGCAGGAATTTATATGACTGACTGGAGTTGGGCCCCCCTGTTTGCTGATTTTGATAACGATGGATGGAAAGACCTGGTTATCTCAAATGGGATACCTCTGGATGTGACCAATAACGACTATATTCTATTTAGGGACAATGCCATTAAAAATGCTACAAATTATTCCTCCTTAAAAAAGGTGATACTGGGTAAAATAAAAACATTGATACCTGTTGAGAAATCCAACTTTATTTTTAAAAACCTGGGAGACCTCACTTTTAGCGATCAGTCTCTGGAGTGGGGAATGGATAAAAAAGGCTTCCATAACGGGGCCGTTTATGCAGATCTGGATCATGATGGTGATCTGGATCTCATTACAAGCGATATAAATAACTATCCATCAGTTTTCAGAAATAATTGCAATTCCCTTCTTCCCAATAATTATTTGAGAATAAAGCTGGAAGGACCTTTTTCGATCGGTGCTAAAATAAGCATCGATTGCTCTGGCAGGAAACAATTTCTTGAACACAACACTATCAGGGGATTTCAATCCTCCCAGGAACCCGTTGCACATTTTGGCCTCGGCCCGGATACTCTTATCAGTGCGCTTAAAATAGTCTGGCAGGACGGAAAAATGCAACAGCTCGATAATATTAAGGCCAACCAGCTTCTGACGCTGAGCTATAATGATGCAATTGCTGAGAGCAACAGCGAATTAAATAATACAGTCCGCAACAGGAATTCTTCTGCTGAGAATCCCCTCAGGACATCCGGGAATGGCATTTTGTTTACTGATATTACGGAATCTGCCGGGATTGATTTTACTCATTCTGAGACACCTTTCGAAGACTTTGATTATGAGCCACTGCTACCTCATAAGTTTTCAAGGGAAGGCCCGCAAATGGCTGTTGGTGATGTGGATAAGAATGGATTTGATGGCCTTTGGATCGGTGGTCCTGATCATATTCCCGGTAAAATGTTCTTTCAGCAAAGGAATGGAACCTTTTTGTCTGAAAATATGCCTGACTCAATTCATGAAGACGCAGGGGCACTGTTTTTTGACGCCAACGGAGATAACTGGCTGGATTTGTATGTGGTGAGCGGGGGCAATGAGTTCAAGCCCAATTCATCATCCTATCAGGACCGCTTATACATAAACGACAGGAAAGGAAATCTGAAACGTGATATTGATGCATTGCCAAAGGAATCCTACAGTGGTTCCTGTGTAGTTAGCGGAGATTTTAATAAGGATGGAGCAAAAGACCTCTTTGTCGGAGGAAGGGTAATTCCCGGAAGTTATCCGCTGCCACCGCGTTCACTAATCCTTCAGAACGATGGCAAAGGCCGGTTTCGGGATGTGACTGAATCGGTATGCCCTGAATTATTGAATCCGGGACTTGTTACTTCTGCTTTATGGTCAGACTTTGACAATGACGGCTGGACAGATCTGATTGTTACAGGTGAGTGGATGTCAGTTGAGTTCTTCAAAAATACAAATGGCACATTAAAACGATGGAAGAATAATCCTGAACTGGATTCGTCCAGAGGCTGGTGGTTCAGTATTACTGAAGGTGATTTTGACAATGACGGCGATATGGATTATATTGCAGGGAACCTGGGATTGAATAATAGATTCAATGTATCGCAGCAAACTCCTTTATCTGTCTATACTGGTGATTTCGACGGGAACGGAAAGATAGAATCCATTCTCACATACTATTTAAACGGGAAAGAATACACAGTAGCAGACAGGGATCAGATAACCCTTGAATTGCCTTCCATAAAAAATAAGTTTGATACTTACGATAAATTTGCGAAAGCTGATTTTAGCCAGATTTTTACGAAGGATAACATCAGTAATGCACTTCACCTTACTGCCACGAATCTTGAATCTGTTTATCTCGGGAATCAGGGCAATGGAAAATTTGTGATGAGATCTCTTCCCACTGAAGCCCAGGTCTCCGTTATTCAATCTGTAAGGCAAGGAGATTTTGATGGTGATGGGAACCTGGATGCTGTAATTATTGGGAACTATTTCAGTCCCGATTATAATACCGGAAGATACGATGCATCATATGGTCTGCTTCTGAAGGGAAACGGCAGGGGTGAATTTACCCCTGTTCCGTCCTCTGTAAGCGGGATATCCATTGTTGGTGATGCAAGATCGGCAGCTGTTATGAAGATAAAAAGTTCAACCAGTCTTATGGTAGGTATCAATTCAGGCAAATTAAGATTCCTGAAGATTAACAGGTATTAAAGAATGTTAGTGGACCAGTTAAATTATAAAGTAATACTTACAGTTGACAAATTATAATATTAAGGTCTGAAACAAACTACATTACAATTATGCAAAGGCTACCAGTTTTATTACTATCCCTTTTTTGCTTGCTTGAAAGTTGCCGTCAGACAGGCTATTCACCTCCCAAAAATGCTTTATTTACTAAACTATCTCCTTCTGATTGCGGAATTGATTTCCGGAACGATATAACAGACGACTCTGTTTTTAATGAGGCTTCTTACAGGAATATTTACAATGGCGGTGGTATCGCTGTGGGGGATATAAATAATGATGGTTTGCCGGATGTGTTCATGACAGCAAACCAGGATAAAAACAAGTTATTCTTAAATAAAGGGAATCTTCACTTCGAGGATATTACAGATAAGGCAGGCATTGTTAAAGACCAAAAATGGAGCAACGGAGTAGCAATGGCGGATGTTAATGCGGATGGTTTGCTTGATATCTATGTTTGTGCAGCAGGCAGCATTGCAGGGGATACGAGAAAAAATGCCCTTTACATTAATCATGGTGATCTGACTTTTTCAGAAGAGGCGATCAAATATAATCTGGTTCTTGAAGGTGGAATATTTACACAGGCAGCATTTTTCGATTATGACAAGGATGGCGATCTTGATGCTTTTTTATTGGATAATGATCACACGGTGCCTACAACTTCATATCCGGATGCCTCGGTTCGGAGCTTTCAAAATCAAAAGCAGGGCGACAAGCTGCTCAGAAATGATAATGGTGTCTTTACTGATGTGACTGAATCTTCAGGTATTTTCGGGGCTCCATTCGGGTTTGGGCTTGGCTTATCCATTGCAGACCTTAACGGGGATAACTGGCCTGATATCTATATCTGCAATGATTTTTACCAGAAGGATTATCTTTATATAAATCAGCGGGATGGCAGGTTTCTTGAACTTAGCGATAAATGGTTGGGACATATGTCGTTTGCCAGCATGGGAGGAGACATTGCAGACTTAAATAATGATGGATTCCAGGATATCTATGCTACTGACATGCTCCCCGAAGATGACTACCGGTTAAAGAAAAACACTCGTTTCGATGGTTTTGATTCCTACACCAGGAGATATAAAGCAGGCTACCATCATCAGCTGTCAAGCAATATGCTTCAGCTTAATAATGGGGATAATACTTTTAACGAAATAGCGCAATATGCCGGTGTCTATGCTACCGACTGGAGCTTTGGAGCAATCATTTTCGATATGAATAATGACGGTTGGAAAGACATTCTGGCATGCAATGGCATGTATCTCGATGTGACTGATCAGGACTTCTCGGATTTTCTTGACAGGCAGGATATGGCGTATTTTATGAGCAGGGAGACATTGTCCGATTACCAGGTTATTAAAAAAATGTCAGTCTCAGCGCCTCTTGTCAATTATGCCTTTTTAAATCAGAGGGATCTGACATTTAAGAATTTGTCCGGTGAATTAGGCCTTGGTGAATCTGGATACAGCAATTCCGCAGCTTATGCCGACCTGGACAGGGACGGGGATTTAGATCTCATCATAAATAATATTAACTCAGAATGTTTTGTCTATCGCAATAATTCCACTGAAAAATATAAAAAGAACTTTCTTTGTGTGAAGTTGCAGGGAGCCGGAATGAATCCGTTCGGAACGGGTGCCTCTGTTACTGTCTATACCGGAGGGTTGATGCAAAACCTTGAGAATTTTCCTGTAAGGGCTTTCAATCCTGTGTTGAACCTGTTCTGACTTTTGGTCTGAATAGTATGGCAAAGATAGATTCTCTTGTCGTCATATGGCCTGATGATAAAATACAACATCTTGATAATATTGAAGTTAACAAAGAATTGCTCTTAAGGCAGGAAGATGCGAATGACAATTTCAGAATCAGGCCAGTCAATAAGAAGCCTGTTTTCATGGAAGTAACTTCTAAGTTGATTACTGGAAATATCATTCATAAGGAGAATGATTTTGTAGATTTTAACAGAGAGATCCTTATGCCTCATTTGCTTTCTGCGGAAGGGCCAAAGATAGCTTCAGCTGATATTAACGGAGATCTGCTTGAAGATTTTGTAATCGGTTCGGCAAAGCATGATACAACAAAAGTATTCCTGCAGAATTCAAATGGCAGTTTCCGTCAATTATTTCCTCAGCCGGCATTTATACATGATAAAGAATATGAGGACGCGGGGATGGCATTTCTGGATGCTGATTTCGATGGAGATGCTGACCTCATTATTGCCAGCGGCGGGAATCTTGACCGGGCGGGAAGTAAATTGCTTGAGCCGCGGTTGTACATAAACAATGGGAAGGGCTTATTCGAACGCGATGACAGGAGATTGCCCCTCATTAGTGTAAATGCCTCCTGTATTGAAATTTTAGATTTCAATGATGATGGTGACACAGATATTTTCATTGAGGCAGAAGCTTACCTGGTCAATATGGAGCCACACCAAAGAGCTATCTGCTGCGGAATGACCAGGGAATCTTCAGTGACGTTACTGCCAAAGTGGCTCCTGACCTCCAGGAACTCGGGATGGTAACTGATGCCAGCTGGGATGATATTGACGATGACGGCAAAAAGGAATTAATTGTTGTTGGTGAATGGTTGCCCATAACAATCTTTAAAAATGAAAGCGGACATCTGAATTTATCTCCGGAATTAAATCAGCAATTTGCCTTTACAAATGGCTGGTGGAATTGTATTAAAACAGTGGATATAGATAATGATGGCCATCTTGATTTAATAGCAGGTAATCTTGGTCTGAATACAAAAATCAGGGCTGACAGCCTGCATCCTGCACGACTCTATCTGAATGACTTTGATAATAACGGAGTGGGAGAGTGCATCTTAACTTATTACAAGAACGATGGTAAAAGCTATCCATATTATCTACGAGATGATTTGGTTGCCCAGATACCAATTCTGAAGAAAAAGTTCCTGAAACATACTGATTATGCAGGCAAGACAATGGAAGAGATATTCAACAAAGATCAATTGGGATCGTCTGTAATAAAAGAAGTGTATCAGTTCAGCACCTGCATGTTCATGAACAAAGGTGATGGAAGATTTGACATACAGCCATTGCCGGAAGAGGCTCAGTTGTCACCCGTATTTTCAATCCTTGTGGATGACTTCGACAGGGATGGTATTAAAGATATCCTGATTGCAGGCAATATGTTTGGTTTAAAGCCTGAATTTGGCAGGTATGATGCAAACTGGGGCGTTTATTATAAAGGACTTCAAAATAACAAATATCGCTACATTCCGCCAGCAGGCACAGGATTCTTTTACAGGGGGGAAGCCAGGACCTTATCTCAATTAAAACCGGGGCATTTAAGGATTTGATAATTCTTGCACGGAACAATGACTCTGTCATGATATTTGAAAACATTGCTCAATAATTTCATTGAATAAACCTTCACCTACGAATTAATACTTCTGAAAATGACAAAAAATCAATTAGTTATCATGATTCTTCTGCTTTCGCAGTTTATGCCTTCATGCAAAGAATCGGGCCAGGATAAACATTATGCAGACAGAAACAGTTTGGGTTATGATATGCGTAATGACTTGGCGCCTAACAGGCTTACAATAGCAATGTGGGATTTTTCATGGATGTTCATGCATTATCCTGGTGGAGCATTTGAAGATTTTGATAAAGCTACAGACGAATTGCTGGAACGTGGATTTAACACAATCAGAATCGATGCTTTCCCCTTGATAATTGGTAAGCTGGACAGTCTGAACCAGATCGTTACAATCCCCGGAAATCCTTTGTTCAACTGGGGTCAGAGCGATAAGGACAGATTGCACTCCCGTTCAGAGCTTATATCATTCATGGAGGTCACAAATCAAAGAATATCAAAGTTATTTTATCTACATGGGTAATGGCTGTATCGAATTCCCGATATACTTAAAGATTATACTGATCGAAAAGTATTCTGGAACGCATGGGAAAGAACTTTGGATATATTAAAGGAAAAGGACCTGCTGGGCCATGTTGTTTATGTCGATTTCGATCAGGAATTCCCGTTTTTCAGCCCTTTTCAGTATGAGATTAACAAGCTTGGACTTATAAAGGAGAAAAATTCAACTTCTTCTTCGGGAGCAATGGAAGATGCAGGAAAAAGCAGATCAGGTTATAATGAGTTTGCATGGAACCCTGACCAAATGGAGTTCGTTCGCGATCTGATGAGCTCAACATTAAACCATTTTCAGGAAATATCCCGATTAAGATTTACCTTTCCCTGACAGCATTCTGGGAGGAGGTAAGAGCAATGAAGCTTAACCCGTTCGATGTCCTTGAATTGCATATATGGATGTCATCCAGTCCCCGGTTTGGTACCCGGTCTCAGTTCGATGCCACTGTAAAAGACAGAGGCGACCATGATTACAGTGATTATATGAGCAGGATTGACCAGACAATGACGTCAGTTCGTCCGATGCTGCTTAAGGATATGCACAACAGGCTGACATTTGCAAAAGAATGGTCAGAAGAGATTGGAGCTCCTCTTACTACTACTGAATCCTGGGGCCCATGGTGGCACATGGATCATAAGGATTTAGACTGGAAATGGCTTTACGACTGGTGCGAACAATGTATGGGTCTGGCTTCTGATTATGGTTTGTGGGGTGCTACTCCCTGGAATTACAGTCACCCCTATTGGGCAAACTGGAAAAATATTGAGTGGTACAAAAAGGTAAACTCAGGTTTTCTTAACGGGAAGGAATAAAATAGCAGTATTATGAAGAGGCATAGGAAGCTTATATTAAATATTAAACAATTTAGCAGCATCTTACTTCTGTTTTTTTCTATAACCACAGCAGCCAATTGTCAGGAAGAAGTGCTCCGGCAAAAAGCTCATGATGCGCTCAGCCTTCTGAAGTCTGTAAAACCAATTGCTGTGGTTCGTAATAACAACCCTGATGCCCAGTGGTTTCCGGAAGCCGGCTTAGGATTATTTATGCATTGGGGTATTCATAGTGTAGCAGCATTGGAACCATCATGGGCAATGATGAAAAATTTACCCTGGGCACCCGATGATACAGCTTATTTCGACCGTAATTATTACAGTCTGCTCTGGCGGTTTCATCCTGAAAATTATGATCCGGATAGATGGATGAAAGCTGCAAAAGAAGCAGGTATGAGTTATGCCGTAATCACTGCCAAACATCACGATGGCTATGCTTTATGGCCTGGCGAATACACTAATCTGGGTACTAAAAAATACATGGACGGCCGCGATTTGCTTAAGCCTTATGTTGAAGCCTGCAGGAAGTATGGCCTTCAAGTGGGCTTTTATTTTTCACCGAGAGATTGGAGCTATCCCGGTTTTCCTGTAAGCATGGATTTTAATAACTATGGAAATGGTAAACGCATAAACCAGAGAACTCCTGAACAGAACCAGCACGATTACGACAAATTCTTCGAATATACTGCAGGGCAGCTCAGCGAATTGCTTACCCGATATGGCAAAATTGATTTGCTCTGGTTCGATGCAGTTGAATGGCCTGATGTGAAAGAGATGCATACTGAACAAATTTATGCTTGGATACGCACACTTCAGCCCGGAATTGTGATAAACGACAGGTGGGATTACGGGGGTGGCAAAGCGGAAATAGGCGATTATATTACCCCTGAAACTTTCATACCTGAAAAAGCCCCTGACACATGGTGGGAAAGCTGTTTGCAATGGGGATCCAGCTGGGGCTATTCACCCAACCCCAGATCAATAAAAACTGACTTCTGGGTAATGGAAAATCTTGTCAAGGCAAGGGCGATGGGCGGAAATATTCTTTTAAATATTGGTCCGGCACCAGACGGGACGATGCAGCCTGAGTTCTACGAACGCACAGCCGAACTTGCAAAATGGATGACTCATAGCAAGAAATCGCTTATAGGAGCAGACCCTCTTAAATCATGGAAAGAAATCAGCAACGTCCCTGTCACCAGAAAAGATAACGATTGGTACCTGCATATTCTTCCGGGCAAACAGGAAGAAATATGGTTGAAAACAGATGTCAGGCCTTTGAAAGTTAAGCTGCTCCAAACCAATGAAAACATTAGATTTAAAAAGAAGGGAAATACTTTATTTTTCGATTTGCCGGAAAAATCGAACGGACTTAATGATGTAATTGTGGTTACCTGGAAAGATGTTCCAAAAGTTTGAAAGAGATAATTCACATTATGAATAATGAACATTCATTTACCGCCATTACACGCCGCAATGCTGTGAAAATGGGAGCCGGAGCTATTGCCGGTGCAGTATTTGCAGGTACGGGAGCTTATGCATTCCCCCCTCAGCCGGAGTCATCTGATATGCAACCATGGGTGAATCCTTACAGAGATATCAGGGGTTTTAATTATCAACCCAGTTATGAGGCAACAGGTTACAGTATCTGGCGTCAGTTCCGTCCGGAAAAGTTCGAAGCTGAACTCTGTCTCGGGAAAAAGTACTTTCCTAAATTCAATACCGTCCGTTACTGGTTATCGTTCGATGCCTTTGCAGTAGATCCTCAGGTTTTTCAGAAAATTTTGAGACAGCTTTAACAATTGCTGACAGTCTTGGGCTAAAAGTCATACCTGCCCTTTTTAATAATTGGAACAGCATTCCCGGATTCGGCGGTATTTCAGAGGAGATGCTGCGTTACTGGTTCTTTGACTATGGTAAGAAAGGTGAAGCAACAAGCTATGTGTTCCGGCCCTATCTTGAGAAAGTTGTGGGTGATCATTCCAATGACAAGCGTATTCTTTTGTGGGATCTGTGCAATGAGCCACATAATAGCGGAAACTGGCAGCTTACTCAGGAGTGGCTTACTCATTGCTATAAAGTGTGCAAGCTAATGGGCGCCACACAGCCTGTAAGCGTGAGTGTTCAGGGAAGCCCTGAACAGCTTGGTGCAGTTGAGGCTATAAGCGACTTGTTTCTTATACATCCTTATTTTGCTAAACAGGAGATGTTGAAAGAGACAGTGAGGTTTGCAAAACAACATAAGAAGGGAGTCCTGGCTACAGAATGCTGCTGGGGATCGCTTGATGATGATGAACGGGTGAAAATTATTATTTCCGATTGTGGGATACTTTCCGGGGTTGGCATAGGTTTTATGCCACATGCCCTTCATGAGAGCCTCGTTGGTGATTTGCATCGTGCCCGTTATGGTGTACTCAGTTCGGCTAGTTCCATGCATTTCATTGAAATGGAGGGCTCTCTGCGTCGGGGGCATGAGGTGTTTAATGATTTCTGATCGATACAAAATATCTTTCGGCAGGGAAGCTAATATTTGTTTTTCAAAACTTCACAGAGATTATTAAGATATGGCACTTCAGATAATTCATGGATATAATGGTAAAATTCTCTTTATAGACCTGAATAAGCAAACATTCAGATTTGAAGAAAGAGATGCGGATTTCTGGCGTAAATATGTTGGCGGAGGACTGACGTCCGCTTTCCTTTTATGCGAACAAACAGAACCCGGAATAGATCCTTTAAGTAAAGACAACCTTCTGATATTTTCTTCGAGTGTAGTTGCAGGCCAGCCGGCACCAGGACTTGCCAGGTTTACCACCGCAGCAAAGAGCCCTCTTACAGGCGGTATAGGAGAGACACGGACTGAAGGACCATTTGGCGCTGCAATTAAAGGTAGCGGCGCCGACATTATAGTCCTGAAAGGCAGAGCACAATCACCCGTTTCTGTATTAATAGACAAAGGAACAGTAAGCATTATAGAATCAGCTGGTTGGTGGGGTATGCAGGTTGGCCAAACAGCGGATTCAATTGAAAATAAATTTGGCAGCAATGTCCATCATGCTGTTATTGGTCCGGCCGGGGAAAATCTGGTAAGGTTCGCATCAATTGTAACTGATCGCACCTTCCAGGCCTCCAGGATGGGAATGGGTGCTGTGATGGGATCCAAAAATTTAAAGGCACTGATCATTAAGGAGAATAGTATCCCTTCCGTTTTTAATGAAAAAGTCCTGAATAGCATTGCTGAAGATTTTTCAAGGAGGCTTATATCTAATAATTTAAGCAAGTGGCAACTGGAAGCTCCTGGTTTCAGTTGCTGGCTTTACCTTCACGGACTCGATGCAGCCTTGTGCACAAACAATTACAGTAAAAGTTCATTCGAAAATATTGACAGCTTTAAAGAAGAAAATTTCTTGTCTCACAGGATAAATGATCTGTTATGCCCCGGTTGTCCGAATAATTGCATTAAAAGAATCCATCCGAATGGTTCCGATGATCTTGATCCGCGTGCCAGTGGAATACATCAGGAAATTACCGGAACAATGGGGCCGAACATCGGGATCAATGATCTTGATATGATATTCCGGTATAACAACCTATGCAATCAATACGGGCTCGATCCTACATCGCTTGGTTTCACAATATCTTTTGCGATGGAATTATTCGAAAAGGGGATTCTTACAGGAGAAGACGGAGATGCATTAAAATTCGGCGATGGCAACGGAATATTGAAGATGATCCAAAACATAGCATTACGTATGGGTTTGGGCAGTATCCTCGCTGAGGGAACAAAGAGAGCATCAGAGATTATTGGGAAAGGTTCTATCCGATACGCAATGCAGGTTAAAGGTCTGGAAATGGTACCTTTTGAACCAAGAAGTCAGACTAATCTGGCTATGGGTTATTCTGTCGCTCCAACAGGTCCGCGTTACGACATCTGCGAGCATGACTGGGATTTCGATACAAAAGTAGGATGGGCACATTCACTGACTCTCTGCAGGACACTCGGAATACTAGAAAGAATCCCAATGAATTACATAGGCCCCGAAAAAGTAAAGATGTTCAAACAGTTACTTACAATCTGGTCAGCAGCCGACGCCCTGGATATGTGCATTTTTGCCATTGCACCCACAAGGTTATTGTCTTTGCCTCAAATGGCTCAAATGCTGCATGCTGTTACAGGCTGGGAAACCAGTGATCACGAGATAATGCGCATAGGTGAACGCCGTCTCCATCTTATGAGATGGTATAACCAGAGGGAGGGAATAACAAGTGCCGACGATATATTACCTGAAAGATTTTATTCTGAGCCAATCGGTGATGGTCCGCGAATAGGGGATGTAATTGATAAGGAGAATTTCAAAAACGCGATAAAAATGTTTTACGAAATGATTGGCTGGGATGAAAATGCTATTCCTCGCCCGGCAACTCTATATGATCATGGATTGGAGTGGTTGATTGATGATTCGGTTGATATTAAAAATTAAAATTATTGCATGATGAACAGATCCATAATAATTCCTGCCGCTTTTTTTCTTGTGCTTTCCTTACATGCACAGAACAACAGTTGGCTAATAAATACAACAGATGGAAAAACAGACCCCTCAACAGCAGTTGCCAATGACTTTATAAAGAATTTGCGAGGAAATATGCAATTGGTTTTATGCAGGTATGATGGCAATAGACTATTGGAGAAGAATATCTTTTCAGACAATATGCTTAAAATGCCGTCATCCAGATGGAAGAGCAATATTTCGATAGTCACTGATCCTGAAGATAAAGATGCTATTGAATTTTCTGTCTCCTTTAAAATTACTAAAGGCAGTGAAAAAAGTGCAGGGGTAGCTGTTGCATTCGACTTTGATGACTGGTCATTGCATAATTATGTATTTGCCCCGGCCGTTCTGTATGGCGGCAACAGGTTTAAGATTGAGCAGGTTGGTTATCCTCCCTATATTTACAATGCGGATAACCATCCTCTGGATATGCCCGTAACTACAACAAATATCCTGCACCTGAATAAGGATGGCAGTTCCGCCAAAGTGGAGATGCTTACAGGCAATTGTGCAACTCCAATGATGGCATATTATAATCCTGATAATCAGAGGGCATTCATTTTAATCACTGATCAGGATACCCGATTTGGTAACTCAGGGATGTTTGTTGAGGAGAACATATCAATTAATCAGGCAGCATTTGTTGTTTCTGCCCCCGGGGTCAGAGAACAGAGGTATGCCATGTGCGGCAGGGAAGAGAGCGACGATGTATCAGCTGATTGGACAGAGGGTGATGAAGTAAGCCTTAGATTCCGTATTTATAATACTGCTGTTAAAGATATCCCGGGGTTTTTTGAAAAGATATTTGATGTTCGCAAATCGTTGAGCGGAGAAAATGAATACAGGAATATTACCCCTTACAGCGCTGTTGCCGGTATGATCTTAAAGCTCCATGACGGAGGCAAGTGGTATGAAGATGACAAATATGCTTATACCTGTGAAGATCCGACGTCGGAGTCATGCTTCAGTCATCTGCAGCTGGGTTGGGGCGGCTCTCCATTTTTTACCCTGCCAATGGTGATAATGCCGAACCCCGAACGAGTCCGTAAAGCCGCAAAGACCTTTGATCAGATAGTGTCTCTTCAGGCTCCTACCGGTTTATTCTATGGTATATTTATGAAAGGACAGATTTTTGGTGATAATTTTAAGCAAAATGCTGACCGGCCCTTTATCGCTATGACACGCCGGACTGCAGATATACTCTATGTAGGTATTCAGCAGATCGAAATCTTACAAAAACAGGGTTATGGAAGTGTTGTGAAATCGTCATGGGATTCCTCTCTTCGAAAAGCTGCCGATGCCCTGGTGAATGTCTGGAACAGATACGGCCAGTTCGGACAGACCATAAATGTTGAAACTGGTGAAATGGAAGTTAATGGTTCAACTGCAGGTGTGGCAGGTGTAGGTGCGTTAGGCCTGGCTTCAGAATACTTTAAGGATCCGCATTATCTTGAGGTGGCAAAAAAAGCATGCAGGTATTATTATGAAAGAGATTTTAAAAAGGGGTATGCCGGGGGCGGAGCTGCTGAGATCATCCAGAGTCCCGATAGTGAGACTCCCTGGGATATGGCAGAATCTGCAATGGGCTTATTTGAGATGACAGGTGAGAAAGAATGGCTGGAGATAGCTAAAAATGCCGTTTATACGTTATCTACGTGGACTGTTTCCTACGATTACAGGTTCCCAGCGGATTGCGATATGGGCAGAAGTAATTGCAATGCTACGGGTTCAATTTTTGCAAGTTCCCAGAATAATCACAGTGCTCCCGGCTTGTATATCCTCTCGGGTGATTTTATGTTAAAACTTTACCGGGCCACAGGTGATCATCGTTTTTCTGAATTCTATAAGGATCTGGCTCATAATACAATCCAATATGTAAATACCTCTACTAATCCTACTATCAGAAAAAGGAGCTGAAGGTGCCACCTCTGAGCGGGTGAATCTAAGTGATTGGGAGAGCTGGGGCGAAGTAGGTAATACATGGCCAGGTTCTTCAGTCAGATCCTGGGAGACACTGGAATTACTTACTTCACTTCAAAATCCGGGTATATATCTTAGAAACGATACCGGTGAAATGATTGTTCTGGATCATGTTAATGCTTCAGTAACCAAACGGGACAAAAACAGCGTAACAATCAGGGTTAACAATCCAACACCTTATGATGCATTGGTTTCTGTTATGTCAGAAAATGCAGCTCAGGCAAAAGAACCCCTAGGAAGGTATGCTATCTTAAGTGGAAGAAAATTGAAGTAAAAGCTGGTCAGACTGCAGACTATTTAATTAAAAATTAGCAATAGGAGATCTCAGGTGATATGGAAATAATATTATATGGAACAAACAGTATTGGGACAAAGCACTTCTAAAAACAGAGTACAGGACCTGGTTTTTTCTGCAGATGAAAAGCAGATACTGCGTAAGCTTGCAGGAGAAGTTGGTGAATTGGCTGCCCGTCCCATTGAAGCAGAAAAGAGGATTCTGTGGCGAAGGCACAATGATTTGGAATCTGTCAGACCACTTGTATTTTGTGATCCGGAGAATGGCTGGAATGAAATAATTCCTGAAAAAACCCTGATGTGTCATAATGAGCTTGCACGATACTGGGGAAATGACATTGCGCAAAGAGATCTTCTGGGCAACAAAAATGGGTGACGACCGCGTAGGGGGATGCATCATATTCAGGGAGGGGGCGAACATTTCGGAGCATATACATGGAAGGCCCCTTTGCAGGATTATGCTTCTGACCTGCCAAAGATGAAATTCCCTGAAATTACTGTCGATTATAAAACCACTGAAGATGTAAAGAACCTGGCTGAAAGCATCTTTGGCGATTTGCTGACAGTCAGGGTAAAAGGTATGTGGTGGTGGACGCTTGGATTAACCTGGCCATTGATCAACCTTCGCGGCCTTGAAACCTATATGCTCGATTTTTTTCTTTTTCCTGATGAACTCCACCGTTTAATGGAAATCCTCAGGGATGGACATCTGGCAAAACTTGATTTCCTGGAGGTCAATAACCTGTTGCCTGATAATACAGATATGTATGTCGGATCAGGAGGATTTGGATATACTACACGACTGCCTCAGAAAGATTTTGCCGGTAGAACAAGGTTAAAGGATATGTGGGGCTTTTGTGAAAGCCAGGAAACTGTTAGCGTTGATCCGGAGTTATTTGCAGAATTTGTATTACCGTATCAAATGCCGATTCTTGAAAGGTTTGGACTTAATTGTTACGGTTGCTGTGAAGGTCTGGATGCGCGCTGGGATTATATCAGACGTATTCCCAACCTGCGAAGGGTGTCAGTCTCTCCATGGGCCAATGAAGCTAGGATGGCCGAACAATTAGGACCCCATTACATATGGTCGAGAAAGCTGAACCCAGCCAAGCTGGCCATGGCTGATATGGATCCAGGATCAGTAAGGGCTGAATTGAGAGCTGCTATGGAAGTGGCTAAAGCAAACAAGTGTGTGATCGAGCTATTAATGAAAGACAATAATACCTTGGGGAAGAATCCACAAAATGTTATTGACTGGTGCCGGATAGCAAAAGAGGAAATTGAAAAAATCTGAATATGAGTATATTAGCTAAGCAAAGATCGTACAATTTCTGGTACGTTTATTCAATCTGTTTTATTGCAGCAATGGGGGGACTGATGTTTGGTTTTGATCTTGGAATCATTACAGGTGTTGTGCCATACATTGAGCATCAGTTTAACCTTAAGGGTTTTGGTCTGGGGCTTGTTGTCGCCATTTTTGAGCTGGGTGCTATGACAGGAGCTTTAGTAACTGCCAGTCTTGCCGATAAATACGGTAGGAAGAAAATAATGATTATTTGTGCTTTCCTGTTTTGTGTTACTGCTCTGGGAGTTGGCTATGCCTCCGGAGCATTTGCATTGGCATCATGGCGTTTTGCACAGGGAATTTGTGTCGGAGCAGCCTCGGTTCTGTCACCCATGTATATTGCAGAGATTGCACCAGCAGCAGTCAGGGGAAAACTGGTTTCACTGAATCAGCTTACAATCATTTTGGGTATTTTAATCTCAAGTATCTGCAGTTTCTATTTCGGTGACAATGATCTAAATAGTTCCAGCTGGAGGTATATGTTCCTGTCTGCACTTGTACCCTCTGTTATTTACCTTTTATTGCTGTTTTTTATTCCTGAAAGTCCACGCTGGTTTGTAATGCAATCTGCAAATGAAGATGAAGCTGATCGTGTTTTCCTGAAAATCAATAATAATGATGAAAAACGTTCCAGAAATGAAATTCTTGAGATCAGAAACTCAGTTTTAAGTAATGGTTCGCGTTCACGTGTAGCTCTGAAACTAGTGTTTGGGAAATCATTTCTGCCTATAGTGCTCATTGGATTTGGAGTAGCATTCCTCCAGCAATTTTGCGGCATTAACAATGTAACACCTTATATGCAGAAGATATTCATCATGGCCGGGGTTCAGCTTAAGGATGGTTTGCTTAATGCAGTTTTGGTTCAGATGGTATTTTTCTTTTCCACATTTATAGCTATTGCCCTGATTGATCGCCTGGGACGGAAAATATTGATGCTCTCAGGCACTGGACTGATGGCTGTTTCTCTTTTTCTTCTGGCGCTCGCTTTTCAGGCAGACACTCCTTCCGGGGTTTACATATTGTTTTTAGTGATGTTGTATATAGGCACATTTGCTTTCACTTTAGGGCCTGTTGTCTGGGTCCTTATTTCTGAGATGTATCCCAACGAGATAAGAGGCAGGGCAATTGGCCTGACTTCATCAATGCTCTGGCTTGCAACTTTTATTGTAGTACTTGTCTCACCTTATATGTTGAATATTGGTCCTGTGTTCAATTTTGTACTGTTCGGGATCCTTAATATCGGAGGCTTTTTCTTCTGTCTGAAATTCCTGCCTGAAACAAAAGGGAAGACACTGGAACAAATGAGTGAAGTCTGGCAAAAAAGATTAATTAAAAAGTAATATTCAATTCATTAAGGCAGTCTATTGAAAATAGGGCAGGAAAATGGAGATAACAGTGTTTGAAACCTTAATCAGTAAATTATGAAAAAAACTATACTGTTTCTGCTTATCTTAATGCAATTCACTATTGTAACATCACAGAAATTTAAAAACGAGTGGAATTCCCTTGATTCCCGCCCAATCCCCCCTTGGTTTGAAGATGCCAAATTTGGAATATTTATTCACTGGGGAGTATATTCAGTGCCATCCTGGCGTAAAGTTGAAGACCGCAGGTATGCCTCATATGCTGAATTGTACTATGCAAGAGTAATGTACAATACTGAGAACGGAGGTGTGGAATTTCATAAGAAGAACTACAGTGCAGATTTTGAGTACCGCGATTTTGCCCCTCTTTTCAGAGCCGAATTATATGACCCCGTTTACTGGTCAGAACTCTTTAAAAAGCAGGAGCAAAATATGTGGTTCTAACTGCCAAGCATCATGATGGATTTTGTTTATGGCCTGCGACTAGCCCATATAAGAAAAACTGGAACTCCATGGATACCGGTCCGGGAAAAGATCTGGTAGGTGAGCTTACAACTGCTGTAAAATCAGCAGGTCTGCATATGGGTTTGTATTATTCAATTGTGGAATGGGAAAGTACCTGGACTCACAGGACAGAATCAGGATATTATCTACCCGGGAAGATAGTGGAAAAATATAAAATCCCGGATAATGAGTATGTTGATAAGCACTTGATTCCGCAGATGAAGGAACTGGTCAATGCATATAAACCTTCGCTGATTTTTGCCGATGGAGGGGAATGGGATGGTAATGAGGAATATCTTAAAACAAAAGAGTTTCTTGCATGGCTTTATAATGATTCTCCGGTTAAAGATGATGTTGTTGTCAATGATCGTTTTGCCAAAAATATGCCGATGAGGCATGGTGATTATTTCTCCAGTGAATATAATGACACTGATGGAAATTTCACAAAACCATGGGAGGAAAGTCGGGGAATAGGCGGGTCATATGGATTCAACAGGGCTGAAAATGCCTCTGATTATTCGACATCAAAACAACTGATCCTGGAATTAATTGATATTGTCAGCAGGGGAGGCAACCTTCTATTGAATATTGGCCCAATGGCGGATGGTACCATCCCAGTAGTCATGCAGGAGAGGTTGCTCGATATTGGCAGATGGCTGGAAGTTAATGGTGAGGCAATTTATAAAACAAGGAAAAGGGAGATACCCAACCAGCAAGGCGCTGATCAGAAGGTTTATTTTACAAGAAAAGAGGGTGTTTTGTACTGTATCTTTACCAGATGGGACAAGGATCTGGAAATCAGTTTAATGAAAGGCGAAAGAGTGAATAATATCAGGCTTTTGGGTTATGACGGAACAATAATGTGGAGGATAGATGAAGGCCATAAATTAGTGGTTGAAATCCGCAACTTGACAATAGATGAAATCCGTGCTTATATGCCTGGTCATTGAAAATTGAAAATTGAAAATTAGGACGCAACAGCAAAAGGGCTAAGAAATATTAAATCGAGTAAAAATATGAAAAAGTATCTGATTATTTTATTATTTGTAACGTGTAGTACTTTCTATATTCAATCTCAGCCGAAACCGTGGATAGATTTTAACAAAAACGGGTTAATCGATACCTATGAAAACCCTGAAGCAGAAATTGACAAACGGGTCAGTAACCTGCTATCATTGATGAGTATCACTGAAAAGATCCAGTTACTGACTGAAGTTGCGCCTCCTGTTTCAAGGCTCGGAATCTCCAAGTATGATCATGGCAATGAAGCTTTACATGGAGTTGTCAGGCCAGGAAAATTTACTGTTTTTCCACAGTCAATCGGACTGGCTGCTACATGGAATTCTGACCTGATCTTCCAGGTTTCATCTGCAGTTTCAGATGAAGCACGGGCACGGTGGAATGAATTGGAGCAGGGTAAAAATCAGAAAGAAAAATACAGTGATTTACTCGCATTCTGATCGCCTACTGTTAATATGGCAAGGGATCCGCGTTGGGGAAGGACCCCGGAAACTTATGGTGAAGATCCCTATCTTACATCCCGTATTGGCGTTTCATTTGTTAAAGGACTACAGGGCAATGATCCGCGCTATTTGAAAGTAGTTTCCACTCCAAAACATTTTGCAGGTAATAATGAAGAGCATAACAGGTTTGAATGTAAGGCCTATATGTCAGAACGTGCCTTGCGTTCATATTATCTCCCGGCATTTAAGGCATTGGTTACCGAAGGGGGAGCTCAGGCAATAATGTCGGCTTATAATGCAATTAACGGAGTGCCTTGTACTGCAAACAAATGGTTGCTTACAGATATACTTCGCAACGAATGGGGATTTAACGGATACATAGTTTCGGATTGCGGTGCCCCAGGTTTCCTTTACTCACCACATAACTATGCATCATCGCGTGAAGAGGCTGCAACAATTGCTCTTAAGGCCGGAGTGGATCTGGAGTGTTCGGGGCATTGCAATGAATGCTTTATTTTCAGGGATTATTTGCCCAGAGCTTACGAAATGGGGAAAGTAACCGAAAGTGAAATTACTTCGGCAGCTTTCCGTGTTTTAAGAGCCCGCTTCAAACTGGGCCTGTTCGATGATCCCTCTCTTAATCCCTATTCATCACTATCTCCTTCACTTATTGGATGTTCTAAACATCAGCAGCTGGCCCTTGAGACTGCCCGACAGTCGATAGTACTCTTAAAAAACAGGAACAATATGCTTCCGCTGGACCGCAAAAAAATCAGGTCAATTGCTGTTCTGGGGATCAACGCTGCAACCTGCGAATTTGGCGATTACAGTGGCACTCCGCTTAATGACCCGGTCTCTCCGCTGCAAGGGATTATTAATAAGGCAGGAAAGGATATCAGGATAAAAACGCTGCCTTGGGAGGGGATTCCGAAAGTACTTACTGATTCCAAAACTAACAACCGGAAAGAGGAGGATTTTTATAAGAATGAAAAACAACTGGTCAAAAATTGCGACGCTGTAATTGTAGTATTAGGGATTAACAAATCAATCGAGATGGAAGGACGTGACCGGTCATCACTGGATCTGCCTGCAGATCAGCAGCAGTTCATTAAGGATATTTACAAAGCAAATCCCAGGACAATAGTTGTTCTCATCGCAGGCAGTTCCCTTGCAATTAATTGGATAGAGGAGAATGTTCCGGCAATTATCAATGCATGGTATCCAGGGGAACAGGGAGGAAATGCGATCGCAGAAGTGTTATTTGGAGATTATAATCCGGCCGGCCGGTTGCCGCTTACCTATTATTCATCAATAGAAGACCTTCCGGCATTTAATGATTATGATGTTTTTAACGGGCGCACTTATATGTATTTCAATAAAAAACCATTATATGCATTTGGTTATGGACTAAGCTATACTTCCTTCAGCTATAGCAACATAAAAATTGACAAGCCTTCGATGGTTCAAAGTGATACAATAACTTTAAGTGTCGACATTAAAAATACGGGCAGGTCTGACGGCGATGAAGTTGTCCAGTTGTATCTCCGGCAAAAGAAAGCCCCTCTGCAAATGCCTGTCAGGCAATTAAAGGCTTTCAAAAGGATATTTCTTGACATAGGTGAAACTAAGACGGTTAGTTTTGAATTGTGCAAAAAGGACCTCTCTTACTGGAATAACCAAAATGAATTTGTACTGGATTACGGTGAATTTAATGTTCAGATCGGAGCATCTTCAGATGATATCCGCCAGGAAATAGTATTCAGTGTTACAGACCAGAAGAATTGAACTGTGAAGCTATCAAACAATAAGCAATTGCATTAGCTCATTTAGAGTAAAAATCCCCCAAGGAATGAAAAATCGAATCAGAGCATCTTTGTATTTATTATCTGGATTTGGATTCCTGATCAGTATTTCAGTAAAAGCCCAGGATCTTCAGACAGATATGCTGAAAATTCATGGGAGCATTTCGGCTCGTATAAATCAGTATGCTCCTGATAGATATAATTATCTCACCGGCTGTAAGTCTTCAGAACTTAACGGGGGCATTGAAAAACTTGAATTCGAAGATTCTGTGTGGGAAATCTCCAGTAAGGTGCAGACAATGGAAAAGCCCGGTAAATATGAAGTAACTGTATATTTTAGTTGCCTCGCCGGTTACCTCAGGGATGCATCAGTCTCGGTTGATTTTAAAATACGAAGAATGGGCAAAAGAAAACTATGTTCTTATGCCTGGAGCAGTTTACAATGGGAACCGTTATCCGGCCGTTGTAACTGATTATATGCCTTTTTTCTATGAATATGGGCAGATCGGGCTCAATAAGCCACTTTTGTTAAGTGACCAGCCCCGGCTTAACTATACTGACGGATCGTCAAGGATTCAGGAGCGAAGTGGAAGCATGTCAATTCCAGGTTTGGGTTTTAGATCTGAAAAATTCAAAAATGGTCTGTGGCTCTGCTTTGAACAGGCCGGTGATTACGGCGATTATGGGATTGGAATTGAAGAGAATAAGTCAAGGGATAAGGCTACCATAACACTCACTTCACCGGTAGTAAGGGAAATACGGCGGCATTGGTTGTCCAGGATGGATGCTGTCCCATCAACAGATTCATTGGTCAATTTTAATACAGGCGACCGGACTAAAATTGAATTTATCATTGATATCTTTCAATGCCCCGACATTCAAACTCTTTTTGACGAAGAGGAAAGCCTTCAGGAGATTTTCCCAACAAGCCTCTTGGCAGGGATTTGAACCTGGTACGTAAAAATGCTGATGCCACTTATTATATTTTCAGGCAGTTCGATTTGATGCAGAAGATGAGGATCCCTGTAAAATCAGTGTGGGAAAAGGGGAATCTGAATGCCATAGATGCACAGATCCGAACCTGGGTAAAATATGGTCAGCTGGGTCAGTTTGTTAACGAACAGACAGGAGAGCTTGTAATTGGCAACACCTCCAGTGCCGGTATCTATCCGGCTTCCTTATGCGCAGCATACAGGTACACCGGCGATTCAGGATATCTGAGAACAGCAGAAGAAATCGGCGAGTATTATTACAGGAATTTTATTTCCAAAGGTCTTTCCTGCGGAGGTCCCGGAGATGCTATGCAAAGTTTTGACAGTGAATCTGCCTACGGATTATTGGAAAGTATGATCGAATTGTACGAGACCACCCTTAATCCGGAATGGTTAAAAAGGGCTGAAGAAATGGGCCGCCAGTTTGCCACCTGGATAGTTGCATATGATTATAAGTTTCCCCCCGGTACACCACATGGTAAACTGGACATCAGGTCAACAGGTGGTGTTTATGCCAATACCCAAAACAAAACAGCACCTGGTGGAATCTGTACCCATTCGGGTTTGGCACTTCTAAAACTGTACCGGGCGTCAGGCGATATATTCTATATTAATCTACTTCGTGATATTGCTCATGCTATCCCTCAGTTCATGTCATGGAAAGAACATCCGCAGCCAGGATTTAATGATGGTTGGGTCTCAAACGCTGTAACCTTAATGACTGGCTCGAGGGAATCGGCGGAACTTCTCCATATTCTGCTGGGCAGAAACTTCATTACTTCTTACAACAGTTGAATTGCCTGGTATTTACGTTGACATTGATACCAGGCAGGTTTTTAGTTTGGACCACATTAAAGCCAAAATAGAAAAATCCTCCAAAGGTAAAACCACTTTAACCCTGTATAATCCGACAATCTATGATGCAAAAGTGAAAGTTCTTGCCGAGACAAAGGAAAATGCACTGAAACCTCTGGGGATGAATGCTTTTCTAAACTGGCCAAAAGTGGAGGTTCCTGCGGGCAAAACGGTGGTTATGAAAATAAAACATTAAACAGGTAATTCAACAAAAGAGAATCACTCAGCTTCTTAACAAAAAACAGGATCTGCACGTGATATAAGAATACTTCATAACTCTCTTATCCATATGTTGCGGTAACTAACCGGATCTCCATGCTCCTGAAGCGATAATGGCTCTTTTAATCCATGTGGTCTGTACTCAGGTAATCCTATATAATTCATTGAGCCCAGGATTTCAGAATTATTTATTATCAATACGCCATTATGTAAAACTGTAATTCTTGCAGGAATTGAAATTCTGCCGTTATCTGAAAACCTTGGCGCCATATAAATAATATCATAGATTTGCCATTCACCCTGTTTCTTGCAGGCATTTACCAGAGGTATTACCTGTTTATAAACCGAACCAGCCTGTCCATTTACATAAATCGGTTTTCCATTATGATAATCAGGATAATTGTAGCTGTCAAATATCTGAAGTTCATACCTGCTCTGAAGCAAGATTCCGCTGTTTCCAAATCCTTGTTCGGTATTGGTATCCGCCTCCTTTTTAACGGAAGGAGTAGGACAACGCCATTCTATATGTAACTGGCAATCTCCAAACCATCTTTTTGTTTTTATATTCCCGCTCCCGGGTTTTATCGTCATGCAACCCTCTCTCATGATCCATTCAACTGCATTACCATTGTCGTTCACCCATTGATCAAAACTGGTTCCGTCGAATAGAATTATGGCATCCGATGGAGGTTTAGAACTTTCTCCCGGAGTAACAACAGGAGGTACAGGTGAATATAATTCGGTGCTCTCAGCAGTTTTTTGCTGTGGAAAAAGGTTAACCGTTATTAATGACAAAAGCAAAAAAATGTTCAGTTTTTTCATCTGGAGATAGTTTTTTAATCATCAAAGCAAATCATGACCGGTTTAAACCGGAGATCCGATGCGTTTTTTCTTTAAATGTAAAAGTATTTTCTTTAACTGAAATCGCAAAATATGGATGTAGATCAGGCAGCTGTACAGATTCAGCTGCAATGATGACATTAAGAGATTTATGTTATTCCGGGTAAAAAAGCGATATTTGTGCATAACTGGTGAAACTGAATTTTAGAATTTATATCCAAAATCGAATTATTTTAAAAATTATGCAACAACTTACAAAGATTGTATCAGTAATATTACTGATTTTCTCAGGGTTACAGTTTGCATGTACAAAAAACAAACCTGTGCAGCCTTTTTTCCCCGGCGATTATCCCGGGAAGGTTTCATATACGATTGCCGGAAATAGTCTGACACTCTCAAATGAGGCAATTACCGGAGAATGGGGCATAACAGATAATTCTGTTTTTCTAAAAAGCGTAACGAACAAATATGATGGACAGACTGTGAATCTTGAGGATGTCCTGCTGTTTGCAATTGAACTTGACGGAGGAAAGCAGCTGACTAATCTCGATTTTAAGCTGAAAATCCAAACCTGAAATATCGGAACTTGAACCTGCAGATACTATTCCAACAAAGGCATTACTTTTTCCCGGGATGGAGCTCTCCGCAAGGATGGCTTCGGAGGATAAAAACATAGAGATTCTCTGGAAGGCACAGCTCAGGGATGGGTCAAACTATTTCAGGCAGAATATTCAGATCACAGCTTTGAATAATCCGGTGAGAATAAGTAAGGTAATCTTTTTTGATGGGAAGCTTGAGGGTGCGGAGTATTCCGGATTGGTTATAGGCTCCCCTATACATTTTAAAAATTTCTTTTTTGGTTTTGAGCATCCGATTGCTCTCAGCAAGGCATTGATTGCCCGGAATATAGGACCGGTTTCAGGAAATCTGATTGATGTATCGGAAATAATCGACGGGTCTGGCGAATACTTAGTTTCAGTTGAACTTGGCAGCAGTTCAGACCCGTATGATCTGAGATCTGTTTCCCTGCTCGGTAACGGGAAAGTTTTGAGCACCGATGAGCATCCCCTCACCGGTGAAGGTGGCAGTTTTATGTATCATCTTATACTTACCGATTATCAACCAGCTGCAAAATATGAGATTAAAGGTGATGTTACAGATATGCGCTTTGCAAATGGTGATTTTCATATCTCCAAAAAAACAGGTGGCCTCTTGAATTTTTATGTCAACCGTTCCGATGAACTGGTATCTGGCAAGACAATTTCTGAATGGTCTGTTACCGGAGTATCTCCGGAGGGACAAAAAAGGAGGGCCTTTCTTTACTATCTCGAGCGTGAAAGGGCGAGGCCTTATAAACAGTTTCTTCATTATAACTGCTGGTGGGACATAACCACTGACGGGGCTTCAAGTTTCACCTCAGATCAGCTGCTGGAGAGGATGAATGCCTGGAATGAAAAGCTTATCAAACCATATGGAGTGAACCTTCAGTCATTTGTTTTTGACGATGGCTGGGATAATGTGGATAGTGTCTGGTATTTCGATCCTGTAAAATTTCCTCGCGGCTTTACACCTGAGGCAGAGCTGTGCAGAAAGTTCAATTCCGGTATCGGGGTATGGATGTCACCATTCGGAGGATATGGACATAACAAGCAAAAGCGTCTTGAGTCTGCTCCAGGGCAGGGGTTGGAGACAAATGAGAAGGGACTCAGCCTAGCCGGACCGAACTACTATAACCGCTTCCTCACCAGGGCTGTCGATATGCTTGACAATTACAAAGTCAACTATTTTAAATTCGACGGTTTCGGAGGGTCTGAACCGAAATACCTGCCTGATATGGAAGCAGGTGCAAGACTGATAAAGACTCTGCGACAGCATAATCCTGATGTGTTTGTAAATATAACAGTTGGTTCATGGCCATCCCCGTTCTGGTTGAAATATGCAGACTGCACCTGGCGCGGATCAGGTGACCTTCATATGGCAGGGAAAGGGACAAGGACAAGTAAATTTATGACCTACCGCGATGGAACACTTCATAATAATATAGTCGACAAAGCACCTTACTATCCTTTGAATTCTATAATGGTGGTAGGAATAGCTTATGCAAATCTTGGCCTTCCCCAACTTTACATTAATGACAGCATTGCCGATTTTAAGGATATGGTATGGTCATTCTTCGGAGCTGGATCGGCACTGCAGGAACTGTATATAAGTCACGACAGAATGAAAACGGAGTTCTGGCCTGTGCTTGCTGAGGCAGCAAAGTGGGTAAAATCAAATGAAGATGTTCTTTATGATACACACTGGATTGGCGGTAGCCCTATAAATATGGAAATTTATGGTTTTGCTTCCTGGACTCCCCGTAAAGGAATTATAACCCTTCGGAATCCGGATGACAAAGAAAAAGAGTTTGTCTGTATTCTGGACAATATCCTTGAAATTCCTGATAAGTACAAAGGAAATTTTCGCTTACAAAGCGTGAGAAGCGATGATGCCGATAAGTCTGTTTCGAGGATCGTTTCAGGAGAATCACTAAAACTGGTATTACAACCTTTCGAAACTAAATTGTTCGAGCTGATACCTGAAGGAAAAGAATGATGCCCTCATCTCATTTTAACTCTTTCACGATAAAAACTGGGACACATTAAGTCAGAATTAAGGAAATAAGTATCTTTATTTAATTATCATAAACAGATATCTTAATGAAAGGAATAGCCGCTTCAGTTTGTCTGGCAATCATAGCCATATGCATATCATGTAAAACAGCAATAAGGGCCACTGAGGACCCCACCAGCGGACAGATCCTCATTTCGGATGGAAACAGGCCTGTCCTTCAATACAATTATAAAACCGTATTCGAAAAAGATGCGATTGACACCCTGAAAGCCAATAAATACAAACGCGAGGCCAATGACACTTTCATGGCTAATCCGAGTATTTATGCTGTTCCGCGCAGTAACTATATCCATCCCGTCTATGGTCCGTCAGGAGAACTGCTTACACGTGACTGGTCGAAGGATCACCCTCATCATCGCGGTATTTACTGGGCATGGCCTGAGGTTGAATTCGGCAATAAACTAGGTGATCTTCACGCCCTCCAGATAGTGTTTGCAAGACCTACAGGTAAGATTAATCTTATGAATAATCCTGATTATGCCCAGATTGAGGCTGAAAATATCTGGATGTGGAAGGATAGTATTCCAATTGTAAGGGAAGTCGCACTGATTAGGGCATATCGTATAACTGATAATGGACGGGTAATTGACCTGGCATTCAGGTTTATTGCAATGAGGGATAGTATCTCATTAGCGAGGCGTGGGACGAAATTTTACGGAGGACTCAATATCAGAATGCAAACTCCTGAATTTCAGGAAATTTCTTTTAACCGCGATTCATCAATTGCTAATCCTGTAAGAGCATGGTCAGATCTCAGCGGATTATTTGCAGGATCAGAAACGAAATCCGGAATGCTGGTTTTGCAGCATCACAAGAATCCTGATTACCCGGGTGAGTATATTCAATACCCTGATCTTTCATGGATTCAGCCTGCATTTCCTGAATCAGGTACAAGATATAAACTTGTCCCCGGAGTGCCTCTGGTGCTGCGATTCCGGCTTATTGTCCATTCAGGCGTGAAGCCTGATGATGCGATGGTTAAGAAGTTGTGGGATGAATTCAATGCAGAAGCAACACCGGAACTGACATTTTCATTGCCGGAAATTCAGTAGTATTAGAGCTGGTAATCATTTCTTCAACTGTTCTTTGCCAACTGCTCTTTGCCAACTGCCAACTTTAATCTTAAGACATATTAATTTTTACTCCACAGGTATTAAAAAACAATTAATATCCCAAAATTATGACTTCCAACCATTCTTTTTCACGGCGCCGGTTTATCAAAACAGCCGGTGCAGCAGCTATTGCAGCTCCTGTTATAATGCAATCATCTATGGCAGGGAGCAGCAAGGTACCGGCCAGTGACAGGATAAATCTCGGTATAATAGGCTGTGGCGGTCTTGGCAATGCCAATCTTAATGCATGTTCCTCCCAGCCTGGGGTTGTTGTCACTGCTGCATGTGATGTATGGAAGGACCGTCTGGATCCGGTCCTTGCAAAGTTTGGAAGTACCTGTACTGGTTATACTGATTTCAGGGAAATGCTCCAGCGTAAGGATCTCGACGCTGTGATTATAGCTACACCGGCTCACTGGCATGCCGTGATGGCAATTGCAGCAGCCGAAGCAGGCAAGGATATATATCTTCAGAAACCAATGACAATGCATTTTGGTGAGAGTCTTGCTGTCAGAAATGCAGTGAAGAAGCATAATGTCATCTGCCAGGTAGGAACGCAAATCCATGCAAGTGATAATTACCGGCGCGTAGTTGAACTGATCAGGTCAGGTAACCTTGGCGACATTGGTTCCGTGCGTACTTTTTTTGTTATGAATGAAGCTCCAAATGGCATTGGTTCAGGAAACAATACCATGAATATACCGAAGGGACTCGACTGGGATTTATGGGTCGGTCCTGCACGCATGCAGCCGTTTAATCCAAATCTCGTAAAAGATGCATTCTACCATTGCTTCTGGATGGATTTCAGCGGAGGCTGGACACCTGGTATGGCGCCACATATTATCGATCTTCCGGTGTGGGCTCTCGACCTTGGTTTGCCCCTGGAAGTAAGTGCCACCGGAGGCCGCTTTATTCTTAAGGATGATGGTGACGTTTATGATAACCATGAAGTCTTAATACGCTACCCTAAACTTAACATGACATGGATGAATTCCATTACCAACAGTTATGGGTTTGATTTCTTAAGGGGAAAAGAAAGCAGGCGAAGACTTGGGATCTATTTCCACGGAGTTAATGGTACGCTTCAGACAGATTATGAAAATCATATAATTCTGCCTGAGGGAAACAGAATGGATGGAATGGAGACTCCTCCAGTATCAATACCTTCATCACCGGGTCATGAGCTGGAGTGGCTGGAATGTATAAGATCACGCAAACAACCTTCATGTAACCCGGCATATCACGTAAAAATTGATATACCGCTCACACTTAGCACCCTTTCGCTTAAGCTGGGGCGCTCAATACGGTTTGATCCGGATACCGAAAAGATCATTGGCGACAATGAAGCTGTAAGACTTTCAGTCCCTGAATATCGTTCCCCCTGGAAATTGCCTTTGGAATACCTATAAAGAAAAGTATCTGTTATTACCCTTTAACCACAACAAACATGAAAATAATCAGGAATCTATTGGTTTTACCGCTTTGCTTTATATTGCTGGCAGGATGTGCGAGGAACACCACTCAGCGGGAAACAATCAGTTTGAACGGAATTTGGAAGATAGCCGATGGCGGGAAGGATGTCATCCCAGCGTCATTTGATCGTACAATTACTGTTCCCGGATTGGTTACACTGGCAAAACCTGCTTTTATCAATCCTGCACCACCGGTTCCCGACAGGTTTGCAATCGATAAAAATCTTGAATTGTTCTATCATCAGAAAGACAGTCTCCGTGATACCTACTGGTACCATCGTATAATAAAAATTGACCGGGACATTCCTGAAATTGCTCTTCTCAAGGTAGGTAAAGCTATGTTCGGGAACCCGCGTATATCTGAATCAAACCTTCATTGGTGAACATCTCCCATGCTTTACCCGGGATATTTTGACCTCAAAACAGCTCTCCGGAAAGGAGATAATGATTTGATCATTGCTGTTGGCGCAAGCAGGAGTTCCATACCGGCTGATATGCCTGATGGGTTTGATTATGAGAAGGAAAGATATATTTCAGGAATTTTTGATAATGTAGATCTTATCCTCAGCGGCACCCCTTATGTTAAGAATGTTCAGGTTGCGCCGGATATTGAGAAAAAGACAGCTCGCGTCCAGGTAAAAATCCTGAGCGGCGACAAACAAACATCTTCAAAAGTTGCTTTTTTAATAAGAGAAACTGCAACAGCTAAGGTCGTTGGAGCATTCACCACCGGAAAACTTGACTTTGGAGCCGGCAGCGACAATACTATTGATATTAGTATTCCAATTGAGAACTGCACTCTGTGGTCTCCCGAAAAACCTTTTTTATATACCTCGAGGTAAATACATCAGCGGATTCATATACGACGAGGTTTGGAATGCGCGAGCTTCATTGTGATCCTGTCACTCATCAGGCTATCCTTAATGGAAAACCTTATTTCCTCAGAGGCACTAATATCACACTCTACCGCTTTTTTGAGGATCCGTTATGCGACTCATTGCCGTGGAACTATGAATGGGTACGGAAAATGCACAAAAAATTCAAAGATGATATGTACTGGAATTCCTTCAGGAACTGCATCGGGTTTCCACCGGAGGAGTGGTATAATATTGCAGATGAGGAAGGATTCATGATTCAGGATGAATTCCCGATCTGGTACGGTGGGCCGGAATGGAACAAATGGGTAAAGAAGATAAACAGCGGGGAGCTGGCAGCCGAATACAGGGAATGGATGGAAGAGAGGTGGAACCATCCCTCTGTAATTATATGGGATGCAAACAATGAAACACTCCTTACAGAGCCTTCAATTGATTCCGCAATTGCAAAGGTACGGCCACTGGATCTCTCAGGCAGGAGCTGGGATAACAGCTATAGCATAAACCGTAATCCGGGCGATATTTACGAGTCGCACCCTTACCATTTTTCTGATCCTGACTTCAAGTTTAAGGATATTGCAAAGGCGAGTATAATTCCTGAGGGTAATTCAATGAAAAATCCGGGAACCAATCCGGTAATTATTAATGAATACGGATGGCTGTGGCTCAACCGCGACGGGAGCACTACAACACTTACGAAAAAGCTTTATGACAATCTTCTCGGCAAGAAATCAACCCCTGAAGAACGGTGGGAGACATATGCCAAATATACAGCAGCTGAAACGGAATTCTGGCGCTGCCACAGGAATGCTGCAGGGGTTTTGCACTTTACAGCCCTTGGTTATGCCAGGTCAAACGGACAGACATGTGATAACTGGATCGATCTGGCCAATCTTACTTGGGAACCGCAGTTTTATAAATATATGAGGAATGCTTTCTCTCCGATTGGTCTTATGGTTGATTTCTGGGATGATACCATCAAAAAGGGAGTGGAAACTCCTGTTCCGGTGATTGTTATCAACGACCTCGAAGAAGAATGGAAAGGTATCGTAATGTTCCGTATTTTGAAAGATGATAAGGTGGTACTCGAAAAAACCCAGGAGATAACTATCAGCTCATTCGGACAGAATAATTGCACTTTTACTTCAGGGAATGATCTCATGGAGGGTAAGTATACAATTGAAGTCTCGCTGGTTAACACCCCATTTGGAACTGTCAAAAGCATAAGAAATTTCAGGATCTGAATCTTTTGTTTTTAGTCTGATAAAACATATTATTTCAAGTAATGAACAGGGTAATCATAATAATTATGTTCCTGTCTGTTACCGGTTTTACCGGCTATTCACAGACTGAACCCGGCAGCACAAAGCTCCGGATATACAGTTATCCGATGGATCCGCGCCAGCATCCTGATTATAATCGTCGAAGAGTCAAACCTCCCGACAGCGGTACTTTCGGCAACCGGATCCAGTTTATGGCTCTCCGGTCTCTCGACGGCGACTACAATAAGTTACTTGACCAATATACTGTCAAATATGGACTGGGGAATATTGTTTGGCCATCCTACCCGTTGATTTTCCGGCAAGATCTTCCGGAGGTTGTTCAGGAGTTAAAAAGAAGAAATCTTTATCTGTTTGATATCTGGGGTTACGTTCCCGGCTCAGGTCCCGGAGGCTACTGGCAGCAATTCGTTGTACCGGATAATGCTCTCACTATTTTTGAAAAAGAGCTTGGTGATCACTGGCTGGGGATGGACAACGGAGAACAGGATGGAAGGTATGTTGGAGGCTATGCCAGCCAGATGTTCCCATCGGGAGGAGGAAGGGAAGAACAGTATCTGAATTTTCAGAATCATTTTCAGGGACTGACCGACAGGCTTGGGAATAAAATGTCAACCCTGGTGTCACTGAATTTTGGTCATTATTTTTTGAAGGAGGGGATCTATACGATGATTGGTGCTGAAACCGCACAGGGTTTGCCAAATACTCAGATCTATTATTCATTTATCAGGGGAGCTGGAAAACAATATGGCGTTCCATGGTTCGGAAATGCCTCGGTCTGGAACAGATGGGGCTGGAAAAACTATTCAGGAGTCTCTGATTATAATGGCGGAGATACAAAAGGTACTAGCCTGAGCCTTCTCAAGAGACTTATCTATAGTCATATAATGTACAATTCTGTGGCGGTTGGATTTGAATCTTCATTTCTTAACGGGAAGGATGAACTTAGTCCTGTCGGAAAAATTCAGCAATCTGCAAACCGTTGGGTAACACGGAATGGAAGTCCGGGAATTCTTTACACTCCGGTTGGCGTAATGTTGGATTTCTTCTCCGGCTGGTCTTTCCCAAGACATCTCTACACAGACAATATATACAGGGTTTGGGGAAACCTGCCTTATGATGAAGGAGATTATCTTACGGATGGGATACTTAATCTGCTTTATCCCGGATACCAGGATGCTTCATTCTTCCACGATGAGTCCGGTTTTATTACACAAACACCCTATGGCGATGCGGCAGACTGTATATTAAGCGACTCTCCTCTTTGGCTGATGAAACAGTATCCGGTGATCATAATCGCCGGCAGGCTCACAGGCGGGCATGAATTAAAGGATAAGCTTGAAGCATACGTGAAAGCAGGCGGCAGACTGATAATCACATCCGGAAATATTGAGGCAATCCCTGGAGGACTATGTGGCATCAAAGCCGGTCTGAAAGAGATTGAATTTGATGAAAATACTCAAATATCCATCGGGAAAAAAAGTGTGACCGAAAAATCAGGATTCAAAGCAAGGGAGTTATTGACACCTGGAGATATAAAAATCGTGGCCTCAGCAAATAATATTCCCTGGCTTTGGAAGCAAAAGCTGGTATGGGTACATTGACTGTTCTTGCTTCACAGTTCGGCATTAATTCAAAGCCGGGAGATACAGCCAATCCCGGTATTGACAAAAACATGAAATCTCCTTATCCAATTCTCAGCCATGTAGAATTAATTATAGGTGAAGCAGTAAAAAGCACAGCTGTTTTTAGTGCTATAGACGGATTGAGCTTCATAACATGCAGGAAAGGAATGGGAGAGTATACTGTCGCTATCTGCAATAATTCATGGACAGAGAAGCCTTTTAAAATCATTTCAGCTTCAGGAAACATATTGAAAATTAAAGAATTGCCTATTGATTGCTCTGAAAGGAAAGAAACCGGCTTCCTGCCCGAAAGTGTAAATCAGGATGGAGGGAAAAATTCAGGCAAGACAATTGCTGGAGGAGATATCAGGATTTTTAATGTCAGGATTGAAAATGAAAATATTGAGGTGATACCTTTTGTTGAACCACAGTCTAACCCTGCAGGAAGAGGACTCTCTTTAGCAAATATTACCTCGGTTAAAAGGGAGATGCTTCTCCGGCCATCATTCTTTCAGCATTTCGACAGGATCACCATCGACTGGAAATATCTGTCAACGAGAGAGAACAAGGCACTTTCTGAGGAATCGGTCTGGATAAAAAATCAGGGTTTGAAAATTAATGTAGACCTCTCCTCCGGCATTAACCTTTTTCCTGATTTAAGAATTGTAAATAACGATTCTGCAGAATACAAAAGAAGTTTGGATCTTATCAGGACTGTAATAGAGAAAATGACAATTCTTGGTGCAGGTGATCTGATACTTACTACTCATCGTACCATTGAGAATAACTTTACAGATGATGAATTTTCGGCTTCGCTCAAATCCACTTTAAAACTGATATGTCAGTCAGCTTCATCAAAGGGAATCAATGTTCATCTTCGCCTGGTGTCCGGTAAATTTGCATCCCGGATAGTAGAGGCAAGAGATCTTCAGATAGCGGTAGGTGAACAGAATTTTTATATTGCCCCGTCATTAGCGATGCTTGCCGGCGACCCGGAAAAGTTGAATAAGAATATTGAAGTATTGAAAGATCTCAAGTATTCAATATTTTTCATCAGTGCTCCTGAAAAAGATATTTACGGCAACATTTGGAACTTAAATCTGCCGCTTTATAAATATGGGAATGATGAAGCTCTCAGGTCAGTTTTAAAGATTGCAAAGGATAAAACGCTCCTGCTTGATGGTATATATAATGATAAGGATGAAGAGTATCTTGATATTAAAAACCTGGAGGAGTTGATAGCAATGTAAGAAGCTGTTGGGAAAGTACTCAGTGGAACTTTGCCACCTCTGTGTCCACCCCTGCAAACAGGCTCCTTCGCTAAATTTGCCTGCAGGGCAAATTTTTCGCTCGGCCCCTGTGTTAGTTCTTAACTTATTATTACACAGAGATCCACAGAGAAATCACAGAGATCACAGAGAAAGAAAAGGAAGAATTGACAGTTTTTTCAACAGCCCTAAGGTGATTGATTATATAAAGAACAACTTGTTACAGAATTAGAATAGAATGAGACTTTTAAAATATACTAACGTCATTTTATGACCTTCTACCATGAAAACTTTAATTTATCTTACAATTGTCTTTTGCCTTGTTTATGGGTCATCATGTACCTCATCAAAAGGGGGTGAAGGCGGCATATCATCAAAAGAGATCCCGGAGAACTGTCCGTTTGATCAGTCAGACGATTTTGCAGGATTACAATTCGGTCCGGGATTCAGGAATTATCTCAGCGAAAAGATCACTTCGGATACATGGTACCCGTCATGGGCATCTGACGGGAATCTGTATTCCCCATGGACAGACGGGAAAGTTCGTGATCTTCAGTCAAACTCCGCAGGCGCAGAGGCTACTACCGGTATAGCTACAATTAAAGGAGATGACCCGATGAACCTGACAATTACCGATGAGGCAGTTTATATATCAGATCCAACGCCTTACCAGGGCCGTTATCCATGCGGGTCGCTGGTATACAACGGGATATGGTATTATGGCACTTACTGCCTGTATGGAGGCCAGGTCATAAAAAAGGGAAATATTACATACAACTGGCCATGGATGGGACCATTTGTGGGTTTCAGATGGTCAACAGATCTTGGAAAAACATGGACACAAACCCCTTGTACCCCTGATAAACCTCTGTTTAATGAACGCACCATGAATGGAGAGCCCGTTAAAATCGGAGCACCGCATTTTGTAGATTTTGGAAAAAATTCTGAGTTCTCACCTGACGGAAAGGCATATCTCGTGGCACACGGATCCAGCAATTCCCGGGAAAGACGTTTCGGTTACGACAGCTGGATTACCGGCGATGAAATTTATCTGGCCCGTGTGACTCCGGGAATTGAAAACATGAACGACGTATCAAAATATGAATTCTGGAACGGAAAAGCCTGGACAAACGACTTCAGCCAGATAAAGCCGATAGCTGCATGGACAGATAATATGGGATGTGTAACAATGACATACAATGCGCCTTTGAAACGATACCTTATGTGCGTTACTGACGGTGGAACAACCGGCGGCTATTTTAATACTTATGTACTGGAATCAAAGGAAATCACCGGACCGTGGAAAATGGTTCAGTATTTTAAACACTTTGGCGAACAGGCCTATTTTGTTAATATACCTTCAAAATTCATTAATTCAGATGGTTATAGTTTCTGGCTTTGTTATTCAGCAAACTTTGCCAGCGACTGGGATGGCCAGAAAATCGGGTCCGTGCCTGAAGGCAGCTGCTATAGTTTATGTCTGAAAGAGGTAAAGCTGATTGCCGGAAACAGGTAGATATAACGATAATTGAAATTGTAATTGGTTCCTGAATTGAAAATACATTTCTTAAGAAGAAAAATCAGTATGAAATACAGATTCTCAATATTCATTTTCTTATTATTCATTTCAGCATTTTCATTTGCAAAGGAAAAACCAGTGAAAATCAGCTCAGGAAATCTGAACACGGAAGTAACATCGGAAGGATTGGTTTCGCTCCGGGAGATTAATGGCACTGAGTTCATCTGGCCAGTTAATATATCCGCTTCTCTGAAAGGATGTGAAGTCACAGGCAAAGCAGAATTAATTTCATTACCAGGTGGCGGGGCTGAAATCAGAAGATTAATGAAGTATGGCGTCTCTGGTTTTTCCGCTTATCTCATAGAAAGATTCCTGCCTGCAGGCAATTCCATTCGTTGTGAGCTGGAAATAAGAGGGACTGGCGACCCATGGACAACTGAAATTAATTCAGGAATATATTTCAAGGCAAATGCTTCATCAGGAATATGGATTCCATGGGGCGATTCCAGAATAAGTAAAGATTGTTTACCGGATCATGGAATTACTGTTTCTGAAAACCGCAATTCCGATCAGAATTGGACAGATCCGTTGCTGGCACGAAATTTTTTTAACGATACCCTCTTCTATGGTGCACCGTATTTCCGGTACGATAAACCTGGAATTGCCTTCATCCCGTTCCAGTGGGATCTCTTTTGCATCCCAATGGTTTCACTTCTTGAGAGTAAGGCAGATAAAGGAATAAGCATCATACTGAATCCTGATGAAGACATACTTGATCTGACAATGCAGGTTAAGGAGGATGGGACGGTTATATTCAGCAGGCTGTTTAACCGTATTTCTGACAAAAACATCCTGAAATTTTCGTTTGATATTGTAGCACATGAGGCAGACTGGAGAGGCGGACTTCGCTGGATGAGCGCTGCATATCCGGACTATTTTGAGCCTGCAAATCAGGCGGCCGATGGGATGGCGGGAATGGGAGGATATTCAGATTCTGATGTGGATTTTGATGTCGCAAAGATGAAAAAAATGAACTTCAGTGTTAACTGGAGGGCAAGCTTCGATTTCCCATACATGGGTATGTTCATACCTCCCGTTGAGGAGAATGAAACATGGACACGATTTGGGGGAAGTCCCACATCTGTTTCTGCAATGCAGAATTATGCAGAAAAGATGAAGAGTCTGGGATTCCATGTCCTCAGCTATTTCAATGTTACCGAATTCGGAGCAAGGATGAAGTATCCCCTGGAGCCTGTAAAAATCACCAAAGAAGCTGATCTCTGGAAAAGCGCTAATGATTTTCTTTCTGTGAAACTTGATGGTTCACTACTGCATATTCCCCGGGGTGTACCCCAGAATAAACTCGGGTTTTATGCAAAATCCAGACAGGGAGGAGCATATTTTACCTGGGAAGATGGCATTGTAACAGACTGCGGAGAACCAGTTTATAAGAATTTCCTTCTTGATCAGGCAAAGAAACATATAAAGCTTATACCATCTTCGGATGGAATATGTATCGATCGTCTCGACTGGCTTAGGATGTACAATGAGGAGAGGGATGACGGAATCAGTTGGTATGTTGATCGTCCTGCACGCTCGCTGGTGACTTCCTGGAAGAACCTCATAAAGGATCTGGGCCCCATAATGCATAACAGCAACAAAGTGATCTTTGTTAACAACCACGATAAACGGCTCGATTTCCTGAAGAATACAGATGGAATTTTTGATGAATTTACCTATGCCGGAGTCCCTCTTAATCTAACAGCACTGCTATGCATAAATAAACCTGCACTCGGATGGACGGCTGATAACAGCCCAATAAAGGCAGAGGGGAGTGACAATTTTTTCCAGAAATATCTATATCTTGGGGTATATCCAATGGCTCCTTTTCCAGGCAACGATCATTCTATTCGTCCTGATGAGTGGACCGATAGACAATATCTCGACTATGGACCATTATTCGCTTTAATGGTGGGCAAAAAGTGGATCCTTGAACCGCATTGCATAGAGATTGTTGATGGTCAGGCAAAGGCAAACCTGTTTAATGTGAGCGGAGGATATGTGATTCCTGTTGTTTTCGGGAAAGAGAATAAGGAGGTGATTGTAAATGTTCGTAATATTGACGGATTGGAACATGTAATCTGTAAAGCCTTATACCCCGGAAGTGAAATGATGGTAGTGCTTAAGTCTGAGACAGAGTCCGGATCTTTACAGATACAAGTGCCACTGGTGAGAGGTTGTGCTATGGTGAAAATAGAAAACAGAAAATAATATAAACCCGATTACGATGAAAAAATTAACTTTCAGTTTATTGATTATACTGGCATTAATCTTCTCCGAGCTCAATGCCAGGGAGTACCATGTAGCTGTCACCGGCAGCGATCAGAGTGACGGCTCTGTTGCCAATCCCTTTAAAACCATTAATCATGCTGCCCAACTGGCGCAGCCAGGCGATATAATAACTGTACACGCAGGCACATACCGCGAATGGATAAATCCGGCAAGAGGCGGGGAAAGCGATTCAAAGAGGATTGTATACCAGGCCGCTGCGGGAGAAGTGGTTTTTATTAAAGGATCTGAAGCTGTAACAGGGTGGAAAAAAGAGAAGGGTGAGGTATGGAAGGTAATAATTCCAAATTCCATATTTGGCAATTATAATCCCTACCAGGATTCCATCAATGGTGACTGGTTTAGTAATCATGGCAGGATACATCACACCGGCGAGGTATTCCTTAACGGGAAGTCATTATATGAAAAGGAAAAACTTGATAAAGTGCTCAATCCTGTACCCTTTGAGGGTACTCTTGATAAGGAAGGATCTACCTATACCTGGTATTGCGAGAGCAATGCCGTCAATACAACAATCTGGGCCAACTTCCATAAATTCAATCCCAACAGGGAGCTGGTTGAGATTAGCGCCAGGCGGACAGTTTTTTATCCTGAAAAGCCCGGACTGAATTATATCACCATTAGGGGATTTCATATCAGTCAGGCAGCTACTCAATGGGCTGCACCAACTGCTGAGCAGATAGGAATGATCGCGACCAACTGGAACAAATGCTGGATAATTGAGAACAATGTTATCAGTGATTCAAAATGTTCCGGAATAACACTTGGAAAGGAGCGTGGAACAGGTCATAATGTATGGCTTGCCGACCAAAGCCTTGACGGCTCTCTTCATTATATTGAAGTAACATTCCGGACCTTGAGGAACGGTTGGAGCAAAGAAAATATTGGTTCTCATATAGTCAGGAACAATGAGATCTTCAATTGCGAACAAACAGGTATGTGCGGAAGCATGGGAGCGGCTTTCAGCGTGATAGAAAATAATCATATCTATAACATATGGGCAAAGCGGCAGTTTGACGGAGCTGAAATAGCAGGTATCAAATTCCACGCTGCCATTGATACAAAAATTGAGAAGAACCGCATTCATGATGTGGGAAGAGGAATCTGGCTCGACTGGATGGCACAGGGAACACGAGTTACAAAAAACCTGCTCTACAACAATGATCTTGAAGATCTCTTTATGGAAGTTGATCATGGTCCTACTCTTGTTGACAATAACCTCCTTCTCTCGGAAGTGGGAATAACCACTCAATCTGAAGGCGGTGCACTTATCCATAATCTTATTGCCGGCCAGATTGCCATGTGGCCGGAACCTAACCGCTATACCCCCTGCCGTCTGCCACACTCTACTGAAGTGGCAGGTCTGTCAACAATCCTGTCAGGGGATTACAGGTGCCTTAACAATATCTTTCTTGGTCTGGGGCCGGATGAGAATAAGAGAGATGCCAGGTATCATTACGGGCTGGCTGGTTTTAATAACGCTGTCTGGCCTGTCTGGATAAACGGGAACATATATTATAACAAAGCTGTTCCCTTTAAAGATGAAACCAGGTTTATAAGGAATGGTGATTTTAAACCAAATCTCGAAATCATAACAGAAGGAGATAATGTCTTTCTGAGTTTTTCAATGGACGATAAAGGCGCGGCTGTAAAGACGGAATTGGTAACAACTGCTTTGATGGGAAAAGCAAAGATGCCCAGGGAAGCTTTTGAGAATTCAGATGGAACACCTATAACAATCGATTCAGACTATTCTGGTAATAAGCGTTCAGCATCCAACCCCTTAGCAGGGCCGTTTGAAAACCCGGGAAAGGGGATTGTCAGGATTAAAGTATGGTAGACAAATTGCTTCCTTTGCTTCCTTTGTGTAAAATATTTGTGTCCTTTGCGTTTAATTGATTTTATATAAACACCTGTAAAACAGAGTTTTTGTTTAATGTTTATAATTCACCTTACCGGATTGTAAAGTAAAATATGTCAGACCAGTGTGAGTAAAATAATTTAAGACAATGAAAAAATCAGGATTAGTATTTATCTCTCTGTTATTCGGAATAAGCCTGTTTTCACAGACTGGACGGAAAGTTGAAATGGGATTTCCCACAGATATGGAATGTCTGGTTCAGCCCTACTATCTCTATCGTCTGGATGGTAAGCCTGGGCGTGCAGTTATTCTGAAGCTGAAAGGGCCAAAACTTTTCGGCAAAGCACAGGTTGAAGCTGTAGTTAAGGGGAAGAAAGAAATCATTGATATTCCTGCGGCTGATACTGCTTACTCTGTTTGTACTGTCCTGCTCCCTCCGGATATTGGAGTGAAGGTGGAGGCTGAGGTGACATTGACATTGAGACAGGCCTTCAGTAAGCTTAAAAAGAGTGTGAAAGTAACGCCCCTGAGGCAATGGACCGTTTATATCTATCCCCATTCCCATGTCGATATTGGCTACACAAATACCCAGGCCAATGTTGAGATTCTTCATAAAATGAATATAGATGAGGGTATTAAACTGGCCGTTAAGACGAAAGACTATCCTGCCGGTGCCCGCTACAGGTGGAATCCTGAAGTTACATGGCCATTGGAACGTTACTGGCATGGTGCCTCTTCTGAACAGAAGGCACTGATTGTAGAGGCCATCAGGAATAATTACCTCTGCATCGATGCCAGTTACCTGAATCTCAATACCAGTGCCTGCAGCGATGAAGAACTGTTCCAGGTGTTCCGCTTCAGCCGGGGGATGCAACGTCTTTCCGGTGTGCCGATGACCACGCTTCAGCAGATGGATATCCCGGGAATGTCATGGGGGTTGGTTCCGGTTATGGCGAATGAGGGTGTAAAATATATAATGAGCTGGCCAAATTCATGCAGGGCCGGTTATGCCCGTAGCCTTGATGAAAAGCCACTCTGGTGGGTTGGCCCCGATGGAAAATCTAAAGTTCTTTTCTTTCAGCCAGGTGGGTATGGCAACAGTGGCAGCATGACCAAGGGAGGAGAAACAGGACGCCCATGGTTTGGTCAGCGCGACCCTTCAAAAGTTCCTGCTGTTATCAAAACAGGAAGTGCAAATGTGAATTTTCTTGAGCCTCTCTTAAAAAGGGAGCGTCCTGATAATCCTTATGATTTCTACGTCGTCTCCTGGTCTCTGTGGGATAATACTCCTATTGACGCCGATCTTCCTGATGCCGTAAGGGATTGGAACATGAAGTATGCCTTTCCTCACCTGGTAATTGCCGGAGCAGATGAGATAATGAAAATGATCGAGACAAAATATGGAAATATACTGCCTGTTGTAAAGGGTGATTTTACAGAATACTGGACTGACGGACTTGGGACTGCTGCCGGGCTGATAGCTATCAATCGTAATGCAAAGGAAAGACTTGTACAGGCTGAAACCCTCTGGTCGATGCTTCATCCGGGGCAGATCTCTCCAAGGAGCGATTTCGATGAGGCCTGGAGATACATCGCGCTTGGAACGGAACACACCTGGTGTGCTGAAAATCCCACAGAGCCTTTTTTCCAGGATGCCATATGGAAGGTCAAGCAGAGCTATTTCAGGGAAGCGGATGACCGCACCCGCGACATGATGGAAATTGCCATCTCTCCTGCAACCGATAAGTCTGATGGTGCACTGGGTCCGCCGGAGGGCCCTTCAAAGGGAGGTATTACTGTTTTCAATACCCAGTCATGGATGCATGGAGGATTGGTAACTCTTACTGTTGCCGAGAGTGCAAAGGGTGATCGCGTCAATGATGACAATGGGAGCGAAGTCCCTTCCCAGCGCTTATCAACAGGAGAACTGGTATTTCTTGCTTCAGAAATTCCACCTTTCGGTTCACGTCATTATAATGTTGTTGAGGGTAAACCTTCATTGAAGGATGGATGTCTTATAGATGGGACTTTACTCTCAAATAAGTTATTGGAGGTGAGGATTGATCCATCAACCGGGAATATTGTCAGGCTGGCGAATATCTCCACAGGACGCAACTATGCAGATATTAAGGTAAACGGAGGACTTAACGCCTTCAGGTGGATGTCGGGAGATAATGATAATGCTCTGTCAGACAGTGTTATTTCTGTTTCTGTGACGGAATCAGGTCCGCTTCTGGTAGAAATGCGTATTAAGTCAAAGGGACAAGGCTGCCGGTATGTCAGCCGTTCAGTTCGGCTGGTCTATGGTCAGCCATGGGTTGAGATCTCCAATGTGGTTGATAAACTGCCGCTTGCCGCCAAGGATGGTATTCACTTCGGATTCGGGTTTGACCTTCCAAAGGCTGTGACAAGAATGGATATTCCCTGGGGAATAATACGCCTTGAGGAGGATCAGTGGAAAACAGCTAACAGGAACTGGTTAACCATGCAGCGCTGGATCGACATCTCAAATGACAGGGAGGGTATAACATGGTGTTCCCTTGATGCTCCGCTCGTTGAAAGCGGCGCTATGACCGCCAATCAGTCAGGAACATGGAGCGGGGAGAGGAAACCCTGGCTTAAAAAGACAGAACCTGGCAGCGCAATTTATTCATGGGTGATGAATAATCACTGGTTCACCAACTTCCCGCTTACACAGGATGGCCCGGTAACATTCCGTTATCGCATACTGCCTCATGGGGCCTACGATGCAGCAATAGCTAACCATTTTGGACTGGAACAGGCACAACCACTCGTTCATATAGCCGCTAAAAATAACGCCATTTCTAAAACGCTTGTCGCACTTGAAGGATCTCCTTCAGTTTCAGTGTCTGTTATTAAATCAACAGCTGAGACTGGTGCAGTGATCATACGCCTCAGATCGGTATCCCAGAGTGACGAAGAGGTAAAATTGACATGGCCTGCAGGCACCCCCAAGAGAGTGAATGTATGTGAAAAAGAAGAAGTTCCGGGAATGCAGGTCAACAATGCAGTTAAAGTGCCTGCCAACGGATTGTTAACCCTGAGAGCTGAATGGTGATAAGACTATAGAATTATCCTTTCAAGCTATAAACTATCGATTTAATCTTCTGTGCGCCATCTTTGTTATTAAATTTCTCAGCAAGGGTTGAATAGGGAATAGGTTTACCTATTGTCAGTGTAAAGGTGCTGTTTCTCTGTTTCATCATTTCCCTCGGGAGAAGGATTATTTCCAGTGACATATTTATTCTCAGAAACTTTCTCAGGTTTGAAACAAAATAGAAGAGGTTGGAATTTTTTCCGCTTATATGTACCGGGATTATATCTCTTTTAAACTGAACAGATTTTGTAATGAATGTTTTTTGCCATGGGAGATCAGAAATAATCCCCTTGGTCCGGCGCGATACAATTCCTGCAGGAAAGATCATGATCTGGGAATCTGACTCAAATAAAAGGTTGAACTTTTCAACGGTTTCCTTAGTGTTACAACCGAACACATTTACTCCAAGAATAACGGGATGCAGATTAGGAATATAGTTAAACAGCTGATTGGACGGGGATATTACGTCGGGGATAAAGCTGTAGATAGTACTCAGGAATGTGAGGGCATCTATTCCTCCGACAGGGTGGTTGGCTGCAAAAACAAACCTTCCTGATAAAGGAACATTCTCTCCCCCTCTGACTATTATTTTTATTTTCCAGTAATCGAGAACCTCATTTATAAATGGAACGCCTGATTTACTGCGAGATCTGTTTATTGTCTCATTCATCTCATCCTGATAAATCAGCTTCTTGAGTAACTTTATTATAAATTTTGGGAGCGACCTGACAAACTTCGATTCGCTGTTGCGTATAACTTTTTCAATGTCTATAATATCGTTTTCCCCTGTCATTTAATTGTCTCTTATAAGTTTATTGCAAAGATATCACAGTGTCAGTTATTTCTGCTTTCAAGTCCGACAGGGCATGCTGCAACACACATTCCGCATACTCTCGCATCCATTGAGAGCCTTGACCTGCCAAATTCAGCGCATTGAGTCCGGCATTTGGATGCGTCAAAAAACTCCTCCCTGTCAATGCTAATGTCCCACATCTTTCCATTAGCTGCCTGAGCCGGACAAATTTCAACGCAGATATTACAGGTTCCGCAGCGGCTTATGTCAATTGGTTTTGATTCCGGGATTACCCGTTCTTTGAGCAGGATCGATGTGAGCCGCAACCTGGGTCCGAATTTCCTGGTAATAAGGAGGTCTGTCTTGCCTATCCATCCCAGTCCGGCTCTGGTAGCGACCATCTTATGTGAAAGATCTGTTCTGAGAGTCTGGAAATAAATTGTATCAAGTTCCGCTGTTGATACTGTCGGAGGAATATTTACATTTTCTATTTTGAGGTCACTCAACCTGGCGCAGATCCGGCCTGATCTTAAGGCCAGCTCTTCATTGATCTGTCTGTAATGGGAGTAATATTCTTTTGTGGGACCATCGGTAATATTCTCTACAATTGAATTATCCAACCTTCTTCCAATTGAGATCCCGTAATTGAAGCCCATGAATTTCCTGTCAAGCAATCCGGTCAGTTCGGCAAAGCCATATATGTAGTTTTCTTCCGGAATAAGGTACTCCCTGAGTATTTCTTCAATCTGTCGCTGCATTGCTTTTTTCTGATTGCCCATTATTAAAGTCAGGAATATTATTCAATGGCATTAACGACATTTTCAATTCGTCCATCTCCCTTCGGGCATCTTCAAAGTTACTATATCTGTTCAGTACAATCTTTCGTTTGCCATTTTTATTTACAAGAAGAAGAGTGATATCGCTGATATTCAGATCTAATTTCATATTACTCCTGCTGTACGATGTATATCTTCTGTTTGATTTTACTATTTTGAATCCTGAGAAACCTGACACTTCAATCCACTTTCCGGTTCTGATTATTCCAAAAAGTGTAGTATAGGGTCTGACTTTTTTATTTTCAGTATCAATAATGGTACCGGTAAATGTGAAAGCCATAAATGCGCCTGGAATTACAAGCAGAAGTGTGCCGGGTGAGTAGATCACGCAGCAAAGCCCGAGGACAATGAAAATCTGACCCATAAAAACCTGTACCGGACCAAAGAATTTACCGTGATTATTATTGCGTAAAACCATTGTTCCACAGCTTGATAATTACTATTCAGAACAGGTTACTTCTACCTGGATTCGATAATACTTTTAAGCCAGATCTCTGCCAGTCCCGGCCAGGTTTCTCCTGCAAAATTACCCCTCCTCAATCCATAACCGTGTCCGCCTGAGGGTAACAGATGAAGTTCCACAGGCAGATTTGCATTGCGCATAGCCTGGGCCATTACTATTGCACTATTCCCATATTGGTCATCTGCGGTTTGAAAGATGAAGACGGGTGGTACCTCCTTACTCAGCTGTAGTTCAGGAGTCAGCGATAACCCGGGTCCCTGATCGAGGTAAGCCGGATAGACAAGCATTGCAAATGAAGGCCGGCAAGAGAGACTGTCTGTTCTATCAACCGGAGAATATGTCTGTTTATTGAAAAGAGTACTGGCCCTTGCGGTAAGGCTTCCTCCTGCAGAAAATCCCATTACGCCAATCTTATCCTGATCAATTCCATAGCTGGCAGAGTTTTTTCTGACAATCCTTAAAGCGCGCTGAACATCCTGAAGAGCACCCTCTTTTTTTTGAGGAACCCTGTACTGAAGGACAAAGGCAGCGTAACCGTTTTTATTTAACCAGGCTGCAACTTCTGTACCCTCAAGGTCATATGCAAGGATCTGATATCCGCCTCCGGGACAGACAATTACTGCAGCACCGTTTCTGATTGATTTCTCGGGCAGGAAAACCTGAATTGCGGGATCGGTGACTTCAGACAACCGGATGATATTATCATTTTCTGAAGCAGCTGTAACCGGTCCGCTCTTGTCTTTTGTTTCTCCGGGAACAGTGCCGGGCCATAAATGGATAAGATCATTCTTTTGTGAAAATGATTCGAGGCTGAACATTGTCAGTAGAAATAAGGTAAATAATATTTTCATTGCTGATTCAATTAGAATTAAGGTAAGTAATCCTTAAATCTACGATAAAAGCCCGAGAACAGCAGGATTATTTCAGAAATCTGACAAATCTGCCAATATTATCCTTTAAATGACCCGGTTCATCCAGAGCTTTTATGAAGGCACTACCAATGATAGCACCACCGGAGTATTCGCAGGCCTGGTCAAAGGATGATTTATCTGAAATGCCAAATCCTATAAGTCCTGGTGTTTTAAGGTTCATGGCCCCGATCTTTCTGAAATACTCTTTCTGAGAATTGTCGAAACCATTTTTAACTCCTGTTGTGGAGGAGGTGGACACCATGTATAAAAATCCTTTTGAAATGGAATCGAGATAAAGAATTCTTTCATCCGGAGTTTGAGGTGAGATCAGAAAAATGTTGAATAAGCCGTTTTTCTCATAAAGTGAGGCATATGACGCAAGGTACTCTTCTACAGGAAGATCCGGGATAATTGTTCCGTCAATGCCTGTTTCACTACATTTTTTTATGAAATTTTCCATCCCGAACCTGAAAAACGGATTTATATATCCCATAAGAATAAGCGGAAGATCTGTCACATCCCTGATCTTATCAAGCTGTTTGAAGAGCAGGGCCAGGGACATCCCGTTCTGAAGGGCTTTTTCGCTGCTTCTTTGTATTACCGGTCCATCCGCAACCGGATCAGAGAAAGGCATTCCTATCTCAATCATATCTGCACCAGCCTGGTCAAGTTCTCTGACGATTGCCAAAGTGTCGTTTATTGAGGGGTATCCGGCTGTAAAATAGATCGACAGGATATTTTTATTTTTGATTTTAAAGAGCTTTTCAATGCGATTCATAATTATGCTTTTAAAAATTTGTCAGTCATTTTGATTCATTATTTTATACCGTTTCTCCTGTGAACATTTTCAGCGCTTCGGTGTAAGCCTGCATATCTTTATCACCTCTGCCAGATATATTAACTACAACAATATCATTGCTTTTAAGCTGTAATTTGCCAAGTACTGCCAGTGCATGGGCTGATTCGAGAGCCGGGATAATTCCTTCAAGCCGTGTCAGCTCATAAGCGGCTTTCAGAGCTTCAGTGTCTGTTGCATTCATGTATTCTGCCCTTCCTGTTTTCGCAAGCCAGGCATGAATAGGACCGACACCCGGATAATCAAGACCTGCAGATATGGAGTATGGTTCCGTTATCTGCCCGTCATCACTCTGAAGGAGCATAGTTTTGCTTCCATGAATAATCCCGGTATCGCCAACGCATATTGTTGCCGCTGTCCTGTTTGTATCAACTCCGTCTCCTGCGGCTTCCACGCCGATGAGCCTGACCTTTTTCCGGTTTATATAATGGTAAAATATTCCTGCTGCGTTACTCCCTCCCCCTACGCAGGCGATAATAATATCAGGATCTTCTGTTCCTTCCTTGCTTTTTAACTGTACCAGTAGCTCCTCACTTATTACAGACTGGAATTTTGCCACAATATCCGGATATGGATGCGGCCCCACAACAGATCCGATGATATAAAAGGTATTTTCCGGATTGCATATCCAGTCACGTAATGCTTCATTGGTAGCATCTTTAAGAGTTTTATTCCCGCAGGTCGCAGGAATAACAGTTGCTCCAAGCATTTCCATCCGTTTTACATTAGGCTCCTGCCTGAGCATATCCGTCTCTCCCATATAAACCACACACTCAAGTCCCATCAATGCACAAACCGTCGCTGTTGCCACTCCATGCTGGCCAGCCCCGGTCTCGGCAATAATTCTTGTTTTACCCATCTTTTTTGCGAGCAGGATCTGACCTATAGTGTTGTTTATTTTATGGGAGCCCGTATGATTCAGATCCTCTCTCTTAAGATAAATCTTCGCCCCATATTTATTGCTGAGCCTTGCTGCAAGAAAGAGGGGAGAGGGTCTTCCTGCATAATCACTTAGAAGCCTTTTAAACTCTGTCCTGAATTCATCGGATTCAATAATCTGATGATAAACAGATCTTAATGATTCCACGTTCTGCCTTAACATTTCAGGAATATAGGCTCCGCCGAATTCACCATAATAGCCGTTTTCTTCAGAAATAAATGTCTCGTTCATAATTGTTTATGTATATGTCTTAATTCTTCTATGAATTTTTTCAGTTTTTCAATGTCTTTCAATCCGGGTTTTATCTCAAACCTGCTGTTAAGATCAATGCCATGGAATGAATCATAGTTTATGCCGGCAATCCTGCCTGCGTCCAGATGGCTGATGCCTCCGCTGAGAAAATACGGATGCCCGGCATCATAACTGTCAAGCAACGCCCAGTCGAATTGTTGTCCCGATCCTCCGTGGTTCTTTGTCATTGTATCAAACAGGAAAAAATCTGTACACTCCCTGTAAGCAGAACAATTTTCAAAACTATTGTTCTCACTGATACTGAATGCTTTTATCACCTTAACCCCTTTCTCCTTTACCTGCCTGCATAATTCCAGGCGTTTCGTCACCATGAAGCTGTACGGCGTCGAGGGAATATTTTTCAACTTTATCTGAGATCTCATTTATCCCTGCATTAACAAAAACTCCGGTTTTTTTTATTTCAGAAGCAAGCTCTGCAAGAACCTCAGCCTTAAGTAATTCACCAGCAAACCTGGGAGAGGCAGGATAGAAAATGAATCCCATCATATCTGGCTTCAGCTGTGCTGCGGCCAGTATGTTTTCAGGCTCTCTCATTCCGCATATCTTTATTACCGGATTCATTTAGTATCGGATTTAAGATCACTGATAAAATGGGATGCGGCTTTCCCGGGATCATCTGATTTCATGAAGTTTTCGCCTATTAAAAAAGCATCATAGCCCTTCTTATAAAGTTGTTTTACATCTTCAGCTGTGGTAAATCCGCTTTCCGCAACCTTAAGACAATCCTTTGGAAGATAATTGAGAAGATCCATTGAGTTGTCAATGCTTACCTCGAATGTCTTCAGGTTCCGGTTATTCACTCCGATAATAGAAATGTTTTTACTCAACTGGTCAAGATCAGTCAGGTCATGTATCTCAAAAAGAACGTCCATTCCCAAATCAATCGCCAGGGCTGAAAGTCTCTCAACTTCTATTTTGCTTAAGATGGAAGCAATAAGAAGGATTGCACCTGCGCCAATTGATCTGGCTTCAATAACCTGGTATTCATCAACAATAAAGTCTTTTCTAAGAACAGGTATCTTAACTAACCCGGCAACATCCTGAAGATCTGAACTGTAACCTCCAAAAAACTCCGTATCAGTCAGTACTGAAATGGCTGCTATTCCTGCATCCTGGTATCCTTTTGCCACCATGGCCGCCTCAGCTGCAGGATTTATATCTCCCCTGGAGGGTGACTTCCTCTTGAACTCACCGATAACAGAGGGTTCTGGTCTTGACAGAGCTTCATAAAATGACGGAACCCTTGCATTAAAGAATGCCGATTTCTCAAGTATACTTACTGGAGCGGTCACTTTTCTCCTTTTAACCTCTTCTCTTTTAACTGCTGCTATTTTATCAAGTATATTCATTTCTCAGAGTTCAAGGAGTTTTTTTAATTTTTCTTTTGCTTTGCCTCCCTGTAATGATTCTTCTGCCATACTAAAGCATTCCTTCAGACTTTTGGAAGGGAACAGCTTCCTTAAAGCCATTCCTGAGTTAACAATTACCACTGCTTTCTGGGCTTCGGTTCCATTACCTTCAAGTATGTTTAAAAAGATTCTGACAGACTCTTCGACAGTCACCCCACCTTTCACATCTTCATGTGTAAGCCTGGTATATCCAATTTTCTCAGGATCCACAAGGTCCTCTTCACGGTTGGATATCATTTTAAACTCACTCGTCAGTGATATTTCATCATAGCCATCAAGCGAATAGATTATTGTATAGTTTTTATCAGTCTGCTGGTAGATATAATTGTATAGTCTTGCGGTCTCCAGGTTCCAGACACCAACCAGCTGATTACGCGGAAAAGATGGATTGACCATTGGTCCCAGCATGTTAAAAAATGTTTTCACGCTCAGTTCTCTTCTGATTGGGGCAACAGTTTTCATAGCCGGGTGAAATAGCGGGGCGTGAAGGAAGCAGATATTTGCTTTATCGATCTGGTTTCTTAAGGTATCCCTGTCACTTGTAAATTTATAGCCAAGGTACTCCAGAACATTGCGCGATCCGCAGGCTGATGATACACCATAATTACCATGTTTTGCCACTTTACCTCCTGTCCCGGCTACAACAAATGACGATAGCGTTGAAATATTAAAAGTGTTCTTGCCATCACCCCCTGTGCCGCAAAGATCGATGGTATCAAATTCTGCCAGATCAGTTGCCAGACATAAGTCCAATAGCGCATCCCGGAATCCTGCCAGTTCATGGACAGTTATCATGCGCATCATATATACTGTAAGGAAAGCAGAGATCTGCGAATTATTATATTCTCCCCCGGCTATCTTTTTAAGTACATTTTTTGCCTCTTCCCTGTCAAGTGTCAGATGTGAGGTCAGTCTTTGAAGAATTTCTTTCATTTGTCAGTATTTGTTTTCAAAAATTCCTTTTAAAGTGCCAGCCAGTTACTGAGTATTTGTTTTCCATACTCAGTCATCACTGATTCGGGATGAAACTGTACCCCTTTGACATCATACTCAACGTGAGAAAGAGCCATTACCATTCCTTCACTATCCCTGGCTGTAATCCTCAGCACGGAAGGGAGGTCCCTGTCATTTACCACCCAGGAATGGTATCGTCCGGCTTCAAAGGTCGATGGCACATCACTGAATAGTTTATCTTTTGTATCTGTAATAATAATCTCAGTTTTCACCCCATGATAAACCCTGTCGAGATTTGTGAGGCTTCCTCCGAATACCTCTGCAATAGCCTGGCATCCCAGGCAAACACCCAGGATGCTTTTTGACGGGCCATAATGACTTATTAGTTTTTTTGTGATTCCTGCTTCATCCGGAATCCCGGGCCCGGGAGAGATTATTATCTTATCATAACCTGCAGCTTCAGCGACTGATATATCATCATTTCTGAATACATCCACCGGCTGGCCGGAAAGCTCTTTCAGAATGTGCACCAGGTTATATGTGAAAGAATCGTAGTTGTCAAGCACCATTATTTTCATATTCTTTTCTTTTAGTATTATATACCTGCAGCCATTGCTATTGCAGCTTTCATGGCGCCAAGCTTGTTATTTACCTCATTAAGCTCATTATTTTCAACGGAGGCCGCAACAATACCTGCACCGGCCTGATAATAAAGGGTATTATTCCTGCTGAGAAATGACCGTATCATTATTGCATGATTGATATCTCCGTTAAAACCTATATAACCGATAGCACCACCGTAGAAACCGCGGTTCTGGTTTTCCAATGAGTCGATTATCTCCATAGCTTTGAACTTTGGTGCACCGGAAAGAGTCCCTGCCGGAAATGAATCTCCGAAAACCCTGATTGGATTAAACCCGGCTTTGAGTTCACCGGCAACCTCCGACACAAGGTGAATAACATGTGAGTAGAACTGTACCTCCCTGAAGGTCTTGACAAATACTTTGTCAGAGTTCCGGCTCAGATCGTTTCTGGCCAGGTCAACCAGCATGACATGCTCTGAATTCTCCTTGCTGTCATTTGCAAGGTCAATAGCGAGCTGCCTGTCTTCCTCATCATCTCCCGAACGCTTGAAAGTCCCTGCGATGGGATTGATCTTCGCAAAGCCTTTTTCAATTATCAGCTGGGCTTCAGGTGAGGATCCGAAAAGCTTATATCCGCCATAGTCGAAATAAAACAGATAGGGGGAAGGATTTATGTTCCTTAATGCCCTGTATACATTAAACTCATCACCAATAAACTGCTGACTGAATTGCCTGGACAGAACCACCTGGAATACATTTCCCAGGAAGCAGTTCTTTTTGCCCATTTTCACCATCTCTATATACTCTTCATCAAGCAGATTGGATTTCTCATTATTAAGTGAGGTGAACTGAAATGAACCCAGGCTGCGGTTTCTCAGCAGGCTTTTTACCTCTTCAATCCTGCTCTTTTCGCCTTCCAGAAGGTTTTCCAGGAGAATGATCCGGTTGTTAAAATGATTGATAGCGATAATATACCTGTAAACTGAATAATAGATGTCAGGAATCTGGTAAAGGCCGTCTCCGGGTTGTTTGAACTTTATATCCTCAAAATATTTTACTGCATCATATGTGGTGTACCCAAATAATCCGTTTGCAGGCATCCCTGTGTAATCAGATCCTTTTTCAATTTTGAATGAGTTCAGGAAGGCATTGAAATTTTCTGCTACAGTTTGTTTGTTCTTTACGGCAATCCTTTCCTGCTGACCATCCGGGAAGTTTATCTGGATTCTGTGACATTCTACTTTAAATTCGGCGAGAACGTCAAAGCAAATATAGCTCATGCTGTTATTATTGCCGTGATAATCAGAACTTTCCAGCAGGATGGTGTTTGGGAACTTATCCCTGATCTTCAGGTAGATCGTTACAGGTGTTATTATATCTGCCAATCCGGGAGGAAAGGGATGGAGGCTTGTTATTAACTTTGATTCTCTCATATTTTAAATTTTAATATCGTATTAAAACAAAACGACCTGCCGGGAGTCCGACAGGTCATTGTTATATTATATAATATAGCAAGGCTATCTCACCTCCGTGGGTTTACGGTTGAGATTTGCCAAGACCAGTTATTAAATGTATGTGTCATTTCTGTTTTTTCTGAATGCAAAGAAAATAATTATTCTGATAAAATAAAAGAGTTGGTGATCTTTTTTTATTTTTAATTGCCTCACCCCATCTGATCCCCCTGTAGTGTATGCCTCACCCCCTCTGATCCCCCTCTCCCCCGGGAGAGGGGGATCAGAGGGGGTGAGGATTTACTCTACCACCTCTGCTTTATCGAATTTCTGCGACTGAAAATGTACCCGGCCTGTCCTTACCTTGCTTGCACCCTTGCTGCCGAAGAAGCCCCATCCGCCACTTCCAAGAAGAAACCCCAGTGCATATAAACCACCATTGTTATTCTGTGCAAACATTGTGATATCCTTATCGAAAAGCATGCCTATAAAATCGAATGGGGCAATAAATCCATGCCATAATCCTCCGAAAAATCCGTATTTATGACCTGTAAGACACTGATCAACAGTTTCGTTATTCGCACATCCTGTCAGCAGGATAATACCTGTAACAATAGCAAGAGGAAGGAGTAGTTTCTGTAAATTAGTGTTTTTCATTGTTTTACTGGTTAGGTTAGTATATATTTTTAGTTTTTCAAAAGAGCAGCAGATCAACAGCTTTCCCTGAATATTTTTTCTCATGATCGAGCAGCCATCTCTTCCTTTTCAATCCGCCTCCATATCCTGTCAGACTTCCATCCGAACCGATTACCCTGTGACAGGGAATAATAATTGATATACGGTTCATGCCATTGGCATTAGCTACTGCCCTCACGGAATCAGATCTGTTAAGAGCATTTGCCTGCTCCTGATATGACCGTGTAGTTCCATATGGTATCTCCTGTAGTTCCATCCATACTGCTCTCTGAAAATCTGTCCCTGGTGTTATAAGCGGGATCGAGAACTCTCTCCTCTCTCCGGTGAAGTACTCAGCTAACTGATTCCTGAGAGATTTCAGATGTGTGTTGTCACCCTCTTCAAGAGTTGTTTTGAGTAATCTTGTAAGGTCCTTATATTCAGTTGGCAGCATTCGTCTGTCGATGAATTCAAGAAGACAGACCCCATCATCAGTTGCTCCTGCAACCATCTCACCAAGAGGAGTTTCTATTCTAAAGGTTTTGATCATTCTTCAAAAAATAGTGTCACTTAACCATCATCTTTACCCTGGAGATATACATTCCTCCTTCGTCTCTCCGTCTCTCCGTCTCTCCGTCTCTCCGTCTCTCCGTCCCTCCGTCTCTCCGTCTCTCCGTCTCTCCGTCTCTCCGTCTCTCCGTCTCTCCGTCTCTCCGTCTCTCCGTCTCTCCGTCTCTCCGTCTCTCCGTCTCTCCGTCTCTCCGTCTCTCCGTCTCTCCGTCTCTCCGTCTCTCCGTCTCTCCGTCTCTCCGTCTCTCCGTCCCTCCGTCTCCCCATCCCTCCGTCTCTCCGTCTCTCCGTCTCTCCTTCACCAATCCGGGTAAAAATTTTATTTTGAATATTTTTCTGATGTTGAATTTATGAATTTAATATTTCTGAATCTCAAAGCAGACCAGTCTTCATCAATAGCAACCATTCTGATACCATGAAATCCGGCATCGTTTATAGCTTTCCATCCGTGGTCACGGTCGATATCTGAGCTGTATTTTTTTGATGTTTTCTTCGGATAACAGAACCATATTACTCCATCGCATAACAGGTTATGAAATGCATTTGATGAAAAAGTATCAACTTCAGCCTGATTTCTAACAAATATCATAATAAAATCATAAGGGAACCGGGGATCAATATCCCTGTCAATGATTACATCACTGAACTCCTTTGAAAGTGAAGAGGTGAACTTTTCTTCCGCATTCAGCACTGCAATCCGGTTACTCCCTTTATAATTAAGCTTCTCAAGCAAATTCTTCATTATTCTCCCCTTAAATGATCTGCAAATTTAAAAATAAATTAAATCCGGCAATAATTGAACAGAATGTAATTAATAATTTGAAAATCAGGATTATTAATCATTTAAATTCAAAATAGAGATCATTTTGATGGATAATATTATTTAAAAGCTCTTATCTTTGTACTAACAAAAATGGGGTGCCTTAATACTACGGGCTGAGATCATACCCTTAAACCTGATCCGGGTAATGCTGGCGGAGGGAAGAGAGAGTATCACACACATCAGCTTTACATAACAGCCTCATTTCGTTATATTTAATAAGTAATTTATTAAAGATATGGGAAGATTTGTTTGTGCGGTGCTGATGAATTTCTTAATAATTACGCATGTTTGGGCAGGAACTGAAGAGGGGTCAGTAATAAGGGGAAATGTTACCAATATGTCGGGCAAACCGCTGGCCGGAGCCGGTATAACTGTTTCAGACTCATATATAGGTGTTCATTCGAAGACCGATGGAAGCTATATTATATCCGGACTAAAGGATGGAGAGTATACTTTGTCTTTCTCATTTATCGGATATGAAACCAGGCTTGAGGTAGTGAATCTGCAGGGAAGTTTAACGTTAGATGTATCGCTGATTGAAAAGCCCTTTCAGACAGAAGAGGTACTCGTTAGCGCAATGCGTGCAGGCGAACATTCTCCGCTTGCCTACTCAACCATTAGCCGGGAATTGTTGAAAACCCAGAATACAGGTTATGATATGCCCTATCTGATGAGCCTGACTCCGTCATTTGTAGAGACGTCCGAAGCGGGTAACGGAATAGGATACACCAGTCTCAGAATAAGGGGGACCGATGCCAACAGGATCAATGTTACCCTGGATGGCATTCCTTTGAATGATGCAGAATCACAGCAGGTATTCTGGGTTGATCTTCCCGATCTGGCCTCTTCTTTGGAGAACATTCAGGTTCAGAGGGGAGCTGGAACATCTTCAAATGGATCAGGAGCTTTTGGAGCCACAATCAGTATGCAGACTGTAAACCCTGAGAGTGAACCGTTTGCTGAGCTGGCAACATCGATGGGTTCATTTAAGACAATGAAGAACATGGTATCTGTTGGTACAGGAATGCTGGGGGGAAAGTTTGGTTTGAGAATGCGCTATTCTGATATAAAGAGTGACGGCTACATTGAAAGGACTGGTTCAAACCACCGATCAGAAAATATCAGCGGAATATTCAGGTCAGGGAAATCGATGCTGAAAGCGAATATTATTCTGGGCAATGAGCATACCGGAATCGGCTGGTGGGGAGTTCCCAAAGAGATGCTTTCAGTCAACAGGAGATATAACCCTGCCGGTGAGTACACTGATGAATCAGGTAATATCAGATATTATGATAACGAGAGTGATAACTATACACAGAATCATTTCCAGCTAATTTACAGCCAGGTACTTGGCGAATATTTATCTCTGCATACAGCCCTTCATTATACCAAAGGAAAGGGTTATTATGAAGAGTACAGGGAAGATCAGAATTATGCAGATTATGGTTTGCAGAATCTCCTTATCGGTGATTCGGTTATTACAAATACAGATCTGATCAGACGCAAATGGATGTCCAATGATTTTTACGGGATCGTATATTCGCTTAAGTATAAGAAGGAGCGTATTGAGGCAACTGGGGGCGGTGGATTGAACAGGTATCTTGGAGACCATTTCGGAAAAATAATCTGGATGAAAAATGCAGGAAGCACTGAAAAGGATTACCAGTGGTACTTCAATGAATCCCAAAAAGATGAGATAAGCTTATACGGTAAGCTGAACTATCTGTTGTCTGAAAAAGCAAGTGTCTTCGGGGATATTCAATACCGTCATATTTTGTACAGGATGACTGGCATTGATGATGACCTTAAGGATATTGGGCAGGAGCACAGTTTCAGCTTCCTCAATCCCAAAGCAGGCATTTTCTACTCAATAACACCGAACCAGGATGCATACCTCTCTTTCTCTGTGGCAAACAGGGAACCAACCAGAACTGACTTCAAGGAAGCTTCAGGTGATCCCGGAGCAGCACCAAAGCCGGAGACATTGTATGACACTGAATTAGGTTATAAAATCAGAAGCGGGAAAAGCTCACTTTCTGTAAACCTTTATGGAATGATATACAGGGATCAGCTGGTTCCTACAGGTGAATTGAGTGATGTTGGCTATACCATTATGACAAATGTTGACAAGAGTTACAGAATGGGAGCGGAATTTGCAGCAGGTTTCAAACCGGCAGCTTTTTTTGACTGGAACATGAATCTGACAATCAGCCGGAGCAGGATATTGGACTTCAAAGAATACTACACTGACTATAATACCTCAGACTGGTCTTCACAATACCTATCCAGGAATCTTGGCGTTGTTGATATTGCATACTCACCTTCGGTAATCGGAACCAGCGATCTGGGTTTTAAGATCCATAAGGGAATAGCGATCCATTTTATCAGTAAGCTTGTGGGTAAACAATACGTTGATAATACCATGAGTTCTGACAGGATGCTCGAACCTTATTTCTTAAACAATATCAGGCTTGATTATGAGCCTGTTGTCAGAAATATGAAGGGAATCCAGTTCCAGGTTCTTGTGAATAATATCTTTAACAGGGTCTATGAGAGCAACGGGTACGGGGGCAACTGGTATGAGAATGGTGTTGAAAAGTCGTGGTCGTACTACTTTCCTCAGGCCGGTACTAACTTTATGGTGAGGCTTGGCCTTAAATTCTGACCTCTATTCAGGTGAATGATGATATACGAATGGATAGCTGATAATTTTATTGAAATATTCGGAGCTGTTTCCGGAGTTTTGTATGTTTTTCTTGAGATCAGACAGACAATCTGGTTATGGCCGGTTGGAATAGTGACATCTGCCGTATATATCTGGTTTTTTTTACAGGTAAACTCTATGCAGATATGAGCCTGCAGGTATACTATCTCATAATAAGCATCCTTGGATGGTATTGGTGGGTTAAGGGCTCAGGGCGTTGGGCGCAGGGCTCAGAGCGCAGGGCTCAGGGTGAGGAAAAACTGGCTCAGGGCTCAGGGCTGAGGGCTCAGGGTGAAGAAAAACTGGCGGAGGGCTCAGGGCTCAGGGCTCAGGGGAGAAGAGAAAGTGATAGGAGCGGGGAGAATGGGGGAAGGGGAGATAAGAAGCAAGAGTTACAGGTGACCAGATTAAAGCTCAGGACAGGTATTATCCTCTCTGTTATTTTTGTTATGTTGTTTGTTGTAATGTGGTTTGTTCTTTCGAGGATGACTGATTCACCTGTTCCCGGCAGAGATGCATTTGTCACCTCGCTTTCAATTGTTGCCACATGGATGCTCGCTCGCAAGATATATGAACACTGGTACCTTTGGATTGTTGTAAATGCAGTAGCAACATTGCTTTTTTTATCAAGAGGTCTTTATCCGACAGTTATTTTATACATAGTTTATGGGGTTATGTCGTTTGCGGGGCTTAAAGCCTGGGGAAAGACAATCAGGGGAGAGATGCCTCATCCCCCGACCCCTTCTCCCGGGGGAGAAGGGGAGTAAGACACTATTGACTATGGATTTAGCCCCTCTCCCCCGGGAGAGGGGTTGGGGTGAGGCTGACACAATGAGGGGTTGGGGTGAGGCTGACACAATGAGGGGTTGGGGTGAGGCTGACACAATGAGAGGTTGCGGTGAGGTTGACACAATAAGGGGTTGGAGGCATTCATTGAGAGGGGTCAGGGTGAGGCTGACACTGAGAAAGGTTGGGGTGAAGCAGACCGAATAAGTTGGGTTTGTGTATGCGGTGAAAAATGGTAATTGTAATATGCGTTTTTAACGGGTGTATTATTGAAATGGTTACAGAGATATTGAAGAAATGAATGATGATCAAATAAATCCCTATACAGTAATAGTTGCTGACGGGACCTTCCCCAGACATGAGATCCCGCTTGAATATCTTAAAAGCGCCGAACGGATTGTCTGTTGCGACGGAAGTGCTGAAAATCTTATCAAGGCAGGTTATATTCCCGACGCCATAGTAGGTGATATGGATTCACTTGACCAGTCAATTGCCGGAAGGTTTCACGACAGGATATTCAGGGATACTGACCAGGAAACAAACGATCTGACAAAAGCAGTTAACTGGTGCTCGGAGAGAGGTTATACTGAACTGGTAATTTTAGGCGCTACCGGAAAAAGGGAAGACCATGCTATTGGCAACATATCGCTGCTCGCTGAATATATTAAAACAGTGAAAGTAAAAATGGTTACTGACACAGGAATCCTGACTGCTATTACAGAAGGGTCTGCCATTGTCTCATTTCCTGGTCAGCAGGTTTCTGTATTCTCAATTGACCCGGAGACTGAAATAACATCTGACGGACTCAGATATCCTCTTGACAGAAAAAAAATAGACAACTGGTGGGTCGCAACACTTAATGAGGCAAAGGGAGAAAGCTTCAGCCTTGATTTCAGTCAGGGAAGAGTAATCGTTTATCTTAAATTTGAAGAGTAAAATAACAGTAAAGAATGAACCTGTCTGCCCGTTGCGGACTGCCAATACCAGAAGTGACCAACTCAAGCTCAGAATTATAACCAGTTTATCTGATTATTTTCCCAGTTCCTTAACCAGATTAATGAGTTGTACCCTGCTCTTGACATTTGTCTTTGTATAAATCCTGTGAGTATGATCTTTTACAGTCTGCAGACTGATAAAAAGTTTTTCGGAAATTTCCTTATTGCTTAGTCCGTTGCATATCTCTATCACAATATCTGTTTCCCTGGGCGAAACCTCATACCTTTTACAGAAATCAGCGAATGAAAGATCCTTGCTTTTCTCGCCGGCGAATGCCGGCAGGAGTGTGCCATAGTTTAAATAAAGGGGAAGAAACGTATTTCCTGTAAAGAAGGTAAAGATGAAAATAAGGGCAAAATGAACCTGTGAGGTGTAAAAAACAAGTGGAGCGCATTGAAGTATCATAATAATAAGTACTGAGGAACCGATTATTTTTCTGTCGTGCTCAAAAATCAATGATAATTTCTTACCGGGAAACATTATCAGAATTGAGGAAATAAGTGAATAAAGGAAATTCATAAAAATAAAATAGTACTTCATGAGTGACACAGGCCGTGTTACCCCTTCCCTGGCAATAACAAAACCTACAATCAGCAATATCGAAAAGTTAGTGATCAGGAACACTGACGCGAACCAACCCGAACGCTTTTTCCCTGAAATTTCCATTGAAAACTGCATCAGCATCAGCCATGCAAAAACAAGGAAAGGTAATCCCATCAGCATGGCTAAATCGGAAAATCTGTTAAGAAGATCCAGGGAAATATATTCTGAAAGAAATGCCTTTATGGCTACCTGGCCCCAGATTCCATAAAATCCGAAGGTGTAAATAAAAACCTGGTAATAGAAAAGAGTCGAAAAAAGAGGATGATGAAAGCTGTTTCTCATTTTTGAAGAGATTACGACACCTCCTGCCGCCAGGGCAACCGATACAATGAAAATGGGATATATGATATAATTCAGCATTTGATAAAGATATAAAATATCCTGAACACCAGAAGTATAGATGTTTTCACTACCAAAGTAGTGGACAACATACTAAAGTAGGAAATTTTTAAATCAATACTATAGTATGAAATCAGTGCAAAAAGCATGGTTTACATTTGCTTCATGAAATTTCACGACAGTTTATTAATTCACGAATGTTTAAAAAAAAGATCATGGAAACAAATAACAACTACAAACTGGTACCTGGATTTAGTAACAGTTTTGGAACCGGATGGAGAGTAATGGCTGATAATTTTCTGAGACTACTTCTCGTAATCGTCATACTCGGTATTTTAGTGGCTCCCTTTAAGATTTTTAACATGAATTTTAATTCCTCTGATTTTCATGGGGGGCCATGGAACTGGAATTGGGAAGATGAAAAAAGTTGGGAGCATTTTCTCGGACTTGCCTCGCTGGGAATATTTGCAGCATTCTTTGCCCTGCTTTCGATGCTCTATTTTTTCCTTGTCGCTCCCGTGTTTAAATATGGCGGTGACATAATTTTTGTAAAGGCTGTCAGGAAAATAAAACCTGATTTTGAGTATCTTATCAAAGGTTTTATGGAGAACTACCTGCATATTGTCCTAGCGAACCTTCTTGTTTTTGCACTGATAATTCTGGGAATGTTTGCCCTTATAATTCCGGGGATAATTATTGCATGCAGGCTTGCATTTGTATCGTATATAGTGATGGATAAAAAGCTTGATCCAATCGAAGCTGTGGAGCTTAGCTGGAAATTGACGAAAGGTCACGGGTGGAAGATCTTTTTCATGGGCATCACCTCTTTCTTTATAGTTATTTTCGGACTTATCCTGATGATCGTTGGTATATTTCCGGCTCTGGTTTGGATCTCCAGCTCATTTGCAGCGCTATACCAGTCAGTTCTTCAGGAGAAGGAACCTGTTGTTGAAGCAGTGGCAGCATAGGCAGGCTTTTTTTAACTGAATTTTAGATTGAATAGGCTGTTTCAAAAGTTTAAAATCAAGGTCCGCAAAGATCCGAAGATGACTTTTGAATCAGCCTCAATTCTTTGGACCCTTACCAATTAATATTTGTATAGATTTTGTAAATTTACTCCCTAATCATTATAATTTTTAACTATGAAAACAAGATCTATCATTCTTTTTATAGCGTTACTTGTACTTATGCCCGGTGTTTCCAAAGCACAGTTTGGAGTAGTACGCAGGGCAATAAACAGGCAGGTCGACCATAAAATTGACTCTTCCATCGAGAAAAGTGCCCAGGACGAAAGGGATAAAAAGGCGAAAGAAGAAGCTGAGGGAAACAAAACAGGCAATACGGGTGAAAACTCTGCATCCAAGAGCAAGAGTGTAGGTCTTTTTGGCGGGAAAATCGATATCAAATACAAGGATAATTATGATTTTACAGGAAGGATATATATGCAGATGGAAACATATGACAAGAAAGATGTTCTTAAATCGGATTTCTATACCTATTTCAACACAAATGCTCTGGATGCGGGTGTCGAGCTCAAAACTACTGACCCCAAGGATGAAAAAACTGTAATCTCAACGGTATTTCTTTTTGATAATGAGAACAGGGCTTTTATGAGCCTTTTTAGCATGGAATCAAAAATGGGTACAATATCATCAATACCTTCCGATTCAGCCCTTGCTGCCCAGGCAAAGACAAATGCAGAGAAAACAAAGCAGCCTGTAGTTACAAAAACTGGTAATTCACGGGTGGTAGCCGGTTACAAGTGTGATGAATATAAGGTTGTTGATCCTGAAAAGGCTGGTTATTCGCTTGTTTGGATGACAAAGGATTTTAAGGTTAAAGCCGACAGGAGATACTGGGGAAAATCAGGTATGCCGTCATATTACAACTATCCTGGATTTGAAGGTATGGTAATGCTGGCAATGCAGGAATTCGATAAGGAAAATACCCTTGCAATTAAAATGGAGACCATTGAGGTAAATGAGAATTACAAAAAATCTTTCTCTACTGTAGGGTATAAATTTACCAAGGTGAACTTTGGCATGGGTGGTAAATCCGGTAAAAAATAAAATTTAAGTTCCCGCAGATTTCTCAGATCAGCACAGATAATGAAGGACTTTTCTGTGTAAATCAGTGATATCTGCGGGAACCTCTTTTCAGATCTTTTTCAGTTTTGCGAACCGGAGAAGAAGTTTTTTACTTCCTTCTTTATCAAACACCACAGTTGCCGTAGTATTTGGCGGCATTCCTTCTATTGAGAGGATCTTTCCATCACCAAATCTCTCATGCTGCACTGAATCGCCAACTGAAAAAAGCGACGGGTCGGTTCCACTGAAAGGTGTGTCCGGTGAAACAGTCTGTTTTCCGATCTTTACTAATCTCTCCTCTTTAATATATGGTCTTGGTTCCTCCCGGAGTAACGTTGGTTTATTTAATGGTTTTTTTGATTCATTGAATGGTTTTCCTCCCGTTTGAGGATAATCAAGGTATTTCTGATCTATCTCGCGGAGAAATCTGCTTGGGCTGCATCTTTCCAGATTACCCCATTTATATCTGTTAAGAGCATAACTCAATGTTGCCTGTTTCTCTGCACGGGTAACAGCAACATAAAAAAGTCTTCTTTCCTCTTCAAGTTCCCGTGCACTTCCTGAAGACATTGGTGAAGGAAACAGTGTATCCTCCATACCAACAATATATACATGCTTGAATTCAAGTCCCTTGGCTGAATGCATAGTCATCAGTGTAATCTTATTCTTATCCTCTGCCGTTTCAGTGTCCTGATCAGTCAGCAAAGCAACATTAGCCATATAGGCTTCAAGAGTCGAAGGCTCACCATTGGTTTCGGCGGCTTCGGTAAAAACTTTGATAGCATTAAGCAGTTCCTCAAGGTTTTCGTAACGGCTTATCTCTTCAGGTGATTTTCCTTCCCTGAGTTCCCTCATTATGCCTGAGGCAAGCGAAATCTCCTTTGCTTTCAGAAAAGCATCTGTTGTATCTGCATTCAGTCTTAGTCCGTTTATCACTGCCACGAATCCGGATAATTTTTTTGCCGTCCCTGAATTAAAGTGTTCCTGGTGTCTCTGTGCCTCCTGAAGTATGACCCAGGCCGATGTGTTCAATGTTTGTGCAAGTTCAAATATCTTCTGAATAGTTGTGTCCCCGATTCCACGCCTTGGATAATTAATCGACCTCTTAAGCGCCTCCTCATCTTCAGGATTGATAACCATTCTGAAATATGATAAAATATCTTTGATCTCCTTTCTCTCATAAAATGATAATCCTCCATAGATCTTGTATGGTATGTTTTTCTTCCGGAGAGTCTCTTCAAAGATCCTTGACTGGGCATTAGTCCGGTAGAGAATAGCAAAATCAGACCAATTCAGCTGCAATGCAAATTTTTTATCAAAAATATCCGATGCAACATTAAATCCTTCTTCGGTATCAGTCATTGACTGGAATACCTGTATCTTTTCCCCCGTCTCATTTTCAGAAAAAACATTTTTCCGGATCTGTCCCTCATTGTTGGATATAATTGTATTCGCTGCATTTACAATCGTTTGTGTCGATCTGTAATTCTGTTCCAGTTTAAAAAGCTGATATTCACTGTAATCATTTCTGAATTCCAGAATATTCTCAATTCTTGCACCCCTGAATGAGTAGATACTCTGGGCATCATCACCGACGACACATATATTATGATGTAATGCTGCAAGCTTTTTTACTATAAGGTATTGGGAGTAGTTGGTATCCTGGTACTCATCCACAAGTATGTAGCTGAATCTTTCCTGGTAGGAGGTCAGCGTTGCAGGAAAATCCCTGAAGAGTATATTGGTATTTAACAGAAGATCATCAAAATCCATAGCATTAGCCTTGAAACAACGTGCGGAATAGCTCCTGTAGACATCCGAAAGCAAAGGCATCCTGCTGGACCTGTCATAATCCTGCATGGAGGCGTCGGCTGAATACATGGCAGCAGTCACCAGGTTGTTCTTTGCAGCTGAAATTCTTGAACCAATGACATTTGGTTTATAAATCGAATCATCGAGACTCATCTCTTTTATGATGGACCTTATCAGGCTTCTGGAATCTGCTGTGTCATATATTGTAAAGCTTGGCTTGTATCCTAATTTTTCACTCTCCATCCTGAGTATTTTTGCAAATATGGAGTGAAATGTTCCCATCCAGAGATGCCTGGATGTTTCCGGACTGACAATCCTCGTGATCCTTTCTTTCATCTCTTTAGCAGCCTTATTGGTAAAGGTAAGGGCAAGGATCTTGCGGGCAGGTATACCCCTGTTAAGAAGATGAACTATCCTGTAGGTAAGCACCCGCGTTTTTCCTGAACCTGCTCCTGCGATAATGAGAGATGGACCGTCAGCATTTATAACTGCCTCCTTCTGTGATTCATTCAGATCGTTCAGATAATTCATTGTCATGTTTAAATTGGAATTACAGCGTTCCGGAATTCCGCAAATTTAGCAATAAGAGGCTATTGAATATTGTATGGTGAGATTTAATAACTATTTTTTATTAACACCATACCCAAATACCTCTGTGAAACTCACTGTATTCTCTGTGATCTCTGTGTAAGTTCTTCATTATATGTACACAGAGAGGCACAGAGAAAATACACAAAGAACCACTGAGACTAAATAAGAGGATCTAAGATGTCTATTTTTTTATTATACTTGTATAAGGTTATACTTTTCACTTTATACCTTGATTTATTTCGGCCAATCTTAAGATACCCAATAATGAACCTAACCATTCTAACAGGATTATTACTGATCTCAGCAGGTGCATTTTCAGCTGGCAGCTTTGCAATTCCTTTCGGTAAAATCAGAGGATGGAAATGGGAAACATACTGGTTTATATATAGTCTGGGAGCATACACACTTTTTCCACTGGCCGCCTGTCTGATATTCACCCCCGGCTTCATAGGCATTTATAAAAGTGTTCCTGCTGACATTCTCTTAAGAGTCTTTATGCTGGGTGCCGTTTACGGGATCGGAAACCTCTCATTCGGTTTATCCCTTCGTTATCTTGGAATATCACTTGGCTATGCTCTGTCTCTCGGACTGATACTTGCCCTTGGCACTCTGATACCACCTATCCTTGACGGCCGGCTGAAGATAATGATTGAAAGTTCAGGTGGAAACCTTCTTATTGCAGGTGTTGTGATAGCCTGCTGCGGTATCGCACTGTCGGGAGTGGCAGGATACCTGAAGGACAGGAAAACTACCGGTGATAATAAGCAGAATGCAAACCCGGAGTTTAATTTTGTAAAGGGTCTGTTTGCTGCTATACTTGTTGCAATAACAGGTTCTGCAATGTCACTTGGTATGGAACAGGGAATTCCTGTTGCCGGTTATTTTGAAAAATCAGGGACAGATCCTCTGTTCACTACTATACCTGTGATGCTGTTATTGCTGTCCGGGACGCTGGTTACAACTATAATATGGTGTCTCTTCCTGGGACTTCGTAACAGGTCACTAGGTGATTATTTCAGTGGGGAGACACCAAAAGCGCTTACGGGTAACTATCTCTTCTCCCTCGCCGGGGGACTGCTATGGTTCATGCAGTTTATTTTTTACGGAATGGGTAAGAGCAAAATGGGGCCATTCACTTTTACCTCATGGGGTATCCTTGTTGGTCTGACAATAGTGTTTGCCACTCTCTGGGGATTATACAGAAAAGAATGGAAAGGTGTTTCGATGAGGGTCTATATTCTTATGATACTTTCAATGCTGATAATAATACTTTCATCATACCTGATAGGCATAAGCGGTTCAATATGAAAATGGATAAAGAGTAATCACCAATAATTTATTTTCCGTCATTTAATTTACAAGCATTAACATAATATACTGAAATTATGAAACGTTATGGTCAGCTAATAGGAGTAAAACCCGAAAAATTTGAGAGCTATAAGAAGTATCATGCCGCAGTATGGCCTGAGGTTCTTGAAATGATTAAGAAATGCAATATCAACAACTATTCAATATTCCATAAGGACAATATGCTTTATGCCTACTTTGAATACACCGGTACTGATTTTAAAGCAGATATGGCTAAAATGGCGGCTGATCCAAAAACTCAGGAGTGGTGGTCGATCATGGAACCTATGCAGGATCCGATAGCCACCAGGAAGAAAGATGAATGGTGGGCTGACCTGGAAGAAGTGTTTCACCTCGATTAGACCCTTCGTTTGATCATATTTTATTATACTTGCAGAATTAAATACCAAAAGGTTTAAGAGTTCGTTTTTGTTATTAAGATCTGACAGGCTTTGCGTTATTTTTTGCTGATCATAATTCTACTTATTTCTGCCCTTGCTGAGGCTCAGCTTACAGCGCCGGGGATGCAGACGGTACGTTATACATATTATCCCGCATCGCCTGGAGTAAGGGATCCCGTATTTATATACTGCAATAGTTCCGGATCCCAGAAAGGGACTCTAGTGGCAGCCAGCCCCGGAGGTACAGGACCATTCACCTTTACATGGTATCAGTGGAGCGACATTACTAAAAGTTTCAGCATTCCGCTTAAGACCGATTCAGGGGTAACAACTTCCACCATTGCCAATCTGGCAGAAGGAGGTTACAGGGCAGTTATAAGCGGAGGCTATGATGCAACACTCACCGGCTGGATCTTTACTGACAGTCCGCACTCATCGGCAAAGCTTCAGAACAGGACCTGTGATTATGTAGCGTTAAACGGAGAAGCAGCTGTTGATACATTCTACTACAGGAATCCGGTTAATGGGATACCGGTAAAACTGCCAAACGGTGTTAGTTTCTTATGGTCATCAGATCCTCCTTCCACCATACCACGACCAGATTTTTTAATAGATCCTCAGACATTTGATCCTCCTCTTGTTGATGTAACATATAACCTTCAGGTGACAGACAGTTTCGGATGCTCAACCGAATCTTCATTCTTCTATGAATCGATTCATGTTAAAGCAGATTTTACACTGGAACCTCTCAAGGGCGAAGCCCCTCTTGAAGTTGTATTCACTGATAAATCAATCAGGGCCTCAACATACAAATGGGAGTTTGGCGATAGCAAGGACAGCATATCCAGCCTGTCCACTCCCCCTCAGCATATCTATTATAAGCCCGGAGAATATTCTGTCAAGCTTACTATTGAGAGCGATATGCATTGCATAGATTCCCTGCGCTCCGAAACCATTGTTGTAGATGATTCAAAGCTCGAAATACCAAATGTCTTTACTCCTGACGGAGACGGGCTTAACGATTACTTTGTTGTTGAAGCCCAATCGTTAAGGCATCTTAATGTTGTGATTTACAGCAGGAGCGGATTGAAGGTATATGAATTTAACGGTGCTGGTGAAAGCCTTAGAAACTGGAAGGGCTGGGATGGGAATATCAATGACTCATCAAGAGAAGCAACCCCGGGAGTCTATTTCTACATAATAAAGGCTTTCGGCTGGGATGATGTAATATATGACAGCAAGAAAACACGGGGATTTGTGTACCTGTACCGGTAGTTGTGAATGACGGCCGCAGGCCAAATGACCATGAATGACGCCGAAGGTAAATGACAATCGAATGACGGCCGCAGGCCAATGACTATTGAAAGACGCCGATAATCAATCCCATAACAGTCAGGCTTACTACACTGTAAACCGAATTGATCAGAAAATGTGCCATGGTACGTGATTCGAAGAGGTAGCTGATTCCCATAAAAGTGAATACCCACCCAAGTCCGGCCATAAATCCTGCCATTGATCCGAAAAGTGCTCCTGCATGTGCTCCTATGAACATCGCAAGGAAGAATGAAGCAATAAGAGAAAGAATAAATGCCAGGGAGAAGATCTTAATCATATTGGCGTTTTTCGTTGATTCTTCTGTTATCCCTGTCTCCTTCATCCATCTCTTCGCGAAAAGAAGAGGTGAGTACCATAATCCGCCAAGAATAAAGGCACTGACCGCAGCGGTAATTATCGCCAGCCAGTTTAAATTCTGAAAAGCATTCTGCATATCCATATGTTAGGGTTTGAGATTTCTTTCTAAACAAATACCATGGTAAAATGTTTAGCAGAATCTGTTTTCATATGGCTGGGACTAAAAGGTTATTTCTCTTTTTCTGGCTGCTACATTCCATTTGCCGGATACCCTCGATTCAGTAACTACATATACGGAATCATACCTGTCGACTGTAGGACAGATATGCCATGGAATGGCATAAACGGTATCTCCTGTACGGATGTTCTCAGCCTGGGCAGCTCTGATAACCATGTGCTCTTCACTGTGTCCAATTATTGTAAAATCATTGAATGAGGGGATCATTATTCGAGGCTGAGGCATCTCTGAACCAACTGCTTTATGACCCAGATCCAGACATATGATATCTTTTGCAGGTTTACTTACCACCCTTGTGAACAATACAGCGGCATGCTGGAAGTTCAGATCTGAAAATGAACTGCTGTATCCAAAGTCCCAGAGGAGGATTGTTCCCGGACTTATCTCAACATCACTTTTCGAAGCATGAACAGGAAATGTTGGTGTTCCTCCGGCAACAACTCTTACATTACTGAAACCTGCTGTTTTGAGATTATTTCTCATCTTCCCGACAGGGAGCCAGGCTTCATTGCATATATCAGTCCTGAGTGAAAAATTCTTTTCGTGTATATGTCCGTCATAAACGTGTAATCCTTCAGCCTTGAGCTTCGGAAGAGAGTCAGCCAGTTTAAAGATTCTGATTGCTTCCTCATCCGGGGTTATACCTGTTCGGTTCATTCCCACATTAATGTCTATCCATAATGAAGTCTCCAAATCATAACGGCATCCTGTTTCAGAAAGCTGGTGTATGATCTGTTCTGAATCGACAATACAGGAAAAGTTCACACCCCTGTACGCCTTTTTCAGCCTGAAAAACCTTTCAATATTAGGCCCCACAGGCTGCATCGCCAGCAAAATATCGGTGGCTCCGCATCCGGCGACCATTTCAGCCTCAGATATTGTGGCACATTTAAACTTGTTAATGCCATGCTTCATCTGCATTCTGACAATTTCAGCCATTTTATGCGTTTTTACATGAGGTCTCAGTCTGTCAGCATCCCGGGCCATCTCAACCATTTTGCAGATATTATTCTCAATCCGGTCCGGATATATTAGCAGAGAAGGTGAATACACCTCATCCTCATTTTCAATCTTATACCACTGATTTCCAGTCGTCATTTCTTAATAGGGTACTGATTTAAAATCAATTCAATGTATATCAATATAATTCAAACATCGCCTCCACTTCAACGGGGATATTTGCCGGGAGTATCATTCCTACAGCACTGCGGACCCCAACACCATTATCTTCGCCGAATACCTCTGCCATAAGCTCGCTGAATCCATTAATTACAAAAGGCTGCTTTTCAAACCCGGGAACACAGTTTACCATGCCGAGAACCTTGACAACTCTTTTGATTTTTTTCAGTTCGCCAAAGTGTGTCTTAATAGTAGAGAGCATTGTGAGCCCTACCTGTCGGGCAGCAATTTTTCCCTCTTCTGTATCAAGGTCGGCTCCAACCCGGCCATTCATAAGTGTGCCATCGGTTTTAACGGGTCCCTGACCGGAAATAAATAAAAATTTATCAATAACAAGCAGGGGTTTATAGAGGCCAACCGGTCTTGGAGCAGGAGGCAGGATAAGCCCTAATTCGGTAATACGGAGATCTGGATCTGGATTCATGTTTCGGATATTAATTGTATTTAAAACTAACTATGTTTCAGTATTCTTTACTGCTATATGAGCCTTCAGTGTGTTTCTTTGTATTGCTTTTAAGAACTTACACAGAGTTACACAGAGGATACACGGAGGACACAGAGTTTATTATATATTACTGATTCTCCATTCACCGGTAAATTTCGGTTTTTTACAGGTTTAATCCGACATTAAACTAATAAAACTTTGTAAACCGAAATAGTTTTCCGATTTTTGCAACGGATTACAAAATATGTTATGGAAATACGAGAAAGGATTATTGAAGGGGCTGCTAATCTGTTCAAGACTTATGGTATAAAAACAGTTACAATGGATTCACTTGCAGCACAATTGGGTATATCCAAGAGAACAATATATGAGGTATTTTCAGATAAGGATGAGCTCCTTGTCAAAGTTCTTGAATGGATGGCTGAGCGGCAAAGAGTTCTGGTAGGCCGGATACTGGATGAATCAGAAAATGCAATAATTGCAATTTTCCGGCTGCTAGAGACCAACCGTGATCACTTCCAGAACATGAGTCCTGCTTTTCAGGCGGATCTGAAGAAATACCATTATGAGGCTCTTATAAGCAAAAATGATAAAGGCTTAATGCCTGACTACAGGAACAATATAGCAGTGATTGAGAGAGGCATCAGGGAAAACCTCTTCAGGAAAGATATTAACCCTGACATTGTCAACCGGTGTCTTTATTCACTTGGCAGATCAACAATGGATTTCGATCTCTATCCCTTTGAAGATTTCACAAGACGGGAGGTGATCAAAAATGTTTTTATAACTTATATGAAAGGGATTGCTACAATAAAAGGTATAGAGTTGATTAACAAGCTTGAAGCTAAATTTTAAATAAATATCAAAGTAATGAAAAACAAATTTTTACTTGCCGCATTTTTAACACTCATTCTAATGGGTGGAAATCTTGCTGCCCAGGAGCAGAATACGGAATTGAAGCTTTCCCTTAAGGAAGCTCAGGCTTATGCCATAGATCATAATAAGATGGTTATTGCCTCAAAAATGGATGTTGAAGCAGCCAGAATTGCTCTGAAAGAGATGATCACAAATACTTTACCCCAGGTAAGTGCATCAGGAAACTTTAATGATAACCTGAAACTGATGACTACCCTCATACCAGCGGAGTTTTTCGGCGGTACTCCCGGTGAATTTTTCCCGGTGAAATTTGGTACTCAGTTTAATTCCGGAGCAAGTGTCCAGGCAAGCCTTTTGCTATTCAATGCTCCTGTTTATATAGGTATAGAATCATCAAAGCTTGCCAGGCAGCTGAGTGAGGAGAATCTTACGAAATCAGAGCTTGATACAAAAGAATCAGTGTCAACAGCATATTACCTTATTCTGATCTCTGAAAAATCTCTCAAAATACTGGATGCAAATATTGCCAACCTTAAAGAGACACTAAAATCAACAAGGGTAATGTACCAGGCAGGGATGGCAGAATCGACCGATATTGATCAGATGGTATCAAATGTCACAGCAGTTGAGAACAGCCGCAGTTCAATGCAAAGAACGGTTGAACTTAACTACAACCTTCTCAGGTTCCAGCTGGGATTATCGGCCGACAGTAAACTGAGCCTTACTGAAACACTTGAGGGCATTGAATCAGATATAAATATTCAGGCCCTTATCTCGCAGGTATTTGATCACAGGCAAAATGTCAATTATAAGCTTATAGAGGGCCAGGAAAAGATGTCATCAATAATGCTTAAATCTGAGAAAGCAGCTGTGTTGCCAACCTTATCCGGTTTTTATACCTATGGTGTAAATGGTATGGGCGAGGAGGTAGGAGGATTAAGCTGGTTCCCAAACTCAATTGCAGGTTTGCAGATATCTGTCCCGATCTTTGCGAGCGGACAGAGATACCACAGGATTAAGAGGGCCCAGATAAACCTCGACAGAGCAAAAAACACGAAAGAGATGATGACTGATCAGCTTCTCCTGCAGGAAAAGCAGTTGAGATATAACCTGGTAAATGCCAATCAGCAATATATCAGCCAGAAGGATAATATAGATGTTTCGAAAAGAGTCTATACCAGTATGGAAAACAAATTCAAACAGGGTATGGCCTCGAGCCTCGAGCTGACACAGGCAAATTCACTATATCTCCAGGCTGAGAATAACTATATCACATCACTTATGAGCCTGCTGCAGACCAAGCTGGCGCTCGATAAACTTCTGAATAACCTTTAATATAAAAATAAGAACCAAATAAACTTTAATATAATGAAATACGTAAGATTAATCCCGGTATTATTGATAACTGTGCTGTTATCTGCAGCTTGTTCATCAAAAGGAAAAAATACAGCTTCCGCTTCGGAAGATACTGCAACAGATACAAAGCGAGCTGCTATTCCGGTTAAAACAATGATCCTGGCCAAGACGAAAATAGCAAGGACGATCGACTATACAGCAACAATTCTTCCTTTTGAAGAGGTAAATGTGGCTCCATCCACTCCTGGAAGGATAGACAGGATTTATGTAGAAGAAGGGGACAGGGTCAAAAAAGGTGATAATCTTTTCCTGATGGACAGAACTCAGCTTTATCAGCTTGAACTTCAGTTGAGTAACCTTCAGAAGGATCTCGACAGGATAGATACCCTGCTCAGGTCTGGCAGTGCAAAACAGCAGCAGTACGATCAGATGAAAACCCAGTACGATGTACTGAAAACAAATGTTGACTTCATGAAGGAAAATACATTGATGAAATCGCCTTTTCTGGGAGTTGTGACAGGTAAATATTTTGAGGATGGTGAAATGTATTCAGGTACTCCCACGACCCAGACAGGAAGGTCAGCTGTAGTTACGGTTATGCAGGTCAATCCGTTAAAGGTTGATGTCAGTATTTCGGAGCAATATTATCCGCTGATAAAAAAAGGGATGAAGGCAAATGTGATTGCGGATGTTTATAAGAACGAAGTTTTTACAGGTTCAGTTTTCCGTATTGCACCTACAATAAACGCAATCACCAGGTCTTTTAACGTTGAGATCGCGCTTCCAAACCGGAATGAACTGCTTAAGCCTGGAATGTTTGTGAGAGTATCGATGGATCTTGGAGAGGTGGAAACATTTGTTGTTCCCGCTAACACAGTTATGATACAGGAAGGTACAAATCAGAGATTTGTTTTCACAGCTGAGGATGGTAAGGCGACCCGTATAGTTGTTGGTATCGGCAAAAGATTTGACGACAGGCTCGAGATTATTTCGAAATCCTTAAAGTTGGTGATCAGCTTATCACCGAAGGCCAGGCAAGGTTAATTGCCAGCGATCAAATTGAAATAGTAAAATAGTATTAAGATTTTCAATCATAACGAGATGAGTATATATAGTTCTTCAGTAAAACGACCCATAACAACTATTATGATTTTTATCGGACTGATGGTTATTGGTCTCTATTCTCTGGTTCAGCTCCCCGTAGATCTCTATCCTGAAATAGAACTTCCGTTTGTTACGGTTATGACTACCTATCCCGGAGCAAGTGCTTCAGATATTGAAAGCAATGTTACCCGTCCTATTGAAGACGTTCTGAATTCGGTAAGTAATCTGAAAGATATTACTTCAACTTCAAGCGACGGTTTATCTGTTATCTTTCTGAATTTTGAATATGGATCTAATCTTGATGAAGCCATAAATGATATCCGGAGTAATTTGAATTTTGTAACCCGGGTCTTACCCGAAGAAGCAGAAGATCCTACAATTATCAAGTTCAATTCGAGCATGATGCCCATAATTTTCTATGCAGTTACAGCAGATGAAAGTTATGAAGGCCTTGAGAAAATACTCGATGAGAAAATAGTCAATCCTCTTAACAGGATTGATGGTATCGGCAGTGTTGCCCTGACAGGGGTGCCCGGCAGAAGGATTTATATTGATGTCGATCCACGGAAGATGGAGGCTTACAATCTAACAGTTGAGCAGATAGGAGGTGTCCTGCGAGCGGAGAATCTTAACATGCCTGCCGGGTATCTTGAGATGGGGCAGACAGATTATCCATTAAGAATACAGGGAGAATTCCCCGAGAGCGATATCCTTAAGAATATAGTAATCAGCAGCTTTAAAGGCAATACAGTTTACCTTAAAGATATTGCCGAAGTCCGTGACACTATCCGCGAATCAAAACTCGATACAAAGATTAACGGAAAGAAAGGGATGGGGCTTTTTGTTCAGAAACAGTCAGGAGGAAATACTGTTCAGGTTACAAGAGAGGTGGAAGAGGCTCTTGAAGAGCTTAAGAAAGATCTCCCCCCCGATGTCAGGATTGAACCTCTTTTCTCCAGTGCCTCCTTTATAAAGGATTCCATTAATAATCTTACAGAGACACTCATGTATGCAGCAATTTTTGTGATACTGGTTGTTCTCTTTTTCCTCGGAAGGTGGAGGGCTACCTTCATTGTGATCTTAACAATCCCTGTCTCACTTATCGTAGCCTTTATCTATCTGTTTATCTCTGATGCCTCAATAAATATAATATCACTTGTCTCGCTGTCAATTGCTATCGGGATGGTTGTTGACGATGCCATAGTGGTACTGGAGAATATAACAAGACATATAGAAAGAGGAAGCAGACCGAGGGAAGCGGCAATCTATGCAACAAATGAGGTCTGGCTGGCAGTAATTGTGACCACACTCACCGTTGTTGCAGTATTTTTCCCTTTAACCTTCGTGGAAGGGCTGACAGGTGTGCTTTTCAAACAGCTGGGTTTAAGCGTAACAGTTACAATTATAACCTCAACTGTGGCCGCTTTGACACTTACACCTACACTGAGTGCCCTTATGCTGAAGTACAAGCCAATAAAGAAGGATGCTTCATTCTTTACTTATGATGGCAGCATCAGGAAATGGCTTGACCGGTTTGATAATTTCTATGAAACGACATTACGATGGGCCCTGAGGCATAAAACATTCGTTTCTGCAGTCTCAATAATTATTTTCGTACTCTCAATGGGCTTATTCTCTGTTATTGATACAGAGTTTTTCCCTCAGGCAGATGAATCTACTGTATATGCAACTGTAGAGCTTCAGACAGGCACAAGGGTCGATAATACAATCAGAACAGCCGATATGCTCGATAGTCTTTTTAAGGCAAAATACCCTGAAGTTAAGATAATATCAACAAGTTCAGGTTATGATGACCAGGGTGGATGGGAATCAATGTTCAATGCAGGAGGAACACATACTATTCAGTACACAATAAGCCTTGTCCCTATTGAGGAAAGGGAAAGAAGTGTCTGGGATATTTCTGAAGGGATGCGGGCAGACCTTGCCAGATTTCCCGATATCATAAATTACCAGGTCACTACAACTCAGAATATGGGATCTTTCGGAGGAAATGCAGTTGATGTTGAAGTATATGGTTTCGATTTTGCTGAAACAAACGAAGTAGCAAAGGAACTTTCTGAAAAGATCAAAAATATTAAAGGGACTAAAGATGTTACAATTAGCCGTGACAAATCAAAGCCTGAGCTTCAGATAATCTTTGATCAGGAGAAAATGAGTGCTAATGGGCTGAACACCGCAATGGTAGCCAATGTTGTAAAAAACAGGGTCGATGGAATGATAGCCACCCGTCTCCGCCAGTCTGGTGATGAATATGACGTAGTTGTCCGATTCAAAAAGAATGCGAGGAGTACACTTACTGATGTTGAGAATTTCGCTGTCACAAATACACTGGGGCAGGTTATCAGGCTTGGAGAGATAGCACAGGTTAGAGAAAACTGGTCACCCCGAATATTGAGCGTAAACGTAAGGAGAGGATAGTAAGGGTATCATTTACCCCGTTTGAAAGATCGCTGACAGATATTCAGCAAGATGTTGAGAAGGCGATCTCAGAAACAGCCAAGCCTGCCGGAGTTATGGTTCAGATATCCGGTGCAATAAAGGAGCAGACAGAAGCTTTCATGGATCTCGCACTTCTCCTGCTTGTGAGTCTGATACTTGTATATCTTGTTATGGCTTCCCAGTTCGAATCCCTGAAAATGCCATTTATAATAATGTTTTCAATACCATTTGCATTCTCGGGAGTAGCTATTGCCTTGTTCTTAACAAGCACAACACTTAGTGTTATTTCAGGTATAGGAGCGGTACTTCTGATTGGTATTGTCGTAAAGAATGCAATCGTTTTGGTTGACTTCATCAACCTTATGCGTGACAGGGGTAACGAGCTGTACGATGCAATTGCTTTGTCAGGGAAATCCAGGCTCAGGCCGGTTCTTATGACCTCTGCAACGACAATACTTGGAATGTTGCCTCTCTCACTCAGCTCCGGATCCGGCTCAGAACTCTGGAAACCAATGGGTATAGCTGTTATCGGAGGGCTCATCTTCTCTACTGTTGTAACCCTTGTTATTGTACCGGTTGTATATGCAATTTTTGTTAAGCGGGGAGAAAGAAAGAAGAGCCTGGTTGCCTATACCGATATGGATTTTATGAATGGCAACGGATCGGCTGCCGGTGAGAATTAAACTTTAAAACATTAGTTATGAAAGCAATTATGATAATTTACAATCAGGCACACAGCGAAAAGGTAGAGTATATGCTTGATAAACTGGCAATAAAGGGTTATTCTTTATGGGAAGATGTCCGGGGAAGGGGAACAAAAACAGGTGTTCCTCACCTCGGTACCCATACCTGGCCGGAGATTAATAAAAGTGTCCTGACTATTATAGAGGATGATATGGTGGATACGGTATTGGATAAGGTTAAAAAGATAGATGCAATAAATGAGGAGGTTGGGATAAGGGCGTTTGTGTGGGATATCCTTAAAATGGTCTGAGTAAATTTCTCTGTGATCTCTGTGTGATCTCTGTGTTTCTCTGTGTAAGTTCTTCTTTTTGTTACACAGAGGTACACAGAGGTGCCACAGAGGTACACAGAGAATTAAAAACAAAACCGTCCCAAAGATGGGACACCCCCCATCCCCCCCAAAGGGGGGGGCTAAGAAGTACTTTCTATGCAGTTTTTTAACCCCCATTCAGGGGGGCAGGGGGCTATTCTTCTTCTTCCTCTTCAGCGTATGCCTTGATAACAGCATCCTGTACATCGCCAGGAACCTGCGCATATTCCGCAAATTTCATCGTATACATAGCACGGCCTCCGGTGATTGAACTGAGGGCAGTTGAGTATTTATTCATCTCAGCGAGAGGAACTTTTGCCTTGATAACCTCAAAGCGTTTTTCGCTCGACATTCCGAGAACCATACCACGTCTTCCCTGAAGGTCACTTATCACGTCACCCATACGGTCTGACGGCACGAAGATCTCAACATCATAAACAGGCTCAAGGATTTTTGGTCCTGCATTCTTGAAAGCCTGGCTGAAGGCATTTCTGCCGGCAAGACGGAATGAGATCTCATTGGAGTCAACCGGGTGCATCTTACCGTCATAAACATATACCCTGATATCGCGGGCATAAGATCCGGTAAGCGGTCCGATCTCCATCTTCTCCATTATCCCTTTGAGGATAGCAGGCATAAACCTGGCGTCGATTGCACCTCCGACAATACTGTTTACATAAACCAGCTTTCCGCCCCATGAAAGAGGAATCTCTTCCTTGTCGCGGACAGATATTTTAATCTCCTTGCCGGCTATCTTTTGCATTGTAACCTCTTTCGATCCCTCTTCATAAGGTTCAATTATCATATGCACTTCACCGAACTGGCCGGCGCCTCCTGACTGTTTCCTGTGACGGTAGTCAGCCTGTGCTGTTTTTGTAATTGTCTCACGATAAGGTATCTTGGGAGGATTGAAGGTAGTAGGGATCTTATAGATATTATCGAGATGCCATTTCATTATATTCAGGTGGTACTCACCCTGGCCATGAACTATTATCTGCTTTAACTCCTTTGAATATTCAATTATGATAGTAGGATCCTCAAGGTGGAGCTTATTGAGTGATTCTCCAAGTTTCTCATCATCACTTTCACTCTGAGCTTTGATGGCTGTCCGGTATTTCGGATCGGGGAATTTAATTCCTGTGTATTTCCAGTCCTGGCCGGCAACATTGAGTGTATGGTCGGTCTTGGTGTTTTTCAGTTTCACAAAAGCGCCTATGTCGCCGGTATTCAGTTCAGGAACCTTTGTTCTGTTCTTTCCGGCGCAGATATATAATTGAGAGAGTCTTTCCTTTGAGCCGTTATTGCTGTTAACCACATCGAGGTTTTCAGTTACTTTTCCTGAGAATACCCTGAAATAGTTTATTTCACCGATATGTTCTTCAATGGAGGATTTGAAGATATAAACTGATGCGGGACCTGCAGGGTTTGCCTTTACTGCTTCGCCCTTACTGTTCATTTTGGGAGCCATGTCGGCCAGTGACGGAGCCATGGTGGCAACGAATTCCAGGAGTCTGTCGACCCCGATATTGTTTTTTGCGGAGATGCAGAGTACAGGGAATAATCCTCTGGAAGCTATTCCTTTGGAAATACCTTTTTTAATCTCCTCCTCTGAAAGAGTATCATTTGAAAAGAAAAGCTCCATAAGAGATTCATCGCTTTCAGCGGCTTTTTCTACAAGGGCGCCGTGTAATTCGGCAGCTTTGTCGGCCTGATCGGCAGGAATATCAGCAAGCTCGGCCTTGCCTCCCTCTTTGGCATAACGGAGCATCTTCATTTTCAGGACATCAACGATTGAGTTGAAGCCTGTTCCTTCATTAACAGGATATTGAATGAGTACAACATCGGATGACAGCCTGTCCTTCATCATCTCGATTGACTTTTCAAAGTTGGCCTTTTCGTGGTCGAGGCCGTTGATTGCAAATATTACAGGTTTCTTTTCCTTTTCGGTATGTCTGAAATGGATCTCTGTTCCGACTTCAACTCCGTTTTGGACGTTGATTGTCATAACGGCTGCATCGGATGCAAAGAGTGAAGAGATCACTCCACCGCTGAAATCATCCAGGCCAGGGGTATCAAGAACGTTAATTTTTTTGTTCTGGGATTCAGTATAGAGGACTGTAGAAAATATGGAGTTACTGTTTTCATGTTCTATCGGGCGATAGTCTGAAACAGTGTTTTTTCCTTCAATAGTACCTCTTCTTTCAATTATGCCGCCATTAAAGAGCATTGCTTCTGCTAGAGTAGTTTTTCCTGATCCCGAGTTGCCAAGAAGGGCAATGCTTTTAATCTGGTCCGCCTGGAATGTTTTCATATTTTTCAGATATTATATATTATACATTTATATTATATGCAGTCGTTATGGCGGTGACAAAAATAATAATTTTTTAAAACAAGTGAAGAAAGTGCAGAGAATTCCAAATTTTTTATTTCCTTTGCACAAGTTTTTTGAAACTCAGGAGTACCGTTTTATCCTTCATCGTAAGTTTATAAAATGTTTTTCATATGGATGGATCGGGAAGTAACCTGTTAATAACTTACATTTTTAAGTAAGATATTTTGTTTCTGAAGATGCTTGAGTGTCCGGATATTGCTATTTACCGGCCATTTAGACATGATGGACCATATTGTTTCAAAAAATATTTGTTACATGTTGTGATTTAAGAAATAAATATAATACCTTTGCAAACCATTTTTTTGAGTAAAATTTAAGCTAAAATTAATTGGATATATGCCGACAATTCAACAGTTAGTAAGAAAAGGCAGGAAAAAACTGATAGATAAAAGTAAAGCTCCTGCTTTGGATTCATGTCCTCAGAGAAGGGGAGTATGCGTTCGTGTTTATACCACTACGCCAAAGAAACCTAATTCAGCTATGAGGAAAGTAGCCAGGGTCAGGCTTACCAACCAGAAAGAGGTAAACGCCTACATCCCGGGTGAAGGTCATAACCTTCAGGAACACTCGATTGTTCTGATCAGGGGTGGCAGGGTTAAAGATCTTCCGGGTGTTCGTTATCACCTGGTTCGCGGTGCTCTTGATACCTCAGGTGTTGATGGGCGTACCCAGAGAAGATCAAAATATGGTGCTAAAAGGCCGAAGAAGTAACAGTTAAAGGTAAACGATAATGAGAAAGTCAAGACCAAAGAAGAGGATTCTGTTACCGGATCCAAAATACAAGGATCCCCAAGTAACAAGATTTGTAAATAATCTTATGTACAGTGGAAAAAAGAATCTTGCTTTTAAAATTTTCTACGACTCACTTGAAATAGTTGGTGATAAGTTTAAAAGTGAAGGAAAGACACCGCTTGAGATTTTCAAGCAGGCTCTTGATAACGTCACTCCCCAGGTTGAGGTTAAGGCCCGCAGGGTTGGTGGCGCCACTTTCCAGGTCCCGATGGAGATCAGGGCCGACAGGAAAGTAAGTATAAGCATGAAGAACATGGTCTCCTTCGCACGTAAGAGAACAGGTCACTCAATGGCTGAAAGGCTTGCCGCAGAACTTATGGCAGCATACAAGCTTGAAGGTGGCGCTTATAAGAAGAAAGAAGATACACACAGGATGGCTGAAGCCAATAAGGCTTTTGCACATTTCCGATTTTAATTAATTATAAAGCCGCGAGATTGCAGCACAGATGGATAAAAACCTGAAATATACCAGAAACATCGGAATCATGGCCCACATTGATGCCGGTAAGACCACAACGACAGAACGTGTTCTGTTCTATACCGGTCGTACCCATCGTATGGGAGAGGTACATGATGGAAACGCTACAATGGACTGGATGATTCAGGAACAGGAGAGAGGGATTACTATTACTTCTGCGGCCACAACAACATTCTGGAAATACCGCGATCAGGAATATAAGATCAATATTATTGATACTCCGGGTCACGTCGATTTCACAGTTGAGGTTGAAAGATCACTCAGGGTATTGGACGGAGCTGTTGCAGTTTTCTGCGCAGTAGGAGGAGTTGAACCACAGTCGGAGACTGTCTGGAGACAGGCTAATAAATATATTGTGCCAAGAATTGCCTTCATCAACAAGATGGACAGGGCGGGTGCAGATTTTTACAGTGTTGTACAGCAGATACAGGAAAAGCTCGGAGCAAATCCGGTGCCTGTTCAGATTCCGATAGGGGCTGAAGAGAATTTTAACGGGGTCATTGACCTTATTACAATGAAAGCCATCGTCTATTATCCCGACGAGGCTACAGTTACAAGGTGGGAGATTGAAGAGATCCCTGCAAACATGAGGGATGAAGCTGAAGAGTGGAGAGGCAAACTGATCGAAGCTGTTGCAGATGTTGATGATACGCTTCTCGAACGTTATCTTGAAGATCATGAGTCAATAACAGGAGATGAAGTTATTACTGCACTGAGACAGGCAACTATCGACGGACTGGCGATACCTGTTATCTGCGGAGCCGCATTCAAGAACAAAGGCGTTCAGAGTCTCCTTGATTCAGCAATCGCATTTCTGCCTTCACCTGTGGACAAAGGTTCCGTGACAGGAATTGATCCCAGGAATGATGAAGAGATACAGCGGGCTCCTGATGATGAAGAACCTCTTGCAGCGCTTGCATTCAAAATAGCCACCGACCCGTTTGTGGGAAGACTGGCATTTTTACGCATCTACTCGGGAGTTCTCAAAGCAGGAGATACAGTATTAAATGTACGCACAGGCAAAAGAGAGCGTATAAACCGTCTCTTCCAGATGCATGCAAATAAGCAGAATCCGAAAGAGAGCATTTCTGCAGGTGATATATGTGCAGGAGTCGGATTTAAAGATATAAGAACAGGCGATACTTTATGTGCCATTAACAAGCCGATCCTCCTGGAAACAATGGATTTTCCGGAACCGGTTATTGGTGTGGCAATTGAGCCTAAAACTCAGGCTGACGTTGATAAGTTATCCATTTCACTCAGCAAGCTTGCAGAAGAAGATCCTACCTTCCAGGTGAAAACTGATCCTGACAGTGGCCAGACAGTTATTCATGGTATGGGTGAACTGCATCTTGAAATTCTGATTGACCGCCTTAAAAGAGAGTTTAAAGTTGAATGTAACCAGGGACCACCCCAGGTTGCATATAAGGAGGCAGTCACAACTGCAGCCGAGTTCCGTGAAGTATTCAAGAAACAGACAGGGGGCCGTGGTAAGTTTGCAGATATGACTTTCGAGATGGGTCCTGCAGATGAAAATACCAGGGGACTTCAGTTTGTAAATGATATCAAGGGTGGACATATTCCCAAGGAATATATTCCATCGGTTGAAAAGGGATTCCGCGAAGCGATGCTTAATGGACCGCTCGCCGGCTTCCCTCTGGATAGCCTTAAAATAGTACTCAGAGACGGTTCATACCATCCGGTTGACTCCGACGCTTTATCTTTTGAAATTGCAGCCAAGCAGGCTTTCAGGAAATTTGCATCCAAATGCAATCCTGTTATCCTGGAGCCTATCATGACTACAGAAGTTGTTACTCCTGAAGAATATGTTGGTGATGTTATCGGCGATTTCAACAGAAGAAGAGGAAGGGTGGAAGGTATGGAATCGAAAGCAGGATCAAGGGTTGTTAAAGCAAAAGTACCTCTGTCCGAGAAATTCGGTTATGTTACAGTACTCCGGACCCTTACCTCAGGGAGAGCAACTTCAACAATGGAGTTCTCCCATTATGAAAAGGTGCCTGCAGAAATATCAAACAAGATTGTAGAAGTTACTAAAGGAAAAATTGTTTAAAAGATGAGTCAGAAAATTCGTATTAAACTGAAATCTTACGATCATAATCTGGTGGATAAGTCTGCCGAGAAGATCGTAAAAACAGTGAAATCTACTGGTGCAGTTGTCAGCGGTCCAATTCCACTGCCAACCCATAAAAAGATTTATACAGTGCTTCGTTCGCCTTTCGTAAACAAGAAAGCAAGAGAACAGTTTGAGCTTTCTTCATATAAAAGATTGCTCGACATTTACAGTTCAACTCCAAAAACAATCGATGCACTGATGAAACTTGAGCTTCCCAGCGGAGTTGAAGTAGAAATTAAAGTGTGAAACCAGTAAAGTAATATAGAGATGCAGGGATTAATTGGTAAAAAGGTAGGAATGACATCCATTTTTGATGAAAATGGAAAGAATATTCCATGTACGGTTCTGCAGGCCGGTCCATGTGTTGTTACACAGATTAAGACAGTGGAAAAGGATGGCTATTTTGCTGTACAGCTTGGATTTGAAGATAAAAAGGAAAAGCACACCACAAAAGCTGAATTGGGACATTTCAAAAAGGTCAATACGACTCCCAAGAGAAAACTCATTGAGTTTATCGGCTTTGAAGAGGGGCAGTGCAAAGAAGGCGACATCCTTACAGCTGAGCTTTTCAGTTCAGACAGTATTGTCGATGTAAGAGGCTGGTCAAAAGGAAAAGGATTTCAGGGTGTTGTAAAACGTCATGGATTTGCCGGCGTCGGAGGACAGACCCACGGACAGCATAACAGGGGCAGGGCACCCGGCTCACTCGGCGCTTCATACTTCCCGTCTAGAGTTTTGCCAGGCATGAGAATGGCCGGACGAACGGGCGGAAACAAGGTGATGTCAATGGACCTGAAAGTTGTTAAGCTTATGGCTGAGAAGAATATAATAATAGTAAAAGGATCAGTCCCGGGTCCAAAAGGTGGTTACGTAATAATTACAAAATAATGGAATTAACGATTCTTAATATCAGTGGTAAGGAAACCGGAAGGAAAGTTAATCTTGACGATTCAATTTTCGGTATAGAACCTAACGACCATGCTATTTACCTGGATACAAAGCAGTACCTGGCCAATCAGAGGCAGGGTACCCATAAGGCGAAAGAGCGTGGCGAGGTAGCTGGAAGTACAAAGAAGATTAAAAGGCAGAAAGGAACCGGTACTGCACGCGCAGGTAACATCAGGAACCCTCTCTTCAGGGGTGGAGGCCGTATGTTCGGTCCAAAGCCAAGGTTCTATGGCTTCAAGCTCAATAAAAAGGTAAAACAGCTGGCCAGAAAATCAGCTCTTTCATATAAGGCATCAACAAATAATATTATTGTACTGGAAGACTTCTCATTAGAGACTCCTAAAACAAAGGAAATCATCAAAATGGGAAATAACCTTAATATTGCGAATAAAAAATCAGTATTTGTTTTTCCGGAACAAAATAAAAACATATATTTGTCATCCCGAAATGTACAAGGGGTAGAAGTTGTAATAGCCAGTGAATTAAACACTTACAAGATAATGAAGGCTTCAACTCTAATACTTGTGGAGAGTGCAGTTGACGTTTTGCAGGCAACTTTTGAAAACTAGAAAACTTTGAGTAATGAATATTTTGCTTAAACCGATTGTAACGGAAAAAATGACAAGCCAGGGCGATAAATTTAATCGCTATGGTTTTCTCGTTGCTAGAAACGCAAATAAGTTACAGATAAAAAAAGCCGTAGAGGAACTGTACAGTGTTACAGTTGATTCGGTGAACACAATGCGTTATGGAGGAAAAGTAAAATCCCGTAATACTAAATCAGGTGTACTTACCGGTAAAACAGATTCAACAAAGAAAGCTGTTGTTACTCTCGCGGAAGGCAACAAAATTGATTTCTATAGCAATATTTAATAACCTATATGGCAGTCAGAAAGATCAAACCTGTTACACCAGGTCAGAGACACAAGATCGCCAGCACTTTTGAGACAATCACAAGTGCTACGCCGGAGAAATCCTTACTTCGACCGCTGAGTAAAACCGGAGGAAGGAACGTTAACGGCAAACGGACTATGAGATACATCGGAGGCGGTCACAAGAAGATGTACAGAGTAATCGATTTCCTCAGGGAGAAAGATGGAATGCCTGCAACAGTAAAGACAATTGAGTACGATCCTAATCGTACTTCAAGAATTGCACTTGTTGTTTACAGTGATGGAGAAAAGAGATATATAGTAGCTCCTGTCGGGCTGCAGATTGGTCAGACCTTATCGTCGGGCAAGGAAGCAACTCCCGAAATCGGAAATACATTATTTCTTAGCGATATCCCTCTCGGAACTATTATTCATAATATTGAGCTTAAGCCTGGCAGGGGCGGTGCCCTGGCCAGAAGTGCAGGAACTTATGCACAGCTTTCAGCCCGTGACGGGAAATATGCTACAATAAAGCTTCCTTCAGGTGAAACAAGGCTGATCCTTACAACTTGCCGTGCCACTATTGGTACTGTATCCAATCCGGATCACAACCTTGAAAGATCGGGAAAAGCAGGCCGCACACGCTGGCAGGGACGTCGTCCGAGAGTAAGAGGTGTTGTTATGAACCCTGTCGATCACCCAATGGGTGGTGGTGAAGGAAGAGCTTCCGGAGGACATCCCAGATCCCGGAAAGGTATTCCTGCAAAAGGTTTCAAGACCAGGGATAAGAAGAAATATTCTGCAAAATTTATTATTGAAAGAAGGAAAAAATAACTGATATATTATGAGTAGATCAATTAAAAAAGGACCTTTCATCGATTTCAAACTTGAAAAGAGAATCCTTGAAATGAATGAAGGGAAAAAATCAGTTCTCAAGACATGGTCAAGAAGATCGGTGATTTCACCGGATTTCGTAGGACATACTATAGCAGTTCACAACGGGAACAAGTTTATCCCCGTTTACATTACCGAGAATATGGTAGGTCATAAGTTAGGAGAATTTTCGCCTACACGTACTTTCAGGGGTCACTCTGGTAATAAATAAGTAATGTAAACATTGAAAATCATTTAGAAATGGGTGCAAGAAAAAGAAATACAGCTGACCAGAGAAAAGAGGACGCCAAGAGCAGATATCAGGCGATTCTCAAAAACTGTCCAACTTCTCCGCGAAAGATGAGACTGGTAACTGACTTGATTAGCGGAATGGAAGTAAACAAAGCACTTGATGTCCTCAAATTCAGTTCACAGGAAGCATCACGCAGGATGGAGAAACTTCTACTTTCAGCAATTGCCAACTGGCAGTCGAAGAATGAAGGTGTAAGAGTCGAAGAGAGCAATCTTTATGTTAAACTGGTTCATGTAGACGGTGGCCGTTCATTAAAGAGATTGCAGACCGCGCCTCAGGGAAGAGCTTACAGGCTGAGAAAAAGATCCAACCATGTAACTCTTGTGCTTGACAGTAAGATTAAGGAAGTAGAAAACAGATCAAAATAGGACAGATGGGACAAAAAGTAAATCCGATTGGTAACAGATTAGGTATAATCAAAGGATGGGATTCAAACTGGTATGGCGGAAAAGATTTTTCCGGAAAACTGGTTGAGGATACCAAGATCAGGGAATATCTGAATGCCAGGCTTGCAAAAGCCAGCATCTCCAAGATTATTATTGAAAGAACACTGAAGCTTATCACTGTAACAGTTAACACTGCCCGTCCGGGTATTATTATCGGAAAAGGTGGTCAGGAAGTTGACAAGCTGAAGGAAGAACTCAAGAAAATTACAAAAAAAGAGGTTCAGATTAACATCTTTGAAGTTAAACGTCCCGAACTGGATGCCAATATAGTTGGAAATAATATAGCCCGTCAGCTTGAAGGAAAGATCTCATTCCGCCGCGCTATCAAAATGTCGATAGCTTCAACTATGCGTATGGGAGCCGAGGGTATCAAGATCATGATCTCCGGTCGTCTTGGAGGAGCTGAAATGGCAAGGAGTGAAACTTACAAGGAGGGTCGTATTCCGCTGCATACTTTCAGAGCCGATATCGATTATGCACTTGCTGAAGCTCATACAAAGGTAGGTCTGATTGGAATTAAAGTATGGATCTGCAATGGCGAGGTTTATGGTAAGAGGGATCTCAGCCCAAACATCGGAGCCAAAAATGCAAAAAGCAAGAGTCTTAAGCGTAAGGCAAAGAAATAGAACACTGAATAGTTAATAATTTTATAACAATATTTGAGCAATGTTACAACCGAAAAGGACCAAATTCAGGAGAGCCCAGAAGGGAAGAATGAAAGGCAATGCACAGAGAGGCAACCAGCTGGCATTCGGGTCATTTGGTATCAAAGCACTTGAGGAGCATTGGATCACCGGAAGGCAGATCGAAGCTGCACGTCAGGCAGTTACACGTCACATGAAACGTGAAGGTCAGTTATGGATCAGGATATTCCCTGATAAGCCAATAACCAAAAAGCCTGCTGAGGTGCGTATGGGTAAAGGAAAAGGAGCCCCTGAAGGTTTCGTAGTACCTGTTACTCCTGGCAGAATCCTGCTTGAGGCCGAAGGTGTACCTTACGAAGTAGCAAAAGAGGCTCTTCGTCTGGGAGCTCAGAAACTTCCGATAATAACAAAATTTGTTATAAGACGCGATTACGTACAGGAATAATAATTAGAGACATAGATGAAAACTTCAGAAATAAAAGAATTAAGCACCCCCGATCTTCTCGAGAGGATCGATACAGAGAGGACAATGCTCGTTCGTATGAAGCTTAACCATGCAATAACACCTCTGGATAATCCGCAGAAGGTTAAAGAGGTTAAACTTACAATTGCACGTCTGCTGACAGAATTGCGTACAAGAGAGTTGAATAACAAATCTAATAGCTAGAGCAGCAATGGAAGACAGGAATCTTAGAAAAGAGCGTATAGGTGTCGTTGTAAGCACTAAAATGGACAAATCCATCGTCGTTGCCGTTAAAAGGAAAGTAAAGCATCCTATATATGGTAAATTCATTAACAAAACGAAGAAGCTGATGGCGCATGATGAGGAAAATACATGCAATATCGGTGACACTGTACGTATATCAGAGACCAGGCCTCTGAGCAAGAACAAAACCTGGAGATTAATTGAAATAATCGAAAGAGCTAAGTAATCATGATACAGCAGGAAAGCAGATTAACCGTAGCCGATAACTCAGGAGCAAAAGAAGTATTGTGCATCAGGGTTCTCGGTGGTAGCAAAAAAAGATATGCCACCGTGGGCGATAAAATAGTTGTAAGTGTGAAATCCGCACTTCCTTCCGGTGAAGCAAAAAAAGGTACAGTAAGCAAAGCAGTTGTTGTAAGGACCAAAAAAGAGATCCGTCGGGCCGATGGTTCATATATAAGGTTTGATGACAATGCAGTTGTTCTGCTTAACAATGTCAATGAAGTACGCGGTACTCGTATCTTCGGCCCTGTTGCAAGGGAACTTCGCGACAAGTATATGAAGATTGTTTCATTGGCACCTGAAGTGTTGTAATATATTAAATAGGCAGCGATGCAGAAGAAAATTCATATAAAAAAGGGAGACACGGTTATGGTTATAACCGGTGAATCCAAAGGTCAGAAAGGCCGGGTTTTGGAAGTTGACAGAGATAAGGAAAGAGCTATTGTTGAAGGGGTTAATATGGTATCAAAACATACCAAACCCAATGCAAAGGCACCACAGGGAGGAATCATCAAGAAGGAAGCACCTGTACATCTTTCAAATCTTATGCTTATCGATCCTGCTTCCGGAAAGCCTACCCGTATAGGTAAAAGGCTTAATGATAAAAATAAATTAGTGCGTTATTCAAAAAAATCAGGAGAGGAGATCAAGTAATGTACATACCTGCGCTAAAAACCAAGTATAATGACGAGATCGTCCCTGCATTGATGAAGGAATTCGGTTATAAATCGATAATGCAGGTCCCGAAGTTGGAAAAGATAGTTATCAACCAGGGAGTAGGACAGGCTATTGCCGATAAGAAACTTCTTGAATATGGAGTAAAGGAATTGTCCGATATAGCCGGTCAGAAAGCAGTTCAGACTATTTCTACAAAAGATATCTCCAACTTCAAGCTTAGAAGAAATATGCCAATCGGCATAATGGTGACATTACGGAAAGAAAGGATGTATGAATTCCTTGAGAGACTTATATCTGTTGCTCTTCCCCGTATTCGCGACTTTAAAGGTATCAATTCAAAACTTGACGGTCGTGGTAATTACACTCTGGGAATTACCGAACAGATTATCTTTCCTGAGATTGACCTCGACAAGATTGCCAAAATCATGGGTTTGCAGGTGACATTCGTTACCTCGGCAGATACTGATGAAGAGGCACTGGCTCTTCTGAAACAATTTGGATTACCATTTAAAAATACTAAAAACTAGTGATATGGCTAAAGAATCAATGATAGCCCGTGAAGTTAAACGTGCAAAGCTCACCCAGAAGTATGCTGCCAAGAGAGCACAGCTGAAAGCCGACGGTGATTATGTCGGATTAAGCAGGTTGCCAAGGAATTCAAATCCTAACAGAATGCACAACCGTTGCAAACTGACAGGCCGCTCAAGAGGTTACATGAGACAATTTGGAATCAGCAGGATAACTTTCAGGGAAATGGCATTATCCGGATTAATACCCGGGATTAAGAAAGCCAGCTGGTAAATTAAGGAATAACTATAAACTATTAAATATTTAAAGATGACTGATCCAATTGCAGATTTACTGACCAGAATAAGGAACGCCATTATGGCCGGTCATAAGGTTGTGGAGGCTCCAGCATCCAATCTTAAGAAAGAGGTCGCCAGAATTCTTTTTGAAAAAGGCTACATCCTCAGCTATAAGGTTGTTGAAGGTGATGGACCGCAGGGTGTGCTGAAAATTGCTCTTAAATATAATTCCAAGAGTAAAATGCCTGCGATAAAAGAGATACAGAGAGTCAGCAGGCCTGGCCTCAGACAGTATACCGGATTTGATGAAATGCCAAGAGTATTGAACGGTCTGGGTATTGCAATTATTTCAACCTCTCGGGGACTGATGACCGATAAAGAGGCAAAAAGAGAAAAAATTGGTGGTGAAGTGTTATGTTATGTTTACTAATTAGGAGGATAGCTTAATGTCACGAATAGGAAAATTACCTGTAAACCTGCCAAAAGGCGTCACACTGAGTGTGAATGATGCCAATCTGGTAAGTGTGAAAGGCCCCTTGGGAGAATTGACCCAGGCGGTCAATAAAGACATCAAGGTGGAAGTGGTGGGAAACGAGATTATCATTTCAAGACCATCAGAATCAAAAAACCATAAATCGCTGCATGGTCTGTACCGGGCATTGATTCATAATATGGTAGTAGGAGTATCGGAAGGATACAAAAAAGAACTTGAACTTGTAGGGGTTGGATACCGTGCCGAAGCAAAAGGCCAGAACCTTGAAATGAGTCTTGGTTTTTCACACGAGGTTTTGATACAGCTCCCCGATGAAGTTAAAGTTGAAACTAAAACTGAAAGAAGGGCTAACCCGATCATTACCCTTACCTGCATAGACAAGCAGCTCATGGGACATGTTGTGGCAAAAATCAGATCACTTCGTCCACCTGAACCATACAAAGGTAAAGGAATCAAGTTTGTTGGAGAACAGCTCAGAAGGAAGGCTGGAAAATCTGCTAGTGTTTAATCTGGTAAAAGTAAAAGAAAAAATCATGGCCTTAACTAAGTTGGAAAGAAGAACGAGGATCAAACTAAGGATCCGCAAGAAAATAAACGGAACTGCTGAAGCACCAAGACTTGCAGTATACCGTAGCAATAAACAGATTTATGTTCAGGTTGTTGATGATCTGAACGGAGTTACCATTCTGTCAGCATGCTCTAAGGAAAAAGAGGTTGCTGCCCAGACGGGAATCAAAAAAATTGATCAGGCTAAACTGGTCGGGAAACTCCTTGCTACCAAATGTAAAGAAAAGGGTATCGAGAAAGTTGTTTTCGACAGAAGCGGTTATAAATATCATGGCAGAGTAAAATCATTGGCTGATGCAGCCCGCGAAGGCGGATTAAAATTCTAATGAATTATGGGAAACGGTATAAGAAAAGTTAAAACCAGCGATCTCGAACTTAAAGATAGGCTTGTAAGCATCCAGAGAGTAACCAAGGTTACTAAAGGCGGACGTACATTCAGTTTTTCTGCCATAGTTGTGGTGGGAAATGAAGACGGAATAGTAGGACACGGTCTTGGTAAAGCCAGTGAGGTAACTACTGCTATTGCAAAAGGTATCGAAGATGCTAAGAAGAATCTGATAAAAGTGCCTGTACATAATGGTACAATACCTCACGAACAGGTTGCTAAATTCGGTGGTGCAAAAGTATTCATCAAACCTGCTTCCGATGGAACCGGAGTAAAGGCAGGAGGTGCTATGCGTGCAGTTCTTGAGAGCGTTGGAGTGAAAAACGTGCTTGCCAAGTCAAAGGGTTCTTCAAATCCCCATAACCTGGTGAAAGCTACTTTCGCTGCCCTGGTTGAGATGAGAGATGCATTCTCTGTAGCTGAACACAGAGGCGTATCAATGGAAAAAGTTTTTAACGGTTAGTAAAGTATATTACGATGGCAAAGATTCGTATAACCCAGGTGAAAAGCAAAAACGGAAAACCTGAAAGACAAAAGAGAACCCTTGAGGCCCTTGGCATCCGTAAATTAAACCATAGTGTTGAACATGAAGCTACCCCCCAGATACTTGGTATGGTAGTTAAGGTAAGACACCTGGTGATAGTAGAAAATTTATAAGATATAAACCATATTTATAATACAAAGTTATGGATTTGAGTAACTTAAGACCTGCTAAAGGATCAGTTAAAAAAGGTAAGCGTCTCGGGCGCGGACAGGGCTCCGGTAAAGGCGGAACGTCAACGAGAGGACATAAAGGCGCAAAATCCAGGTCAGGCTACAGCAAGAAGGTAGGATTTGAAGGCGGCCAGATGCCTCTTCAGAGACGTCTTCCAAAATTCGGGTTCAAAAATATTAACCGCAAAGAATATAAAGGTATTAATATTAGTACCCTCCAAACACTTGCAGAAAGCAATAATCTGGAGAAAATTGATTTTGAGATACTTGTATTGGCTGGACTGGTTTCAAAAAACAGTCATGTTAAAATCCTTGGAAAAGGAACACTCGAGAAAAAACTCGAAGTTCATGCCCACGCATTCAGCAAATCAGCAATAGAAGCAATCGAAGCAAAAAAGGGAACCGCTGTAATACTGTAATTTCATGAGACTGATTCAGACTATAAAAAATATCTTTAAGATAGAAGATCTCCGGGCGAGGTTACTCTATACTTTTGGAATAATTTTATTATACAGACTGGGTAAATATGTTACTCTTCCGGGAATTGATCCTTCACAGCTCGCAAATCTGAAACATCAGACAAATTCCGGGATTATGGGTCTGCTCGATATGTTTTCAGGAGGAGCTTTTTCCCAGGCATCAATCTTCGCATTGGGAATAATGCCCTATATATCAGCATCAATCGTTGTACAGCTGCTGGGTATAGTTTTTCCGTATTTTCAGAAACTTCAGAAGGAGGGTGAAAGCGGAAGGCGCAAGATGAATCAGTATACCAGGTATTTAACTATCGCCGTACTCGTTTTACAGGCTCCTACATACCTTCTTAACCTTCAGGCACAGTTGCCGGCTTCAGCCTTTATCCTTTCGGGGTTTTTCTTTAAATTCTCCTCCGTCATAATACTTACTGCAGGAACAATGTTTGTAATGTGGCTGGGTGAAAAGATAACCGACAAAGGTATAGGTAATGGTATTTCACTTATCATCATGATAGGTATTGTTGCCAGGATGCCTTCCAATTTCATATTTGAAGCCGGAACAAGGATGAACGGTGCTGGTGGCGCTATAGCACTCATAGTTGAAATACTCTTCCTCTTCGCCATTGTACTTGGAGTAATTCTTCTTGTACAGGGAACACGCAGAGTTCCTGTTCAGTATGCAAGAAGGATAATTGGGAACAAACAATACGGAGGAGTTCGTCAGTATATACCTCTTAAAGTAAACGCTGCTGGTGTTATGCCTATAATTTTTGCCCAGGCTATCATGATGCTTCCGATGATCATTGCTGGTTATTCCAGTACTGGTTCAGGTTTTATCGCAGCCTTCTCGGATATGTACGGATTCTGGTATAACCTTGTTACTGCGCTGCTTATAATAGTATTTACATATTTCTATACTGCCATTACAATTAATCCGGTTCAGATGGCAGAAGATATGAAGAAAAACGGAGGGTTTATTCCGGGTATTAAACCTGGAAGAAAAACCGTGGAGTTTTTTGACACTATAATGTCAAGAATTACTTTCCCCGGTTCTGTCTTTCTTGCAATAGTCGCAATTTTGCCATCTATTGCAGTTAAGGCAGGTGTTACACCCCAGTTTGCGCAGTTTTACGGAGGCACCTCGCTTCTCATTCTTGTCGGAGTAGTTCTTGATACACTTCAGCAAATTGAGAGTCATCTGCTTATGCGTCATTATGACGGTTTGATGAAATCGGGCCGTGTTAAAGGTAGATCTGGAGCTGTTACGTCGGTATAATTAGTATTTACGTTCTTTGATGTTGTATTTAAAGACTGATGAAGAGGTTGGGTTGTTAAGAGAGAGCAATATGCTGGTGTCAAGAACACTTGCAGAAGTTGCTGCTATTATAAGACCCGGGATTACCACTCTTTATCTCGATAAAATTGCCGAAACCTTTATCCGCGATAATGGTGCTGTTCCGGCATTCAAGGGATATGGTGGCTTTCCTAATACACTCTGTACATCTGTCAACGACGAAGTGGTTCATGGTATTCCGTCTGATTACATCCTGAAAGAAGGAGATATATTATCGGTAGACTGCGGAGTAATACTAAACGGATGGTATGGCGACAGTGCATATACCTTCCCGGTTGGTGTTATCAGTGATGAGAAAAGAAGGCTGCTTGAGTACACCCGTGCTTCACTTGAAGAGGGAGTAAAGGCTGCAATAGCAGGGAACAGGATAGGAGATATCTCAAATGCTGTGCAGACAATGGCAGAAAGCGGAGGATACTCTGTTGTGAGAGAACTGGTTGGACACGGGTTAGGCAGAAAACTGCACGAACAACCTGAAGTGGCTAACTGGGGAAAAAAGGGTACAGGACCGAAAATGGAAAAGGGACTTGTTGTCTGCATTGAACCGATGATTAACGCAGGCAGGAAAGAGACAATCCAGATGAGAGACGGCTGGACCATAAAAACAGCAGACGGAGCTGCTTCAGCACACTTTGAATATGCTGTAGCGATCGACAGAGGAAGGGCAGATGTATTAACGACTTTTGAGTTTATAGAAGAAGTTTTAAATAAAATGTAATTGTATGGCGAAACAATCATCAATTGAGCAGGATGGTACTATCATTGAAGCCCTTTCCAATGCAATGTTCAGGGTTGAACTTGAAAACGGACATGTGATAACAGCACATATTTCAGGAAAGATGAGAATGCATTATATAAAGATTCTGCCAGGCGATAAAGTAAAAGTGGAAATGTCACCATATGATTTGACTAAAGGAAGAATAACATTCAGGTATAAATAAGAAATATTAAGGTAATGAAAGTAAGAGCATCTGTAAAAAAGCGCAGTGCTGACTGCAAGATAGTCAGAAGAAAAGGACGCATTTACGTTATTAATAAGAAAAACCCTAAGTTCAAACAGAGACAGGGATAATTTTAAGTAATTTTGCACATCATTTAAGAAAAAGTATTATATGGCACGTATTGTTGGTGTAGATTTACCAAGACACAAAAGAGGCGAGATAGGCCTGACTTACATTTACGGTGTAGGCAAAAGCAGCGCTCAGAAAGTTCTCGATGAGGCTGGTGTTGACAGGAATGCAAAAGTCGAAGAATGGACAGATGACCAGATCAATACCATCAGAAGAATTTTGAACGATAGTTTCAAACTGGAAGGAGAACTACGCTCTGAAACTCAGATGAATATCAAAAGGCTTATGGATATTGGCTGCTATCGTGGTGTTCGTCATAGAATTGGTCTCCCGGTAAGAGGACAGAGTACCAAGAATAATGCAAGAACCCGAAAAGGGAGAAAGAAAACAGTTGCAAACAAGAAAAAAGCTACTAAATAATTAGATTATGGCAAAGAAGACTGGAGCATTAAAAAAGAGGGTCGTTAAGGTTGAACCTTCAGGCCAGGCGCATGTTCATTCATCATTTAATAATATTATTGTTACTCTGACTAACAATTCTGGTCAGGTAATATCATGGGCATCAGCAGGTAAGATGGGATTTAAAGGTTCCAAGAAAAATACCCCTTACGCTGCACAGATGGCATCTGAAGAATGCGGTAAAGTGGCTTATGACCTTGGACTGAGAAAAGTTAAGGTTTTTGTGAAAGGCCCAGGTTCAGGTCGCGAATCTGCAATCAGGTCAATCAGCAATGTCGGTATTGAAGTCACAGAAATTGTTGACGTCACCCCAATGCCGCATAATGGTTGCCGTGCTCCCGGAAGAAGAAGAGTATAATGTGATTGCGGTCCCGATAACTATCGGGATCGGATTTGGGAATGCGTCCCGATAACTGTCAGGACGAAATCGAAAATCCGCAATCCGAAATAGTAAGTAGTAATTAAGTATCAAAATTTTATACAAATGGCAAGATATACTGGCCCAAAAACAAGAATAGCAAGAAAATTCGGCGAAGCCATTTTCGGTCCCGATAAGCACCTGGAAAGGAAAAATTTTCCCCCGGGACAGCATGGAATGAACAAGAAGAGAAAGAAGACTTCTGAATATGGTGTTCAGCTAAGGGAAAAACAGAAAGCTAAATATACATATGGTATGCTTGAGCGTCAGTTCCGCAATACCTTTGAAAAAGCTTCAAGGAGCAAGGGTGTAACAGGTGAAGTACTTCTTCAGCTGCTTGAATCCCGTCTTGATAACGTAGTCTTTCGTCTCGGCGTTGCCCCTACAAGGGCCGGAGCACGTCAGCTCGTATCTCACAGACATATTACCGTAAACGGAACAGTTGTGAATATACCTTCATGTCAGCTGAAACCGGGCGATATAATCGGTGTCCGTGAAAAATCAAAATCTCTCGAAATAATTGTTGATTCACTGTCAACCAGGAAGTATACAAAACTCCCGTGGCTTGAGTGGGATGAAACACAAATGGCAGGTAAATTTATGAACGTGCCTGAACGTACTGATATTCCTGAAAACATAAAGGAACAACTTATTGTTGAATTGTATTCCAAGTAATAATATTAAGAAAAATTCTATGGCCATTTTATCATTCCAGAAGCCTGATAAAGTAATAATGCTGGAAGCGGATGACAAACACGGAAAGTTTGAATTCCGTCCGCTTGAGCCTGGCTACGGTATCACTGTAGGCAATGCTTTGAGAAGAATTCTTCTCTCCTCGCTAGAAGGTTTTTCAATAACAACAGTAAAGATCGAGGGCATAGATCACGAGTTCTCCACCATAACTGGTGTAATGGAGGATGTAACTGAAATCATCCTTAACCTGAAGCAGGTAAGATTCAAACGTACTGTTGACGATGTTGACCATGAAAAGGTAACTATTAAAGTAAGCGGACAGGATATCTTCAAAGCCGGAAACCTGAGTAATTCTCTCAGCAGTTTTGAGGTATTGAATCCTGAGCTTGTTATCTTCAGAATGGAACCGGATGTTAAAATGCAGATCGAACTTACTATTAATAAAGGTAGGGGATATGTGCCGGCTGAAGAGAATGAGCCTGTTGACAGTGAGTTCGGACTTATTTCAATCGATTCTATTTTTACACCTATCAGGAATGTGAAATATACGGTTGAAAATTATCGTGTTGAACAAAAAACTGACTACGAGAAACTTCTTTTCGAGATAGAAACTGACGGATCAATTCATCCGAAAGATGCTCTGAAAGAAGCAGCTAAAATTCTTATTTATCACTTCATGCTATTCTCCGATGAGAAAATAACTCTCGATTCGGATGATAAGATGGCAAATGAGGAGTTTGATGAAGAGGTACTGCATATGAGACAACTGCTCAAGACTAAGCTGGTCGACCTCGACCTCTCGGTAAGAGCACTCAATTGCCTGAAAGCTGCAGAGGTTGAAACGCTTGGTGATCTGGTCAAATTTAATAAAAATGACCTGCTGAAATTCAGAAATTTCGGTAAGAAATCACTCACCGAGCTTGATGAGCTGCTGGAATCCATGAGTCTTTCATTTGGGATGGATGTAAGTAAATATAAGTTAGAGAAAGATTAATTTGAAAACTGGTTAAGGAAATAGAGAAATGCGACACAATAGAGTTATTAACCATTTAGGAAGAACAAGTTCACACAGGAAGTCGATGCTTGCAAACATGGCTACATCACTTATCCTTCATAAAAGGATCACGACTACAACAGCAAAAGCAAAAGCATTACGCACCTATGTTGAGCCTCTTATCACTAAATCGAAGGAAGATTCAACACACTCAAGAAGAGTGGTATTCAGCTATCTTAAGGATAAAACTGCAGTAGCTGAATTATTCAGGGATATTTCACCTAAGGTCGGCGAACGCCCGGGTGGATATACAAGAATACTGAAACTGGGAAACAGGATCGGAGATAATGCAGACATGTGTATTCTTGAGCTCGTTGATTATAATGAAGCCATGCTTGGTGGTGAAGCTGCAAAAACAAAAACTACCCGCAGAAGAAGAGTTACCAAGAAAAAAGAGGGCGCTGTTGCTGAAACCGCTGCTCCCAAAGCTTCAAAAACCAAGGCAGCCAAAGCAGAAGAACCTGTAAAAGAGGCTGACGATATCAAAGGAGAAAGTGTTGCTGAAGTGTAAAAAAAATGTTTAAAGAAATATTTTAAAGAGAAGGGATAAGTCATAAAGACTACGTCCCTTTTTTTATATATTGCATCATTGTTAAATTTTAATTAAAAAATCTATGGGTCAGATAGTTAGTGTACATGCACGTGAGATTCTTGATTCCCGCGGCAATCCGACAATTGAAGTTGATGTTATGACAGCCAGTGGTTATTTTGGCAGGGCAGCAGTGCCATCAGGTGCATCAACTGGAGAAAATGAAGCGCTGGAACTCAGGGATGGCGACAAAAGCCGTTATCTTGGAAAAGGAGTTCTTAAAGCTGTTCATAATGTGAATAACGTTATTGCAGAGGAAGTTATTGGTATGGATATCACCGATCAGGCCGGAATCGACAGGAAGATGCTTGACCTCGACGGAACAAAAACAAAAAGCAATCTTGGAGCCAATGCCATTCTCGGAGTATCTCTTGCCGTTGCCAAAGCAGCTGCATCATTTCACGGACTTCCATTGTTCCGCTATATTGGCGGTGCCAATGCTGTAACCCTTCCCGTACCAATGATGAATATTATCAACGGAGGATCACATTCAGATGCTCCGATAGCTTTCCAGGAATTCATGATAAGGCCGATTGGAGCTCCCTCCTTTAAGGAAGGATTAAGAATGGGAACAGAAGTTTTCCATGCCCTTAAAAAAGTTCTTAAAGACCGTGGTTTAAGCACTGCTGTCGGCGATGAAGGTGGCTTTGCACCCAAGTTTGATGGAACGGAAGATGCTCTGGAAACAATCCTTAAAGCAATCGCTGCTGCAGGATACAAGGCTGGTTCTGATATAACTATCGGACTCGATTGTGCTGCTTCAGAATTCTATCAGGAAGGTTTATACAACTATTCTAAATTTGAAGGTCCAAAAGGAGCAAGAAGAACATCCAAAGAACAGGTTGATTTCATCGAACAGCTGGTGAATAAATATCCGATTGACTCTGTTGAGGATGGGATGGCTGAAGGCGACTGGGATGGATGGAAAATGCTTACCGACAGAATCGGAAAGAAATGTCAGATTGTTGGCGATGATCTGTTTGTAACAAATGTTGAATATCTTAAAAAAGGTATCGACATGGGTTGTGCAAATTCAATTCTCATAAAAGTAAACCAGATAGGTACTCTTACTGAGACTCTCAATGCTATTGAGATGGCTCACAGAGCTGGCTATACAACCGTTACATCACACAGATCGGGTGAAACCGAAGACACCACGATTGCAGATATAGCTGTTGCTACCAATTCAGGTCAGATAAAGACAGGATCTGCAAGCAGAACAGACAGGATTGCAAAATACAACCAGTTGCTCAGAATCGAAGAGACACTCGGTGCGCTGGCTGTTTACGGATATAAAAAATAGTTATACTTTCTGCTCGCTTAAGAGTTTGTTGTGACTAACTAATTGAGAGGCTGCCCTAAAAGCAGCCTTTTTCTATTCAACAGCCTCTCTCAAATGGCCTCTCCCCAACCCCTCTCCCAGGTGAGAGGGGCAAAAAAATATTGTATTTTCTCCCCTTCTCCACCGGGAGAAGGGGGCGGGGGATGAGGTATTGCCTTTCTTCCCGTCGTTATTAACAATTGTTAATATCTTCTGTTTAAACAGGGTTTATATTAACGACCAACATTCTATTGTTTTTTGCATTTCCTGGTTTAAATTTGATTCATCAGGTGAGCGATAAAAGGCTGCTCCAAAGATGCGGAAGCGGAAAAGGTTACTTAAATGAAACACTATCAGCTTCATCCAGACCTTCGGGTCTGCACATCAGAAGAGCCGGAGTACGGACTAAAGGACCAAACGTTCAATATGTCCGCCAGATCAGCGAAGACCGGAAACGTTCTTTCAGAGATTGAGTCACAGGGCTTCGGAAAATGAAAGGCTTCGGCCCCGGGTTTTCTGAAACTGATGTCATCTCCTTCGGGAAATGTGCAACAGCGCCTGAAAGACACTTCGTCCCGGAATCCCGATTTATCGGAAGAAAGGACAGCCGGAAGGTTCTGCCGTAACAGGCAAAGCCCGAAAGCCATGGGTTGCAAAAAAATGATCATGTATCAAAATATGCAGCCGGCCAGAATAACAGTAATCTGACTCCGTAAACAACCTCGGTTGCAAGCGGTGGATGGGAACTACTCCTAGCGAATAGTTCCCATTATTGTTTTATCCCTTGCCTCATCTCTTAAAAAATCCTTTGCGTACTTCGTGATACCCTTTGTGTACTTAGTGCTTTCCTTAGTGTTCTTCGTGTTTAATTCTAAATCATTGAAACACATAGAATCACAAAGTACCTCACAAAGGAACCCCACTGCTGGCGCGGATTTGCAATCCGTGCCAATACTAATCTCTCAAATACCTTGTTGTTAAATATATACAAAACATAGACAATTAGTTAGTGGCATTGTTTGGTAAAAAATGTGCATTGTATGATGTTTTTTTTGGCACGGATTGCAAATCCGCGCCAGCGGGCCTTTTTTCCCGATTACAAAATGTCAAAGAACTATATAAAATAAAAAAAAGGAGAAACATTTAACGAAATAACTTTGTGTTTATTCTTAATTCATTTAAACACAAAGGAACACGAAGGTCCCGATAGCAATCAGTATAACAAAGGTCCACAAAGGCAAAAATTGAATATCTTTACCTGTCACCATATTTATATATCTGGAATGGCATATGCAGGACTGGCCGGTTTTATTGATGAACTGGCAAAAAGAGATGAGCTAAGCAGAATAACAGATTATGTTAATCCGGAACTTGAGATAACAGAAATTACCGATCGTATATCCAAAGCCGGAGGTAAAGCCCTGTTGTTTGAAAACACTGGAACCGGTTTCCCCCTTCTTATTAATGCATATGGTTCCGAAAAACGAATGGCTTTGGCCATAGGAAGAAGTGATCTTGATGATGCAGGAAGGGAGATTAATGAGCTCTTTGCAGGCTTATCAGATACTGGTGGAACAATATTTAAAAAACTCTCTTCCTTGCCAGCTCTTATAAAGCTTGCGGGTTATATGCCATCCAGAAGCAGGCGAAGAGGAATTTGTCAGCAGGTAATCCATAAAAATCCTGACACAGGGATACTTCCTGTCCTGAAATGCTGGCCTTATGACGGAGGACGTTTTATAACTCTCCCGGTGGTTCATACAATTCATCCGGATACGGGAAAGATAAACGCAGGCATGTACAGGATGCAGATTCTTGACAGGAGTACTACAGCAATGCACTGGCAGCGCCATAAGACCGGTGCATCTCATTTTGAAGCATGGAGGAAGAAGGGTGAAATAATGCCTGTCTCAGTCTCCCTCGGTGGCGACCCTGTTTATGCATATTCTGCAACTGCACCTCTTCCGGATGGGATAGATGAATTTATCCTTGCCGGATTTCTCAGGAAGAAACGGGTAAAGATGGTCAGGTGCCTGACAAACAATCTTTATGTACCTTCCGATGCTGATATTATACTGGAGGGTTACGTTGATCCGTCAGAAGAGCCTGTCTGGGAAGGACCTTTCGGTGACCATACGGGTTTTTATTCCCTGGCCGACTGGTACCCCAGATTTCATATTACCTGTATAACACATTCTAAAAAAGCTGTTTACCCTGCTACAATAGTTGGTATACCACCACAGGAAGATGCCTGGCTTGCAAAAGCCACCGAAAGAATATTTCTCTCCCCGATAAAAATGACACTTCAACCTGAAATTGAGGATTTTCATATGCCTGATGCCGGAGTCGCTCATAACCTGGTTATTATTAAAATAAACAAGAGCTATCCAGGTCAGGGCATGAAGGTTATCAGCTCTTTATCCGGAGCCGGACAGATGATGTTTTCCAAGTACCTGGTGGTTGTCAGCGGAAATATTGATATCAGGAATTACAGTGATCTCGTTAATCATGTTTTTGAAAATACCGATATACGCAGGGATCTTTTATTCAGTCATGGGCCTCTTGATGTCCTTGACCACTCCTCTGATGCTTTTTCATTTGGAGGGAAGCTGGGAATCGATGCCACGATTAAACATGCTGAGGAAAATAGGGGCAGTACAGAGCTCAATGCCCAATCAGTGTTGCCTTCCGGTTTAAAGGAGGATTTTTTTTCAGGGAATAATTTGATCACCGGCTTTAATACTGACCTTTTCAATAAGAAAATACCAGTCTTAATTGTGTCAGTAAGAAGGTTTAATGATCCTGATGCTGTTGAGAAGGTAAAGGAGCTTTTCAGCGCTTCTGATCAGAAGGATTACTTCCGGTTAATCCTGGTGGTCGATTATACCGTTGATACAAAAAATCTGCATATGGTGACATGGCAGGTGCTGGGAAATTCTGATCCGGAGAGGGATCATCACTTCCTGGGTAAATCAACTTTAATGATTGATGGCACGATAAAAGCCTTCAGAAAAGGCGGATTCACACGAAAATGGCCAAATGTGGTTTGTTCAGACATTGAAACTATATCAGATATCGACAGGAAGTGGGAATTGCTCGGACTGGGACCGTTACTCAAATCTCCGTCTGAAGCTTACAGGAGTCTGGTGTTGAAGGGAGATGATGAAATTATTGTTGATGGATCATAAGTTTTATTTTGATAACATAGCTGCTGCTATCAGAATAATTACTATATTTTTGTAATTTCTAATGGGAATGCCGGGTTTTACATATTGTTATGCAACCGTAATGGATTTCATTTTGACCTTGCATGGCCGGTCAGATGTTACAGAGTACGTTATGACAATAAGCAGATTCAATTTTTTTTTATCCGGGCTTCTTGCTTCTGTTTTTCTGGTGCTGGTTATAATTTTTCTGGCGAGAAGAGTGTTTATTACAAGAAGGCTTCTTCTTAACAGGGAGGAGCACCTTAATCTTGTCGAATCAGAGAAAGCTGAGCTGGAGCTTAAAAACAAGAATCTTACTGACAGCCTGGTATATGCGCAAAGAATTCAGGAAGCACTGTTACCCTCAGAGACCTATTTCAGGAAACATTTTCACGAGTCATTCATATTGTTCAAGCCCAAGGATATTGTCAGTGGCGATTTTTACTGGATAGGAGAGAAGGGAGACTATGTATTTGTTGCGGCGGCGGATTGTACCGGGCATGGAGTGCCTGGAGCCCTTATGTCAATGATTGGTATCGAGATCCTGGGTAAGGCAATCAATGAAGGAAATATCGAGACACCATCGGAGATACTCTCAGTTCTCAATAAGGCGCTTGAAAAGACCTTCTCAAGTGAGAAAAACATCGGGACAATTATCAGGGATGGGATGGACGTTGGTTTATGCCGGATAGATAAATTAAAGAAGAAAATGGTATTTGCAGGGGCATTCTTCCCTCTCTATCTTATAAGGGATAACAGTCTTTGCGAGATAAAAAGTGACAAGCTCATGATAGGGATGAATCCGGGAGGGATCTCATATACTGATAATGAGATAGATCTGCTTGAGAATGACATCTTTTACATTTTCTCCGACGGTTATGTAGATCAGTTCGGGGGATCCGAAAATAAAAAATTCATGTATCGAAGGTTCAGGTACCTTTTAACCAAGATCCACAGTTTCGCCGTTGAGGATCAGAAGTCGGTTCTTGAAGAGGAGTTTCGCGAATGGATCGGTTCCAATGTGCAGGTGGATGATATTATGGTTATTGGTTTCCGTCCGCTCAGCAATAACATCTAAAGCATATTTTTAATCTTGTTGATAAGAGCTGCAGGCTGGTACGGTTTGCTTATGTAGTCATCCATACCGGCTGAAAGACATTTTTCCTTGTCCCCGATCATAGCATTGGCAGTAATAGCAATAATGGGCACGTGCGAATTGGTCGTTGATTCAAGCGCACGTATCTTCTCCGCTGCTACAAGTCCGCTCATCACCGGCATCTTGATGTTCATAAGTATCAGGTCGTAGTTGTTGGTGCCGAATTTATCTAGAGCCTCTTTGCCGTTTGCCGCGGTATCAATAGTGTTGACCAATGGCTTAAGGGTAAGCAGTGTTATCTTCTGGTTTATAAGATTATCTTCTACAAGGAGAATTTTAAGATCTTTCATCTCTTTATGCGTTTTCTCCTTTTGTATAAGCTCTTCAATCTTGTGAGAGGCAATTTTCTGTTTTGGTTCAGTTACAGGAGAAACATAGGGCAGCAGTATATTAAGGACTGAAGAATTATTCCCAACCTCCTGTCTGAAAGTTCCATTGCTGGATGCTATTAGCCTGGCAGCAAGACTGCGTTCATTGCCTGTATCATCAATCAATACAATGCTTTTATCAGTCTGTATCCTGAGCCCTATATAGCTTTCACTACCCGTCTCCTTCTCTTTTTTAAGGTTGATTGTAACCTTGGTCGTTCTGTCTGAGATCTGGTTTTCAATGGTACTGAAGAGATCGAGAAAGATCTGTTTCAATATAATCGGATCGCCGAAACACTCAAGTTCGCTGAACTCTTTCTTGTTCAGAATAAAATCTATGCTTGCCTTATCTTTAAGATTGAATAGTTCTATTGTGTTTTGAATTGTCGATAAAAGATTGAATTTTATCGCTTTCCTCTGCTGAAAACTGAGATTTCCTGCCGATTTCATTGTGAGTTCGTTGACAATTGTGACCATATTATTGGTCGAAGCGATAAAAGTTTCAAGAAGCTCCTTCTGTTTTTTCTGAAGGCCGGATTCAATCAGCATATCAACCACAATAACCAGATTATTAAGTGGTTCCCTTATCTTGTGCGAGAAATCAATTATTACATCATCTTTCCTTTCGTTCAATGAGGAGAAAGAGTTAATGGATTCCTTTATAATACTGTTAAGCGATGAGACTTTTCTTATAACAACAAGGCCAAGCGCTGCTCCCGTAATAATTAATATTCCTGAGACAAGCTTCAGCCCGAAAGATAGAAGGAGAATTGCCGCTATAAGTGCGAAAAGTGCGAAAATGCCGTATTTTTCAATTTCTTTCCTGCTCTTATCCAAAAACTCATCAGGTGACTTGTCAAAGCTGTCATTCCTGTTAATACTGCCTGATTCATTTATCATAAATCTTATTTTTTGGAGTTCTGTAAATTTAGTGAAAATATAAAAACATGCCTGAAATATACATCACATTAAATTAACAACCTTTCAAGGAAAAGATTAATTTTGCTGTTACGGTACGATATTTGAATGGGAAAGATTACAGATTGTTCATTATGAATAGAAATGTGAAGATATATCTTTTAATAAGTTTGATTATTTCTGCAGCACCTCTGTTTTCAGTATTCGGACAGGACAGCTTAAGAACAGAAATGGTTAAATACACTCCGGATTTTCGTTTTAAAGATGGTATCTATCTGAATTTTGAGCAGGTCAGAAATAATAGTCCCATACCAAAGGCCAAACTGCTCACTTCAGTAGATTATAATGACAGGGAGTTTTTTAAACGGGTAATGGAGAGCGATAAGATCTATTTCTATGATGATATGGGAATCAGACAGGAGGTGCCTAAGAGCGATATCTGGGGTTACTCTCGCAACGGAGTATTATATATTGAGGTCCAGGAAAATTTCAACAGGATCACCTTTATTGGCAATATCTGTCATTTTGTGGCTGACATAACTACATATGATAATCGGTATAACAACTCACCCTACGGGTATTATGACCCATACTATTCGCCCTATTACGGTTACGGAAATTACTATTCACCATATTATTCCCCGTATTATTCACCATACAGTCAGTCAAGCATGCCCCGCACAGAACTAAAGCAGTACATTATAGATTTTGAGAGCGGGAAACCTCTTGAGTTTGATGTCGATAATACTGAATTACTGCTTATGAAAGACAGTCAGCTGTACGAGGAATATGTTCAGCTTTCAGGCAAAAAGAAGAAGGACCTGATGTTTGTGTATATCAGGAAATTCAATGAGAAGAATCCCCTTTATATTCCAGTAGAAAAATAGACCGTTATGAGATTAATATTTACAAGCACCCTCCTGCTCTGTGTTGCCATTATGATGAACGGACAGGCTCCATTCCCAAATAAAGATGAGATTAAACAGTTCACAGCATCAAAAACATGCATTGTGATGGAGGAGGACCAGATGTCGACCTTTAATACCTATATTAAAGAGGCTGTTAAGAAATACTGGACCATAACTCCCTTTGAATTTATTCAGGTTAAAGATTTCAATGTACGCAGGCTCAAGCCTGAATACTCATTTATTGTACTCACGCAGACAAATTACGAAAAGGATAAGTCAGGGGCTCTTTACAATTTTATCAATCTTCTGCAGGGAAAGAGTGGCAGTAATCTGGGAGAGATGCCTGAGATATGTGCAATTCCTCTCTCCTTTGCCAGTGAAGATGACCTTGAGTACGGCTATAAGCTGGGTGCAATACTCTTATTTATGCAGAAACATGCAGCAATGATTTCAGATGATCCGTCGCTGACAGGCAGAAAATACCTTAAATATTATAACAAGAATATACCCGAAGTATCTGAGAAAACAATCCTTGTGAAGCAGGAAGATCTTTCACCCGATGTATCCACCATTGGTAAAATCAAAGCCATCTATCCTCATAAGATCGAGATTGTATCAGAAGAAGATATCATGAAGGCTATTGAGGAAAAAACTCCAAATACTCTGATACTGCATAAGGTTGGCCCCGTGGGGGAGACAAAATCAGGCTATTGCTTTAAGATGCTGATAGGTACTGATGATTCAAACATGTATTATTATCATCAGCATCTCATAGACAAGTCAAATCCTAATGGGTTACTGCCTGCTGATCTGAAAAGGCTTGCAAAGTAAGCTTTATGCAGCATTTCGGAAACCTGGCCGTCTTTTAATAAACAATAGCGTCATGGAAGAGAATAGAGTATTAACAGAAACTGAAAGAAACTGGGCTATGTTCTGTCATCTCGCAGCATTTGCAGGTTTCTTTTTCCCATTTGGAGGGATCATCGGACCACTCGTTTGCTGGCTTACAAAGAAGGACGAATCGGTTTGGGTTTATATAAACGGCAGAAATGCACTCAATTTCCAGTTATCTATACTTCTTTATATTGTGTTGACCATACCCCTCTGTTTCATCATAATCGGGTTTCCAATATTAGCTCTGCTATGGACCCTAAAGGTTATCTGTATAATTATTGCAAGTGTAAAAGCTTCGAAGGGAGAACAGTTCAAATACCCGTTGGTAATACCATTTATATCGTAAAATATATTTACTGAACTTTTAAGGCAGGAATTTCTTTGCGGGCTACCTCCGTACCGTTTCAGAACAGATAGTTGGCATTTTTGTATTACTATTCCATTAGAATTCCTTAATTTAGGTATTTTGATGAGTCAGTTAATCAGTTATGTCATGGCACAAAAAGATGAAAAGAAAAAAAGCAGGATAAAGAGTATAGAGAAACCTGACCTGTATCATGATATCAAGCAGGAAAAGAAGAAAAAATTTAAACAGGGAGAGTATGAAGATCTGCTTTTGAAGCACGAGATAGAACTCGTCAAGCTTCAGGAATGGGTGAAAGCCAACAAGCTGAAGGTGGTTGTTGTTTTTGAAGGCAGGGATGCTGCCGGTAAGGGTGGTGTGATTAAGACGATAGCCGGATGCATGAATCCAAGGATATGCAGGATTGTAGCGCTTGGTGTCCCTACTGAAAAGGAAAAGAGTCAGTGGTACTTCCAGAGATATGTATCTCAGCTTCCTTCGGGAGGCGAGATAGTTCTGCTTGACAGGAGCTGGTATAACAGGGCAGGTGTCGAAAAAGTTATGGGATACTGTACTGATGATGAGTATGAGGAATGTCTCAGGTCTTGCCCTGAATTTGAAAGAATGCTTATAAGGTCAGGTATTATACTAATTAAATACTGGTTCTCGGTGAGTGACAGGGAACAGGAAAACAGATTCCAGGACAGGATAAAGGATCCGACAAAACGGTGGAAAATAAGTCCGATAGATGTGGAATCACGTAACAAATGGGTAGAATATTCCATGGCAAAAGATAAGATGTTCTCCTTCACTGATACAAAGCAATCTCCATGGTATGTCGTGCGTGCCGATGATAAACGACGGGCCAGACTCAATTGTATAGATCATCTTCTCACACTTATTCCATATGAGGATCTCACTCCTAAACCTTTCAAGCTTCCTCCTCTGAAACATGATGTGGCATACGTAAGACCGCCGGTGACTGACCAGACCTTCGTACCGGAGAAGTACTAGGGCTCCCAGGCTAAGGCTCAGAGCTCAGAGCAGGAAATGAACTGATGACAGGTTTTCAACTGAAGCCTGCACACGGCACCCTGCATTGTTAAAAGCACCTTGCATCCTGCTTATTTCGCATTTTCAGATTCTTTTATACTTTTGTTCCCGCTTTGCAGGATTTCGTCACTACGTTCCTTAATTTTTCCTATTACTCTTTCTTTTACTTTTATCTTTTTACTTTTGTCTTTTTACTTTTGTCTTTTATCTTTAATTCTCAGATTATGTCTTTAAAACCTTCCATTCCCAAAGGAACACGGGATTTTTCAACCAGTGACATGCTGAAGCGAGAATATATTTTTGAGACCATCAAGCAGGTATTCAGGCTTTATGGATATCAGCCTATTGAGACTCCTGCTATGGAAAATCTCACAACTCTTCTGGGCAAGTATGGGGATGAGGGAGATACACTTCTTTTCAGGCTTCTCAATTCCGGTGATGTCCTTTCTGCAGTTGCTGATGAAGAGCTGGCCTGGAGAGATGCAGGAAAGCTCTCTTCAAAAATATGCGAAAAGGGTTTAAGATACGATCTGACTGTTCCATTCGCAAGGTATGTTGTTCAGCATCGCGATGAACTGGTATTTCCTTTCAAAAGATACCAGATACAGCCGGTATGGCGTGCCGACAGGCCCCAGAAAGGCCGTTACCGCGAATTCTTCCAGTGCGATGTTGATGTGATAGGCAGTGACTCACTGTTAAACGAATATGAGCTTATAAAGATCGTTGATGATATTTTTAGCAGACTTAAAATAGCTGTAGTCATTAAAATTAATAATCGTAAAATCCTGTCGGGAATAGCAGAATACATCGGAGAGAAGGAGAGAATAACAGATATTACTGTTGCAATCGACAAGCTTGAAAAGATTGGAATAGAAGCTGTCAATATAGAACTGGGCAGTAAAGGATTATCATCTGAGGCGATATCAGCTCTTCAGCCGGTGCTGCAGCTTGAAGGCAGCACCGCGACCAAGCTGGATAAGCTTGGTAATCTTCTTGCCGGTTCTGCCATGGGCATGAATGGGATATCTGAATTGAAGAGTCTTTTCGGTTACATTGGCAGTGGCACTTTAAAATGTGATGTCGAGCTTGATCTGACACTGGCAAGAGGATTGAACTATTATACAGGCGCAATCATCGAAGTTAAGTCTAAAGATGTAAGTATCGGGAGCATTTGCGGAGGTGGTCGTTACGACAACCTTACCGGTGTATTTGGGATGGAAGGAGTATCCGGAGTAGGGATCTCGTTCGGAGCCGACAGGATATATGATGTTCTTAACCAGATGGATCTGTTTAAGGAGATCACTGTTTCATCAACTGAAGTGCTGGTGCTGAATTTCGGTGAAAATGAAGCTGATTATGCTCTTGGTATAATTGATCAGTTGCGCACTCTCGGCATCAGAACCGAATTTTTTCCCGATACAGTTAAGCTCAAAAAGCAGATGTCGTATGCTGATTCAAAAAAGATCCCCTTTATCATTTTAGCAGGTGAGGATGAGATAAAGGGCAATTCTTTAAATATAAAAAATATGTCGACCGGGGCACAGGAAAATCTACTTCTGAAGGACCTTGAGGCCTTTGTTAAGAAGAATATCAGGCCGGTTTAATAATCCGGTTCAACCCAAACTAATAAAAATAGATGATGACTCATAAGATATCTCCCATGGATCTGAACCTTGAGCAGATAGGGGAAATTTTTAAAAATAACATAAAAATTTCATTGTCAGATGAATCAGTGAGCCTGATAAGGCAGTGCCGGGATTATCTTGATCATAAGCTCAGGACTGACTCTTCCCCGATATATGGTATTACAACAGGATTTGGATCATTACATAAGAAAACAATAAGCAGCGATCAGCTGAATAAGCTCCAGGAGAATCTGGTGAAGTCGCATGCCTGCGGAACTGGCGACATTGTGCGGGAGGATATTGTAAAGCTTATGCTTCTCCTGAAAATTCATGGATTAAGTTATGGTAAGTCAGGTGTTCAGGTTGAGACTGTTAACAGGCTGATAGATTTTTTTAATGAAGGTATTATACCAGTTGTATATGAGCAGGGATCACTGGGGGCTTCAGGTGATCTGGCACCGCTAGCTCACCTGGTACTTCCGCTTCTGGGCATGGGAGAAGTAAGATATAAAGGTGAAAGAAGCGCGGCAGGTCAGATCCTTAAAAAGGCCGGACTCGCGCCTGTTGAATTAAAATCAAAGGAGGGTCTTGCATTGTTGAATGGCACTCAGTTCATGAGCGCCTACGGCGTGTATGTGATGTGGATGGCCGAACGGCTTTCAAATGTTGCTGATGTGGCTTCAGCAATATCCCTTGAAGCTTATGACGGACGGCCTGATCCGTTTTTTGAATGTGTCCAGGCAATCAGGCCGCACAGAGGTCAGAAAACCACAGCTGACAGATTCCGGAAGATCCTTGAAGGGAGCCAGCTTTTTTCGAGGTATAAAGCTCATGTGCAGGATCCTTATTCTTTCAGATGCATACCCCAGGTACATGGTGCAAGCAAGGATGCGATCAGCTATGCCAAAACTGTTATCCTCACAGAGATTAACTCAGTAACCGATAATCCTACCATATTCCCGGAACTCGACCTTATAATATCGGGAGGAAATTTCCATGGTCAGCCCCTGGCTCTTATTTTTGATCATCTTGCAATTGCCCTGGCTGAACTGGGCAGCATTTCTGAGCGCAGGGTTTACAGGCTGATTGCCGGTCAGCGAGACCTTCCTGAATTTCTGGTAGCTAATCCGGGTCTTAACAGCGGATTTATGATCCCTCAATATACTGCAGCATCAATTGTAAGCCAGAATAAACAGCTATGCACCCCTTCTTCGGTTGATTCCATTCCTTCATCAAACGAACAGGAAGATCATGTGAGCATGGGAGCTAATGGCGCCACCAGGCTTCTTCGTGTTGCAGAAAACCTCGAAAAGATACTGGCAATTGAATTATTTACTGCAGTACAGGCTCTGGAGTTCAGGAGACCACTCAGATCATCTGACTACATCGAAAATGTGGTTGAATCATACCGCAAATCGGTTCAGTTCATTACTGATGATAAGGTAATGTATGAAGATATTGCGAGATCAGTTGAGTTTATCAGGAGTTTTGATTTCTAGTTTTCTTTCAGCCATTTCAAGATGGATTATTGTTAGTTGGCAACTGCCAACTGCCAACTGCCAACTTAAGGTTCATAAGATATTTATTGAACCTGACAGGAGTTAAAAATCGGGATCAGTGTTCCCTCCGCGTTGTTTTCTGTTCTCCTGCAATTCCTTTAAAAGCTGTATCTTATATTGATTTTCAGCCTGGTAGTATTTTATTACTTTGGCAGGGGGAAGCAGTTCTTTTATTTTCCTGTGAAATGCAACTGCCAGGGAAGTCTCATCTGAAATGTACTTTATCAGTTTATCGCCCATTTCAGTCAGCTGTCTGTCATCAAGGGAAGCTTCATTCTGATTAAATTCTCTGCTCAGAAGTAACTTTTCCCTCTGGATCAGATTCTTCTGTTTCTGATAATCGTTATATACAGGCCAGAATTTTTCCGCCTCCTGTGAAGTAAGATTCATCTTTTTTGTGAAAAACCCTATCTTGTAAGTACTGAACTTTTCGAGATTGGGATTCTGTGCACCCAGACGCATTAACGGGATTGTCAATGCAATTACTGCTATCATCAATCCTCTTTTCATAATCTGACAATTAGAGCTGTTCATATATATCATCAATTTCAATATTTTCCTGTACCAGGTATTCAATTATCTCTGCCTTACTCACATCCGGTCCCTGTTGAGGCATTACCAATAATGCTGCATTTTCTTCGAGTGAGTAAATATCAAGATCGTTTAGATATGGATTGAAGTATTCATCCTGCATAAGTTCGGATTCCTTCAGATTATTCCCGTGAGGTATAATTATTTTAACTGCAGTATAGCTCAGGAAGATTACTGCCGCCACAGAAGCAGCTGCCAGAAGATATGGTTTCAGTCTTACAAATAATGGTGATCTGAGGTCCGGATTACCTTTCCCTGAAGTGGCAACAATAATTTTATTGTTTACCTCCTCAAAATATCCTTCCGGTACTCTGAAAGGATTCTTTTCCGGTATATTATCCGACTTTTTCATTATTTATTTAGATAGTTTTTAATTGCAAAGGTTTAATCACGTGTAATTAATATCTCAATTTTCTTAACAGCATGATGATATGATGCCTTAAGCGCTCCAACTGATGTTTTCAGTATTTTACTCATCTCCTCATAAGTCAGGTCGTCATAATATTTAAGATTGAATACAATGCGTTGTTTTTCAGGCAGCTGCAGTATGGCATTCTGGAGCCTGATCTGGGCTGCATCACCATCGAACCATGTGCTTCCTTCAAGGGCACCAGCAAATATACTTTCAATATCATCAATTGATACAGCAGCATTTTTTTTCCTTTTATTTATCAGTGAAAGAGCTTCATTGGTAGCAATTGTATAGAGCCACGTATAAATTGAACTTTCATTTCTGAAATCTCCGATACTTTTCCAGGCATTAATAAATGTATTCTGAAGTGCATCATCGGCATCTTCGTGTAATATTACAAGCCGGCGTATATGCCAGTAAAGCCTGGAACTGTATTTTTCAACAAGGAGGCGGAAACCCTTATCCCTGTCAGCTTTTAATACTTCCGATATGTTTTCCTCAGGTTTAATAGAAACTATTTATTTGTCGGGCATTTTCTGTTAGATTCAAAAACCGTTCCATGGTTTAATGGTTGGTGTGAAAATATATTAACGAGGCCTCATCTCGAGCGAAAACCTAGTCCTGAGGATCATTGAAATGTCTTCTGGGAGGACGCAAGATAAAACATTGTGTCCGATCACTGCCTTCAGACAGGCGGGTTTGCGATCTTTGTGCAATAAGTGCCTTTGGGTAATCCCGATAGCTCCCGAACTTCGGGGGTAGGACCTTGCGGTTAGATTTGCCTTTCACAGGGGAGGCAAAACCGGAGAGGTTTCTGGGACTTTTTTACAGCTGTGCTTCTGTTATATCATCTTGAATTATCTCCGGAATTGTGATAAATTTGCTGGCTGTAAACTAATCAGGATACCAAATGGCTCTTCAATGCGGAATTATCGGGATAACGAATGTTGGAAAGACAACGATCTTCAACTGTATCTCGAATACAAAAGGTGAAACTAATGCTTATGCCTTCAGTGCTACAAAATCAAATATCGGAGTTGTGCAGGTGCCTGACCCCAGATTGCAGGAGCTTGAAAAACACCAGGTTACTGACAGAATAGTTCACACTTCAATTGAAATCGTTGATATTCCCGGTCTGGCAAAAGGATCAAACAAGGGTGAGGGCGTGGGAAACAAGTTCCTGGCCGATATCAGGAATACCGATGCATTGATACATGTGTTGCGATGTTTTGACAATGATGCGCTGCCGCATATTGAGGGTTCGGTTGATCCGGTACGGGACCTTGAGACAATTGACCTCGAGTTGCAGGTCAAGGACCTGGAGTCGGTGGAAAAAAAGATCGAACGACTTGAAAGGGCTGCCAGGGCGGGGGATAAGGATGCCAAAAGGGGAGTCGAAGTACTGCATGTTTACAGGGAGCATTTTGAGAATTTCAATAATGCTAGGTCACTTGAGGTAAAGGATGATGACCGGAAATTTGTAGATGATCTGTTCCTTCTCACTATGAAGCCGGTAATTTATGTATGTAATGTAGACGAAAAATCAGCAGTTAGCGGTAATAAATATGTTGAAAAAGTAAGAGAGTTTCTGAAGGGACAAAGCACTGAGATCCTTGTAATAGCAGGAGATATTGAAGCAGAAATAGCCGACCTTGAAAGCCGTGAGGACAGACTGGCTTTTCTTAAAGATGCAGGACTGACTGAACCGGGAGTTGATAAACTTGTAAGAGCTGCATATAAGATGCTTAATCTCAGGACATTCTTTGCAGTAGGTCCAATGGAGATCAGGGCCTGGACAATCAAGGTGGGTATGACTGCCCCACAGGCGTCAGGTGTGATTCACAGCGATCTGGAAAGAGGATTTATACGGGCAGAGGTTATGAAGTACAACGATTTTGTCAGGCTTGGTTCAGAACATGCCTGCAAGGAAGCCGGTCGGTTCTTTGTCGAAGGCAAAAACTATATTGTTGAAGACGGCGATATATTACATATAAGATTTAACGTATAATCTTCTAATGTTCAGGGTATTCGTAATATTCTTATTATCAGTTTGTTTTTCTCTGTTGTCTTTTTCACGGAATTTAAGCGACAATGACAGAGTACGTGATCTGGTTAACCGGTATGGTCAGACAGAAATTTATGTTCCATATTCTGACTACAGGACTCTGGATTACCTTTCGGAGAAAGTCTCGGTTTTAAATGTTACAGATAAGATCATTGAAATCAGCTTGTCCAAATTAACTGTTGAATGGTTCCTCAGTCAGAAATACAGTTATTCAATAAAGGAGAAACCAGATCTTAAAGGCATTCTTTCTTCCGGTGCTCAGAGCAAAGCTTTTGTCTGGGACAGTTATCCGACCTATACACAGTATGATTCACTGATGCAGAGCTTTGAGTTAAACTATCCGACGCTCTGCCGGCTTGATACTATCGGAACATCTGTTAACGGCAGGATGGTATTTGCTCTTAAAATATCAGACAATCCGGGAGCTGATGAAGCTGAACCTTCGGTATTCTACACATCAACAATGCATGGTGATGAGACCGGAGGCTTTATGATGATGCTGAGGCTCGCTGATTTCCTTCTTAAGAACTACAGTGAAGATGCTCAGGTGAAAGAGCTTACCGATAATCTTCAAATCTGGATCAATCCACTCGCCAATCCTGACGGAACCTATAATTCGGGAAATTCCATTTCATCACCCGTCAGGTATAATGCACTTGGGAAAGATCTTAACCGCGACTTCCCCGATCCTACACTGATCGATACACAGTATGCTAAGGAAAACATTGATATGATCAGGTTTATGAGGAAGCACAGATTTGTAATATCTGCCAATTTTCATTCGGGCAATGAAGTTGTCAATTATCCGTGGGACAGGTGGCTTACAAAATTTCATGCGGATGACACCTGGTTCTATGAGATAAGCCGTGCCTATGCTGACACTGTGCATATCTATTCAGATCCTGACTATATGCGGAGTCTGAATAATGGCGTCACCAGGGGATCTGTATGGTATGTGATAAAGGGTGGCAGACAGGATTTTATGACTCAGGAACTGCATGGTCGTGAAGTCACGATAGAGGTGGATGATCAGTATGTTACTCCTGCAGATCAGCTTTCAGCTTTATGGGAAAATAACCGGCATTCACTGCTTGGTTATCTTGAAAATGCACTTTATGGGATTCACGGAGTTGTTCTTGATTCCGAATCATATGCCCCGGTGCCGGCAGAAGTCTTCATTAAGGGTCATGATAAAGACAGTTCACAGGTATATGCCGATACTCTCACCGGCCATTTTGTACGAATGATATATCCTGGGATCTGGCCGCTTACATTCAGTGCATCCGGTTACAGGGATACTACAATTAATGTCGCAGCAAATGACAGACAAAAAACAGATATTACCGTATATATGGTAAAAGGTACAATTCCTCCGGACTCTTTGCTGCCTGAGCCTCCTGCCCTTTATCCTAACCCTGCATCATCGGTCATAAATGCTGTTCTGACAGATGACGTAACCGGAAGTGTTAATGTAATGATAATAAATTCTTCCGGTAAGGTCATGTTGGAATATGACACTGAAGCTTACAGTGATATTCCTCTGATTATTGATATCAGCAGGTTGGCCTCCGGTATATATTCAGCGGTATTTACAAACAGCAGAAAGAAATCATCCTGCAGGGGCAGGTTCATTGTCATTAAATAATCAACATCATTTGCATCTGTTATTAAAACAAGTATTTTTGCACCTTGCTTCCGTGTGAAGTTAAGCCTGTTATATATTTTAATTCATAAGAAATCCTGCATATAAGATATGAAGATCGGTGAAGTAGTAAATAAATGTTCCGTCTCAATAATTCTCCTGTTATCTGCTTTACTGAAATTGTCAGGACAGGGTGCATATATTCCTCCTGACAAGCCACGCCTGGTAATAGGCATTGTGGTTGAACAGCTGAAGTATGATCAGTTGGAGAAATACAGGGAAAAACTGGGTGAAAACGGGATAAAGAAACTTATAAATGAAGGGACATATTTTAAAAATGCCTCATTTGATTATATGCTTACACAATCAGCTCCAGGGCATGCGACGATATCAACAGGCACCGAGCCATCCTTTCACGGGATAACATCAGATAACTGGTATTTACCCCTTAGGAACGAACTAATATACTGTACAAGGGATATAGATGTTAATCCTGTGGGAGGGAGTTTTGAATCGGGACTTAATTCTCCGGTTAATCTGCAGGCTTCAACCTTTTCTGATGAGCTGGAGATGGCAACAAATAAACTGGCTAAAGTATTTGGAATAGGGCTGAAAGATAATTCAGCCATCCTTTCCACCGGACATTCGGCAGATGGTGTTTTTTGGTTTGATAATACTACGGGAACATGGATGACAAGCACTTATTTCAATAATTCACTTCCGGGCTGGGTAATGGATTTCAATGCAATGAATTATCCTGAGTCATACCTCAACGGTGTATGGAATCTTTTAAGACCCTTATCTGATTATGCAGACTGCCTGCCCGATTCCAATAAATTCGAAGTAGGATTTAACTCCCAGAATTTTTTCCCTTACGATCTTAAAAAGCTGAGATCAAAGTTTATGTCAGGTTCCAGAAATGATTTCGCCATGTTACGGGAGACCCCATTCGGGAATTCTCTTACTACCAGCCTTGCAGTCCGGCTTATTGAAAAGGAAAAGCTTGGCAGGGACGATGTAACTGACTATCTTTCAATATGCTATTCATCAACTGATAATATAGGGCATAGATTCGGACCATCATCTGTTGAGATGGAAGATGCTATTTTGCGGCTTGATGACGAAATAAAAAATCTGCTCACATATGTGAATGACAGTATAGGTAAGAAAAATGTACTCATCTATTTTACCTCTGCCCATGGGATCTCTGAAATACCAGCAGTTCTCGAGAGTTATCATATACCTGCCGGATATTTTAAACAAAACCAGGCTTTACAGCTGCTGAGGAGCTACCTGAATGCTGTTTATGGTGAGGGTAACTGGGTTAAAGGCTATTCTGAGAGGCAGGTTTACCTCAACAGGACACTTATTGAAGATGCACGTATACCTCTTGAGGATGTTCAGAAAAAGGTTGCAAGGTTTCTTGTTCAGTTCTCCGGAGTTGCTGCAGCCTATCCCTATTCTGCATTTGAAGCGAATGATTTTGGTAACGGCAACCTGAAGAGGATAATCAATAATTTTAATTCCCAGCGGTCTGGTGATGTTATTGTTACTCTTAATCCGGGCTGGATAGAAAAAGATGAGGACTATGTAACAAATCACAATTCTCCGTATGAATATGATTCGCATGTTCCGCTGATATGGTATGGATGGACAGTAAACAGGTCTGTGGTTGCGAGGAAGGTGAACATGACTGATATAGCTGCCACGTTGTCCTCCCTGTGCAAAATACCATATCCCAATGCTTGTACTGGTGAGCCGCTGATCGAATTGTTCAGATAAGTTTTAAACCTTAAGATAATAAGGTGTTTTGGGGTTGTAGAAAATTTTTTTTCCCAAAGCCCAGAGGGGGGAGGGGGAGGAGATTGTTGCCGGTTTTGTTTTTCAAGCCCCTATCCCGAAGGGAGAGGTGGTTGATTATTATCCAAAGTTACCTTAGTGTGTCCCTTACACGGCACGCATCTCTTAGCAGTTCAGGATTCTTTTCACATCCGTTTCCAAGGATTATCATATCAGCCCCTGCGTTGAAAATGCTCTCAATCTCCATTTTATTTGTAATACCTCCGCCTACTGCGATCGGTATGGAAACATTTTCCCTTACAGCTTCTACAATGCTTAGAGGAACATGATTCCCTGCTCCGCTTCCTGCTTCAAGATATATCATTCCAAGGCCGAGCATCTCTCCGGCAAGGGCTGTTGCGACAGCAATCTCAGGATCGTTGGAAGGAATTGCCTCGGTCTGACTTATATATTCAACAGAGGTCCTGTTACCACTATTAATAAGGATGTACCCAACAGAGATAAGTTTGTCTCTCACATCTTTAAGAAATGGAGCAGCGGTAACATGATTACCGATAAGCAATTCAGGATTGCGTCCTGAAATCAGGGAAAGAAGCATAATTATATCAGCTTTGCAGGTAAGTTGCAGCAGATTACCCGGGAAAAGGACAACTGGAATTGAGCAGTATTTCTTTACCTCGTCAATAAGGTTGTCCATACTGCTGAAAGTCAGGCTTCCGCCTGCCAGAATATAATCAGTCCTGCACACTTCAGCAACAGTGAGTAAATTCCGGAGTGTCTCTCCCTTCGATTTATCAGGGTCAAGCAGAAGGCCTATGCTTTTGTTCAGTGGAAATATTGCTCTTCTCATCTATTTAATCTGCGGGTCAGCCATGCGTATCTGATAGTTCTTTTTTGTCCACACAATAGCATAATTATCGTATTTTGAATAATACAGATCGAATGATTCATTGATTTTATCAGTATGAACATGTCCTTTAATTTCACCTGATTCCTTAACGTTAAAAGGTTCGATTGTAATATTCTTTCTGATACTTATGCCCTCTTTGTCACAGATCTTGTACAGGGCTTCTTTGGCACACCAGTGAAGATAAAGATGATACCGGCGGTTTTCGTTTTCCCTGGTGACCTTTTCTCTCCAGTTGAGGAATTTAAAAGCTATTGCTGCGATATTTGAACTCATATATTCAAGGTCTATCCCTACTTTTTCATTGGTACTCAGTAAAATAGCAGTGAGCTTATGTGAATGGGATATGCTGATGAATCGTGAGCCGTCTTTCAGGAATGGTTTATTATTCTTGTTATAAACAATTTTGGCTTCTTTGCCGATCAGTTCAGAAAGCAGGGCTCTTACGCTTAAAAATTCAAGTTTACGCGAAGTGCTGCTGAAGCCTGCATATTTTTTCTTTTCATCACTATCCAAAGAAACAAGTTCCAGCATGGCATTCAGCTCCTCCTCAATCTTCCACACCCCCAGTATGGAGAACTCGTTCAGATAATGTTTTGTTATACAACCCATTGATAAGAAATAAGTGTCAGTTTTTCCATTTCAGAGTTTCGATTAAATGTATTATATCTCCTCTGAAAAAATTAATTACCGGTTCAAGGGAATCAGCATCGGGTTCAGCAGCAAAATAAAGTGATCCCCTCAGGTAGTGTTTTACGCTGTCTGTGACATAAAACTGTACCGCTGAGGCTGTATTTCCTTTCAGATCATAGAGGATGCCGAAAACCTTATTCTCCTGATTACTGATAACCTGTTCCTTGATGGCATCAGCTTTTGAGATGTGGTTTTTCACGTTCATCTTATAAGTCTGCTCCATCAGGCCGTCAAAATTGCCATTAATATTTTTATAAGTCAGGTATATCTTTGCTTTGTAGAACGGAAACTCAATATTCAACCATCCTGGTTCCATAACATTTTCAGTTATTGCAGAAAGCTTACCATAAGAAGGGTATTCAAATGAGAAAGGAAGATCTTTATTTATTTCTACCTGATTATCAAATAATACATAATCATGTTTCGGGAGATCTATCCTGAAATATCCTGCAGGTTTTGGAACAGCTACCTCCCTGCAACCGGAGGTAAGGGTTATAAATGCCAGTAAAAATAAAAGCCTATTCTGTCTTAATATCCTCATTATCACTTTTTATTTCAACATGGATCTCTTTTATCCTTCTCCTGTCGGCAGAGTTTATCTTGAAAACAAATTTCCCAAAGTTTACTGACTGTCCGGCAACCGGAATTTCGCCTGTAAGTTCAAGTATGAGGCCGGCAAGAGTTTCAGATTCCCCTCTTACTTCTTCAAAAATATCTTCTTCAATATCAAGAATTTTATAAAAATCGTTTAATAATATCTTGCCCTCGAAAGAATACTTGTTATTATCCAGTTTGCGGTACAGCTCCTGGTCCTCATCACTTTCGTCAGTTATTTCGCCTACAATTTCTTCGAGTATATCTTCAAGAGTGACGATACCTGAAGTTCCACCATATTCGTCAATGACAACTGCCACATGTATTTTCTTTGTCTGAAATTCCTTCAGGAGGTCGTTTATTTTCTTTGTTTCAGGAACAAAATATGGAGGCCGCAAAAGAGTCTGCCATTTGAAATTAGCCGGGTTATTGCCATAGGGAAGTACATCCTTTGCATAGAGTATACCTTTCACGTTATCAAATGACCCTGAGTAGACGGGGATTCTTGAGAAACCTGAGCTGATCAGTTCATTGACAATCTTATCGAAGGCAGATTTGATGTCAATTGCTGTTACATCGATTCGCGGACACATTATAGCGCTTACATTGATATTTCCGAAATTGACAATACCCTTCAAAATTCTCTCGTCCTCATTGAAATCATCTGAAGTGAGTTCAAGTGCATCAGAAAGGTCATTCATACTGATGTTCGATCGTCTTGTTCCGGTCCTTTTCTTTACGAAAGAGGAGGAGAGCATCAGCAGTGATGTCACAGGAGCAAAGAGGCTCTCCATAAATCTAAGAGGATATGCCATGGCAAGCGCCACTTTTATATGGTTCCTTGAGGCATATACCTTAGGCATTATTTCACCGAAAAAGAGAAGCAAAAAAGTTATGACAACAGCATTTATCAGAAAACCAATGACCGGTTCGGAACTGAAGTCGAACATTCTTGTACTCAGATAGGCTGAGAGGAGGACAATGGCAATATTTATAGTATTATTTGCTACAAGGACAGTACTGAGCAGTCTCTCAGGATTGTTATATAGATTAATAGCCGTTTTGGATTGTTTGTTTTTATTCGTTTTAAAATGTTCTATATCCTCTGGTCTGAATGAAAAGTATGCAACTTCTGAAGCTGACATCAATGCTGATCCTGCAAGAAGTATCACCAGTAAAGCTAATCCGGTGATAGTCTGCAAATCAGGTGCCTGGACTGATATAGCTGCAATTGTTGAAATAAAGGATAGAGAGTTAACTGGTTCCAAAATTAAATATCTTTTAGTAAAACCTGGCTAAAAAGGAAGATCATCCTCGTTCTGGCCGGTACTTTGACTGTTTTTTTGCAGGTCATCAATATCATCACCTGTCTCAGACCAGCTTTTATTACTGGAATCCTCGTTAGGTATATATGGAGTTGACGGTTCATTAACAGCCTGTCCGGATGATCCTTTTCCATGAATCTCATTTTTTGCAAAATCAGCCTGGGCTGCTGCATTTCCCTGTACCTGTTTTTTATCAAGTACAATTAATATATCCGCAAGAATCTCAGTAATATACTTGTTTATTCCGTCTTTGTCGACATAAGATCTGGTTTTAATCTTTCCGACTATATAAATCTGGGATCCTTTTTTGACAGTTTTTTCTGCAACTTCTGCAAGAGCACGCCATAATACTATGTTATGCCATTCTGTGGAAGTTATATTTTCTCCCTGCTGATTTGTGTAGGATTCACTGGTCGCAAGTGGAAAAGTTGCCTTGGCCACACCTTTATCAAAATAGCGGATAACGGGCTCTTTTCCGACATTACCGACAAGTATAACTTTATTGATTGACATGTAGTTATGTATTAAATATAATTTACGGATAACGGAAAGTAAAGTTAATAAAAAAACCTCTTCGTGCAACCAAAAACCATATAATAAGAATTATTGGTCTCAGAGGTCAGGGGATAGGTTAAAAGGTATATTTTATAATCCGCGGATATTGATGTGACAGGAGAGGTTCACTTTTGCCATTTATCTATTTCATTGTAATTAAGGCATTAATAAAAACTTTAATAAAAAAATTATTATGTAAGTGTTTCTATTTAAACAAATAATATTTTTATATTTGCACAGTTGAAAAAACGAAAACTCAAAATAATTTGTTGAATTTTAAACTTCACGAAAAATGACTAAAGCAGACATTGTTAATGAAATTGCCAAGAACACTGGTATTGAAAAGGTAACAGTTCAGAAAACTGTTGAAGCCTTGATGGAAACTGTTAAAGATTCTATGGTAAAAGGTAATAACGTTTATCTCAGGGGATTTGGAAGCTTCATCGTTAAGAAAAGAGCCAAGAAAACAGCCAGGAATATTTCAAAAAATACAACCATCATTATTCCAGCGCATAATATACCAGCATTCAAGCCGGCTAAATCTTTCATAACAAAAGTTAAATCACACGCTAAGAAGTAATTATCCATGCCAAGCGGAAAAAAAAGAAAAAGACATAAAATGGCCACTCACAAACGCAAAAAGCGTTTGCGGAAGAACAGACATAAAAAGAAGTAGCGTATAACTACGTGGTCATTTAAAGAATATAATAAGCCTAAAGATCTTTTGGTCTTTAGGTTTATTATATCATTATGTCAGATATTTCAGAATACAGATTAACTCAGATTAATATAGTGAAGTGGTAAACAAGGATTTAATCATTGATGTTGGTGATTCCGATGTTTCTTTAGCGTTGTTGGAAGACAAACAGTTAATTGAGTTAAACAAGGAAAAGCGAAATATTAGGTTTTCAGTCGGGGATATTTACCTTGGGAAGGTAAAGAAGATCATGCCCGGACTAAATGCAGCATTTATTAATGTAGGGTATGAACGTGATGCTTTTCTCCATTATCTCGATCTGGGGGCACAGTTCAGAACACAGCATAAATATTATACTACTGCTATTCAAAAGCAGGGTAAAGTCCCGCCTGTACATAAGTTCAAGCCAGATCCTGACATAGATAAAGATGGCAAGATAACAGATGTTATTGCTGTAGGCCAGACTGTTATAGTTCAGATTACCAAGGAGCCAATATCTACCAAAGGGCCAAGGCTGGCTTCGGAAATATCTCTTGCCGGACGAAACCTGGTACTGATGCCCTATTCAGATAAAGTTTCAATATCTTCCAAAATAGAGAGCAGCGAAGAAAAAAGCCGCCTTAAGACCCTGGTCCAAAGCATAAAGCCAAGAAACTATGGTGTAATAGTCAGGACTGTCGCAGAAGGAAAGAAGGTTGCAGTGCTTGACGCTGAGCTTCGCGATCTCGTACAGAAATGGGAATCATCATTTCAGTCCCTAAGGAAAGAGACAAAGACACCGAAGCTTTTTATCGGTGAAATGAACAGGACATCAACAATCCTGAGGGATATGCTGAATGTGACTTTTAACAGTATACATGTCAACGATTCCTCAATGGCTGAAGAGATAAAGTTATATATAAGAGAGATCGCCCCTGAGAAGGAAAAAATAGTTAAAATCTATAAGAGCACTCTTCCTATATTCGACCATTTTGGTATCAATAAACAGATAAAAGCCCTGTTTGGCAAGACGGTCTCTTTCAAGCATGGTGCATATCTTATTATTGAACATACAGAAGCCCTGCATGTAATCGATGTTAACAGCGGTAACAGATCACGGTCAGGAAATGACCAGGAATCAAATGCCCTTGAAGTTAATATGGAGGCAGGGGTAGAAATCGCAAGACAGCTCAGGCTGAGGGATATGGGTGGAATTATCGTGGTTGACTTCATCGATATGCAATCAGCAGAGAACAAGCAACAGCTTTTTGACAAAATGAAGGAGGTTATGTCTAACGACAGAACAAAACATAATATCCTTCCATTGACCAAATTCGGACTGATGCAGATAACAAGGCAGCGAGTCAGACCTGAAATGAATATTGTCACTGATGAGAAATGCCCCTCATGCCAGGGAACCGGTGAAACAAGGCCAACAATACTGTTTACCGATGAACTTGAGAGAGGACTCTCATTTATTGTCGATAAAATAAAGACAAGAAAACTGATCCTGAATGTTCATCCTTTTGTAGCGTCATATCTCAAAAAGGGACTATTCCCTCAGTTCAGAAGATGGAATTTAAAATACAAAATCAGCCTTAAGGTTCAACCTGTTGTTTCATATCATATGCTTGAGTATCATTTCTATGACAGGGATGATAATGAAATAGATCTGGCCTGAGATGGCTCAGAGCTCAGTGCTCAGTGCAAATTGTGAAGGGGAACAATCATATCAGTTATTTTCTTGATGAGACAGGTGTTCTCAATAACTTTCTGGACTCTTTGGCTATCTGTGCAAATTCTTTTTATTTCTTTGCAACCTTTGCGAAAAAACTTTGCGACCTTTGCGCTTAATTGATTTAAGTTCTTAATTGTTAACACCTGCAATAATGAGGAAATTTATATTTTATATTTTCTTAATTCTTTTTGGCTCTTCCGCCTCCGCACAGGTTTATGATCCTGTTAAATGGGATTTTGGCTATGTGAAAACGGGAGAAAAGCAGTATGAACTCATATTTACAGCTTCCATCGAAGAGCACTGGCATATGTACTCAATGGATATTCCGGACGGAGGACCTATTCCTACTTCCTTTAGTCTTGACAGTCTGTCCGCCTTTAAACCTGATGGAAAAGCATATGAATTAACAACTGCAGTTGAGGTGCTTGACGAAGCATTTGGTTTCAAGATCAAAACCTTCAGCAAAACGGCGGAGTTCAGGCAGAAGATAACTGCCATGGAATCGTCTTTTACAGTAAAGGGCATTGTTAATTATATGGCATGTAACAATGCAACATGTTCCCCTCCGAAGGATGTGGAATTTGAAATAAATATTAAGGATGAATCCGCAAATCAGACTATTGCATCATCAGGTGACGGCGAATCCGGACAGTCCGGCCCTGTTTCTGACCGCAGGCTGCTGAGATTTTTCCTGATATCCCTGCTGGCAGGGTTTGCCGGAGTTCTTACACCATGCGTCTTTCCTATGATACCTATGACAGTAGCATTTTTTTCCCAGGGATCGGATAACAGGAGAAAATCAGTCATAAAAGCCCTTATTTTTGGGGTATCAATAGTTCTTATATACTCTTCTCTTGGGATAATCGTATCTCTTACAAGTGCTGGTGCAGGTTTTGCGAACACATTAAGCACTCACTGGCTGCCGAATGTAATTTTCTTTGCACTGTTTGTCATTTTTGCGACATCATTCTTCGGAGCATTTGAGATTGTTCTGCCAAACAAATGGGCCACCGGAGCCGATTCACGAGTCGATAAGGGTGGTATGATGGCATCATTTTTCATGGGACTAACAACAGTAATTGTTTCATTTTCATGCACCGGTCCCATTATCGGAGCTCTTCTGGTTGAAGCTGCCTCCGGGGATGTATTAAGACCTACCCTGGGCATGATTGGATTTGGGCTCGCTTTCGCTCTTCCATTTACAATTTTTGCCCTCTTCCCGTCAATTATGAGCAAGGTACCAAAGTCAGGTGGCTGGCTCAACTCAATAAAGGTTGTTCTTGGCTTCATTATGCTCGCCTTCAGCATGAAATTTCTCATGACTATTGACAGTGTATATTCGCTTGGACTTTTATCCAGAGATCTGTTCCTTGCTATCTGGATTGTTCTGTTCTCATTGCTTGGTTTTTACCTTGCCGGAAAAATTAAATTCTCCCATGACAGTGATTTACAGAATATCGGAACATTCCGCCTTTTCCTTATAATTATTGTATTCTCATTTGTTGTGTACCTTATTCCGGGTCTTTTCGGGGCTCCCCTGAAGGGGCTTTCGTCATTTCTGCCATCGCAGTCAACCTCAGAACTGAATCTTCCCGGAATTATTTCAGCAAACACCTCCGTTCATTCAGCCCCTCTGACTAATAAGCCAGCCAGTAAGCTCTGCTCAGAACCCAGGCATGGTGATATTTTTGATATGCCTCCGGGGCTGGAAGGCTACTTCGATTTTAAGCAGGGTTTGGAGTGCGCCAGGGAGCAGGGTAAACCTGTTCTGATTGACTTTAAAGGTCATGCCTGTGCTAATTGCAAGCTTATGGAAGCAAGGGTATGGTCTGATCCGGAGATACTCAGGCGCTTACGGGAAAACTTTGTGATTATTGCTTTATATGCCGACGACAGGACACAATTACCGGAAAGCGAATGGATCACATCGGCAGTTGATGGAAAGATAAAGAAGAGTATCGGTAAGCAAAACGAAGATCTTGAGATAACGAAATTCAAAACCAATGCCCTGCCACTCTATGTGATTACTGACCATGAGGGTAATCCGCTAAATAAACCCATGCCGACAAATCTCAATATTGAAGAATATAAAGCATGGCTTGATGAAGGTGTGGCGAAGTTCAACGAAAAATAGGCTTTAATATCTCTGTGTCACTCTGTGTATTCTCTGTGTTTCTCTGTGTAATAAAAAAACTAACACAGAGGTTCACAGAGGAAGCACAGAGGTGCACAGAGAAGAACCTAGAATCTGCCGAATTTGAATGTCATCATATATGTAAATCCTTCCAGCGCACTGGAATTAACTAAAGCTGACTGAGGCATTCCTACATCAAATGAGGTTGTAAACCTGTATGAGGCGCCAATGGCCAGTCTGAAGTTTCTGGTGAGATTGAGCTCCAGTTCTGCACCCGGCTCGGCAATAAGAAACGCCTCGGAATCCTGGATCATATTGTGATCCCAGTCAAAGTTCTCAGTTACATAGGAGATCCCTCCTCCGCCCAGCAGGATTGGGAAGGAGAGGTGTACCGGGGAGTTTGGCAAAAGAATGGGTTCAATATAGAGCCCTCCATAACCGCCTGTAAGGAATACATCGCTGTTTAATGAAGGTTCAAAGTGATTTTCATTGATAAAGCCAGTTCCCCCGAATCCGAGTCCGATTGAATGCCCTGCTATCCATTCGAATCTTCCTCCGAAAACAACTGCTTGTTTATCTTCTATCTGTGAGTAACCGATAGTAAAGGCGCCATAAAAACCACTGTGTTTGTCATGACCAAGTAATGTCCTGTATTCCTGGGTTTTCTTAGTCGATTCGTGTTCCTGGGAGAAAGAGGCCGAACACAACAGAACCAATAAGGCTGAAACAAAAATAGTTTTTTTCATCATTAACAAATATTAAAATTTAGTTCTTCAGTCAATTTATTAGATTATAAAAAGTTGATTAAAAGACATATGAAATTGATAATCCGAAATCTCCTGGCATTAATCTGACGAATGCCGGTGCGGTGATTTCAAAATATGGTTTAAGATTCAGACTGACAATGACCGGGATATCGCGGATTCTATATTCCGCAGCAAGCCAACCATCCAGGCCGATTAACGGACAGAACCTGTTATCATGGAAGTAGTAATCCTCACCCATCGACCTTAAATGGTCAGAATAGATGAATCCGGCATGTCCCCCGTAACCCCAGCCAAAGAACAGATTCGGAGAGATACTGCTTAGTGTATTTTCATAGATTATTTTCAGTCCGGTTATCTGGACACCCCTGTTATTGAAACTCAGCATTGCATTATAGCCAGTTTCGGCATTACCAGTCTCAGAACTTACCTGGTAGTAAATTCCGCCCCTGTAACCCATCCGCACTCCTGCCTGACGGGTTGTTAACTGGCCGGATAAATCGACAGAGAAGAGTAATGCCAGCATAAGGGTAATTGGAAATATTTTTTTCATTTCTACGTAGTTTTGAGATTATTCTGTTGCTGGCTTTGCCAATCTTTTCAGAATATTGGTTATTATAAAATCATTGAATTTTGTTTCTCAGCCATAAAGACATTATAAAAATGCAAGGGTTGCATTCACTGCCTTTTTATTTTAAATAAATATCTCCGTGGGTTGCATCTATGCTTACCCTGGAGCCGCTGCTGCTTTTACCGACTGTTCCCGAGGTTATATACTCTTTCTTATCTTCATTCAGGACTTTCTTTTCTGTTTTGGCATTCTTGTCAGAAATAACAAGAAATGCATTCAGGTGTCTGATATCAAGATTATATGAAGAGCCGGGTTCAAAGGCAAGTGAAACATCGGAATAGCCTGTATTCAGATTGACTGATTCGAATCCGTTGTCAATCTGGTCGATAGTCAGGTTCCCGTATCTGGTTGAGAGGCTGGTCTCTGCTCTCAGCCTTTTGATATTGAAATCTGTGAAGTAGGAAGTTCCCTTAATGGTTTTTATGTCATCAATATAAAATTTGTCCCTGCGTGATTCAATAGTTACTGTGCCGGCTTTTTTAATTTCATATTTAGATGATATTGAGTTAATTGAAACATCACCAAGTTCATCTGATTTGAGTTCTGAGAATGATGCATCTATCCTGCCTGAGGCGATTGAATTAATTGCAGCATCGCAGAATGAAAGGTTCAGAGTTGAGTTTTTACCAAGAGAATTGGCTTTGAATGAGCCATTGGAGAGTGAGATTGAAAAATCGCCGGTAATATCTTCCATATAAACATCTCCATATTTGTTCTCAATTTTGAGGTTGATATATCCGGGTATACTGATATAATAGTTTATCTCAACCCTGGAATCGTATGAAATGAGTTTACTTGTCATCCCTTTGAAATTTTCGAATACCATTCCAATATTCTGGGTAAATTTCGTTTCAGCCCTTATCTGGTATTTCGACTCATTCATGCTGATGCTTACTCCGTCAAACATTTTATCGAGTTTTTCCCTGTTGGAAGCCACGGCCTTGATTTCGGCCCTGATCATTACCGAATCTTTCTTCCATTGAGTGATTTCAATTGTACCATATTTATTCAATACCTCCAGTTCTGTTTCTTTCCCTGCCGGGAGGGTTTTGATAAAGTTTCTGATCTCTGAGTTCCCCTGTGAAGAAACAGGCTGAAGGATCATATGGACAATTGTCAGTAATATGATTAATCTATAATTCATGGTTGTTTCTTTTTATGCGATTATCATCATTTTCCTTAAGTACTTCCAGCATATCTTCAAGAAGGCTGATTTTAATTCTGTAGTTCTGAATCAGTGCTTCTATGACATCCTGGTTTGAGACATTATCCTTAAGATCCTTTTTTATTTCCGAACATATGCTGTCAATCTGTGAAATGTCGGAAAACAGTTCTTTTTCCATTTCAGGATTTTTGGCAAGCAATGGAGTTGCCTCCCTGTAAAGAGAATTTGCCAGGGTGTTATAATAGATCTCTGTTTCCCGGAGTTGTGAGTTATTCTTCATCATCATTCTGAAGTTTTCCTCTCCTCTCTCTTGCCTGGAAAGTCTGTTTCCGGGCTTAAGGAAGACAACAGCTGTACCCAGAATGACTGCCACCATAGCCGCCACTGATATCCACCTGTATCGTGAAAGATTACCGGCATTCAATCCCTTTCTGATTTTTCTCCGGTTGACGGATGCTGGTTTGTACCTGTCCAGTCCTTCCCGGTTTTTCATGATATATTCCTCAAGCTTGTCCATACATCTGTTTTTTTGGAAGAATATTTTTTAACTTTTCTTTTGCCCTCGAATACTGAGATTTCGAGGTAGATTCAGAAATACCAAGTATTTGCGATATTTCGGAATGGTCGTAACCTTCCAGAAGATAAAGAGTCAGAATGATCCTGTAACCGTCAGGAAGCTTTTCAATACCCCTGAAAACTTCTTTTATATCATATATTGGTTCCTCCTCCGTTTCTTCGGCTACAATGGGCAGTGTTTCACAAAATGTCAGGTCTGTTTTCTTTTTTCTTAACTGATTAATTGATTTATTGACAACAATCCGTTTCAACCATGCGCCGAACGTTGATTCAAACCTGAATGATGAAATATTCCTGAAGCATTCAATAAATGACTCCTGCAGAATATCTTCAGCATCCTCCCTGTTACTAAGAATTCTGTATGCCAGGTTGTACATAGCTTTTGAATATTGGTCATAAAGCCTGAACTGAGCCTTGCTGTTCCCATTACGGCATTCCTCAATTAAGGGCGCATGTATATAAATGTTCAAATTATCCACCTGATAAGCTTATCTGGTTACAAAGACAAAAAGAAACTTCAAGGGTTGCATATTTTAATTCAAATCAGGTTTTTTTTTCGGAGAGGTTTGATGATGAAGATTGCCAGAAGCAAAATTACACTTGTCAAAACCGAAATTTTCAGGAGGTAATCGCCATATTTTACATATGGGGTGATCCTTTGTTCGGGAATTATTTCGCCCCTGATGGTGGACTGGCTCCACCATTCCGATTCTGCCGTTCTTTTGCCTCTTATATCGATAAGGCATGAAATACCGGTGTTGGCTGCTCTTGCTACCGGTCTTCTTGTTTCGATGGCCCGTAATGATGCATAATTGAGATGCTGCCAGTAGCCATTAGTGTTTTTCCACCATCCGTCATTTGTAATTATGAATAATGCTTCGGCTCCGTTTCTGACATAGCCTGTAACAAAGCTTCCAAAGACTGATTCATAGCAAATTATGGGACCGATTGTCTGCCTCATACGATCATGATGAAAACAGGTTCTCTCTTCCTGCATGCCATATCCCCATTTTGTGCCGCCCAGATAGGGAAGTATCCTTGTTATGAGCCTGCCCGGACCATTGGCAAACTGCATTTCAATGCCGGGTACAAGTTTGGATTTATGGTATACCTCAATATTATCGCCTGTATCAATTTTAAAAGCTGAATTGAAATGATCATAATAGGATCCTGATGAATCAGTCTTTCTGGCACTCCTGGTAGGCGCTTCATTCTGATCCGGATAGATCCTGTAGCTGACCATTCCGGTCACAACAACGGCACCCGGATACTTCCCCGTAACTTCCCTGAACATCCCGACATACTTGTTCCTGTCCATACCATCAAGATTCACAGGGTCATCAACAGTAGTTTCAGGTGTTATGATCCATGCCGTATTCTCAGTCGCTTCCGATTTGGCCATTGTGATGACCTTCCGAAGCTGAACTTCAAAGGGTACTGTGAACTTTTCAGTATAGGGATCTGTATTAGGTTGAATAATCAAAACTTCCGAAGCTCTGTTTCCTTCAGGTTTAATTGTAAAGTACCTTGTAAGTGATATTCCTGACGGAATTATTACCACAGAAAGCCAGACAAAAAGGAATATTCCCGATCGTTTTTCCCCGGCAAGATGTTTAACGATAAATATTGAAAGGAAAAGGTTTGACAGGAGGATCCAAAGTGTGCCGCCGGATGTGCCTGTAACTTCATACCACTGGACAAACATAATATCTTTGGCCAGTCCGTTGCCAAGGTTAATCCAGGGGGAGACGATATTAACGTTAAGACTGATGAATTCATATGATAACCAGAATGTGATCAGCGACAGGAATCCCGGAATATTACCTGCTTTAAGCCTTATAATATGAGCAAGCCACAGAGCAAAAGCCATCAGAAAGGATAAGCCCATGATTACGCAAATCGCTCCTGTCAGACTTGCAACTCTCATCCACCTCATAGTCATAATGGAGAAGATAACCAGTCCGGGCAGCAGATAGGTGAAAAATGAGTTTTTGCTGAATTGCCTGGGATTTTCATACAACCAGGTTTCAATCAGGAAGAAAGGTACGAATGCAATCAGCAGTATTAAGCCTGAACACCAGTTACTCCAGGCAGATCCGCAAAGAACGCCTCCTGCAACCGAAAGCGCAACCAATATATATTTGTTCATTCCGGTGCCTTGTTTTCAAGATTTCCTTCAGTGTGATTTATAATTCAAAAATAATAGAAGAAACAGAGAATCTATAATTTATCGAACACTGATCGCAAACAAAAATCGCTTAAATAGTGTATAAACATATTATATTTGCTTCATATTTTCACTATTGATGATTCCGGCGATTGAGATTTTACTTAAGGGAATACTTCTGGGTCTGGCAGTGTCTATGCCTCTGGGACCAATTGGCATTATATTGATTAACAGGACAATAAAGCGCGGATTTCTGTCAGGTTTCTTTTCAGGTCTCGGACTTGGAACAGCCGATACTTTACTTGCAGTTCTTTCAGCACTGGGATTCACGGTGATAATTGGTTTCATTCAGGAGGAGCGTTTTATAATCACAATTATTTCAGGAGTCATTGTAATAGCTGTAGGAATTAAGGTGCTGTTCTCAAATCCGGTGAAGGATTTCAGGGACAGGGACAGGAGTGAGAAATCATTGTGGCGTGATTATTATTCAGTCTTTGTCCTTTCAATCTCAAACCCTTATACCATATTGATCTTTGTGGCATTCTTTTCAGGGATACATATAAATGGCAGGGTCAGACCGGAACTGGTTCCCTTTTTCCTCATACCCGGGGTCTTTCTGGGCGCCATGTCATGGTGGTTCTCTTTAAGCTATTTCTTAAGCCGGTTTAAGAAAAAGATAAGACTGAGAGCAATAGTGAGAATTAACAGGGTGGGAGGTATAGTCATCATACTAATAGGGATACTTCTCCTGTTGAGTGTATTCACCAGTTTCAGGATATAATTGTTCTCTTTAATTATTACCCTGAAAAAATGAGAGATATCTGATTGCATTTTGACAGGAATTAGCCTAATTTTACAATTGTTACAGATCTTTACTGTAATTATGATGAAAGTGAAAGGTCTACTTTATATTATTGCAGTTGTGAGTTGTACCCTTACGGCAGGCGCTCAGTCACAGGGTATTGTCGCTGCAGCAAGCTCCGGGAGCATAAATGGGAGTGTAGCTCTGAGCTGGATAATCGGTCAGACTTTCGCTTCTTCTGCAACAGCGGCTGATAAATCAGTTATCCTCACACAGGGTCAGCAGGATAGAATGGTCATTACAGACAATAATGAAAACAGCACTACCCGGGTCAAAGTTCACTTTTACCCAATTCCTGCAGGTGATGTTCTGACTATGAAGTTTGACGAAGCTGTTTCAGGCGAGATCAGGGTGATGGTAGTGGATGTGAAGGGTAATACTGTTAAAAGTGATATTATAGAGGCTGCAATGACTGAAAAGCAGCTGGATCTGAAGGGCATTTCATCGGGTATCTATTATATAAGATTAACTCTGGGTAATTCCGTAAACGTATATAAAGTTGTGAAACTTTAGTAGGAAGCTTTTACTGTCAAAAGCAATTTTACATTCTTTTCATGGCTGCCCTGACCGTTGCGTCAGGGCTTTTTTTCATTGTTAAAAATGGTTAAATTATCATGTTTTGAGATACTTCGAAGTCATTTTAATTATCTTGCAGCACAAACTAGCACGATAAACATGAAATTATTCCTCACTGTTTCATTGGTTATTTCTATACTGACTGGTTGCAGAAGCAATGAAGTCAAACTTATAAAAAGTGCTGATAAGATCCATGCTTCAATTTTGACAATTGATACCCACACCGACACCCCCATGGAATTCTCAAATGGAGATTTTGATCTTGGGGAGATGCATAAGGAAGGGTGTGTTGATTTCCCAAGGATGAAAGAAGGGGGACTTCATGCGATATTTTTTGCTGTATTTATCGGGCAGGGTCCCAGGAACGATTCCTCCTTTAACAAAGTACACGCGGAGGCGATCAGTATTCTGAATTCCATTCACAAAAATGTCGACAAAAACTCAGCAGTTGCCGGCATCGCCCTGACACCTGATGATGGTTACAAATTGAAAAAGTCCGGCAGGATTGCTGCCTATATAGGGATTGAAAACGGTTATCCTATCGGAAAGGACATCTCCAGGATAAAGCAGTACTTTGATCTTGGCGCCAGGTATATAACCCTTGCTCATTCCAGGAATAATGATATCTGTGATTCGTCCACTGACCCGGCAGGTTCGGAAAATAATGGGCTCACTGTTTTTGGTGAAGGGGTTGTCAGAGAGATGAACAGGCTGGGAATGATTGTAGATATCTCTCATATTTCAGATAAATCATTTTCTGACGTTCTCAAAGTGACAAAAGCACCAGTAATTGCCTCACATTCATCATGCAGGGCATTGTGCGGCAGCCCTCGGAACATGTCAGATGATATGCTTCTTGCCCTTAAGGAAAACGGTGGAGTGATACAAATATGCATTCTAAGCGATTATCTTAAAACACCGGAACCTAATCCTGAAATGGATGCAAGTCTCAAAGCTCTGAAGGAAAAGTATGGGGAATACAGCACCCTTACCGATGATGTTAAGAAGATAGTGCGCAAGGAGTATCACGAGATCAAAAGCAGGTATGAGAAGCTGGCCACTGTAAAGGACATTGTCGATCATATCGATCATGTTGTTCAGTTCATCGGGATCGACTATGTCGGTATAGGATCAGACTTTGACGGCGGGGGAGGAGTTGAGGGTTGCAGGTCTGTGGCAGAGATGAAAAATATTACTGTTGAACTGCTTCACAGGGGATATACAAAAAACGATATCAAAAAGATCTGGGGCGGTAATTTCATGCGTGTCTTCCGGAAAGTTGAGGAAGTGGCAGGAAATAGTGCATCCAGCTCCTGAGACCTGTAACCGGCAGCCTCTTCAGATCTTAACCCTCGAGAACTTAAGTGATTTTAGAATCCAGTTGGGCAGTGACTTATTAGGGTCTCTTTTTCTCAGATCCAGATATAAACCAAATTTTTTCAGAATGGGCACTTTATGTGTTTCAACAAACTCAATCAGGGTGCCGTCAGGATCCGCAATATATGAGAAGTGACCGGCTGCTTCACCCATATCAAAGCTGTTGCCGTCGTGGCTCGCCTTACTGTCAACTGTAAACCCATATCCTTTTTTGGAGCTGAATTTCTTCAGCTCATCCATCCCCCGCATATCGAAACAGAGATGAATAAAGCCCGGATCACCCCAGAAACGGTTTTCATATATTTTTTTACCCTTGTGCCCGGATACAGAGATTAGTTCCATTACACTGTTTCCCAGTACTTTGCTGAATGGTCCGGCAAATGGTTCGGATCTTCCGAGGAGTACCCTGCGACACTCTTTACTTCCTCCCGGCAGATCTGATAGATCTTCAAATATGCCTGTCGAATCATAAATGACTTTGTCGTAACCCAATATCTCAGAATATACAACTCTTGATCTTTCAATGTCGGTTACACCTATGACAGCGCCAAATGATCCTCCTGTATTCTTATTTTCATTTCTGAACCAATCGTCTGCCTCCACCATCTGAAAAATATTTCCATAAGGATCTTTCATAAAGAAAGTCATCTTTCCGGATGGATCTGATGAGGCAGCTGCTGGTACGGCAAGGCCTGACTTTTGAAATTCAGCAAATGTTTCCTGAATATTCTTTACCTTCATTTTACAGGCTATGATTCCAAGATCACCAATCATTATCTCCTCCTTAATCTTCAGCGGTTCCCTTCCTTTATACTGCCAGATTTCGAATCCTCCGCCGCTCTGAAGATTTAGGGCAAGAACTGCATGTCTGCTCCTTGGTTCACCTCCGGTATAAGGAAGCATCAGCTTAGCTACAGCCTCATCTTCAAATATCCGGCAATCCATTCCAAATGTTCTGTTGTACCATTTCCATGCTTCATGTACATTTGTGACACCAATGCCCATCTGCTGGATCCCGCTTAATACATATCCCTCCATATTGTAATTATATTTCTTTTTATGTTGATTTTATTTTGTCGGCAATTCTGAAGAACAGCCATGGCATATATCTCCTGATATGGAGAAGCATCAATTCGCTTTTGCCGACGAGGATCTCTCTCTTGTTCCTCAAAATGCCCTTTATGATTATTTGGGCGGCTTTCGCGGGTGAAATACCTTTGGCCTGCCCCTCGTCAAGACGGCCGTGTTCCTTTCCTGTTGCATTCAGGGCATGATAGGAGATAGCAGTGTCTACCCGGCCTGGAATAATAACAGAAGTTCTGATATTAGAACTTTTGTTTTCGAGGTAGAGTGTTTCAAAAAAGCCATGCAGAGCCTGTTTGGATGCTGAATAGGTTGAGCGTAGAGGAAATCCGAATCTTCCTGAAATACTGCTGGTGGCAATAATGTGACCTGATTTTTGCCTGATCATATAAGGAAGTACAGCTTTTGTAAGTGCTATGGTTCCAAAATAGTTTATCTCAAATATTTTCCTGTCAAGCCACAATGGTGTTTCATCTATTCGTGCCCTCTGGCTTATCCCTCCGATATTAAGTAAGAAGTCAATCTTTCCTTTAGCAGTAATCTGCTGACTGACAATCTCATCTATTCCTGAGGTATCTGATAGGTCAAAAGGTGCACAGGTAACCTGTTCTGATTTATCGCCGCAGGCCTCCCTTACCCTTTGAAGTCCGGGAAGATCATTTGAGGATGCAATTACCCTGGCCCCGCTATTTGCAAACTGGTAAACAAGAGCTTCCCCTATTCCGGATGAAGCTCCGGTTATCCATACAACTTTATTGTTAAAAATGCTATTTTTCATTAATCTTCAAATCCTTAATAAGCTTCAGGAGCTCCTGATGGTCATTCCTAAGAATCGCAAATTCACTGTTTTTATTCCGTATCAGGTCTCTCGCTTTAAATCCTCCCTTAATTCTCTTGAACACGAGATAGTAATCCCATGCAAAAAGACCTGACAGTGGCAGTGAGAAAAAGATCAGCAGACCAAGCCACCATGGAGAAAAAATTAAAAGTGAAAGAATCAGATAGAGAGGCAGAAATACGAAAGCCAGCACAAGGGAGATGCCATATTTCACAGATGAATGGAACTGTGGATCCTTAATTTTACGGATCTGGAGATTAGGTATTTCGAGAAATGTCAGGTTGAAGATATTGCCGTAAATAAAGAGAGGGAATGTAAGTACTATTCCCAGTATTCCTGCGATCAGCCAGCCTAAAGGATGCTTCTTTTTCTCCAGCAGCCTGTAATCAATACCGAGCTTTTGGGTTTTCTGTTTAATGCTCGTGCTGAGGCTGCATATCTTTTCATAAGCAGTTCTGTCTGTATTTTTAAGCTGGTTCAGTTTTTCAACCATGAGCCTGTCCCTGAACATCTTGGGGAATTTGATATCATCACCGAATCTGCCGTTTATCATGCTTCTAAGCTCATCGATCGCATCATAATCATCTTCCGGAATGTGGATCATATTGGATTTCATCTCTTCCGAGAGTCTGGCCCTCAATTCATTCAGCGCTTTTTCGGGGCTCTCCCTGTACAGATCGTGGTATTCCGATACTTCGATGGGTTTGCCGTAATTAATCGTGAGAACCTGTCTGTACCTTGTATAATGTGAATATTCAATACCCACAGGGATTATTTTTATCTTAAGATTGAATCCGGTTGCTTCATCTGATTGAAAGGCAACACGGCAGATCCCTTTCTTGAGTTGCCTTAGTCGCCTGAATCCGGCATGATCGCCCTCAGGAAGAATTACAAGTCCGTTTCTGTTTTTCAGGACATCAATTGTCTTTATGAATATGTCATCATTGGCCTTGAGGCTGCTGAAACCGTCTCTTATCCTGTAAACGGGAAGAATTTTCAGGAAATAGAGCACCGCTGCAACCATTTTTTTTCTGAATATGTCGGCCCTGGCAAGGAAAACAGGCTGGCCACTGTGGGTGAACAGTACTGCCAGCGCATCCATCAGAGCGTTCTGATGATTGGGAGCATAAATTAATGGATCTTTGGGATTGATATTTTCATGACCCATCACAATAACTTTTCTGTAGAAAACATTATTGTGCCAAAAACCTGCTACAGATTTCAGAAGAGCGTATCCGGCAGAATACTTTTCAATATTTTCTTTACCCATAAAATGATCGGATATTCAACACTTCCCTTCCAGCTATGCGCTGATGGGGTGATGAAGCAGGTGCAAGTTAAATAAATCGGAGGCTTTGTAATAAAATAGGAAAAACTTTATTCTGTTTTTATGAAATATTAAGTCTTTATACCACCATTTCATTCAACACCCGGATCCTCCTGAAATTTATCTATGAGCCTTCTTTCTTTCTTAGTTGGCCGGCCGGTTCCTTTTTGACGGTGTCCTGTTCCACCTGCCTTACTGATATCAAGCTTGGCTTTTTCCGTTTCAGGGGTCAGGTCTTCAACAAACTGTGAAACAATTTTAGCAGATACGCGGTTTTCTATGGGTATTATGACTCTGAAGGTAAAATTGACAGGAGGTTTTTTTACAAGAATTATTTCACCGCCAGAGATTACTCTGGATGGTTTGACTGGAATATCTTTGATAATTATCCTTCCCTTTCTGCATTCCTCAGAGGCTATACTTCTTGTTTTATAGAGTCTGACTGCCCAGAGATACTTGTCAATCCGAACGGGTTTAGTATCAGTCATTTGATAATTCGATTTTATACTGCCAGATCAGGTTCTCTGAGGGGCAGGAGGGGGCATTTTCCCCACCTTGTTAAAAGCTGTCATTGTAAGTTCGGTTCCCGCAAAGGAGAATGATCTGATCATTTCTATCACAACTGAGATCCTCTCTTCAACACTCTTCTTCTCTTCATGAGTCCAGGTTCCGAGCACAAAATCTACCTGTGCTCCTTTCCGGAAACTGTTTCCTATCCCGAATCTGAGTCTTGGATACTCATTTGTTCCGAGAGTTGAGCTTATATGAGCCAGACCATTATGGCCACCGTCACTTCCTTTATGCCTCAGTCTGATACTTCCAAGGGGAAGGGCTATATCATCCACGATAACCAGCATGTTTTCGAGCTGGATCTTTTCTTTTTTCAACCAGTAATCTACTGCGTTGCCGCTCAGGTTCATAAAGGTGGATGGCTTTAGAAGAATAAGATCGCGTCCTTTGTATTTCAGCTGACACACAGCTCCGTAACGCTTATCCGTAAAAAAAGTATTGGATGCCAGAGCCATGGCATCCAATACTGTAAATCCTATATTATGCCGGGTATCTTTATACTCTTCACCGATATTTCCCAGGCCAACTATCAGATATTTCATCAAGTCTGATTGTTGTTAAAAAAGTCTATTCTGCAGCAGCAGTTTCTGCTCCGGCTTCAGGAGCTCCGGCAACGGCTTCAGTCTCACCTTTCTGTGCAACACGTGACGTGGCAATGGTGAGGACCATTAATTTTTTCTGATCGAGCAATTCGATTTTGTCATATGATAAATCGCCTACTTTCACTGAATCGTGAATTTTCAGGTTTGTTATATCGATATGAAGAAATTCAGGAAGGTTATTTGGCAATCCTTTTACCTTGAGGTTTCTTTTCTTTATAGTCAGTTTTCCGCCGGCAATCACACCTATAGAATCTCCTGAAACCTTGATCGGAATATTAATTATAACAGGTTTATCATCGAATACCTGTATGAAATCGGCATGTAAAATCTTGTCGGAAACAGGATGGTACTGAACATCCTTAATGACAGCCTTATGTACCTTACCATCTATGTTAAGGTCAACCAGATGAGCTTCAGGTGTAAAAATAAGATTCTTAAATGCAATCTCAGGGGCGTGGAAATGTATATTCACCTCTTTGCCGTAGATCACGCATGGAACGTTACCAATCTTTCTGAGCTGTTTTGAGCTTTTTTTTCCTAAATCTGTCCTGAATGATCCTTTGATCTCAATTGTTTTCATTTGTCTTAAAGTTATTGTGCTACTAAAAGTTATCCGCCTGATAACCCCCCATCACACGTTTGACATTTTTATTTTTTTTGGCCTGCAAATATAGAACAAAGGAATCAGAATACAAAATTTGTGCTTATCGACTTATTGGTTGTGACTGCCAGTATTGTTTTTGCAAAAATATCGGCAATTGAGAGTACTTTAATTTTTTGGGAGTTATTGATAAACGGCACGGAATCAGTTACAACAAGCTCTTCGATAGCCGAATCGTCTATTCTCTGAACAGCGTTTCCCGAAAGTATCGGATGCGTGGCGAAAGCCCTGATGCTCCTGGCGCCTCTTTCCTTCATCATGCCGGCGGCCAGGACAAGCGTACCTGCGGTATCAACCATGTCGTCGATAATTACCACGTTCCTTCCGTCAACTTCACCTATTATTGACATCTCCTCTATGACGTTTGGTTTCTTGCGTAATTTATAGCACAGAACCATTTCCGACTGGAGATGTCTTGAGTATGCATTAGCTCTTTTTGACCCGCCCATGTCAGGGGCTGATATAGTAAGATTCTGCAGCTTAAGTTTTTCAATGTAGGGTGCGAAGATAGCTGAACCGAAAAGGTGATCAACAGGGACATTGAAGAATCCCTGGATCTGGTCAGCGTGAAGATCCATGGTAATTACCCTGTCGACACCTGCAGCACTAAGCAGATCAGCTGACAATTTGGATCCTATTGATACTCTGGGCCTGTCTTTCCTGTCCTGCCTTGCAAAGCCATAATACGGAATAACTGCTATAACCTTATATGCAGAAGCTCTTTTGGCTGCATCGATCATCAGAAGGAGCTCGAACAGGTTATCAGCCGGAGGGTTTGTCGACTGTACGATAAAGACCATACATCCTCTTACCGATTCATCAAAGCATGGCTGAAATTCTCCATCGCTGAATAGTGTTACGGAACTCTTACCGAGTTCAATCCCCAACTTGTCTGCAATCATTCTGGCTAGATGCTGTGATGATCTGCATGAGAAAATTTTCATAGGTGCGGTTCCAAACATTCCCTTTTATATTTAGCTTATTATTTTCTTCAAACTGCTTACAAAATTAGAAATTCCCGACCGATATCAGGTTTCATTTGAAAAATTGTTAATAGATTCTTCAATATAGTTAAGTATTTCATCTCTTCCATTTCCATTAACTGCTGATGATATGAAGGTTGGGGGAAGAAACTCCCATTTTTTCAGCATTTCAGTGTCATAATCCAGGATTGATTTTTCCAGGGCACTTTTTGAGAGCTTGTCGCTCTTTGTAAAAACCCGGGTAAAAGGGATCTGGTTATTTCCAAGGAACTCCATAAATGAAAGATCTGATTTCTGCGGGTTTAACCTTGAATCAAGAAGAACAAACAGGCAGACAAGATTTTCACGTTTGAGGATATAATTTTCAGTCTCCCGGACCCATTTCTCCCTTTCACTGACAGGGACTTTTGCGTATCCGTAACCAGGAAGGTCGACCAGGTACCACTCTTCATTAACATAAAAATGGTTAATGGTTCTTGTTTTACCCGGTTTGACAGATGTTTTGGCCAGCTTCGACCAGCCTGTAAGCATATTTATGAGAGATGATTTTCCAACATTCGATCTTCCGATGAATCCGAATTCAGGTTTTGTTGTGGAAGGGCACTCCTTTAGAGTGGGGCTGCTTTTGACAAATGTGGCTGAATGAATTATCATCTTGATCTCTAATTGAGGTCTTTGTAAGGCAACTCAATCTTTTTACGCAGGAGAAAACTGTTCCCGTAGAATGTTATTACAGATGCAATGATATCAACCGACCCCTGATGTGGGGTCTCAGTTTTCTTAAGAGCAAGAATTCCTTTACCATCAATAATCTTAACCTTTTCTGCCCTGGTGGAATCGAAGACTCCGTTTCCGAAATCACCCCTGTAATATTTTACCTTGGTTGACTTGTCCGACAGGCTAAGTGATATTGTATAGATGCCAGCTGAGGTGTACTCGTCTTTAAAATTCACAACCAGATCCGGATAACCTCCAACCTTACGGCCTTCCATATCATACTCTTCAAACTCGAAAGTCCTGGCTCCTTTACTGTAACCAATAATGGCTTTAAGCTTTCCATTCCTGAAATACTGTTTTTGTATTCCATCCACGGTGTCTCTTTTGTAAGGTGTCGTTCTGAATAACTGACCCTCTTCAAAAAACCATTTTGCAGTATCCTCACGCAAGCCGTTCTCATACCATAATGTTCCCCTTACTTTCCCGCTGGCATAAAAAGTCCTGGCAAGGCCCTCTTTCACCCCGTTCTTAAAGGCGGTTTCCATGGAAACATGGCCGCCGCTCATATATTTCTTAATCCCGGTAAACCCGGTATCAGCTACGGAAAGCGTATCATTTCCTCCGCCAGCGCTGTTTTTTCCTTTGCATCCCGGATTAAACAGAAGCGCTGCTAACAGGATGATAGAGACATAGAGAATTTTCATGATGACTGGTATTATTATTTTTAGGATATATTTTCTGATATAATGTATACTTCAAGCAACCTGGCAGTACCTGTAGGCTCAAGAATCACCTCCTTTATCATAGCCGGCAGCAGTACCGTTTCACCACTCGATACTTTTTCTGAATTGCCCTCCCATCTGATCTGAAACTCACCCTCAGTGCAAATGTACACAACAAAAGAATCAAGCAGGTAATATTCCTTCTTTATTGCACTGTTGAAACTGAGTATATTGGTATGAAAAAATTCACAGCTGACCAGGTTTTCTGTTTTATTCAGTACTGGTTCAATTTTGATTTTATTTTTTCCAACAGCATCAAAGTCCATTGCTTCCAGAGCAAGGTCAAGATGCAGCTCCCTTTTTACGTTCCCGATGCTTTTTCTGTTCCAGTCGGATATTCTGTAGGTAAGATCAGAGGTCTGCTGTATTTCTACAAGGACTATACCCTTGCCAATAGCATGAATTCTTCCTGCAGGGGTGAAAAAGGTATCGCCCGGCCGGGCTGACTCCACAAAAAGCAGGTCCGGAAGAGTCCCGTCAAGGATTGATTGTTCATAGATCTCCTTTGTAACACCCTCTTTGAAGCCGGTATATATTTTAGCATCCTGACGGCTCTCAAGAACGTACCACATTTCGGTTTTCCCGTAGTCATTATGCTTTCCTTTTGCCATCACATCACCTGGGTGAACCTGTATAGAAAGATCTTCTTCCGCTTCAATGAATTTTATCAGAAGGGGAAATGTATTCCCGAATTTTTCAAAGATTGAATCACCGGTGATATCACCCATATAAACCTCTATCAGCTCCTCGATATTGTTCCCGGCCAGGAATCCGTTACTGACTATAGACAGGTTGCCGTCAACAGATGACAATTCCCAGCTTTCTCCAATGTTGGGTAAGCCATCAGGCTTTTTATTAAAATGTTTTTCAAGGGCAAACCCGCCCCAAACCTTATCTTTTAATAGTGGCTCAAACTTTAATGGATATAATTCTGACATATTTGTTATTTAAAATGGACTCAAGTGACTGGAGTGACTGGTGAAAGGAGTTTTTATAATGTTGTTTATATAAGAGGTCATTATGATCATCTGCTTAAAATTATATTTACCCCGAACAATTAACTGTTTCTGATGATCAATATCTTAATAAACTCTATGCACTCCGAACTTTAGCTCACTTTAGGTACTTCTTTCCTGTAAATTACTATTTTTGATTATTGAATCTGCAAAAATACATAAATATGTTGATAGTAGGAATAGCAGGGGGTACTGGTTCAGGAAAAACGACTGTTGTGAATAAGGTTATGGCTGCATTCCCGGATAATGAAGTAACTATGATTCCCCAGGATTCCTATTACAGGGATAACAGGGCTCTGCCTCCGGAGGAGAGGCAGAATATAAATTTTGACCACCCTGATTCAATCGAATTCACATTGCTCGTTGAACATCTGAAGCTTCTTAGAATGGGCAAATCAATTGAGATGCCGGCATATTCTTACCTCACTTGCCTGAGATCAGAAGAGACAGTAAAGATAAAGCCCTGCAGGGTGGTGGTGGTTGAAGGAATACTGATCCTCTATGATAAAGGATTAAGAGATATGTTTGATTTAAAGGTATTTGTTGATGCTGATGCAGATGACCGGCTTGGAAGGGTAATACAGAGAGATATTGTTGAACGGGGGCGGTCACTGGCCAATGTCCTTGAAAGATATCATAAGACTGTTAAACCATCACATCTTCAGTTTATTGAACCTTCAAAGCGATATGCCGACATAGTCATACCCGGAGGTGGAGAAAACATTGCAGGGATAGAGGTTCTGATATCCATTATTGAGAAACATTTATTAAACAGTAAATCATAAAACCATGCTTGACAATATAAGGGTGGAGGATATTCTTTTCCTCGATATTGAGACAGTTCCTTCTTCTCCTTCATTTGAGGAACTTAATCCGTCTATGCAGGCTCTATGGGAGAAGAAATCGAGGCAGTTCAGAACTCCCGATCAGAATCCTGATGAAGTATATGAGAGGGCAGGTATCTATTCTGAATTTGGAAGAATAGTCTGTATCTCTGTAGGTCTGATAAAGGAAAAGAGTCCTTTCAGGCTAAGACTGAAGTCCTTTTTCGGAGAAGATGAGAAGGCAGTTCTTTCTGACTTCTCCGCAATGCTTACGAGGTTTTGCAAAACAAACAGGGAAGCTATTCTGTGCGCCCATAACGGAAAAGAATTTGATTATCCTTATATAGCAAGGAGAATGATTATCAATGGGCTTATTATCCCTGAGATCCTTGATAATTCAGGAAAAAAGCCATGGGAGGTTAAGCTGTTGGACACTATGGACCTGTGGAAATTCGGAGATTATAAGAATTACACCTCGCTGGAACTGCTGACTTCAGTTCTCGGCATCGCAACCCCCAAGGACGATATTGATGGAAGCAAGGTAGCAGGAGTATTTTATACTGATAAGGATCCCGAACGGATAGTCAGGTACTGTGAAAAGGATGTTATTGCAATAGCTCAGGTTATACTTCGTTTTATGAATCTTCCGGAAATAGAAGAGGAGAATATTGAGTCGGTTACTTTTGCAAAATAATCAGTCAGTCAGAAGTCTCCGGAGGTTTGCAGCGACCTCATCCGGTTTATCGGCATGGATCCAGTGTCCGGCACCATTTATAACAATAAACTCTGATGCAGGGAACACTTTTCTGATATCTGCAACACTGGAAGCTGTCAGATAGCTGGAATTGCTGCCTTTGAGGAAAATAACAGGGAAGCCTGTAATTGGTTCTGACAGTCCTGCCTCAAGGTCTATCCCGGCCATTATTTTATCAAGATTTTTATATAGAGAGGAAGCATTCAGTTTCCATGAAAATATATCTCCGGGATTTCTCTGAAGGTTCTTGAGAATGAAGCCTCTTGTTTTTTCAGATGAAATCTTTTCCATGATTAATGACTCTGCTTCAGCTCTTGACCGGATTTTTGAAAGATCCATCCCCAGGATCGTCTTAAGTATTGTAAGATGTTGATTATAAGCTGAAATCTGACTTGTTTCATTTGTAAATGGTGATATATCTGCTATAAGAAGTCCTTCAATCATTTCCGGCCATGCAGCTGCAAAAGCTATTGCAGTTTTGCCTCCCATGCTGTGGCCAGCCAGAAAAAACTTTCTTAATCTCAGATCGGTGACCAGTTCAAATAGATCATCTCTCATTGAGTCGTAATCATGAATATCAGAGTGGGGAGACTGTCCATGGTTTCTCTGATCAGGAGATAGACAGTGAAGGTATCGCTGAGTTTTTTTGCGATGGTCACCCAGTTATCGGATGAGCCGTACAGGCCATGCAGAATTATCAGAGGAGGTCCGTCGCCGAATTTCCTGTAGAAGAGTTTCATCAGGGTATTTTTCAGGCTAGTTGTCCCTTATACATCTGGATAGTATTCTCCAGCCCGAGATAGAGAGCATCTGATATCAGGGCATGCCCGATGGAAACCTCTTCAATCCAGGGTATGTTCTGGTGAAAATATCTCAGGTTATCAAGGTTAAGATCGTGACCGGCATTTACTTTAAGGCCTATTTCCCTGGCGATTTCTGCAGCCCTTACAAAAGGAGTAACTGCACCTATTGCATTATTGTTGAAATCAGTTGCATATGGTTCGGTATAGAGTTCCACCCTGTCTGTCCCGGTAAGTGCCGCATTCTCGATATTGACCGGATTTGTATCAACGAACAGTGAGGTTCTGATACCCTCTTTCCTGAATGCTGAAATAATATCGGTAAGGTAGGATCTATGCCTGACAGTATCCCAGCCGGCGTTGGATGTTATGGCATCATGGGCGTCGGGGACCAGAGTTACCTGGTCAGGTTTCACAGACAGGACGAGTGCAATAAAACCCTGTGACGGATAACCTTCTATATTGAATTCTGTGGTAATTATTGGTTTGATCTCAAGTACATCATGGTATCTTATATGTCTTTCATCAGGCCGCGGATGGACTGTAATACCATCTGCTCCGAAAAGCTGGCAATTAATTGCCGCTGTCAGTACATTTGGAACATTTCCTCCCCGGGCATTTCTCAATGTTGCAATCTTATTGATATTAACGCTTAACTTTGTCATTATAATAATTGTATTATTTATCCGTATATTAATCGAATGACAAAAATACAATAACTCTCTTTTTTATTACTATATTAGTTGAAAATAAAAGTGCGTATGGTGGCTAAAGACTTAATTTCAGAAGTGATACCCTCGCTGAAAACGTCTGATCTGGGACAGACTGCCCTGAACTGGATGGAGATTTTCAAGATTTCTCACCTGCCGATTGTAAATAATCAGGAGTTCCTTGGCCTTATATCCGATACCGATATATTTGACATGAATCAGCCAGATGAACCTATTGGAAATCATGAGCTTACATTATATAAGCCATTTGTGACCACAGAGCAGCACATTTTTGAGGTTATAGGACTGGCATCAAGGCTCAAGCTGTCAGTTGTTCCTGTCCTTGATACGAAGAACAACTATAAGGGAGTGATAACCTCAAATGATCTGATCAGGCACATTGCAGGCATATCATCTATGGATCAGCCCGGCGGAATAATTGTTCTTGACATAATAGACAGAGACTATTCACTTTCCCAGATTGCACAGATTGTTGAGAGTAATAATATAAAGATACTCAGTATGTATATTACTTCATCTCCCGGGTCAACTCTGCTGGAAGTTACTCTAAAGGTAAATACCAGCGATCTGGTTTCTGTTATCAGGACTTTTGAGAGATATAATTATGAAGTCAAGACATGGGTTACCGATAATGACTCGATGGACCGTTTTTATTCTGAGCGGTTTGACCTTCTTATGAAATATCTTAGTATCTGATATCAGAAGGGTACAATGTCTTTATGGTTTAATGCCGCACGACCGGAAACCCGATGGAGTGACAACAAAATCAGCTTATAATGAAAAACGACATAAAGAGAGTTGCAATATACAGTAAGGACAATAATTTAAAAACCAGGCAGGGTGTGAGCCGGCTGGTGAATGAATTTTGCAAGAGGGGGAATAAGGATACAGATCAATCAGAGGTCGGAGGATCCAATTGTCTGCCCCGGCGGAGAACTGATAGAAAGCTTTGAAGAGCTGTCTAAGGCGTCAGCATTACCGGATCTGGTACTGAGTGTCGGGGGTGATGGGACATTCCTTGAAACTGTTCTGAAAATAAAAGACCTGGATATACCTGTTGCGGGAGTAAATACCGGCAGGATGGGATTTCTTGCCAATATCTCTGAGGAATCGCTGAATCATTCCATAGATATGCTTTGTCATGGAGAGTACAAAACGATTGAAAGATCTCTTCTGGAGATCGTTGAGCCATCACCATTTTTTAATGGCAGCTCATCGGCGGCCCTTAATGAGATCACTATTCAGAAGGCAGATTTCAGTATGATAACAATTAATGTTTTCATTGATGAGATATACCTCAATACCTATTGGGCTGACGGACTGATAATTTCAACTGCTACAGGTTCCACTGCCTATAACCTTAGTGTTGGTGGACCTATTCTTTCGCCCGAAGATCAGAGTTTTATTATTTCGCCTATTGCGCCGCATAACCTGACCATCCGTCCAATTATTGTCTCAGGAGAAAGCAGGTTCAGAATGGTTATTGAGGGAAGGAGCAGTGAATACCTTACAACATGCGATTTCAGGTCAAAGCGATTGCCTTTCAGCCAGGAGTTACGGATTGAAAAATCCGGATATAAACTCAGGACTGTTATGCTTAACGGGATGGATTTCTTCAGTACCTTGAGAAATAAGCTAATGTGGGGTGCTGACAGACGAAATTGATTATTATATTTGTAACACTAAATTAACTCTTTGATGAAACGGTTTCTTCTTTTCATAATTCTATCCGGGATTTTTTTTCAGACCGTGGAGGCTCAGTTTTGGAAACTGAAGAGGATTGAATTAGCAGGCGGTATCGGAACCAGTACTTTCTTTGGAGATGTAGGAGGTTATTCCCAGGGCGATAATTGGGCCGGATTAAAAGATATCACCTTTCTGCAGACCCGGTATAACTTTAATTTCAGTATAAAATACAGGATCACTCAGGAGGTAAATCTAAGGATCAATATGGTGTCCGGGATTCTTCATGCCACTGACCAGAGAGGATCGAACGAAGGAAGGACCTACGAAGCTAATACAATTATATTTGAGCCATCCCTGATGGGTGAGTATTATTTTATAAGAAACATTGCAGAAAACAGTTATCTTTTTAATAAAGGGAGAGGCCAGGGGATTATTGATTTATTTAAATCACTTGACTTTTATGTTTTTGGAGGCGTAGGCGCCCTTAACTATTCAGTTACACCTAATGCAAAACTTTCAAGAAGTCAGTTCTTTGATCCAGGCGGATTAACTGCTGTCATTCCAATGGGGCTAGGCGGAGATGTTGCTGCTTTTCCCAATATCAATCTGGGACTCGAGCTGGGCTTCAGATACTCCTTTTCCGATTACCTTGATGGCTATAGTAATCCACAATATTCCAGCGCAAATGACGTTTATTATTTTTTTAACCTTACTGTTACTTACAGGCTGAAGACCAATAAAAATGTTTTACCATCCTTCAGATAAAGAGCTGGATCAGTTTTAATGAAAAGATTATCAGGTATCTTGTTTATACTCTTGTTTGCAGCTACTCTCAATGGTCAGCGTAATGCTGATTATGGCGTGATGGGAGGGATAACATCATATCTTGGTGATATTAATCCGAACCGGCTGTTATATTCGCCGGGGCCCTCGGCTGGCATCTTCTACAGATATAATTTTCATCCCAGGCAGTCTTTGAGAGGGAATCTCCTGATCGGGCGTATAAAAGGGGACGATCTTGATTTCAATAGCGACTTTCAGGCAGTCAGACAGGCCAGTTTTTCAGGATCTTTGATGGAAATGGTTGTCCAGTATGAGTTTAACTTCTTTCCTTATTCCACAATGGGAAAGCTGTGGAATTACACTCCTTATTTTGCTGCCGGCCTGGGCGGTACATTTATTAACAGCCATGGTTCTTCTATCGGAGGTCCAAATTCCACCTCCGCATTTGTTCCTGTAATACCTTTCTCTGTTGGATTTAAGATAAATGTCCATAAAAATATTGGATTGGAAGCTGAATATGGTTTTCGTAAAACTTTTTATGATAACTTTGACGGCTTAAAAGATTTGGTTGCCCCGTCTGACTATGCATGGACTCATAACAATGACTGGTACACCTTCACGGGAGTGGCAGTTACATGGAAGTTCTATAGCAAGCTTGCCGGGTGTCCGGCTTATAATGATGTGGACTCTAAAAGAAAACGTTAGGTAATGCCCTTAAGGAAACGTATAAATACGGAGAAGCTGCCCTCTCATGTAGCAATTATTATGGATGGGAACGGAAGATGGGCACGTCAGCGAAACCTTGACAGAATTTTCGGACACCAGCAAGGCGTCAACGCAGTAAGGAATGTTATTGAAGCAGCAAGTGAATTGCAGATAAAATATCTGACACTCTATGCTTTCTCCACTGAGAATTGGGGCAGACCAAACGAAGAGATTTCTGCATTAATGGATATAATGATCGATTCACTGAACAAAGAGACTGATACACTTATTAAAAACAACATTAGCCTGAAAACAATAGGAGATGTAGACAGGCTGGCTGTTGATGTCAGGGAACGACTATTTGAAACTATCAGACTTACCTCAGCCTGCACAGGGTTGAATCTTGTTGTTGCTCTAAGTTACAGTTCACGTTGGGAGATTACGGAAGCCGCAAGAAGAATCGCCTCCGACGTGGTTAAGGGAAACCTTGATCCCCTAATTATCAATGAAACTGATTTCGAAAAATATCTTACTACATACGGAATACCTGATCCCGAGCTGATGATCAGAACAAGTGGTGAACTGCGAATCAGTAATTTCCTTTTATGGCAGCTTGCATATACTGAATTGTATTTCACGGAGAAACTTTGGCCTGATTTTGGTAAAGAAGATTTTTATAATGCTATAATTGACTTCCAGAAAAGAGAGAGAAGGTTTGGAAAAACGAGTGAACAGGTTTTGGATAAATGATGAAATAATGGTTATTAGAAGAATTGAAAGGATTTTTTTAGTTATATCTCTGTCTCTTTTGAGTCTATCGTTGCACGCGCAGGAAAAACAGAAAGTTTTTGACTACATGACCTCAGATGATTATATTATCGGAGGCGTAAGCATTTGAGGTCTAAGGTTTCTGGATACTAATGCCCTTATCGGAATATCCGGGTTGAGGCTGGGGCAGGAGATAACTGTTCCGGGAGACGAACTGAAAACAGCTGTTCAGAAATTGTGGCAGCAGGGGCTCTTTTCAGACGTCAGGATTACAATCACCAAAGTCTCTTCAGATTCTGTCTTTCTCGATATTTTTCTACAGGAGCGACCCAGGATATCCTCTGTCAAATATAATGGTTTGAAAAAGTCAGAGCAGGACGACCTGGTAGAAAAGCTTAGTCTGCCGGTAGGATCTCAGATAACCGAGTTTCTTCTTAATAACGCTTCAAAAATCATTAAGGATCATTTTATTGAGAAAGGAGATCTGAATACAACAGTAGATTTTGTCCAGAAAGATGATCCTGACAGACCTAATAATGTCATCCTGGCTGTTAACGTGGATAAGAATGAAAAGGTAAAAATTGCAGAAATATCCTTCGTAGGCAATGAGTTTTTCCCGGTTGCAAAGCTCAGGAAGCAGATGAAAGGGACTAAAGTTAAAAACGCCAATTTCTTCAGAGCCTCCAAGTTCATTAATGAGAAGTATGAAGAGGATAAGCTTAAATTAAAGACCTTCTATAACGATAATGGCTTTAAGGATTTTACAATTATATCAGATTCTATCTTTACTGTTTCAGATAACCGGATCGGTCTGCTTCTCAGAATTGAGGAAGGAACACAATACTACCTCCGCAGTGTTGACTGGGTTGGAAACAGTGTTTACAGGAAGGAGGCTCTTCAACAGGTTTTTAATGTCAAAAAGGGAACGGTCTATAATCAGTCACTGATTGCAGACAGACTGAATGGTACCGCAGGTGCTCAGGATGCTGTAAGCTCATTATATCAGGATTTCGGATACCTCTTTTCACGTCTTACACCAGTTGAAAAAAAGGTTGAGAATGATTCTGTTGACCTTGAGGTAAGGATATATGAAGGAGATCAGGCTTATCTTAATAATGTACTAATAGACGGTAACACCCGAACAAACGAACATATTGCACGTCGTGAGCTATATACCCTTCCCGGTGATCTTTTCAGCAAGGAGAAGATTTTAAGGTCAATCAGGCAGTTAGGGGTTCTTGGTCATTTCGACGCCGAAAAGATTAATCCCACTCCTCTTCCTGATATGATAAACGGAACCGTTGATCTTCTCTATAAGCTTGAGGAAAAGCCAAATGACCAGTTTGAAATATCAGGCGGCTGGGGAGCAGGTATGCTTGTCGGTACTGTTGGTGTGCGGTTCAACAATTTCGCAATGCGCAATTTCTTCAAGCTTAAGGAATGGAGACCTTACCCCTCAGGTGATGGCCAGTCATTAAGTCTGAGGGTCCAGTCTAACGGACGTGTCTACCAGTCCTATAATATCTCGTTTGTAGAACCATGGCTGGGAGGTAAGAAGCCAAATACCTTCTCGATCTCCACCTACAGATCGACAATGACTAACGGAAAGAAAAAATCTGATGACGGCTATCAGGCCATGGTGATCGACGGAGTAACACTGGGACTCGGAAAGAGACTTGAATGGCCTGATGATTATTTTTCACTCTACGGCGAACTTAACTACCAGAGATATTTTCTGAAAGACTATAACGTCTACAGCTTCCTGTTTGATAATGGTACTTCTAACCTGTTCAGCCTTCAGATGAAGCTTACAAGGTTTTCAACAAGTCCAAACCTGATCTATCCCAGAAGCGGATCATCCTTTACTCTTTCCCTGCAGGCAACTCCTCCTTATTCATTGATTACAGGACGGAACATGGCAAATCTCCCGGTTGAAGAAAAATATAAATGGATTGAATTCCATAAATGGCAGTTCAAGTCAGATTATTACTTCCCGCTTTCAAAGAATGACAAACTGGTAATTAATGCAAAATTTGCTTTCGGGTATCTCGGATACTACAATGCAGATATAGGTCCATCACCTTTTGAATATTTCTATGTAGGTGGTGACGGTATGTCGGGTTACAGTTTCTATGGCCGCGATATTGTTGCCCAGAGAGGATATACGAACGGATCTCTCACACCATATGCCCCTGGTACAGCGAAACCATCAGGTAACGTTTATTCAAAAATTACCTTTGAATTGCGATACCCCGTTTCACTCAATCCGCAGGCAACCATCTATGGCCTTGCTTTCCTTGAGACAGGCCGGGCCTGGTACTCACTTAAGGAATATAACCCATTCAAAATGAACCGTGCAGCAGGTTTCGGATTAAGAGCTAACCTCCCGATGTTCGGATTGCTAGGTATAGACTGGGGATACGGATTTGACCCTGTTCCGACTGGTCAGCAGAATGCAAATCATTCACAGATACATTTTATAATTGGTCAGCAGTTTTAATTAAGTAAATATTAAATTTTTAAGTCATGAAAAAAATAGGCGTTATAATGGGGTTATTTCTTCTGACTTCGGCTATGGCCATAGCTCAGAAATATGCATTCGTCGATTCAGAATATATCAGGAATAATATTCCTGCATTTACCGCAGCTCAGGAGCAGCTCGATAAACTGTCAAAACAGTGGGAAAAAGAGGTTGCTGATGGATATGCCAATGTGGAACAACTGTATAAATCATATCAGAATGAAGCGGTTCTTCTTTCGCAGGACATGAAGACCAAAAGGGAAGAGGCTATTATTGCCAAGGAGAAAGAAATGAAAACACTTCAGAACAAATACTTCGGAATGGAAGGAGATCTGTTTAAAAAAAGAGAGGAACTGGTAAAACCAATACAGGATGAGATTCTGAAAGCCATAAAAGAGATCGCTGTTGACGGTAGTTATGCTGTCATATTCGATACAGCAGCTGGTGGTAATATCCTCTTTGCCAATCCTAAATTTGATATAAGCGATCAGGTCCTTGAAAAATTAGGTTATAAGAATTAATTAATTACTTTTGCAAAATTGTTTAATAAAATAATTGAAATGAAAAGATTTATCGGAATAGCTATATTTATGGCTCTCATTACTCTGGCCGGACAGAATTCCTTTGCTCAGGGTGTAAAATTCGGACATATTAACAGTGATGAATTGATTCAGTCATTGCCCGAATTCGATTCGGCTAATGTTAAACTTGAGAAATTCCGGAAGGACCTTATAAATGCACTTGAACTGATGTCAGTTGAATTGAACAATAAAAGTGAAACCTATACAAAAGAAAGCAAAAACTATACTGATATTGTTAAACAGACAAAGGAGCAGGAGCTTGTTGATATGAACAAGAGAATCCAGGAGTTCCAGAACAATGCACAGCAGCAGCTTCAGGAAAAGCAGGCTGAACTGTTTCAACCGATAATGGCCAAAGTTGACAAGGCTATTAAAGAAGTCGGAAAAGAAAATGGTTATGTATATATATTCAGCATAGGTAAGGGAAGCTCACTTTTGTACTTTGATGAGACAAAAAGTACAAACATTATGCCTCTGGCAAAAACAAAACTGCCATTAAAATAATATTAATAGATTGATCCGGTGACCATCCCTCATAAGGATGGTCATTTTTTTAATATATATAATATTGTGAAAGAACAACCAATCGGGATATTTGATTCAGGTGTAGGCGGGCTTACTGTTGCACATGCAATTAAGCAGATACTGCCCGGTGAAAGCATAATCTATTTCGGAGATACAGCACACCTCCCATATGGTGATAAGTCGGCTGAATCAATCCGCTATTACTCCCACAGGATAACCGAGTTCCTTCTCGAACATAATTCAAAAGTCGTACTTGTTGCATGCAATTCTGCTTCTGCTTCAGCTTTTGATTCCCTGAAGAAAGAGTTCAGTGAAAAAACAATTCTTTTCGATGTAATTGACCCGGTTGTGGATTATGTCAGTACCCGTAATTTCAGTAAAATTGGAGTTATCGGGACAAAAAGGACAATCAGCTCTGGAACATATGAACAGAAGCTCAGGGAGAAGTCGCATGACACTGAGGTTGTATCACTTGCAACACCTCTTCTGGTCCCAATGATCGAGGAAGGATTTATTTTCGATGATATAAGTAATGCCATCATCAGGGCATACCTGTCGGGCGAGTCACTGAGCGGTATCCAGGCCCTCATTCTTGGCTGTACTCACTATCCTATAATTAAGAACCAGATAAGCAAGATCTTTAATTTCAATATTGAGGTGATTGATTCCGCACGTATCGTCTCAATCATTCTCAGGAATACTCTTGAAAAGAAAGGGTTGCTGAACGATTCCGGCAGGGTAAAGGATCAGTTTTTTGTTTCAGATTACACCACATATTTTGAGAAAATTGCCAGGATGTTCTTCGAGGGAGAAATTAACCTGAAAAAAGCTGATATCTGGAGCTGACCTTCCCGGTTCTATGTGAATCTCTGGCCACCTCTAAACCCTCCGTGTCTACCGGAGGTGTATTACTTCAGTATTCTGGTAACAGATTTATAATCTGAAGATGCTGGTTAATTAGGCAAAATATCTCTGCTAAGCTCCCCTAAAGTTTCCGCAAAGATCGCAAAGCTTTAAAACCAATAAGCTTTTACTATGCGTCCCCTGCGAAGGGTAGGCCTTTGGGTTAAACAGGCTTTTGAATAGCCCCAAACTTCCAAAAACAAACTGTTACATTAATTCTGAAGAATTACCGGCAGGCAGGTGTGTAAGTTCTTAATTATTATTCAGAGATCTTCCGGGTAAATGCAATTTCTCCTGACCAGATTGTGAACCTATAAGTCTCTTTATTGTTTATGACTCAGATCTTATATGGAACCTGTGAAAGTCCTTTTTAATTCTGTGGTACTGAGTTCTAAAAGATGATCAATATCATAATTGAATGATTTTTTTGTTTAATTTTCAATCCTTAAAATGTTAATTTTGTTGATTATAAACATTTATTAATATTATCGTCCACATTTAAGTGAGAATAAATTATTAGTTATCATGAGGAAAAAATCAGAGGTTATCGAAAGGGATGAGGTGGTAATCAGATTCTCCGGAGATTCAGGAGACGGAATGCAATTAACAGGCACGCTTTTTTCTGATACTGCAGCTTTATTTGGTAACGACTTGTCTACATTTCCGGATTACCCGGCAGAGATCCGTGCCCGACAGTGCACTGTTGGAGGTGTCTCCGGATTCCAGGTTCATTTTGGCCATTCAGAGATCAACATGCCGGGAGATTTTTCTGACGTGCTTGTAGCAATGAATCCTGCCGCCATTAAGGCTAACGGTAAATGGATAAAGCCCGGTGGCACTATAATTTATGATGAGAATAATTTTACTGAAAAGAATATTGAGAAAGCAGGCTATGAAAAAGATCCAATAAGGGAGGAGAAGCTGGAAAGCTACAATATTATTGCAGCCCCGATATCTGCTATGGTAAAGGAGGCCCTTAAGGATTTCGGTCTGGATCCAAAGTCGGTTTTACGTACAAAAAACATGTTTGCACTGGGTATGGTTTACTGGCTTTTCGACCGTAAGCTTGACTATACTGAGGAGTACTTTGAGAAAAAGTTCCACTCTAAACCGGATCTCGCAGAAGCAAATAAGATTGCTCTCCGGGCCGGATATTATTATGCTGAAACAATTGAAGCTTTATCCTCGGTCTATAAGATACTTCCTGCACAGATAGCGAAAGGTACCTACAGGAATATTTCAGGAAATGTAGCCACAGCCTGGGGATTAATGGCTGCCGCAGAAAAGGCAGGCTTGAACCTCTTTATCGGATCATATCCCATTACACCTGCCACAGGTATTCTGGAAGAGCTTGCAGCTCATAAAGATCTTGGGGTAAAAAGCTTTCAGGCGGAGGACGAGATAGCAGGTATCTGTACAGCTCTCGGTGCCAGTTTTGCAGGTCACATGGCCGTTACTTCAACATCAGGGCCTGGACTGGCTCTTAAATCCGAAGCCATCGGCCTGGCAGTAATGGCAGAACTCCCGATCGTAATTATCGATGTTCAGAGGAGTGGACCATCCACAGGACTTCCAACAAAGACTGAACAGGCTGATCTGCTGCAGGCCCTCTATGGCCGCAATGGAGAATGTCCGTTGGTAGTAATGGCTGCCAGCACTCCATCAGATTGTTTCCATTTTGCATTTGAGGCGGCAAGAATAGCTGTAGAACATATGACACCAGTATTACTTCTTACAGACAGTTATCTCGCCAATGGCAGTGAACCCTGGAAAATACCGCAGATGAAGGACCTCCTGAAATAAAACCTCCGTTCGCGAAAGGAAATGAGGCTCCTTTCCTCCCATATAAGAGAGATGAGAAGACACTTGCAAGATCGTGGGCAAAGCCGGGAATACCCGGTCTTGAACACAGGATCGGAGGACTTGAAAAGACGGAGAAAGGCACCGTTTCCTATGTTCCTGAAAATCACGAGTTAATGGTTGATCTGAGAGAGCAAAAAGTTGCCAGGGTTGCTGATTCAATTCCTGATCTTGTAGTACAGGGCGCTGAATCAGGAGATCTGCTTGTTGTGGTCTGGGGTGGTTCTTATGGCTATCTTATCACTGCAATACGCGATCTGCAGGCCGAAGGCCACAAAGTAAGCCTGGTAAACATAAATTATATTAACCCCTTACCGAAAAATGTAAAAGATGTTTTCAGCAGATTTAAAAAGATTGTGGTTTGTGAATTAAATTCAGGACAGCTTGCCAATTATCTGAGGATCAAACATCAGGAGTTTTCATATGAGCAGTTAAATAAGGTACAGGGACTGCCGTTTACCTTAAATGAGATAAAAGAAAAATGCATAAATATTCTGGAGGAAATGTAAAATGACTGAAGCTGTAGCAAATAAATATACTGCAAAGGATTTTAAAAGTGATCAGGAGATCAGATGGTGCCCAGGGTGCGGAGACCATGCGGTTCTGAGTTCTGTTCAGAGAACCCTTGCTGATATGGGTATACCGAAGGAGAAATTCGCATTCATATCCGGCATCGGCTGCTCTTCAAGATTTCCATATTATATGGATACCTATGGATTTCACAGCATTCACGGCCGTGCTTCCGCAATTGCATCGGGAGTGAAAGTTGCAAATCCGGAATTATCTGTCTGGCAGATCACAGGAGACGGTGATGCTCTGGCAATCGGCGGGAACCACTTCATTCATGTTATCAGGAGAAACATTGATATTAATATCATTCTCTTCAATAATGAAATCTATGGCCTTACAAAAGGCCAGTATTCACCTACTTCCAATAAAGGGATTGTTACAAAAACATCCCCGTTCGGTTCAGTTGAAGAACCATTCTCGGTAGGAGAGCTGGTTATCGGGGCAAAGGGCAAGTTTTTTGCCCGCACGATAGATACCAATATTGCACTCTCCTCATCGATCTATTCCGAAGCTGAAAAACATAAGGGAACATCTGTGGTAGAGGTTCTTCAGAACTGTGTTATTTTTAATGACGGAGTACATGATGTTGTTGCCGATAAGGAGGTCAGGGATGACCGTACCATTATCTTAAAAACGGGCAGCCAATGATCTTTGGAAAGGGCAATGATAAGGGTCTCATTCTCGAGGGACTGAAACTGAAAGTAGTTACCCTGGGAGAGAATGGCATCACTGACAAGGATATTCTGGTGCACGATTCAACTGAACCGAATCCTGGCATCCAGTATATGCTTGCTAACATGAGATATCCGGAATATCCGGTAGCTCTGGGTGTCATACGTTCTGTTACAGGGCCGACATATGAAAAGCTTGTTGAAGAACAGATAACTGAGATAAAGAAGAAAGCAAAGATCAAATGTATGGATGATCTTCTGAACAGCGGATCAACATGGGTTGTAGATTAATGTCTATTCTGGATTTATCCTGAATTATCTCTTTCCTGTTTTAATCTCATACCCCAACACGTGATGCGTGTATGGAACTATTTTTGTAAATTTAAAAATTGTTCCGAATTACACTCACCTGATGGATCAATTGAGAGATAATAATCTGACATTTAACAGGTTAATGCACGATCAGCAGGAAAGACTGAAGGAGCTGGCCTGCATTAACAGTACTACTGCTATTCTGAAAGGGGGTAAACCAATTGAGGAATCTCTCCAGCAGATTGTGCTTCTTTTACCCGCAGCATGGCAATACCCTGAATATACTGTAGCACGGATCCGTTTTGCAGGGAAAGAATTTGAATCTGTCGGATTTGCTGAGACAAACTGGAGAATGCTGCAGGATTTTGTTACAATTGATGATGAAAAAGGGTCCATTGAGATTTATTATACAAGCGAATTCAATACGGAATGTGAGGGTCCTTTTCTTAAGGAAGAGAGGGATCTCATTCAGAATATTGCCAGTTTGCTGACAGGCTATATTAACAGTTATAAAGCCAGGGACATAATCAGGTTTACACAGATCAGCCAGAAGGAAGAGGAGGATACTTCAGAAGTTTCCAGCAGGAAGCTGCTCCAGAAATTCCTCGACAGGCATAATGCAGAGAGAGATGTTTTTCATGACCTGATGCCATTTAAAGTAAGGGAGATACTTCTGGTGGCTAACCTTTATGATGCTTATTCAATTGAAGGAGAGGGTCGTTTCTCAGACCATATTCTCGGCGAATATTACCACATGAGTCTTACCTCGATTCCAAGGGTGACGGGTGTATCTGGTGAGGAAGAAGCATTTACAAGGCTTAAGGCAAGGCACTATGACATGATCATAATAATGATCGGAGTAGATAAGGAAAGCCCGATGAAGCTGTGCAAAATGATAAAGGATAAATATCCTTACCTGCCAACATTCATTCTCCTGAGCAACCCATCAGATGTGTCTTACGTGAAGATGCGGAAAAGTCTTGGGGTTCCCTTCGATAATTATTTTGTATGGACAGGGGAATCAAAAGTATTCTTTGCAATGGTAACTCTCCTCGAAGACAGGGTTAATGTTGATAATGATACAAAAAAGGGTTTGTCGCGGGTGATACTGCTTGTTGAAGACTCAGCAGAATACTATTCAAGTTATCTTCCGATGCTCTACAACCTGGTCATGGAACAGACAAAGAATCTTATAGAGGATGTATCAACAGATGAATTATATAAAATTCTGAAACTCAGAGCAAGGCCGAAAATTCTTCTGGCATCAAACTATGAGGATTCTATTACAATTTACAATAAGTATAAGGAAAGCCTCTTATGTGTCATTTCTGACATGAGGTTTCCGAAAAACGGGGTACTGTATGATACTGCCGGTTTCGACCTTATAAAATATATCAAGGAGGCTTTGCCCAATCTTCCCACTGTGCTTCAGTCTTCTGATCCGGAGAGTGCCAGGTATGCATTCACTCTCAAGTCCAATTTTATAAATAAAAACTCTGAGAGCCTGCTTAAGGATCTTAAATCATTTATCAACTATTACCTTGGCTTTGGTCATTTTGTCTACAGGGATACTAAGGGTCATCAGATAGCGGTCGCAAAATCGATGAAGGAGTTCGAAGCATTTCTTCAGACTGTGCCTGAAGATTCTCTTGCCTATCACGCAATGAAAAACCATTTCTCACTATGGCTGATGGCAAGGGGAGAAGTGAAAATAGCAAAAATAATCACTCCCTTAAAAGTCACTGATTTTGGAAGTCTCCGCGAGCTTAGGGAGTTTCTTGTTAATATTATAAACAAGAGAAGGCAGGAGATGAACAAGGGTAAGGTGGTCAACTTTGAGGAATCCGCAGTTATTGATGAGACAAATGTTGTATGCCTGGCCAGTGGATCCCTGGGTGGAAAGGGACGTGGCCTGGCTTTTATAAATACGCTTATTTACAGCTTTGAACTTGGACGGCTTCTGCCTGGTATTAATATCAGATCACCAATAACTGCAATCATCGGAACAGATGAATTTGATATTTTTATGGAGCGGAACCATCTGTGGGATAAGATCAAGGATGTAAAGGATTTTGGCAAACTGCAAAAAATGTTTCTCGCCGGGAGCCTTAGCTATACCCTTGAGAAGAAACTGAGGAGCTTTCTCGGACATATAACAAAACCTGTTGCCGTCAGATCTTCAAGCCTGTTTGAGGATTCTATGAGCCAGCCCTTCTCGGGTATATTCAGGACATATATTCTGCCGAATGTTAATCCTGATCCGGAAATAAGGTTCAAACAGTTATGTGAAGCTATAAAACTTGTTTTTTCTTCTGTCTATTCAAAGAACTCACGAACATATTTTGAAGCCATTAATTTTAAGATCGAACAGGAAAAAATGGCTGTGGTGATACAGGAGACAGTAGGGAACAGGTTTCAGGATGCCTTTTATCCCCATATAAGCGGAACGGCTCAGTCTTTCAATTTCTATCCTGTGTCCCATATGACACCGGACGACGGTTTCGCAGTAATTGCTGTCGGACTGGGACAGTACGTTGTAGAGGGGGAAAGAGCCTACAGGTTTTCCCCTGCTTATCCGTCTCTCGACATCATTTCTCACAGGGATCTCTATAAAAATTCCCAGGTACATTTTTATGCGGTCGACCTGACCAAGAAGGTTCTGGACCTTCTTGAAGGTGAAAATGCGGGATTAATCACCCTCGACATAGGCGAGGCAGAAAAACAGGGTACACTTAATCATTGTGCATCTGTATTAAATATCGACAATGATATCATCACTGCAGGTCTTGAGTCAAATGGACCAAGGGTGATTAATTTTGCTGACGTTCTGAAATATGATTATGTGCCTCTTGCTTCTACACTGCGTGTGGTACTTGATGTTGTTAAGGAGGCATTCGGAACGCCTGTTGAGATCGAATTTGCCGTTGACCTTACAAAGGATGACAAAGGCAATGCCTCATTCTACCTGCTTCAGGTAAAACCTTTGGTTGGAAGGGGAGCCGGATACTCGATCGATCAGGCAACCATATTTAATGATGATCTTATTCTGGTAACGTGGAAAAGTATGGGCAACGGAGTGATTACAGACATTACTGATTTTATCTATGTGGAACCGGAAAAATTTGATAATATGCTGACAATTGAAATGGCAGCTGAGATTGATAAACTTAATGAGAAGATGTTAAGGGAGAAACGACAGTATATCCTTCTTGGACCCGGAAGATGGGGAACACGAGACAAGTATCTTGGAATTCCGGTTGTCTGGCCTCAGATTTCCAATGCAAAGGTAATTGTAGAGGTCGGTCTTCCTTATTTTCATGTTGATGCTTCGCTCGGCTCTCACTTTTTTCATAATGTAACTTCAATGACTGTTGGTTATTTCTCAGTTAGCGTCGGATCACATGATGGGACAATCATTTGGGAAAAGCTTAAAGAACAAAAAGTTATTGAACAGGGAAGATTCTTCAGTCATATCAGGTTCGAAAGCCCCCTTCTTGTTCGGATGGATGGGCGAAAAGGAATGGCTGTTATCTCGATGAATCACTAAAATATTTATTTTATGGCAATTATTGACGGAATACTTGATATTCAGAAATACGACTTCACCGATACATCCTTCGATCTGCTGATGCAGAAGAGAATTCACCGGGTACTGATAATCTGCAGTAATTATGATAATTATATGTTGGAGGAAGATGGCAGAATTGATGAACAGATCTTCAATGAATATGCTTCACTTAACCTGCGCTATCCTCCCACTTTCGTTCAGACAGATAATGCAGAGGATGCATTCAGGATCCTTCGGGAAGGAAACATTGATCTTGTTATTTCAATGCTGAGTCTCAAGGGAACGGATGTTTTCGGACTTGCAAAAAGGATAAAATCCAAGTATGAGCATGTTCCTATTGTCGTCCTTACATACTTCTCAAGGGAGGTATCACTAAGGCTGGAAGGAGAGGATCTTAGTGCAATTGATTACGTCTTCTGCTGGCTGGGTGAAGCCTCTCTGATTCTGGCCATCATCAAGCTTATCGAAGACAATATGAATGCTGATTATGATATAGAGAACATCGGTGTTCAGTCTATTATTCTCGTTGAAAACTCTATCAGGTATATCTCATCCTATCTGCCGAATATCTACAAGATTGTACTTATGCAGTCGCTTGATTTTCAGAGAGAAGCTCTGAATGAACATCAGCGCATGCTCAAGATGAGAGGGCGGCCGAAAATTCTTCTTGCAAATAATTTTAATGACGCTCTCAAGCTTTATAAAAAATATAAGTATAATGTACTTGGTGTGATTTCGGATATAGCTTATAAGAGGGATGGGATCCCCGATGAGAATGCGGGTATTGAATTATGTAAGGTTGTGATGGCCGACGATGACAAAGTACCTTTCCTGATTCAGTCTTCGAGTCTTAAACATAAGAAGGCTGCTGAGGAAATGGGAGCAGGATTTATCTATAAATACTCAAAATCACTGTCGCTGGAGTTACGGAATTTCATAATTCAGAACCTTGCCTTTGGCCCCTTTGTCTTCAGAAATCCCGAAACACTGGAACCTATAGCAATTGCCACGGATTTGCAGAGCCTGCAGCAAAAGTTGCTGACCATACCTGACAATACACTTGCCTACCATGCTTCCCGCAACCACTTTTCAAAATGGCTCAATGCCAGGGCTCTCTTTCCTGTTGCCCAGATGTTCAAATATCTGAACAGGGAGGATTTTGAATCGATGGACGAGATGCGTAGGTTCCTGTATGTTGCCATTTCCAGCTTCCGGCTTGGAAAAGGAAGGGGAGTAATTGCAAAATTTGACAAGACAAGCTTTGATGAGTACCAGATATTCTCCAGAATAGGGGAGGGATCGATAGGAGGAAAGGCCAGGGGACTGGCATTTATAAACAGGATAATCAAAACCAACAAACTCTTCAATAAATTCCCTGATGTGCTTATCACGATCCCGAGAACTGTTGTATTAAGCACTGATATCTTCGATGAGTTCATGGATCAGAATAACCTCTATTCAATAGCTCTCTCTGATCTTTCTGATGATGAAATCCTTAACCGGTTTGTTAATGCAGAATTGCCTGGTCATGTCTACCAGGATTTCTATGCATTTCTCGCTGTCTCAAGAAACGTCCCTATTGCAGTGAGATCTTCCAGTAAGCTTGAAGATTCCCATTATCAGCCATTTGCAGGCATTTATTCGACATACATGATACCGCGGCTGCCAGACAATAAGCAGATGGTAAAGATGTTGTCTGATGCTATCAAGGAGGTGTACGCTTCAGTTTACTACCGGGCCAGCAAAGCATACATGACAGCAACTGCGAATGTTATTGATGAAGAGAAGATGGGAATAATCCTTCAGGAGGTATGCGGGTCACGACATGGAGAGATTTATTATCCTACTGTGTCCGGAGTTGCCAGATCGATAAATTACTATCCCATAGGTTCTGAAAAAGCTGAAGACGGAATCGTGAATGTAGCTTTTGGTCTGGGCAAACTGATTGTCGAAGGCGGCCTTTCACTGAGGTTTTCTCCCAGGTATCCGAAAAAAATACTGCAGCTCTCTTCTCCTGAAGCCGCATTGAGAGATACCCAGAAAGAGTTTTGTGCCCTTGATCTGAATATAGAAAGTTTTGTGCCATCTACTGATGATGGTGTAAATATACTAAGGATTGATGTCAGGGATCTGAACAACGATGCAGCTCTGAAATATGTCGCTTCTACATATGACAGGAATAACAACGTGCTGCGTGACGGGATTATTCATCCAGGCAAAAGGATTATCACTTTCTCAAATATACTTCAGCATAAAACATTCCCCCTGGCTGAGATATTAAGCACACTTCTTGAAATTGGTCAGCGAGAGATGAATAACCCGGTGGAGATAGAATTTGCCGTAAACCTTGAGACACCTCCGGGAACCCCCAAGATATTCAGTTTCTTGCAGATCAGGCCAATAGTACACACTGAAGAGACTCAAAACATAAACCTTGAACATATTACTGCCAGCGATACAATTATATATTCAGAAGCCGCTCTGGGGAACGGAGTATTCAAGGGCATTCATGACCTGGTATATGTTAAACCTGAATCTTTTAATGCAGCGAATAACAAGAATGTTGCTGTCGAAATTGAAAAGATAAATGCACTGTTCGTTAAGCAATCAAAGGGGTATGTACTTATTGGTCCCGGCAGGTGGGGATCTACAGATCCGTGGCTTGGAATTCCGGTTAAATGGCCCCAGATTTCTGCAGCAAGGATTATTATTGAATCGGGGCTGAAGAATTACAGGATTGACCCAAGCCAGGGAACTCATTTCTTTCAGAACCTCACCTCGTTCCGTGTAGGCTATTTCACTATCAATCCATATATTAAGGAAGGTTATTATGATGTTGACTATCTCAATAAGCTGGATGTTGTTTATGAGGATAATTACATTCGTCACGTGAGATTTACTGATCCTCTTGAGATTATGGTAGACGGTAAGAACCATAAAGGCGTTATTCTTAAACCATCACTGCCAGAAGCCAGATAATGTATAGATTATTTAAAAAGTGAGTAATTTTGAAAACAATAAAAACAATTTACACTTCAATGGAAACAACAAAAACAAAATACCTTGGCGATTTACGCACTGAAATGACACATGTCAGATCGGGCAGTGTAATTATAACCGATGCTCCGGTCGATAATAAAGGCAGGGGAGAGTATTTTTCACCTACTGATCTGGTTGCTTCAGCGCTGGGGAGCTGCATATTCACAATAATGGGTATTGCTGCAAGGGAACATGGCTTTTCAATTGATGGCAGTTCATGCAGTATTACAAAGATAATGTCGGATAAGCCCCGAAAAATTGCTGAGATAAAGATTGAATTTGACCTTACCGCAAACAGTTATACAGACAAACAGAAGACAATTCTGGAGCATTGTGTAAAAACCTGCCCCGTCGCCCTGTCTCTGCATGAGTCCGTGATACAGAATGTTACTTTGCTATTTAATTAATGGTGATAAGTCTGGTCTTCAGAAAGTTGCACTCTCAGTTACAGCTTCCCTGTTGACCTTTTTTATCAGCCCCTGCAATACCGTTCCCGGGCCAACTTCAACAAAGTAATTTGCACCGCCGGAGATCATGTTTATAACGCTTTGAGTCCAGCGGACAGGAGATGTAAGCTGCTCGACGAGATTCAATTTTATAATTTCAGGATCGACAGATGGCTGGGCATTTACATTCTGAAAAATCGGACAGAGTGGTTTTTTGAATTCGGTACTGTTTATGGCAGCTTCAAGTTCAATCCGGGCAGGTTCCATCAGCGGAGAATGAAAGGCACCCCCAACAGAGAGCTTAATTGCCCTTTTTACCCCTTTTTCCTTGAGTAACTCAATAGCTTTGTCTATTCCCTCATTCGAACCCGATATAACAATTTGTCCGGGGCAGTTGTAGTTTGCCGGTACCACGATCTCTTTTATTGAAGCACAGACATCTTCAATGGTTTCATCGTCTGATCCGATTATTGCTGCCATTGTTGAAGGGGTTTTTTCACATGCTTTCTGCATGGCCAGAGCCCTTTTTGAAACAAGTATAAGACCATCGTTGAATGAAAGAGTTTTGTTGGCAACCAGTGCTGAAAGTTCTCCGAGTGAATGTCCCGCAACCATATCAGGTCTGAATGAATCACCCATTACAGTGGCAAGTATCGTTGAATGGAGAAAGATGGCAGGTTGGGTCACTTTAGTCTGTTTCAGCTCCTCATCTGTTCCGGCAAACATTATATCTGTAATGCTGAATCCAAGAATTGAGTTTGCTGTTTGAAACATCTCTCTGGCAAGTGATGATCTGTCGTAAAGATCTTTCCCCATGCCAATAAACTGGGCGCCCTGCCCTGGAAATACATATGCTCTCATGTTTGTGATTTTAATATTAATGAAGCTTTGTTCCTATCAGGTGTACAAACTCCTCGCGGGTATTCAGTTTTTCCAGGAATACGCCGGTGAATGCGGAAGTTGTTGTCACGGAATTCTGTTTCTGTACACCTCTGATCTGCATACACATATGCTGGGCTTCAATTACCACAGCAACACCCATAGGATTGAGACAATCCTGAAGGCAATCCCTTATCTGGGTAGTAAGACGCTCCTGAACCTGGAGCCTTCGGCTGAAGGTCTCCACAACACGTGCTATCTTGCTCAGGCCTGTGATATATCCGTTAGGGATGTAAGCAACATGAGCTTTACCGAAAAAAGGCAGCATGTGATGTTCACACATTGAATATATATCTATATCCTTTACTATGACCATCTGCCTGTAATCCTCCTTGAATTTAGCCGAATTGATTATTTTACAGGCATCCTTGGTGTATCCGTTTGTAAGAAAATGAAGAGCTTTGGCCACACGCTCCGGTGTTTTCTTCAACCCTTCACGATCAGGATCTTCTCCTAATAGTTTCAGTACTCTGTAATAAATTTCAGATAGTTCCTTGATATTCTCGGTATTCCAGGTCTCAATTTTATTGTATCCGTTGGAAACCATTTCAGACCCATCATTGATCTTTTCGATAGTATCATCCATAATATTCGATAAAATTATTTTCCGTCTCTTCTATTTTAACACAATGAAGAAAAGCTCCCTCTTTCTCAATTGAAGACTTGAGCTCATTCCAGATAGCAACTGCCAGGTTTTCAGTGGTTGCAATCTTCCCCTCCATAAAATCTACATCAAGGTTTATATTTTTATGATCTACCTTATTGATGACTTTATCAAGAATAACCTGTTTAAGAATGTTTATGTTCATTACAAACCCATTTTCCGCTGAAGGTTCACCTTTTATGGTAACCCACAATACATAGTTATGTCCGTGCCAGTTTGGATTGGAGCATTTTCCGAATACCATCAGATTTTTTTCATCTGACCAGTCTTTCCTGAACATTCTGTGTGCGGAACAGAATCTCTCCCGGCGCGTGAGGTAAATCATAATGACCTGCATTAAAGTGCAATATTAGCCAATAATTTTGATCTTTTAATTATGAAAAGAACCATTTGTCTGGCATTTGGTATATGGCAACTGACTTCAGACCCAGGTTAATTCAGTACTGAATCTTCTCCTGCATCCTTGACATTAGCATTCTGAGTATGATGCAGGGGTAAGTATAGGCCGGGCGGACCTGCTACAAAAAATGGTATTGCTGAAATATATCATGCCCATAAGCTGGAATGAGCAATTAATTATCAGGTTATAAGACAAATGAAAAAAAAAAGGTAAATTTGGATTATTATTTAATTCCTGATGGCAATTCCGGACAAAATAAAAATTTTGATTATTGATGATGAGAAGCAGTTCACGGAAGAATTGAACGGTTTATTTGTCTGGTCGGACTACGAATCATTCGAAGCCAATACTGTTGACGAAGGCAGGAAAATACTGAGAACTCAGGATATTGATATTCTGATTCTGGATGTACGGCTTCCGGGGATGGATGGACTGGATTTATTAAAGGAGATAAAAGCTCTTTATCCGGCAACTGAAGTAGTTGTAATATCAGCACATGGTGACATGGATACGGTTATAAAGGCAATGCGTCTTGGGGCATTCGATTATTTACGTAAGCCATTCCGGTTTATTGACATTCAGATTGCCATAGAACGCACCCAGAAATATCTTCAGATGCAGCGTAAACTGAAGAAGATGGAAGAGAAAAACTCTCTGATATCCAAATCTCTCGAGGAAAAGATCGACAGGCAGTTCATAGGGATCAGTCCGCAGATACTTGAAGTTTTTGATCAGGCTATCACAGCTGCCAACTATCCTGATGCCAATGTCCTGATAACTGGTGAAAGCGGAACAGGAAAGGAGAATATAGCCAGGATCATTCATTATTCAAGCAGCAGGAAAGAGAATCTGTTCGCCGCTGTAAACAGCAGTGCCATAACAGAAACCCTTCTTGAAAGCGAATTTTTCGGACATAAGAAAGGATCGTTTACCGGCGCAATTTCAGATAAGATGGGTTTCTTTGAAGTATGCAACCAGGGAACACTTTTCCTTGACGAAATAGCCGATATGCCATTTAACCTGCAGGCCAAGCTGCTGAGAGCCACAGAAGAAAAAGTGATTACAAGAGTGGGCGATACAAAACCGATTTATACCGATTTCAGGATCATCTCTGCAACTAACTACGATATCAATAAAATGGTAGAGGAGAATAAATTCAGGCTCGACCTGCTTCATCGTCTCAATACACTCCATATACATATCCCCCCGCTGAGAGAGAGACCGGAAGATATCAAGCCGTTGCTATCCTATTTTGTTGAATATTACTCATTTAGATTTAATAAGCATAATCTTGGCATAACCAGTGAAGTATTTGATACTCTCTTCAAATATGATTTTCCGGGAAATGTGAGAGAATTGCGGAATATGGCTGAAAGAGGGGTTATTTTGTGTAAAGGAAACATTCTGGGAATCAACGATTTTCCTGTAAAACCACAAAAAAGGGCTCCTGCCGACAGATCAGGCGAGTTATCAAACCTGAAATCGAATGAAGTCATCCTGATTCAGAAAGCTTTGCAAAGTTCCAACTATAACCAGAAAGCTGCTGCTGACGTTCTTGGAATAACCCGCGATGCACTCATACGCAAAATGAAGAAATACAACATTGTAATTCATAAAAGCTGATTATATTCATTCATCTCCGCACACGTGTGCGGTTTTTTAGGTACCCAATCCTGTTTAATCAATAAACAGATTCCGATCATTAGTTTATATTGATAATACTTTTTTCTGTAAAGAGTTCATTTATAGATTAATAATCTACCATCCCTTCCTGGTTCCTGATCTGCTTAAAAATCTGGCATATCCTTTGGTTACCCTTCTGCTCAAGAGATCTGATTTCCCTCTTGAAGGCACAAAAACAATTTTATATTTATTGTTATGACAACACTTGAAGAGAAGGTTTTGGATTTTATTAATACCCATCCGGGCGGAGTAAGAGTTACAGAGATGGAAAAACCTTTTGGTGAATCCAGAATGAAACTCGGTTTTGTAGCAAAAAACCTGCTTGAAAAAGGGATGATTCAAAAAATTGAAACCGCATATTATCCTAAAATACAAAGTTTTAGATAATCGTGCTGGAGCATAATGATATGAAGCCTGTAATTACCTGAATTAAACCCTCAAAAATAATCTATGAAAAATGACTTAGTTACCGGGACGAATTTTACGAAACTTTTCGTCGCCAACAAAAGATCGAAGTACAAGATATCAAACTTAACGAAGTATTTCTATGACAGGCTTGATTGGTTGCTTAGCGTAACAAGGGGACAGGGTGAAGTTGATTAACCGGATCTGAACCATTAGGCGTCGTAAGTTTTTATGGGTGGAAATATTGGGAGCTGAAAAAGCTGTGAAGTGGATTGTTAATTCATGTGAAGAATGAAACCAATTTTGAAGATACTTTTTATAGAGGATGTTCAGATCGACGCTGAGCTTATTTGTATTGAAATTGAGAAGAACAATATTGTTTTTGAAAAGCAGATTGTCAGTAATGAAGCAGATTTCCTTGAATCAATGGAAACATTCAATCCTGATATTCTGGTATCTGACTACACACTTCCGCAGTTTAATGGAATGGCAGCACTCCAGATACGGAATCATAAGGCTCCGATGACGCCTTTTATATTGGTTACAGGTTCTCATAATGAAGAAGTTGCAGTCGAATGCATGAAGGCAGGTGCAGATGATTACATACTTAAAGGTAATCTCTCACGGCTTGGTCCGGCACTTTTAAATGCAGTAAATAAGATCAGGCTGCTCAGTAAAATAAAAAACGCTGAAGGAAGGCTGAAGGAAAGCTATGCTCTGAATGAGACTCTCCTCCAGACGATCCCTTTCGGAATGAACATAGTTAACACTGAAGGGATTATCCTGTTTCAGAATGATGTTTTTAAAAGGCAGTTTGGTGAAGTAGGTTTAGCAACAAAATGCTGGGAATTATATCGTGTTGACAGGAAGCAATGCTCCTCATGCCCATTGAAACATGGCATTAAAACCGGCAAGACTGATGTTCTCGAAATAGACGGGATAGTGGGTAAAAGAGTTTTTGAGGTTAGTCATACGGGACTTATCTATGGCGGAGAAGAAGCACTGCTTGAGATCTTCATTGATATTTCAGACAGGAAATCAGCTGAAGCAGAACTGTTGAAAGCTAAGGAGAAAGCAGAAGAGGGTGAAAGACTGAAAACGGCATTCCTTAATAATATATCTCATGAGATCAGGACACCCATGAATGCCATTGTGGGATTTGCCGCACTGCTGACGGAAGGGGAAGATGATCCTCTGACCCGGCAATCGTATATTGATATAATAGTACACAGCAGCAATCACCTTCTGGAAATAATAAGCGATATTGTTGATATCTCAAATATTGATGCAAGGCTTTCACTTCCTGTTGAAAAAGAGGTAAATATTAAAGCGGCTATCAAGATGCTCTATGATCAGTTTTTACCAAGGTCATCAATGAAGAACCTTAAATTTTCTGTTGAATTCGGATTATCTGATCAGGATCTGCTCATTCTCACTGATAGTACCAAATTAACACAGGTCCTGACAAATCTTATTAATAATGCCATCAAATTCACTGATCAGGGGGAAATAAATATCGGTATCAGACAGAAGGACTATTTCCTTGAATTTTCTATCTCCGATACAGGCATAGGAATTGATCCGGTTAATCAGGCAAAAGTCTTTGATCGTTTTTATCAGGTACAGGACTCAATCTCCCGGATGTACGAAGGCACCGGCCTGGGACTCTCAATTTCTAAAGCTAATATCGAACTGATGGGCGGAAAGATCTGGCTTACTTCTGAGCCAGGAAAAGGTTCAACATTCTATTTTACAATTCCTTATAAAAAGCAGATACAGATGCTCCGCCCTAAAAAAGAGAATTTAATGCCGGATGACCATATTTTTCTTAACAAAAAGAAAATTCTCGTCGCCGAAGATATCGAAAGCAATTTCAAGCTGATAAAGTTTTTCCTGTCAAGATGTAATGTAGATGTTATTAAGGCAAGCAATGGGAAGGAAGCAGTCGAAAAGTGCTTGTCAGACAGAGATATCGACATGGTTCTTATGGATATTAAAATGCCCGTGATGGATGGATTTACTGCAGTCAGGCTAATCCGTAAAGCCAAGCTGACTCTGCCTATTATTGCCCAGACAGCCTACTCTGATGATCGTGATTCAGCACTCGCTGTCGGCTGCAACGGATTTATATCAAAGCCTTTCGATAAGAAGAGTCTGTTAAAAGTGATGACAGATTATATCTGATTGATCATAATTTTCGCATTATTTATTTGGATTTTTATCCTATATGTTGTATATTTATTAAACGTAATAAACGTCTTATGTAGCTCACCAATATGAGGATACAGGTTTGCTGTGAAGCATAATGGACCAAAAAAATAGAATGGAGATTAAAGTATCAGTAAGTTTTTTTCATTTAATATTCAAAGGTTTAACGTTTTTTTAATAAATTTTTCTGTGAAATGACAAAGTTTGGTACAACTTTTGGTATATGAAAAGTACAAATAGTTAAAGGTTCTTTATAAAACAAATTTTGCATTGATGGCTGCATAGTCATCTGAGTTTTTTTAAAGGTTTTTTTCTGTCTCTGTGCTTTCAACAAAAGCTTCTGACATAAAGTACAGAGAAGGGTGTTTTGAAGGTTAGTTTTAGGGTTAGAAGTCTGTGATTCCTGAATAAGGGGTCACAGATTTTTTTTTGTGATATTCTGTTCTGTCACTTTCATACATCCTGTACATAAAGCTCTTTTAAACTCTATAATCTTTTAAGCACATTTTATTATTCGGGTTGTTTAAAATCAATATATTTACCTTTTGCCTGAAACAGGTGCCCAAGGTTGATTATTATGTCAGTTAAAATTCTATTTGTAGCAGCAACTCAGGTTGAAGCTGAGGTTATTAAAGAAATTCATGGTCTGCGTGCCATTCCCGGCGGATATCTCCTGGACAATCTTGAGATCAGCTTACTGGTTGCAGGTGTAGGCTCCGTCTCAACTGCCTGGGAAATGCAAAGATGGATCTCGGTAAATGATAAACCTGATCTTGCAATAAACACAGGGATAGCTGGAAGTTATAATAAGAATATTAAGATAGGTGATGTTGTAATGCCACTTACCGAATGTTTTGGCGATGCAGGCATTGAAGACGGTGATAATTTTCTGACGCTCTTTGAAGCCGGCCTTATCAAACCCAGCCAATTTCCTTTTATAAATGGGCTTATTCAAACTGATCCTTATTATGCGGGGATACTGAGTGGAATAGTTAAGCCCGCAACCGGGATAACTGTTAATACGGCAACAGGATCTGATACAACCAGGGAGAAGTTTGTATTAAAATTTAATCCTGATATAGAGACCATGGAAGGCGCTACTTTTTTCTATATTTGCAGTAAGGAGAAAATTCCTTTTTTTGCATTGAGGGCAGTCTCAAATATTGTAGAAACACGAAACAGGAATAATTGGGACATAAAACTTGCTCTTTCAAATCTTGCGGAAAAGCTTAATGAGGTTGTATTAAAACTGAAGTGAAAAGATGAAACTTACACTTGGATTCTCCCCTTGCCCCAATGACACATTCATTTTTGACGCAATGGTGCATGGGAGAATCGATACTGAGGGATTGGAATTTGACTATTTCATGGCTGATGTTGAGGAGCTCAATAAAAGAGCGCTTGCATCAGTTGTTGATATAACGAAGATCAGCTATCATGCTTACGCCTATATGGCACAAAACTACCTGATTCTTGATTCCGGCAGTGCATTGGGACACAGGAATGGCCCTTTACTTATCAGCAAGCGGAAAATTGATTCATCTGACCTTTCAGGGGCGAGGATTGCAATTCCGGGTAAGTATACTACTGCTAATCTCCTCTTCAGCATTGCATGGCCTGAAGCTAAAAATAAAACAGAATACATGTTTTCGGATATTCCTGGGATACTCTTAAGAGACGAGGCGGATGCAGGTCTTATTATTCATGAGACACGATTTACCTATGCAAAGATGGGGCTTATAAAAATAGCTGATATGGGGGAATTCTGGGAAAAAATGGCTGGATTACCTATTCCGCTTGGTGCCATAGTTATAAAAAGAGATGTCCCGGAGGAGATCGCTCTGAAAGTCAGCCGGATAATACGAAGAAGCCTGGAGTATGCCTACAAGGATTCTTTTGCCTCTTATCATTTTGTTTCAGAGCATGCCAATGATATGGACAGCACAGTAATGAATAATCATATTAAACTTTTCGTTAATGAATTTACTCTGAGTCTTGGAGACAGGGGAAAAGAGGCTGTCAATGCGTTGTACAGAATCGCAGGTGAGCGTGGTGTTATACCATCTCTTCCGGGAAGAATTTTTCTTACTGATTAGCTGAATTTTTCTACTTTGAAAGCATAAAATTTGAACATAGGATTCTGTTACTTGTTTTACTGTTCAAAGTATTAATTAATAATTAAAGTCATGGCATTTGAACTACCAAAATTACCGTACAAGCTGAACGCACTTGTTCCATATATAAGTGAAGAGACGCTTGATTATCATTATGGTAAACATCATCAGACTTACGTCAATAATCTTAACGGACTAGTTCCGGGAACCGAATATGAGAACGCCAGTCTGGAAGCTATAATTAAGAAGGCTGAAGGGGGGTTATATAATAACGCAGCCCAGGTTTGGAATCATACATTTTATTTCGAATCATTTTCACTCAATGGGAGGAAATTACCTGCAGGAGTACTCTCAGATGCGATAAACGCCTCCTTCGGATCATTTGATTCCTTCAAGGAACAGTTTAACAAGGCCGCTGCAACTCTTTTTGGTGCAGGTTGGGCCTGGCTGGTAAAGAACGACGACGGTACCCTGCAGATCGTTCAGGAATCAAATGCCGGAAATCCTCTCCGTAAAGGTCTTAAACCCATTGTAACCTGCGATGTATGGGAACATGCCTATTATATCGACTACAGAAACAGGCGTCCCGACTACATCAAATCTTTCTGGGAGATACTTGATTGGGACCTTATTGCAAAAAGGTACTGATCTCAGACTTAATTTAACACCGGGAATCAATAAATGATTCCCTTTTTGTTTAAATTTGTATAGCAATTATAATTTTCTATGAATCTTAAGGACCTATTTTTAAAGACACGCACCTGCCGGCGCTTTGATGAGGCACACCAGATAAGTCAGGAAACTCTTGAGAATCTGGTTGATCTTGCTAGATTATCTGCCTCTGGAGGTAACCGGCAACCACTAAAATATCTCCTGTATAACTCACCTCAGGAGTGTGAAAGGATTTTTCCACATCTGGCATGGGCAGCCTACCTGAAAGACTGGTCAGGCCCGGTCAGGGGAGAAAGGCCCTCGGCATACATTGTAATACTGGGTGACAAGTCTCTGGCTGATAATTTTGGTGTTGATCACGGCATTGCTGCACATAGTATAATGCTCGGAGCAGTCAATGAAGGTCTTGGCGGTTGTATAATTGCATCAATAAAACGCGAAGAGCTCTGTGATGATCTGAAAATCCCTGATCATTATGAAATACTTTTTATTCTTGCTATTGGGAAACCGGTGGAAACAATAATTATTGATGAGATTAAGGATGGTGACGTTAAGTACTGGAGAGATGCTGAGGGAGGTCATCATGTCCCTAAACGCAATTTGAATGATCTGATTTTAAGACTTTAATATGAACCATGGGATGAAGCGCTTCATGCTCATAATCTCATATTTTTTTATCTTCTTTTTTACAGGATCAGGTCAGGTAAAAAAGAATACAGATGAGAGCATTCTCTTCAGGGGACTGGTGATTGATGCAAATACCTTTTCACCTGTAACCAATACCCAGATAATGATAAACAATTCCTTCTCATCAACAAGCGGAGTCGATGGAAGTTTTTCATTCTATGTAAAAAAAAGTGATACAGTTATCTTCCGCAGCCTGGGTTATAAGGAGTCCGTGATGTCTATCAGCGATACACTCGGTGGCAGGGAATATCTTACAGGTATTTATCTTAACAGTGATACTATTTCAATCGGAGAGGTTATCATTGTTCCTGGGTATAAAAATCTTAAATCTGAGATCCTTAATGCTAAAACCAGCGCTCCTCCGGAAATGGATAATGCCAGGTATAATGTTGCAGTCTCCGCCTATCAGGGGAAAAACAGCATGAACAAACTCGGGGATCCCCAGGATAATTATGCGGTAATCAACCAGCGACACAAAATTGATGCTTATGAAAAAGGAGGCATCCCATCCGAATTTATCGCCGGTTTCAATGCACTGATATTCCTTCCGGTTGCATATTCTCTTTTGCGGGGATTACCAGAATCTCCCCCGCCTATGCAACCTCAGCTTTCAGAACAGGAAACTGCCAGGATACATAAAAAATACCTGGAAACCCAGCGGCAAAAGAAATAATGTAAAGATTGTAAAAGTTCCTGGCTCTCTATTCCCGTCTAAAAACGCCCTGCGCCCTGCGCCCTGCGCCCTGCGCCCTGAGCCCTCCGCCCTGCGCCCTGCGCCCTGCGCCCTGAGCCCTGAGCCCTGAGCCCTGAGCCCTGAGCCAATCCTATCCTTTATAAAAAATAGCCTTTATAATATGAGTTGCCATCTTGGGATTTTCTTTCAGACGTCTTGTGGAATAACCAAACCACTTCTTCCCGAAAGGAACATAAACTCTCATCTTATGCCCATCTTTGACAATGTTCTCCCTCAGTTTAGGAGTAACCCCGTATAACATCTGGAATTCGTACAGTTCTTTCGGAACATTGTATTTTTCAATCAATTTACATGCTTCTTCAACAAGAATTTTATCGTGTGTAGCAATACCAACATGGTTTCTGTTGGCAAACATGAATTCCAGATCTTCAAGGAAATGGGCATTTATCTCCTCATACTTCCTGAATGAAATTGATTCCGGTTCAACATATATTCCCTTACAGAGCCTGAAGCTGAGCGGAAAGCCCTGGCTGTTCAGATCCTGCAGGTCCCGGATATCCTGTAAGGTTCTTTTAAGATACGCCTGTATAACAAGACCAACATTACCTGGAAATTCAGTCTTAAGCTTGCGGAATAATTCAATTTCAAGATCGGTACAGGGAGAATCCTCCATATCTATTCTGATAAATCCGTTGTAGGAAGCTGCTTTTGCGACTATTTCCCTTATATGAATCAGACATATCTCTTTGTCGAGAAGAAGGCCAAAGCTTGTAGGCTTAAGTGAGAAATTACCGTTTAAACCGTTTTTAAATGTTACATCGATCAGATCAAGGTATTCATATTTATTTGTTTCAGCTTCTTCAAGTGTCTTAATGAATTCTCCCAGAACATCAAGTGTAACCATTATCTGGTTCTTATTGAATTCTTTAGAGACCTGAATGGCATCTTCAAGTGTCTCTCCGGCTATGTATGGCCTTGAAAAAATCCAGATAAATTTCTTCGGAAAAAAAGGCAATATTGACGCAATGATTCTATTGAACATATTAGTAAGTCTTTCTGGTTAAATTTGTTAATTTTAATAGTGCTAATTAAATCAAAATCAAACCATTTTTTAATGATCTTTGTCATCACGAAATGATTACAAAAAACATGATTATTATTTTCAAAAGAAAATTTTCAAATCATGCAACCATTTTATTTAATGTTTTGTCTTGAAAATGGCCACTGTTTATGATGAGCGACCAGCAAATAATTGAGGGGTGTGCCAGACATGAAAGAAAGGCGCAAAAGGTGCTTTACGAAAAGTATTCACGTTTGTTGATGGGTGTTTGCATGCGTTATGCCTCCAATAAAGCTGAAGCTGAAGATATTCTACAGGATAGTTTTTTGAAAATTTTTTTCAGGATCAAGGATTTTACGGGTACAGGTTCTTTTGTGGGCTGGATGAGAAAGGTTGTGGTTAATACTGCAATTACCCACTACCATCTTAACCTGAAATACAGATACCACGTTGATATTGAAGAGTATGTATCTGCAGAGACCGGGAGTGCCGGTTTTGATGAGGATTTTTATACCTCCGATGAGCTTTTTATGGTAATGAGCGAATTACCCAAAGGTTACAAAATGATATTTAACCTTTATGCCGTTGAAGGGTATAAACATAAAGAAATAGCTGAGATGATGGGTATTGATACAAATACATCAAAGTCACAGTATAGCAGAGCCAAAACAGTAATCAGGGATAAGTTGGATAAACTAAGGCGGTTGAGAACAAGTTATCCTTGTTAAGATTTGTCTATAAGAATTTTAAAGAATTGAAAGCAAAAAAGGAAGACAGGATTCTGCGGGAGTTATTCAGGCAAAAACTTGAATATGCTGAGATCATTCCTGATCCCTCTGTAAGTTCAAAGCTTATGCAGAAACTTGCAGTACGGGAGTTTCTTCGTTTTAATCCCTTAAGATTCAATGTATATTATCTTGGAGGTATTATTGCAGCAGGCATTGCCACATTGCTTTTGTTCTCCGATTCCAAAGAGTCACAAGGACGCAAAGTACCGTCTCAGCCATATGAGATTATTAATCAGATCCCGCTAAAACAGGAAATTGAAAATGTAAAAGTAAGTCCGGATACTGTTATCGAAAATAAGCGGTCAGTTGAAAAGGGAAAGGTAGCCATCCGGTCCAGAAATGCATCTGCCGGCAGTAAAGAGGCTGTCGATGCAAAAGCAAGAGTCCCTGAGTCCGGCACCGGGGAGAAATATGCTTTGACTCCGGGAGCGGTAAATAATTCTTTGTCTGTGAAAGAGCTTTTCCCAAAGCAGTCAGAGGATAATTTTAAACTGAGAGAGATAGGTGTTCAGGATGAACAGCTGTTTGAAACTTCTGTTACAGAGGGTTGTGCACCACTGAAAGTTGCATTCAGGAATAATCTGTCCGGATATGATTCATGCCTCTGGACTTTTGGTGATGGAGGTTCCTCCGCTAAGAATGATCCTGAGTGGATATTTGATCTCGAAGGTGAGTACCGTGTAGTACTTAAGATCTTTGGAAGGGAGGGGCTGGTATCTGTATCATCTTTAGTCATCTCTGTATTTCCCAGGCCCTCAGCTCATTTTGAGATTCCATCCGAAAAGGTTTCCATTCCTGATGAAGAGGTTAGGTTCCAGAATTATTCAGTATCAGCTGTGAAATATCTGTGGAGTTTTGGGGATGGAAGCACATCCGACCAGTTTGAGCCGGTGCACAGGTACGAGAAATATGGTAATTATAATGTTGCTCTTAAAGTATATTCAGATAAAGGTTGCACTGATTCACTTGTTGTTTCCAATGCTTTTTCCGGTTCTGCCTATTATATTGAATTTCCAAATGCATTTATCCCAAATACCGGAGGACCTTCAGGGGGGGTATACTCGTCCACAAGTGATGAGACAGCCTGGGTTTTCCATCCTTCATATTCCGGGGTCTCAGCTTATCATCTGAAGATATTCAGCAAACTCGGTGTACTGATATTTGAAACGAATGACATAAATGTCGGATGGGATGGTTATTTCAAAGGACAATTAAGCAACCCGGGTGTTTATATCTGGAAGGTCAGGGGAAATTTCAGTAACGGAGAGCCATTTACCAAGATGGGAGACCTCACACTTCTCAAAAACTAAAACTGCCTGTTCAATTACGGAATCCGCACTATTTCTTTCGAAATGAAGGATTATGAGAGGTTTATAATCTGTTGAAAGTTGACAAAATTGGCCTCAGATCAGCGGGTTTGTTGATAAAATTCAATAAATAGTAATGTATTGTCATTTCAATTCATTATTTTCGTAGGAGTAAACCTAATGGTGCCAATTTTGGTTAAACGGATCATATATTTACTCTTACTGTCTTTCTTAATTGTAGTAGATAGTATTGGTCAGGATCCTACCTTCTCACAGTTTTATGCAAATAAATTATACCTCTCTCCTTCATTCGCAGGTGCAACTGAGCAGTACAGGTTTGCAATGAACTACAGGAATCAGTGGCCTGCAGTTCCCGGAGTTTTTCATACATACAGTATCTCATTTGAAAAAGCACTGCCGAATTTTAATTCAGGGATAGGAGTGCTCGCTACATATGATGTTGCCGGATCAGGTAATCTCAGTACAACAAATATCGGTATTCTCTATTCCTATGATTTCAATATAAACAAGAACTGGCACATCAGGCCCGGAGTCAACTTTAAGTTTTATTATCTCGGACTTGATATCAACAAACTGATCTTCAACAGCCAGATCACAGGAAGTGGTACAACCCCATCTGTCAATCCTCCACCCTTTGATAACGTGGCTGATATTGATTTTGCCACCTCAGCACTTGTATACAATGACAGGATATGGGGCGGATTTACACTAGATCATCTGCTTGTCCCTAAGACATCATTCTATGGTGATGAGGCAACTGTTCCGGTTAAGTTCAATCTTTATGGCGGAGTTCAGGTCCTGAAGAAAACCAGGTTACGGCAGAAGATGCAGGAAGTGCTTTCCATTGCAATGAATTTTCAGACTCAGGGAAAATTCTACCAGTCTGATCTTGGTGTCTATTATTATAAAAATCCTATTGTTTTCGGATTGTGGTACCGGGGAATACCATTTGCCACTTCCCAGGCTGGTGATGCTATAATTGGCCTGGTTGGAGTTAAGACGAATAACCTTTCAATAGGTTACAGTTACGATTTTACAATTTCCAATCTTATAGGTTCATCAGGCGGTTCCCATGAGATCTCACTCATCTATGAATTTAACAATCTTTCACTTGGGGCACAAAAGAGACGAATAAGGGCAATTCCATGCCCTGAATTCTAGATCTTTAAAAATTCCAGCCCTGAGTAGTCCCATTTATTAATTTGTTTATATTTGCGCCGGACTAATGTATAACAATTATTCTCTTTCTAATGAAAAAACTTTCTATTATTCTGTATGTTGTTCTGTTCGTGGCCGTAGCAGGACTTTATTTTCTGCATTTTTCAGGAACCAAAAAAAGTAACAGTACGGGTCCTGTTTCCAGTTCCACTGCTCAGGGAATGGCATATATAAATATTGATTCGGTAGTTTTCAAATTTGATATGTTTCGTGATAAGAGGGAAGACCTTTTATCAAAACAGAAAAATGCTGAAGCTGAGCTTAATTCAAAGGGAAGCCAGTACGAAAAGGGAGCCAGGGATTATCAGGAGAAGGTGTCGAAAGGGCTTGTAACAAGAGCAACAGCAGCAGAAATGGAACAGGCTCTCATGCAGCAGCAACAGGAACTTGTTGGTTTACGTGATAAACTGCAGTCAAACATCATGGAAGAGGAGCAGGTGATGAACCGTCAGATAATAGAATATATTACCAGGTTTCTTGAGGAGAACAAAGCAGAATATAATTACCAGTATATTTTTGGGAAGAGCTTTGGAAGTGTAATCCTTTACAGCGACAATACACTGGATATCACACAGAAAGTCCTTGACGCGATTAACAAAAAGTATCAGACTGAAAAATAATAGCCTATGGGCTTTGCCTCAGGTTACCTTGACGAAAGGGCACTATTCCCTGAATTTGTAAAAGAGGCACCTGATAGAAACACGGGCATAATTGTTGTTGTCCCTTCATATGATGAACCGGGGATTTCCAGGATGCTTGATTCTCTTTCTTTGTGCAGCGAAATTCCCTGTAAGGTTGAGGTACTTATCGTCATAAACGCGCCAGGGGATGCATCAGAGAAAAGCATCAGTAACAATAAGCTGACAATTGAGAATATCGAAATATGGAAGCAGCTGAATACAGGCTGCTTTTTTCGTCTCTATACTATTGTGGCTGAACCGCTGCCTGTTAAGGGCTGGGGGGTAGGTTTGGCGCGAAAGACAGGGATGGATGAAGCTGTCAGGCGGTTCGAAACAATAAACAGACCCGACGGGGTAATTCTGAATCTGGATGCTGATTGCATTGTGGATAATAACTATTTTGTCTCTGTCTATAGCGAATTCCTTCTCAAAAAAGAAAGATCAGCCTGCTCCATATATTTTGAACACCCCTTATCCGGAAGTGATTTTCCGGTTGAGGTATATAAATACATTACATTATATGAACTTCATCTCAGGTACTATTTCCAGGGTCTGCTGCTCTCAGGCTTCCCCTATGTTTTTCATACCGTAGGATCAGCCATTGGTGTGAAAGCATTACCCTATATAAAAGCAGGAGGAATGAACAGGAAACAGGCTGGAGAGGACTTCTATTTTATACAGAAGCTTGTACCTGCCGGAGGATATTTTAGTCTTAATTCAACATGCGTACGGCCATCGCCGCGACCATCGTTCAGAGTGCCTTTTGGAACAGGTGCCTCAGTGAACAGGCTTACAGGTGCCGGCGAGACTGAGCTTATGACATATAATATTTTGGCTTTTAAAGAGCTGAACTCCTTTTTTTGCATTGCTGAAGAATACTATTATAATGCAGCTCAGGATTCTGATGGATTTTATAACTCGCTCCCTGCAGGTATAAAATCATTTATTGAGAAGGAGGAATTGTTCGGAAAGCTGAAGGAGATCCGGAATAATACCTCAGGCTTTCAATCCTTTAAGAAACGATTTTTCGGTTGGTTCAATATGTTCAGGATAGTAAAATATCTGAATCATGCACATTCGGTAATATTTGAAAAAGTGCCGGTACAAATTGCCTCATGTGACCTGCTCTCTGAGCTGGGGATTAGACTGTCACCAGATGAAAGCGGCAGCCTGCTTGAGTATTTCAGGTCTCTTGAACGGAACAACTAATGAGGATGGATCAATTAAGCCGGTACTAGTTGTTTTTCTGGTGATTTTACGGTCTTCCGCCGGGGTCAGGATAATATATAGGTCTTCATCAGGCTTTTTCATCAGATATTGTTCCCTGGCAAATTTCTCAAGATTGTGGTTATCTGTTTTCAATTCATGAAGCTTCTGTTTGTCAGCTTCAATTCGTTTCAGATAATATTCCCTGTCAACTTTCAGTTTACGTAATAGCCTGAGATCCTTATATCTGGCAATAAGATTATTGGAATCGAATAACAAGATCCAGATCAGGAATATAGCTACCGTTAGCAGGTATTTATTTTTGAATACTGCCGGGATCTTTTCTGCGTACTTAAATCTGATCATAATGGTACAAACCTACACTTTTTTTTAACCCCCGCTCATGAGATAAAGCATTTGCACTTTATCACCATCATGAATAAATGTTGAATTGTATTGATCTTTAGAAATAAGGACATCATTAATTTTTATAATACTCATTTTATAAGAGAATTTTTTCAGCAGCAGCATCTCGTCGACGCTTAGCACCTCTTTGAAGAATTCCTCTTCCCTGTCATTCAGCAAAATCTTCATGATCCCTGTAATTATCCTCTTATCTCAAATTCATAAGTATCTCAACAGTAACATTTGCCTGCATATTTGCTACCATTCCGACTCGAGGCGCAATCGTTGGTAGTCCTTCAGATACTTCTGAAGATTCATCACCGCAAATATAAAGAGTATCGTCGATTTTTCTGTATTTTATCGTTTCACTTTTTCCCCATCCTGCAAGACCTGAGGCTGCGACAAGAGGTATCCCGCGCATTTTAAGCTGAACGGTTTCAATTATCATCTCTTTCATGTCCGAACCGTCAAAGGCTTCCACAATGACATGGCACCCGGAAAAAATCTCGGGAATATTGTGACTGTCAAGTCTTTTTTGATGTATAATAACAAACACTTCCGGATTAATCCTGTAGATATTCTCTTTGAGTGCAATTGTTTTAAGCATGCCTATCTGGTCATTAAAATAATACTGACGATTGAGATTTGTCTCTTCTACTGAGTCAAAATCAGCAATTACGAGAGTTCCCACACCGCATCTTGCAAGGGCAACAGCACAATTTGATCCGAGTCCTCCGGCTCCGGCTATTCCAACCCTGAACCTGCTCAGGTGAGCTTTAATTTCAGCAAACCGCATACTCTGAATTTTCTGATCATAAAGGTACTCACAAATATAAATTAATGCAATTAGATGAGCTTAGACACATGCCGATTCTTATTGATTAATATCATATTAAAGCTCATTTTTATATCATAAATTTGACTTTGTTAAGTGATGGGAAATACTGAAAATCGTTGAATATGGCTACAATGTCAATAAAAGAGCATCTGAAACTTCTAAGCAAATGGGACTATCAGTGGACTCCTCTCGATAAAGGTTATACTGATAAGATCCTTTATATCAATGTTGGCACAGCTGAGATCAGGGACAAGGATGTCCCTCCGGTGATGAAAGAGAAATTCATCGGAGGCAAGGGATATGGTCTGAGGCTTCTGTGGGATGCCACAAAGCCAGATACAAAATGGGATGATAAGGAGAATGAGATCATTATTTCCTCGGGTCCGATTGGCGGGATAACACAATATTCCGGAACAGGCAAATCACTCGTTGTAAGCCTGTCACCACAGACAGGTTCTGTGATGGATAGTAATGTAGGAGGTTTCTTCGGACCATTTCTCAAGTTTTCAGGATTTGACGCCCTTGAAATTCAGGGGAAATCGGAAATTGATGTGCTTGTATTTATTGACGGGATAAATCACACGGTTCAGATATTCGAGGCTCCTGATGAGGCTGCTGACAGTCACCTGCTTGCAGAACAGCTCACTGATATGTTTGCTGATAATGATAATGAAAAGAAACAGATTGGAATAGTGTCGACAGGATCTGCGGCTCAGCATTCCCTGATAGGCATGCTTAATTTCACGTTCTATGATCCAAAGCGTAAAAAGGTACGTCTGAAACAGGCCGGGAGAGGAGGAATAGGAAGTGTATTCCGTAATAAGAGGATTAAGGCGCTGGTTTGTAAAATCCCCGGAGTAAAGGGAAACCTGAATAATGTTGTTGACCTTGAAGCAATCATGGAGAGAGGAAAAAGATTCAACAGGGAGATGAGGGAGCTGGACGACAAACAGTGCCAGATGAGGCAGACAGGTACAGCTCACCTTGTGGAAATAATGAACGACCATGACCTTCTTCCCGTTATGAACTATAAGTATGGCAGCCACAAGGATGCTTTCAAAATCGACTCATCGGTATGGAAAAGGAATTTTACACAGAACGTACCTGATGGCTGCTGGATAGGATGCAATATGTCGTGCAGCAAGGGAATTGATAACTATGAGGTTAAAACAGGACCTTACAAAGGACAGGTTGTAGTTGTTGACGGTCCTGAATATGAGAATGCTGCCGGGCTTGGAGCCAACTGCGCAATATTTGATCCCGGATATATTATTGAAACAAATTTTTATTGTGATACCTATGGCATCTGTACTATAACCTGGAGTACTCTGACTGCATTTATTATGGAATGCTATGAGAATGGCATTCTGAACAAAGAAAGAACAGGCGGCCTGGATCTAAGATTTGGTAATGCTGTGGATGCTCTTGAAATGTTGCATCAGCTTGCCAGGGGTGAAGGATTCGGGAAAATTGCAGGAACCGGGGTCCGAAAGATGAAAGAGCTCTTCATTAAAAACGGATGGGGTGATGAAGCATTTCTGACAGATATAGGAATGGAAAACAAGGGATTGGAATATTCCCAGTATATGCCAAAGGAATCGCTCGCTCAACAGGGTGGCTTTGCACTTACTAATAAAGGTCCCCAGCACGATGAGGCATGGCTGATATTTATGGATATGGTTAATAACCAGATTCCTACATTCGAGAACAAGGCTGAGGCTCTCCACTACTTTCCAATGTTCCGGACCTGGTTTGGACTCGTTGGCCTGTGTAAACTTCCCTGGAATGATGTTGAACCTGAGAGTAATGCTCAGAGTGATGAGCCTGCAAAGGTGCCAGAGCATGTAGATAACTATGTTACAATATATAAAGCAGTTACAGGCAGAGAATTTGACAGGAAGCGTCTGGTGGAGGATTCAGAAAGAGTATACAATTTTCAGAGAGTATTTAACCTCAGGAGAGGTTTCGGTACCCGGGTCCACGACAGACAGCCATATCGCGCCGCTGGTCCGGTAACCAGCGAAGAGTATGAGTCAAGAGCTGAAAGATACGATAAACAGCTTATAGAGAAGGTCGGATTTGATATTAAAGGGAAAACAACTGAGGAGAAAATGAAAGCCCTCAGGAAATATCGTGAAAACCAATATGAATTACTTGTTGATGCAGTCTATATGCGCAGGGGATGGAACAGCAACGGTGTTCCACGTATTGAATTTCTCAGGAAAATAGGTATGGATCTGCCGGAAGTGATAGAGGTGGTGCAGGATTTTCAGTAGATTTGTTGCAACATTATTTATCGGGAGCTGTTTTGCATTAAATATCCTGATAAAATACATCAGATACCCATGCAAACATACATCTCGTATCTCAGGGGAGTCAATATGACCGGTCATAATTCAATAAAGATGACTGACCTCGCCGCCCTTTACCGTGATTTGGGATTTTTTGAGCCTGAAACATTTATTCAGAGCGGAAATGTCATCTTTGGCTCCGATGGGAAAATTAAGGTTCCTGGTTTAGCCCGGATGATAGAAAAGAAAATAAACAGCAAATACGGATATGATGTTCCGGTTATGATCCGGAACGTTAGAGAAATGCGGAATATTCTTTCTTCCAACCCATATCTTTCCGAAGTCAATTTCGATCCGGCAAAAATGGCGGTTATTTTCCTTCATGATGACCTGTCGGAATCTCAACTGCAGAAAGTTGCAGATGTAGCTTATCCTCCCGACAAATTTCAGATAATCGGAAATGAGATATATACTTTCTGCCCTGATGGGTTTGGGAAAACTAAGCTTTATACCAATTTTTTTGAGAATAAGATGAAGGTCAGAGGGACTGCCAGGAACTGGAAGACAATAACAACATTACTTAATCTGGCCGAAAAAAGGTTATAATGACGGGTCGGGTCATGAAATGGCGCGCCCATGCTTACAAAACATCTTCATATTTTTCATTATGTTTTGAAATACAGTGTGGCAAATGATTTACATTTGCTTCATAAAGTGATATTCCTATACCAATGAAACTTATTTCTATCCTCCTTTTGATGTTATTCTGGCTATTAGCGGGTTGTTCAAATACACATCAGGGTAAGCCGAAGGAGATAATTATTTTTCATGCCGGTAGTCTGTCAGTTCCCTTTAACGAGCTGAAAAGGGAATATGAAAAGATCCATCCAAACATAAATATCCTCCTTGAACCGGCCGGAAGTCTTGTATGTGCCAGAAAAATAACCGAACTCCGGAAACCATGCGATATTATAGCATCTGCAGATTATTTTGTTATTAATGAGCTTCTTGTTCCTGAATATACAAAATGGAGCATAAAGTTCGCCACAAATGAGATTGTAATAGCTTTTAGTGATAAATCAAAATATGCCACGGAAATTAACAGTGAAAACTGGCCGGATATCCTTCTGAGGGATGATGTAATCTTCTCCCGTTCCGATCCTGATGCAGATCCATGCGGTTACAGGGCTGTCTTCACAATAATGCTTGCCGAAAAACAGTACGGCAGGAAAGGATTGACCGGGAAAATGCTGTCGAAAGACCGTGATTTCATACGTCCAAAGGAGGTGGATCTGGTCGCTCTTATAGAAGCCAATGCTGCTGATTACATGTTTCAGTATAAGTCTGTAGCAATACAACATGGATTGAAATATATTGAACTTCCTGATGAAATTAATCTGTCTGACCCCGGTAATACCGCTCTCTATAAATCAGTTTCACTGGATGTTGCAGGCAAGACACCCGGTTCTAAGATGAAAGTTACTGGCGATTATATTAATTACAGCATGACTGTTATAGACAGTGCTCCCTCCAGTGAGGAGGCCATTGATTTTGTCTGTTTTATTTTAAGTGATAAAGGTCTGGAAATCTTCCGGCGGAATGGTCAGGATCCAATCAAACCGTTTTCAACGGAACAGCCGGGACAACTGCCGGCAAAATTAAATCAATTTTCAGCCGTCACGGAGCATAATTAATTTGAATATGAACAGATACGGACCTTTCAACTGGATTCTTCTTTTATTGTCTTCTTTGGTCCTGCTATTTATTGTTGCACCTCTGACAGGGCTGTTTTTACATACCGGAGCGAAGGAACTGTTTGAGACTGCCGGTGACAAGACAGTTCAGGACAGTATTTTACTAACCGTTTGGATATCATTTGCTGCAACATTATTCTTCTCTATAGCTGCGGTTCCATTTGCATGGTTGCTTGCAAGAAAAAAATTCCCTCTTAAAAGCGTTGTGCAGGGAATCATTGATCTTCCAGTAGTTTTACCCCATACAGCTGCAGGTATTGCTCTTCTGGGATTTATTTCGCGGGATGGGCTGCTTGGTAAGGCCGCTTCGCTGATAAATAGCCGTGGAGGTATCGCATTAGCAATGGCATTTGTGAGTCTTCCATTTCTGATAAACTCGGCAAAGGATGGTTTTTCTGCTATCCCTGAACGGCTCGAGAAAGCTGCCCTTAATCTGGGCGCAAGCAAGTCCAGAGTATTCTTTACAATATCACTTCCCCTGGCATGGAGGAGTATCATTACAGGATTTGTCATGATGTTCGCCAGAGGCATGAGTGAATTCGGAGCTGTAGTAATAATTGCTTACCATCCTATGATTGCTCCTGTTCTGATATATGACAGGTTCAGTTCATTTGGATTGAAATATGCCAGGCCTGCTGCTGTATTGTTTATTATTGTAGCTCTGGTAGTATTTACTGTTCTGAGATTGATGTCTGAAAAGCGGAGATCTGTAGACCCTAAAGATGAAAATGCTGATTCTTAATAAAATATCGAAAAAACTGGGTGATTTCCAATTGACGGATATTAATATGGAAATACCGGAAGGAACCTACTATGTACTGTTGGGGCGGTCAGGCTCCGGGAAGACACAGCTTCTTGAACTTATTGCCGGGTTGAACGTTCCTGATAAAGGTGAGATATGGCTCGACGGTGAGGATATTACAAATAAAGGACTTCAGAGAAGAGGTATAGGGCTTGTTTTTCAGGATTATGCTATTTTCCCCAATATGACTGTTTTCGGAAATATCGCATATGCGCTTCATGCGAGAAGAACTGATAAGAAGGTTGTAAGTGAGAGAGTTGAGAAAGTTTCGGGAGAACTGAGTATATCACATCTTCTGGGAAGAAGTATTCAGCATCTCTCGGGGGGGGAACTCCAGCGTGTTGCTTTGGCACGTACGCTGATTACTTCTCCAAGACTGCTCCTCCTTGATGAACCGATGGCCTCAATAGATGCCAGTCTGAAGGATGATATCAAGAGGCTGCTTCGCCAACTTAACAGCAAAGGGCTTACAATTATTCATGTGACTCACGATTACAGGGAGGCAGTAAGCCTTGCAAATATGGTGGGAGTAATCCATAACGGGAGAATTATCCAGGAAGGGATTCCTGATCAAGTATTCAGGAAACCGGTAAATAAATTTGTAGCAAGATACTCCGGGATCAGGAATTTTTTCAGGGTTGAATTCAGAGAAGAGAACGGGGTTTGGAGCGCAGTCAGCAAGAATAAGGTGGTAATTGGATTATCAGGCAGTTTTTATCCTGATGAAGGACTTCTCATAATCAGAAGCGATGATATTAAGATTTCTCCAATGAGGCCGGATTCCGGATCGGAAAATTGCTTCCGGGGTACTGTGATTGATATACTTCCATCCGAATTTGGGATGGAGATAACAATAGATGCAGGTGAAACATATTATGTTGATATTTCTTCCGATACCTTCCGGAAGTATCCGGTAACGGTCTCTTCAGAAGTATGGATCACTTTTTCACCAGATGCCTGTGTCGCATTGGATAGCAAGATGTAACACCAAACCAGTTAACGTTAAACATGAAACCAACATGGATTTAATATCATTTGAGGAAGCATACACAATGGTAATGAATTCAGCAATTGAAGCAGAAGCTGAAACGGTTGCTTTTACCTCTTCATTAAACAGGGTTCTGACGGCTGACATAAATAGTGATATGGATATGCCTCCCTTTAATAAGGCAACTGTTGATGGTTTTGCATGTCGAAGAGCAGATCTTGGAAGTGAACTCGAATTAATTGAGACGATCCCCGCAGGCAAGTCGCCTGAAAGCCGGGTTGGTGAAAGGCAGTGTTCAAAGATAATGACAGGAGCTGCTATACCGGAAGGAGCCGATATGGTATTTATGGTGGAGGACTCTGCAATTCTGACTTCCGGAAAGGTCATATACCGTGGATCCTTTACAAAAGACAATATTTCCCCGAGAGGAGAAGATATAAGGTCAGGTGACCGGGTTCTTGAATCAGGCAGATTAATAAGGCCCCAGGATATAGCATTAATGGCTTTGGCCGGCCATACTTTGGTTAAAGTCAGTAAAAAGCCGGTAGTTGCAATCATAAGCTCTGGTAATGAGCTTGTTGAACCACCAGAAAGACCCGGGCTTTCCCAGATAAGAAATACCAATTCATACCAACTGATGGCTCAGACCGAAAGGGCAGGTGCAACTGGTGTCTACCTTGGAATTGCAGGGGATGATGAAGCAGCAACATTTGAGATTGTCAGCCAGGCGATATCCGGAAGTGATATTGTATTGATTTCAGGCGGTGTATCGATGGGTGATTTTGATTTTGTCCCTTCTGTGCTCGAAAGGGCAGGAGTAAGACTACTTTTTTCACGGATAAATATTCAGCCTGGAAAACCTACCATCTTTGGTATTCATGAAAAGAGTATGGTGTTTGGCTTGCCTGGTAATCCGGTCTCATCCTTTATACAATTCGAGCTGCTTGTCAGACCTCTGATCTGCAAAATGATGGGTTACCATTGGGACCCGGTGATAATCAACCTCCCTATGGAGAGTTCATATTCAAGGAAATCGTCTGACAGAAGAGCGCTTATCCCTGTTAACATAACTGGCAATGGATACGTTTCTCCTGTTGAATATCATGGTTCAGCCCATATATCTGCATTTTCAAATGCAACAGGAATCATAACTTTGCCGGAAGGCAAGAAAAGTCTGGAGAAAGGAGAGATTGTAAGTGTTAGACAGATTTAACCGGAATATTAATTACCTGCGGATATCAGTGACTGACAGGTGTAACCTCAGATGCACCTATTGCATGCCTGAAGAGGGTATACAGCTGCTTCACCATAGAGATATTCTAACCTTCGATGAAATTTGTGGTTTCACAAAAACTGCTGTTGCAGGCGGAGTTAATAAGGTAAGGATTACGGGAGGAGAACCGCTTGTAAGAAAAGGAATTACAACTCTTGTTGGCATGATAGCTGAGATAAAAGAGATCAGGGATCTTTCCATGACAACAAATGGTGTTCTCCTTAAACACTTCGCAACTGACCTTAAGAAAGCAGGTCTGCAAAGAATAAATATCAGTCTTGATACAGTCGATCCGTTAAAATTTACGGCTATTACCCGGACAGGAAATATTGAGGATGTGTTTGATGGAATTCATGCTGCCAGAGTCGCTGGTCTCAGTCCGATAAAGATCAATTGTGTGATAAAACAATCAAAAGAAGAGGAAGAGGCCAGATCCGTTGCTCAATTTTGTAAAGATAATGATTTGGAAATTAGATATATAACACAAATGGATCTTGTGAAAGGCCATTTTTCTACTGTCGTAGGAGGTTCAGGAGGCAACTGTACGCTTTGTAACAGGTTAAGGCTGACCGCGAATGGCAAATTAAAGCCATGCCTCTTCAGTAACATTGAATACGATATCAGGGAACTCGGCTTTGAGAAGGCTTTGAAACTGGCTATTGAATCTAAGCCCGAATGCGGATCAACAAACGAAACAGGAGCATTTTATAATATCGGAGGCTGACTCTTAAGGTAAATAATAATTCTCTGCTATGAAAGAACTTTCGCATACTGACAAAAAAGGCAAAGCAGCAATGGTTGATGTTGGAGATAAGGAAATACAGACCAGGATCGCCAAAGCAACAGGTCATATAGCTCTCGCTGAGGCTACTCTCAATCTCATAAAGGATAATGTTATGAAAAAGGGTGATGTTCTCACCGTGGCTCAGCTGGCGGGGATAAATGCAGCAAAGCAAACTTCAGCACTGATTCCCTTGTGTCATAATATTGTTCTGGACAATGTGAAAGTTGAGCTTTCAATCGATGAGGCAGGTGTAAAGGCTGATAGTGAAGTCAGATCCACCGGAAAGACCGGAGTGGAGATGGAAGCCCTTACAGCTGTGAGCGTTGCACTCCTGACAGTTTATGATATGTGCAAGGCAGTGGATAAGAAAATGATAATTGATAATATCTGTCTTACTGGAAAAATAAAAATATGAACCTCCCTCCAAAGTTTGATGTGCTGATAATAACTCTGAGCGACAGAGCATACAGCGGCGAATACAGTGATCTCAGCGGACCGAGGATCGGAGAGAGAGTTTCAGATTTTCTAACATCAGAAGGCTGGCAATATGAGATATTCTTTAAGCTCCTTCCTGATAATTCTGATCTGCTCGGGGAACTATTAAAGGAAGCAGGAGAAAGATACAATCTTATAATCACTACGGGAGGAACAGGTATCGGACCACGTGATATTACAATTGAGACTGTGGTTCCAATGCTTTCAAAAGAGATCCCGGGCATTATGGAATTTATAAGAATAAAGTACGGAACCCAGAAACCAAATGCTTTACTGAGCAGGGGAGTGGCGGGTATACTGGGCAAGGCACTCATTTATACTCTTCCGGGATCTGTGAAAGCTGTTGAAGAGTATATGGAGGAGATACTGAAGACACTTCAGCATACTGTTTATATGCAGTATGGCATAGATAAACATGAAAAGCATTAACTGAACAACTATTGGCCGGATTGAAACGGTTGTGCAATGTGGCTTAGGTGAACTCAGAATGTTGCAATTGGCTTAATTTCAATATCAAAACTTCAAATATGAAAAAGACCGGATTATTATTGATAGTTATTCAGTTGTTACTTTGGAGTCAGCTTAAAGCCACAGATCTGGATCTTTCACCAGCCAAATGGATATGGTATCCTTCGGAGAGAACGCTGCAAAACACTTTTATCCTGTTCCGCAAGGAGATAAATATTGACAGGGATCATGTGAATGCAAAGGGGTGGGTCATAGCCGACAGCCGCTATCAATTGTTTGTAAACGGGCAAAGAGTCCAGTGGGGTCCGGCTCCTTTCGATCCCAGATGGCAGGAGGCTGATCCTGTTGATATAAGCGGTTATCTGAAGCCCGGGAAAAATGTTATCGGCTGCCAGGTACTCTATTATGGGGTCGGAGATGGTACAAGTCCGCTTGGGATGCCGGGCTTTCTGATGAGAATAAATATTGACGGTGCAGAGATAATTACAGACAGTACCTGGAAAACGTTTTTAGCCAGGAGCTGGAATCCGGGTCAGTATAAGCGCTGGTATCTGAGGGCTTTGCAGGAAAATTTTGATGCCAGGATCTTTCCATACGGCTGGAATACTTCATCCTTCACAGAGAATAGCGAGTGGCTGTCTGCTGAAGAACTGCCAGGTAAAGCAGGCAAATCATCAGCATCAAATAGTAATTCAAACTATCAGCTTGATATATCCGGAAATGTGGAGTCTCAGCTGCGGGAAAGGTCTATTCCAATGATGAAGGAGAATTATGTTGACGTAAAAAAGCTTACCGAAGCATTCTGGATAGACTGGAAAATACCTTCCGAAAACTACTTCGACATGAAGGTGCCTGATGCTTTTACTGCTTCGGCGATGTTCCCTTTACCAGGATTTAAAAACAAAACAATAACAATTGAGCCAAACGGGAACATGGCGGCAGCACTCACTTTTGAGTTTGAAAGCCAGTCGGTCGGCTGGCCTGATTTTACTATTGATGCACCGGAAGGAACTGTCATTGAAATGATGGTTCATGAAGCGCATAAGCCTGGCACCGATGTACTGATTAATACTCACTTTTACTCCTGGTCGCGTTTTATATGCAGGGAGGGAATTAACACATTTTCCCCTTTTGACTTTGAAAGCCTTCGCTGGATACAGCTTCATATTCATAACTTTAATCGCCCTGTGACAATATCTGATGTGGGCCTGCTTAGAAGACAGTTCGATTATAAACTGGAACCGCGAATTGTCATTTCCGATAAAGTTATTCAGAAAGTTATGGATGCTTCAGTAAATACGCTTTATAATTCTGCACAGGACATTATTGTAGATGGAATGGCGAGGGAAAGACAACAATACAGCGGAGACTGCTCGCACCAGTTGCATCCTCTCTATCAGGCATTTGGAGAAACCCGCTTACCTGCCCGTTTTGTTTCCACTTTTAGCCAGGGAATGACTGTTGATGGTTATTTTCTGGATTCCTGGCCTGCCTATGACCGGCTTGCACGTATTCAGCAACGCGAACTTAACTGGGGATACTGGGGATCAATCCTTGATCATGGTGTTGGATTTTGTCTGGATACTTACAATTACTACCTCTATACCGGCGATATCACACCAATTAATGAAGCCTATCCGCGAATCGTTAAGTTCTTCAGGTTCCTGCAAAATATGGTTGACAGTAAAGACGGCCTTCTCAGGGTCGAAGATCTTGGCCTGACCTGTGTCTGGATGGATCATATCGCCTATAAGCAGCAAAAACATAAACAACTCTCATTCAATCTGTATGTTTCGGCTATGGCCGGCACTTCTCTGGTTGAACTCTCAAGGCTTTTCGGGGATAAGGAAATTGAAAAACAGGCAAAAGATTTTTCTGATAAGATCCTTTCAAATTGCGTTACAAAATTTTGGAGTGATGAAGAAAAGGTCTTTATCGATAATAAGCCCTGGATGGAGGAAGAAAAAGAGGTCAGATACAGTGACAGAGCGCTTGCAACTGCCTTACTGTTCAATCAATGCCCTGGAAATGATGAAAAAAGATCTGTTGAAATACTGAAAACATTTCCAGCCAATATGGGTGTTTCTTATCCCTGCAATGCAGTCTGGCGCTATTGGGCTCTGGCAGAGAACGGTGAGGTGGAAACCTTGATGTATGATCTGAGGAATATGTGGGGTAAGATGCCATCCGTATGGGAGAATAATACTCTCCAGGAAGACTGGAATGCAGGGTATGACGGCAGCTCACAGTGGAGTCATTGTGCCGTGGCTCCTATAGTTTTATTGTACCAGGGACTTGCAGGTGCCCGACCCTTATCCCCTGGCGGTAAAAAATACAGAATATATCCCCAGCCTGCTGATCTGAGATTAATAGACCTTGATATTCAGACTCTCACAGGTCAGATTAAATTCAAATCGGAAGGGATGAAAGGAAACCGTGTGATTTCAATTGAAGTGCCAAATGAGAATGAAGTAGAGTTGTGGCTCGACAGCAGGGAAAATATCAGGCTGCCTGTGATTGAAAAAAACGGCAGGGGAATAACCAAATACAAATTAACAGGTGGTTCAAAGCTGACCCTGAAACTTAAATTTACTTAATAATTACTTGCAATGGAAAAGAAGTATGAACCTATCAATCGCCGCTCATTTATCCGCACTACAGGTACTGCTTTAACCGGATTTACTTTAATCCCGTTTGATATAGCCGAAGGTAATCTTAAAGCTCAATCATCTCATTTATCCGGTTATGGTCTGACCGGAAATAAAATGACCGGAGAAAAGTGGTGGGAGAGAGAACCTCTTCGAATTGTAGAACTGGAGCAGGGATTTGAATATGGTGAAAAGGCAGATCTGTTAAATGACCTGGGAGCAAATATGGAACATCTGGTCAGATTTACCGATACCTCTCCCGGTACTTCATTCCTTGATGCACATAATCTTTTTGGAGGTAAGAAGGTGAATTATAGCTCTTTAAAGGAGTATCTTGCTGAAGCACATAAAAGGAATATTAAAGTGATAATATACTTTAATGTTCATGCAATTGAAATTTCATATGCAAGGCAGCATCCTGAATGGCAGCAGATTAAGGATGACGGTAAGCCAATAGAGGATGTTTACAGTGTGGATTCCTCATTCTGTATCAACAGCCCCTGGCGTGAAGAGGTGTTTATTACACTGAGAAAACTTGCAGCGTATGAAATTGACGGTATCTTTTATGACGGGCCCATATTTTTCTCTGCTACCTGTCATTGTGCACATTGCAGGAAGCTTTATAATGAGAAGTATTCATCAGAGATACCTTCCAAAACTGCGCTATCTGCAAAACGTGATAATCCAAGCTGGAAAAAACTTCTGGAGTTTCAGTCAGACAGCATTGCCCGCTTCCTGAGAGATTCCAACAGGATACTGAAGGATATTAATCCGCAGATCTTGTTCTACATGAATGGAAATACACTGGCACCTTCCTGGCCTACCGGCAGGGATAACAGGAAGATCATTGCTGAAACAGACGTACTTGGCGCTGAGGGTGGTTTTTTGTATGGAGCATTATCAGAACCTATCTATAAGCCCGGAGCAGTAGCCAAACTTCTGGAAACTCAGTCAGGGGGTAAGCCAACTGTTGTTTTTGATGCTGCCAAGCAGGGACCATGGACCTTTTCCAAGCTTCCAGCTGGAGAAATAAGTATTCTATACAGTCAGACAATAACCTACCAGGGAAATGTATGGCTTGCTGTTAGCATAAATCCTTCCTTGCATAAAAAGGAGATGGATGTGATAAGAAGTTACAACGGATTCATAAAAGAACATCAGGCAGCTTTTCTCGGCACGGAATCACTCTCCAGGATAGCTCTTTTATGGCCTCAGGATGCAGGGAATTTTTATGATGGCTCTTCCGTCCCTCTGACTGATTTCACCAGGGAGATGAAAACGGAGACGGCAGGAAACCTTGAAGAGGAATTCTATGGCTTTTACGATGGACTTTCGAGAGTACATTGCCCTTTTGATGTGATTGATGAAGAAGCTCTGAATAAAGGCATTGAAAAATATGACCTGATTATCCTGCCAAATGCTACCTGCCTGACAAAAGAAGCATCTGAAAAGATTAAGGATTTTGTTAAGCAGGGCGGAAATATCCTTTCCACTTTTGAAACATCTTTTTATAATGAGACAGGCAAAAAGCTCGATAATCCGCTTTTGAGCGATCTGTTTGGCATTAATGAAACCAGGGAAGTTTTTGGTCCTCTTGCATGGGATTATGTCACTCCCGGCGATACCGGCAACTTTTCACTGAAGGAAATTAATCAACAGTTTATTTATGCCCCTGAATATGGTCTGAAAGTTAAAACAGGGTCAGCTGTCCCGCTTTATTTCTGCAAGCCTTTGCCGGGAAGTTATTCAGGAAGCCCCGAGCTATCAGAATTCCCATTTATTGTGGATAATAGCTACGGGAAGGGAAAATCAATTTATATGGCCGGAACATTTGGCAGTTCGCTGTATAAATTTCATTTCCCGGAATATTATCAGCTCCTCTCCAATATTCTTTTACGGTTTAGCACACCTCTCGTAAGGCTTGATAATGTTCCCTCTTCTGTTGAGGTCTCACTGAGAAAAGGAGTCAATTCCATTTTCCTTTATTTGATCAACTTCACTTCGGAGATGAAAAGACCTATACAGAAAATTATTCCCTGCCAGAACTTAAAAATTGAATTACTTTTACAAGAAAAGGTTAAAAGTGTCAATGCTCTGTGGTCAGGAAAGACACTGGATCACAGTGTGAGTGATCATTCAATCTCATTTATTCTCCCTTTGATTGAAGATTATGAAGTAATTGAGATCAAAATCTGAAGACATCTTATTTCAAATCCGTCCATGCAGGCCAGGATATAACCGGTGCATAGTTGGATTCGTTATAGAGAGGGGGTCTTTTGGGTGAATAAATACGGGCACCGGTGAATGGCTGATCCTGGGTGTAAATATATATCCAGTCAGTATCCCATACAATCAGTTCATCCCGCGGATCACCTGTCATATCTTGTGCCATCCAGGACAGGTCGGGGTGACCATCAGTTGGGAACATAACAACTCTGCGACCCCATCCGTCCACCAGGCCTCCCTCCGATGGGTTAGGAGAAAGAAAGATGAACTCAGTTCCGTCGCCTCTCCAGTTCACTGGTTGAACAGGAGAACCGGCGTGGATAAGTTCAAAATTAGTTATCTCATCCCCTGAGCAATTATACATTGTGATAAGACCTGGTTCACCCCAGAAGTTGATATTGCAGAACTCCAGTCCGGGAATGTCGGGTCTGAACTGTCCGACGCTTGGAGTCTGTGCATGACCGACAAGGTGATGTCTGAGGATCTTACCGGCACTGTCCAGAAGCAGTACTCCGTCATCGCTGCCTCCGATGAATATCCGCTCAGGTCCGCCATTCAGAGTAAAGTCTCCTGCACAAATACCGTCCGCATGTTCCTCCATCTGTCCGTCGAGTGACCAGATCAGCCTGCCTGCAGGGCTAAATTTGGAATACCCGATATAAACCTCATCTTTCCCGTCATTATTGCTGTCGTGAAAAGCAGGAAAGTGTCCCAGATTGGCGGAGGCAGTCCACAGGAGTTCGAACCTGTTGTTATAGGCCCATAGCCTGGTGTGACGGTCTTTTATTATCATGTCTAACGGTTTGCCCGTTCCTCTCAGGTCGGCGAAAGAGATGCAGTCTACATTGAGCCAGGGAAGAAGATCACGGCGGTAGTAGTGTTTATATTCCAGCCATGACTTCTCGTCAGGGAGGATTGCAGATGAGGGGACTGGGTAACGTTTTTTCTCTTTTCCTGTCCGCCCGTCAAGTATTTTAATCCACTCTCCCTGTGCATATACAACTTCGTTCAGGCCATCCCCGTCCAGATCATGGATCTGAACAGCCACATCATAGGATACCCAGGCGTGGTCAGGGTTCGGTTTGCCCGACTGCCATAGAATCCGGCCATTATGATCAAGGGCTGTGAGACAAGTTATCTCATTATAGTTGCTGTTAAAGAAGGGCATATTCTGCACAAGGAGGAAGTCATTCTGTCCATCATTGTCCAGATCACCCAGTCTGACAGCCCGGGCTGCACCGAATCCTTTGGTAGAGATGCGTTTCCAGAGAACTGGTTGAGGATTACCGAGACGCAATGCCTCAGTCTCCTTCGCTTTGTCAGCTTTGAGAGCCAGAAATTCTCTTTTATCCTTTTCGGTGGCTGAAACACGGACTTCGTGAAATGCGACAGGCGAAGTGGCGAATAGTCCTACCTTTCCACCACGATAGCGATTGTCAGAAACATTAAAAACCAATTTTCCGTTAACCGAGCAACGTATTTGAGTGTCAGATACCTCTACGCGGAGCCTGTAAGATTTCGCCGGGTCTGTATGGTAATTTGCATATGCCAGTTCATGCCACCCGTCCTGCCGGAATCCCTTTTCTCCGTCACGGTAGCGGAGCGTAATACTGTCTCCCTTTCCAAAGCCAAACATATAATAGTGCCGGCCGTCATTGTACCTGAACACTACTCCGTTAAGATCTTTACGGTCATAGGGTGAAAGCAGCACATCAAGAGTATAGTTGGTCCATAGAGGATCTCCATAACAAAGAATCGGGTATATGTAATCGTGAGTCCATTCAGTCTCATTGTATCCAAGATAGTGGAGTGATTGTTTTCCATCTGATTCCAGTACTTTCCACTCCTCCGGTCCCCTGTTGTTTACTATGTCCCAGCCATCAGTGAATTGTCGTGGGACATAATGATATTCGGGAAACCCTTTTGCAGCAAAGTCTCCGAACTTTCCGGGCGTCAGGCGTGAAAAATCACAGAATGCCAGCACTGTATCAGCCTTTTCAGATATCCGTGGAGCCGAAAAGGTTATTAGTGTGTAGAGAATACATGTCAGGGTTATCATGTTGAATAGTTTTTATATACCAAAAACCCAGGAAGGTACTTCCATCCGGGCACCTTTTGTCGGATCAACTATCTGGTTTATTTTCAGCTGTCCTGTCAGTCCGACAAGCAGACGAGCCTCTTTTTCGGTGCGTCCTGTTCGCTGCCGGAGTAAAGCAACCATATCGTCGGTGGCCTGCCAGGCTGCATCTTCAAGGTTGCTATTAGCTCCCAGTGTTGAGAATGATTCGGGCCTGATAATCACAGGTCGTTCTGAAAGCCGTTCAGGTAATTTGCGAAAACGGATCAGAGCTTCGGCATCGGTCTCTATTCCCTGGCCTGTTATCTCTCCATCGCCCTGAAGTGCATGGGCATCACCCATGCCGACAAGAGCACCTTTCACACGGGCACTGAAGACTACTGTACTGCCGGCACGAACCTCACGGCAGTCCATATTACCTCCTGTATCCCCCGGTGCACGGGTATCTGCTGATCCTTCAGCGGGTGCGATACCCAGGCCTCCTATCATTGGCTGCATGGGAAGCTTAAGAGTTGGTGATAATATGACATATCCGCCGGAGAGTTCAAAAATACTGCCGTTGCAATATCCCCAGTCGCCGGTTTTAATGTCCAGGATATCAATTGCCAGTGCGTCTCCGGGATTAATCCCCTCGACAAATATTGCCCCGGTTTGCGGATTTATTATGGCATCGGGTCCAGGTTCCAGGAACACGCCATCCCTGGTGACTAAACCGGGCATGCCGTGAGACATCTCTACTATTATCACCTCTCCGGGCTTAACCCGATAAGCAGGTTCCATTCCCGGTCGCCATGTTGTAAACGACCTCTCGCGTGAGAGACGGCGTATATCTCCCTGCCATACCTTTTTCAATGACTCACCTCCAATACCCGCCGCAAGCGCAGGTGCAATTAGAAAGGTCCTGATGAACTCATTCCGATCCATGTCTATGACTGATTAAATTAGGGTTAATAGATACCTGGGTTAGTTGGAGAGCCGGTTAAGTGTATTAAAAGTTGTGGTTCCGACAACTCTGTCGTAACGATCCTGAGGATTACGATAATAGATCAATATGCTATAATCATTTTCGGTTTCATAGTGGCTGCCTTCAAAGAAGCTGGCTGTACCATCCGTAGTTCCATTTTTAAGATAAACATATTCATAATTGTACCATCCCTGTTTGAGGAGCATAGAACACTCATATTCACCCTTATCAGGATTGAATATCATACGATTGTTATTGTCAAACTGCCAGTTGTTTAAACCTCCTGATACATAGATATTTCCACCGGCGATGAATTGCTTTGTGGGAAGAGTAAATAATACATTTACATAATCCGCATCAATGTCATATTTTTTGCCCTCCTGGATTGCTATATAGTATTTACCATTGAAATCCTGCCAGTAAAAATATGGCTTGAATTCCCGGCTGTCTGAAGGGAAAAGATAGACATTATAACCGGCGTTAACAAAATCAATTCCTCTGATAAATTCACTCTGATACCTGATACTTTTTATATCAAAATAGCGGTACTCATTTCCACCCTGAAAAATATTCTTATCTGAAAGGGAATTGTATTTAAGTTCATTTACACCTGAAAAGTCGGGTTTAAGATTTCTTTTTGCATTGTCCCACCTGCCGTTCTGAAGGATAAACGCATAGATATTCCTGAATGGATCACTGATGCTGAGGCCGGGATAAGCCACTGTAAAATCAACCTGCTGCTGTGTATTATTATCGGCCGATATCATTGGCCTGTGAACGTCGGCAGCTATTTTTACAGCGTCTTCGGTTACAATAAATCTCTGGGTAATGGAAGGTTCATCAGGTCTGTCAATGGGAGAAACAACCAGGATGTAATTTCCTGAAAGCTTAAGCTGAACCCTGTCGTTTGGGATAGTGATCTTATAATGAGTGTACTTAACAGTTGTATTGAAAGATGATTCATAATCTTCAACCTGGTTTTCTGCAAAACCGTCGGTATAATCATTCGGGAAAATATCGGACCTGTTCCAGTCCTTATCACAGTGAATAAAGGTATAAGAATAAGTTTCTGCCTGATCGTCAAGGAGATCAAAATGAAAAACCATCTTATCGGCGCTGTGCAGTTTTAATATAGGGTATGAAAGGTTCCATCTCGCCTGGTAGAGCTGAACACTTTTTATTTTATTGTCATAAATGTGATTGGTAAACAAAAGTGATTCAGAATTCGTTGTTTGTCCATTTATGACAATGATGATAAGCTGAAAAGATATAAAAAACAGTATTCGCATATAAAATATTTCTCTTTTTCATAAACATTAAATGTAATTAAATGTTGCTTAGTTATTCCATAATAATTAGCACTTTTTAGTAATTGAAAACAGATTAACATACTTTTGCAAAATTATTGTTAAAAATTTCACAGTAAAAAATCTAAATCTTATATACTTCACCAGAAATGTCATTATCAGTAAAACTTAGTAAGGGGCTTGATATCAAGATTATAGGAAAAGCGGAGCGGCTCCTGGCTGGAGAAGTTGATTCAGCCTTATATGGTGTCAGACCTGTCGATTTTCCGGGTCTTATACCCAAATTGAATGTAAAACCGGGTGATAGGGTATCAGCGGGCTCTCCGATTTTTCATGACAAGATCAGGCCGGAGATTATTTTTGCATCACCTGTCAGCGGTACTGTTGTATCGGTAATCAGAGGTGACCGGAGAAAATTAATGGAGATAGTCATAGAAAAGAACGGCAACGATTATATTGATTTTGGAATAGCTGATCCCTCAGTATTAAGCCGTGAAAAGATCAGGGAGTCTCTTCTTGTTTCCGGATTATGGCCTGTGGTTAGACAAAGACCATATCACATAGTAGCTAATCCGCAGGATGTTCCGAAAGCGATTTTTATTTCAGGATTCGATACTTCTCCGCTGGCGCCGGATTATAACTTCATAATGGATAATTCCTCCGAATCACTTTTCAGAAGGGGGATTACTGCATTGAAAAAACTCACCGACGGAAAAATCAATCTTGTACTAAATGGAAAGGGTGATTCATCTGCAGTTTTAAAAAATGCTTCTGATGTCGAAATATCTCAATTTTCAGGACCTCACCCTGCCGGTAATGTAGGCATTCAAATACATCATCTTGACCCACTCAATAAAGGGGAGATTGTTTGGTTTGTGAATCTTCAGGATGTGCTTGCAATCGGAAGGCTTTTTGAGGAGGGAAGATATAATCATGAGAGAATAGTTGCCTTGACGGGATCGGAAATCATGCATCCTCAGTACTATAGAATTAAATCCGGGGTATCGGTTTCCTCAATGACAAATGGTAATGTAAAACCGGGAAATCTTCGTTATATAAGTGGCAATGTCCTGACAGGGACTTCAGTTGGACAGGAAGGACATGTAGGGTTTTATGATTCTCAGGTCACCGTTATCCCTGAGGGTGATTATTTTGAATTCTTTGGCTGGATGAAGCCAGGTCTTGATAAGTTCAGTTTTTCAAGGACTTTCGCTTCAAAGCTTATTCCCTCAAAAGGATTTAGGCTGGACACCAATCTTCATGGTGGTGAACGTGCATTTGTAATGACTGGTCAATATGAAAAAGTAGTTCCTATGGATATCTATCCAATGCAGCTTCTGAAGGCAATTCTTTCAGAGGATATTGAGATGATGGAGAATCTGGGGATTTATGAGATAGCAGAGGAGGATTTTGCTCTTTGCGAATATATATGCCCTTCCAAGATTGAGATTCAGTCAATTGTACGGAAAGGTCTTGAAATGATGATTAAGGAGATGAATTAGTTAACTGAGATATTGATAAATAATGAATTCGTTAAGAAAGAAGATTGACAAGATAAAGCCTAATTTCCAGGAAGGGGGGAAGTTTGAAAAACTTCGTTCGGTATTTGAAGGCTTAGAATCTTTCCTGTTTGTATCTGACAGGGTTACATTTAAGGGTTCCCATGTACGTGACAGCATAGATCTGAAGCGTACAATGACTGTAGTAATCGTGGCGCTTCTTCCTGCATTATTATTCGGAGCTTACAACGTCGGGTTGCAGCACTTCAGATCTATTGGTGCAGATGCCGGGATATTTCACATGTTCTGGTTTGGATTTTTGAAGATATTGCCATTGATAATAGTCAGTTATTCTGTAGGGTTAGGTATTGAATTCATTGCTGCCCAGATAAGGGGTCATGAAATAAATGAAGGTTTTCTTGTAACAGGTCTGCTTATTCCATTGATAATGCCGGTAGAAATTCCTTTATGGATGCTGGCGCTTGCCACTGCATTTGCTGTTATTATAGGCAAAGAGGTATTCGGCGGGACGGGGATGAATGTCTTTAATCCTGCACTCGTAGCCCGGGCATTCCTCTTTTTCAGCTATCCTGCCTGGATGACAGGAGATAAAGTGTGGATTGAAGGATTAGCGAAAGGGCAGCATGTTGTTGATGGTTTCTCAGGAGCTACTCCTCTTGCCCTTTGTGCAGCCGGAGAGACTACAAAAATACCATCCTTCATGGATATGTTTATCGGTACAATTCCCGGCTCCATTGGAGAGACATCAACTCTGGCAATACTTATCGGGGCGGCTATACTGATTATAACAGGTATTGGCAGCTGGAAGATAATAGTAAGTGTTTTTGCCGGCGGACTTGGGATGGGTTTATTGTTTAATGCTTTTTCTGTTAATACCTATATGGAGCTGCCTGCATATTATCATTTTGTTATGGGAGGTTTTGCTTTTGGAGCTGTTTTCATGGCAACCGATCCTGTATCAGGCTCCCAGACTGAGAAAGGAAAGTGGATATACGGATTTATGATCGGGGTAATGTCGATACTTATAAGGGTGATAAACCCGGCCTATCCGGAAGGAGTAATGCTTGCCATACTGCTGATGAATGTCTTTGCACCTCTCATCGACTATTTTATTATACAGTCAAGTATTAAAAAGAGATTAAAAAGAGCCAAAATCGCAACAAATATTAATTCATAATGAAAGAGTTCAGTAACAGATATATATTTCTTTTTTCTGCGGTAATGGTGATAGCTGTGGCAACACTGCTTTCGCTTGCTGCTACATTGCTCCAGCCGCGCCAGCAGAAAAACCTTGAAATAGAAAAAAAGAAAAGCATGCTGGAATCAATAGGCATTCCATCTACCCGCGAGACCACAGAAAGCTTATACGATAAATATATAAAGGAAAGTTTTGTACTTAATTCCAAAGGAGAAGTTGTTGCAGGTGTTGATGCATTTAATGTTGTTTTGAATGTTGAACAGAAAAAACCTCTGGAACAGCAATACCTTCCTGTTTTCAATGCATCTCCCGACAATGGGGAAAAGGTAATAATCCTTCCTGTTGAGGGAAAAGGATTATGGGGGCCGATCTTCGGATATGTATCTCTTAAGTCGGATATGAATACTATTTATGGGGTGACTTTTGATCATAAGGGAGAAACTCCCGGGCTTGGCGCTGAAATCAATACCCCAGCATTTGAAGATATGTTCCCCGGGAAGAAACTCTTTGAAGAGGATAAATTTGTTTCAATAGGGGTGTTAAAGGGAGGTGCAAAAAAAGATGATCCTCATAATGTTGATGCTATTTCCGGTGGCACAATCACAAGCAAGGGGCTTGAAAAGATGCTGACGGATTGCATAGTCAAATACAACGATTACCTTTCAAAAAACAGAAATTAAGATATGAGCAAAGTTGACAGGGAGCCGATATTTTCGGCAAAGAACTTAAAACTTTTCACCGCACCTCTGGGAAAAGATAATCCTATTACCGTTCAGGTTCTGGGTATCTGTTCAGCACTTGCTGTAACAGTTAAACTCAAGCCGGCAATAGTCATGGCATTGTCAGTTACAATTGTGGTGGCAGTTTCGAATGTGGTTATTGCGGCCATGAGAAAATATATTCCTGACAGGATCAGGATCATTGTACAACTTGTTGTTATTGCAACAATGGTTATCCTGGTCGACCAGTTCCTTAAAGCATATGCTTTCGATGTGAGTAAGCAGCTTTCGGTATTTGTAGGCCTTATTATCACAAACTGCATTCTGATGGGGCGACTGGAAGCATTTGCAATGGCAAATAAACCATGGCCTTCTTTCATCGATGGCCTTGGCAATGGTGCGGGATATGGCATAATACTCATTGTAGTTGCCTTCTTCCGGGAACTTCTTGGTTCCGGAACCCTGTTTGGCTACCCTGTAATGGAAAAACTTGGGATCTATACTATAGGTTATCAGAATAATGGCATGATGATACTCCCACCGATGGCACTCATAGGAGTAGGGCTAATCATCTGGTTTCAGAGGAGCAGGAATAAAAGTCTAATTGAAAAAAAATAGAGTTATAAACAATGGAACATCTATTCAATATATTTATTAAGTCAATCTTTATTGACAATATGATCTTTGCCTTTTTTCTGGGCATGTGTTCATTCCTTGCAGTCTCAAAGACTGTTAAAACATCTATAGGTCTGGGAGTTGCTGTTGTGTTTGTACTATTGATAACAACTCCTGTGAATTTCCTTGTGGAACATTATGTTCTTAAAAAAGGAGCATTGGCATGGATGGGCGAAAGTTATGCTGATATTGATCTTAGTTTCCTGACATTCATGGTATTTATTGCAGTTATTGCTGCCATTGTACAGCTTGTTGAAATGGTAATTGAAAAATTCAGTCCCTCCCTGTATAATTCTCTTGGGATATTTCTTCCTTTAATTGCTGTAAACTGCGCTATCCTTGGGGCTGCGCTCTTTATGCAGGAGAGGGAGTATCAGACCCTGGCTGAGGCAACTGTTTTTGGTGTTGGCTCCGGTATAGGATGGATGCTTGCAATAGTAAGCATAGCTGCTATCAGGGAGAAATTAAGGTACAGTAATGTACCAGATCCACTTAAGGGTCTGGGAATTACATTTATACTTACAGGTCTTATGGCAATAGCTTTTATGGGATTCATGGGAATTAAACTCTAATTGAAAATAAGGAATGATGATTTTAGCTCTTTCTACAGGCAGTACAATTTTATATAGTATAACAGTTTTCTTACTTGTAATAATGTTTTTGGTTGGCATACTTCTCTATGCAAGGGATAAGCTTGCACCGAAAGGAGAGGTTACCCTTAAAATAAATGAACTTGAGCTTGCAGTATCGCCAGGCTCAAACCTTCTTTCAACTCTCTCCGGAAATGGGATTTTCCTGCCCTCAGCATGCGGCGGCGGCGGAACATGCGGCATGTGCAAGTGCCAGATCACTGAAGGAGGAGGAACAATACTTCCAACCGAAACGGGTTTTTTTACAAGGAAGGAGCAACAGAATAAATGGCGTCTGGGATGCCAGGTTAAAATCAGGGAAGACCTTACAATTAAAGTACCGGAATCTGTTCTTGGTATAAAAAAATGGGAATGTGAAGTGGTCTCCAACAGGAATGTGGCAACATTTATTAAAGAGTTTGTTGTTAAACTTCCTGATGGCGAAGCTCTTGATTTCCTGCCAGGTGGATATGTACAGATCGATGTCCCTAAATATGATACCAGCTTCAGGGATTTTCTAATCGAGGAGCAATTCAGGGGTGATTGGGATAAATACAGGATGTGGGATTTCAAAATTGCAAATAAAGAGGAGACTTTCAGGGCATATTCCATGGCGAACTATCCGGCCGAGAAGAACCTGATAAAGCTAAATATCAGGATTGCAACCCCACCATGGGATAATATTAAAAAACAATATATGAATGTACCTCCGGGTCTGTGTTCATCATATATCTTCTCAAGAAAACCGGGAGATAAAGTAATAATGTCAGGTCCATATGGTGATTTTCATATAAAGGATACCGCCAGTGAAATGATATATATTGGAGGCTGGGCAGGAATGGCTCCACTGAGATCTCATATTTTCCATCTCTTCAATACCCTTAAAACTGACCGCAAAGTGTCATATTGGTATGGGGCCAGGTCTTTGAGGGAGGTATTCTATGAAGATGAATTCAGGGCAATTGAAAAGAAATTTCCGAATTTCACTTTTAACCTTGCTCTGTCAGAACCTCTGCCTGAGGATAAATGGACTGGCTATACCGGATTCATACATAAAGTACTTCTGGAAAATTATCTGTGTAAGCATGAAGCCCCGGAAGATATAGAATATTATTTCTGCGGTCCACCCCAAATGAATGCAGCGGTATTAAAAACACTCGATGTAATGGGAGTGCCTAAAGAGAACATTGCTTTTGACGATTTCGGAATCTGATGCAATTGGGTACCCACAATGAAGTGGAGTAGGCTGGTTTTGATCGGGGAATTATTCACTTACTTTTTTTCCTGATAAAATTATTAATTAACATTGTATCTGTTTTTATCCCGACTTAATGCTCCATTGCGATGAATATTAAAATTATTTCACTGCTTTTTTCTCTTTCCGCACTTTTTGCTTCCTGTAACAGCAGGAAACCGGTAATAGAGAGTTTTACTGGTTTTACCCAGGGGACAACATACAGTATTGTATATGATAACAATATAAGTATTGCCCCTCAGGATCTTAAACTTCAGGTAGAAAAGATCCTTCATGATTTTGACATGTCGTTATCGGTCTACAATGATTCTTCAGTTATTTCAAGGATAAACAGGAATGAGGTTACAGTACCTGACTCATTTTTTGTCGATGTATTTAATAAATCCGTGCTAATCTCAAAAATGACCGACGGTGCATTTGATATCACAGTGGGACCGCTGGTCAGAGCCTGGGGATTTGGGCCGGAGGACCACAGGAACTTTTCCGAAGAAAAGCGGGACAGCCTTCTGAAACTTGTTGGAATGGATAAGGTATCAATTATAAATGGACACATTGTCAAATCAGTGCCTGGCGTAATCCTTGATGTCAATGCAATTGCGCAGGGCTACTCGGTCGATGTGGTATGCAGGTATTTCAGTAGTCTGGGTCTTGCTGATTACCTTGTCGAGATAGGAGGAGAGGTGATGGCAGTAGGGACAAAGGGAGATGCTCCGTGGAGAATTGGTATCGACAAACCTGAAGATAATAATATGGTCCCGGGGCAATCACTTCAGGCAATCATCAAAATAAGCGACAAAGCTGTTTCCACCTCCGGTAACTACCGGAAGTTTTATGTTGAAGACGGAATAAAGTATTCCCACACGATAGATCCAAAAACAGGTTATCCGGCAAAAAACAGGCTGCTTAGTGCCACTATAATTGCTGATAACTGTACGATGGCTGATGGCATAGCAACTGCATGTATGGTTATGGGCAGGGAAAAAGCTATTGAATTTGTAAAATCACACAGCGAACTGAGCGCTTACTTCGTGTTTTCTGATGACGAGGGTAATTTTAAATCCTGGATGTCGGATGAACTTAAGAAAATGATTTCAGAAGTAAAGGAATAAAGTTCTATTCAGGAAATATTAAAGATAATTCCCGCTGCAGGCGGAACAACCAGGGAATCCTTTGGAGGAATGACATCCTGTGTCTGTCTGCTGTGCACAGCTAAGTCCTCTTTTCCTCATTTCAGGATTCGTGCTTACATGAGTATCAGGGAATCTGCCCTGTGATTTGAGAAGCATCCTGATCCCCATTCCGGCGGCAGAAATAGCCAGGAATATTATACTTATTATCAGCAGTTTTAAAAACATATCTCTTTGACTCCGTTATTATTTCGTAACTTTGCACAAATCACCGGATAAACCGGTACCGGTAAATGACAGATTGCAAAGATAGTGATCATTTATCCTCCATTATTTAAACAACCATTACATAATTTTGTTTAAATCATTATTAGTTATAAATACCACTTATTCAAAACAAGATGAAAGATACAGGTAGTCTATCTGAATTAAAGATTTCAAGGGAGGAGATCCTTGCGGATTTCAGACTGGCTAATCTGAGTAGAAATTTGAGTATCATAGGACGTCGTGAGGTACTCACAGGAAAAGCCAAGTTCGGTATTTTCGGTGACGGGAAGGAGATCATTCAGCTGGCTTTGGCAAAACAGTTTAAAAATGGGGACTGGCGATCTGGTTATTACAGGGACCAGACGTGGATGATGGCAATGGGACTTTATACATCACTCGAATTTTTCCACCAACTCTATGGAAATACCGATCGTGAGATCAATCCGGGAAGTGCCGGACGGGTATTCAATAACCACTTTTCTGTTCCTAATATAAATCCCGACGGCTCATGGCTTGACCTGACAAAACAGAAAAACTCATCATCAGATATTTCACCCACTGCAGGACAGATGCCCAGGTTACTCGGTCTGGCATATGCTTCGAAACTTTTCAGGCAGAATAAAGAGCTTCATAAATATACAACATTGTCTAAGATGGGAAATGAGGTTGCATTCGGATCAATTGGCGATGCAAGCACTTCCGAGGGACATTTCTGGGAGACGATCAATGCGGCTGGTGTCCTGCAGGTTCCTATGGCCGTATCGGTTTACGATGATGGTTATGGAATCTCTGTACCAAAGAAATACCAGACAACCAAAGGAAGTATATCGGAGATATTAAAAGGATTCGAAAGTGAAAAAGGTAAACCCGGAATAAGGATTTTCAAGGGTAAAGGATGGGATTATGAAGGGTTGATAAAGCTGTATAAGGAGGGCATTGCCATCTGCCGTACAGAGCAGACTCCTGTACTGTTTCATATTGAAGAAGTTACTCAACCACAGGGACATTCCACTTCGGGATCGCACGAGAGATATAAAAACGAAGAACGGCTGAAATGGGAAGCTGACTTTGATCCTATTAAGAAAATGAGGGAATGGATCATTGAGACTTCAGTTGCCACATCCGGAGAACTTGATAAACTGGCTGCCGAAGCCGAAGAAGAAGCTAAAGCAGCAAGGAAAACGGGTTGGGAGATGTTTCAGAACCCTATAAAAACAGAGCGTGATGCCCTTGTCAAAATAATAGATGCCCGTTCCTGCAGATGCAATGAAGATCCGAAAGAAGATTCTGTTGTGAATTATACGGATGAACTTAAGAGAGTTCCTGCACCTATTCGTAAAGACAATTTCGTAACTGCCCGTAAAATATTGAGAAATATTTGTGCAGACTGCAACAAATCAGGCAGTCTTAAAGATGAGCTTCAGGGATGGCTTAGGAGAAACTATGAAGATGCCTCAGTTAGTTATGATTCATTTCTTTATAATGAAACGCCCACATCAGTTCTTAATGTAAAACCTGTAGCGCCTGTATATTCCGAATCATCTCCGGAGGTTCCCGGACGACAGATCTTAAGGGACAATTATGATAAGCTTTTCACTAAATATCCTCTTCTAGTAACATTTGGTGAGGACACCGGAGGTATAGGTGGTGTGAATCAGTCACTCGAGGGTCTGCAGAAGAAATTCGGTGAGCTGAGGATTACAGATACAGGGATAAGGGAGGCCACAATCCTTGGTCAGGGGATCGGCTTGTCACTGAGGGGAATGAGACCGATAGCCGAAATACAATATCTCGACTATCTCATGTATGCATTACAGCTGCTTAGTGATGATCTTGCCACAACGCATTACCGGACTGCCGGCAGGATGGTCGCACCGCTTATTATTAGCACAAGAGGCCATCGTCTGGAGGGTATCTGGCATTCAGGATCACCAATGAGCATGCTTATTAATTCGGTCAGGGGAGTATACGTCTGCTCTCCCAGGGATATGACCCGGGCTGCAGGATTTTATAATACCCTGCTTGAAGGCAATGACCCGGCAATAGTTATAGAACCACTCAACGGATACAGACTGAAGGAGAGGTTACCTGACAATATTGGTGAGCTTAAGATTGAGCTGGGAATTCCTGAGATTATTTGTCAGGGAACAGACCTTACAATTGTTACTTATGGTTCGACTGTCAGAGTTGCCCATGATGCTGTTGAACTACTTGCAAAACATAATATCTCTGTGGAATTGATCGATGTACAGACTCTGGTTCCTTTTGACAGGCATAAGATGATTGTTGAATCAATTAAAAAGACAAACAGGATATTGTTTCTTGATGAGGATGTACCTGGAGGAACAACTGCATATATGATGCAGGAGGTCCTTGAGAAACAGAAAGCATGGCAGTTTCTTGACAGTCCTCCGAAAACTCTTACAGGCAAGGAACACAGGCCGGCCTATACCACTGATGGCGACTATTTCTCCAAACCGAGTTCGGAGGATATATTTGATGCTGTATATGAGATTATGAAAGAGGCTGCTCCCGGAAAGTTTTAACTCTCCGTAACCCCGATCACCCTCAGTAATTCCAACGCAGTTTCATGGGGTCCGGTAGACTCATAGCCTGGTATTCCAAGCCTTGTCCTCATCTGTCCCACAAATACATCTTTTTTGAAGAAGGCAGCAAAGAATTTTTCAGCAATCTCCTCATGGATGCACCTGTATTCAGGCGGACCGAAGATATTTGCAAAATATGAATGAACAAGGCCGGTCGTTGATGTAGTTCCCTTGCTCATCACGGCTCCTTCCCTGAATATATCAAGCGCCCATTCCACGGAACTGAACCGTTCTATGGCAGGGTGCTCGCTGTCAATCTCCTCATAATTGTTGGCATAGAGGATATAATCAATCTTATGACCCTGTATCAGAGTTTCAAATTTTGTTACGGGAAATACAATACGGGCATTCACCTGGCTGGGATTGAAAATAATAGACCTGTCGAGATGACCAAAAGCATATCCCGGCTGAAGGTCATCAAGACGGAGAAATGCACCTATCTCAGTACCATAGCCGATTGGGTTCCCTTCCGCATCGAGTTCTATTGAACCCATATCGTCAGCAATTATTGTCAGTTCCCGGATATGTTTCTCACCAAGAACCCTGAAGGCTTCAAGAGTCTCTGATTTTCCTGCGCCTGTATCACCCATCAGAAGAATTGTTGCCTCTTTGTTACCCTGGAGAAGGATCTTCACCATTGCACCATGGAAAGGCATATTGCCCATTTTCATTATTATGGAGTTATGAAGGGTCAGAACCATCTTTTTCAGATAGCCGAAATAGCCGAATTCTGGCCTGTTTGGAATGGCACCCACAAAGATTCCGTTCTCCGCATCTTCATAAAATACAGTGGAATATTTTGTCAGTCCGTCAATTGCATTTCCTGGCACTCCGTAAAGAAACATGGCATCAGGTTTTCTCTCAAGATCCTTATCGTCAGCCAGCTGGAACAGGTTACACATTGAGAATCCAAGTTCAAAAAACTCAAGATGGAAATATACCATGATAAGCAGTTTTCCTACTTTGGAAGGATAACAGATCCACTCATCTGTATTCAGATCAACAAGGTCAATGGGATTCTTTTCGATCCTTTTAAACTGGCCGGTTCGCTTGTTCATCGGCTGCTGAATAACAAGCGGCGGATAGATTAGCATCTGCCTTATAACAGGAATGCTTTTAAGTTTATTATATTTTTCTCCCTTGTAAGCAATCTCTTTTGGCAGTGAGATAACAGCTATCTCGCCACCCGCAGGTACCTGCCGGTAAACATTGGGATGACTTCCGGTTATATTCTCCTGAATATGTCTGTAGACAGTCCTGACCAGATGGGTCAGCTGTTCAATAGTCTCGTTGAAAGTCCGGTATGGTCTTTTATCAAGACGATCTCCTTCAGGAATCATTTATTATAAAGCGGTCAAAATGGCGCCAGTAGTCATAAAGATACTCCACAAAATTACCAAGACGGTCAAGATCTTTGAGGAAATCAGCTGATTTTTCAAAGATATGAGGAACAACTTTACTTTCATATTTAACAAGAAGCGTAAGTGTTTTTACCAGGTCGCTTACAGTCTGTTTATCAGGTTCATTATCAACAAAAATTCCCAACAGAGGAGAGTTCTTCGACTTCAGGTTTTTGAGACAGTGATCAAGTACAGCCCTGAATTTATCACTGGCCAGCAATTCTTCCTGTGTTTCGCACATCCTTTCGCGGATATTCAACACAGCCTTATTCCCTATTATACGTAATGTACTTTTTTGCATATGTTTAATTATCAATCGGGGCAAAAATATGACAATATTTAATTGAAGTTAAGGTTTTACTTAATTATTTTTGTAGTATATTGTATTTGCAATAAATATTTCTCACTATGCAGACGGAAATAGATTTGTTTGCAATAATGCCGGAGGACAAAATACCGGAAAAGGGGAAGATCCTAATTTCAGAACCTTTTCTGCCGGACACTTTTTTTAACCGGAGCATAGTATATCTTACCGATCATTCATCTCAGGGTTCAGTTGGTTTTATCCTGAATAAGAAGCTGGATATTAATATCAGTTCCTCTATTGACGGCTTTGAAGGTTGGAATGAGAATATTAATATGGGCGGACCGGTAGCTCCTGATACGCTTCATTACCTTCACAGGATGGGTGAACTGATTCCCAACAGCATTCTTATTGAGGATGGCATCTATTGGGGCGGAGATATTGATACCATAAGGGAGCTGATCTCCGAAGGTAAAATAAACCATTCGCAGATACGCTTTTTCCTGGGTTACTCCGGCTGGTCAGCCGGTCAGCTCGAACGGGAACTAAAGGAAGATCCCTGGATCATTGCCAGGGTTAAATCCGATATCATTATGAATAACAGGGGTGATGATACCTGGAAAAGAGTCCTCAGGAGCTTTAAGAACAAATACCGTATCTGGGCAGATTTTCCTGATTCACCTGATATGAACTAGGTATAAATCCAAGGTGCCAACTCCTTGTATTCTGCTTTTTCTGTTAGCCATCTCCTAACCCATTCCCTCGTGGAAAACCTCATCTCCCGCCCCCTTCTCCCAGGGAAAACCTCATCCCCCGCCCCCTTCTCCCAGGGGAGAAGGGGAGAAAGAACAACAATGTCAGTGTCTTAGCCCCTCGCCCTTGGGAGAGGGGTTGGGGTGAGGTGGATTAAATACGGAGCGATAATGCCTGTTTCTTTATTAAATCAGGTGAGTCCGAGCGAATTAAATATGAAGAATCCTGTAAACCAGTTCTCTTAACAGATCACCTGGTTCTGTCCCCGGATCTCCGAATCCCTTTGACTTCATGTCGAAAGTCCGGAGAAGACTTATTATCTGTACAGTCTTTGATGCATTGTATTTTGATGCAGCACTCTCATAATCCTTGACAAAGAAGGGATTGACCTTTAAGACAGCGGCAACATTATTTTTCGATTTGTCGGGAAGATAATGGTAGAGAAGAAGCTTGCTGAAGAAACCAAAAAGGGATGCTATTGTGAGAGTAATTGGGTTATCCTTTGGGTTATTTGAGAAATACTTTATAATCATGTTGGCTTTGAGTATATTCTTGTCACCAACAGCCTTCTGGAGCTCAAAATTATTATAGTCCTTGCTTATACCTATGTTTTGTTCAATTATCGCTGTGGTGATAACCGGTTTGCCTGCAGGCAGTGTAATGATCAGCTTGTCAAGTTCATTCGCAATTTTATGGAGATCGGTCCCCAGATACTCCGTCAGCATTGCACTCGCACTGGGATCTGTCCTGATCCCCTTCTTCATCAGGTACCTGTCAATCCAGGCAGGGATCTGATAATCACGCAGGCGTTGTGATTCAAAATATACACCATGGTTTTCGAGTACTTTGAAAAGCCTTGTTCTCTTGTCGAGTGACTTGTATTTGTAACAGAAAACAAGGATTGTAGATGTGAGAGGCTTGTCGAGATATATGGCAAGATCATCTATCTTCTTCAAAGACTGAGCTTCCCTGATAATAACCACCTGGTGGCTTGCCATCATAGGAAACCTCCGTGCAATATCTATTATCGATGGTATATTGGTATCATCGGCATAAAGGATCATCTGGTTAAATGCCTTTTCAGCTTCAGGCAGAACCTTATCTTCAATGTAATCTGTTATCTGATCAATATAATATGGTTCCTCACCGGCAAGAAAGTATACCGGCTTGTATATCCTGTTCCTGAGATCAGACATTATCTCTTCAAAAGTTCCCGCCATATTCAGAATTTAAGATGTTTAACCGATGTACCATTCTCTTTTATTTCCCTGAGGGAATCAATACCAATTTTAAGATGTGTTTCTACGAAATCCTGTGTGACCTTATGATCGCTGGCTTCTGTCTTTATTCCGGTTGAGATCATGGGCTGATCTGATACCAGGAGAAGGGCTCCTGTGGGAATCTCATTCGCGAAACCAACCGTAAAAATAGTAGCTGTCTCCATGTCTATAGCCATTGCCCTGGTCTTGACAAGATATTTTTTGAACCTGTCATCGTACTCCCACACTCTTCGGTTTGTAGTATAAACAGTTCCGGTCCAGTATTCTTTATTATACCTGGTTATGGTAGCGGATATAGCACTCTGAAGCTTAAATGCAGGTAATGCAGGAACCTCATTCGGCAGATAGTCGTTTGATGTTCCATCGCTCCTGATTGCTGCAATAGGAAGGATGAGATCACCAAGTGTGTTTTTCTTTTTCAGTCCGCCGCATTTGCCAAGAAATAGAACCGCATTAGGGCTTACAGCACTTAACAGGTCCATAATTGTTGCCGCGTTTGGGCTGCCCATTCCAAAATTGATAATGGTTATCCCGCCGGCTGTGGCATTGGGCATATTTTTATCCTTCCCCTCAATTTCAACATTACCCCATTTGGCAAAGAGTTCCACATAATAGAGGTAATTGGTCAGGAGAAAATATTTCCCGAAAGTGCCGATGGCTTTACCCGTGTACCTGGGAGCCAGTTATTAACAATTTCCTCTTTAGTCTTCATCTTACTATTTTGGATAATAATTATCTCAATATATTTGTAAACAACATTAAAATAGCTTTGTGATCCTTTGTGTAACCTTAGTGTCCTTTGTGTTTAAATTTTTTAACACGAAGGGCACAAAGGGTTTCACTTAGGAACACAAAGGTCAAAAGTACAAAACTAAGTTGAAACAGTTAAATCTGCCGGAATATTCATTCACAATCAAAGGGAAGGAGGGAGAAGAAATGATCCTCGATCCCCTCAGGAGAAGATTTGTGAAGCTCACTCCCGAGGAGTGGGTCAGACAGAATTTTATCCAGTATCTTATCAGGGAGGGACGATATCCGCTTGGGCTGATTGGAATTGAAATGCAGTTCGGCCATAATAAACTGAAGAAGAGGACGGATATCCTTGTCCATAACCGTTTAGGAAAGCCTGTAATGATAGTTGAGTGCAAAGCCCCCGAAATTCTTTTGGAGGATAAAGTATTCGAACAGATAGTAACTTATAACATGAAGCTGAAAGTACCGTATCTGGTTGTGACAAACGGTATGCGCCACTATGCCTGCAGGTTCGCTGAGGATTTCAGCAGCTGGGAATATATGAACGTGATTCCTCTCTACGATGAAATAATATCCTGACCGGGCCATGATAAATGTTACTTGCGCAATAATAAGGAATGAGGAAGATGAAGTGCTGGTTGTCCAGCGGGGAGAGGCTACAGATCATCCCCTGAAATGGGAATTCCCCGGAGGAAAGCTTCACGGGGGAGAGAGCAGGGAAGATTGTATTATACGGGAAGTGGAAGAGGAATTGTCAATGGAGGTGGTGATTGTTGACCGGCTTCCCGAAGTCGAATACGACTATGGATTCAAACAGATAAGGCTTATTCCTTTCATCTGCGACACACTGGATGAGCTTCCTTTCCTGTCAGAGCATATAGCTTACAAATGGATTTCCTCAAATGAGTTGACCGGGACAGATTTTTCAGAAGCCGATATAGTTGTCGCACAAAACTACCTGGAGATAATAACAATCCACAGTAAGGATCCTGTTAAGAATCAGGATAACCCGGCGGATAATCTGAGTGTTGATAAAGAGCTCCGGGCAATGGTCAACAGTATGATGAGTATGAAGGAAGCCGAATGGGTAGCTGTATCTGCAATCGAGAATCCGGAGATTTTCAGCAAACTGCTTGAATACTCATTTTCAGAGGACAGTAAGCTTGCCTTCCGTGCTTCGTGGACTTTGACAAAGGTGTGTGACAGATTTCCCGAACTTATTTACCCGGAGATTGATGGAATAATACAAAAGCTTGGGGCACTCGAAAACGAAAGTGCCCTGAGATCTTTTCTGCGGATCATCTCACTCTCCGATATTGAAAGGATAAGCGAAAAGAATCACGGAATTCTTGCTGATCAATGTTTCAGACTGCTGAGGTCAGGCTTTTCAGCTGTTGCAATAAAAGCATATTCAATGGAGGTACTCTATAAGCTTGTTCTTAAATACCCGGAACTTAGAAATGAACTTTCTGCTACAATCAATATGATCCAGCCTGAAGGATCAGCCGGTATTCTGTCGAGAGGCAGGCAGATATTGAAAAAGCTTGCTGGACTGTAATTCTGAATTAATATAAAGAACTGTCACAGAGTTCCACAGAGCTGACACAGAGGTCCACAGAGGATTCCTTCAGATTTTACTCTGTGGCTCTCTGTGCTCCTCTGTGCCACTCAGTGTAACCTTCTTCTTCTTCTCAACTATTCTTCCTACTTTTGCATTTCATTTTTAATTCCGTTTGATGAAGATAGTTGATACCAAAGGCCAGCTTTGTCCGGCCCCGCTGATCGCAGCAAAAAGAGCACTGAAGGAGACTCCTGAAGGTGAATCTTTCCAGCTTCTTACCGACAACCAGACCTCATTTAATAATGTCAGCAGATTTCTGAAGGATAATAATACCTTCTTTCAGTCTGCCGAGGCCGGAGGAGTATGGACTCTTACAATTACGAGAGGTACAGTGGATATCTCACAGGTAAAAGCGGAGGATTATTGCACAGATTCGATTGCACATTTTCATAAGGGTGATTTTATTATTGTAATAGCATCTGATAAGATGGGAGATGGTGATGCTGATCTCGGACTACTGCTGATGGCGAATTTTATAAAGGCGCTGAAGGATCTTGACAAATTGCCGCGGAAGGTGATCTTCTACAATAAGGGCGTGACTTTAGTGACAAAAACGTCACCACTTATAGATCATCTTCAGGATCTTGAAAAAATGGGAGTGGAGCTTCTTCTGTGTGCAACATGCGTAAATCATTATGCCCTGGCTGAAAAAGTCGGTGCCGGTACCCTTAGCAATATGTACACTATAGCTGAAGTGATGTCTTCAGCGGGAAAAATTGTGCGTCCCTGAAAATAACTTTGATTGATCTATGAAAACCGACCTTCTCCAGATGGTTGAATCAGGGGGCTGCTCAGCCAAAATTTCACCGAAGCAGCTTGAAGAGATCCTTAAGTATCTTCCACTGCCTGCTGATTCCAATATCCTTGTTGATATTGATACCCATGATGATGCAGGGGTTTACCGGGTGAATGATGATCTGGCTCTTGTATTTACAACTGACTTTTTTCCTCCTGTCTGCAGCGATCCGTATGAGTTTGGGCAGATAGCAGCAGCCAATTCAATAAGTGATGTTTATGCCATGGGAGGAGATCCTGTTCTGGCTCTTAATATAATGATGTTTCCCGCCGCAAAGCTTCCAATGGAGGCATATGCTGAGATCCTTAAGGGAGGCTTCGACAAAGCTGCAGAGGCAGGTGTCAGGATCATAGGCGGACATACAATTGATGATAATCCGCCCAAGTATGGACTTGCGGTAGTGGGCTATATTAATCCTGCCAGGTTAATAACAAATGCCGGTGCCCGACCCGGCGATAACCTTATCCTTACAAAACCGGTCGGGACAGCAATAATACTTGCAGCTCAGAGACTCGGCATGGCTGATGAAAAGGATATACTGGAGGCGTTGCGGCTCATGAAGCTTCTTAATAAGTCTGGAGCTGATATAATGAAAAAATATAATGTAAAGGGAGCAACCGATATCACAGGATTTGGTCTTGCAGGCCACGCCCTGAAGATGGCCAGGGCAAGTAATGTTTCAATGCATCTGAAGATAAATGAGGTTCCTCTCATTGGTAAAGCATACAATCTGATAGATGAAGGATGTATACCGGGAGCATCTTTCAGGAACCTTGAATATGCAGAAAAAGATGTGGGGTTTGCCCCGGGTTTGGATTACAATCTAAAGATGATCGCGTTTGATGCCCAGACCTCGGGCGGATTACTGATGAGTGTCTCACCGGAAGATACAGAAAAAATCATTGATGAGCTGAAAGCAGCCGGACTGACGAGTGCATCAGTCATTGGAAACGTAAGGGAATCAGATGAACACCTCGTATATCTGAGCTAATATTTTTATTTCACACCTACCTGCTGTTAAATACTTCAGTATTTTGGTAACAGATTATTAATCTTATGTTGCTCATTTTAGGGTTTCTCTCCTTGCCCCGAGCGCGAAGGGGAGGTGGTTGATTGCTTATGTAATTAACATTATGTATTTTAGAAAGGAATTATAATCAACCACGGTTGGCCACCCCTCCTTCAAAAGGAGGGGAGACTTCCAAGAATAAACTGTTACATTAATTCTGAAGAATTACACTGCTGGCAGGAAGGGATATACACAGAGTTCAACGGAGTTCTTCCTCCGTTTCCCTCTGTGCTCCTCTGTGTCAGTTCTTATTTTTATTTCTTAGGGTAGGTCTTATAGATTGCCTTTTTAAAAATTACCCAATCTTCAGCCGTCATTCTTCCCGGAGTGAAAAGGCAGATGCCTGCAGCTCCGTTCTCCATAGATTGCTTTATCGCCTCCTCAAGTTCACCGGGAACCAGCCCGTGATTTTCCGGATCCGGCTCACTGGCTTTCTTCTCCGGTTCAGGGCAGATAAATAAACCGCTTTACAGAGGCTTTCTGTTATTTATTGAGGTAACCCCTTCCCTGCAAACATCACCTATCCATTTGGTACCTTCAAGATAGAAATCATTATAGTTCATCGGATAAAAGGCATCTATATTCCATTTATCCCACTCCTGTCTTACGATCTTTTTAGCAATGGAATTAGGTCCGGGAAATACTGCTGCAGTGATCAGCTTGTTCCTGGAATGTGTCATCACGGTAAGAGTGTCAACAAGGCTTGTGATAAGATCATATCTGAACTGTTTCCATTCCTCTACTTGTGACGGATCAGCGACTGTTTTGATATCAATCCCTGTTTTGGCCTTAAAGTCGGCGACACATTTATCACAATAGCAATAATCATACTGGGGATACTCCTTGTCCATAACGAGACCAAATTTCTTCCAGAGCCCCTTTGCGAGAATGACATCAGGGAATCGAATGAAATCGAGATGGACACCATCAACTTCCGGGATATCTGCTATCTTGCTGTATAGCTCAACAATATAATCAGTTACTTCGGGACGGTTCGGGCAGACAAAATGATAATGTCCGGCGCCATAAGTTGGTTTATCGTATGTGGATTCTCCGATACCGTTCAATGCAAACCATTCAGGTTTCATATCCGGATTATTATTTTGTGTCAGAGTCGGTATCCAGGCATGAAATTCCAGTCCGGCTGCTTTTGCAATCTTCGCAACCCTCCGGTACACTTCCGGATCATGGCCTGCGGAGTACATTAATCCGTCAATGCCCTTCTCTTTCAGGTCTTTGAACTCTGATGTTATTTGATTGTCGGTAGCGTCACCCGGACCACCCATCCATGCGTAACATGGAATTTTGGTCTCTTTTCCTGTTGAACAGGAGGTGAAAAATAAAATCAGAAACAGGTAGAATAATTTGTTCATCTTTTAAATATTATGGTTGGTGAAAAATATTAAATATTCGGAAAATATAGATATAAAAAGTGATAATATTTCCGTAAAAGTTATCCTGCCTGCGTCTGACATCCCATTGTTACAATTATGGGGCTGTTGAAAAGTCAAAATCCAAAACCGCAAAGTGCGCAAAGTCCCTCCCGTCCCGATAACTACCGGGAGCTATCGGGAAGCTATCGGGATTACGCAGAGGTCGCAAAGTATTATATGTTAATACTTTTGCTTTGCGGACTTTGCGAAAACTTTGCGGACTTTGCGGTTAAAAAGGACTTTTTCAACAGCCCCAATAAATCGAATGGCCATTGAAAATATGATTTGTAACAATTACTTAACCTGTATGAAATCTTTCTGTAATAAAGTTAGATCACTTTTGTACTGTGAAAAACCAAATAAAAAACCAGAAAACTAACATGAAAAAACTTTTCGCATTAATAATTTTTACGCTTGTATCATTTTATAGCTACTCACAAGCTCAGATGACCGATTCGTTAAAAGAAGTGCTGGACAAAAATGAGGGCAAATTAAATGCCCTGGATGAGAGAGTACTTATAAACGAAACGGATCTGAGCAAACTTAATAAATTGAAAGTATCAGGTTACGTTCAGGCACAATGGTTCATGTATGATAAGGACCATATAACTGTAAATGAACCAACTAATTCATTTCTGATAAGGAGGGCCAGAGTAAAATTCACTTATGAGGCTCTCGATGGAGTCAAATTTGTTGTGCAGCCTGATTTCAGTACAGGAAACCTTTCACTTAAAGATGCCTATGCTGTTGTGAATATCCCGAAACTCAAAGGATGGAGCATCTGGGCCGGGCAGTTCAACAGAACAAATTATGAGGTGGAATATTCCTCAAGTCAGAGAGAAGTCCTTGAGCGTTCAAGAGTAATCAGGGCACTTTATCCCGGGGAGAGAGAAATCGGAGCAAAACTTGAGTATAAGGGTACTAAGGTTCCTCTGTTATTACAGTTGATGGCAATGAATGGCAATTTTACTGGCCTTCAGGCTGTGGATTATGATTCAAAGAAAGACCTTATGGGACGTCTTGTTTATTCCTTTAAACTTCCATCTGCCGGTATCGGGATAGACCTGGGGCCAAATTTCTACTATGGACATACAGGCATTAAGTACAACACGTTTATTTCTGATGAAAACGGAAAATTAGACAGTACAACATATAAAGCAGGTGATTATCTTCCTAAACAATGGGTTGGCGGAGAGATTCAGATTTTTGCTGACATACTTGGAGGAATGTCCGTTAAAGGTGAGTATGTACAGGGAATGAATTCAAGCAGCAGTACAAGTAACCAGAGTTCAAGTGCATCAATTGCAACCAAAAGAACCGACCCAAGCAAAGTAAGGAATTTCAAAGGCTATTATGTATATTTAATTAAGAATGTTGGTCCTAAAAATCAGGTCATATTCAAGTATGATTATTATGATCCTAACACGAGTCTCTCAGGTGATGCAGCTAAAGGTGATGTGAACTGGAAGACTTATACACTTGCATGGCAATACTATCTTAATGACAACATCAGGATATCAATGCAGTACGAAATGCCAAAGTATGAAACCAATGCTTCCCGTCCGGCCGATTACAGGGATCTTACAGGTGCATATGGAAATACTTTGGGAATAAGAGTTCAGGCAAAATTCTGAATAATTTAAAATTCAAATTCAAAAGAGATTTAGTAAAAAGTAAAATTTAATAAAATGAAGAAGAACAGATTTTTAACAATAATGCTGAGTATGATTTTAGTACTTTCAGCAACAGGATTTTCACAGTCTAAAATAACTGTGAAGGGATCCGATACAATGGTTATCCTCGCTCAGAAGTGGGCTGAATTATATATGAAAAGCAATCCCTCTACTGTCATTCAGGTGACAGGAGGTGGATCAGGTGTCGGAATTACAGCACTTATTAATGGAACAACTGATATCTGCAATGCCAGCAGGCCTATGAAGCAGACTGAAATAGAAAAGCTTAAAGCCAGGTATAATACTCTTGGTGTTCAGATTCCATGCGCAAAAGACGGAATAACAATATTTCTGAATGAGGCGAACAAAGTTCAGGAATTATCGATAAAGCAGTTGAGTGACATCTACCAGGGTAAGATAAGGAACTGGAAAGAGCTTGGTGGCAATGATGCAGAAATAAGATTGTATGGAAGGGAAAACAGTTCAGGAACTTATACTTATTTTCATGATGAGGTTGTAAACGGAGATTATGCAGCAAGTGTTCAGACTTTACCAGGAACAGCAGCTGTTGTGAATGCGGTTAAGAAAGATGTTAACGGAATTGGTTATGGTGGCGCAGCTTATGCTCAGGGTGTGAAACATGCCAAAGTCAAAAAAGATGATAAAAGTCCGGCCATTCTTCCTACGCCTGAATCTATCGGTAAAGGTGAATATCCTATAACACGCTTCCTTTATATGTACCTTAGGAACAGGCCTACAGGTGATACAAAGAAGTATGTAGACTGGATACTCAGCGCAGAAGGACAGATGATTGTTACGGAAGTTGGATACTTTCCATATAAGTAATATATTTTACAGGAATTTAGGGAAGGTTTTTTGGGGAATGATCGTTTTGGGTTTAGTTTATCAGGCTTGTCGGTTAATTTTGCTGACAAGTTTGATTTTTTTGAGAATGGATACATAAAAATGAGAAAATTAAGCATCACAGATCTGTTTCAGAGAAAATTTAAGAATAATAATGCTAAAGTACACTATAGGATTTAATAAACGGAAGTCAGAGGCTCAGGAGAAACTGGTAGTTTTCAATCAAAAGAAGTTCCGTTTCTCAGACTGGTTTGCCGAGAAGGCTATTAAAGGAGTGGCCTTTCTTTCTATTGCTGTTGTCATCCTGATCTTTATATTTGTTTTCAGGGAAGCATTTCCGATTTTCAGGATGGATAAAGCCAGTACCGCAACAAATACTGAAGTCCTTGTACAGGAAAGTTACGGTGGTGCAGAGACTGAAACCGGATCTAGTCCGGTGGAAGACAAACAGGTTGATAATTCAACAGTTACTGCTACCCCGACAGACAGGCCATCCACTACTCTTCTTTCTAATACATGGATGCCGGTATCAGACAATCCCAGATATGGTATCTGGCCATTATTTCTTGGAACAATGAAGGTCACTCTGATAGCTTTATTATTTGCCGCTCCTCTCTCCATTCTTGCTGCTATCTACACGGCGATGTTTGCCAAGCCACGAATAAGAGAAATTATCAAACCTGTAATAGAGTTGTTAGCCGGATTTCCTTCAGTTGTGATAGGCTTTTTTGCCCTGATGGTTATGGCAACGGTTTTTCAGGAGATGTTTGGATATGCCAGCAGGTTAAATGGGTTTGTCGGCGGCATTGCCATGGGGCTTGCAGCAATTCCAATAATTTATACACTTACTGAAGATGCTCTTACAGCGGTTCCAAAAACTTATACTGAAGCGAGCCTGGGTTTAGGTGCAAGTCGCAGACAAACAGCATTTAGTGTTGTCCTGCCAGCTGCTGTCCCCGGAATATTTGCAGCTATTGTTCTTGGCATCGGACGAATATTCGGTGAGACAATGATCGCACTGATGGCTACAGGGAATGCTGCAATGAGCTCAATAAACCCCTTCGATTCGGTAAGAACATTATCCGCTACAATCGGCGCAGAAATGGCTGAGGTTGTATTCGGGGATACTCACTACAGTGTTCTGTTTTTTATAGGATCATTACTATTCATATTCACTTTTGCCTTGAACGCCCTGGCTGAATTTTATTTTAAGAATATGGTGATAAGACGGTATCAGGCGAAGAAATAACGGTGGGCAGGTAAGCTATGGGTATTAAAGAAGTTTAATGAAGCTATATGAACAGAAATATAAAAGATACAGTAGTTGAAGGAATAACAGGAGTCTCAGTTCTGCTTATCATTTTCATTATTGTCTCCATCCTGGCTGTTACAATTGTCGGCGGATGGTCAAAACTGAACTGGACATTTCTTTCGGAATTTCCAAAAGACGGAATGACAAGGGGAGGAATTTTCCCGGCAATAGTAGGAACTGCTGCCATGACCCTAATTATGGCAATCGCAGCCGTCCCCTTTGGTGTGATAACCGCTATATACCTTGCAGAATACGCTAGCGAAAAATCTATAATGGCTAAGACTATCCGGTTTGCTGTTAAGACCCTGGCTGTCGTTCCATCAATAATTTTTGGTCTCTTTGGATTGGGTTTTTTCATTAGTTTCATAGGAAAGAACATGGATATCCTTCTTTCCGGAGGTGAACTAAAATGGGGTCAGCCAAATATTTTATGGGCCAGTTTGACTATGGCTCTGCTTACCCTTCCCGTTGTTATTGTTTCCGTTGAAGAAGCCATCAAAACAATTCCAAGGGAGATGAGGGAAGCCAGTCTTGCTCTCGGAGCTACCAAATGGCAGACTATTAAGAATGTTGTCCTTCCGGGTTCAATATCCGGAATATTGACCGGAACCATTTTGGCTGTCAGCCGGGGGGCAGGAGAGGTGGCTCCGATACTCTTCACAGGCGCTGCATACTTCCTGTCTGACCTGCCAAAATCCCTGAGTGATCAGTTTATGTCGCTGGGATACCATATCTACATCATGTCAACACAATCATCTGATGTGGATGCGACACTGCCAATACAGTTTGCAACCACTCTTGTGCTGCTGCTGCTTACATTTTCACTCAATGCCGTTGCAGTGACACTCAGGTACAGAATACGAAGAAGAGCAAAATAGATATTGCAGTACAGTTTTGTCAGGATTAAATTAAATAACAGATTGTCTTTTGAACAAATATTTTTTATGAACGATTTTAAAGTAAAAGTAAAGGATCTTTCTCTCTGGTACGGGACGAGCCGTGCGCTGAAAAACATCTCAATGGATATTCCTGAAAAGAAGGTAACTGCATTCATTGGTCCTTCGGGATGCGGTAAATCTACTTTTCTAAGAACACTGAACCGGATGAATGACCTCATTGACAATGTTACAATCAAGGGTGAAGTATACGTCGATAATATTAATATTTATGATAAGAATATAGATGTTGTCAACCTGAGAAAAAAAGTCGGTATGATTTTTCAGAAATCGAATCCATTCGCAAAATCGGTTTATGATAATATTGCCTTTGGTCCGAGGATAAACGGGATCAGTCAGAAAAGCATCCTCGATGAAATCGTTGAACGTTCTCTTAAACAGGCTGCGATCTGGGATGAGGTAAAGGACAGACTTTTCAATTCGGCATTGAGCCTTTCCGGAGGACAGCAACAGAGGATCTGTATTGCCAGGTCACTGGCAGTAAATCCTGAGATCATCCTTATGGATGAACCAGCCAGCGCCCTCGATCCCATCTCAACATCGAAGATTGAGGAACTGATCCATGAACTGAAGAAGGAATATACAATAATTATTGTCACACATAACATGCAACAGGCTGCCCGGACAAGCGATATGACTGCCTTCTTTTATATGGGCGACCTTGTTGAAATGAATAGAACGGAGCTTATATTTTCCAATCCGGCAAAGAAGCAGACTGAGGATTATATTTCAGGACGTTTTGGATAAGCCCTATAGTCTTCGGTCTTAACTTAAGAATCAATTTGAATATCTGGAAATCAGAATAAAATGGGGCTGTAGAAAGTACAAATCCAATAACAGCAAAGTACGCAAAGATAAAACATTGACAATATGATCTTGCGCAAAACTGACCTATTATATAACTCTTGCATTCATGGTCGGAAATTGATTTTTTTTGGAAGAAACGGCAGGGGTAAATAAGATTTTCATCTTTGAGATTTTTTGAAGTTCCTACAATTTCTTAGGTGGCGGCCTTTGCGGTTACTATAAGGACACAAAGGACTTTTACAACACAGGTAATAAAGCAAATGGGACCTGGTTAATAAACCTTATTATTTTGGCAGCGAGAAGAGAAACTCTATTCCCCCTCCATTTTTATTTCTGGCCTGTATATCACCTTTATGCAACAAGATTGCATTCTTTACAATCGCAAGTCCCAGACCTGTTCCTCCGCTTTTTCTTGACCTTCCGGAATCAACCCTGTAGAATCTTTCAAATACTCTTGAAAGGTGTTCCTCGGGAATTCCCACACCGTTATCCGAGAAGGAAAAATGGCAGAATTTATCATCCTGGGTATATAATTCCAATGTCGCAGTAGTATTATTTCCTGCATAGTTGACTGAATTTTCAAGCAGGTTCTGGAAAACAGACGTTATAAGCGATCGGTTGCACATTACCTGAATATTATCATCTACATTGACTTCAACATTCATTCCACGTGCCTTAATAGCCGACATGAAATTTTCTTTAACCTCTTGAAACAGTTCTTTTACATTTATTTTTTCCTTTGAAAAGGAATTGCCTGCTTCCTCAATTTTATTTATAACAACAATATCATTAATAAGGTCTGTTAACTTGTCAGTCTGGGCAAGTGCTTTTTCCAGGAAATACTTCTGTTTTTCCTGCTCCATAGCCGGCTCATTGATCAGTGTTTCAATATACCCCTTGACAGATGAGACAGGGGTCTTAAGTTCATGAGCAATATTGGATGTCATTTCCTGTTTAATCTGGCGGCTCTTCTCGGCAACTGTTATATCACTAAGTATTATTTCAAAGCTCTTGTCGTTGAATACTGCGCACTGCACTCTGAAAAATTTGCCATTCTTCCCTATCTGGAACTCAGCTTTTGGCAGATCTGATGATTTAATTTCAGAATTTGACATTTTATCTACGAATTCGACTATAGGAATGAAGTCCGGAATCCTGAAAAAGTTGGAGGAAGAAATTGTCAGTTCACCGGAAATCATATTCATATATTGAATGAAATGGTTATTGGTGAGTATTTTTGATTTATCAGATGAAAAGAAGGCTATTCCTTCATTCAGTGCATTCAGATGGCTGAAGAGTTTTTCTTTTTCATTTGCCAGTTCATGCTGTGTTTTCAGCATTTTATTGTAAATCCCGAGAATCTCTTCGCCGATAATCCCAAGTTCATTTTGAGGGAATTTTCAGTCGGATTCGAAAGGCTCATTATTTGCGACCTTAACAGCAAAATCTTTCAATTTTGCAATCGACTTTCCGAATTTATTTGTTACAGCAAGCAGAATTATCCAGATGGCAATGAAAGCCAGGGTTATTGTGATTAGAAAATATTTTTTTGCAGTCAGGAAATTGATGATCTTAATATCATAAACTACAGCAGCCCTGATGTAATATCTCTTATAATATTTTGAATAATAGTAGTACTCCTGCCCTGTGGAGCCGGATTTTCTGATCGAAGTACCAAAGTCTGAATAAAGTGATTCGCTTATCTCCGGCCTGTTTTTATGGTTTTCAAGATTCTTCCAGTCACGGACCGAGCTGTCATAAATTACATCTCCGGAAGTGTTTACTACTGTAACACGAAGATTCTCATGCGGAAACAGATTTACTATTGAATCGGCCAGAACCCAGTTACCGTTTTCGTATATTGAATTTACGATAATGTAATTGTCTATAACCTTGGTTATATTGTCAAGTTCATCATTAAGAGTATTGATCCTGAATTCTTTTTCCCTTTTATAGAGATAGGAGAGTATAAGAAGTGTGAAGAGTAAAAAGATTGATGAATAATAAAGAAAAAGATTATTTCTGAACTTATTTCTTATAATCATATATGATACGTTAAATCATTAAAATTCAAAATAGTAACCATAACCGGTTTTGTTTTTCAGGAATGGACCAAATTCCCCCAGCTTGGCGCGAAGTCTGGTAATGTTTACATCTACAGTGCGTTCAGTTACAATGACATCCTGTCCCCAGATCCTTGAAAGCAGATCGTCTCTGGAAAAAACCTTGCCTTGATTCTCCAGCAGGACTTTCAGAATCTCATATTCCTTCTTTGTCAATTCTACACGTTCATCATTGATAATTACTCTTTTTCGTACTGTGTCAAGGTCAATACCGTTGAATTGCATTATTGATTTATTCTTGATCTTATCAGTATATGACCTTTTAAGAACAGCTTTGATCCTGGCAGTCAGTTCATTAATTGAAAATGGTTTTGACACATAATCGTCGGCTCCTAAGCTAAAACCGGTAAGTATGTCATTTTCAGTATCTTTTGCTGTCAGGAAAATTACAGGGATATCAATATTCAGCTCTTTTCTTAACTTATCGGCAAACCTGAAACCCGACATAGTCCCCATCATTACATCAAGGAGAATAAGATCAAAATCAGAAAGTGTCTTGTTAAGCGCTTCTTCTGCAGAGTGTGCAACCTCTGTGTAAAAACCATCGTTACCGAGATTGTACTGAAGAATTTCACAAAGATCTTCTTCATCATCCACAATTAGAATATGCTTACCCTTTAATTCCATTCAGTTTAAAATTACTTGTTTTCATCAGGATTTGGCTGATTCGAATTCAATCCGGCGTGCCGGATATCTGTACCATGAATAGAATATATTGAAGCTTCAGCTATGTTGGTGGCATGATCGGCTATTCTCTCCAGATTAGTTATTATATTTTTAAGGTCAATATAACTCAGGAGCATCTCTTTTGTTTTTTCACTTGCTTTTGACTTTGAAATGCTGTTTATCAGAAGTTTACGATTCATGTCATCAACTATCTCATCATTCTTAATAGTCCATATAGCATATTCATTATCATTGTTTATGAATGAAAGGAGAGATTTTTCAACCATTGATATGCCTGACAGGAGCATAACATTGAGAACTTCAAGCATAGCCTGATATTCGGCGGTATTCTTTATGTTTTCAATTGAATCGATGATATTCAGAACAAGATCTCCAATGCGTTCAAGGTTGATCGTCATTCTGTAAACAGCTATGATCTTACGGATATCTGAAGCTACTGGCTGATATAGTACGATGGAATTAATAAATTTTTCACTTATTAATACTTCATATCTGTCAATTTCATTCTCCCTTTCCCTGATCTCAATCCGTAAAGTTTCATGTTCATTCTTATCAGTCTCCCTCATGAATCTTTCCAGAAGTTTCAGCTGACCAAGAATAATGTCAGCCATCTCTTCAAATGATTTTATGATATCAAGTATTGATTCTTCTCTTTTAGTCTTCATTCCCGATAATATTAAAAAAAAATATGCCTGGCTGGAAACCAGGATCTTATTGTTTAAAAATTAACCATGTTGCAAAGATAATTTCATTTATTGTTACAGTTGTCACAAACGTATTACTAATTTGTTACAATTCGGTTACTGTAAATCACTCAGATGCAAAGAATCACATGATGCAACAAATAGTATCACTAAAGTAATAGAAAATTTTAAATAGCTCTTCCGGTACAATGGGGGCGTTTTGCAGGATCAGAATGAAAAAAAAATCATTTCCGGTTAAGCACCGGATTTTATAACTTGCAGGCTAATTAAATGAAAAGCCAATGCTAAAACAAATTATATCAATAACCTCGGTTCTTATATTTGGAATCTGCACTTCATTCTCTCAGTCATTTATTGCCCCTAATGCAGCTCTAAAAAGTCATGAGACTCTTGAGATCATGAAAGTTGTGATATCTGAAGAGAAGACGGATATTTTTCTGAAAGTTGAAAACCGCATTTCAGGAGGTAATTTCTGTGCTGACAGGAAAATCTACATAATTTATCCCGACGGGAACAGGAGTCTGCTTATTTCATCAAACGGGATACCAGTCTGTCCCGACACCTATAAGTTTAAATCACCGGGTGAACAGCTTGATTTCGTTCTTACATTTCCACCATTAAAGAAAGGAACAGGATCCTTTAACCTGATTGAAGATTGCAGCGAGAACTGTTTTTCATTCTATGGCATAATACTCGATCCTGATCTCAATAAGGAGATCAATGATGCCTTTGCACTGGTTGAGAATAATGAACCGGCTAAAGCGATGGTTAACTTCATCAGGATTGCTGAGGAAAAAGTTAAAAAGAATGCAGGAGCCGATGGTCTCCTCTATATGAATATTGTTAAACTCTCAAAAGAGACGGGCAGGACTGTCAAAGCATCCGCATGGTATAAAAAGCTTGAGTCTTCCGGTTTACCAGAAACTGCTATGTATATTAAGCATCTCAATTCTCTTGGTATTAAATACTAATGCTGGTTTTCTCCATGGTCTGCAATGAAATAGATATTACGAGGTTCTTTAGTAGATCTTTTTAACCGCAAAGGACACAGAGGAAAACGCAAAGTACGCAAAGATGAATCATTGATATTTATCTCTTTGCGAGCTTTGCGTAATGACTTTGCGAACTTTGCGGTTTATGGATTTGGCCTTTTTCAACCCGGGCGTAAATCTATCATACCAAACAAATCGGAAACCAGGATTAAAACTTCATTTTTCCTCCAGAGTTACAGATAGGATTTGTCATAAAAAAGGCTGAATCATCCGATCCAGCCTTTTCATTATAAGTATATAATTCTGTTAGTTTCCTCCGAAGTGGAAATTAAGTCCAAGTGCAACCAGCCATGTTTTCTTGGCATAGTTTTCTGTAACTGGGGAACCAGGGTACATTGGATTATTATTTAAATAGTGAGTGAACTCTTTGGAATATGTGTCATAGCTTGTATACTGTCCTCCAAGATTGAGATCTATCATTGGTGAGATCCTGTATCCAAAACCACCTCCAAATGAATTGGTATTTGTGCTGTAGGTCATATCACTCTGGTATTTGTCATTAACACCAGTCGAGGTAGCAACCCATCCTGCACTGATACGCAATTTTTCTGTGATTGCATATTCGGCACCAAGCCCATATTCCATGAAATTGTTGTCTATCATATTTATATCAATAGCTTCACTTCCGTCATAATCTACTTTCTTGTCAAAATATGTATTAAAGGAAGCAGAAAGTTTCAGTTTGTCAATTGGTTTGACGTCAACGCCTACAGTCAATAAAGCGGGCATATCAGCAACTACCTTCGTATCATTTATGAATATACCTCCACTCTTGTTATCAAAAACTTTTGTTGTTAATTCAAGTTTAGTCTGGAATTCATATTTCACAGCAATATTTAGTTTGTCTGATGGTGAAATATTAACGCTTAGTATTGGAGTATAACCTGTTCCTGTCTCTTCAGCATCAACATAGGTATCCCCTGTAGCTGAAGCAGTTGCTGCCATGGTATTTGATTTTGCTGTGAATTGAGGAGCGGCAACACCCATGATAGCCTGAGCCTGGGCAATTGAAATACCGGTAGGATCCTGTCCTGCAGCGCCTACAATAGTCTGAATCTGGGTTATTTGTTCAGCTGTCAGTCCAGCAGCTGTTCCGTTTGACAAAGGTATGCTTCCACCACCACCATCAATTATAGGCTGTAATCCGGTATAGTAAGCATTGGCACCTGTTGCTAATGTTGCCAATGTGGCAGCGCCTGAGGTGAAAAAATCGCTGGCATGAACCATTCCTCCGGTGTAGGCCGCCCCAAATGCGGGATAATTCGGATTAATGCTGATGTTTTTCAGGTAGCCGTTATAGGTGTTTTTCGCTGAAACCAATCTTACCCCGGCAGCAACCGAAATCATATCATTGATTTTATACCCGACATTGGCCTGGTAGCCAAAATATACTGATGTTCCTTCAAAAAAGATATCAGCAGAAGATCCGGTTGTTGGTATGCCTTGAAGTGCCAAAAGTGGTAGAAGATCAGCTACTTGCATTTCAAAAGAGGGCAAGCCTTTATCGTAAGTTGCTCCTCCTCCGCCTCCAACAGGATTAAATCCTGCAGAAAAAGAAAATTTCCCGGTATTAAAGGCAACGTAGACCCCAGGATAGATAGGAGCACTGACATTACCAATAAATTCTTTTGGATGAGGGTTAAGATGTTCGTAATTGCTTGTGATCGTTTTTGTCTGGGTAATGGTCTGGTTATTAATTGATACATATAAACCATCACCAAGTTTGGTCAAACCTGCAGGATTGAAATAGACCGCGTCAATGTCAGTTGAGGCATTGCGGTTCTGTAGACGTGTGTACATGGCACTCTGGTTATTGTTGGTAACCAGTCCGCCAGCAAACAAACTGCCAGAGATAAGCACAGTAGTAACAGACGTTAAGATTTTTCTCATAGTTTTTGGTTTAAGTTTTAAGTCAACAGGATTAGTGAGCACTTTTCACATTGATCACATATCCAATAACGGTTTTTTAAAATGTTTGGTATATTCTGGTTTGGTTAAAAAAACAGTCAAATGTAGAAAAATAATTCTTTCCTGCAATAGTTCGGAAATAGGATATTGGCAGTTAGTCCATTATAAGGGTTTCCGGAGTACGTTCGAATTTGACACAATAAGAAAGACGAAGAGACTGAGGGACGGAGGGACAGAGAGACAGGTAGACAGGGAGACTTAGGGACTGGGAGAAGTTACCATGACCAGTTTTCAGGATGTAATGACATATTAACAAGTTTCCCAATTATATTATCATAGATATCATCAAGTTCTTTATGTTCTGCTAATGAAATATATGAGCAGCTGAGCGCAAAATCTAACCAGGTTTGTGTTTCAGCTGCCTCGCTCTCTGAATCTGTTAGTTTTGAAACGAACGATTTTGGATATTTCCTTTTTCTGAAGGACTCAGCCAGATTTGAACAAACGGATCTGGAGGAACGTCGTATTTGATCAGTTAATGAATATGTTTCCTCTCTCGGGAAAGACTTGGATATTTCAAAAATCTTCATAGCAGCTTCAAATGCCAGTTTATAAACATCCAGATCTCTATGACTTCTGATCTTCATAAAGTAATTTTTATATCTTAATATTCTCTTTCAGTCTCTCCGTCTCTCCGACTCTCCGTCTCTTCGTCTCTACGTCTCTCCGTCCCTCCGTCCCTTCGTCCCTACGTCTCTCCGTCCCTCTGTCCCTTCGTCTCTTCGTCCCTTCGTCCCTTCGACCCTTCGTCCCTCCATCCCTTCGTCCCTACGTCTCCCTCTCCGTCTCTTCGTCTCTCCGTCTCTTCGTCTCTACGTCTCTTCGTCTCTCCGTCTCTACGTCTCTACGTCTCTTCGTCTCTTCGTCTCTTCTCTCGTCCCTCGTCTCTCGTCTCTCTTCGTCTCTACGTCTCTTCGTCTCTACGTCTCTCCGTCTCTTCGTCTCTACGTCTCTCCGTCTCTCCGTCTCTTTGTCCCTACGTCTCTTCGTCCCTTCGTCCCTTCGTCTCTTCGTCTCTTCGTCCCTTCGTCCCTTCGTCCCTTCGTCCCTCCGTCCCTTCGTCTCTTCGTCTCTTCGTCTATTCCCCCTTGTACAGCACAAACTCATCCATCAGCCCGTAATCAAACATCTGATACTCCTTCCCTGCAGGATAGCTATTAACTCCCCTCCATGAACCGGGGGAGACAAATCCCGGAGTAGGCTTATTATGATGAGGCCCCAGGAGATTACGGAGACTCCCGATAACCTTAACTTCAATTTTATTTTGGCCGGGCTTAATGAGTTGTGACACATCAGTTGTATAGGGAGGGAATGCAATGACTGTTGCCGGCTGTCCGTTTACAAGAACTTCGGTGACTGTTCCGCTCCAGTTTCCAAGTGCAACCGCCCATTTCCCATCAGATTTTTCAATGTTGAATTCCCTGCTATAGGTCATTCCCCATGAATAGAATGGTAATCCCTGCTCTTTCCAGCTTCCCAGTGCATAAGAAGAGACCGGAGCTTCAATTGTAAAGCCTTTTTCAGCCGGTTTCACCGAGAAATCACCAAGGATATACACAGGTTCGATCTCGGCATGGATCTTCATCGGTGATACTTTTAAGGTAATGGTATTATCACCTGTTCTGACAAGGCTGCCAATATTGAATACGGCGAGTGATCTGTCAAGCCACCACTTGCCCTCTTCCGGTTTTACTTCAGTGCCATTAACAGCAACACTCCACATGCCAGGACGTTCAATAACGGCTTTCATGGCTTCAAAATTGAATTTGCCCTTAACTGTAAAGTGGTAGGTTGCAGTGAAACCTGTGCTGTCACCGAAATTATCCCTGCTTACGGTATTTGTTTTGAATTGAACTGATGTATTCCATGGATTACCATTGAGGAATCCGTAGTATTTAAACACTTTATCAGCAGCATAATAATTGTTGAGATCCTTTGATATCTCCCCGTCAATCTCCAGATCACAGAAGTCTATCATCAGAGCATTCTCTTCATTACGGGTAACAGTTATTGGAGCAGCAGACTGAAAAGGAACCATATTCTGAGCTTTTGCAGGCACCGGTAGTTCTTCATTTGCTGATTTGGGAATAAAGACAAGAAGGCTGCCTGCCGGCGGCAGTTCGAATGAGCAGCTGATTGCTTCGACTGACTGATTATTCGGATATCCGTATTTCTCACCCGTCAGAGTATTCATTTCCAGGGCATCGACCCCTTTTGCTGTAAATTTGCCTGTCAGGGAAGTTGAAGTACTGGAGTTTACCAGGAAGAGGAGCTGACCGTCAGAAAGTATGCGACGGTGGTGATATAGAGTACCGCCTGCAACTGCTTCAAAAGTAACATCGCTATTTCCAAATTCTTTGGAGATCACATCTCCCGTCAGTCTACCAGGCATTATTATCTTATCTGAATTGCTGCTAAAAAACTTTTTAAGCTGTTCATTCGGTGCCCCGTCAATTAATGAAGGTTCTGAAAAAGCAATTAATTTACCTCCGGCTGAAACAAATTTCTCAAGCAGTCTTAAAGTAGCTATATCAAGATTTTCAGTAAGCGGGGGTATAACTACTCTTGAATATGCAGCCTGACCCACCACGAGCTTTCCTTTTGAAACGCTTCCCAGATCTTTCAGTATATTTTCAGAGCCAAGATCGTATTCAACCTGGCTTTTTTCAAGGGTTGTAACAAATGACTGAAATATCTGACCGATCTCTTCAGTTTTTTTATCAGGCTTTACATATGAATCGTAGAGCCAGCAGGAAGTAGTGGGTTCAAGTACAAGTATATCGTTTACCTGTCTGCCGGAGGAAAGTGCAAGCGAAAGACGGGCATAGTGGTCATTAATATATTTGTAGTCGTTCCACCACGGTTCGTGATAGTCGAAGGAGGGAGGATAGTCATATTTCCTTGCTCCCGCGAGTGTGAAATAGGTGAGGTGTTGGTTCATGAGGTTGACTCCCAGTGCATACTCCCAGTCGCCATTGCGTTTCATATCCGTGAAGGTCAGATCCCAGCCTGATCCTCCGTAAGTCTCGCTCAGTTTTCTCTGTCTTCCTGTCTGATTGGCAGCGCTGGCCAGCTCTTTGATAGCCCTGACATTTCCAAACTGTGCATGCGAAGAAGTATCGTCATACTGGTTAAACAGCATGTCAACGGCAGGAAGCTGGTGCCATGCATACATTGCCATATTATCACCTCCGGGCTGCATGCCAGGCCATGAATGTTCCCAGTAATGTCCTGTGAATTTCATATTGTGTTCCTCACACCAGGTGTACCAGGGTTTCGACCACCTGTCGATGAACATATAAAGAAGCGTCTGGGTGTAGTTATGTCTGATTTTTTTCCAGTCGCCGGTCTCTTCATAAAGTGAAGGGAGGTGAATCTTCAGGTCGTAATTCCATTGTTTCTGAAACTGATCAAACAGATCCGGAGTCCAGCGGATCCCTCCCGGTGATTCGATCTGGGGTTCATCAGTAAATGTTCCCGGAATTGTCTTTCCGAATTCAGTCCCGAGGTATTTTTCATAGCCGGTCATTGTCCGGTCAATGAATTTCTGGGTTACGCCATTTACAAGAAGATCAACATATGAGAAACCTCCGTACCAGTCAGATTTTTCGTTATAGGTTTTTGAGAAGAGGAGATATTTTCCGGTTTTGCCTTTTTCCGAGGCAAGGGCAGATGTAATATCAATATAGCTGCCGTTTTCTTCTTTCAGGACCATGAAAAATTTGTCACACGTATCTGGCAGAGCATCAGCTTTTGTCATCTCAAGTCCCTGACCCTGGTTATATGATTCGGGCATCTCATCAGGCACATGGCCGCCGGCGAATCCGCTGGGGTAGGAGTTCTCATCATAGATCCATACATCCATCCCGAGCTCCTTTCCCTTTTCGACAGTGTGCTGGTATAGCTCATACCATTTATCAGACATGTATTCGGTTATCAATCCGGGACGAGGATGAATAAACACCTGTGATGAGCCGGCTTTCTTGAATCCTTCCATAAACTTGTCGATCTCGTCGCGTGTTATCTCCGCATTCCAGACAAAGAAAGGCGCTGTGGTATACTCCCTCGGAGGTTCTCCAAACTGAGAAGAGAGAGTGGCAAAGTCGGGCACCTTCACCTCGTTTCGCTGCTCCTTTTTACAGGAATTCAGTATTGCGGCAAGGAGTGTCAGCGTCATGATGACTGATAATTGTTTGAATAAGGCTGATTTCATGGTATGATGGTTTTAGGAGTTGAAAACTAGCTTAATTATAAGAAGAATCCAAATGCCATGGTAAAAATTCTCTCGCTGTGCCCGCTGTGCGACCTCTGTGGCTCTCTGTGTAATAAAAAAAAGAACTTACACAGAGTACACAGAGAAGGCACAGAGTAACACAGAGAATCTCAGAACCCCTCACTCTCGAAATCCGTCGAGTCGACCCACCCCGCATTTTTTCTGCTCAGCTCACCGTTCAGGTATCTTTTGTAGAAGTTTCTGACAGCATCATCGGCATAGGGATATTTGTCAAAAAGATCTCCTTTGCCATATGCTCTTGGATCTTCCTGTTCGAGAAGCTCAAGATAGAGCTGATCGTGGAGTTTCCTCTTCATTGAATTATAACCTGCATTTCCCGCCAGATTGGTCAGACACTCCGGATCCTGGCCCAGGTCATATAGTTCATCATCGCTTCTCTTCCCGAAGCTCAGCTTCCAGTAGTCAGCTGAAATCCCTGCCCTGCGCATACTGAGAATAAATGATTTAGTCGGACTGCCGTCGCAGTCAAGGTATCCTGTTTCCGGATTTCCGGATGGCCATCGTTCTGAATTATAGTTCGACAGGAAAAGATATCCATCCTCAATAATGCCTCTTACGGGGTACCCTGCGTCATCCGGACGACCAACATCATTTCTTTCTCTGCCTAAAAGTACATGATTGCGTTCTTTGCTGAGGTACCCTTTTCTGCTGCTGCTGAAGATATCGGCAAAGCTTCGGCCTGTAATTGGCTGCATACCGGCATCTGACTGACTGATACCCGAGACCTCCAGTAGTGTTGGTGCAAAGTCAGCAAAGCTGATAAAGTCGAAAATTATCCGGCCGGGATTCCTGATCCCCTTTCCCCACATTATTGCAAGCGGTATATGATTGGAGTATTCGTATGACTGGCCCTTAGCCCGTGGAAAAGGCATTCCGTTATCTGCCGTTACAATTATTATTGTGTTATCGAGCTCTCCGTTTTTTTCAAGTATCTCCAGCATCCTGCCCAGATGATTGTCGAAATGTTCAATCTCATACGCATAGTCGAGCATATCATTCCTTACAGTTTTATTATCAGGCCAGAACCCTGGAACAGTTTTTATATCCTCAGGATGCTTACCCCCTTTTTTGATTCCCGAACCATATTCATACGTCCTGTGAGGCTCCTTTGATCCGTACCAGAAGCAGAAGGGCTTATTATCTTTTCTGGCATCAAGGAAGTCAGCAAAATTCCCGGCATAGTCGATATTGGAAATTCCATCGGTGGGAGGAGTGAGTGTTTTTGAGTTGAAGGCTTTACCTGTCATCTCACGTGTCCTGCCGGTGCTATCGACAGCCACTCCGGGAGCCCAGCCTTTTGCAGTATATCCTGTGAAGTAGCCGTGCTGGTCCATTGCCTCCATGAAGGTTTTGAATCTGGCTGGAAAAAAAGGGACATGGTTGCCTGCCTCTTCGAGCTGCCAGCTGTTTCTTCCCGTCAGGAAGCATGCTCTTGAAGGAGAAGATTTTGCATTGGGGGTATAGGCATTGTTGAAGAGGATGCCGTTTGCAGCTACCCTGTCGAAGGCGGGTGTTTTAACCCAGGCAGTGCCATAAGCGCCCATATGCGGAAAAGAGATATCATCGCCCATGGCAATGAGTATGTTGGGGCGCTTTTCTCCGGGTGTATCTTTATTTGTTCTGCCGCAGTCTGCTAACAGACAGGGAGAAATCAGCAGTAATGCTTTAAGGTAGCATGGCTTAATACAAACATCAAGCATATCTGTAATTTTTGATTACTAAAAATAGATACAATATTGAAATTAATCAAGAGGTTTAACCACGGAGTTGCACGAGATTTTGGGGTTGTTGAAAAAGTCTTTTTAACCGCAAAGTCCGCTAGAATTTGTGATGTATAAAAAGTCTGTTTTCACCCCCAAACCCCCCAGGGGGGGCTTTCTCAATCACTGTATTTCAGGAAAGTCCCTTGGGGTCCCGATAGTTTTCTGTAAGGAATAGGTGTGTCACAGATAAAATCGACTTTTCTAAAGCCTTTGCGCAAATCATTGATAAACATGCCATTGCTATTATGTGCTTTGCGATCTTTGCGGTTATTGGATTTTGCCTTTTCTGCACCCGGATAGCTCCGTGTTTAAAAGGCTTACATAACCGATCCCTCTAAAAATTCCCTGCCAGCCGTATGCTGTAATTCCTCTGGGGCTGAATATCTCCCGGCCGTCCCATGTATTCGGTGTTTGTCAGGTTCTTAACTGCAACAGACAAGGTAAGCACGTTGCTGATCTTATATCCGGCATTACAATCCATAGTAAAATAACCTGTGTTATGCTTCTGCCAGTAATCATAAAACCCGGGGAGGATCTCCTCCCTTGTAAGTTCATTGAGAAAGACATCATCAATATTCAGGATTTTCGATTTCGCGAAGAGGCTGAACCCAAGGTCAAACCTTTTATATGCTGTATTCAGGCTGAGAAGGACTGCATGCTTTCGTCTGTATTTCAAGTATATATCGCTGTTTTGATGTGTTGCTTTGTTGAACTCCACAGGATAGATATATGTATATCCCCCGGAAAGTGTAGTGTTGAATTTTCCGAACATTCTGCCGAGATCGAACTCGATCTCCGAACCGTATACCCTTGCATCCTCAACATTTGTTGCCAGGAATCCGTATCCGAAAATGCCTGTGACGGGATCAGGATAGTTGCCGAACAGGTATTCGATCATATTGATGCTTTGTGACATAAAAACTGAGATATCTGCCATACCCTTTATTTCACCAATTGAAATACCCTGTTTGAGGCCGGCTTCTGTTGTCCAGCCTGATTCAGGTTCGATATAAGGGTTTGGGAAGATCCTTATTGATCCTATTGTATTGGATGCGTATTTTTCAGCTATCGAAGGGTACCTGTAGCCCTGTCCGAATGAGGCTCTCAGGAAGGTATAATCTGCAACCTGCCAGTTTATTCCTGTCCTGAAGATAGGAACTACCTTATCCCGGATTTCATCAAGGGAGTTCTGTTCAACCCTCACACCCGCCACCAGTTTGATATGGGGGAGCGGATCGAGTTCAACCTGGGCGAAGCCTGCAATGTTCAGTCCGGTATGGTCGCCGTAGAAGTTTGAGACGACTTTGCTGTAATTCTCTGTTATGCCAGCCGTTATACTCATAAAACCGGAAACATTGTACTGCATCTGGTATTCGGAATAGAAGGAATAGCCGTCTGAATTGTCCTCAGTCCTTACGGGGAATTTGTTATTTGACAGTTGAAATCTGGTGCGCAGGTCATGTGTGAACCTGCCGGAGTTCTTATAGGAGATGTATGGATCGACAGTAAGATACGTCCCATGAAGCAGAGAGACAGTACCTGTATCCTGTTTAAGGGCTCCGTAAGCCGCATCTTCCCACAGGACGAAATCTGTTTTTACTGTATAGCCTGAATTTATGTTCAGGCCATAAACAAGTCCTTTCACCTTATCATTATGATGTTTAAGCCTGAGGTTCATTCTGACCAGGGATTCATCATTATATTTTCTGTATCCGTTGTCTGTAAGAAGGTTTATTCCTATTCCCATATCAGTGTTGCCATATTTCTGAAGATGGGAAAAGGAGAGGGATGAGTAGATTCTCGGAGTGTTCCACCATTTCCAGTTCATATTCCGGGGGTTGCCGAATACCCCCGCTTCTGCAAAGAAGGTTGTATTTGGAACATTTGTCGCATCGGCTGTGCGGAAGTTTATTATTCCATTCAGTGCAGATGATCCGTATAGAACCGATGATGCACCCTTGATGATCTCCACCTGCGATATGTTTTCAAGAGGCAGGAACTGCCATTTTATATTTCCTGCATCCGGCGACATCATCGGAAGTCCGTCGATAAGCGCCAGCACTTTGCTGCCTGTACCATAGCTGAAGCCGCTGCCGCCTCTTATTGAGGCCTGCCCGTCAAGTATTTCTATTCCGGAAGTTTTGTTGATCAGTTCCTGCGGATCAGTTATATGTGTTTTAAGAAAATCGGATGATTTCAGCACATCCATCGAGACCGTGAGCTCTGCAATTTTTTGTTCCTGACGGTTAGCGCTCACCACAATCTGTCCGATCTCCATGAAATCCATATCGAGACCGACATTCAGTTCCAGGGTATCATCTGATGAGATATCAACTGACCTGACGGATGATTTATAGCCTATAAGGCTGAAAGTAATTTCTGATTTCCCCGGCCCGGGATTAGTACTGTACAGGCCATCCATACCTGTTGTGGTACCCTTGTTATTTCCATATATGACATAAACCCCATAGAGAGGTTCCATGGTGTTATTATCATATACTCTGCCCCTGACTGTTGTCTGGGCGAAAGCAGCACTAAAGGCTGAACTGACAAGTGCAGCAAGTATTGCAACAGTAGGAAACCGCATTATTCAGGCTTAAAAGTCATCCGGATATTTAAAGTCCCGGCAGCGGGAAGGGTGTAGCTTGTTGTTATTTTCAGTGAGGACTGTGTCAGTTCGGCAATAATAGCCGTGAGTGGAAGAGGCAGTGAGTCGGAGGAGATTACAATTTGTGTTTCATCGAATGCGAAACTCCATGTTCCGGTGTAGGAACCGAAATTGCCGGAATAATCTTCATTGAATTTTACGTCGCCCTTGAAATTCTCAAGCAATTCGCCCGGACCGCTTGCGTCTTCACCATTCACAAGAAGGCTGTCGCTTGTCCATACCGGACCGGTAAGCAGCTTGAATTTCTCAGATTGTGAGTCTTTTTTGCATGAGAATACCTGGAACAGGCAGCAGATTACCAGAAGTAAAGCAATGTTTTTCATCTCATTCATTTTAAATGTTATTGCCGGAGCACAGTATTATAACAATCGCAGGTAATAACAGTTCAGTGGCCTGGTTCAAATCAAAGATATCAAAATCTCTCCGTCTCCCCATCTCTCCGTCTCTTCGTCTCCCCGTCTCTTCGTCCCCCCGTCTCCCTTTCCTTATTTCAACCACGGAGTTTATTTCCCTTTATCTTTCAGTCTCTTAATCTCTTAGTCTCTTAATCTCTTAGTCCTCTGTCTCTTAGTCTCCCCAGTCCCTCATCTCCCCCATCTCCCCATCTCCCCATCTCCTTTTCCTTCCGCCTTCTGCCTTCCGCCCTCCGCCCTGCGCCCTGCGCCCTTACTTTGTCTCCCTGATCTTTATATTCTTAAATTCCACGACTGCACCATGATCCTGCAGCAGTATTCTTCCCTCTGCATTCTCACCAAAGCCTGGTATAGTTTTGAATTTGCTGGCAGCGACGAGATCTTTCCAGGCCTGACTGCCTCTCTCATATTCCACTGTCTTTATTCCATTGAGCCAGTGCTGTACTTTATTGTCCTTAACGATTATTGTTGCATTGTTCCATTTATCAGGACCATTATCTCTCTGGTTTACAGGTGCAATGAGGTCATACAATCCGGCGAGTGTGCGGTTTCCTCCGATGCCCTCTTTGGCATCCGCATGACGCTTGTCGTCGAGGATCTGGTATTCGCATCCGATGGAGGTATACTTCCCGTTATCCCTTTCTGTATCGACGAAGTATTTGATACCGCTGTTGGCGCCGGGGGAATATCTGAAATCAATTGATAGTTCAAAGTTTTTGAATTTGGCTGTTGATACAATATCTCCTCCTCCTCCCTGTGTCTTTGCGGATGGGTTTACCATCAGAATGCCATCTTTGACTTCCCATCCTGTTGAGGGGAATTTTTTTGTTTTGGCGTTCATCCAGCCCTGTGGAGTTTTGCCGTCGAACAGCAGTTTCCATCCGTCATTGATCTCCTTTTGGGAGAGAGTATTATCAGTTTGTGCATAAGAGCTTGCAGTTACAATCAATGCAACACTCAGGGCTGTTAAGAAGAAGCGTAGTCTTTTCATATTATGCATGTTAATTATTTCTCTGATCGCTTATCCGGGTTTTAAAGATACATCTCTTTTTTATTTATTTAACAAACAGAGTTTCTGTTTAATGTCTCTCCGTCTCTCCGTCTCTCCGTCTCTCCGTCTCTCCGTCTCTCCGTCTCTTCGTCTCTTCGTCTCTTCGTCTCTTCGTCTCTTCGTCTCCCTTTCTCCCCTTCTCCCTTCTCCCTTTCTCCCCTTTCTCCCTTTCTCCCCTTCACCCCATCTCCCCTTTACCCAAAACCGCCAATTCGTTCGTTAACCACTATGCCGTGCGTCCCTCCAAACAAATTTTCCCCAACCCACTCTCTTTTCCTGCATTTTTCTACTTTTGACCGATCATTAGTCTGTTACACTACCAAGCCTATTGTGATTAAGTTAAGATTTCATATAAAAAGAGTTGTGTCTGTTCTGATCATAGCGGGGATATTGGTTTCAATGCCTTCGTGTAAATATCTGAAGCAGAAATTTGGATTAGGCGAATACTCTCTCAAAGCGGCAATTGAATGGGCGAAGGCTGACAGTACCAGGGTGGCAGATTCACTGCAGAGAATCAATGCAGATAAGGAGGCTATTAAAACAAATCTGCCGGACTCAGTGAAAAGGTATTGTCAGAAAAAAAGGTTTTTGAGAAAGCGCTTACAGATTCTCTTATGAGCATTACTGATAATAATCCTTCTGTCTCAGATCCTGGTACCGGTTATTATATTATTGTCGGCAGTTTCTCAGATCACGATAATGCACTTCAGGCAGCAGGTAAATATACCGGTCTGGGTTTCAAGCCATCAATCTTCAACAAATCAGGCGTTCCAGGTGTCAGAATTGAGATTGGTTTCGGTAAAGACCTTCAGTAATCACGACGAGGCTTCCATTTTTCTGAAGGGATTCAAGGCTAAGTACGATCCTGGTGCATGGATCTATTCCTCCAGATAGGATTTGTTTATTTCTCTTTGTTTTCTTTGCATCCTACTATATAATTCTTCTTCCTCAATACCAGATCTTTCATTCTCCATTTTTAACCCCCCAACCCCCTGAAGGGGGCTTGAAATCAAGATAATGGAAGTTCTTGAACCCCCTTTAGGGGCAGGGGGTCAATAACCCGGAATGAGGGGTCAATTAGTCCGGAATAAACACAGAGTTAAGAACCAATGGAAATAGCATAAAAAGCAGTGTAACTCAGTGAAAACTCAGTGTAACTCCGTGGTTAGAAAAATCCCCAAACAAGATAAATCTCATAATTGTTTAATCCGTTACATTAAATCCCTCTGGACAAAAATCTCTCTACGCTCTATGTTTGGTCTTAAACCTTGAACCCTTGGCTTTAGGCTTCCAATTGACGTTTTGCTACAATTTTATTTTCTTAAATTATTCAAAACAGGATCCGGCGATAAAATTTTATCCTCCTAAACCGTCCGTTTGTCAAAACAGAGATTCCTGAACTATTTAAAACATCATAAATGTATTATTCACATAATTAGTGCTTTAGGATTTGGAGTGGATCAAAAAGGCATCTTCTACTATTAATCCTCATAAATATTTGCCCGTTTTTGACCAGTATGCCAAATCTGTCTGTCAATTGCAGTTAAATGTTAATGATGATCAGGAATTCATTAACAGGGAGCTCCTGAAATCCTCTCATTTTGCCATTTAGCGGCGTTGCCGGGCTTGACTGACCTGATCTTTTCAATTACTTTTAACATATATATTAAAACCGGAAAGTGATGGAAAATAGCCTAGTATTAAGCAATCCCCTGATCATTGATGATAATATACCAGGGATTAAATTAAAATATCAGAAGATATTCTACTCTGTATACCGTGTTATACTTTTCGCTGTAAAAGTTACTCTCTTCTCCACTCTGACAATTATCTATTCCGCAATTGCACTATCAGCCTTTATACTTTACCAGTTGTTATTCAAGCACATATTTCAGATGCTTTTCAGGGAGATCATAGAGGATAAGCCTGAATCGTCATATTCCTGCAGTTGGGAAAATCAACACCATGATCTGAACTGGGAAGCGTGAGACCTTATCATTCCTTGAAGTCCTGCCTTTTGTAGTCCAGAGCCAGGAGCTATACCAGTACAGTTAAAATACCGATATAATACCAGGGGCTGTCTCAAAAGTCTAAAACTTCAATTTTTTCCTCTGTGGCTCTCTGTGACTACTCTGTGGCTCTCTGTGTAACAAATAATTAAGAACTTACACAGAGATCACAGAGATACCACAGAGGTGCACAGAGGACTTTTGAGACAGCCCTTTTTATGTCCATATATGGTTTTCCGATATCCATCCCCCAGTTTTATTCCGGTTTAATTTGACAATATCCCCCAAATCTGATTTAAATTCCTAAATTGTACTCAAATTGTCAGAACTGAAAGTCATGACAAAAGCATTTTGCTATATATCCTTTCTCTTATATGCCGGATTATCTGCCCAGGCACAGGATCTGATAAAACCTGTAAATCCGGTAACAATCTATAACATTACTCCCGGCTACATAACTATAAATGAATTTACCGGCTCTGTCGGTTTGGGTAGTAAAGACCCTCAATACTCTGATTATTTTTTTGGAGTTACCACTCTTCATGGTTACCAGCTGAATAAACACTTCCTGGCAGCAGGCGGAACCGGCGTTCTGTTTTATGACAAAGGTGTACTGATCCCCCTTATCATTGATCTCCGGTATAGTTTTAACGGAAGTAAATTTATCCCGTATATCTATGGCGACGGGGGAGTTCTTCTTAACTCAAAACAGGTAATTAAACTCTTCGTAAATCCCGGCATCGGTATTAAATACTTCCTTACAAATCATATGGTAATGACTGTCGGAGCCGGCATGTGGGTACAGGCCGACATCAGACGCGACAGCTTTTTAAATTTAAAACTCGGTATCGCCTATAAACCGAAGTAATCCATCTCACTCTGCGCCCTGCGCTCTACGCTCTCCCCTCTGAGCCCTCCGCTCTCCGCTCTCCGCTCTTCGCTCTCCGCTCTACGCCCTGCGCCCTCCGCCCTGAGCCCTGCGCCCTCCGCCCTCCGCCCTGCGCCCTGCGCCCTCCGCCCTGCGCCCTGAGCCCTGCGCCCTACATGCCTTCATATCACTTCCCAATCCCCTCCCTCACCTGAATAAGTTTTTGTTATTCGCAGAAACATCACTAATCTTTTATATTTTTGAAATAACTTAACAGGAAAAGTTGAGTACAATAGAAAGACTAAGAGTAATTGCAATAATTAAATTATAAACGACCATTATGAAAAGATTTCTCATAATAACCCTGACAATTTCAGTTTTTGCTACTGGCAATCTGATGTCACAACCAGTAGTCGGACTCGACACCTGGTTCAACCACGAATCGAAGAAAGATTCCGGTAAACCTTTTCACTACCTCTGGACCGATACAGAATTCAGCGGCTACTCACGATGGGGAGAGTCATTTGTCGCGAGAGGGGCAAAGCTCACAACAATAGGAAAACCCGACTCAAAAACTCTTTCCGGAATCGATATCTATATCCTCGTCGATCCTGATACAACCACCGAAAGCCCGGCTCCGAATTATATAATGCCGGATGACATAAAAGCTATCACGGTATGGGTAAAAAAAGGCGGAGTCCTGGCCATCCTTGCCAACGACGCCCCGAACTGCGAATTCACTCATCTCAACCAGCTGGCTTGTCAGTTCGGAATGACCTTTAACCATGTTACCCTTCATCCGGTACCCGGTGATGACTTTGGACCGGGAGCCAGTAAAAACCTTCCCGACCATCCTCTCTTTAAAGACGTCAGAAAGATCTATATAAAGGAGGTATCTGATATTAACCTGTCAGGAAGTGCAAAAGCTATACTGAAAGAGAACGGGAAAGTTCTGATTGCCGAAAACAAAGTCGGCAAGGGCTATGTTTTTGCTATTGGCGATCCGTGGATCTATAACGAATATATTGATCATGACAGACTTCCGGAAAGCTTTGATAACAGAAAAGCAGCTGAGAACCTGACGGACCTGCTGCTCGGTTATGGCAGGAAGAAATAGGATTGGAGGAGGAGAAGGGGAGACTAAGGGACTAAGAGACTAAGAGACTAAGAGACTAAGAGACTAAGGGACTAAGAGACTAAGAGGTAAATAAAAATAACTCCGTGAAACTCCGTGTAAAATCCGTGTTACTCCGTGGTTAAAAAGAAATCTTAAACACGAAGGACTCAAAGGGTTTCACAAAGGTCACGAAGGGAAGAAGAATATTTGGATAATTTTAAAATAAACATAATGAGAAGACCTACATTGCAACTGATATTATTAATGCTCCTGGTATCCATCTCCTCCATGGAGCTAAACAGCCAGCAATTAGCATCAAAGGTTGAGTTTTTAAATGCTCCCGTGCTCTTTAAAGAGGGTAACAAATCTTTTCAGCAGGTTGTTGCAAGTTATAAATCTGAAAAAGATGGAAAGATCGTAATCTCAAAAGACGGGAAGCAGCTGATTAGCGCTGATCTGAAATCCGGTCAGAACAGATTCCTTCTGACCCTTCCTTCCGTTACCAAACCGAAGAAAACCAGCTTCACTGCTAAAATAGACAATGGGGCGGTACAGTCCTATACTCTGACACTCGTTCCTCCCAAAAAATGGCAGATCTATTTTGTTGAACATTCACATACCGATATCGGCTATACCCGTCCGCAATCGGAGATCCTGGCCGAACATATGCGCTATATCGATTATGCTCTCGATTATTGCGACCAGACAGATAATATGCCCGATGATGCAAAGTTCCGCTGGACCTGTGAATCGGCATGGGTAACAAGGGAGTACCTGCACTCCAGGCCGGCGTCGCAGATCGCAAGGTTTAAAAAGAGGATTGCCGAAGGACGCATCGAGGTGGCAGGAATGTATTGTAATATGGCAGAGATTTCTGATGAAAATGTGATGTACGATTTTCTCCAACCGCTGAAAGAGTTCAATAAACAGGGCATACCTGTTAAAACAGCAATGCAGAACGATGTGAACGGTATCGCATGGTGCATGCCCGACTATTTCAAAAACACCGGCGTGAAGTACCTTATAATGGGGATCAATGAGACACGATCTGTCCTGCCATTTAACAAGCCTACCGCTTTCTGGTGGGAGGCTCCGTCAGGCGAAAGACTGCTTGCATTCCGCGCCGACCATTACATGACAGGTAACTTCTTCGGTATAGAAAGCACGGCAATAAAACCAGAGAATATGCTTGGGCACCTTGCTGATATTGATAGTAAAGGTTATCCATTCGACAGGATAGGGATCCAATTCTCCGGCTACTTTACCGATAATGCTCCTCCTTCCACCGCCGCCTGCGAACTGGTGAAAAAATGGAATGAGAAATATGAATCTCCCAAACTGAGGCTGGCTGTTGCAAGTGAATTTCCTGAATATGTGGAAAAGAACTTTTCTGACAAGCTGCCGGTTTTCAGAAACGCATGGCTCGACTGGTGGACCGATGGCTACGGTTCAACATCCAGGGAAACGGCAGAGGTCAGGAAAAACCAGAATACTTTGCAGGTTGATCAGGGATTGTTTGCAATGGTTTCAATGATGGGAGGGGAGCTGAGCCCTACCCTTGAGTCAGATATGGATCATATAAGTGAGAATGAGATCTTCTTTGATGAACATACCTGCGGAGCTGCAGAAAGTATCGACCTTCCTTATTCGGAAAACTCTACAAAGCAGTGGCTTCAGAAAGGAGCTTATGCCTGGGAGGCAGTAAAGAAGACAACTCTCATGAATGAAGAGGCTCTTGCCCGCTTCCAGGAGTTCCTGAAGAAGGCTGATTTTCCTGTGATTTATGTTGTTAATTCAATGGGATGGAGACGGTCCGGACATGTTAATCTCTTTGTCGATTTTGAGGTCCTTCCGATCACAAAAAAAGCAAGAATAATCGATTTATCTACTGGTAAGGAAGTGCCTGCACAGGTTCTAAGCAAGAGAGCCGAAGGCGCTTACTGGGTACTCGAAGTCAGCGATATTCCGGCAATGGGATATAAGGCATTGAAAATTGAGGTTGTTGAGCAGGAACCACCATCAGTGACCGGCACAAATGTTGAAATCCTTGAGAACAGGTTCTATAAAATTGTGATTAACAAATCGACCGGCGCCATCAGCAGTCTTTATGATAAAGAACTGAACCAGGAGCTTTCTGACGGACAAAATCCTTATAACATCGGTCAGGCAGTAAGAGAGACATCAGTGAAGCGCGACATTCCTCCTTTTACCCGCACTTCTGTTTCAAATGTGAGAATTGACGGAGGAACAAACGGACCGGTATGGGAAAGTATTAAGATCTCAGCCGATCTGCCGGGATGTGAGCAGGGAATCGAAAACCTTCCTAAGGGGATCGATCTGGAGATCCGCCTGTACAGGAATGTAAAAAAGGTGGAATTCAAGTATCTGGCCCGCAAGCTTATAATCACCGATCCTGAAGCATTATACGTTGCCTTTCCTTTTTCTTTGCCTGATTCAAGGATTGTCTTTGAGACAATTGGCGGGGTGCTGGCCCAGGGTCAGCAGCTGCCTGGTTCATCTACCGACTGGAATGTTGCCCAGAATTTTGTGTCTGTCCGCGGGAAGAAAGGCCAGATTGTTATTGTAAGCAGTGAAGCTCCTCTATGGCAGTTCAGCGATTTCAACATGGCTAAGTGGGAGAGGATTCCCAGGCAGGGCAAGACCTGGCTCTATTCATTTGTAATGAACAACTACTGGATGACCAATTTCCGTGCCTTCCAGGAGGGAGCCTTCAGCTGGAGCTATCAGCTCACATCCTCGGCAGATACCACAAACACTTTCGCTTCCAAATATGCATGGAATGAAAGAAATCCATTCCCAACGCGTACGTTCCCGGCCGGCGCAAATGAGTTAAAGACTTTGTCGCTTGAGACACTTAAGGTTACCGGTCCTGCCAATGCCCTGCTTGTTAACAGCAGACCGGCATTTAAGGGTAAGGGAACCTTGCTGCTTCATTTCCGGGAGCTTGAAGGAAAAAGCGCTGAGGTATATCTCTCATCAGCTCTTCCTGGTCAGACAATTAAAAAGATAGTAGAGGTCAATGCGGCGGGAAAGGAGATCGGACAGCCATTGAAATCCATACAGCTGAAGCCATTCGAAGTGAGATTTATTGAAATTGAGTTGTAGAAAACGGTTCCCCTCCCTGGAGGGGTTAGGGGTGGGTATAAATAAGAAGAACCTAAACGGCCACAATTGAATCTTTGAGGAATTGTTGAAACAGTGCAACTCTGTGCTAACTCCGTGTGACTCCGTGGTAAAAATTAATTCATGAAGAAAATATTTCTTTTAATAAGTGTTTTATTCCCGGTAATTCTTTCAGCTCAGGATTACTCTGTAAAGCTTCAGCCTCCTGACAGCAAGTTCAAAGAGGTTGAGTATTTTATGTGGATCCCAGAAAACGTAAAAACAATTAAGGGTATTATCGTCCATCAGCATGGATGCGGAGAAACAGCATATAAATCGGGTAGAAATGCTTTTCATGATGTACAGTGGCGGGCACTGGCAAAAAAGTGGGACTTTGCCCTGATGGGTTCATCCTATACCTCACGAACTGATTGTTTCAATTGGATTCATCCTGAAGAAGGTTCATATAATGCATTTATAAATGGTATTGCAGAAATTGCGAAACAATCAGATCATAAAGAACTTGAGAATGTCCCATGGGTAATCTGGGGTCACTCGGGTGGCGGGCACTGGGCGTATGATATGGTTTTACAGCACCCTGAGAGAATTATCTGCGCGGTCCTCAAATCCCCTGCATGGTCAGATACCAGCAGCATGGGTTTACAGGTACCGTTATTATGTCTGTTGGGAATGCGTGAGAGTATTAATACATTCAGCAGTTTTGTCTATTCCACAGCAGTCGAAGCCATGAAATTCCGGATCAGCAAAAATGCTCCGGTGTGCATAGCCCCTGATCCTTCATCCGGTCATGAGAGTGCAAATACCAGGTTGCTGGCAATTCCGTTTATTGATGAAATCCTGAAGCTCCGGCTTACAGACAGTACGGTCGGTATCAACAGAAGTAAGGAATATTTCATTGATCTTGAGAATTTTAACCTGACTGGCAACAAAACAGATATTACTTATGCGAACAACCTTACCTGGTTTCCGGATAAGATTTTTGCAGAAAAGTGGTTGGAGTTCATTAATACTGGAAATGTTTCTGATACGTCACCACCGGAAAAACCGCCGTATAGTGTAACCCTGAAAAGGGAAGGGAGTAAAATTATAATTAACTGGCAGGCTGATGCGGATCCCGGGAGCGGGATCAGGGAGTTCAGGATTTACAGAAACGGTAAATTGCTAAACCAGGGTCATGATAATTCAAACTGGAATTTCAGTATTGACTATCATGACAATCCGATTGAAATTTATGATAAATTTGAGTTTGCAGACAGTACAGTTAATATAAAAAAGAAATACAGCTATCAGATATCCATTGTAAATAATGCGGGTCTGGAATCAGCAAAAAGTATGGCTGTTTTTGATTAAGCAATATTTGCAATTAACCACATCTATATGGAATCATGATAAGTAAACTTTATTTTAGAACTGAAGTGATGATTTTTAACAAGTCTTTTTTAACCGCAAAGAACGCAAAGAATTAAATCCCAAAAGTTTTGGATGACTAGTTTGGCGCAAAGCACGCAAAGTGTAGTTACGGTTAAAATATTTATAACGGTTTATTTTTAGAAAGCCGGAATGCAGAGGTGATAATATCTATGATTATAAACTCTTTGCGACCTTTGCGTAGAACCTTTGCGACCTTTGCGGTTAATGGATTTCAACTTTTTAAAAACAGAAGGATTGGGAAATATGGAAAACTAAATATTATCAGTTAAGAAAATTTATATGACCTCACGAGAACGAATTTTATCCGCCATCAACCACAGGCAACCCGACAGGGTCCCGGTAGATATCGGCGCAACCCCAAGCTCAGGTGTTTCGGCAGTCGCATATCAGAACCTTATCAATCACATAGGGATGAGCCATCTTAACAACCAGGTCTATGATGTGATCCAGCAGGTTACTCAGCCTGAGATGGAATTTCTCGACAAATTTGGGGTTGATGTTATTGACGTCGGACGGTTCTTTAATACCGCTGATGATTACTGGCAGAAGCTTGAACTAATAAAAGGATACCCTGCTCTCTATCCCAAATGGTTTAATCCGGTAAAACAGCCCGATAACAGCTGGCTGGCTCCGGGCAAAACAGGTGAATTCATCGGAAAGATGCCGGTCGGCGCCACGTTTTTCGATCAGCTGATCTTTCCATACCTGGATGGCTATCCTGCAGAATTTAAGGATTTCAGCAGAGAGCAGTCAAGGGTGATCTGGGGTGGTTTCGGGTTCACACCTTTTGACTGGCTTGAGGAGAAGAATTTCTGGACCATGCTCAGGGAAACAATAAAACGCGAGAGAGAGAAATCGGATAAGGCTTTTCTAATCGGCATTGGCTGTAATCTTTTTGAATGGGGCACCTTCCTCAGAAGGATAGATAATTTTCTGACGGATCTATATCTTGAACCTGAGAATGTACACAGGGTTCTTGATAAACTGATGAGCGGCCATATGGACTTTCTTGCGAAAATCTGTGAAAATGTCGGAGACATTGTGGACATAATCAAATTCGGTGATGATCTTGGAACCAATACCGGCCCATTCATGCCGAGGGATACGTACGAAGAATTCTTTGGTCCGAGGCATAAAATGCTTTGCGATTATGTAAAGGCAAATTCATCGGCACATACGATGCTTCACTGCTGCGGTGGAATATATGAACTAATGCCAGGACTTATTGATGCCGGATTTGAGATCATCAACCCGGTGCAGATAAATGCTGTTAACATGGAGCCGGAAAAGCTGAAGAAGGAATTCGGGAATGACGTTACATTCTGGGGCGGAGGCTGCAATACACAGAGCATCCTTAACCAGGCTTCACCTCAGAAAGTAAAGGATCATGTGAGGCGGAATATCGAGGTTTTTCATAAAGACGGGGGATTCGTTTTTGCAACCGTACATAATATTCTGCCGGACGTTCCTCCGGAAAATATCATGGCAATGTTCGAGGCGGTTGATGAATTCCGGTAACCCTTCGTGTCCTTTGTGCCTTCGTGTTTAAGTTTTTTTAACACGGGACAAACTAAGGACACAAAGCCTGCTGGCGCGGATTTGCAATCCGTGCCACCTCTGATCATATTAAAAATCTATTACTGAAGATATTACTTATGTTGTATGAATTTTAATTTTCAAGATGTTATGATTTTATTTTGGCACGGATTGCAAATCCGCGCCAGCGGAACTTTTTGAACTTTGAACCTTGAACCTTGAACCTTGAACCCAGAACCCAGAACCCAGAACCTTTCAAAATGAAACACGATCACTTCACTCCCGACTACACAAACCTTCTGCAGGTCCTAAATAACGAGCGGCCCGATCGTCTTCCCCTTTATGAACATCATATTGATCCACCGTTTATATCCAAAGCGCTTGGTGAAGAGATAGATCCGTCGGGTTTGAACGCAGGTGAACTGACAGACTATTACAGGAAGGTGATCGGTTTCTGGAAAGAGAGTACCTATGACGGCTTTGATTTTGAAGCAGCAATATGTGATATTTTCCCGGGTCATGGCGCCATAATGGGAGGGATGGCCGGACCTATCCAGACCAGGGAGGATTTTGAGAAGTATCCGTGGAAGGATATTCCAGTGATCTTCAGGGAAAAATATACCCCTCATTTTGAAGCCATACGGAGGACTCTTCCGGAAGGCATGAAAGCCTACGGTGGGTGCGGTTATGGCATCTTCGAAGCCAGCCAGGATCTTGTCGGCTTTGAGCCATTATGTGTTATGCAATGCCTTGATCCTGATCTGTTCCGGGATCTGTTCATCAGAATAGGGGACCTTTGGGTGGAACTCTGGAGCTGGGTAATAAAAAACTATCATGACCTGTTCGTTTTTTACAGGATGGGAGACGATCTGGGCCATAAAACCTCTACAATGCTGGATCCGGATATTGTAAGAAAGCACATATTCCCTCAGTATAAAAGAATAATTGACCTGATACACTCATCAGGCAAGAAGTTCCTTCTTCATAGCTGCGGATGCATTTTCCCTCTGATGGATGAAATAATCGATCTTGGGATTGATGCCAAACATTCAAATGAAGACCAGATAGCTCCGTTTATCGAGTGGGTTGAAAAATACTCTTCAAGGATAGGCCTTTTCGGAGGGTTCGATCTGAATCTTCTGATACTTAGTTCTCCGGATGTTGTTTACAGGTCTGTTCTGGAAAAAGGAACCATTTACCGTAATAAGGCAAATGGATACGGGCTGGGGTCAGGTAACTCCATCCCGGGGTATATTCCAGTGGATGGTTTTAATGCCATGATTGAAGCAACTAAGGAGATCAGAAGGCGTGAGGGATTCTGAAAATAGGAAAAACTAACACAGAGGACACAGAGGAGGCACAGAGAATCACAGAGAATCACAGAGAAAAATCTGGAGAATACCTCTGTGTTTCTCTGTGTAATCCTGAAGAGCTTGCGATGAAGGACTCTGTGTACTCTGTGTCAGTTCTTAATTTACTATTTCTAAACCGAATACAGATCACTTATAATCGTTAAACTCATTAACCGCGTTATACACAGCCATTACATTCTCCGGTGGTACATCTGAAAGAATATTATGAATGGGAGCGAAAACAAACCCTCCATCCCTGGAAAGGATCTCACATCTTATCAGGACATCCCTTCGTACATCTTTTGGAGTACCGGTACTGATTATGGAAGATGTATCCACACCGCCGCCCCAGAAAGTTATATCTTTTCCGAATTCATTCTTAAGAGTTACAAGATCCATCTGGAAGCAGTTTGTCTGTACCGGATTCAGGATATCAATTCCTAAATCAATAAGATCAGGTATGAACTGCTTTATGCTACCGCAGGAATGCATGAAGATCTTCATGTTGCTGTGTTTCTTAACATAGTCACAGAGTATCCTGTATCTTGGCTTAAAGAATTTCCTGAAAGTATCCAGGTCCATTATCGGGCCTGAGGTCATCCCCAGGTCGTCTCCGAATCTTATGATATCAACAATATCCCCGACGCTTCTGCATTTTTTCTCCAGACCTGCCAGATGCATCTCAACAAGTGCGTCGAGAAGCACAGTAAGCTTTTTCTCATCCATCATAAGATCCATAAGGAAATTATCCATTCTCCTGATGAAGAATCCAAGCTCGAGGAGCTTTACTCCTCCTGAAATTACGAGGGCTTTATTAGTTGTTTCTTTAAGGTTGATAAGTTTTTCCCTGAGTTCTGCCTCATTCAGGTTTGAAGCATGAGAATGGACCACCCAGCTGATCTTTTTCATAGCATCACTGAGGCTGCTGAGGCTTTCGGGATATCCCTCCTCCCATGGAAAATGCATCTGATCGAAGAATGTTGCCCCTGCAGCCTTTTTTGAGAGGATTGTTCCATCCTTATCTGTAGTATACCAGGAGCCGTCATCTGACTTTATGGGTCTGAACCAGGCCTTCAGCGGAAACCCTGTTAATATCAAGGGCGTCAACTCCCAGCATATCAATAATCTCCATATCCACATTCGCCAGCTGTTGCACTACATCAAACACCCTTGTTTTGCTTTTGACTTTCAAAAAGTCCTTAAGATTATTGTATGCAATGGCTGATATCCCGGTAACGGTTGAGCTGCCAAGATCAATTGGCACCTTGTCGGGCTGCTTATGATTGATTGATGATAAGATTCTTTCTCTTGAGTTCATGATAAATGTACCTCGTTATTAATTTTTTTGGTAGTTTTAAAGATATTAACGATTTGGTAATATCTGATATTTATTTCAGAAGTCCTTTGTGCAACCTTTGTGCAAACCTTAGTACCCTTCGTGTTTAACTGTTATAATATTAAACGTAAATATATGACTATCCGTATTTTATTGAAGTTATTTATACTGTGTGCGGTAGCCTTCTCATGTGCAGGGAATAATGAAGTCTTGCTGATTTCAGGAGAAGGGAATTTCAATTATGACTGGGAATTTATCAAAGAACCTGCCAGACCGGTTTCACAGGAATTTTTTATAAAGGAAGGTTTGAAGGATTCTCTCTGGCAAAAGATCAGCCTGCCTCATACTGCCAATATTGAGCCTGTTGATTCATCAGGTATTCACTGGCAGGGGATCTCGTGGTACAGAAAATTCTTCATTGTTCCCGAAGAATATAGCGATAAATCTGTTTCCCTTCAGTTCGATGCAGCAATGCAGGTTGCCAAAATCTATCTGAATGGGGAGCTGATACAAATTCATAACGGAGGATATCTCCCTTTTCAGGTAAAGCTTGATGGAAAAATCAGGTTTGGAGAGCAATGCTGTATTCTAATAGAACTTGACAATGGTGACAATCCCCTTGTACCTCCGGGGAAGCCGCTTGCCGGGTTGGATTTTAACTATTATAGCGGGATTTATCGAAATGTGACCCTGCTGATAAAAGATAAACTTCATATTTCTGATCCGGTGGAAGCGAACCGGGTTGCAGGTGGCGGGATTATGATCAATTACTCTGAGGTAACCCGGGAGTCGGCAGAAATTAATATTCAGGCTGATATTGTTAATGAGGATTCTGCTTCGCGAAAGGCTTTCCTTGAGTTTTCTCTGCTCTCTTCTGATGGCATTTCAGTCATGTCCGGTAAATCTGACATCAGCGAAGTTCCCGGTTCAGGTTATTCCCGATTCAGCCACAGGTTAATAGTTAAAAGCCCAAGGCTGTGGTCTGCAGAAGAGCCTGAGCTGTATCTTCTGAAAGTAAGGGTTCTGTCTGATGGTCAGCCTGTCGATTCCATTTCGGAGGAGATAGGTATAAGAACTATTTCAGTTACCCCGAAGGATGGTTTGGTACTGAATGGACAGAAGATCATGCTTTACGGTACAAACCGTCACCAGGCCTACCCCTATATCGGAAATGCACTGTCAGATAATGCCCAGTACCGGGATGCCGTTAAGATCAAACAGGCCGGATTTAATTTTGTAAGGTGTTCCCATTACCCTCAGTCACCCGCTTTTCTTAAGGCTTGCGACAGGCTTGGAATTTTTGTGCTCGACCCAATGCCGGGCTGGCAATTTATTGGTAATGATGAGTTTCAGAACAATTCCATCAATGATGTACACCAGATGGTGCGACGCGATCGTAATCACCCCTCGGTTATCATGTGGGAACCCTCCCTGAATGAAACAGATATGCCACGGCAGTTCATGGAGAGGGCACATCAGGCAGTACATGAAGAATTACCTTTTAAGGATGTCTATACCTGCGGCTGGGTGGATGATGTTTATGATATCTACATTCCTGCCAGGCAGCATGCCAATCCGCCATATTACTGGAACAGGTATTCAACAACAAGGCCTATACTGACAGCAGAATATGGCGACTGGGAATATTACGCAATGAATGCAGGATTTAACCAGACCGCTTTCTCCGGGCTGAAATCTGAAGAACGCTCTTCGAGGCAACTCAGAGGATTCGGTCAGAGACGTCTCCTCCAGCAGGCCATCAACTATCAGGAATCTCACAATGATAATCTTAACGGAAATTCCATTGGGGATGCCAACTGGCTTATGTTTGATTACAAGCGTGGTTATGCGCCGGATATAGAGTCCTCCGGGATAATGGATATATTCAGGATCCCTAAGTTTGCTTTCTATTTTTATAAAAGCCAGGCCTTAAACGCCGAACCGATGATATTCATTGCTAATTACTGGAACGATTCCCTGTTTAAGGATGTTAAGGTTTACAGCAATTGTGACGAAGTGGAACTCTCGCTTAACGGTAAAGTTATTGCACGTCAGAAGCCGGACAGGGATAAACTGTCTGCCAATCTTGAACATCCCCCGTTTACATTTTCAGTTCCTGTATTTTCACCTGGAATACTGGAGGCTAAAGGGTTTACTGGTGGAAAAGAAGTTGTAAAAGCTGAAAGGAGAACTCCGGGTAAACCAGCGAAGATTGAATTGTCATCTGACCTGAGTGGTGTGGATCTTGTATCGGGTAAAAATGATATTGTTTTCATATATGCTTCAGTTAAGGATGCTGACGGAACTGTTATTCCGGATGCTGTTTTACCGGTAAGCTTTTCTGTTGAGGGCGATGCATCCCTGATAGGTGATAATCCACGAAAGGCAGAGGCAGGTATCTCATCTATATTGCTTAAAGCCGGTAATAAGCCAGGTGATATTAAATTAACTGCAAGATCTGAAGGTCTGATGCCAGAGGAACTGATAATCAGAGTCAAGTGAGAAAAATCGAAAATTTGGTGTAAATAATTATTAGATTCAAAAAGCGTAACGAATTTCTAAACACTTCTTTCTCTGTGATCCTCAGTGAAACCTCTGTGCTCTCTGTGTAAGTTCTTAACTGTCAATTACACAGAGGTACACAGAGGAAACACAGAGGTACACAGAGAACTGATGGGTCAGGAACATTTATAAACTCTCAGACCTGATTGTATGGTTTCGGTTTTATGGTTTTAGGTATCTTGCTTTCGAAAAATTAGTTTAATCTTTAGGATCTTATGCCAAGAATTTTTAAAAGCTTATATGCGCAGGTGATCACTGCAATACTGATTGGTATAGCCCTTGGGTTTTTCTATCCGGCTTTTGCCGTTAAAATGAAGCCGCTTGGCGATGCATTCATCAAGCTCGTTAAGATGATGATAGCCCCTGTGGTCTTCTGCACCATTGTGAACGGTATAGCCGGCATGCAGGATGTAAAAAGTTGGCAGGGTAGGAATAAAGGCTTTGATATATTTTGAGATCATCACTACCCTGGCCCTGATTATTGGTCTGGTTGTAATAAATCTTCTGAAGCCTGGCTCAGGTATGAACGTTGATCCTTCAACGCTCGATGCAAATAGTGTATCTTCTTATGTAACTCAAAGCAAAACTACAGGTGTTGTAGATTTTTTTCTTCACATTATACCTGATAATATTATTAATGCACTTTCAAACGGAGATCTGCTGCAGATACTGTTTTTTTCAATACTGTTCGGTATCGCTCTCTCAAAGATAGGGGATAAGGCAAGTCCGGTACTCAGAGGGATAAGGTCAGTTGAGGCAGGACTTTTTGCCGTTATCAACATCATTATGAAAGTTGCCCCGATAGGAGCTTTCGGAGCAATGGCTTTTACTATTGGAAAATATGGTGTCGGATCACTTGCTTCACTGGGACAGCTCATGATATCCTTTTATCTCACATGTATTCTTTTTATTTTTATAGTGTTAGGGAGTGTATTGAGATATTCCGGATTCAGGCTTTTCCGTCTGCTGGGATTTATAAAGGAAGAGATCCTGATAGTATTGGGCACCTCATCATCTGAAGCAGCGCTGCCAAGTCTGATGGCAAAGCTGAAAAAGGGGGGATGCTCTGAGTCAGTAGTAGGTCTTGTAGTTCCGACAGGCTATTCCTTTAATCTTGACGGCACCTCAATCTACCTTACGATGGCGGCTGTATTTCTTGCCCAGGCCACAAATACGGAATTGACCCTTTCCCATCAGATAACTATGCTGTTGGTATTATTGCTGGTATCCAAAGGCGCTGCAGGTGTTACAGGAAGCGGATTTATAACTCTTGCCGCCCTTCTTCCTGCGGTTGGAAATATCCCGGTTGCCTCCCTGGCCCTGATTCTTGGCATTGACCGCTTTATGAGCGAGGCAAGGGCGATTACAAACCTGATAGGCAATTCAGTGGCGACAGTGGTTATTGCCAAATGGGAAAAAGAGATCGATCTGGATGTGGCAGGAAAAGTGATTGGGGGAATGGGAGAAGGGGAGAAGGGGAGAAGGGGAGAAGGGGAGAAGGAGAAGGGGAGAAGGGGAGAAGGGGAGAAGGGGAGAGGAGAGACGAAGAGACTGAGAGACGAAGAGACGAAGAGACGAAGAGACTAAGAGACGAAGAGACGAAGAGACGAAGAGACGAAGAGACTAAGAGACTAAGAGACAGGAAGATTGATGGATGCGGTCTGTAGCAAAAGGGTCAGGACCGAATACTGAATACTGAATACTGAATACCGAATACTAACTGATCGTGCAGACACGGATGCATTTATGACAATGCATCGTCATTATTAACCTTCCTGTCACCGGTATGATCGTAGCCCTTTTCGCGTTCAAAGCGGATCATTGCTTCAGGTCTGAAATTGGTGATAAAAGCTCGGCGCCTCATTTCCGTAGAGTTTCCCCTGCTGTAATGCAGTGTGGCTCCATGATGAAAGATGCAGCTTCCCGGTTTAATTTCAAGTGCGACAGCTTCATCTTCACTCGCTTCACACATAAGGGCTCCTCCTCCTTTGGCAGATGGTACATGAGGTCTTATTGGCAGTAAATGAGATTTCGGGATATACCACATGCATCCGTTTTCTTTGATTGCCTCATCAAGAGCTACCCAACAGCTTACTGCCCTGGTATCAGGCATGGCTATCCAGTAAGCACAATCCTGATGCCATGGCGTCGGGGTATTCGTGAAGGGAGCCTTGTCAATAAGCATGTCAAAATCGAGTTCAAGATCATCACCAAGAAGCTGGCGGGCATAAGCATGTGATTTCAGATGTAACGATTTGCCAAGCAGAGTAGGGGAGAGACGGCTTGGTATCATTATCTGGGTTATTCGTTCAACCACATTTCCTGTTGTTGTATCATCGCTCTGACCGGCAAGGTCTGCCCTGTAATTCCCTGTTTCGATTTTATTTGACAGGAAATCCTCATAAACATTCCTGTATTCTTCAACTTCGGTAGTTGTCAGAAGATTATCTACAAGCAGATATCCATTTTTATTGAAAAAATCAATCTGCGATTTGTTCAGGTATTTGATTCCATAGGTTTCTGGTTGATAAAAAAATACAATCTTAAAAAATGTTGGTTAAGCTTCTTCATCACGAAATCCGATATTATAACCATGAAATTGTTTTTTTGTTTAATGCAACCCCGTAAAAACATATCCTGAAGAAATAATAATATATCGACAAGTCAGCCCAAATGCCATATATCCGGAAATAAAGAGCTGCAAGTAAAAAGTGGCCATCTCTCCGGCTTATTGGTTACAATAAAGTCACAGCAGAGTTATGGTGCGACGCACCATAAAATTTACAGATTTATGATTATCTTTCGGATGAAGGTGCGGCACACCTGGATCTATCTTAACAAATCAATTAATATGAAAACCCTTACATTACATTGTAAATCTTGTATAATTGGATTTCTTCCGGCTGTTTTATTCCTGGTAATCAGTATGAAATCCTTCAGTCAGGAAAACCTGCTAATTCAGCAGGGTCATTTTTCTGTAGGTTGCAACTACTGGGCTTCCCATGCAGGCACTCATATGTGGCGGGATTGGAGACCTGAAATCATAGAACAGGACTTCAAGCTGCTCTCCGAAAACGGAATCAGGGTTTTAAGAGTATTCCCGCTGTGGCCTGATTTTCAGCCTATATGTCAGATCTATTCGAGTGGAGGCAGCAAAAGTTCATAGGTTTTAAGGATTCGCCTCTGCCCCCGACAGGGCCAGGCAGCAATGGCGTAAGTGAAGAACAGCTCGATCATTTCGGAGTGATGGCCGATCTTGCACAAAAGTATAATCTCAAGCTGATCGTCGGACTGGTTACAGGCTGGATGAGCGGACAACTGCATGTCCCGCCGGCTCTGGAAGGCAAAAACATCCTCACTGATCCGGAGTCGCTGATGTGGCAGCAAAAGCTCGTGACCACATTTGTAAGCCGGTTTAAAAATCATTCGGCAATAGCAGGATGGGATTTCGGCAATGAATGTAATGTTATGGAGAATGTGGAGAATTACGCGCAGGCCTATCTCTGGTCTTCTGTTATATCCGGAGCAATCCGCAGTGAGGACAAAACAAGGCCCGTTGTTTCAGGCATGCATGGATTGAGTGTTTCAGATAACGGACAGTGGAGAGAATAGCTGATCAGGCTGCACTCACCGATCTGTTAACAACTCACCCGTATTCATTGTTTACACCTTATGCCGGCCAGGATGCTGTCAACAGCATCAGGACGATTATGCATTCGGTGGCAGAATCCAGATTGTATGCGGACATAGGAGGCAAGCCCTGTCTTACTGAAGAGACAGGTGTTCTCGGCCCGATGACCGCAGGAGAAAAGGAAAAGGCAGCCTTTGCCCGGACAAACCTTTTCTCCAACTGGGCACACGATTGCAAGGGTATGCTGTGGTGGTGCAGATTCGACCAGCTCAGCCTTGATTTTTCACCCTATAATTATTCGGCAGTGGAGCAGGAACTGGGACTTTTCAGGCAAGACAGGACACCAAAGCCGGTTCTTATTGAATTCAGAAATTTCACAAATTTCCTCGGGAAGCTCCTTTAAAACTCTACCTCCACGCAAACAGAGGCAGTTTGCATTCTGACAGAAGGGCAGGATAACTGGGCTGTTGCATATAATACTTTCATCCTGGCCAAACAGGCCGGATTTGATATACAGTTTCAAAAGGCTGAACAGGAACTGAAAGAGTCAAAGGTATACCTGATGCCATCTGTGAAGGGACTGGATGCAATATTTAAGGATTCCTGGTACAAGATCCTTGACAGGGTAAGGGAGGGAGCAACTCTTACCTTTCACTCGATTTTGTATATATGCCTACTCTGACAACACCTCTGGGATTTGGAGATCAGGTCAAATATTCAGCGCCGGGGGCCATTGAAATTTATCTCAAAGACTGGCAACGACTCCTGCGTTTTGAAACATTCCTTGAGAGAAGACTCAATATTGATCATTTGAACTGTACAGTTCTTGGCACAGAGACGGATGGTAATCCGGCTTTTCTGATGTCTCAATACGGGAAGGGAAAAATCTATCTGCTCACCTTCCCGATTGAAAGTAACCTGGCAACCACTACCGGGGCTTTTGACAAGGGAATGCCTTCCTGGTGCAGCTTTTACAGGCTGATTGCGAAAGATGTGATATCCGGACGAATATTAACTCAAAGCAATTCTTATATAGGTTCAACAGAGCACAATATAAGTGATATTGAAAAGGTAATTGTCATGATTAATTATGACAGCGATGATGCCAAAACTGAACTTGTGATAAAAGATGGATGGAAGATATCTGACTGTTTGTATGGAAAGAAGCCTTCCGGGAATTCCTTTACCCTCGGTGCCAATGATGCTGTTGTTCTGGTGGTAAAAAAATAGATCATTATAAAAGGGCTTGGGTTGTAGAAAAAGTTCTCAGTGGAACTCTGTGCCACCTCAGTGCCCTCTGTGTAAGTTCTTAATTTATTGTTACACAGAGTCCCGATAGCTATCGGGACACAGAGGAGGCACAGAGACCACAGAGAAATATTCGGTAGTTGTCTCGACTTTTTCAACAGCCACAAACTTCGCTTAATAATGAGCAACCTCAGACCATATAATCTGTTACCAGAATACTGAAGTATTACAGTATTATACCTTGAGGAAAATCTTCTTCCTGTATAAAAAATACAGAAATAGCCAGGCAACGGTTGTTATTCCTATTCCTTCAATAAGCGGTGTCCATGTTTCAGGCATAATGGCGATAAAACCATCGAAGAAAAATTTGGTCGCTCTATCGAAATTTACAATTCTTTCCACCAGATAAATTGTAATTGGATTCATACCTATAACTGCAAAGAAGAATGCCCATTTTTTATATTGCCATATATCAATAACCAGATAGAAGATAGAGAACAGCAGCAGACTCAACCCGCCAACAAAACAGACAAATGAACTTGACCAGAGGTATTTATTTATAGGGAAGGCAAGATTCCATATCCCGCCAAGTATCATTAAGCCTATCGCAGCCAGTACCATATAGAGGACCTTGCGCAATGGCTTGCCGGCAAGATATTCCGAGCTTACGAACTGCCCGGTAAGCATACCGAGAAGAGCTGTACAGATAGCTGGTATTGTGCTCAGAAGTCCTTCGCTGTCCCCATATTCATAGCAGCAAAACTTTCCCGGCATCAGCATCCGGTCAATATATCCGGCGAGGTTGCCCTGGGTTGAATACGGATCAGTAGCTCCAAGATCATGAGCAGGAAACAGGATAAACAGAAGCCAGTAGACAATCAGGATACCAAAGAGCCAGACAATCCGGAAAGTGAGTTTTGTATTCATGAATATCAGTGCGGCAAACATCCATGCAATACCTATTCTTCCGAGGACGCTTCCATATCGCATATCAGCAAAATCGAAATTCACCCCGTTATTAAAGATGATCCCAATAATAAGAAGTGTCAGTCCGCGGCCTATCACATGTTTATATATCGATCCCCGGCTGTCATTAATTGCAGTTCTTTTTGCCAGTGAAAAAGGGAAAGATATTCCAGCGATGAAGAGAAAGAGTGGAAAGATCATATCATAGAATTGAAAACCGTGCCATGGTACATGATCGAGCTGTCCTGCCCACCAGTTTAATATTGGCCATCCTGTCAGGGAGGCCAGTCCGGTAAAGATCCCGGCTCCGCCCATAATCCAGAACATATCGAATCCACGAAGTGCATCAAGTGAGTGCAGCCTTTTGACAGCAGGTTTTGTTTGGTTTTCCATTTTGATATTTTCCTTAGATTGTTTTTTAGTTACAAAATTTGGTTAAAATTAAACAGGTATTTCAGATTATTTACCTTTTATTTCGCATATTTGAGAATTACCGAAAAATTGTTTCCAAATATAAATATTCAGGAATGACATCCAATAATTTAACCAAAACAAAATTATGAGCAGTCCCCAAACATCAGCAAATAATGGTCCGGGCTTAAAGCGGGTTCTTGGCCTTTCTTCCCTTGTGCTTTATGGAATTATACTTATTCAGCCTACTGCTCCGATGCCATTATTTGGTGCTGCTGTCGGACTGGCAAAAGGGCATGTGGTAACAACCATTATTATTGGCATGATAGGGATGATGTTCACTGCAATCAGTTATGGAAGAATGGCTAATGCTTATCCAAGTGCCGGTTCAGCATATACATATGTGAGCAGGGAGATACATCCGGCTCTTGGCTATTTTGTCGGCTGGGGAATGATTTTCGATTATATAATGAATCCCATTATTTGTGTGATCTGGGTGAGCAAAGCAGCTATCAATATGATTCCGGAAATTCCTTTCCCTGTTTATGTCGTTGTTTTTACAATCCTGTTCACGGGGATGAATCTTCGCGGAATAGAATCAAGTGCCCGCACTAATACAATAATTGCAACAGGCCTTGGTGTTGTTATTTTACTCTTTCTGGGAGCTGCGGTAAGATACCTGCTTGTTAATCCTCCTGCCGGTGTTGCAGACTGGACCAGACCATTTTATGATCCCAAGACTTTTTCTGTTTCGGCCGTATCAGCCGGTGCTTCGCTTGCAGTACTTACATATATCGGTTTTGATGGTATCTCAACATTGTCTGAGGAGGTACATAACCCAAAGCGAAACATTCTGAGAGCTTCAGTTCTTGTCTGTATAATTACAGGAACCCTGGCCTCCATCCAGGTATACTTTGCCCAGATGGTATGGCCGGCTACAACTTTTCCTGATCAGGATACTGCTTTCTGTTATGTTGCAGGGAAAGCCGGAGGGCAATGGTTATTCCATACAGTGAACTTTGCATTGCTGGTCGCCACAATTGGTTCCGGAGCAGGTGCACAGTTGGGAGCCGGTCGGCTTCTCTATGGTATGGGACGTGATAATGCCATCCCAAAGAAATTTTTCAGCCATGTGAATGTGCGCACACAGGTGCCTTCGAACAATATTATTCTTATAGGAGTTTTTACTGTTGTCGGGGCTATGCTGGTTTCCTATCCTGTCGGGGCACAGCTGCTTAATTTTGGAGCACTGATCGCCTTCATGGGTGTAAACGCCTCCTCTTTCGCACGTTATTTTCTGCATGCTGAAAAAAGGACATTCGGTAATCTGATCGTTCCTTTTCTGGGCTTTTTTATCTGCCTGTTCCTCTGGTTCAGCCTTGGACTTAATGCAAAACTGGTAGGATTTTGCTGGCTTATTGCAGGTGTATCATATGGTGCTTACCGGACATCATGGTTTCGTAAACCTCTGAATTTTGTCCCTGTTGAAAATGATCCTGAGGAGTGAGAACTGCAAGTTTAATCAGCGTATTTAAAGAAGCTGCCATAAAAGTCGCTTCAGCATTGCCTTTCTCAGTGTAACTCTATGGATCCGGGCTGTTGAAAAAGTCTGTTTTTACCCCCATGACACTGAGGACTAAGTAACAGCTTCCAGACTTTTGATTATACTCATATTATATTATCACCTCGATTCACTCATAAATTTCCATGAAACAGTTCCGATATTGTCCGGCCTGTTCTCTTCTGCTTTAGAAATTGTTCCTGTCAGTTTCCCATTATTGTCTTTCATGACATTTATTTCACGCCACGAATAGATTCCTTTTTCATAGTCGAATGTTTCTCCATCATCGTCATAAAGCTTATAGCTTGCTGGTCTGGAGCCATAATATCTTATTTCAATATTGCATTTCTGTCCGGCAGAAGGTGCATGAAGTGCCTGCTGCATAGTTGGAATAATTCCGCCGTCCTTTACAAATACAGGTATCCTGCTCAATCCGGGTGAAATTGTTATTATTTCACCATTACCGGCAAACTTCCCTGTATAAAAATCGTACCAGTTGCCCTCCGGCAATATCACATTTCTTGAAGTTTGTCCGTTGAACAGCGGAGCGACAAGCAGGTATTCCCCTGTCATATACTGAGTTTTGATCTCCTTTGTGAGAGCTTCGTAATATTGATTTCCCCCGGGGCTTTTACTTAGAAGCTCTTTTGCTGTTTTCGTATTGAAGCCCGGTTCCAGATTCATACCGTGGAACGGAGGTATTCCTTCAAAATGGTATTTTGCAAATTCACTGTATAAATATGGAATAAGCTCCATCCGGAGCAATGAGTAATATCTTACGTCTTTCTCAACATCGGGGAATGACCATGGTTTTGTTCCGTCTGCCCAGGCATTTATCATAGCCATGGGAGAAAAGCAAACAGTCTGTATCCTTCTGAGCCACTCCTCGCTAGATTCTGAGCTTCTGACTTCTGGCGTCCATAAAACTCCGCAGAATCCGCTGTTTATAAGCGCTGTAATAAAATCAGGATGGCTGTAATAGTCATTGTAGATTACATAGGGAAATGATGATCCGCCACCGTTGGATGCCCTTGTAAGACCATATGTCCTGGTATTGTTCTTTCGGAACATCTCTGTTGTACTATTCTGAAGGAAGAGTCCGTAAGTTTGTCTGAGTTGTTCAGCACTGTTCCCCGACGGAAACTTTGCAACATCGGGCCACAACCAGTTATCGAAACCATCGTTTTCATCCAGCTTGTACCCGCTGACACCAATGCTTACCTGGCTTTTAAAAAGTTGATTTATAAATATATCTCTTGCCTGGGGCAGTGAGTGATCGGGCACAACCCCACCCCAGACCGTATGAGTTGCTGTAAGGGGTAAAATATCTGTATATATCGGGGATTCGGGTGAAACATAAGGATTTGTCCAGAGGTTTAACCTTATTCCCATCTCTTTCATCCGCTTAACAAATGAAGCCGGGTCAGGAAATCTGGTCTTGTCCCATTCGAAGGTACAGGGATAGGATTTGCTCTGCCATCCTGGTTCCAGTCCTATAAAATCAAGCGGAAAACCACGCTCTTTGAACATTTTAGCCTCCTCTTCAACCTGCTCTGATGTATAAAGTAAAGGTACCCTTTGAGTGAAGCCCAGCCCCCAGCGCGGGGGCAGACAGCCTCCACCTGAGTAGAGGACATATCTTCTGACTGCATCCATAGGTGTTGGACCTGCAAAAACAAATATTTCTGCTCCGGGTGCCGGTACCAGGATTTCAACAGCATCAGAATAGGGTTGAGCCGACCACTCTTTGTCAGTATTCCTGTCAAGAGGAACAGATGCTTCCGGACTATCTTTTCTTACAGCAGTGCCTGCAAATACCTTAATATACCTTGAACTGTTAATGAATACTCCATAACCCTTCTCCGATACATAAAATGGTACGGGAGCATGTGTGCGGCCATTATCTGATCCCCCGTAATGATCGACATGCAGCTGCAGTATTTTTCCCCTCTGGAAGATTGTTTTGAAATTCAGTCCGAAGCCAAAGATCTGCTCTTCCTTTTCAAGCGGAAATCTCAGATATGTTTCACCATCAATAATTTCAGCTGAAATCTTCTCCAATGAAAGGGGAAAGCCGGCAGGCCCCAGCTTTTCAAGTCCTTTGATATATGGTTTGACCCCTGCTGCATTAAAAAGATCCAGTTCGTCAGGAATTCCGGCTATGGTTTTCCATACTCCAGGGGCAATTTCAGTCCAGGTCATACTCTGAGTTGGGCTATTTGGTTTACAACCAGTTAAAAGGAGCGCCCACATGAAGAGTCCGATAATTTTTTTCATCTGCTGAAAGTGGATAAGATCAGTTTTTTACGATAAGCAAATATATCAGATTTGGAGAAGCGCATCATTGAAAAAAGTAATGAATGTTAAAATATCGAAAAAGCATGATTTTGGCAATTGAATGTTACCGATTTGCATTAATTTTACCTTCCTTAACGATCCATTTGATATTAACCTAAAATTAAAATACTCGTTTATGACAACCCGCAGGGAATTTATTCAAAAATCCGCACTTGGTGCAGCAGGTCTGACACTGGGCGCAAAGAGCTATTCACGCATCCTTGGTGCAAATGACAGGATCCGTGTAGGTGTAGTTGGTTTTTCCGATCGGTTCAGGGGGTCACTGGCTCCCCAGTTTCTTGCCCAGGCTAAAGAGCTCAATTTTGAGATTGTAGCTGTCTCTGATCTGTGGAGCAAGAGGAGAGAAGAGGCTGTGAATTATTTTAAGGAAAAAGGTATTACCGTCCGTACCGCCAGGAACAATGATGAACTCTATGACGGAAAGGATACAGACGCGGTCATAATTAGCACCGCTGATTTTCAGCATGCACTGATTCTCGCTGAAGCAGTGAGGGCAGGGAAGGATGCTTACTGTGAAAAGCCTTTCGCTGAGACTATGGCTGATGCACGCGAAGCTCTTAAAGCAGTTAAGGAGACAGGAAAAATAGTCCAGATCGGTTCCCAGAGAAGAAGTACTCCTAATTATATAGCTGCCAATGATTATATCAGATCAGGAAAGTTTGGAAAAATCGTAATGGTAGAAATGTCATGGAATGTCAACCAGCCCGGAAGATGGAGGAGACCGTCGCTTACAGGAGTGATAAAGGAGTCTGAAACAGACTGGAAGCGATTCCTGATGAATCGTCCCGCTCAGCCATGGGATCCCAGGAAGTATCTTGAATTCAGGCTTTTTTGGCCATTCTCTTCAGGTATACCCGGACAGTGGATGGCTCATCAGATTGACACAGTACATTGGTTCACAGGACTGAGCCACCCCAGAAGCGTTGCAGCTAACGGAGGTATTTACCTCTGGAAGGACGGCCGTACCAACTTCGATACAATGACAGCTGTTATGGATTATGGTGATCCCGCAGATAAAGATTCAGGTTTCCAGGTCGTTTATACTTCAAGGTTTACAAATTCGGCAGGTGGTACAAAAGAGATCTATTTCTCCAATGGAGGAACTCTCAATCTCGATACAAACAAGATCACATCAGAAGGAGGACTAGAGGAAAAGGATGCAAGCTCCATGAAGATGAAGCCGAATCTCCTCGAATCAATGGATCTGCCGGGTATAAAGATAGAAACAGCAGCCAATACCGGCTCCGATCCTATGACTTATGCACATATGAGGAACTGGATGGAATGTGTCCGCACCAGGAATAAGCCAAATGCTGATGTAATGGCAGGATACAACCACTCAATAGCTAATATTATGTGTACTGCTGCTCTGAGGACCGGTGAAAAGGCCACTTTTGATGAGGCAAGGCAGGAAGTGCTGGCAGGCGGAAAAATATTCCAGTATTAATTTTATCACCCATGATAATTTATAAGGATTACCTAACAGTGAAAAGAGCAGTAAGATTAATGCTGACTGTTCTTTTCGTCGCTTCCGGAATGTCTCTTTATGCAGTTGCCTCGGGAGATCTTGATGTAAAGCTGGTCAGGGTGGAAGATAAAAACAAGGTCGATGTCTTTATCGGGGGAAAGTATTTTACATCATATCAGTATCCTGTAGATATTGAAAAACCTTTTTTATTTCCTGTGATAGCTCCGAATGGTTCGGTTATTACCCGGGGGTTTCCGATAGAACCGCGTAAGGGAGAGAGGGTGGATCATCCTCACCATATTGGCATCTGGTTCAACCATGGAAATGTCAATGGTCTTGATTTCTGGAATAATTCATCTGCAATAGCCGCTGATAAGAAGGATGAGTATGGTCATATTGCCTTCCAGAAAATAATTAAGGCACTGAGCGGAAAGGAAGGGATTCTTGAGGTAATAGCAAACTGGAATGACAATAAGGGCAATACACTACTGAATGAAAAGACTGTCTATTACTTTTCCGGCAGCGGTGAATCCAGAACTATTGACCATATAACAACACTTACAGCTGTGAATGGCCCGGTTACAATCGGTGACAGCAAGGAGGGTCTGTTTGCGATCAGGCTTGACAGGGCATTTGAGATGCCTTCAAATGAACCGCTGATATTCACTGATGAGAAAGGTAATCCCACAACAGTAGGCGTAATTGATAACAATGGGGTTACAGGTATGTATATCTCTGCCAGCGGACTCAAAGGAGATGCTGTCTGGGGTACGAGGAATGACTGGGTACTACTGACCGGTACAAAGGATAATGTTCCGATAACAATCGGGATATTTGATAATCCGAAAAATCCGGGTTACCCAGCGTACGCTCATGCAAGGGGCTATGGACTTTTTTCTGTAAATAATTTCGGTCGGAGTTCGTACGATCCAAAAATGGAAAAGATGACGTTTGTATTACAGAAAGGTCAGTCGGTAAGATTATGTCACAGGTTCTTCATTCAGGCAGGAGGAGAGGTAACATCTGAAAGGGCGAATAAGATTTTTGAAGAGTTTTCGAAAAAGTATTAATTAATTTTTTGCCTGACCCTCTGTACTCAGCTCAGCTTAATGATGACCCCCAGGGGCAGTTGAAAAATTCAAAATCCAATAACCGCAAAGGTCGCAAAGTTAAAATACGCAAAGTTCGCAAAGAATTTATTGTCAATGCATTAACTTTGTGTGCTTTGTGCAATCCTTAGCGTCCTTTGCGGTTAAAAAGACTTTTTTAACTGCCCGAAAACTAATATCTTTATAGTACATAAATATTTAAAATTCTATCTATGAAAAATTCAGTTTTATTCAAATTGTCCTCCAGAACATTGTTGTTATTGCTGTTTACAGCCATGTCATTCAGGAGCTTCGGCGCTGCAAAGCAACAGTATTATGAAATACGTATCTATACTATTTCGGGTGCCGCCCAGGAAGGTATGGTAGATGCTTACCTGAAAAACGCCTATCTGCCTGCACTTCACAGGGCCGGAATTTCTAAGGTAGGAGTATTCAAACCTGTTGAAACGGACACTGCAGCCTATGGTAAACAGATCTTTGTTTTTATTCCGTTCAAGACAATGGAACAGTATGCGGAGTTGCCAGCTGTTCTTGGAAAGGACAAAGCATTTACTGAAGCGGGTAAGTCTTTTATTGATGCACCTTTTGACAACCCTCCGTATGAGCGTCATCAGAGCATTCTCCTGAAGGCGTTTCTTTTTATGCCGGAGTTTGTTGCTCCAGGATATACAAATCCTGTTTCAGAGAGGATATATGAATTACGCAGTTATGAGAGTGCTACGGAAGCCAAGGCAGCAAAGAAGATCGATATGTTCAATCAGGGTGGTGAAATAGCGCTTTTTGAGAAGCTTAAATTCAATGCAGTGTTTTATGGTGAGGCTCTTGCTGGTAATCAGAAGCCAAACCTTATGTATATGACCACATTTTCGGATATGAAATCTCATGACGAACACTGGAAAGCATTCGGGGCTACTGAGGAATGGAAGAAGTTGTCAGGCTTGGAGGAGTATAAAAATACTGTATCCAAAATACATGTCAACCTGCTTCATCCGGCTTCCTATTCAGATTTTTAGTAGTGGCTACCTCCGTGAAACTCTGTGCTCCTCTGTGGCTCTCTGTGTAAGTTCTTAAAAATTATTACACAGAGGAACACGGAGGAGGCACAGAGGGACACAGAGAAGAGTCTAAATTCAATTCGCTGCTGGAAACTCTATTTCCGAGATAGCCTTTTCGACTTCTGCAGCAGTCATTTCATGATCCGGCAGATTGCCTTCGAAGAACTTCTCATAAGCAGAAATATCGAAATGGCCGTGACCGCTGAGGTTAAAAAGGATAGTTTTTGAAACACCCTCCAGATCAGCTCTTCTTGCTTCATCAAGAGCAGCTGCTATGGCATAGGTAGACTCAGGAGCTGGAAGAATTCCTTCAGCTTTTGCGAACAGTACCCCACCTTCAAAGCACTCTCTCTGCATCTTGGCTTTTGCTTCGATAAATCCATCTTTCAGAAGCTGGCTTACGAGTACTCCGGCGCCGTGGTAACGCAAACCACCGGCATGTATCTTCTCCGGGATGAAATTATGTCCGAGAGTGTACATCGGAAGAAGAGGAGTCATCCCTGCTGAATCTCCAAAGTCGTACATGAATTTTCCTTTTGTGAGCTTAGGACATGATGCCGGTTCTACAGTCATAAATCTTGTTTTCTTTCCCTTGAGCAGGTTTTCACGCAGAAATGGAAATGCTATTCCTGAAAAATTGGAGCCGCCACCGAAACATCCGATAACTACATCCGGATAATCGCCTGTCTTTTCCATCTGAATAAGGGCTTCCTCGCCAACTATTGTCTGGTGGAGTATAACATGATTCAGTACGCTCCCGAGTGAGTATTTGGTATATGGATCCTGTACTGCAACTTCCATTGCTTCTGAAATTGCAATTCCCAGGCTGCCCGGAGAATCAGGATCAAGTTCAAGAACATGTCTTCCTGCATTGGTCATTGTGCTTGGGGATGGAACAACCCTGGCACCATATGCGTTCATCAGGAGTTTACGCCCTGGTTTCTGGTTGTAACTGACCTTCACCATAAATACCAGCAGTTCAAGTCCGAAATGGTTACAGGCAAAGCTCATCGCACTTCCCCACTGACCTGCACCTGTCTCGGTGGTTATCCTTCGTACTCCCTCCTGCTTGTTGTAATATGCCTGGGGAATGGCAGTGTTGGCTTTATGTGACCCTGAATAATTGCCACCTTCATACTTATAGTATATTTTGCTTTTCGTTCCGAGTACTTTTTCGAGTTCCACAGCTCTGAAGAGTGGAGATGGACGATAGGTATGATAAAGACTTATTACCTCATCAGGGATATCAATATACCTCTCCATCGAAACCTCCTGCTTGATCAATTCCATTGGGAAAACGGCAGCCAGGTCCTCGGGACCTATTGGTTGTCTCGTTACCGGATGAAGAGGAGGCATTGGCTTGTTTGGCATATCTGCAAGGATATTGTACCACTTTGTCGGCATCTCTTTTTCACTTAAGATAATTTTTCTGAGCTTTTCCATTGTTGTTAGATTTTATGTTTGATTAAAGATGTCAAATTAAAAAGGCACGCTGTGAAGAGCGTGCCTTTATAGTTTAATATTGTTTAAATGTTATATAATGGCTTCATTCACAGGATGATTTGTCAGGCTGCGCCAAGACCAGATATGTAACATTTTTACTTTCATAATAATCCGGTTTTTTTACTGATGTTACAAAAATAACTAAATTTTTAAATTATCATAAAAAAATAAGGTTTTTTATAAAAAATCACGAATCAGGATACTTTTTTACTTGGTATCTGTAATCAATAAAAGCATTTAGGTTGATAAATGACTATTTATAATGTAAGGGCACAAACGGATTTTTATTCCCGCACTGTAGCGCCAAGATATCTCATATCGTCAAAGAAGCCAGGATATGATTTTGCGACACACTGTGAGTCCCTGATACAAACTTTCCCTGTTGCCCTCAGTGCAGTTACGGCTACTGCCATTGCTATGCGATGATCATCATGAGATTCAACACGGGCTCCGGTTGGCTGGCCTCCTGTCACTTTCATCAGATCGCCGGCGATTTCAATACTTATATTCATTTTTCCGAACTCATCCCTGAGTGCTGCTGCCCTGTCGCTTTCCTTGTATATCAGTCTGGATACCCCTTTGATCGTGGATATACCAGTGGAATATGCTGCAAGCGCTGCAAGAGGAGGGAAGAGGTCAGGTGATTCCGTTGCATCAAAATCAAAGGCTTTGAGTTCTGACTTTGAAATTTCTATCTGATCCTCGCTGATTTTCATGTTTGCCCCGGCCATTTCAAGCGCTTTCAGTACGGCCATATCGCTCTGTTTGCTGTCAGTACGTATTCCCTGGACATGCAGGCTTCCATTGATAGCACCTGCAACGAGCAGAAATGCCCCACCGCTCCAATCGCTTTCGACTGTATATTTCCTTGGTGTATATGACTGTTTCCCCTTAATTCTGAAGAGTTCATAATCTGAACATTCCACTGTGATTCCAAATGTTTTGAGAAGCTGGATTGTCATGTCGATATATGGTTTGCTCTTGAGGTTCCTGACTCTGATCTCTGAATCATGCTCCGCCAGCGGTAAAGCCATCAGCAGGCCAGTCAGAAGCTGACTGCTGACTGAACCGTCGATTTCGCATTTTCCTCCCTTGATCGGTCCCTGGATAGTAAGCGGAAGAAATCCTCCCGAAGTTGAACACTTAACACCGAGCTGACTTAATGCTTCATCAATCATCCCCATAGGTCTTTTTTTGAGAGAATTTGCGCCTACCAGGGTTATCTCAACAGGATAAAGTGCAGCGATTGGGGAGAACATCCTTATTGCCAGACCTGATTCACCGCAGTTCAGTTTTTCTTCTTTCAGTATTCTTCCTCCCTTTATTATCAATTCACCGGGTTTCGGATCGAGTCTTGCACCCAATCCGCATGCAATGCTCATGGCGGCAAGGGAATCGTCACAATATGATGGATTAAAGATAGTGCTTTGCCCGTCAGCAAGAAGAGCAGCAGCGATAGCACGCTGAGACATACTTTTTGAGGCAGGGGCTTTGATCTGTCCTTTAATTTCTGAGGGTTCTACACATCTTTCCATGAATACCTGAATATTTATTTTTTTTCTTTAGGATCTTTCTCTCCATTGTTCATTACCTTCATCTGATGATTTATGGACTCCTGGTGAATAGCCTTGAATATTGCATCAATAAGTTCAGGACTTAGTCCCTTTTCCTTACCCTTCATGACAGCTTTTCTTATAATTTCATCCCACCGAAGGCTCTGCAAGATAGTGATATTATTTTCCTTTTTATAGCGTCCGATAGTTTCTGCCACTTTCATTCTTTTTTCCATCAGGTCAAGAAGGTGATCGTCGTAAATGTCTATCTGCTGTCTCAGTTCCCCGAGTACATCAAGAAGTTTAGGATCAGAGGTGTCAGGGCTTCTGTAAATCAGCCTGCTTAACAGCTCTTTAAGGTCATTGGGTGTTAACTGCTGTGCAGCATCGCTCAGGGCTTTTGAAGGATTTATGTGTGATTCAATCATTAATCCGTCGAAGTTCAGGTCCATTGCTTTCTGGGAAATCTCATGCAGAAAATGCCTTGCTCCGCCAATGTGACTTGGGTCGCATATTATTGGCAGATCCGGGAACCTTCTGCGCAGTTCAATGGGGAGCTGCCAGTTAGGCTGATTCCTGTATACAGTTTTTTCATATGATGAGAATCCGCGGTGAATGGCTCCTATCCTGGTGATCCCGGCCCTTGCAATTCGTTCAATTGCTCCCATCCATAGTTCAATATCAGGGTTGATCGGGTTTTTTACAAGAACCATAACATCAACACCCTGAAGAGCATCAGAGATCTCCTGTACTGTAAAAGGATTAACAGATGTTCTGGCACCGATCCACAGCATATCGATACCGTATTTCAGAGCTTCATAGACATGTTTCTCATTCGCCACCTCTGTACCCACCAGCATTCCGGTCTCCTGTTTTACCCTCCTGAGCCATTTCAGCCCTTCACTGCCTACGCCTTCAAAAGAGTTCGGACGGGTCCTGGGTTTCCAGATCCCGGCACGATATACACTCACCTGGTTTATCTCAGCAAGCTGCCTTGCAGTCTCCATAACCTGTTCCTCCGTTTCGGCGCTGCATGGGCCTGAAATCAGGAACGGTCTTCCTTTGTAACCTCTCCAGTCTTTGATCTGTGGATTCTCTAGCTTAACTTCCATAGTTGTATGATTTTTTTAATTCAATATTTTTCTGATCTTGTTTGCCTCTTCCATCAGAGATTTCAATCCGTTTATATCCTTCTCTGTAATCATCTTCCTGAAAGAGTTCATTTTATCAATATAGGTGTCCATTACCTCAAGGATAAACTGAGAGTTTTCCAGAAATATTGGAGCCCATGTCTCACCATTGCTCTTTGCAAGCCTTACTGTACTCTCAAAACCTCCCCCGGCCAGTGCGAGTATGTTCTGTTCTTCCTGTTCCTTGTCAAGTACACACAAGGCAAGGGAAAATGAAGTAATATGCGAAATATGAGATATATATGCCACATGTACATCATGATCGCTGGGGTTCATATAGACCTTATGCATGTTAAGGACATCGAGCATCCTTTCAATCAGACCCAGGGCATCAGGATCACTAAGCTCCCTGTCACAGATGATGGCATTCTTGTAGTCAAAAAGCTTTCCAACAGCTGCAAGCGGACCCGAATATTCGGTTCCGGCCATGGGATGAACTGCAACATACCGTCCCCTGCCAGGATGATTCTTTGAAACTTCAGCAATGCTTGCCTTTGTAGAGCCCATATCTGTTACCACTTTTGAAGTGCCGGCAATCCTTTCCAGAATGCCGGGAAGCATAGAACAATTTGTATTAACAGGAGTGGTAAGAATGATAAGATCACTTTTGTCAATGGCATTTTCAAGAGTGTCATTCTCATCCACCAATCCACAAAGCAGGGCTATGTTCTGATGATGCATGTTGCTATCCACACCGATTATCCTGTCAGCAAATCCCCGCTTGCGAAGATCAACCACAAGAGAACCACCTATCAGCCCTATTCCAATAACTGCAATTGTCATGTTTTGTTTAATTATCTGAGAAAATTATTAATTACTGTGATGTTTTTTAGTCCGAAGCCGGAAGTCCGAAGTCAGAAGACCGAAGTCCGAAGCCGGAAGGAATACAAAGGTTAAATTAGTTTGGGGTTGTAGAAAAAATCTGTTTTTACCCCCAAACCCCCCAAGGGGGGCTTTATAACTTATTGGTTTTAAATAAGTCCCCCCTGGGGGATTTAGGGGTGTCACAGAGAAAATCGATTTTTTTTTACAGCCCATGGCCCCAGCAAGATCAAAGTCAATGTATTGCAAAGACTGGTTGCGGCCGGGATAGTTGATTGTATTAACAGAAGTCATAAGTTTTTGATTTTTAAATGTTCCAGCCTCGTCTTCGCCTCCGAAAGACGTTCTTCATTAGCACATAGGGAGATGCGGATATATCTTTCTCCGTTTTCCCCGAAGATAAATCCCGGAGTAATAAAGACATGTGATCTGTTCAGTATGTCTTCCAGATACTCCTCACAGCTCTTTATGCTATCAGGAATTCGTCCCCAGAGAAACAGTCCGACCTGGTTTTTGTCATATCTGCAATTCAGGAGCGTCATTATTTCCTCAACTATCTTCCTGCGTTTAACATATACTGCATTCACTTTATCGTACCATGATTCAGGATTATTAATAGCTTCTATGGCAGCCATCTGCATCGGAAGGAACATACCGGAATCCATATTGCTTTTTACCTTCAGAATCTCTTTAATATAATCACTCTGTCCAGCTACCATGCCGATCCTCCATCCTGCCATATTCTGTGATTTGCTCAAAGAGTTAAGTTCAAGCGCTGTTTCCCTTGCTCCTTCGGATTGCAGAATGCTATGATAATCGTTATTCAGTATAAAGCTGTAGGGATTATCATTGCAAAGAAGAATATTATGTTTTTTGGAAAAGGTAATCAGTTCCTTAAAAAGATGTTGTGACCCTTTAGTCCCGGTTGGCATATGAGGATAGTTCACCCACATCAGTTTTACCCGGCTCAGGTCGCTTTTTTCAAGGGCATTCAGATCGGGAAGCCATCCGTTTTTCTCTTCAAGGTCATATTTCCTGATAATACCTCCGACAAGATTTGTCACTGAAGAGTATGTTGGATATCCTGGATCCGGAATAAGCACTTCATCTCCGGGATTTACAAATGCCATACTGATATGCATAATGCCCTCCTTGCTTCCCATCAGCGGAAGTATCTCATTGTCGGGGTTCAGATCGACCCGGAAATACTTCTTGTACCAATCCGCGAATGCCTTCCGGAGTGCGGGGCTTCCGGTATAGCTCTGGTATCCATGGGATGTTGGTCTTACGGCATAGGATATCAGTGCTGCAATGGCATTTTCAGCAGGGGCTTGATCAGGGCTCCCAATTCCAAGGTTAATGATATCTGCACCTTCCCTGCGCATCTTTTCAATCTGGGCAAGCTTTTGCGAGAAGTAATACTCCTGCACCTTGCCGGTACGATCAGCTGGTTTAACTATCATATAGCATGTCTCCTTTATAATAAACTCCAAGAATTTCAAGATTGCTTGTATACTTTGCCAGTACCCTTTGTATTACTTCTGACTTTGTATTCTTGTTAAGCTCGAGGTCGAGATAGAACATATATTCCCACTCACCGTTCAGTCTGGGCACTGATTGTATTTTTGAGAGGTTGATCTGCATCTCTGCAAGTTTTATAAGCACTTTGGCGAGTGATCCTGGCTTATGGCCGGTTGAAAAGCAGATCGAAACCTTGTTCCCCTTTGTATTCCCCTTTTCCTCACTGCCAATCACATGAAACCTGGTATAGTTCTGCTTATATGTTTCTATTCCTTCAGCAAGTATATCCAGGCCATAAATTTCTGCCGCAGCACCAGAGGCTATTGCAGCAACGCCGTTAAGATTATTCTCCCTGATCTGTTTTGCACTTCCGGCAGTGTCATCAGCCTCGATAAGGGTCATCCCCGGAAACTGATTAAGGAATGTCATACACTGGGCCAAAGCGATTGGATGTGACCTTATCTCCCTGATATCTGTGATCTGCTGACCGGGTAATGCCATAAGGTTTTGTTTGATCCTCAGGTTATGCTCTCAAGGATCTTCATCCCCGACTCCCTTATCAGTGTATAGTTATAAAGGATGCTTCCTGAGCGGGCATTCTCTATCGCCATAACTGCAAAATCGGCTTCTCCTGCTTTAAGTGTATTAAGAGTAAGGTCAAATGTAGAACAAGGAACTATCTCAACCTCATCATAGCTGAAATACTGCCTCGCTGCAACTTCGTGAAAACATCCTGTCTCTCCCTGTACCGCTACTTTCATAATCAAATTGTATTAAAAAAGCAAGGGCCCCTTTGCGGGACCCTTGCTTTATATAGATTAATCTTATCTGTATACAAAAATCCCGTTATCTCTTTTTAAAATAAAAAAAGAAGTAATAAAAGGAAATAAAATAGTTGTACACAATATTCATTTGTCTGTTCTTTCAGGTTGCAAAATTCTATATTTCTTTTAAGAAAACAAATAAAAATTCATATAAAGTGAAACATATGTTGAAGATTGATAGTAATTAAGAGTATCCTGATTTGAAAAATGAGATTGCTTCGTCGCTGCGCTCCTCGCAATGACACGGGATTGAACTTTCCTCTGTTCAACTCCAACACTGAAACATCTTTAACTTTAATGTCCTTGCGAGCCCGACAAAGGAGGGCGCGGCAATCATTAACTCCCATCCTGAAATTAAGTTACAACTTATGCCGTTCCTTCAACACTTCCTCAATACTCTGCAGGTTAATTCCTTTGGCTTTCAGTAAAATAAGCAGATGGTAGAGCAGATCGGCAGCCTCATTTTTAAAGAGGTTAAGATTATCATCCTTTGATTCTATTACCAGTTCTACCGCTTCCTCACCTACTTTCTGAGCCATCTTGTTGATCCCCTTTTTAAAAAGCTTATTGGTATAAGACTCCTCACTGTTTTCATCAATACGCTGGTTTATTACCTGTTCGAGTTTATAAATAAACCCTTTGGGTGTCTCTTCGGCAAAGCATGAGGTGCTGCCGGTATGGCATACTGGTCCGGCAGGATGTACTTTAATAAGGATTGAGTCATTATCACAATCTGACAAGATAGTGTCAACATAAAGGAAATTCCCTGATGTCTCACCTTTGGTCCATAAGCGGTTTTTACTCCGGCTGAAGAAGGTAACCTTCTTTTCGAGGCTTGTTTTGTTAAAAGCCTCTTCATTCATGTAACCGACCATCAGAACCTGAAGAGTACTGCTATCCTGTATTACCGCAGGAATGAGTCCGCTACCTTTTTTAAAATCGAGTTGTATCATAATTATTATGTAATTAAATATCTCTGTGTTCCTCCGTGCCTTCTCTAAAAGGGGTAAACCTCAGTTCCTGATTTTATTCACAGAGGGGCGGAGGAGTCTCAGAGGTCACAGAGGTTTTACATCCGTACAAATATATTCTCTTTCATAAGATACTTTTTCAGATCCCTTATATCTATCTCCCCGAAGTGAAAAATGCTTGCCGCCAGAGCCGCGCTGCATCCGGTGTTGAAGAATACCTCCTTGAAATGCTCCATCGAACCGGCGCCACCGGAAGCAATAACGGGAATATTGACATGTACTGACCTCATTGGTTATATCAATGGAGAAGCCTGACTTTGTACCGTCATTATTCATCGATGTGAGGAGTATCTCACCGGCACCGAGCTCCTCTGCCCTTTTTGCCCAGCTGAGAGTTCTAAGAGGAGTGGGAGTCCGCCCTCCGTTTACAAATACTATCCATTCGTCATCCGTAAATTTGGTGTCAATTGCAATCACGATGCACTGATTTCCGAATTGGGCCGCAAGCTCAGAGATCAGCTCCGGCCTTTTAACAGCAGCCGAATTTACTGTTACCTTATCAGCACCTGCATTGAGAAGTGCGGCAACATCTTCTATTGTATCCGTTCCGCCGCCAACAGTGAAAGGTATATTAATCTCAGAAGCAATTCTTTCAACCAGACTGGCCAGCGTTTTCCTGTTCTCAATGGTAGCCGTAATATCAAGGAATACCAGTTCATCGGCTCCCTGGCCGGCATAAGCCTTTGCAAGTTCAACCGGATCTCCGGCATCAACAAGATTAATGAAATTCACACCTTTAACAGTTCTCCCGTCTTTTATATCAAGACAAGGAATTATTCTTCTTTTTAACATTGTCCTCCCAATTCTTTTAAAGTGATCCTACCTTCATAAAATGCTTTGCCGATTATAACGCCTTCACATCCTGCCTCCCTTATGTCTTCGACATCCTTAAGGGATGATATTCCGCCGCTAGCAATAAGATTTATATTAACCTTGTCAAGTATCTCTTTATACAGGTTGGTAGCCGGTCCTTTGAGCATCCCATCCCTGTCAATATCTGTACATACCGTATATTTTACACCCATTCCTTTATAGTCCGATAAGAACTCAATGAGATCCTTATCAGAGTTCTCCAGCCAGCCTCCGGCAGATATCTTCCTGCCTTTGTAATCAGCTCCAAGGATCAGCTTTTCAGGACCATATTCTGAAAGCCACCTCATAAATAACTGAGGATCGGTTACAGCAATACTTCCTGTTGTCACCTGTTTTGCTCCTGCGTTGAATACCATTTTCAGATCTTCATCTGTTCTTATACCCCCACCGAAGTCAATTTTGAGTGCAGTGCTTGCAGCAATCTTCTCGAGCACTTTCAGGTTTTCAATTTTTTTGTTTTGGCCCCGTCAAGATCCACTAGATGGAGGTATTCAATGCCATTGTCCTCTAATTGCATGGCTATTTCAAGGGGATTTTCATTATACACTTTTTTTGTTTCAAAATCTCCCCGTGTAAGCCGGACACATTTTCCTCCGATAATGTCAAGTGCCACTATTATTCTCATAGCTCAAGAAAATTTCGCAGGATCTTTTCACCGATCTCTGCTGATTTTTCTGGATGAAATTGTGTTGCATAGAAGTTCTCCCTGTTCATTGCCGCACTGAATGGCAGAATATAGTCGCATGTGGCAGAGGTGGATGATGATATTTCGGCATAATAGCTATGCACATAATATACATCATCATCAGGTGATATGCCTTTGAAAAGCTCTCCCCGCATTGTCAGGAAGTTATTCCATCCCATATGAGGTATCTTATCCACGGGAGGGAACAACTTAACATCCGTATCAAAGATTCCGAGACATTCAGTGTCAGCCTCCTCTGAAAACCGGCACATAAGCTGGAGACCGAGACAGATTCCAAGCACCGGCTGTTTGAGTGATCTGATCGTTTGATCCAATCCTCTTTTTGTGAGATATTGCATAGCGGTACTCGCTTCCCCTACGCCTGGAAAGATCACCTTGTCGGCACTGTTCAGCGCTTTTGGATCATCCGTGATGATACTCTTATAACCCAGGCGGGTGAGTGCATTCTGAACCGATTTTATATTGCCGGCATTATATCTGATAATCGCAATCATAATTTACCTTTTGTACTTGGAAGGTTATAGTTATCTGTCTGTTTAACCGCCATCTTCACGGCTTTTGCAAATGCTTTGAATATAGCCTCTATCTTATGGTGTTCATTCTCCCCTTCAGCCATTATATTCAGGTTGCATCTGGCATTATCGCTGAAAGATTTAAAGAAGTGATAGAAGAGTTCGGCAGGCATCTCACCGATTTTTTCCCTGAGGAATGCAACATCCCACACAAGCCAAGGTCTCCCTCCGAAATCGATAGATACCCGGGCCAGACAATCATCCATAGGAAGTAAAAAGCCATATCTTTCGATCCCTTTTTTCCCTCCCAGGGCCTTCAGAACAGCCTCTCCAAGGGAGATAGCCACGTCTTCAACTGTATGATGTTCATCAATATGCAGATCTCCCTTGACGTTTACAGCCAGATCCATATTGCCGTGCTTTGCTATCTGTTCAAGCATATGATCAAAGAATCCTATGCCGGTAGATATGGCACTTTTTCCACTCCCGTCGAGGTTCAGATCGATTTTGATCTTCGTTTCGGATGTATTTCTTTCTATTGCAGCACTGCGTGGCTTCATCTTAAGATACTGACAGATCTCGTTCCAGTCATTCGTACAGAAATCGGCAGAGCCCGATTTGTCACTGCTGATAAAGATCGATTTGCATCCAAGATTTTTTGCAAGCTCAATATCTGTCAATCTGTCCCCGATAACGAATGAAGCATTCAGATCTACTCCGCCGGCAAGATATTTAGTCAGCATGGCAGTCCCTGGTTTACGTGTCGGAGCATTATCTGAAGGCACTGACCTGTCGATAAATATCTCACTGAATACAATGCCTTCACCCTTCAGGATCTGAAGCATCTTGTTTTGTACAGGCCAGAAGGTCTCTTCAGGAAATGAGGCTGTACCCATTCCATCCTGGTTTGTGACCATCACAAGTTCATAGTCGGTCTCCTTTGCTATCTTTGATAAGCATGTTATTGCTGAGGGCAGGAAAACCATTTTTTCAAAACTATCGACCTGTTCATCCTCCGGTTCAGCTATAATTGTTCCGTCTCTGTCTATAAATAGTACTTTCTTCATATAGCAATTGACTTTAAAGCGGAAATAAGTTTATTGTTCTCATTCGGTTTACCAACTGTTATCCTTATGCAGTTTTCAATGACACTGTTCCTGTTTCTAACAACTATATTCCTGTCAATAAGTGCATTGTAGATACTATTAGCATCCTTCACCCTGACAAGCAGAAAGTTTGAATCTGAGGAAAAGACTTTCTCTATTGATTTGATTTTTTTCAGTTTCCCGGCGAGCCGGTCTCTTTCTGTTTTAATTTTCAGAACCTGAGTCCTGTATACCTCCGGCTTGCCCAGTTTTTTCAAAGCGGCTATCTGATTTATAGTACTCATATTGTACGGAGGCTTGACTTTATTGAAATAGTGAATGATTTCAGGAGTTGAAAAGGCTATTCCAACTCTTGCAGCAGCCATTCCCAATGCTTTGCTGAATGTCTGCATTATGATAAGGTTGGGGTATTTACCGAGAAGTTTTACAAATGAAGGCTGCTCACTGAAATCTATATAAGCTTCATCAATGACGATGATCCCATTGAATTTTGAGATTAAATACTCAACGTCTGAATGGTTCATTGAATTGCTGGTAGGATTATTAGGAGAACAGATAAATATCAGCTTCAGGTTTTTATCTGACAGGAATTGTTCTGTTTGTGTGATATCGATCTGAAAATTTCCGTTAAGAGGGATCCTGATAACCTTCACATCATTCACTGATGCTGACACTTCGTACATTCCATATGTAGGGGTGAAAGTCAGAGCGCTGTCAATGCCGGGGCTACAGAATATTCTGAAACAGAGATCAATTATCTCATCACTCCCGTTACCGAGAAATATATTCTCAACTGCTATTCCCCTGAACCTGGCAACTGCAGCCTTCAACTCCTTCTGATATGGATCAGGATACCGGTTGAGGCTTCCGTATGGATTTTCATTTGCATCCATAAATACTCCTGTGCTGCCCTGGAACTCATCCCTGGCGCAGGAGTAGGGGGTAAGCCTGAGTACATTTTCCCTTACTATTTTATTTATATCAACCATTCTTTAAGCTTTTAAGTCTTATACTTACAGCATTTTTATGACCATTGAGCTGTTCTGCCTCTGCCATTATCTCTATAGCGGGGCCAAGGTTCATAATACCTTCCGCAGTGAGTTCCTGGAAAGAAATCTTCTTAAGGAAGCTTTCAATTGATACTCCGCTGTAATTCCTTGCATATCCGTTGGTTGGAAGAGTATGGTTAGTACCTGAGGCATAGTCACCTGCACTCTCGCAGCTGTAGGAACCCAGAAATACTGAACCTGCATTGATTACCTTTTCCGCGAGCCTGTTTGCATCAGAGGTATTTATTATCAGGTGTTCAGGAGCATATGAATTGCTGAAGCCGATGCAGTCATCAAGTGTATTGAAAAGTATGAGCTTACTGTTCTCGAGTGCCCCTGAAGCGATCTCCTGTCTTGGCAATGTTAAGAGCTGGTTTTCAATCTGCAGCTTGACTTTTTCAATCATCTCTCCGCTGTCGGTCAGGAAGATTACCTGGCTGTCGGCGCCATGCTCAGCCTGGGAGATCAGATCTGCAGCTATGAATTCAGGGTTTGCCATACCGTCAGAAATTATTAGTACTTCACTCGGGCCGGCTGGCATATCAATTGCTATACCATCCTGTTGTACAAGCTCTTTGGCTTTGGTGACGAACTGATTTCCCGGTCCGAAAATTTTATAAACCCTGGGGATTGTTTCTGTGCCATATGCCATCGCGGCTATTGCCTGAGCGCCACCAGCCTTAAAAATGTCTCTGATGCCTATGAGTTGAGCGGTATAGAGGATAAATGGATTTATCTTCCCGTCTTTTCCGGGAGGGGAACAGATAATTATCTCCTTACAGCCAGCCAGTTTAGCAGGGATGCCAAGCATTAGTACCGTGGAGAAGAGAGGAGCGCTCCCTCCTGGAATATATAATCCTGTTTTTTCAATAGGAACACTTTTTCTCCAGCATCTGACACCTCTGGAAGTTTCAACGGGAGCCTCAGTAAAAAGTTGTGAGCGGTGGAATTTATCAATATTTTCCCGTGCAATATTTATTGCCTGTTTTATCTCTTCCGGCACCAATTGTTCCGCTTCTCTCAACTCATCAGCAGAAACCTTCAGATTTCCCGGATTGACACCATCGAATTTTTCCGAATAACTGTAAAGAGCTTTATCCTTTTCTGTTCTTACCCTGATAAGAATATCCCTGACTTTATCTTCAAGGTAGTTCTTTTTAAGTGAGGGGCGCTCACACAGGGAGCCCCATTCGTCCTTCTCCGGACGTATTACTGTTTTCATTACAAAATCATTTTTTCAATAGGAATTACCAAAATACCTTCCGCTCCGGCTTCTCTCAGCTGGTCAATTCTATCCCAGAACTGATCTTCCTTTACCACTGAATGAATGGAGCACCATCCTTTATTAACAAGTGGGAGAATAGAAGGGCTCTTCATTCCGGGAAGTATGGAACAGATCTTTTCCACAGCAGATTCGGGTGCGTTGAGCAGGATGTATTTATTCTCTTTTGCATTAATTACCGACCTTATCCGGAAGAGGAGCTTAGCCAGGATCTCCTGTTTTTCAGCAATAAGATTCTTGTTGCCGATAATTACTGCCTGGCTTTTTAGTATTGTTTCAACTTCATGCAATCCGTTGGTCAGCAGAGTACTTCCTGAACTTACGATATCACAAATCCCATCCGCGAGCCCTATTCCCGGTGCTATTTCAACACTGCCGCTGATCTCTTCTATTTCGGCAGTGATATTATTCCTGAGAAAGAAATCGGATAGTATTTTCGGATAGCTTGTTGCCACCTTCTTATTCATAAAATAGTGAGGTCCGGTATATTTTTCTTCCTTTGGGATAGCCAGGCTCAGGCGGCAATTTGCAAACCCAAGTTTTTCTATTATATCCACATCCTTGTTTTTTTCAAAGACCATGTTCTCTCCCAGTATTCCGATATCGGCGACCTGTTGTTCTACATACTGAGGGATGTCATCATCTCTCAGGAAAAGGACCTCGACCGGAAAATTTGAAGCAGTGGTTTTAAGGACACTTATTCCGCTGTAGAATTTAATGCCACACTCTTCGAGTAATTTTTTTGAATTCTCACTCAGACGTCCGCTTTTTTGAATTGCGATTTTCAGTACACTCATTTTTCCTGTTCTTTGGTGTCTGAACATTTCCGGCAGGAAATAAAAAACCCGCCTGATCTGCTCAGACGGGTTTATGATATTTTAGAATTTACACATATCATTATCTCCTCGCCTGAAAGCAAGCACCGGAATGATGATGATGTGATATTTTATAATTCATTACTTAAAATTATGAATGCAAAAATAGTAAAAAATTAATAACTGTCACAGTTTATGCATTAATTATTAAAATAATATTCTTTTTATACTCTTTCAGCAACAAGGTCTCCTACCTCGGTTGTTGAAAAGCCCATTTTTCCTGCTCCCATATCTTTCAGCTTGTTTGCAGTAACATCCATAACTGCATTTTCTACGGCACGGGCAGCCTTCTCCTCACCCAGGTGTTCGAGCATCATACCGCCACATGCTATTGAAGCTAACGGGTTAATGACATTCAGACCGGTATACTTGGGAGCGGAACCGCCGATAGGCTCAAACATGGAAACGCCCTGAGGATTTATATTGCCTCCGGCAGCGATTCCCATTCCGCCCTGGGTAATAGCTCCAAGATCGGTAATGATATCACCGAACATATTTGTAGTAACTATCACATCGAACCATTCAGGATTTTTTACCATCCACATGCAGGTTGCATCGACATGAAAGTATTCACGTTTAATATCAGGGTATTCAGCTGCTCCTATCTCATGAAAGGCTCTCTCCCACAGGTCAAAAACATATGTCAGTACATTTGTTTTTCCGCAAAGGGCGAGAGTTTTTTTCTTATTTCTTTTCCTTGTGTATTCAAAGGCGTAACGCAGGCAGCGGTCCACCTGAAAACGTGAGTATACCATATTCTGCATAGCTACTTCGTTCGGGGTACCTTTCATTGTTACTCCGCCTGCTCCGGTATACACGTCACCTGAATTTTCCCTGACCACCACGTAGTCGATATGTTCAGGACCTTTATCTTTAAGCGGCGTGGCAACGCCGGGATAGAGTTTGATCGGACGCAGATTAATATACTGATCCAGATCAAAGCGTAGTTTAAGGAGAATGCCTTTTTCAAGAATTCCGGGTTTCACATCGGGATGGCCTATTGCACCCAGGAAGATTGAATCGAACTTTTTAAGCTGTTCAGATGCAGATTCCGGCAATACTTCACCTGTTCTCAGGTAACGTTCTCCTCCAAAGTCAAACTCTTCGTAATTAAGCTTGAATCCGAATTTTGATGCAACGGCGCTAAGTACTTTTTTCCCTTCCCTTACAACTTCAGGGCCTGTGCCATCACCGGCAATAACTGCAATGTTGTATGACTTACTCATAGATTTGTTTCTGTTAATTAAATATTAATTATTCGGTAATTATGAATATATGTTTTTTTAAACAACCGAAGGCCTTAACTCTTTTTCATTCAGACCCTCAATAATATTCAGCATCTTTTCCGTAGCCTTTATGGCGGATTCTGTCTGGTCTGCATCCAGTCCCTTTGTTTTGAATTCCTTACCCTTGTAATCCCAGGTAATAATTGTCTCGACAAGTGCATCAGTTGCACCTCCGGGCGGAATTGTCACTTCATAATCCGTAAGCGATGGATACTCCTTACCCAGTTTATCGTAAATAGTCCTGAGGGCTTTCATAAAAGCATCGTACTGCCCGTCTCCTGAAGATGTTTCCTGGTACAATTGTCCGTCAATCTCGATCTGGATATTTGCAGATGGCTTTAAGCCGAACGAAAGGGAGAGGGAATAGTTTTTAATGAAGATCTTATAGTTGCTCTGATCACCTCCAAGAACGTCGGCAATGATAAACGGAAGATCCTCAGCTGTCACATTTTCTTTCTTATCGCCCAGTTCAATAACTCTTTCTGTTACTTTGGATAGTGATTCCGGGCTGAGAAAAAGTCCGAACTCCTCCAGGTTTTTTCTTACAGTTGCCTTTCCTGATTGTTTTCCAAGGGCATATTTCCTTTTTCTTCCGAATCTCTCCGGCATCAGGTTATTATAATACAGATTGTCCTTGCTGTCACCATCGGCATGTACTCCGGAGGTCTGGGTATAGACATTCTCACCTATTACCGGTTTGTTTACAGGTATGCGAATCCCGCTGCAGGTCTCTACTATCTTGCTTACCTTTGTTATTTCAAACTCATTTATACCGGTGTCGGCGTGAAGCTGATCCTTCAATATTCCGATTACGCTTGACAATGGTGCATTTCCTGCCCTTTCACCCAGCCCATTTATTGTGGTATGAATACCTGTTATCCCGGCTTTGACGGCAGAAAAAACATTTGCCACTGCCAGATCATAGTCGTTGTGAGCGTGAAAATCAAAGTGAAGATTGGGATAGCGGTCGATTATCAATTTACAGAATTCATATGTCTGTTCCTGGTTCAGGATTCCAAGAGTATCGGGAAGCATATATCTCTGAATATTGTCATCCTTCAATGCATCGAGCATATAAAAAACATATTCCTGTGAGTGGATCATTCCGTTTGACCAATCTTCAAGATATATATTTACCTGCATATCAAGAGCTTCGGCTTTTTTAATGATATCTCTTATATCATTGACATGCTGATCAGGTGTTTTTCTGAGCTGTTTCTCCAGATGCCTGAGCGATCCTTTGCAGAGCAGGTTGACCACTTTGCCACCGGCATCGTTTATCCAGTTCAGCGAAATATCGCCATCCACAAAGCCCAGAACCTCGACCTTTCTGTGAAGGTTATTGTGACGTGCCCATTCTGTGATTTTGCTCAACGCTTCAAATTCTCCGGAAGATACTCTTGCTGATGCAACTTCAATCCTGTCAACCCTGAGATCTTTCAGAAGCAGCTTTGCTATATGCAACTTTTCGAGCGGTGAGTATGACACTCCCTGGGTTTGTTCACCATCCCTGAGGGTAGTATCCATTATTTCAACTCTCATTTTGCAACCCTTTTATTGTTTTCATAAGAAGTTATCATATCCTTCATTCCCAGAAGGAAATCAATATCATCCAGCCCTTTCAGCAGGCACTCTTTCTTGTATGGATTAATCGCAAATTTCACGGATTCACCCGTAGGAAGTATTGTCAGAGTCTGTTTTTCAAGGTCTATTTTCACCATGGTTGCCGGGTCCTTAAGTATCATTTCCTGAAGCTTTATAAGAAGCTCATCGGAAATTACAATAGGTAGTAGGCCGTTATTGAGGGAATTGTTCATGAAAATATCAGCAAAAAAGCTTGATATCACAGCCCTGAATCCATAGTCAAAGATTGCCCATACAGCATGTTCACGGCTTGATCCGCTGCCGAAATTCTTTCCTGTTACAAGAACTTTTCCACCGAAAACAGGGTTATTCAGAACGAATTTTTCGTTAGGTTCACCTGTTTTCAGATACCTCCAGTCGCGGAAGAGGTTGTTTCCGAAACCCTCTCTTGAAGTCGCACTCAGGAACCTTGCCGGTATAATCTGATCTGTATCCACATTTTCCAATGGAAGCGGAACACAGGTTGACTCCAGGATATCAAATTTTACTTTTGCCATATCAGATTATTTTTTGATGTTGTTTTCTTCAGTTATAAACTCACGTGGATCGGATATTTTTCCGGTAATAGCCGCCGCCGCCGCGGTATAAGGACTTGCGAGCAGTGTTCTTGCCCCGGGGCCCTGTCTTCCTTCAAAGTTCCTGTTTGAAGTTGAAACGGCATATTTGCCGGCGGGAATCTTATCCTCATTCATTGCCAGACAAGAGGAGCAGCCCTGGTTGTCTCACCTCAAAGCCTGCATTTTTAAATATTTCAATCAGCCCTTCAGCGACCATCTGTTCCTCTACTCTCTTGGAACCTGGAACAATAAGAGCCTGTATGTTCGAAGCTTTTTGTCTGCCCCTGATGATCTGGGCGAATGCACGAAAATCTTCAATTCGTCCATTGGTGCAGCTACCGATAAAGACAAAGTCGACGGGATGGCCAAGAAGTTTCATTCCCGGCTTAAGGCCCATGTAGTCGAGTGATTTAAGATAGGATGAAGATGATTCTCCCGGTTTGTCTGCAGGCATAGGTATTGATGCGTCGATAGCCATTCCCATACCCGGATTTGTACCGTAAGTAATCATTGGTTTTATATCAGCGGCATCAAATTCCAGTTCACGGTCAAATATTGCATCGCTGTCACTTTTAAGATTCTTCCACTCATTAATTGATGATTCCAGATCCTTCACTCCCCTTATTTCCGGAAGTTTCCTGAGGTAGCTGAATGTTGTCTCATCGGGAGCTATCAGGCCGCCGCGGGCACCCATCTCGATGCTCATGTTACAGATTGTCATTCTTGCCTCCATACTCAGTGCTATGATCGCAGATCCGCTAAACTCAACGAAATAGCCAGTCCCTCCGCCGGTAGAAATTTCAGAGATGATATACATTATTATATCCTTCGAGGTAACACCTTTTTTGAGAGTCCCGTTAATGGCGATTCTCATCTTTTTTGGTTTGGGCTGCATTATGCATTGAGTGGCCAGTACCATCTCGACCTCGCTCGTCCCGATGCCGAAGGCAATTGTACCGAATGCCCCGTGAGTTGAGGTATGGCTGTCTCCGCATACAATCGTCATCCCTGGAAGAGTGTAGCCAAGTTCAGGTCCTATTACATGAACGATACCGTTTCTGGAATGGTTCAGCCCGAAAAGTTCTATGCCATATTTACTGCAGTTCTCACTCAGCTTTTCAACCTGGTTTCTCGATAATGCATCCTTAATCTCAAGATGCTGATCTTTAGTTGGTATGTTATGATCGGCAGTTGCAAGGGTCTTATCCGGACGGAAGACAGGGATTCCCCGTTCCTTCAGTCCATTAAATGCCTGCGGACTGGTGACCTCATGGATATAATGCCTGTCTATGTACAGAACATCCGGGCCTGCTTCGATGGAACGTACAACATGACCATCCCATATCTTGTCAAAAAGTGTTTTTGATTTCATCTTAGAGTGTTTTCTCTGTGTAACTCTGTGCATTCTCTGTGCCCTCTGTGTCAGTTTTTGTTTTTTTTGTTACACAGAGAGCACAGAGGAGGCACAGAGGCCACAGAGGCTATTTAGTTAATTTTTGCTATTGCATCTATAAACGCTTCAACTGAAGCTGTTATGATATCAGTATTTGCTGAGAAGCCATAAAAAGTTCTGCCCTCATGTTCTACCTGTATATGTACTTTTCCAAGGTCATCACTTCCTTTGGTAATTGCCTGGATAAGGAATTCCTCAAGATGAACTGTCTTACTGATCAGTTGCCTGACTGCAGTGAAGGCAGCATCAATAGGCCCGTTTCCTGAGGATGTTGACAGGTGGAGTTCTCCGTTTATCTTTATTCCGACAGTAGCTACAGGGATTAATGTCTTTCCGCAAGAGACCTGAAGTGTATCCAGTTTCATGGATTTTTCACCCTGGAAGACTTCTCCTGCCAGAATTCTTATATCCTCGTCATTGATATCTTTCTTCTTATCTGCGAGAAGCAGGAAGCGGTGATAGATATCGTCTATCTCTTCCTTTCCGAATTTGAATCCGAGCAGTTCAAGGCGATGATTAAGAGCAGCCCTGCCGCTTCTGGCAGTAAGTATTATTGATGATTCCTTAATACCTACCTCAACAGGATCAATGATCTCATAATTCTCCCTGTTCTTAAGCACACCATCCTGGTGAATACCTGAGGAATGGGCAAATGCATTCCGTCCTACAATAGCCTTATTGGCCTGGACAGGCATGCTCATGAGAGTTGAGACGAGCCGGCTTGTACTATAGATAAGCTTTGTATTGATATCTGTCCTCAGATTAAGATTATGGTGACTTTTGATTATCATGGCTATCTCCTCAAGAGAGGTATTTCCTGCTCTCTCGCCGATACCGTTGATAGTTACCTCTACCTGACGTGCACCGTTAATGACCCCCATCATTGTATTGGCTGTTGCCATTCCAAGATCGTTATGGCAATGTGTGGCGATTACTGCCTTATCGATATTCGGGACATTTTCAACCAGGTACCTTATCTTCCTGCCATATTCCTCAGGAAGACAATATCCTGTTGTATCCGGGATGTTTACGACAGTTGCGCCGGCTTTAATAACAGCCTCAATGACTTTAGCAAGGTATTCATTTTCACTTCTGCCAGCATCTTCCGCGTAAAACTCGACATCATCAACAAACTTCCTTGCATATTTGACTGCATCGGCAGCCCTCTTAATGATCTCTTCGGGGGTGGTCTTTATTTTATATTGAATATGAAACGGGGATACACCGATACCGGTATGTATCCTTTTCCGTTTAGCAAATTGCAGCGCTTCAGCTGCCACTTCAATATCTTTTTTAACTGCTCTTGTGAGCGCGCAGATCACAGGGTTTGTAATAGCTTTGGATATTTCTACCACTGATTTGAAATCGCCCGGGCTTGAAACAGGGAAACCGGCTTCAAGGACATCCACGCCCAGAGCTTCGAGGGCCTGGGCAACCTCAATCTTTTCAATTGTATTCAACTGGCATCCTGGCACCTGTTCTCCATCCCTGAGGGTGGTATCAAAAATTATGATCTTATCGTTCATATTATCAGTTATTTGTCTCTGTTATTTCTTCACTGGTCTGAGTTTTCTCACTGCAGCTCCTGTTCTCCACATTTCAGAATTGCCGAGTTCTTTAAGTTCTCCGTCTAGCATCTCCTTATAGTTGGCTGCTCCGGTTGATTGAAGAACTCTTACGCACTCTTCGCCTGATTTAACCTTAGCATAGAGGTCTTTGAAAACAGGAAGGGTTGCATCTTTGAATTTTGGACGCCAGTCGAGTGCACCGCGCTGCGCTGTGGCACTGCAGTTGGAATACATCCAGTCCATGCCGTTCTCATCAACAAGCCTGATCAGACTCTGGGTAAGCTCTTCAACCGTTTCGTTGAATGCTTCAGACGGACTGTGTCCATTCTCACGGAGAACCTGGTATTGTGCATCCATGATACCGGCAAGGGCACCCATCAATACGCCGCGTTCCCCTGTAAGGTCACTGAATACCTCAAGTTCAAATGTTGTCGGGAAAAGATAGCCCGATCCGATTGCAATACCCAGTGCTATAGTACGTTCTTCAGCTCTTCCTGTGAAATCCTGAAATACTGAATAGCTTGAATTAATGCCTGCACCTGCGAGAAAATTCCTGCGTACACTTGTTCCTGAACCTTTTGGTGCACAAAGAATGACATCAATATCGGCTGGAGGTATAACGCCTGTATGTTCTTTATAAGTTATCGAAAAACCATGGGAGAAATATAATGCATCTCCCTTTTTAAGGCATGGTTTGATTTTAGGCCAGAGTATACGCTGTGCTGCATCTGATACAAGGTATTGAATAATTGTACCTTTAGTTGCAGCTTCTTCAACAGGGAATAGTGTTTTGCCGGGAACAAAACCATCGGCGATCGCTTTGTCCCAGTCAGCTTTAAATTCCGGAGCCTGTCCGATAATAACGTTAATGCCGTTATCTCTCATATTAAGAGCCTGGGCCGGTCCCTGTACTCCATAACCAATAATGGCTATTACTTCATTCTTTAAAACCTCGCGGGCTTTTGAGAGTGTAAATTCTTCTCTTGTAACTACGTTCTCAACTACTCCGCCAAAATCAATTTTTGCCATGATAATTAAATATTAAATATGTGATTAATACTGCTATTTTTCGGTTTACTGTTAATTTTCAGATAATAAGTCAAAGGTTTGAGGCTTGAGCCTGTTTGCTTCGTCCATCTCCTTGAGGTATGAATTAAGCTCTTTGACCTGTTTTGTAATTGCTATCCTGCCCGACTTTGCAAACTGCAATACGCCATACGGCTCGAGCTGGGTAAGTAATTCAGCTATTTCAGACCTGTGACCGGTTTTTTCGATAACAATGTATTCGGGAGAGACTTCCAGTATCCGTGCATGATGAGCCCGTACTACATGATCAATTATATTTCCCGACATCAGACCCTTAGTGGTGATCTTGTAAAGGGCAATCTCCTGATGTATTATCTGGTCGGAGGTATGTACAAAAACCTTCAGCACATCAACAAGTTTTTCCATTTGTCTTGCAACTTTCTGGATCATCTCGCTTGTTGTCTTTACAACGATAGTCAGAAGGTGTACACCTTTTACAGCAGATTCCGAAGCTGAAAAACTGTCGATATTTATCTGCCTCCGGGTTAATATTATTGTTATCTGGCCAAGGATACCTATATGGTCCTCGGTGAAAAGCGATATTGTATATTCCTCTTTCATAGCCTTTTTATTTTTATTTTTCTCTCTGTGTTTCTCTGTGTATTCCTCTGTGGATCTCTGTGTAATTTCTTTTTTTGTTACACTGAGGGTCACAGAAGGGGCACAGAGTTACACAGAGGTAATTTTAGTATGTTAATCTTATTTCCGAAACCGATTTACCCGGCTCAACCATCGGGAATACATTACCCTGTTTCTCAACTATTATTTCGAGCAGGTATGGTCCGTCAGTATTCAGCAATTCAGCCAGTGCATCTATTAGATCTTCCCTTTCATTCACTTTTCTGGATGGGATTCCGAACGCCTTTCCTATCATAACAAAATCAGGATTGACCAGTTCGGTGGAGGCATATCTCTTGTCGAAGAACATATCCTGCCACTGACGGACCATTCCGAGGAAGTTATTATTGAGAATGATCATTTTGACACCTATATTATACTGCAGTATTGTTCCGAGTTCCTGCATTGTCATCTGGAAACCTCCGTCACCAACAAGTGTGATAACAGTGGTATCAGGGCAGCCTAATTTAGCTCACAGTCCGGCAGGTATTCCAAACCCCATAGTGCCCATTCCCCCTGATGTTACAAGAGTATTTGGTTTGGTGAATTTGTAATAGCGTGCTGCATACATCTGATGCTGGCCTACGTCGGTAACAATAATTGCCTCTCCCTTGGTGAGCTCTGATATAATTCTGATCACCTCACCCATCTTGATCTCTCCTGTTTCAGGTTTTGTCTCAGGCTTGATGACCTTATCATATTCGGTCTTGTCGGCAATTCTGAATTCCCTGATCCACTTTTCAAAAGAGTTCTCCTTAACTATTTCGGTAAGGTATTGCAGGGCGTCTTTTGCATCGTTATTTATCTCAACATCGACAATCACATTTTTATTTATCTCAGCTTCATCTATTTCAATATGGATGATTGTGGCGTCTTTAATGTACTTCTTCAGGTTGCCGGTGACCCTGTCGTCGAAGCGCATGCCAATTGCAATAATCAGATCTGCTTCGTTTGTAAGAATATTAGGTCCGTAGTTTCCATGCATTCCCAGCATTCCTGCATACAGCCGGTGATCAGTTGGAAATGCTGACAGGCCGAGCAGAGTCAATGCCACCGGTATTCCTGTTTTTTCTGCAAATGCCTTCAGCTCGTTTTCTGCCCTTGAAAGCAGTACTCCGTGTCCGGCAAGAATCAAAGGTCTTTCAGCATGATTAATTATTATTGCTGCCGATTCAATTGCCTTTTTACGCAGAGGAATATGAGGGTTGTAGCTCCTCAGGTATGTGCATTTGGTATACTTGAAATCAAGTTTTTCGATCTGAGCATCCTTGGTTATGTCGATTAGAACTGGTCCAGGACGTCCTGTTTTTGCAATGTAAAATGCTTTTGCGAGTGTTTCGGGAATATCCTGGGCTTTTTTGACCTGGCAATTCCATTTTGTCACTGGCATGGAAATTCCTATTATATCGGTCTCCTGAAATGCATCGGTGCCAATCAGGGAAGATACAACCTGGGCTGTAATAAAGACTACAGGAACTGAATCAAGAAATGCATTTGCTATTCCTGTTACAAGGTTTGTAGCGCCGGGTCCTGATGTAGCGAAGCAGATGCCCGGTTTTCCTGTCACCATGGCATAAGCCTGTGCAGCATGTGCTGCTCCCTGCTCATGACGGGTAAGGTAGTGGTGTATCTTATCCTCATAATCCAGAAGTTTGTCATACAACGGCATTATTGCTCCGCCCGGGTAGCCAAAAATGGTATCAACACCTTCATCAATCAGTATCTGCAATATTGCATCAGCTCCCGATATGGATTCCAGCCCGTTTATCTGTGCTGTTGTCTGTTCTTGTTCCTTTACACTCTTCATATCCTGAAATTTGTCTTATTTTCTTGTTCTATTAAAGTCTGTATCTCTTCATTTCTTTATTCTCTGCCCTCTGCCCTGCGCCCTGCGCCCTGAGCCCTGCGCCCTGCGCCCTAAACCAGTCTGATAGCCCCCAGGTCTGCGGAGCTTACATTTGATGCATATGTTCTCAGTGCAACAGAGATCTTGCGGTCGCGGGTTTCGGGTTTGAATGCTTTATTTCCTTTGGATTTCTCAACGTTTTTTCTGTCATTAAGTTCATTTTCTGTCAGTAAAACATTGATTTTCCTATTGACAATGTCAATTTCAATGGTGTCACCGTTCTTTACGAGGGCAATCTCTCCTCCCGATGCAGCTTCAGGTGACACATGTCCTATTGAGAGGCCGGATGTACCACCGGAAAACCTGCCATCTGTTATCAGGGCACATTTTTTGTCCAGTCCCTTTGATTTCAGATAGGAGGTAGGATACAGCATCTCCTGCATACCTGGTCCGCCTTTTGGGCCTTCATATTTTATCACTACCACATCTCCTGCTTTTACAGTATCATTAAGTATGGCATCGACAGCTTCTTCCTGCGATTCAAAAATTACTGAGGGACCTGAGAATGTAAAGAGTGATGAATCGATTCCTGCGGTCTTGACTATACTACCCTTTCCTGCAATATTACCATAGAGTACGGCAAGGCCGCCGTCCTGATTGTATGCGTTTTCAACCGATCTGATACACCCTTTTTTTCTGTCTGTGTCAAGCTCTTTATAGGCTGTAGCCTGTGATCCCATTACAAGATTTCTTCCGAGTCCGGGAGCGCTGCTGTAGACATTGAGAGCTTCAGGGATGGCTTTCCCTCCCATAATATCCCAGTCGGAGATGGCATTATGGAGAGTGGGGTAATCAACGCGCCTCACAGAGCTGTTTATCAGTCCGGCCCGTTCCAGTTCGCCCATAATTCCAAGGATACCGCCGGCGCGGTTTACATCCTGAACATGGTAGCTTGAGCTTGGTGCCACCTTACATATATTCGGAATCTTCTTAGACAATTCATCAATATCCTTCATTGTAAAATCAACCCCTGCTTCATGGGCAATAGCAATTAAATGAAGCACTGTGTTTGTGGAACCTCCCATTGCGATATCAAGCGCCATTGCATTCATGAAAGCTTCCCTGTTGGCTATCGACCGAGGAAGGAGAGAATCGTCTCCTTCAAAATAATATTTATTTGCGATGTCAACAATCAGTGAAGCGGCTTTTTCAAAGAGCTTAGTCCTGTTGGCATGAGTAGCAACTACAGTTCCGTTGCCAGGCAGAGCCAGCCCTAAAGCTTCGTTAAGACAATTCATGGAATTGGCAGTAAACATACCGGAACATGAACCGCATGTCGGACATGCCAGTTTTTCTATTTCACTCAGTTCGCTGTCACTTACAGAGCTGTCAGCCGATGCAACCATAGCATCTATAAGGTCAATGGCTTTATCTCCATGAAGGCCGGCTTCCATTGGCCCTCCAGACACGAACACTGCAGGGATGTTTAATCTCATAGCTGCCATCAGCATTCCGGGAGTGATCTTGTCACAGTTGCTGATGCAGATCATTGCATCTACAGTATGCGCATTGCACATATATTCAACACTGTCGGCAATAAGATCCCTTGAAGGCAGTGAGTAGAGCATTCCCTCATGCCCCATGGCAATTCCGTCATCAATTGCTATGGTATTGAATTCAGCTGCAAAACAGCCCTTTTTCTCAATCTCCTTTTTGACAAACTGCCCTATCTCATGAAGGTGAACATGACCCGGGACAAACTGGGTAAAGGAATTAACGATAGCTATGACAGGCTTTCCGAATTGTTCCTGTTTCATGCCGTTAGCTCTCCACAGGCTTCTGGCTCCGGCCATGTTCCTGCCAAGTATTGTTTTCGCACTTCTCAGTTCTCTCTTCATAGTTTTATTTGATATTAAAAAAGCTCCCCGGTTTCCCGGAAAGCTTCTGTATGTTTATAGTAATACATATTATTCCCGGTTCATTTGCGCAGGGCAATAAGGAGAACGAGGGTAATAATATATATAAAAGCGTTTTTCTGCATATTCTCTCAAAATCAGATTGCAAATGTAATATATTTTTATAAAAAACAAGTAAAAACTGTAATTTTTATACAAATATGTTGATTAAAGTAATTTAATTTCATTTTGGGAATGTCTGAACAAAATCTCCTCAGGCCATATACTTGACTGTACTTCACCAATGTGCATCTTTTTAAGAAGGAACATGCATAATCTTGACTGTCCTATTCCTCCTCCGATACTCAGTGGAAGCTGGTTATTCAGCAGAAGACTATGGAACAGGAGCTTACTTCTCTCCTGACAGCCTTTAATTTCCAGCTGTTTTAACATTGATTCCGTGTTGACCCGTATTCCCATTGATGAAATCTCAAAAGCTGAATTGAGTACAGGGTTCCAAAGAATAATATCTCCGTTCAGTCCATTATAACCATCCTCGTTTAAAGAACTCCAATCGTCATAATCAGGGGCCCGGCCGTCGTGAGGCAATCCATTACTAAGCCTGTTGCCGATACCTATTATGAATACTGCACCAAAAATCCGTGCAACTTCCTTCTCTCTTTCTTTAACAGTTAAATCGGGAAATTGTTTCAGGAGCTCTTCGGAATGAATAAAATAAATCTTTTCGGGCAGCTCGGGCGACATCCCTGGAAATATCTCACATACCTCTCTCTCAATAGTTTTTATAGCCTCATATATACTTTCAACTGTCGTCTTAAGATATGCAATTGTTCTCTGTTCAGGAAGAATATGCTTTTCCCAGTCCCACTGATCTACATAAATAGAATGTATGGGGCTAAGATCCTCATCCGGCCTTAATGCCCTCATATCGGTGAGTATCCCTTTTCCAGCTTCTATATTGAATTCCTTAAGCCTTATCCGCTTCCATTTGGCAAGTGACTGTACAACCGAAGCTCTCTTTCCTTCAAGCCCTTTTACAGGAAAACTTACAGGCCTTTCAATTCCGTTCAGATCATCATTGATACCTGTTCCGTCAAGGACTGCTATAGGTGCCGATACCCTTATCAGGTTCAGGTTCTTCGCCAGTCTTTTCGAGAATTTCTCCTTAATATAAAAAATCGCCTCCTCACTCTTCAATTTATCCGAAACAGCAGAGACCTGAATCTGTATTAACTCATGTGACATATATACTAAAAGTATTAATTATTTAAAAATATATATTAATGATTAAATATGTTGATTTTTTGAAGCAAATATATAGATTCAATTTAATTTACTAAGAAAAATATGCTATATTATTAATATTATTGTCTATTATTGAGTCATTGTTTTTCTTTTGGATTAATCCGGTCAGGATAAAATGCTAATAATTTATTATCTTGTAGTTAATTTTTAAATCTTCATAATGAGGTGAATATGAAAGTCATTCTCCTTTCGTTATTACTTTTACATTTTCTGAATATTTCGCATGCGCAGAAGAAGCCGGTTGAAAGCCTGAAAACCGGCAGGATTGAAAAGGTTATCAATTCCAATTGGACATTCAACTATTTTCCTTCTGAATCAGCTGGCAAGGGTTATGAATCACCTGGATTCAACGATTCCAGATGGCCTGCAATAAGTATTCCCCATACATGGAACTCATATGAAACCACAGGAGAGCTTCTTCCTTTTACAAAGAGTCCGGGCGAAATAGGGGAGCCATTCTGGTGGACCGGCTGGGGGTGGTACCGCAAACATTTCTCATTTAACGGTGACTATTCTGATCATAAGGTTTTTATTGAGTTTGAGGGTGTTCAGAAATACTGCAAGATATGGGTTAACGGGAAATATGCCGGTGACCATAAGGGTGGTTATGGCTCCTTTGATTTTGATATTACAGGCTTTATCAATCCGGCAGGAGATAACTTAATTGCAGTGGCAGTAACTTACATCCAGAAGGATGAGTTCACGATGCACCCGCTGACTGATGGAAAATTCAATGTATCATGCGGCATATACAGGAATGTAAAACTGGTAATTAAAAACAAATTATATATTCCCATGCAGGGATCTGCTGAGCATGAGGGCGGAACATTTATCAGCACACCTCTGATATCAGAACAGGAGGCAACCATGAAAGTGATGACATGGGTGAAAAATGATTATCCGCAACCCAGGGCCTGTATCCTTCAGACCACCATCATGGACCAGAATAATCAGGTAATTCAGGTTATAAGATCAGAAGAAGTTATAGATGCCGGGCAGTTATTTATGTTCAATCAGGTCAGCAGACCCGTAAAAACCCCGCACCTGTGGTCCATCGAAGATCCCTATCTCTATACAATCCTTTCCGAGGTAATTGATAAAAAGGAAGTTGTCGATTCCTGCTTAACCACAACAGGATTCAGGTGGTTCAGAGCCGATGAGAAAGATAGTACCATTTATCTGAATGATAAAAAGGCTGAACTTAAAGGAGTCAGCCGTCATCAGGAATATCCATGGCTGGGAGATGCTGTGCCGGACTGGATCATCGGGATGGATTATACGGACATTCGCGGAAGAGCGGGAAGTAACTTCATCAGGACAATCAATTATCCGGGTAATCAGTTCTCGTATCAGCAATCGGATAAGCACGGAATAATAGCAGAAGAGGATTTTTCGGCAATAGGCGATCATAACTTTTCTGTTGAAGAGCAGAAACAACAGTTGAGGGAGATGATTCGGCGTGACCGGAACCATCCGTCGATAATTTCATGGGGCGTGGGTGAGCCGGCAGGAATGTCAGAAAACCGGATCTTTGCATCATTGGAAGATTCAACCCGCACTATCGTGTCAGTACGTGCGATACCTGATACTGCTTCCCGGTGTTTTATCCATGGAAATAAGCATGGAGAGGGAGATACTTTGTCAATCAGTCAGGTAACTCCGGCAAGGATTATTGTCGAAGCTTCCCATAGCCGTATTAATGCTGACAGGGGATCCCTTGTTATTGTATTGGCAGATATTACAGATTCGAATGGAAATCATGTTCCTGATGCTGACAATACACTCAGATGGAAAGTTACCGGACCTGGTAAACTTGCAGGTCCGGCTTATTACGTATCATATGCTGACAGCGGGAGAAAGATGGATGAGGGATGGTACACTAAGACCCCTGCAACAAATATTGTAAGATCAAGCGGTGTGCCAGGGAAAATAAAGGTGACAGTTTTCTCTTCAGGATTGGCATCCGGATCTTTTGAAATAGAAGCAGTAGAGGCTGACGCTGATACTTCAGCTGTAATCGAGACAAAACTTGCAGATGAAGGCAGAAAGCCTGTCGTTATCAAAACACTAGTTACTGAAAGACTTGAAGAGATACCGCAGGAAATATCTTCGGTATCGGATGATTTCAATCTGACCTCAGCTGACAAAAAGGCTTATACAGGTATTATGACAGACTTCATCTGCAAAAATAATCCTTCAGCTGATAGTTCATCAATTGAATTAAAAACTCTTTCAGAACTTTTTGCCGTTCAGCTTATTAATAACGGAGGCAGACTTTCAGCTGATGACTATAATTTTAACATTGCCCATTATAATACATGTCGTCTTATTTCAGGTTATATTGCCAGAACCAAGCTTCCTCCTCTTTTCAAGGAGAGCCTGAGAGGGCATTATGCAAAACTTATCATCGGTAAGGGCAGCGAAAAAAACGCCGGCGATGAAATGAACTGGCTTAACTGGATTCCTTCCGGTGGCCTGGTTGTTATTGTTCCTGATGAGTCAACAGTTACAACCCAGAAGGGGGTGATTTTTACAAGTAAGACCGATCTGTCAGAAATAATCAAGGCTGTTTATCCTCAGTTTCCGAAGTTTTCGGAAGAGGCCCGCCAGCGCGCCCTTGTTTTCATTAGCAAAATGAATCCTGCCGTACATGTCTCTTATCACATTAATGGAGCAGACAGTGGAGGAGATGAGCAGAATTTTTCAATAGTCTGCACCGCTGAAAAGGGTCAGCCGATACTCATACCGGAGTACAAGTTCATAAGTGAATAATAACTTAAAACCGGATTGCTGTTTATTGGTGTCCTTTTTGAACCCTTTGTGATCCTTCTTGTTTAACAATAAAATATTTAAACACAAACCCGGCCATCAGGCTGTTGATCACAAGGTGCCTCACAAAGAGTAAAAAGGAGAGAATAGAGACAGACCGGTTCAATAACTCTGACATGCAGGGTATGATATCAAAATATTATTATCTTAGACCAAATTTTAAAACCTGATCGAAATGAAAAAAAGAAGCTTATTTACAATTATTATGCTAATTGCTGCAGCAGGGTTATTCTTGCCTGTTTTCAATTCTTGTAAAGCCCCCGGAAAAAATATTGGCTTGCAGCTATATTCAATACGCGATTCAATCGGCAGAGATGTACCGGCTGCAATTGCAAAAGTAAGTAAAATGGGTTATAAGTTCGTCGAGCCTGCAGGCTATCAGGATGGCAAATTCTATGGAATGGAACCGGCCGCTTTCAAAGCGCTTTGTGATGCAAATGGTTTGAAGATCCTGAGTTCACATTCAGGGCAGGCGCTTCCTGACTCAGCCGGATGGGAGGCAACTATGGCATGGTGGGATGCTTGTATTGATGCTCATGCAGCTGTTGGCACAACTTATCTTGTTCAGCCGTTTATGGGAGGGAATGCCTATACCAGTCTGGATACTCTTAAGATGTATGCAAGTTATTTCAACGCCATTGGTGAAAAATGTAAGGCAAAAGGGATCCGCTTTGGATATCACAATCATGATAAGGAATTCTCTACCAAACTTGACGGACAGACAGTTTATGATGTTCTTGTCACAAATACAGATCCTTCAAAAGTTATTTTCGAAATGGACCTTTACTGGACCGTTGTAGGCGGAGCTAATCCAGTTGATTATTTCAATAAATACCCTGGACGTTTTGAACTCTGGCACATAAAAGATAAAGAGGAAGTTGGAGCAAGCGGAATGATGGATTTCAAATCCTACTGGGAAAATGCTGCCAAATCTGGTATGGTATACGGTATTGTTGAGGTTGAAGAGTATAATTTTGACCAGTATACAAGCTGCCAGAAAAGTATTGAATGGCTTAATGATTCTCCTTTCGTTGTAATGCCTAAATAGCATTCAATTGATCATAGAATGAGCTGAGACTGTCTCAAAAGTCTAAAATCAAGTAATGTTTTCTCTGTGCAACTCTGTGCTTTCTCTGTGCCCTCTGTGTAACAAAAAATTAAGAACTTACACAGAGACCACAGAGTTATCACAGAGGTCACAGATGTTTTTGAACAGTCACTATTATCATATTTGAAATACATAATGTAAAACCTTCCGGAATAATGAGAAACAGAATTGTTTATTTTATCAGCGCAGTTATGATCTTCGCAGGTTGCAAAAGCAACTTTTATTCGAAGGAAGATTTTAATTCAGTTCTGAAGATCGATTCACATGCCCATATCGATACAGACAAAGGTGTATTTGAGGATCAGGCAATTAAAGATAACTTTAAGTTACTCACGATAAATGTGGATGTTGCTGATTCTGCAGCTGTCATATTTCAGCATAAAATTGCCCTTAACTCAATAAAGAAATATCCGGCTAATATATTCTATGCTGCAACTTTCTATTTTGACACGACCGGTTTTGGTACCGAGTCCTGGAGCAAAAAGGTAATCTCACATCTGGAAAACGATATTGCCGGAGGAGCTGTCTCAGTTAAGATATGGAAAAATATAGGTATGACCGCAAGAAATCGGAACGGTAAGTTCATTATGGTTGATGATCCTGCTCTTGATCCTGTTTTTAACTTCATAATAAGCAAGAATCTTCCTGTTACCGGGCATCTCGGAGAACCTCGCAACTGCTGGCTGCCACTTAATGAGATGACTGTCAGCGGCGACAGCAGCTATTTTGCGGAAAATCCACAGTATCATATGTTCCTTCACCCTGAATATCCAACATACGAAGACCAGATAAATGCAAGGGACCGTCTTCTTGAGAAGCACCCCGATCTGGTATTTGTCGGATGTCATCTTGGAAGCCTTGAATGGAACGTCGATGAGCTGGCAAAAAGGCTTGATAAATTCCCTAATATGGCTGTAGATATGGCCGCCAGGATCTGTCACCTCCAGTATCAGTCAGCCCGTGACCGTAACAAGATCAGGGATTTTTGCATCAAATACCAGGACAGGCTTCTATATGGGACAGATCTGTCAGATGAAGGGTCGAAAACTGCTCAGGAAATCACGGATCAGATCCACACTACATGGCTTGAAGACTGGAAATATTTTACAACAGATGAAAAAATGACAGCACCATCCTTCAGGGGTGAATTTGAGGGATTGCAGCTCCCTAAAGAAGTTGTAAGGAAGATCTACAGTGAGAATGCAATTAAGTGGTACAGGCTGGCGGTCATTAAGTAGTCATTAAGTGGTCATTAAGTGGTCATTAAGTGGTCATTAAGTGGTCATTAGGTGGTCATTAAGTTGTCATTAAGTTGTCATTAGGTGGTCATTAAGTTGTCATTAAGTAGTCATTAAGTGGTCATTAAGTGGTCATTAAGTGGTCATTAAGTAGTCATTAATTGTAAATCGATATACATTACATATTAACAATAAATGACGGCCGCAGGCCAAATGACTATAAATGACGCCGCAGGCTAATGACACTGACTGACGGCCGCAGGCCAAATGACTATAAATGACGCCGCAGGCCAAATGACCAATGAATGACGCGAAGCTAATGACCATTTAATGACGCGCGCAGCGCAAATGACCAATGAATGACGGCCTCAGGCCAAATGCGACCGGATCTAACCGGCATTCTTAAGATATTTTCTCGAATATTCCCTGGCAGTTAACCCGGTTATAAGCTTAACCTGCCTGTTAAAATGTGAAATATTATTATATCCTGTCTCGTAGCATATTTCAGTAATAGTCATGCTTCTGTTGAGAAGGAGTTTACAGGCATGAGCTATCCTGATCTCATTTATAAACTGAGTACAGGTTTTGTGGGTTCTGCTTCTGAAATACCGGCAAAATGATGAAATATTAAGACTTACAAGTGCAGCAATTTCTTTCAGTCTGACTTCTTTTTTATAATTCTCCATTAAGAAATTCATCACTTTATTTATTCGTTCGGTATCTGCAATATTAACGGAATTTGTATAGCCCGGACTTGAGAGAAGATCATAATTTTCTGTTCTGGCAATAGCATCCAGCGTTTTAAAGAATTGAATTAATCTTTCAATTCCTGAAGAATAATAAGTTTTTTTAATCAGTTCTGCCATTTCCAGTCCATCCTGTTCCTTGATCAATAAGCCCTGTTGCCCGAGTAAAAACAGCTTTTTGATATGGGCAAACTCCGGAAGATCAAAAAAGCCTTCTCTCAGTGCATCCTCCCTGAACTGAATAACATATACATCAACTAACAGATCCTTGTTGCCTTTGTAAAAATCCTCATCATTTTTCCACACATGAGGCAGGTTCGGACCGATAAACATTAAATCCCCGTCACTGAAATTTCCTGCATGATTCCCCATGAGCCTTATTCCATAGCTTTTTTCAACAAATATTATTTCGAACTCCGGATGATAATGCCATGGGTAGTCCATATATGGTACTATTTCCCTTTTTACAAAAATCGAAGAAGAGAGGTTCGGAAATACTTTTTCGAGTTTGGGTTGCATAATTATACTCCTCAGTTGTTGGGAAAGTTATATAAAAGTACCTGTTTATGCAAATACAGTGTCATAAATTGAAAAGGCAGTAGTTTTTTATATATCTTTTATTCAATAGTTTTGTTGAAAGCTGAATAACATTATGAATAAAATCAGCATACTGAGACCTTCCTTTTTACTTCTGGTCGCTTATTTAATTGTCATTGACGGATATAATAATCTATTAGGACAAAAGGCTGTTTTTCCCGCAGGTAGTTTCCACGGGAAGTTGCTGCCTTATCAGGATGTTAGTCTGGATCCCGGAGAACGTGTAAAGGATCTGATGCAACGGATGACGCTTGAGGAGAAGGTCGGTCAGATGCTTAAGCTTAATCTTGCTGATCTGAAAGCGGATGCAAAAGGAAATGTTTCCAAAGAATCTTTGGAGAATTTATTTCATGGAGAGAGTATTGGATGTCTTGATCCTCCCATTACCGGAATAGAAGGTATAGCGAGGTTTTCTGAAGCGGCGGATCAGTATATGAGGAAAAACACACGTTTAGGCATACCTGCCATTCAGGTGGATCTTGGCGGTATACATGGTCAGCTTGCATATGGAGCCACCAATTTTCCGCAAACAATAGGACAGGGAAGCACCTGGAATCCGGCATTGATCGGAAAAATGGCTGAGGTTATTGCTTATGAAGCAGGGTTAACCGGATGTGACCAGCTCTTCGCCCCATTGTTTGACCTTGCAAGAGATCCAAGGTATGGAAGGGTTGAAGAGTGTTTTGGAGAGGACCCCTTCCTCGTGGCGGAAATGGGAAAAGCATTTGTAATTGGTTTGCAGGGAAATCCTGAAATTACTAAAGACTATATTCCGGAAGGTCATTTGATTGGAACAGCAAAGCATTATGTTGCATATTCCACTCCAACTGCCGGTATAAACATAGCACCTGTTGAAGTAGGACCCAGAGATCTGCGAAATTTGCATTTATATCCTTTTGAAAAAGCTGTCAGAGAGGCAAATGTCTATTCAGTAATGCCTTCCTATAATGAGGTTAACGGCATCCCTGTTCATGCCAGCGAATATCTTCTCCGTGATATTTTGCGAAAGGAATATGGATTCAAAGGCTATGTCTTTGCTGATTATGGAGCTGTAGCGATGTTGCAGACTTTTCACAATATAACTTTCAATAAAGCTGAAACTGCTATACTCGCTCTCATGGCAGGCGTAGATCAGGAAGGTTCTGATTATGCATATTCGGAATTGATTAATCTGGCAAAATATGACAAAGAGATTTTAGCTCTTGTTGATGAAGCTGTTAAAAATATACTTACTGTTAAATTCAGGGCAGGATTGTTTGATAAACCGTACTTCCTACCTGAAAAGTTAATTGACCTTGTTCATACGAAAGAATCAGTTAAACTGGCAAGGGAAATTGCAGAGGAATCAGTTGTCTTGCTGAAAAATCAGGATAATGTATTGCCGCTAAATATTTCCGGATTAAAGTCAATTGCTGTTATAGGTCCCAATGCTGATCAGGTTCAATATGGTGATTATAGTATCACAAAAGATAATTCTTCGGGTGTTACTATCCTCCAGGGGATAAAAAATATCACAAAAGATAAGATTAAGGTGAATTATGCAAAAGGGTGTGGAATCACTGAGCTGGATAGCAGCGGGTTTGAAGAAGCCATTAATGTGGCAGAAAAAAGTGATGTTGTTATACTCGTAATTGGCGGAACTAGTATGTCTTTATCCGGAACGGGATGGGGCGAATTAGCCGGTGAAGGAGCTTATCCGACATGTGGTGAAGGATATGACAGAGCTGAGTTGTCTCCTCCTGGAATTCAACCCGGATTGATAAGGGCAATTCACAGGACAGGGAAACCAATTGTACTGATAATGGTCCATGGACGTGCCTATAGTATTAAATGGGAAAAAGAACATATTCCTGCTATATTGGATGCATGGTATCCGGGAGAAGAGGGAGGCAATGCGGTTGCCCGCATTCTGTTTGGAGAGGTAGTCCCATCAGGAAGACTTACGGTATCAGTCCCTCAAAGTGCAGGTCAAATACCTGTTTTTTATAATTTTAAACCAAGCGGCAGGGGAATTTACCATCAACCTGGTACCCCTGAAAAACCCGGAAGAGATTATGTGTTTTCATCAACAGACCCACTGTTCCCTTTTGGTTTCGGCTTAAGCTATACTCATTTTGAATATTCAGATCTTAAAATCGAGCAGAAGGAGCTGGAAGTACAAGATACTATAAGGATATCTGTTAAGATTAAAAATGCCGGTGCAGTAACTGGCAAAGAAGTAGTTCAGGTCTATATACATGACCTGATAAGTTCAGTAACTACTCCGGTCAGAGTATTGAAAGGGTTTAAGAAAATGGAAGTTAGTCCCGGTGAAATTGTTACAATGAGTTTCTCAGTCCCATGCAGGGAACTGGGGCTATGGGATAAAAATATGAATTTTGTAGTTGAACCCGGTGAGTTTGAAATTATGATCGGAGCATCAGCTGAGGACATCAGACTAAAGGATATAATAATGATAACTAATAAATAAAACCATGAACCGTCACATTGCACTATTTCTGACATTAATGTATTTCGCCACTAATTTGCCAGCACAGGAAATACATATTGGAACCGCGACAGCAGACATTACTCCCAAACTTCCGGTGGCACTTATGGGACAGTTTAACTTAAGGATAGCCGATACGATAGAGACTCCCCTGACAGCCAATGTAATTGCACTCGAATCACGCGAAGGCAGCCGTTCGCTCGATATTGCGATTATGGTTTCCTGCGACGTGGTTGAAATTCCGGAGCAATTACTTAAAATGGTACGCGACGAAGTACATAAAAAAATACCTGAAATTGATGCAACAAAAATATTAATGACTGCAATCCATACTCATACTGCTCCGGTTTTAGAGAATGGTATGCAGTATTCCTTCCGTTATCAAATCCCTAAAAAAGGAGTTCTGCAGGTTGAGGAATATGATGTCTTTTTTGTTAAGAGGATAAGCGATGCGATTGTTAAGGCGTGGAAAGATCGTCGACCCGGAAGTGTTACCTGGGGTCTTAGCCATGCTGCTGTTGCATACAACAGGAGGACTGTCTATTCAAAAGAAGTCCCTACTCCGGGTTATTTTTCCAATGGATCAGCCCAGATGTATGGGAGTACCAATATGCCTGAATTCATTAACCTTGAAGGTATGGAAGATCACGATGTCAATACACTATTCTTCTGGGATAAGAGTGGTAAACTTATCGGGATGACTATTGATGTCCCGTGCCCTGCACAGGAAGTTGAAAACCGGTTGGCTATTAACGCTGATTACTGGCATCCTGTCAGGGAGAAGCTGAAGCATCGTTTTGGTTCTGATTTGTGTGTACTTGGATGGATTGGAGCCGCAGGTGATCAGTCACCGAGACCTATGTACAGAAAGGAATCAGAGGAACGGATGATCAGGCTGCGAAATTTAAGCCGTCTGGAAGAAATCTCGAGGCGTATAGTCCTGGCTGTTGAAGAAGCATACGAAACAGTAAAGGATGATCGCTATGCAAATGTACAACTGGTCCATAAGGTGGAAACGCTTAGTTTGCCAATGCGTTTGGTAACAGAACAGGAATACTTATTCTGCAAGGGAGAGCGTGATGCCGCTGCAGCAGAGATGGCTGCAGACTCCTCTGTAGCCAGTGAGGTTTTAGCCCGAATGACATGGAACAGAGATGTTGTTAACCGTTATGAGAACCAGAAAAAGAATCCAAATCCAAAAATGGATGCCGAGATACATGTTCTTCGCCTGGGGGATGTTGCGATCTGTACTGATCAGTTTGAACTTTTTACCGATTATGGGATCAGGATTCAGGCAAGGAGCAATGCATTGCAAACCTTTGTTGTCCAGCTGGCAGCAGGTGCAGGATCCTACCTGCCCACAGAAAAAGCAGTTAAGGGGGGAGGTTACAGTGCTGTCATACAAAGCAGCATGGTAGGGCCGGAGGGAGGCCAGATTCTTGTTGACCGTACGGTGGAACTGATTAATAACCTATGGCCTGTCGCAAAGTAGATAGCTGATAGGTCAGTTAACATGAATATTCAGTTCATATTTCAGTTAAAACACTTATTATTAAACAAGGGATAAAAATTCAGACTATGAAAAAAAGAATTAACAGGAAAGTAGTTCTTACAGGATCCAGCATTATTCTTGCACTAATTACATTATCCTTCATCGGAGCATTAACTGCATGTAAACAGGCGGGAAATTCAACTTTTACAGTTGATATCTCACAGAAGGGACCTGAGGTAGCTCCCATTTGCAGAGGCCAGCAGATAGAAGAATTCAATTACCAGATTCAGGGTGGATTTTATGCCCAGCTGATTAATAACCCTTCATTTGAGGAACTTAAAAATCCGATATCTTTCTGGACAATTGTAAAATCTGCCTCTTCGAACGGCAATCTTGTCAGTCAGACTTCAGTGAAACGGGTATGTTAATGGCAGGCAGAGTAAGTGTATAAAGCTGGCGGTTACTGCTGTCGATTCAGGTAGTGTTGGGATGGCTAATGGAGGTTACTGGGGCATTAAGCTTGAAAACAATACGCTATATAAAGTTTCTTTCTGGGCTAAAAGAGGTGCCAATTATACTGGTACTATAAAAGCAAGTCTGGAAAGTGTTGAAGGTAAGGTATATGCACAATCGGAAGAATTCAGGCCGGCTGCGGGATGGCAGCATTTTACCTGCGACCTTACTACCTCGAATGTCTCAAATATTTCAGGAAACAACCGGTTTGTCCTATATGCATCATCCAGGGGTGATGTTTATTTTGATGTAGTAACAGTTATGCCTCCGACATGGAAGAATCGTCCCAATGGTCTGCGGCCTGATCTGGCAGAAAAACTTGATGCACTGAAATTCAAATTCATTCAATTCCCGGGTGGGTGTACCGCTGAGTCATCTAATATGGATTCCTGCTGGAACTGGAAGAATTCAATTGGCCCTCTTGAGCAGAGACCCGGTTCCACAAGAAACAGATGGGCATATAAAAACGATCTCTATTTTGGCTTGGATGAGCATATGCAACTGTGTGAAGATCTTGGAGCTGAGGCGGTTTATACATGCTCATCAGGGATCAGTGAAACTCCGGGAGCAGGAGGATGGTTTGGTATATGTCCGCTTGATAAGATGCAGCCCATAATAGAAGATATACTTGACCTGATACAATACTGCAACGGATCATCCTCAACTAAATGGGGAGCTAAACGGGCCGCAAACGGCCATCCTGAACCATATAATCTCAAATACATTGAGATTGGAAATGAAAACGGATGGGAAACAGCAAAAGAATATAATCCAAGATATTCAATGATTCATGACTCTATTCTTGCTCATTACCCGGAAATGAAGATCATGTATAACGGTTTTCGTCAGGAAAATGTATTTTCTCATACCTCCGGGAATTCTGTTGATTTTGTAGATGAGCATTTTTACCTGAGTGATCTTTCTGTCTTGTACAGCAAGTATGACAGCATTGATGCAGCATGCAAAAAAATATGTGTTGCTGAATACGCATCTTCCATAAAGGGAAATGGAGGTGATGTGATTGGAAATTTTGGTGATGCCCTTGGTGACGCTGTGTTCATGCTGGGTTGTGAAAAAAATTCAGAGAGGATGTGGTGGACCGGATATGGCAACTATGCCGGACTAGCGGACCATGGAAATTTCGGACCCTGCATCGTATGGAATGATGCTGTATCCAGCTTTGCATCCCCGTCTTATTATATGCAGAAAATGTTATTCACCGATAATGCAGGTACCTATATACTGCCTGCTACTCAAAATACAACAAGGTGTTACTGGTCCGCATCAGTTGATACTGAATCCGGAAAGAATGATATACTTCTGAAAGTCGCGAATAATAAATCCACATCAGAAAGTGTTAAGATTATTCTCGATGGGGCAGATAGGATTGATCCTGATGGCCATTCATCTACCATAACCGGAACCTTGGAGGCGGAAAATTCTCTGGCAAATCCAACAAGCATAGTTCCCTCCGAAGGTACTTTTAAAGCCGGCAATAGTTTTAATTATACTTTCCCGGCAAATTCTATAAGTATTCTAAGGGTGGGTTATCTTAAATAAACAGAACTGTCTAATCTAAGGATTCACATGGAAAAATTACTTGCCCTGGTGCTGCTTATCTTAATTATGCCAAAGGTTAACGGTCAGCGGGATAACCTGAATGGGAAGATACTTGAGCTTATTGACAATGAGACAGACAGGTACAGGAATGTATATAAAGATCTCCATCAGCATCCAGAGTTGTCAAACATGGAGTTTGAAACTTCCAAAAAAATGGCTGAAGAGCTTAAATCCATTGGTTTTGATGTTACTACAGGTGTGGGTGGCAATGGTGTTGTTGGGATTTTCAAAAATGGTGAAGGAAAAATAATAATGCTCCGTACTGATATGGATGCTTTACCGATAAAAGAAAATACCGGGGCAGACTTCGCCAGTTGTGTAACTATGAAGGACCATTACGGTAATGAATCCCCGGTAATGCATGCCTGCGGGCATGATCTGCATATGACTACATGGATGGGAACCCTAAGGACTCTTGTTGCATTAAGGAACGAATGGAAAGGAACTATTATGGCCGTTGCCCAGCCAGCAGAAGAGCTGACAGCAGGAGCCGATGAGATGATAAATGACGGATTGTTTAAAAAATTCCCGGTACCCGATTTTGCACTATGCTATCATGTAAGTCCCGAACTTGCAGCGGGTACTATCGGCTATTATCCCGGGCCTATTTTTGCAGGTGTTAAATCAGCTCAGATCACCGTCTATGGCATTGGAGGACATGGAGCTATGCCTCAAAAATCTATTGATCCTGTTGTACTTGCGGCAAAAATAATACTTGATATTCAGACCATCGTCAGCCGGAGAATAAATCCTGTGAAACCCGCTGTAGTGACTGTTGGATCAATCCATGGGGGATCAAGGGATAATATAATACCTGATGACGTCAGGATGCTGCTGACTATCAGGTTCTTTGAAGATGAGGTGTTTAAAACAATAAAGGAATCCATACTGAATATTACGCGCGGAGATGCAATAGCAGCAGGTCTTCCCGAAAGCAAAATGCCTCTTGTAGTTTTTGACAGTTCTGACGTTCCTCCTGTGACAAACAACAGGGATCTCGTATTAAAAAGCGTTGTCTCAATGAAGAGTCTGTTGGGAGAGAATAATGTAATACTTGTCGATCCTTTAACTACTGCTGAGGATTTCGGAAAATACGGTCTCACCAAAGAAAAGATCCCGATTGCGCTTTTCTGGCTTGGAGGAGTAAATAGAAGCAAGTATCTGGAACACATTGAAAAAGGCACCTACCTGCCTTACCTCCATAATTCAGCATTTGCACCGGACTTCGACCCTGCTTTTAAATGTGGTGTTACCGCAATGACCAGGACTCTCATAGATCTTTTTCGAGATAAAAAGTAATTTACTGATGAACAAAAGGACTCTCCCCATTTTTCTGATTTTCATCTCAATGGGCATGATCGATTCGGCAGGACCTATGGTCAGTCTTGCACAGGGATCATTTAATATATCTACGACAATGGCCTCTCTTTTGCCATTGCTGGCATATATAATGTATGGCTTGCTTTCTGTACCTGTCGGTTTGCTTCAGGACAAAAAAGGGAAAAAATTTGTTCTTAATCTTGGTCTTGCAATTGCACTTCTCGGACTGGTAATTCCCATATTTTCAGGAATGTATGGCAGAATGGTGGTGGATAGCAGCTCCTTAATGCAGTTTTATAAAATTTTGGCAGCAATACTGCTTCTGGGAGCAGGAGGTTCCATTCTTCAGGTCTCCGGAAATCCAATAATGAGGGATATTTCTGAGGAGGGACACTATTCCAAAAACCTCTCCCTGGCTCAGTCTTTCATTACAATCGGCTCTTCGATGGGATTTCTGATTCCTGTTATAATGCTGAAAGCATTTGGCCTTGACTGGAGTATTCTATTTCCGTTATTCGCATCAATTGTCCTGATCAGCTTCATTTTATTTAATACTTTCAAAATTGCCGGAAGAGAAACCGAAATTGAGCATCATGCCACCTTCAGATCCTGTTTTAAACTACTTGGAAATGGCTATGTTTTTGCCATGGTTTTAGGTCTTTTTATTTATTGTGGTGTTGAAATATGCATGAGCGCTCATTTGCCTATTCTTTTAAGGGAGAAATTTATGATTTCCGTCGAGAAGCTGGGTCTTTTGATCAGCTGGTCGCTTTTTTACCTGCCTATCCTGGCCGGAAGGTTTTTTGGTTCATTGATAATGTCACGCATAGCGCCAAAACGATTATTACTGTTCACCGTGCTGATGGCACTCGCTGGTGTTATTTTTATTTTTAATAACTCATTTGTTCTTACCCTGACCGGGATTTTTCTGGTGGGTTTTGGATTTGCCAATATTTTCCCCCTCATCTTTTCAATTACAATAGAACATATGCCTGAGCATACCAATGAGTTGTCAGGATTAATGGTATCTGCCATAGCGGGAGGTGCATTCCTTCCGCCAGTAATGGGAATGGTTGCCGATGTTACGTCAATTCAAATGGCATTTGTGGTGCCGGTACTATGCATTCTTTATTTACTGTTTGTTGCAATTATAAATAACAGGAAAACTCAATATGAAAAAGGATAATATTATTGCGAGGGCTGCATTCGTAGGATTTGGTGAGGTTAATTCCCCGCAACAATTAATTAAAGAGAAATGCTTTACAGCCCTGGAAGAGGTCAGGTCACTCGGAATTGAGGTAGTAACAACAGACCATGTTACTGATGATCCTAAAGGGGTTGATGTCAAAAGAGCAATAGCCGACCTGAAGAAAGAGGATTTTGATTTGCTTATCATATGCCTGGCCGGATGGATCCCTTCTCATGCTGTAATTTCAATTACTGGCGAATTTAAGAGCACACCAATGATTTTATGGGGGCTTGCCGGAGATATTGAAAATGGCCGTATGGTAACTGCCGCACCGCAGGCCGGGACTACCGCTCTACGCAAAGTATTCGGAGATCTTGGGTATAAGTTTAAATATGTTTATAATATAATTGGTAAACCGTCTCCACTGGAGAAAATCAAAGATTTTGCAGCAGCAGCAGCAGCAATCCGGTCGTTAAACAGGACAAAGGTCGGGATGATGGGTTATCGGGATATGAAGCTTTACAATACACTTTACGAGGGCTTATCGTTAAAATCTGTAATTGGAACTGAAATTGAGTTTTTTGAAATGCTGGAGATGTATCAGCTTAGCGAAAAAACAGAAGAAAAGGATATTCTTCCTTTGCTCGATAAAGTAAAAAGTGAATGGGATTTTGAAAAACCCGCTGATGATAATTTTCTTAAAAAGGGCATCTCTTATTATCTGGCGATAGCAAAAATTGCAGCTGAAAACGGATATGATGCAGTCTCATTAAAAGATGTCGACGGGATGAAAAAGATTTTAGAGTTTCCACCCGCTATGATCTTTATGCTTCTCTCCGATGAAATGAAGTTATGTGCAATTCCTGAAAACGATGCAATGGGTGCTGTAACACAGTTAATTGTAAAACATATTACTGGACAATGTGCAGCTTATCTTGAGTTTTATGAGTTTTTCGAAAAAAGTGTTCTGTTGGGAGTGCCTGATTTTATTCCCTCTGAAGTTGTGAATGGACGGGTGAAAGTCACTCCTGCTGCATTTGGAAATATCAGCGGCGGGCTTCTGAATATCTCGACAATGAAAACCGGCAATCTTACATTAGCCAGGTTGTCAAATACAGGAAGTCAATATACAATGCATATCTGCACTGGTGAAGGAAGATTAAGATCATGGGAGGAAGCCGGGTGGGATTACCCTGCTCCTCAACTGCCAAGTCTTGAAATTTTTCTTGATTCCCCGGTAGAAGATTTTGCTCAAAAAATTTCCGGACAACACTATATCATTGCCTATGGGAACCATTTTCAAACCTTACGTGATTTCTGTTATTTGAAAGGTATTGAAGTTATATAGGATATATTAATGAAAAAGTATGATGCTGTAATTTCAGGCTATACATGCGTTGATCTGATTCCTGATTTTAAAAAGACACAATCTGTTGCCAGTCTCTCAAACCTTTTTATTCCAGGTAAATTAATAGAGATCGATGGGATCAGTTATGTCCTGGGCGGTGTTGTTCCGAATACAGGACTGGCAATGAAAAAATTTGGTAAAAAGGTACTGCTGAATGGATTGGTCGGGGATGATTTCATAGGTAAAATTGCCATCGACTGGTTGGATAAATATAATCTTTCAGAGGGAATCATTACAACTGGTGGAGCTGGTACCGCTTTCAGCATTGTATTGGCTCCGCCGGGCATAGATCGCATTTTCCTTGAATCACCAGGTTGCAATCAGATATTTGATGCAAGTTTTATCGACTTCGATGCAGTATCAGAAAGCCGTATCTTCCATTTTGGATATCCTCCGCTGCTTAAACAGTTTTATCAGAATAATGGTGGTCAGTTGGTTGCTCTGTTTTCTGAGATTCAAAAAATGGGAGTTGTAACATCTCTGGATTTTAGTTTACCGGATCCTGAAAGCGAGTCAGGCAGATTAAACTGGCCGGAGATAATGCATAAACTTTTACCGCTTACTGACATTTTTGTTCCCAGTATGGAAGAGCTCTTCCGGATAATGAAGCCCGGGGAGTATGAAGGAATCCTATCTTCATTACTAACAGCTGATTCTATTAGTAAGACCGTGGTTGACACTATCAGGGAAATTGGTAAACAGTGTATTAATAATGGCGTTAAAATTCTGCTAATTAAAGCAGGCCGGTGGGGAGCATACCTTCGAACCGGAGATGTTTCATCAGTAATTGCAAATGCCGGTACTAATCTCGATAAAAGGAAATGGGATCACTGTGAACTCTGGTGCAGTGCATATAAAACAGATAGTTCAAAAATTAAAAATTCATCCGGAGCAGGGGATACTTCCGTAGCAGCCTTTCTCTCAGCAATACTTGATGGTGAAAATCCTGAAACTGCAGTCCGATATGCTGCGATAGCCGGAAGAGATAATTTGTATTGCACAAATTTATACGACGATCTTTGTAACTGGACAGAATTAACTAAAGAAATAAATTCGGAAGTGAATGAAATAACCTATCTCTGAAGTGCAGGAAGACCGAAGACCGAAGTCCGAAGTCCGAAGACCGAAGTCGGAAGTCCGAGTCGGAAGTCCGAAGTCGGAAGAAGGCAAAAGGCAGAAGGCGGAAGACAGCGTAGAGCGTAAAGCATAGAGTCTGGAGCACCTGGTTCCCCTCCCGGGAGGGGTTAGGGTGGGTAAAATGAAGGAAGAAGACCGAAGACCGAAGACCGAAGACCGAAGTCCGAAGAAAAAATGAATTATCAAACTAGTTTATTCATTGGACTTCCGACTTCTGACTTCCGACGGGTTTATAATAACAAACTTGAAATAAATCTTCAAAATACAATATCATGGAGAATATTAACAAAGTGCAAAAGGACTGGTGGAAAGAAAGTGCCATAGGAATACCCAAGCTTATAACTGACATCCCCGGTCCGGAATCAAAGCGTATGCATGCAAATACTGCAAGGTATATGAAGGGGCTTAGTTCGCAGGTTAAACTGTTTCCCGTTTGTTTTGAGGAAGGTTCCGGCATTACACTCACCGATGTTGACGGGAATAAATACCTCGATTTTTCGTCAGGCATTTATGTTACATCCCTGGGGCATTGTCATCCGAAAATATCTGAAGCTGTTTCTCACTGGGCAAAAAAACTTATGAATGCTCATGACTTTACAACGCCGGTGAAAGAAAAACTGATGGAGAAAATGGCCGGCATCCTGCCGGGAAAATTGAATGCAATACAGTTATACTCTGATGGCACCGCTTCAGTAGAGGCTGCTCTTCGTGCTGCAAGGGCAATAACCAACAAGCATGAATTCATATCAGCATACCGCGATTTTCATGGAAAGACCCTTGGTGCTGTTAGCTGTGCCCAGATGTTCCGCGGAGAGACCTATAGCTACGGACCCACCCGCGCTGCTGGCTTTTATATGGTTCCGCGTCCTGATCCCTACCGCCCTCTCTGGACTAAAGGTGATGGATCAATTGATACGGATGCCTATATTCGGTTTTATGAAGATTTTCTTAAAGAAGGAACTGTCGGCAATGTGGCAGCATTTGTACTTGAACCGGTACAGGGATGGGCAGGCAGCATATTTCCGCCGGATGATTTCTTCCCCAAGCTTAAGGCGCTTTGCGATAAATATAAGATCCTTCTGTACGATGATGAAGTCCTTGCAGGGATGGGGCGTACCGGCGAATGGCTTACTCTAAACCACTGGGGTGTAATTCCCGATATTGTGACTTTCGGTAAATCTTTCGGAAACGGATTTCCTGTTACTGCAATGGTTGTCAGCGAAGAAAATGGTGATGCTTTGGAGAAAATTTCTGCTTCTTCAAGCTATGGCGGTAATCCGATGGCTTGTGCTGCAGCCCTTGCCTCTCTCGAAGTAATTGAAGAAGAGGGTATTCTGCAAAATGTTCGAAGTGTCGGAGGATTCTTCATGAAACGTATGCTAAGGATGAAAGAACAGCATCCCATTATTGGTGATGTAAAAGGGAAAGGCTTTCTGTTAGGGATTGAGCTGGTAAAAGACAAAAAAACAAAAGAGCCGTTTGATGAAGCAGGCAAAATTGTTTACCAGAAAGCATTCAGAAAAGGCCTGGCCTGGATCCCTGCCGGTCATATACTTCGGATGTCACCTCCCCTGATCATGGATGAGAAGTATGCATCTATGGGAATGGATATTATTGAAGAGGCAATTGCTGAGGTTGAAAGGGAATTTGGATACAAATAGAATTTGTGGCGGGTAAGTTTTAAGGTCGAATATCGAACATCGAACATCGAACATCGAACTTTGAACATTGAACTTTGAACATTGAACATTTATAATTATTGCTTTTATGTCTCATCGCAAAACAATCAGGTTCGGGATAATAGGATTAGGCCTCATGGGCAGGGAATTCGCCAGTTCAGTATCCCGCTGGTGCAGCTTGCTTTCTGAGGATCCGGTACCTGTTATTGCCGGTATATGCAGCAGGAGCAGAGAATCATGGGAATGGTATACAGGAAATTTTCCTGACATCCGTATAAAACAGAAAACTACAGGGATCTTCTGGACTCAGATGAGATTGATGCGATATATTGCGCTGTCCCGCACAATCTGCACGAACAGTTTTATATTGACATCATTAATGCCAAAAAACATCTTTTGGGTGAAAAGCCTTTTGGCATTGACAAACGAGCAAATGCGAACATATTGAAGGCAGTAAATGAAAATCCGGATATCCTGGTGAGGTGCAGTTCAGAATTTCCCTATTTCCCGGCCTGTCAGAAGCTTATCAAATGGTTACAGGCAGGAAAGTACGGAAGGATAATTGAGGTCAGAACCGGCTTTCACCATTCAAGCGATCTGGATCTTTCAAAGCCAATAAACTGGAAAAGAATTGTTGAAATAAATGGTGAATACGGGTGCATGGGGGACCTGGGCATGCATGTGCTCCATGTTCCCTTTCGCATGGGATGGAGGCCTGTAAATGTATATGCAGACCTCCAGAAAGTGGTGAAAGTACGTCCGGATGGAAAAGGGGCAATGGTCCCTTGTGAAACCTGGGATAATGCTGTTCTTACTTGTAAAAGCATTGATCCTGCAACGGGGCACGACTTTTCAATGGTTGTTGAAACAAAACGTATCGCCCCGGGAGCTACAAATAACTGGTTTATTGAAGTATATGGAACAGAAGGCTCTGCAAGATTTTCAACACATAATCCCAAAGCATTTGAATACCTGACTTCAGATGGTAAAGAACAGGGATGGACAAGAATTGATACCGGATCCCAGTCCGCAATACCCACAATAACAGGGGGTATTTTTGAATTTGGCTTCTCTGATGCAGTACAGCAGATGATCGGTGCATTTTTGAATGAATTGTCCGGTACCGGATCGAACCATCCATTTAAAAATGTTGCGCCGGAAGAGACCAGGTGGAGCCATGAACTGTTCACAGCAGCCCTGGAATCTGACAGAACGGGGGAAAGAATATTATTGGATTTGGAGAGGAAAAATTATTAAATTAGACGACTTTAATTTCCAATTAAAAATAAATTCAGAATTAATGAAGAAGATAGTTGTTGCAGGGGCAGGAGGATTTATTGGCGGACATCTTGTACAGAAGCTTGTAAAGGATGGACACCATGTCAGAGGAGTTGACATCAAACCTCTCAATGAATGGTATCAGGTTTCGGAAAAAGCTGAAAATCTTGTTCTTGACCTTAAACTCAAAGATAATTGCTATCAGGCTGTAAACGGCTTTAATGAAGTTTTTAACCTGGCGGCCGATATGGGAGGAATGGGCTTTATAGAGAAAAACAAGGCAGCCTGTATGTTAAGCGTTCTGATAAATACTCATCTCCTGATGGCTTCAAAGGATTGTGGTATAGACAGATTTTTTTACGCCTCTTCCGCCTGTGTATATAATGCCACAAAACAGACAGATCCTGCCAATCCCGGACTTAGAGAGGCTGATGCTTATCCGGCTATGGCTGAAGACGGATATGGTTGGGAAAAGCTTTTCGGTGAAAGGATGTGCCGTCATTTCTCTGAAGATTTCGGATTGATTACCAGGGTAGCCCGCTTTCATAATGTTTACGGACCGTATGGAACCTATGACGGTGGTAGGGAGAAAGCGCCTGCCGCCATGTGCAGGAAAGTAATTGAGGCAGGAATAACCGGTAACAGGGAGATTGTCATCTGGGGTGATGGGTTGCAGACCAGGAGCTTTATGTATATCGACGATTGCATTAAGGGCATAATTGATATTATGTACAGTAATATAGATGAGCCTCTGAACCTGGGGAGCAGTGAAATGGTCTCTATTAACGGACTCGTTGATATTGTGGAGGAGATAGCCGGCATTAAGCTTGAAAGGAAATATGACCTTGATGCCCCGAAAGGAGTAAGGGGACGCAACTCTGAAAACACTCTTATAAGGAAATATCTGGGTTGGGAGCCTTCAATACCGCTCAAAAAAGGGATGAGGAAAACATATGAATGGATAAATCAGCAACTTGCTGATGAGAATAGAACCAATAAAGGAATAAACAAGTTCAATAAATAAAACTTAATTAACCACGGATTCCACAGAGTACACGGAGGAACACGGAGTGAGTTTTGTCAGAATTAACCCCAGAGTCAAAAAGAGTCTAGCGAAAATGTCCATTATTAACCCCCTAACCCCCCAAGGGGTATAAAGGACGGGGGGGGGGGGGGGTACCAAAGAGAAACTTTTCGGAAGCTTTTAAGCAAGCCCACGATTATTTAATAATAAAGCAAAACATTTTATCAATATTCCAATAGTGTCGAAAAAAAAAGTGATGGTCAGCGGCTGTTATGACCTGCTTCATGGCGGGCATATTGCTTTCTTTAAAACAGCAGCAGCATATGGTGATCTTTATGTCAGTGTAGGACGCGATGAAAATCTTCTGCTTTTGAAAGGGAAGAAGCCTGTCTTTTCTGAACTGGAGAGGCTATATATTGTAAAATCTATCAGATATGTACATGATGCCTTCCTTGGTTCCGGATGCGGACTCCTCGATTTTGAACCCGACCTGATCAGATTGAAACCTGATATGTTTATTGTTAATCAGGATGGTCATACTTCCGATAAAGCTGAACTTTGCAGGAAACTTGGAATAGAATATTTAATTCTCGAGAGGATTCCTGAACCTGGGTTGCCGGCAAGATCAAGTTCCGGGACAAAAAGAGATATGAAATTTCCATACAGGTTATGCCTCGCAGGAGGTTGGATCGATCAGCCATGGGTTTCAAAAATGCATCCAGGCTCAGTTGTTGTCGCGCAGATCTGGCCGACAAAGGATTTTAATGACAGGTCAGGACTTGCGACCAGCTCCAGAAAGATAGGTATACAGATCTGGGGTGACAGGTACCCCGAGGGTGATCATGAGCTGAATGCAAAATTGCTCTTCGGAGCTGAAAATCCTCCTGGTAAGATGTATGTCTCAGGTTCCCAGGACCATATCGGACTTTTATATCCGGGTATAAACAGGCTGTGTTACAGTGGCGGATACTGGCCGCACAATATCGAATCAACGGTAAATCCGGATATATGCGACTGGCTTTCGGATGTTCTTCATCTGGTTCCGCTCGAACCGCGTCCTGACGGGTATGATCCCCTTAAGATACAACATCTTGAAAAACCACTGATCCGCGGGCTCGGTGAAGCAGGAGATGCCTGCTGGGAGGCAATTCTCAGGAAAGACGTTATTGCCCTTGGCATGTCATTGACAAATACACTCCTCTCCTGGAAGAAAATTCTTCCGCTTACAGTGCCAGACTGGGTAATGAAGCAGCTGGAAACAAAATATTTTAGTCAATACCCGGGGGCAATAACCTCGGGAAGCGGGGGAGGATATGTTATTGTCGCTTCTGAAAAAGAGGTTGAGGGAGCAATTAGAATAAAAGTACGGTATTGACAAGGTACTGGATTGTTCATTTGTAATTCCTGGTGATACTTGGTGTCCTGGTGTCCTGGTGGCAAAAAAAACTCAGGCCACCAAGGCTCCAAGGCACAAAGAATAACCAGGAAATGGTAAACTGGAATTCAAAACTCTGTTAATAAAGGTTCTATTGTTAGATTTTCAAGTTATTATCAATATAAAATCATGAGTAAAAATATTATTATCCCTGGGATAATCCTGCTTGCGCTGGGTTTAACAAATTGCAACAGCCACTCGGTGACTGACATTGCAAACTTAAAGGTTACAAAAACTGACAGCCTTCCGCTGGTTTTTCCTGATAATAAGTCTGATATTATTGACAAACAGCTGAGATACGAAGCTGCCCTTAAATTTGCTGAACAGCAGTTGCCTTCCACCCTTAAGGAATGGGATGTTTACAGGACAAAACTGCGGAATGAAGTCATTCATAAAGCTAATGTCAGGATTGACCATAATCTTCCTTTAAATATAAAGGAGACCGGGTCTGTAAAAATGAAAAACTATGTTATTAAAAACATTACTTTTCAGACCCGTCCCGGTGTTTATGCAACAGCAAATCTCTTTATCCCCGATGGACCTGGTCCGTTTCCTGCAGTAATCAATATGCTTGGTCACTGGACCAAAGGCAAGATTGACAGTACAGGTCCCCAGGCTGTAGGCCACACACTTGCGACCAATGGGTATGTTTGTCTTACTGTTGATCCCTGGGGAGCAGGAGAGAGAGGCACAAAACACGGCATATATGAATACCATGGTGCTAACCTTGGAGCCTCCCTTATGAATATTGGCGAACCATTGATAGGCATTCAGATCTCTGATAATATGAGGGGGATAGATCTGCTCTGTTCTTTACCGAATGTAGACAGTACTAAGATCGGAGCAACAGGTGCAAGCGGGGGAGGGAACCAGACAATGTGGCTCTCGGCAGTGGATGAACGGGTGAAGGCCGATGTGCCAGTAGTGAGCGTTGGTACTTTTGAGTCATATATAATGGAGTCAAATTGTATTTGTGAACAGTTGCCCGATGGACTCACCTTCACTGAAGAGGCTGGGATTGTGGCCCTGTCAAATGCTCCATTGCTTATTAATCATAATCAGGAATCAAATCCAACTTTCTTTCCGGCTGAGATGCTGAGGACCTATAACAATGCCAGGAATATTTTTCATCTGGCGAATAGGGAGATCAGTTTCGGTTACCGGCTCTTCGACCTTCCTCATGGATATGAAAGGGAGGACCGTGAGGCGATGCTTGGATGGTTTGATCTTCATCTCAAAGGAACAGGAGATGGACTCCCCAGGAGGGAAATACCTTTCGAACTGCTGCCTGAAAAAAAGCTCCTTGTGTTTCCGGCAGGGGGAAGAGATCCTGAAGTGATCACTACGGAAGAGTACTGTAGGGTCAGGGGTAATGAACTGCGCACCGGCTATCTGAATACAGGTTCATTTAATGTCGGTCAGAAAAAGAAGGAACTGACAGAGATCCTCAGACTAAGGAGGAAACTCGCACTCAATGAAGTTTTTCAATACTCTCCCTCGGAAGGATGGGATCGTCTGGCCCTGGAATCAGATGATAAAAGGATTATCCCCATATTACTTCTCGCTCCGGCAGATGAATTACTGGGATATGTAATAATCTGCAATCCGGATGGTAAAAAAAGTATTCCTCTCTCCCTGATTGATACTTACAAGAAACAGGGGGTGGGTATAGTTATTGCTGACTTCTCCGGAACCGGCGAATTGACTTCAACAAAGTCCATATCATATGACCAAACAGGGAAATTGCATACCCTGTCACGTGCGGAGTTATGGCTTGGCAAAACAATTCTCGGTGAATGGGTCAGGGAGCTGGATCTTGTCACAGAGTATCTTAATGTCAATTGCCACGCGGCGAAAGTCAGCTTTGATGGTACCGGTGAATCAGCTCTTGCAGGCCTGTTCTATGCAGCTGAAGGTGGTAAAGTTGAATCGGTTACTCTGCGTAATTCTCCAGTCAGCTACCAGTTTGACAACCGCGAAAACGTAGACTATTTCAGCATGGGGATACACCTGCCTGGATTTCTTAAGTGGGGTGATATTTCCCTTGCGGCTGCCCTTAGCGGAAAGAATATCACCTTTATAAGTCCGGTAACAATGTCGGGTACCCCATTGGCGCCGGATAGGTTAAAAGAATATCAGTCTGAATTTGATAAGATAGGAAAGTCCTGCAGTAAAAAAAGTAAAACGACATTGCTCTGATTATCAGTTTGCCTTGAGGGTAAATGGGATTCACCAAAAAATAGATAAGTCATGAATAAAAATATGGACATTAAGGCTGAAAAGGAAAGATCTTCTTCAAGACGTAAATTTATTGAGATGAGTTCACTGGCTGGTCTCGGAACTGTTCTGGGACTAAAAATGGGTCCATCCGATTATTATAGGCCTGTGCCAGCCAATCCCGAAAATCCCGGTAATGAAAGATCTGTTCATATACATCCCCGGTATCACCGCTGGTTTGTAGATCCCGGTGTGGAATGGGTTGAGACCAACACCGGATATGCCTCACTTGACTGGAAAATTCCGGCCTCACAGGTTGCACTGGTTCTTGTTGATGTATGGCAGAGGCATTACCTGCAAGATGCTGAAGATAGGGCCGAAGCTATCATCAGATCCAATCTGGTACCCCTTCTGTCTTCATGCAGAAAATCAGGGATCAATATTATTCATGCCCCATCACCGGAAGTTGCAGCTTTGCATCCAAACTGGGTGAGGCTTCAGACCAGGGCCGAACTGGAACAAAAGCGCGATGATTGGCCACCTGCTGAATTCCTGAACTCAACAGGCAAGTATAAATCTTTTGCCATGCCTTTTGAACCAAGAGAGGAGGAGAGGAATAATTTGCCTGAACTTACCTTTCATCCCCTAGCAGTTCCTGTAGGAAATGAGCCTGTTATTGCGACAGGAGAAGAGCTTCACAGGTACTGCAAACAGAAAGGAATACTCTTTCTTCTGTTTGCAGGCTTCAATACAAATGCCTGCATCCTGGTGAGGGATTATGGAACACTTCAGATGGGTAACCGTGGGTATTCGGTGATTATTATCCGCGATTGTACCACTGGCATGGAATCAAAGGAGACACAGCCGACTTTAAGCCAGACGACCGGAGCGATTCTGTTTCTGGAGATGTTCGGACATTTTTCAGTAACTTCCCGTGATATAATTTCAGGCTTGCCAGCCGCCGGATCCTCCTGAAAGCAGTTGGAAGTAGCCCTTTGATCCTTAGTGCTATCCTCTGTGTTTCATTGTGTTTAAGGATTTCAAAATTTAAACACGAAGGAACACAAAGGTATACTCAAAGGAACACAAAGAATATAAGTGTAATATGAAAACTAATACTGAACGCTATGAATTTTAAATCACCGAGTAATTTCCCCTTCAAAAAGATCTGGTTGATACTGTTCTGTATTATTTCCAGCCTGTCTCTGTCTTATGGAGTGTTTGAAAATCCCGGACAAAAGCAGGATAATATATCAACAGGACTTAGCATTTCAACCTTTGACATAGATGCCACACCCCCCGTCGGCAGTTATATGGCCTATGGCCGGGTAATCAATACATGGGATATGGGTCTGCGAGCACGCGGTATCGTAATTACGGGATCAGGAAAACCGATTGTTTTATGTTCCGTCGACTGGATAGGAATTGCGAATGATGCTCAGGATGAATTCAAAAAAGTTCTTGCAGATGCAGCAGGCACAATTCCTGAAAGGGTCACCGTTCATACTATTCATCAGCATGATGCACCTATCTGCGATTTTGGAGCGGAGCGGTTTTTGAAAAAGGAGGGGCTTGATCCCTTAAGCTATGAGAGCACATTTACAAGGAGTGTAATGCTGAATCTGGGAGAAGCCGTACATAATTCTCTTAAGAAAGCGCAACCCTTCAATCAGATAGGTTTGGGGCAGGCGCCTGTATATATGGTGGCATCCAACCGGAGAGTACTTGGTGCTGATGGTCTTGTGAAGGCAACAAGGTACACAACCTGTCAGGATTCAGCCCTGCGTGCTGAGCCGGAGGGACTGATCGACCCGATTGTCTCTGTAATAAGCTTCTGGAATGATGACAAACCTCTTGCAGTGCTTAGCTATTATGCAGTTCATCCGCAAAGCTATTATCAGACAGGATTGCCAAATCCTGATTTTCCTGGTATTGCAAGGTTCTTTCGCCAGCTTGCTGTTCCGGATGCACTTCATGTACATTTCAACGGAGCCGGTGGTAATCTTGGAGCCGGAAAATATAACGACGGCTCTCATGAGAACAGGGGAATTCTCGCCCAGAGGCTTGCTGATGGTATGAAAAGGGCCTGGGAATCAACTAAAAAAGAAAAAATTGCAGCCGGTGATATTTCATGGAATATAGAACCTGTGACACTTCCTCCGGCCAAATACTTTGCCAGTCTTGGCGAAGAACTTAAGAGTAAGGCTGATAACCCTATTTTCATATCAAACAACATTTCAAAAGTGATCTGGTACCAAAGATGCATGGCAGGGAAAAAAACAGATATCTCCTGTCTTTCATTAGGACATGCGAGGATACTTCACATGCCGGGTGAGCTTTTTGTGGAATACCAGCTCGCAGCAAAGGCAGAGAGGCCGGATCTGTTTGTTGCTATGGCCGCCTATGGTGATTACGGACCGGAGTATATATGCACGGATATTGCTTATCAGCAGGGCGGTTATGAAGGTGGTGATGCCTCAGGAGTCTCTGCCGGTTCTGAAAAGATCCTTATGGCTGCAATAAAAAAACTGCTCCAAAGGTAGCATACAATCTTTATTTGCTATTTTTAGGATTCATAAATATCGGGAATATTACCTGGGAACCCTTATTAATCTCATCAAGTGATGAAGAAATCAATTTCGTTTATAGCTATTTACGGCCTGCTGATCTTTGTATTAAGTTATTCAAATGCTTTAGCCGGACAGCCTTCCGGATGGAAGGCTGGAATTTCACGAGCTGTAATAACTCCGGTTGAGCCTATCTGGCTGGCAGGTTATGCCTCCCGTACACATCCTTCAGACGGGGTCCTCGCTGACCTGTGGGTAAAGGTGCTGGCTATTGAGGATGCAAAAGGAAAAAAAGCCGTTCTTATAACCTCCGACCTTCTTGGATTTCCGAAGAAGATGTCGGACCGATAAGAAATCAGATAGCTGTCAGATATGGATTGACAAGATCCCAGATAATGTTAAGTTATTCCCATACCCATTCGGGTCCTGTGCTGATGGATGCTCTCTTTGACATTTATCCTCTTGATGATAAACAGATTACAGTTATAAATGATTACTCCATACAGCTTGAAAAGAAGATTGCCGACCTTACAGGGCAGGCATTGCGTTCAATGGTTCCTGCCGAGGTCTTCTCAAAGTCGGGAGTGACCCGCTTTCAGGTTAACCGGCGCAACAATACCGAAGCTGAGCTGACTGCCCAGAGTGTACTGAATGGCCCGAATGACTATTCGGTACCTGTTCTCAAAGTGACAGACCGATCAGGCAATCTGATGGCAATTGCTTTCGGATATGCCTGTCATGCAACGGTACTCGATATTTACCAGATCTCGGGTGATTATCCAGGGTTTGCCCAGATTGAGCTCGAAAAAACTCATCCAGGCGTAACAGCAATGTTTTTTCAGGGAGCAGGAGCTGATCAGAATCCCCTGCCGCGAAGGACCATCCCTCTTGCAAGGCAATATGGACAAGAGTTGGCGGCTTCAGTTGAACGGGTGCTTGGGGAGGAGATGAAAAAACTCGATCCGGTGCTTTCAACTGCCTACTCTGAGGTAAACCTGTCCTTTTCGGCACCGCCTTCAAAAGAGTCATTGACAAAAATTGCAAATGAAACGGAAGGGATATCAGAAAAGCTGGGCAACGAATCAACTTAAAGCTCTGAAAGATAATGGCAGACTGATCTCCTCATATCCGTATCCGGTTCAGGTATGGAGGCTTGGCGACCAGGTAATTATGACACTCGGAGGAGAGCTTGTTGTAGAATACTCAATAGGCTTGAAGAAGCTGTATGGTTCAGATATATTTGTACTGGGATATGTTAATGATGATATGGCTTATATCCCCTCTGAGAGCATTCTGAATGAAGGTGGTTATGAAGGTGAATCATCACAGATGGTTTACGGAATGCCTGCCAAATGGGCTCCTGGAATTGAGGCGAAAATTTATGATGAAATGAAACAGCTTGCTCAAAAGGCCGGGGTAAAACAAATTTCTCAATAACATTCTGAATCTGACAAACAAAAAATCGAACAGATAAAATTTATTTAACATAAAGGTAAAAATGAAAAAGCAAAATTTTTCCAGAAGGAAGTTTATTACAACTCTATCTGCCGGATCAGCAGCCGTTGCAGCTTCAGCCTACATGCCGTCGTTTGGAAATATTTCAGTTGTCACTGGTAATCCTGATAAGCTGGCTATCCTTGGTGGAACCCCGGTTGCCAAGGACAAAGTATGGCCGGAATGGCCTTATGTTGACGAGCGTGTTGTGGAAGAGGTGGTTAAAACAACGCGAAGCGGTATCTGGTGCAGAATTCAGTCTCCCACAGGTACAGTTACTACTTTCGAAAATGAATTTGCTAAGATCTACGGTACAAATACAAGTGTAAGCACGGGTTCAGGTACTCAGGCTCTTAATACAGCAGTTGAGGCTCTTGGTATTGGTCCGGGTGATGAGATAATCACATCTCCATATACCGATCCCGGAACTATCCAGAGCATCCTGGTAAGCCGTGCTCTTCCGGTAATGGCGGATCTGGATACCGAGTCATTTCAGCTCGATCCTGCAGAAGTGGAAAAGAAAATCACAAGCAGGACAAAAGCAATTATGCCTGTTCATATAATGGGGCAGCCCTGCGACATGCAAAGCATCATGGCTATTGCAAAAAAGCATAATCTCAAGGTAATTGAAGATTCATGTCAGGCCTTTCTTGCCGAATACCAGGGTAAGCTCCTGGGAACAATAGGTGATGTTGGCTGCTTCAGCTTCCAGACAAGCAAGGTGTTTTGCTGCGGTGAAGGTGGTGCCCTTGTAAGCCATAACGATGAACTGATGGATAAATGCTATACAGTTATGAACCATGGAACAGCAAAAAATGGCAAGACACTGACAATAGGTTCGAAATACAGAATGAATGAGTTTGAAGGAGCAGTTCTTCTCGGGCAGTTGCCGGGAGTTAAAGAACGACATGAGATACGAAACAGGAATGCAAAGTATCTCACCGAGAAACTTAAAGGCTGTCCGGGTCTCATTCCTCAAAAACTATATGAGGGGACAACAGCTGGTTCATTCTACCTCTATACATGGTCATACAAAAAGGAACATTTCAATAATGCCCCTCGTGATAAATTCTTCAAAGCTCTTGCAGCAGAAGGTATCAGCCTGAGCCCATATATAGCAAACGGACTTCACAGAGAACCATGGACCGATCATATACAGACTCTTACCGAGTATAAAAAACTGTTTGGGAATGCACGTCTGAAGAAATTCCAGGAGGAGCTCCATCTGCCAAAATGCGACCAGGTATGTGATGAAATGGTGATGTTATGGGCATCCGGACCGCTTCTTGGTTCGCTTGCAGATATGGATGACCTTATCAATGCCATCATGAAGGTATATGACAACAGGGATAAACTGAATTCTATATGATAATAATGAAACCTTAAGATTATGTCAAAAAGAAATTATACCAGGCGTGAATTTGTGAAACAGAATTCAATGGCAGGTCTTGGTGCAGCAGTCGCAATGGGTGTTGCTCCCTCCATCCTCGCCAATTGTGCAACCGATACCGGCATCCCGGCAATACTGGGAGGAGAGAAGATCAGAACCAAAGGATGGCCTGTATGGCCGATGTGGGATAAGACAATTGATGAGGAACCTGTTCTTAAGGTACTTCGAAGCGGTGTCTGGTCCAGAGCAGGTGTTGTCACTGAATTTGAAAAGAAATGGGCAGAAACTGTGGGAGCCAGGCGCTGCCTGGCAATAGTGAACGGAACCAATTCACTGATTGCTGCCATGGTCCAGCTGGGTATTGGAGGGGGAGATGAGGTTCTTGTGCCTCCCTACACATTTATCGCAACTGTGATCGCTATACTCCAGACAGGAGCAATGCCTGTATTTGTGGATACTGATCCGGAAACCTTCCAGATTGATCATAACAAGATCGAAGCAAAGATAACACCGCGTACGAAAGCAATCCTGCCTGTACATATACTTGGATTGCCTGCTGATATGATAAAGATTATGGCTATTGCCAAAAAGCATAATCTTCTTGTTGTCGAGGATGCATGCCAGGCATGGCTGGCTGAAATTGACCACAAAAAAATGGGAACATTCGGCAATGCAGGGTGCTTCAGCTTCCAGAATTCCAAGAATATTCCAATTGGCGAAGGCGGGGCTATTGTCAGTGATGATGACGAGTTTATGGACAGATGTTATTCCTATCATAATTATGGCAATCCGTACGGCTCCTATTCAGGTGCGGTAGCCTCCGAAACAGAGATGGCCGGTACTAAAATCAGAATGACTGAGTATCAGGCTGCAATAGGGCTCGCTCAGCTGACTAGACTGGAAGCGCAGACCACGATCAGGAATGATAATGCAGGATACCTGAGATCACAAATCAAGTCAATCCCCGGGATCCTTCCATACAAATTAAATGATAAGGTAACAAGGGCAGCTTTTCACCTATTCCCATTCAGATACAAAAAAGAGGAGTTTGCAGGACTGAGCAGAGATGCATTCCTGAAAGCACTGGATGCCGAGGGAATACCGTGTTCGGGAGGATATACCCCGCTGAATAAAATGGCTTACCTGAAAAATGTAATGAAGACAAAGAATTTTCAGTTAATGTATCCTGCAGAAATGCTGGACTACAATAAATATATGGAGCAAAATCAATGCCCGGCAAATGACCAGTTATGTAATGAGGCCGTTTGGTTCACTCAGAACATGCTTCTTGGGGAGAAATCTGATATGGATGACATTGCATTGGCAATTGAAAGGATTCATAAAAACGCTTCAAAGATTAAGTCTAAAGAATAAATACCAGGTAAAAACACTAAATTCTTCAGTGATGAAATTTTTAAATATCTTATCAACCGTTCTTTTGCCGGCAATGATCATTCAGGGCTGTAACCAGCCTGTAAAACCAGAGGCTGAGACGGTACCGGTTTCGACTCCTGATGCCCGGATAATTGCAACCGTATATAGCTCAGGTTTTGAACATGCGCATGACACTTATAATGGGATCTCATCAGCAAGTGACGGGAAGATTTACTATGTTCTCTGCTCTCAGCTTATGGATGTCGCAGGCCAGATGTATTCATTCGATCCGAAATCGGCAACTATAGAGCACCTTGGTGATCTGACAGAGATTTGCGGTGAGAAGGATATGAAAGTGGTTGCCCAGGGTAAGAGCCATGTCAACTTCGTGGAATCGGGCGGTAAACTATACTTCTCAACCCACCTCGGATACTACAGCATCATTGACGGGATGGAAAAAACCGGAGTTCCTTCTGGTGATTATAAAGCATACAGGGGAGGGCATCTCCTTGCCTTTGATATGAAGACAAAAACCTTTGAGGATTTTGGAACCGGCCCTCATAACGAAGGGATCATAACAATGAACATGGATACCGCAAGGGGACTGATTTATGGCCTGTCATGGCCAACTGGTTATCTCTTCAGGTATGATGTTGCCAAAAAGGAGCTGCAGGACCTGGGTCCGGTTACCGGTAAAGGAGAAGATGGCAAGGGAGAAGATTTTCGGGTTGTATGCAGGTCGATCGCGATTGATCCGGAAAACGGGTCTGTCTTTTTCACCAATGCTGAAGGTCAGATCAAATGTCTTAAGCTTGGACAGAATGTCGTTGAAACAGTCGAAGGAGAGGACATGAGAAAAGACTACTTCGGAACATATGATATATTCACCTCGGGAAGTATGGCTTACAACTGGCGTCAGGTCTTCTGGTATTCACCTGAGAAAAAGATTTATGGCGTTCATGGCAACTCTGGTTATCTCTTCAGGTTGGATCCTGTTGTTCCCCGGATGGAAGTTCTCGAAAGACTGACTTCTGTTCCGTCAAAACTTACAGGAATGGGCGATCAGTTCAGCTATGGCTATCTTGGCTTTAAGCTGGGTCCCGATGGCCGTACGATCTATTATCTTACAGGTGGTCCGATTTATATCGACGGAAAGCGCGTTAAAGGAGCCATCTCAACAGCAAAGGGAGAAGCAAAAGGGCTCGAGGATCTCCATCTGATTACCTACGATATTCCGACAGGAAAATATCTTGATAATGGAGCTGTTTTCTATCCCGACGGACAACGTCCGCTGTATGTTAACTCGATTGCAATCGGCGACGATGGAACAGTATACACACTTGCAAGAATAACGGAAAACGGGAAAACACGAACCGATCTGATAAGTTTCCCGGGGCCATATAAAAAATAATATAATATGAAGAATTTAACCACGGAGTTTCACTGAGTTATCACAGAGTATTAAATGAAGTAAAAACCGTGTTACTCCGTGTAAACTCAGTGAAACTCCGTGGTAAAAAAGCAAATGTAATTTTTAAAATTTTCTCAAAATGGAATGCAAAAACATAATTCAAAAGATTCTTCATGTGACAGTGATGAAATCAGCGATAAGAGTTCTGACTCTGTGTTTCCTGTTTCTTTTCACGGGATTTTATTCACTTTCTGCTCAGATAAAGATCTACATTGAGACAGATCTTGAGGGTGTCAGCGGAGTTTATAACTTTACTCAGACACGTGAAAAAGGAAGCCCTGAGAATCTCAAAGCCTGTGAGTATTTTATGGGCGATCTGGCAGCAGTGGTACGCGGCCTGAGGGATGGTGGAGCAACTGAAATACTGGTACTCGACGGACATGGCAACCAGGCAATGATACCTGATCTGATGATTGCCGGAGCAAAATATATTACTGGTTTGCCAAGGCCGCAGAATGGCACATGGAATATCGATAAAACCTACTCCGGAATGGTACTGTTCGGATTTCATGCCATGAATGGCACTGCTGACGGAGTTTTGTGCCATACTCAATCATCCGAATCAGAAAACAAGTACTGGTACAATGGTGTGGAGTCCGGAGAAATTGCCCAGTCAGCTTCTGTGGCAGGTTATTTTGGAGTGCCTGCTATCCTTGTAACAGGTGATGAGGCAACATGCCGGGAAGCGAAGAAGTTTTTAGGCGATGCTGTGATTACGGTAGCCACTAAAAAGGGTCTTGCAAGAGAATCAGCTGTACTCTATCCTTTTGAAGAGACAAGAAAAGCCCTTTATGAAGGCGCTAAGAAATCTATTGCAGCCATTCCGAAATGCAAGCCTTATATTATGGAAACACCTGTTAAGGTTAAAGAGGAATATCTGGAAAAGGCGCCTTCAACAATTATGCCCAGACTGGTTACAATAGAAAAAGTTATTGAGAATCCATTGCATCTGTTTGACTAAAAGAATATACAATTATGAAGAATACTGAGAAGATCACAACATGGCTCCTTACCATATTAAGGATTGTAATTGGCTGGCATTTCCTCTACGAAGGACTGGCCAAGTTAGCTAACCCAAACTGGTCCGCCGCCCTGTATCTGATGGAGTCAAAATGGCTGTTTTCAGGATTCTTCCACTGGCTGATCGGTAATAATGCAACTCTGCAGATAGTTAACTTTATGAATATCTGGGGTTTGATAATAATCGGATTCTGTTTATTTGTGGGTCTGTTTACCAGATTTGCCAGCATTGCAGGTGCATTGCTCCTTCTGTTGTACTATGTAGCCAACCCTCCGTTTGTCATATCGACAATGCCATCCCAGAGCCATTTCTATATTCTGAATTACAATTTAATTGAAGCTGTTGTCCTTATTGTGCTCGCCTCATTCAGGAAGGAGGCTTTCTGGGGAGTGCAGCGCTTATTATCATTTTACCACACTAAAAGGAAGGATGCTAAATTTCCTCCAAAAGACAATCATGAAATACTCGAATCATATGATACCTCCAGGAGGGAACTTATAAAGAACCTTGCTGTACTTCCATTGTTCGGAGCAGCATTTTTCGGAATGGCCAAAAAGAGGGGGTGGATAAGTTTTGAGGAAAATAATCTTGCTAAGAAAACTGATGCAGTCAGCAGTGCCTCCCTTCTGCTAGGTAAATCACAGGCAATTAGTGAACTGAAAGGTAAAGTGCCTACAGGTAAAATAAAGGATGTGTCACTGAGCCGTATAATGATCGGAGGTAATCTGATCAGCGGATTTGCCCATGCCCGTGATCTGCTTTATGTCTCTACGGCTTAAAAGTATTTTACCGATGAAAAGGTGATTGAAACATTATGGCTGTGTGAAGCCTGTGGCATTAATACCGCTATATTCCGTTGCGATGAAAATACAATCAGGATCCTTGAGAAATACTGGAAGAGAGGAGGAAAAGTACAATGGCTGGCACAGACTTATCCCAAAGGAGAGGATCTGACCAATGTCCAGACAGCGCTGGATCATGGAGCAATTGGCGCTTTTGTGATGGGAGGGATAGCAGATAAAATTGTCACAGATAAACAGATCGATTTTCTGCGGAAGCCAATCGAGCTTATTCAGAAACAAGGGCTTCTTGCCGGAACAGCAGCTCATTCAATGATGGTTCCGAAAGCCTGTATAGATAATGGTATCAAACCAGATTTTTATATGAAGACATTTCACAGCCATAACTACTGGTCTGCAACACCGATTGATCCTGCTAATCCGGAACTGCCGGTCGATGGCGAAGGACATAATATGGCTCACGACAATATCTGGTGCATGTCTGATAAGGTCGTTGCCGATTTCTTTAAAGAGAACCCGACACCATGGATAGCCTATAAAGTGCTTGCGGCCGGGGCAATAAAGCCTGAGGAAGGGTTCAGGCATGCATTTGCCAGCGGTGCTGATTTTGCATGTGTGGGAATGTTTGATTTTCAGGTTGTTGAAAATGCCAACATTGCATATAGTATATTGAACGGACCAATGGACAGGGAAAGAAAATGGTATGCCTAAAGAAATTCTCATCCCGCGACCCCATAGCCGTCAACCTAATCGTAAAATTGTAAATGCAGAGATTGGCAAAAGTTTCCCCTCCTTTTGAAGGAGGGGTGGCCGGGACAATTGATTATCTGATTTTTACAAGTTTAATTTCCCGGCCGGGGTGGTTGATTTATTTTGAACATGATGGGGATTCCAATGGTGAATATCATAAAATACAGAAAGATGAAAACCGGGATAAATACCTGGAGAGCCTTGGATTCATGGTATTAAGGTTTGAAAATAGATTTGTATTTCAGGAACCTGAATATTTAAAAAATGAGATAAGAAAAGTTTTCAATAAAGAAAAGTATCAAGAAGCATCAATATGAAAACAAATCAACCACCCCGGCCGGTACCAGTTTTTGCAATTATTTGATAAGATTAGTGCTCCGGCCACCCCTCCTTCAAAAGGAGGGGAAAGTTATTAACTAACTGAACTTCAACATTAATAGCCATTTGCCGTGAATGATCCTCTCTGAAAACCGTTTACAGACTCCTTATGTTTACGGCTATGCCCCCGACCCCTTCTCCCAGTCGGTTTCACCTCATCCCCCGACCCCTTCTCCCAGGGGAGAAGGGGAGGAAGATCAATAATATCAGTGTTTTAGCCCCTCTCCCCCGGGAGAGGGGTTGGGGGTGAGGCGGGAGTAATGAGATAGATTGGGGATTTAGTGTAAGGTAAAAAGTAAAATGTAGTGTTGAGGATTTTTATGACATACAAAAAACTAATCAATGCTCTATATGCCGGATTCATATTATCTTTTCAGAAAATCGATTGTCCTGTTTTTGATACTTATTGACTGTGTCTTTTTAAATGGTCAATCAGTAAGCAATAACAGGAGTGTTTCAGATACCAGCTGGAGAAAAATTGCTCCATTCTTTCAATCTCCCGTAGAGTTCCGGGACCAGTATGGTGATTATCGTTCCCCGTTGAAGTTTTATGACGGTAATACTGTCAAAACCAGGAAGGATTGGGAGAGAAGGAGAAAGGAGATCCTGGGAAGGTGGAATGAAATGATGGGTGAATGGCCTCCTTTAATTAAGGACCAGAAACCTGAAATCCTTGAGTCGACACAAAATGAAGGTTTTGTTCTTTATCGAATAAGGTTCTTCTGGTTGCCGGATCAGAAGACTGATGCCTACCTCCTTATTCCTGACAAAAAAGGTAAAAAACCTACAGTAATAACAGTCTACTATGAACCTGAGACAGCTATTGGTATCGGTGACAGCAAATATCGTGATTTTGCAGTCCAGCTCGCGAAAAGAGGTTTTGTGTCACTTTCTATTGGAACAGCAGCCACTACGAAGTCAAAAACCTATTCACTGTATTACCCTGACATTCAGAATTCAGTTATTCAGCCGCTTTCAGCTCTGGCATGCGCTGCTGCAAATTCGTGGTTTCTTCTTGCCGGAAATCCTGAGGTTGATTCTGAACGTATCGGGATTATCGGCCATTCCTATGGAGGTAAATGGGCAATGTTCGCATCCTGTCTTTTTGATAAGTTTGCCTGTGCAGTCTGGTCTGACCCCGGGATTGTATTCGATGATGCACGACCAAATGTGAACTACTGGGAACCATGGTACTTAGGTTACTATCCTCCTCCATGGAATAATACCTGGCGTAAATCAGGCAATGTGTCTGAAGCCAAAGGATTGTATCCAAAGCTTATAGCAGGCGGATATAATCTGCACGAACTGCATGCGTTGATGGCACCCCGGCCATTTCTTGTTTCAGGCGGCTCAGAAGACACAGAGCAAAGATGGATTGTTTTAAACCATGCTATTGCTGTCAACAGGTTACTGGGGTACGAAAACCGGGTAGCTATGACAAACCGGCCTGACCATTCGCCTACAGCTGAATCAAATGAACATGCTTATTTATTCTTTGAGCATTTTCTTAAATAAGGCGGGTCAAAGTTTGTACGGCTTACGATATTCATAATGTAACAGTTTGTTCGCCTCTTCCGAGTTTGTAAATCGCTCATTTACAGCATCCCACTCAAGTCTCTGTTTTGTAATCAGTGAGATAGTAGCCATATGTGCCAGCGAAGTGGACCGGTGACCAATTTCAAGAGTACTTAAAGGAGTTTCCCTTGATTTGATACAGTCGAGGAAGTTTCTGATAAGATTTGCCGTACTGTTGAGATAACTGTTGTCAGCAAGCAGCTTATCCTTTGTCTCAATACTGTATTCCATCGGATCCATCAGCTTATCCCAGCTCTGGAACTGCCCTGGAGTTGTTGGGGTGATCCTGTAATCATTTTCGTTCGTATAAAGAGTTCCTTTTGTCCCCCTCATCTCAATAAAACCATAAGGGACAAAGCTGCCTGAGCTTGCCTCCAGTACTTTTACGGTAGCTATTGAACCTGAGGCAAACTCGTATGTAACCTGCATTGTGTCGGGTATTGTACGGTCATCATTCACCGCATATTTGCCTCCCAGAGTGCTGATGACAGCAGGAGCTTCCTCGTTTAGCATCCAGCGAATAAGGTCGAGGTAATGAACACCCTGATTGCTTATCTGGTTGCAGAAATCTTCCCACCACCGGAACATATATGGTGCAATATTATACTGATAGGGTCTGTAAGCCCGTGGACCCAGCCATGCATCCCAGTTAAAGTCTTTTGGAGGGTTTTCAGGTTTCATTTTTCCGATACCGTCAGGGAACATGTTCCCAACATGGCAGGCGCTGGTATAGGTCACTTTCCCGATTTTTCCCGCAGGGATTTCCTTTGCAAGTTTCTGGAAGGTAGGTGCGCCGCGGCGGTTCAAACCAACTGTGACTATCTGTTTGCTGTTCTTACCTGCATTGACCATTGCGCGGCCCTCATGGATAGTTTTTGAGAGAGGCTTTTCTATATATACATCCTTTCCTGCATTGATCGAATCAATAGTCATCAGTGCATGCCAGTGATCAGGAGTGGCTATGCAGACAGCATCGATACTCTTGTTTTCAAGCATTTTTCTGTAATCGGAATACTTTTCAACCTTTGCCGGAAAATTTTCCCCCATATCCGGGATCTGCCCCGGCATGGCCTTAATATACCGTGGATCTACTTTTGAGCGGTCGCGGTTAATATACGGTTCATAAACATCACACAAAGCAGCAATTTCAACATCAGGCTGATCCATGAAGATGTGCAGAAGCTGAGTGCCTCTGTTTCCGACACCTATGAAGCCTACACGGATCTTCTCGTTAGCACCTCTGATCCTGTTGTAACCTGAAGCACTGATAGGGTTTACTCCCAGGGTGATCCCTGCAGATACCATCCCTGTCTGGGCAATAAACGTACGGCGGTTTGTTTTTCTTGACATGAGACTTCTATTTTGTGTTTACAGTATCAAACCTACTTAATTTTTCTGTAATTTGGAGTGTTTTTTTTACCATTTACTTTAACTCAGATACGATGAACAAATTTAACCGCAGGGATTTTGTAAAGACAGCTTCCATAGGAGGGATCTCCATTGGAATGGCAGGCAGATTTCAACCACTCTTTGCCGGTAACAGTCCAGAAGGGGGTAAAGTAGGTATTATCGGACTTGATACTTCGCACAGCGTGGCTTTCACAAAAGCGCTTAACAGTCCGGATGCAGGGTCCGGGTTTGAAGGTTTTAAAATTGTTGCTGCATATCCCAAAGGCAGCAATGATATTAAATCGAGTGTCGACAGGATTCCCGGTTATACGGAGGAAGTCAGAAATCTTGGTGTTGAGATAACAAACTCGATTGATGAACTCCTTGCCAGGGTCGATTTCGTTTTGCTTGAAACAAATGATGGACGACTCCATCTCGATCAGGCCATCCAGGTTATGAAAGCCGGCAAAAGAATGTTTATTGATAAGCCGGTTGCCGCTTCACTCTCAGATGCAATTTCTATATACAGAGCGGCTGAATATTATAAGGTTCCGGTCTTTTCATCCTCTTCACTGAGGTATATTTCTGAAATAGCTGATATTAATAGTGGCAAGATAGGCAAGGTGCTTGGAGCTGATACTTTTAGTCCGGCCTCAATAGAAAAAACACACCCGGATCTCTTCTGGTATGGAATACATGGTGTAGAATCGCTGTTTTCCGTAATGGGAAAAGGCTGTAAGAGCGTCTCCCGGATCTATACCGAAAAAACAGATGTCGTTATTGGTATGTGGAACGATGACCGGATCGGTACTTTCCGTGGTACCCGGTCGGGAAAAGCCGGATTCGGGGGTACTGCGTACGGAGAGACAGGTATTCTGACCCTTGGCGATTACCAGGGTTATAACCCACTGCTTGTTAAGATCATTGAGTTTTTCAAAACCGGTGTAGTGCCGGTATCTGCTGAAGAAACCATAGAAATATTTGCTTTCATGACTGCAGCAGAAGAAAGTAAGTATAAAGGCGGAATTGCTGTGGAAACAGAGAGCGTTATGAAAAAGGCGCTGGCCGAAGCTAAAACATTTTGATTTACCTCAGCCCTGCAGTCTGGCTCTTCGCTATATTTGCCCACCGGGCAAATATTTAACGCTCAGCCCTGCAGTCCGGCTCTTCGCTATATTTGCCCACCGGGCAAATATTTAACGCTCAGCCCCCTTTTAGTCTTTTCAATTCATTGAAATGATCCATCGACATCTTTTCACGGGCCTCCCTTGACGTTTTGCGGTATGCCTCAAATTCTCCTTTAGTTCGGCTAATTCTTTGTTAATCTGACGTATAGAGTATAAGTTCTTTTTAAAGACCAGGAATCCAAAAGCCAGAATAACTGCCAGTCCGGCTACTATCAGCCACATGATGCTGTTATAACTGGTTTTATTAACTTCTATACCCAAAATGCTGATACTGTTTTTTGTCCGTGTTACCTCCTCCAGAGCGGCTTTTTCACTCTCCAGATGAGTACTTAATGAATCGATTGTATGATTCAGTGCTGTTACTGAATTATTAAGTATAAGAATGGTGTTGTTTGCCTTTGAAAGGGTATCTTTAATATTCCCTTTTACCTTCTGAAACATATCCTCCCGGATAGCTCTGTAAAACTCATAGATTTTTGTTCGCTCCTCCAGATAGTCCAATTGATCTTTCAGACTGCTTTTAAGCAGCACATCAGGCATGGGTGTTGCCTGTCCGTTTACCTGAAATAGAATCACTGTCAGAAAAACAACAGTCAATAAAGATCTCGGATGAGATTTATTAATTTTTTCCATGATTGATACTAAATAAAGGTGATTTTCTCCCAACTATATATATAAACGTGTAAGTTAATTTAAAATTGTAATTTAAAAAAGAGTAAATTTATGATATTTTCAATGCACAGGATGTTGGTTTGGATTGAAAGTATTTAGTATTCAATAAATTATAAAAAAATATGTGAAATGACAAAGAGACGGGATTTTATCAAAAAAAGTATCCTGGGTACTGCCGGCATAACGATAGGCGGCATGGGATTCAGTGCGGGTTCATATAATTCAATAGTCGGAGCAAATGACCGATTATTTCTCGCAGTAGTAGGAATCAGAGGACAGGGTGGATCTCATATCGAAAGCTGGTGCGAACTTACGGAGAACAGGAATATAAGGCTAAAGACATTATGTGATGTCGATGAACAATACTATGCGGAGAAATCAAAAATTGTGTATGACAAAACTGGTATAAAGCCTGTCACCGAGTGGGATATGCGAAAGGTTTTTGATGACAAGGAGATAAATGCAGTCTCTTTTGCAGTCCCGAATCACTGGCATGCACTCGGAACAATCTGGGCCTGTCAGGCCGGAAAGCATGTTTACGTTGAAAAACCTGCGTCTCATAATATATTTGAAGGCAGGAAGATGATTGAGGCATCCAGGAAGTATAATGTAAGGGTACAGACAGGGTTTCAGAACCGTTCCATTTCAAATGTAATGGATGCTATGAAATTTCTTCATGATGGAGGGATAGGCACTGTTTATATGGCTAAGGGAATGTGTTATAAACCCCGTGAATCATTCGGGGTTGTCAAAGACAGCGCTCCCCCTGCCACCCTTCATTACGACAGGTGGCTCGGACCTGCCCCATACCGTCCCTATAATGAAAAGCATGTCCATTATAACTGGCACTGGTTCTGGGCAACAGGTAATGGTGATACCGGGAACCAGGGGCCTCACCAGTTCGATCTGGCCCGCTGGGGTCTTAACAAGAATGAGCATCCTGTATCGGTATTTTCAACAGGAGGTATCTTTGGAATTAATCCTGAGGAGTGCGAACAGGAAACTCCCAACACTCAGACGTCAGTTTTCAAATACAGAGACGGAAAAATTCTCGAATTTGAAACAAGGGGGAGATTCACAAATGCAGAATCGAGCCTTGATATCCGGATCGGAAATATTTTTTATGGCACTGAAGGATATCTTGAACTCAATGATGAAACATGGAAGGCTTTCAGGAAAAGAGAGAAAGAGCCTTTTGCAGGTTCTGCAACAACTGAGAAGAAACAGGCGGATTCAAAATATCTTGCTGCACCCGGTGGAACTGAACACTATGCAAACTTTATTGACGCAATAAGAGCCGGGAACAATGAAGCCCTGCACTGTGATATAATTGATGGGTTTTACTCCTCATCCCTGCCTCATCTTGCAAATATCTCATACAGACTCGGCAGGGAACTGAAATTCATGGGTGATTATGAAAAGTTCGTTAATGATCCTGAAGCCGATGCAATGCTTTCGAGGTTCTATCGCAAACCGTATGTGATAGGTGATGAGATATAGAATTCAATTCATTTTAAAAGTAATTACATAATAATGATAAATTAACATGCAATTCAAATATTATAACAACCGCAGGAATTTCATAAGAAAGGCAGCCATGGGAAGCTTAATGGCACTGAGCATACCTGAGATAGTAGCAGCATCTTTCTCCCCTGGAGAGGTTAAAAAAATAATCCCTGGTAAAGGGAATGTGATTCTTTTTCAGGGTGATTCAATAACAGATGCAGGACGGAACAGGGATGATAACAGCTTTAACAATCCTGTTGCACTGGGATCAGGTTACGCCATGCTTGCAGGGGCTGCACTTCTTGAGAAATATTCCGGGCTGGATCTTAAAATTCATAATAAAGGAATCTCGGGGAACAAGGTATATCAGCTGGCAGAGCGCTGGGATAAGGACTGTCTTGATCTTAAGCCCGATATTCTGAGTATACTTATAGGGGTGAACGATATCTGGCATAAGCTGAATGGCGACTATAAAGGGACTGTTGATATTTACAGGAATGATTATATCGCTCTTCTTGACAGTACAAGGAAAGCTCTTCCGGATGTGAAATTAGTTATCTGTGAGCCATTTGCAGTTCCTGAAATACAGGCAGTGGATGACAAATGGTACCCTGAGTTTTACAGTTACCAGAAGGCCGCAAGAGAGATTGCGGATAAATTCGGAGCTCTCTTTATTCCTTATCAGAAGATCTTTGATGAGGCACAGAAGCAGGCGCCAGGTTCATACTGGACACCCGACGGTGTTCATCCTTCCCTTGCCGGAGCGCAGCTTATGGCATCAGCCTGGCTGGAAGTTGTTAAATAACCTTCGGGTGAGTCTTCGTGTCTTTGCATCTTGTTGGCAAAAAAAGAATAAACAACAGAGACCCAAAAAGCGCCTGACAGTAAAAACAATAATAACTGGAATTTCAATTAGCTAACTAATTAAATATATATGAAACGAATCTTTTCATCTCTCACAGCAGTATTGACAGTACTATTTGTCACATCAAACTCTCTTTTCGGAGAGGTAAAACTGCCGGCTATTTTCGGTGACAATATGGTACTGCAGCAGAAGACCGATGCCGCTATTTGGGGAACTGCCGCAAACAGCTCCACAGTGAAGGTCATTACCTCATGGAACACAAAAATGTACACTGTCAAAGCAGGTACTGACGGCAAATGGAAAGTAAAAGTTGCCACACCTTCTGCAGGGGGTCCTTATGAAATATCCATTAGTGACGGAAAAACACTGAAGTTAAAGAATGTCCTGATAGGAGAAGTATGGGTTTGTTCAGGCCAGTCTAATATGGAGATGCCTGTTAAGGGATATTTTAATCAGCCGGTTACAGGCTCCAATGATGCGATAACAACATCTTCTAATCCCGGCATCCGTATGTTTACAGTCAGGAAGGCCACAAGTCTTCAGCCGGTTGATGATTTTACAGGCAGCTGGCAGCTTTGTGAACCCGAAAATGTCAGCGAATTCAGTGCAACAGGTTATTTTTTCGGACTATATCTCAATAAAATCTTAAATGTACCCGTCGGTCTTATAAACACAAGCTGGGGTGGTACACGAATCGAGCCATGGATCAGTGAAAGCGGAATCAAAAAATTCAGTTTTGTCACACTTCCTGACAAAAACCAGCAGGGCACTCTTTCACCCCAGACTCCTACTGTTCTTTTCAATGCTATGGTTAATCCTATGGTTGGTTATGGCATTAAGGGGGCAATCTGGTACCAGGGAGAATCCAACAGGAATGAGGCTGACAAATATGTATCATTGCTGCCCGGGCTTGTTGAGAACTGGAGAGCTTTATGGGAAGTCGGGGATTTTTCATTCTACTATGTGCAGATTGCTCCCTTTGATTACGGAACAGGAGGGCTGAATTCGGCCTGGCTAAGGGAAGCGCAGCTGAAGGCATCGACAGCAATTCCGGGGATTGGTATGGCTTGCATAATGGATCTGGGTGAAAAGGATAATATTCATCCTGCGGATAAAAAAACCGGATCCGAACGTCTTGCACTTCTTGCGCTTGCAAAAACTTATGGCAGGAACGGATTTGCATTCTCAGGTCCTGTGCTTAAGGATATGAAAGTGGAAGGACCTGTTGTAAAACTGACTTTCAATTTTGCAGCCAACGGACTTACCTCCTTTGGAAAGGAATTGTCGTGTTTTGAGGTGGCTGGTTCAAATAAAAGGTTCTCTCCTGCGAAAGCTTTTATTACAGATGAAGGGATAACTCTCATGTGCCCATATGTAAATGACCCTGTAGCAGTAAGATATGCTTTCAAGGATTTTATTGTCGGCGATCTTTTCAATACTGAAGGACTACCCGCTTCATCTTTCCGCACCGATGACTGGGCTGCAGAGTGATTTCATTGAATTGCCAACTGCATTATAGCGCTGTTGAAAAAGATCATTTCTACCCCCAAACCCCCCAGGGGGGGCTTCTGAATCACTTTATTTCGATAAGTCCCCTGGGGGTCCCGATAGCTTCCAGATAGCTATCGGGAGGGATAGGGGTGTCACAAACGAAATTTACTTCTTCAACAGTTCACAACTTATCTTTTACTTGACTACTGATTTAATACGAAACCAATACATTTCAAAAATGATGCAAGGTAAATCATCCAAACCAATCAGCAGGAGAGGGTTCATAGAAACCTCAACTGTGGCGCTGGCGGGTCTGACTATTGTTCCCAGCCATGCTGTTTCAGGATTAGGGCACAAAACCCCAAGTGATAAACTGAATCTTGCCGGTGTAGGAATTGCAGGCATGGGCCGTGTTAACCTGGAAAATGTTGCCAAAACAGAGAATATTGTGGCACTGTGCGACGTTGACTGGAGGGAGCCGACAATGAAAATATTTAAAACCTATCCCGGAGCGAAACAATATAAGGACTTTCGTGTAATGCTCGACAAACAGAAAGATATCGATGGTGTAATTATAGCTACTCCTGATCACACTCATGCGGTTATCAGCATGGAATCGATGAAAAGAGGGAAGCATGTATATACACAAAAGCCTCTGACCCATAGTGTATTTGAAGCTAAAGAGCTTGCTAAGGCTGCAAAACAATACAAGGTTGCCAGTCAGATGGGTAACCAGGGTCAGGCAAGCGATGGTCCGAGACGTCTCAGAGAAATGATCTGGGATGGCGTGATAGGACCTGTTCGTGAAGTTCACGTCTGGACCGATCGTCCAAATAATGGATTGTTAAAGACCTACTGGCCCCAGGGTGTAGCCCGTCCAAAAGATACACATCCGACGCCTGCTGAGCTTGACTGGGATCTCTTTACCGGACCAGCTCCGATGCGTCCTTATAATCCGGCTTATCACCCCTTCAGCTGGAGGGGATGGTGGGACTATGGAACCGGCGCACTTGGCGATATAGGATGCCATTCACTTGATCCCATATTCAGGGCTTTGAAGCTTAAATATCCGATTTCAGTTCAGGCGGTATCAACTCTTGTCAATCTGGAGACCTATCCTTCAGGGTCTATCGTCAGATACGAGTTTCCTGCACGGGGAGATATGCCGGCTGTTACACTCACCTGGTATGACGGAGGACTTCGTCCGCTGCTGATGAAGGAGATGGAAGAGGGAATGCAGATGGGCAGCGGAGGCACACTCTATGTAGGGGATAAAGGAATGATACTTGATGATAAAATACTTCCGAAATCACTGAGGGAGTCATATAAAGCTCCGGCTCCTTCCATCCCTTCTTCTCCTGGTCATGAAGAGGAGTGGATACGTGCCTGTAAAGGCGGAGAACCGGGCGGATCCGATTTCGAATGGGCAGGCCCTCTCACTGAAACCGTACTGCTGGGAAATATTGTTTTAAGAAGCGAATTAAAGGAAAAGCTAAGCGGACTGATCCTGCAATGGGATCCTGAGAAATTCAGCTTCACTAACCTTCCTGAGGCAAATAAGTTCCTGCATACAGAGTACAGGAAAGGCTGGAGCCTTTAATTGCCTGAGAGGGTAGTGCTTCTTTTGTAATAAATTATTGAAAATCAGACAGGAAAAGAAGTCTTTTTGAGAGGGTTATGGCATGATTGTTGCGCCGTATTTAATACTAACCCTTGAAAGTCAAATAAATGAGAACCTTTTTCTGTCTGGTTTGTTTATTATTGTTATTTAACAGTAATTCAGTAAGTTATTCTCAGAAACTCTCCTATGGGATCTATAGCGGAGTCAACTTTTCGGATATACATGGCCAGGATAATTACGGACGCTGGTATCATAAACCGGGGCCTGTGCAGGGCATATCACTGGAATACTCATTCAACAGGTATCTTGGTATTCAGACCGGATTGAATTTCAGTACAATTTATTACGAAGCCAAAACCTATAATAATGGATATATAAACTTTTATCCCCTCAATTCATATCCATATCCATATCCTTTTCCTGATTTTTATAGTACACGGAAGATGGATTTCAGTTTCCTCAGGGTTCCGCTTCTTCTGAACTTTTCCATTCCCTCGGCGCTTCGTTTTGATCTTAAAGCCGGCTTGTTCTATTCATATTTAACTAATAGCAGTATCAGTAACCCTTATGAGTATCCTGATCCTGTTAAAAATGATCTTGGTTATATCTTCTCCTCTGTGATATCATGCCCCCAGAGTGATAATTTCAGGGCATCATTAAGCATCGGATATTCGAAAGGGTGGCATTAGATCTTTGATAACGCGAATCTTAAACACGGATCATCTGAGTTTGCACTCGGCCTTACATATAATGGGTTCCTGAATAAGAAGAAGTCACCGGCAGAAACAAAACATACCCCGGATACCTTAAAGAGAAAACTTACTCTTGAATTTCAGGGAGGCATCAATCTGTCATGGATTGCCAAACAGACGGATAAGGAAAATTATTCGTCAATAATGGGGCCCTCTGTCGGATTCATTCTCGACTACAGACTTGACAAAAATACTTCTCTTCAGACAGGCATATCATTTGAACGTAAAGGATACTCCTTCAGAGATTCAAGTACAATCTTTTATTTGAGCTATAAGAAGGGAAGCCCTGTTTATGATGTGGATTCAAGACTCGAAATTGATTATATAGTAATTCCGCTTTTATTGAATTTCAATATCGGAAAATCACTGTTTTTTAACACAGGCCCATGGGTGGGGCTGCAAATTAATTCCAGCTGTACAGGCACTGCTTATGACGAGTCCAATTCGGGGTCCGGCTATATACTCAGGAAAACGGTTATCTACAACGATATGGAGAGGATTATAAGGGATAATGATGCCGGATGGATATTCAGCGGAGGAGTTTCTCTGCCGCTGAAAAATAATTACAGGGCAACAATTTCTCTCAGGTATAGTACAGGATTTGTAAATGTTTTTGACCAGAAGACAGCAGGTTATAATCAATACGGAGCACCCGATCTGTCAATAAAGAATGGTACTGTCTCATTCCTGATAGGGTTGAAGATCCCCCAGTCTGCATATTAAAATTGACTACCGATGAAAAGGCCATTAGTTTTGATTTCAGTTCTCTGTATTGTCATAGCATGTGACAGGTTTCCTGATCCTTCCTATGAATTATTAAGGAATTTCTCTTTCATTTATCAGAACCAGCAGGGACAAAGGTTTCTTGCCGGCGAATGGGTCAACGACAGTGTATCCATTTTATCTTACAATTATGCGACCAATGTAAGTGAGCAGATACGGGTTGTTTTTGAGGTAGTTAAGGGAGGCGGCTCTGTAACTTCGACGGAAATCATTACAAATAGTCATGGAATAGCATCAACGAAGTGGCAGCTCGGTTTCGGATCAACAGATCAGATCCTCAGGGCTAAGTCATACGATATGTCGGGCAAGTACCTGACATCAACAGATCTTCTAGCATACGGTTTCAGACCCGGGGAGTGGGATAAATGGAGCGGCGATCCAGACGGCCACATGACTGATATGGTTGCAGATACGGTGAATAAGGTCACATTCATGATCGCGGCAAGTACTGTCTACAGGCCCGGTGATAGGTATTATTTATGGGAAACAGTGCCCGATCCGCTGCTGACATCGGTAAGAACACTCGATATAGATGGAAATGGTATTATCTATGGAAGTACATGGACCGGAGAAATAATAAAGAGTACCGATCACGGTGAAACCTGGAGAGCTTGCACAAAACCATATCCGGACCGTCCATACTATATTTATATGTCTGTCTCAAATGATAATTGGCTATGGGTTTTTGATTTTGATCATCCCACCAGGTACTCCAGTGATGGAGGTGAAACATGGACCGATGCCGGCGATGGAATAGAATCGATTGGCTCCGGAGATGTTTTCAGGCTTAAGGACGGATCCCTGCTTATCCATGGTTCGAACTGCTGCAGTCTTAACAGGTCGTACGATGACGGACTCACCTGGACACCTGTGGTAACTCCTGGTTATTCACTTAAACTCTACGTAAACGAAGATGACGATATCTATATAGTTACACAGGAGCCAGGAATCTCAATTTACAGATCAACCGATTATGCAGCAACTTTTAATAAAGTTCATACCGTATATCCTGAGTGGGGCACCTCGATGGAAAACACATTCAGCAAATGGGGCAGCAATTATTATATCACCATTCCTGGCTATGGCATTCTGAAGTCAGCCGATTTAATAAATTATGAGGATTTTTATCTGAACAGCGATATTCTTAATCTGTTTATTGATCAGAATGGTGTAATGATAGCACAAGGTCAGAGCTACAATTCGGTTTATTACTTGAAAGCCAAATAATCTGATTAATTCAACTTTAACAGATCCTAAAAACATCGAAAGATCAATCTGAATTAGGGGCTGGTGAAAAGGTCTTTTTTAACCGTAAAAGTCCGCTAAGTCTTCGCAAAGGACACAAAGCAAAAGCATTTTACTTACTGCTTTGCGATCTTTGCGTATTTTCTTTGCGAACTTTGCGGTTAATGGAGCTTGACTTTCTCAACAGCCCCGGATTTTTAGTAGCTTCCTCTTTATTCCATAATGATTATTACTTTTGGCATGTATAAATAATCATTTTATGCTTCAGTTAATAGACAAGGAGATCGATCCGGAGAATTCATTCATTCTTTTTAATGAAATTATAACCCCTGATAATTTCAATGATCATTTCATAACTTATAACAGTCGTTGGAGTGTTGAAGACGGCTGGATTATTGGAAAGAATCCTGAGGAATCAGCAGGAATGGCCATTCTGAAACAATTGTTTCCGGGAAATATATTACTCGATTTTGAAGCGGCAACTATTCTGCCTTCAACTCATGATATCAATTTTATGTGGAATGGTGAGTGGAGCGAAACTCTTAACAGTTGCGGAAATGCATATATTGGCAGCATCTGCGGCTGGTACGGAGCCAGGGTTGGCATTGAAAAGTCACCTGAATACAAACTGGCAGCAACAACTCCGAATACAAGCTTTGTACCGGGAAGGAGCTACAGGATCCAGGCCGGAAGTATTGATGGCAACTGTTTCATATTTATTGACGGGAAGCTTGCAATTGAATTAAATGATCCGGATCCTCTCGATAATACACTCTATTCAAGGGTGGCATTCACTGCATGGAGCAGCTGTATTCGGATTAGAAATATTGTTATCAGGCAGATTGAATGGCGACCGCTGGTTATGAAATATCTGCCTGAATATTAGTAGAGACTGATCCTCCAATTCCCTTATCAGTAATAAACTTTCACTGTTTTCCTGATCCATATCGGAAAACGTACAATAATTTCATCTCTGACTGACATTTTGGATGCAACATGTTTGAAGGAAATACGTCATTTAGCCGTAACCAAACCTTCACATCATGATAAGTAATTTCTTCAAAATAGCCCTAAGAAATATTTTCAGGCACAAAGGAATCTCATTCATTAATGTAACCGGCCTGGCAGTTGGTCTGGCAGCATCTTTGCTTATCCTTTTATGGGTACAGGATGAACTGAGTTTTGAAAAATTCAATCTGAATGCAAAAAACATATACCGTGTCGAAGAGGATCAGTTCTACTCAGGGGAAAGGTTTCATGTCACTGTAACACCACATCCTGCTGGTCCGGTGTGGAAAGAAAAAATTCCAGAAATAAAAGAGCAGACACGAATACACCCATGGCTTCCGCGGCTTTTATTCCGGCAGGAAGATAAAGTATACTTCGAAAAATCAATTGTTGCTGCTGATTCGGGTCTCTTCAGGATATTTTCATTCCCGTTTTTGTATGGAGATCCGGAAACTGCACTAAATTCTCCAAATTCAATTGTACTTACTGAAAAACTGGCTTTAAAGTATTTTGGAAAGACAAATCCAATTGGCAAATCGCTTACCCTTGAAAATAAGTTCGAGTTCATGGTGACAGGTGTAATGAAGAACCTCCCACGAAACTCAGAGTTTTCTTTCGAAGGAGTTCTGCCTTATTCATTTTTAAAGGAGATAGGAGCTTCCGGAAATTTCTGGGGTGATAATTCAATATTTACATATGTCATGCTTGATAATGAGGCTGACATGAGCCAGATGAATAAAAAGCTTACAGATGTTGTACTTGAAAATATTCCGGAAACCAAAACAAAATTTGTGCTATTTCCGCTGCTGGACATACATTTACATGCCAGATGGGGTTATGGTGATGGGAAGGGACCCATCATAGTCGTATATATCTTTACGATGATAGCTATTTTCGTTCTTCTGATAGCATGTATAAATTTTATCAATTTATCCACAGCAAAAGCTTCTTCAAGAGGCAAGGAGATAGGTGTAAAAAAGGTTGCAGGAGCATCCAGGATGTCAATTGTCATTCAGTTTTTGCTGGAATCACTCATTATGGTCACTGTGGCTATGGTAATAGCTCTGATTCTTGTGGGACTCTTTATAGGTTTGTTCAATCATGTCTCCGGTAAGCATTTTACATTAGCAGACCTCTTTCAGAAGCAGTTTGTAATAAGCTATATATTGCTTGGAGTCCTGGCCGGGATCATTTCAGGCATCTATCCTGCATTGTTTCTGTCATCCTTCAAACCGGTGAGGGTATTAAAGGGGGCAGCTTCTTCCGGCAGAGGGAACGGAAGACTAAGGCAGGTACTCGTTGTTATACAATTTTCTCTTTCAATTCTTATAGGTATTGCAGCAATCTTTATGTTCCGACAGCTGAAATTCCTTCAGGACAAAGACCTTGGCTTCAACAAGGATAATCTTATAAGCATACAGATGACGGCTAATATGAGGAAGAAATATTATGCCCTTGAACGGGAACTCAGGAAAGAGACCCTGATCCAGGGAGTAACTGCATCGCTGAGTGATCCCCTGAATATTGGGAGCAATTCAGACGGTGCAGTATGGGACGGTAAGGAGCCAGGCAAGGATGTGCTTATTGGATTTAATGGGATTGATTATAATTACCTTAAAACAATGCAAATGGAGCTTGTGGCAGGTCGTGATTTCTCAAAAGATTTTTCAACTGATATTGCCAGAGATACAACAGGTAATTTCCTTGTTAACGAGGAGGTTGCAAAAATAATCGGAATTGGAAATCCTGTTGGCCATAACTTCAAATTCATGGGTAAAAGTGGGACTATTGTAGGTCTTCTAAAGAATTTCCATTTCCAGGGTGCGGATCAGAAGATTCAACCTATGGCCTTTCTCCTGGCAGACACAAATTATCTTAATATTATTCTTATCAGGCTAACTCCGGGTAATATCCCAGGCTCTCTCAAATCTGTTGAAAAAACATGGAAGAGTGTAATACCCGAGTACCCCCTTGAGTATAATTTTGTAGATCAGGAGTATAAAAACCTCTTTAAATCTCAAATCAGGCTTACAGAGCTATTGAAATATTTCACAATACTGGCTGTGATTATTGCCAGCCTGGGACTTTACGGACTCTCTTCATACTCAGCCGAACGAAGGACAAATGAAATTGGCATTAGAAAAGTTATGGGAGCAGGATCATCCGCCATAATGATTACAATGTGCAGGGAATTTCTTGTGCTGGTTCTGATTTCAATTCTGATTGCTGTTCCTGTAGGTTGGCTGATTGTATGGAATCTTCTGAAGCAGTTTGCCTACAGGGTTGATATCAATCCACTTATTTTCTGTATAATAGCCATCGGTTCCATCCTAATTGCACTGTTAACGGTTAGTTTCCAGGCATATAAGGCAACGGGAATAAATCCCTCCCAGGCACTGAAAGTTGATTAACTGAGATGCAACTTTGAAAGATTTCTGACGTCTTTTGAATGAAAAGCACAGACAGTTTATAATCCAAAATATTGATTTAAGTAAAGCAACCCTATTAATTTCATCAGATATGTTTAACAATCTAATAAAGCATAGTTTCAGGTCTTTTAAAAGACAGCGTGCATACATTATCATCAACGTTCTTGGTCTTTCCATTGGAATTGCCTGCAGCCTTCTGATCGCTCTTTTTGTTATTAATGAAGCCAGTTACGACAGGTATAATGTTAAGAAAGACAGGATATTCAGAGTTATTCTTAATGGCAAGATAGGCGGACAGGAGATCACCGGTTCCTTTACTCCGGCAGTTATGGGTCCTACTCTTCCCAGGGAATTCCCGGAGGTCGAGGACTTTCTCAGGATGGACGGAGTAGGACCTACTGTAGTTGAGTACGAGAAGCAGACCTTTACTGATAATCATATTGTATCAGCAGATTCCTCATTTTTTAATTTTTTCTCAATTCCTCTGTTGAAGGGTGATCCGGATAACGTTCTTAACAGTCCTTACAAAGTTGTTCTTTCTGAATCCACAGCAAAGAAGCTGTTCGGAAGCGTGAATCCAATCGACAAAATGATAAAGATTGGATCTGATACCACAAGATGGCTTGTCACCGGTGTAATGGGTGATATTCCCGCAAATACTCATTTCGAAGCCAGTATGCTGGCATCATTCCTGACTAATCCGCGGTCGAAAGAACAGGTGTGGATGAACAATAGTTTCAGCCTGTATATTCTGCTGAAGCCCAACTCAAGCTACAAAACTGTTGATTCCAAATTCAATGATTTAATTGTTAAATACGTAGGTCCGGAACTCCAGAAGTATCTCGGTACAACAGTTCAGGAATTTCTCAATAAAGGCAACAAATACAGGTTTTTCCTGCAGAAACTTACGGATATTCATCTGGACAACACTATTCAGGGAGGATTTAAAGCTCCGAGTGATCCGAAATACCTTATCATTTTCGGTAGCATTGCAATTATGATAGTGGTTATAGCCGCTATTAATTTCATGAATCTTGCCACTGCCCAGGCCTCGAGGCGGGCAAAAGAAGTTGGCATCAAGAAAATAGGAGGCTCCACAAGAGGCATGCTCATTACCCAGTTCCTTTCGGAATCATTTATACTCGCCTTCATCTCCCTGATTATTGCAATGATTTTTATCAGACTGAGTTTGCCTTATTTCAATAATCTGCTTGGAACCAAACTAGTACTTAAGCTCTTTGCGGACTGGTACACAATGCCTGCTCTTCTGCTGTTCACTGTTATTGTGGGAATTCTGGCAGGAAGCTATCCGGCATTCTTTCTCTCCTCCTTCAACCCATACGAAGTACTAAAGGGAAATGCAAAAAACAGTACAAGCAACGGGAAACTCAGAAGAGTCCTTGTCGTATTTCAATTTGCAGTGTCGATACTTCTTATTGTAGGTACTCTGATAATGAACAGGCAGATAAAATTTATGCTGAATAAGGATGTAGGATTCAAAAAGGAACAACTTATTGTCATAGAAAGAGCGCATGTTGTTGGCAACAAGATGAAAGCCTTCAAGGAGAGCGTAAAAAGAATTCGGGGGTGATAAACATTGCAAGTTCGACTGCGGTCCCCGGCCGTACAAACAATAATAATGGTTATATGATGGAGGGCAGGAAGGACGAAACTTTCCTGATGGCAACCTCCTGGGTGGATTATGATTACCTGGATACCTATGGGATGACACTGGCATCCGGAAGGTCATTTAGTGAATCCTTTACTACAGATAACCATGCATGCATCATTAATGAAAGCTCCGTTAAGAATTTCAGTATCACAGATCTTGAAAAGACAAGGATCCTCAGACCGGGTGAGTCAGGACCTGAACCTATCTCTATTATAGGAGTGGTAAGGAATTTTAATTTTGAATCACTTCGTAATCCGATACAGCCTTACATGCTTCTCCTTCAGACAGAGGATAATTACTGGGGATATATCACAGTAAAACTTTCAGCTACCAATTATTCAGCTACAATAAATGAGATTGAAAAGATCTGGAAGGATTATTCAGCCAACAGCCCTTTACAGTATTACTTCCTTGATGCTGATTTCGAGGAGATGTACAGTCAGGAAAAACAGAATGCAAAAATGGCTGTGATCTTTGCTGTACTTGCCATTTTTATTGCATCCCTGGGGCTGTTCGGTTTAACATCATATACTGTAGAGCAGCGTACTAAGGAAATAGGCGTCAGGAAAGCGATGGGTTCGTCAATTACAGGTATTTATATTGAAATTTCGAAGGAGATCATAATACTTGTATCAATATCAGCAATCATAGCATGGCCAATAATTTATTTCTACGCAGGAAGATGGCTGGAGAATTTCTATTACAGGATAAACCTTGGAGTTTTTAGCTTTGTTGCCGGTTTGACAATTGCACTCGGTATTGCAGTTATTACGATAAGCTACAGGGTTTTGAAGGCAGCAAGGGTAAACCCAGCCCAGTCACTGAAATATGAATAGCATAAACTGATTGGATTTTACAGCTGTATGCTGGTAAGGCAGACAGGTTTATTGAGCAAATTCGTATGCTATTTATCATGGCATGATTTGATTATAAATGATTTAGCAAAGATAAAATTAGCTATCTTGCTGAAAAGGATTCTGCCATGAAAACCATCTCAGTTTGCATTATTCGGCTCGTCGTACTCTTTTTTTTCGCAACGCCTCTCATTACAGGGTGCTCAGGACAGAATGATCACAGATCAGCCGGAGCCGGTAAAGATTGGCCAGTCTATCTGGCAGATAATTTCAGCACTCATTATTCCAGGCTTGAAGAAATTAACAGGGATAATATTGATCAGCTTGTACCTGTATGGGAATACCAAACAGGAGACGATGTTTCCGGAAACCATACACAGATACAGTGCAATCCGATAATCATTGACGGAATATTATATGGCACCTCTCCTGGTCTGAAGGTTTTTGCACTCAATGCGGTTTCCGGTGAAAGGATATGGGAATTTGATCCTGAACCCGAAAATCCGGTAGCACAAAACGTGAACAGAGGAGTCACTTACTGGCGAAAAGGTAATGACAGGCGCATTCTGTTTACCTCAGGTACTGGTCTTTTTTCGCTCAATGCTGAGAGTGGAAAATTGATTGAAAGCTTTGGTTCTGCCGGCAGGGTATCGTTAAAAGAGGGATTAGGTGAAAAGTCCGGAGATCTTTATCTCGTGACAACCACTCCTGGCATAATTTACGGGGATTTAATTATAGTAGGTTCCAGGGTATCTGAAGATTTCGGTGGTGCCCCGGGATATATACGTGCATTCAGCATACCGACGGGAAAACTGGCATGGACTTTCAATACCATACCAAAACCGGGTGAGTTTGGATATGATACCTGGCCGCCTGATGCCTGGCTGAATGTGGGGGCTGCCAATTCATGGGCCGGCATGAGCCTCGATGAAGCCAATGGAGTTGTTTATATCCCGACGGGTTCGGCAGCCTTCGATTTCTGGGGCGGTAACAGAAAGGGAGCCAATCTTTTTGCCAATTGTATCCTTGCCCTGAATGCTCAAACCGGGGAACGAATATGGCACTATCAGACTGTTCATCACGACCTGTGGGACAGGGATCTGCCAGCGCCTCCAAATCTTGTTACAGTAACTCATAACGGAAAGAAAATTGATGCGGTGGCGCAGATCACCAAATCGGGTTTTGTATTCATGCTTGACAGGAAAACGGGTGAGCCGTTGTTTCCTGTGGAAGAGCGACCGGTACCAGTCTCTGATCTGGTAAATGAATTGACATGGCCATCTCAGCCCTTTCCCACCATCCCGCCTCCATTTGTTCCCCAGATATTCACCCGTGATGAGATAACAAATGTAAGCCCTGAATCACATAAATATGTGGCTGATATACTTGATTCTGTCAGGACAGGTGAATTATTCATGCCCCCCAGCACGCAGGGAACCATTATTTTCCCGGGATTCGACGGAGGAGGAGAGGGGCGGAGCGGCAATTGACCCGCAAAAAGCAATTTTGTTTGTCAATGCAAATGTCATGCCCTGGATACTTAAAATGGTAGAGATCAACAATTCGAAAAATAATAATGAATCGGCTGGTGCGATGATCTACAGTGTGCATTGTGCAGTATGCCACGGTACTGAAAGGGAAGGTGACCCAACTGGTACTTACCCTGATTTGAGAAAAGTTTCTGCAAAATTCAGTAATAAGGAAATTCTAGCATTAATCAACAACGGAAAAAGGTTCATGCCCTCCTTTAAACAGCTTAAGCAGGACGAAAAGGAGGCGATTATTGCGTTTCTGAACGGATCTGAGTCCAGGCAGGTTTCCGCGTCAGTGAGACAGGACACCAATCTTCCGGTAGTACCATATACTCATACCGGTTATAACCGGTTTCTGGATAAGGAAGGTTACCCGGCAGTAAAACCTCCCTGGGGGACACTATCTGCAATAGATCTGAACAAAGGGATTATACTCTGGCAGGTACCGCTGGGGGAATATCCCGAATTGACTGCCAGAGGCATCCCGCAGACAGGAACAGAAAATTATGGCGGACCGGTGGTAACGGCGGGAGGTATAGTTTTTATCGGTGCTTCAAAAGATGAATATTTACGAGCTTTTGATAAGGATACAGGGAAGGAATTATGGAAATATAAACTGCCGGCAGGAGGCTATGCAACCCCAAGCGTCTACGAGGCTGGAGGAAAACAATATATCGTAATAGCATGCGGCGGTGGCAAAATGGGAACAAAATCAGGCGACAGTTATGTTGCATTCGCTTTAAAAAAATAGACAAAAAAAGTAGAGACGTTGCATGCAACGTCTCTACTGTGTAATGTTCGGATTATATTGGGTATTTGATTATAAGACTGCTAGTACATTCTGTTAATAAGCTGGCCGATCTCATCCCTTTTCTTAAGAGGAAAGCTGTGGCTTTTTCCGTCCTTGGTTACTACATTAAGACCCTTGACAGGGAAAAAACCCTTGCTGTAAAATATAACTTCAAGAATATTGTCGAAAAGAATTTCAAGATTGAATTTCTCTGCCTCCTCTTTTAAAGCTTTAAAATATATTCTCTGATTTGTGACAATCAGCTTCCCATCTACTTTATTGTTGTCTATTACCTGGTTTGTGTCACCCGCATTCAGAACTACTTCGTTAGCATTTAATTTTACTGTCATGGCTTTGTGTTTTTATGCTTTTCATATTAAAGACGTGCTTGTGGGACAAATGTTGCATAAAAATTAATAATTTTATAAATTGTCTATTTTTTTGACACATTCTGAATTTTATTCCGTCTTTTGAAAAAAGATGAAAAATGACAAAGGGGACAATTCTGATCGTCGATGAAAACAGGGGCACTCTGAATGCACTGGAGCAGATTACAAGGAATGAATTTGACAAAGTCATCACTATTACCGATCCAAACCGTATAAATCAAATACTAAGAAAGAACGATGTGGATATTGTGATGCTCGATATGAATTTCAAATCCGGCATTCATAATGGTAATGAAGGATTCTTCTGGATGAAGGAGATATTCAGCTATGACAGGAATATCAGTATTGTTATTGTAACAGCATCCGGAGATATTGAGCTGGCTGTGAGGGCTATCAGGGAAGGTGCTGCAGATTTTATTCTGAAACCGTGGGATAGTACAAAGCTACTGGCCACAATAAATGTAGCCTGGCAGCTCAGGCTTTCCAGGCTTGAAGCCAGTACCCTGAAAAAAGATAACCAACTGCTGAAGAAGGAGATTAATAAGGGTTGGGAAAAAATAATTCTTGGAGCATCACCCACAATGATAAATGTAATGAACATTGTCAGGAAGGTTGCAGGTACTGAGGCCAATGTTCTGATCACTGGGGAGAATGGCACCGGAAAAGAACTGGTAGCCAGAGAGATTCATAATCAATCAAAGAGAGCTGGTGAGCTTTTGGTAAGCGTCGATATGGGGTCTATTACCGAGACACTCTTTGAAAGTGAATTATTCGGCCATGTGAAAGGTGCATTCACCGATGCAAGGGAAGACCGGAAGGGTAAATTTGAGATTGCTCATAGCGGAACACTGTTTCTCGACGAGATAGGGAATCTCTCTCTTCAGTCACAGGCAAAGCTGTTGAGTGTCCTTCAGAACAGGTATGTTGTCAGGGTTGGATCCAACAGGCAGATCCCTGTTGATATCAGGTTAATCTGTGCCACAAACTGCGACCTTATTCAGATGGTCAGTGATGGCAGGTTCAGGGAGGATCTCCTTTACAGGATAAATACAATAATGATAGAAGTCCCGCCTCTGCGTGACAGGGTTGATGATATTCCAATACTGGCTAATTATTTTCTTCGGGCCGATTCGGAGAGATATGGAAAAGGTGCTTTAAAGATCAGTACTCATGCGATGGAAAAGCTGGCAAATCATAACTGGCCCGGCAATGTGAGAGAGTTACAGCATTCAATAGAGAAAGCCGTGATAATGTCGGAATCACCTGTTCTCAAACCGGCCGATTTTGTTTTCCAAAGCTCTTCCAGGAGTGTTGTGCATACTGAATGTACTCTTGATGAGATGGAAAAAAGAATGATCTCAGACAGCCTGAAGAGATATAACAGCAATATGAGCACTGTTGCGGAAAAGCTTGGAATTACCCGTCAGACACTCTATAACAAAATCAGAAAATACGAATTGTGAGGGGTTGTTTGAAAATTCCTCTGTGTTCCTCTGTGTATACCTCTGTGATTCTCTGTGTAATAATAAGTTAGAAACTTACACAGAGGGCACAGAGTTAGCACAGAGGGCCACAGAGAAAGCTAAAGTAGAAGCATTGACTTTTTAAACAACAATAGAAAGTCTATAGGAAACCCCGTTACATAATTTTTTCGGTGACTACCTGGCCGTCGAACAGGTTAATTACCCTGTGTGCATATCCGGCATCCCTGTCTGAGTGTGTTACCATAATGATTGTTGTTCCCTCTTTGTTAAGTTCGGTAAGAAGGTTAATTACCTCAATACCATTTTTAGAGTCGAGGTTACCTGTTGGTTCGTCGGCGAGAATCAGCTTGGGATTGGCAACAACTGCCCTGGCTATTGCAACCCTCTGCTGTTGTCCTCCTGAAAGCTGTTGAGGAAAATGTTTTGCACGATGTGAGATTTTCATCCTTTCAAGTACATCTTCGACTCTTTTTTTCCTCTCGCCTGATTTCATCTTGAGGTAGATAAGCGGAAGTTCAACGTTTTCATAGACATTGAGTTCGTCAATCAGGTTAAAGCTCTGGAATACGAAACCTATATTTCCCTTGCGGAAGATAGTCCTGTCGCGTTCCTTCAGGTTGGCTACCTCTGTTCCGTTGAAGATGTAGCTGCCTGATGACGGATTATCGAGCAGTCCGAGTATGTTAAGAAGAGTGGATTTTCCGCATCCTGAGGGACCCATTACTGCGACATATTCACCCTCTTTAACATTCAGGGTAACTTTATTCAGAGCAGTGGTCTCAACCTCTTCTGTTCTGAAGATCTTTGTTAAATCAATTGTTTTAATCATGACTTTGGATATTAGATGTTATTTGGATTTTTTAAGAATTAGTTTTTCATTTTTACCGAAGGTTTCATAACCTGAGACAATTACTTTTTCCCCTGGTTTAAGACCTTCAAGAACTTCATAGTATCTTGGGTTTTTTCTGCCGATAGTGATATTTCGTTTTGTAGCAAATGATTCGGATGGATCAAGAACGAATATCCATTGACCTCCTGTCTCCTGGAAGAATCCTCCTATCGGAACAAGCAATGATACCTTAGGTTGCCCGAGCTGGAGACTTGTATAATATGTCTGACCTGTCCTGATATTATCAGGCATGGTATCCCTGAAGATCATATCAATTTTGAAGGTTCCGTTCCTGACTTCAGGATATACCCTTCTCACTACCAGATTAAACTCACTTCCCTGTCTGTCAAGCGTTGCTGTAAGCTGTGTCCTTACTCTGTCAATGTAGTGCTCATCTATCTGGGCTGTGACCTTATAAGCTGTCAGGACATTGATCTGACCCATATTGGCTCCCCGCTGAATTGATTGTCCGATTTCTGGTACCAAAAGTCCGAGCTGTCCATCAACCGGGGCTTTCACATTCAGATTCTCAGCTCTCTCCCTGACAAGATTGAGGTTCTTGCGCATGTTTTCAAGGTTTTTTGTCATGCTGTTGATATTTATTGAATAGAACAGGGAATCCTGCTTCTGGCGTTCAACAAAGAGATCTCTCGATTGAATAGCCATATCAAGATCCTCTTTTGAGCGGATGAATTCTTCCCTGGAGATCAGGTTATCTTTAATCAGGATGACATTCTGCTGGTAGTTGCGCTCCTTCCTTTCAATTTCGTACTTTATATTCAGAAGTTCTCTTTTTATCTGCAGTCTCTGCTGCTCCATGTTGGTGAGTGTATTTCTCAGGAAATTCTCTTTTTCCGCAAGCTGTGCCTCACTGTCAAGAATATTGAGATGAAGGTCGGGATTTGAAAGCTTTAAAATGATGTCACCTTTCTTCACCATTGTTCCTTCTTCAATGACCTTCTCCTCAACACGTCCGCCTTCCTGTGCATCCAGGAAAATTGTTGTTATTGGTTCGACTGTGCCAGGCACTGTTATGTAATCGTTGAACTGGTCTTCAGTTACAGCTTCAATGATGAGTTTATCTTTTTCAACCTTATATGTTGAGGTGCGGTCCGCAAAGAATGCCATATACAGAAGAACTATAATTGCAATTCCAATTCCGATATATCCAAGGTGTTTCTTCTGAAGCCCTTTTTTCTTTGGAATTACCTTATCCATTGTTTCACGAGGAGTATCCATTACTGTTGTTTTTATATAGTTAATTCATTATTAAATTTTCATATTCACCAGTTGAGTATAACTGGATTGCAAGTTTTCTGATAATTAGCTGCAGCTTTGTTCTTAATGCTTCCGTCTGAGCAGTAAACAGCGTCGTTTGAGCAACTGAATAGTCAGTCACATCGACAAGTCCGGATTCAAATTTTTTCTCAACAGCGCTGAATGATTTCTTATTATACTCAAGGTTTGCAACCGAAGCGGCGAACTCTCCCTTGCCTCTGTTGTAATTGAGGCAGGCATTTTCAATTTCAGTATAAAGATTATTCTTCTCCAGTTCGAGCTTTAAAGCTGTATCATCTCTTTTTATTTTTGCCTTTTTAATATTTCTTCCTGTTGAATAATTGTTAAAGAGGGGAATACTAAGTGTAAGATTCACATATTGACTATTATTGTTCTTAAGCTGGGTTTTAAAAGGATCCTGTGAGGCATTGCTTGCGGTTATGACATTATAATATCCTGTAAAAACAGACCCTTGTGCCGTCAGTCGCGGAGAGATGTATCCCTTTGTAGCTGAATACTGTTTTTTAGCAGCATTAAGCTCATAGGTTATTTCTTTAAGACGGGGAAGAACAACTGTTGCAATGGCGTAAACACTGTCAGTATTAAAAGTTATGTCGGGGATGAGAATATTATCCAGATCCGGTAAAAGTATGTCAAAGTCAGAGCCCGCTTGCAGCTGCAACATTTGTTTCATGGTAGTAATAGCCTGACTGGTTGTGTTTTGTGCAATAATATATGAAAGTTTATCAGCCGAAACACGGCTCTCAATTTCCAATTGGCGGGAAAGAGCTTCCTTGCCGGTTTCTACCATCTTTGTGATCCTGAAGAGCTGCCACTCTGACAGATCGAGCTGCATCTTTGAAGCATTCTCAAGTCCTTTGGCATACAGGATCTGGTAGAACTGCCCCAGTATGTCAACAATAAGTCCGTTCCTGGCAATTTTCTCTGACTCTAATCCGGCTTTGACCATGAACTTATTTGCTGCGATAGTATTCGTTGTAACAAATCCGTTGAATACGTTCATGTAGGAATTCAGATAATATTGGTTACCGAAGTTTTTCTCGAATGTTATACTGTAATCAACCGGGTTCACCGATCTTCCAAATTGCAGATTCGCGTCCGATCCCAGATTCAGAGATGGTACGATATCCATTCTGGACTTCAGGAGATCGACCTCCGCAGATTTGGTCAGCAGCTTCTGTCGCTGAAGTTCGATATTGTTTGTTACAGCATAATTGATACATTCCTCAAGGGTCCATTTTTTAACCTGCGATGATGCCTGCCGGAAACCCAGTGCCATAAACAGCGATATTATCAAGATAATATTTTTCATTTTTATTCATAATATTTATCCATGTTATGCCAAAGAGTGTGCCATAATGGTTAAATGTCATTAGATCAGAATATTAAATATCTTTGATTTTTATTTTATGTAAAATAATTAGACAGTATGATGTGTGAAAATAATACACCCGGCATAAAAATTTAATCAAGATAACGGTAGTATTTCATAAATTGCAACACCAGGCACCAGGTACCCTGCACCCGGCACCTTAAATAAACAAAATGTAATTATGGAACTAAAATACATTCTTGACCGGCTTTGGAAGGATTATAGTGATCAGAATCCTTCTGTTGGCAAAATTTTTAATCTTTTCAAAAATGAAGGAGAAGATGTTGTTAATGACCATATTGCCTTCAGAACGCTTGACTTTCCTGATATGAATATTGACGTTGTTGCCAAACCTTTTATTGCAGCAGGATTTGTCCCAAAGGGTGAGTATTTTTTTAAGGATAAGCATCTTTATGCAAAGCATTTTGAACTCCCTGGTGATGACAGGGCTCCAAGAGTATTTATTAGTCAGCTTGTTCTTAAAGACTGCTCATCATTTATCCAGGATACTTTCAATGAGCTGATCCACAAAACGGAAAAGTCAGGAGATGGTTCCGTAAATCTGATTTTCTCAGGAGCTTTATTTCATCCATTATCCTATGAGACCTACAACAGGCTGAGGGAGGAATCTGAATATGCAGCATGGTTTTATGTTTTCGGTTTCAGGGCTAACCATTTTACGGTAAGCATTAATTCACTGAGAAAATTTAATGATATAATTAAAGTCAACGATTTAATTAAAAAAGAACGGATTTATTCTTAACAGTTCTGGTGGAGAGATAAAGGGCACACCGGCTGACCTGCTTCAGCAGTCGAGTACAATGGCTGATATTGTAAGAGTGAATTTTACTGAAGGCACCTATGACATTCCATCATGTTATTATGAGTTTGCACAGAGGTATCCCGGATCAGACGGTAAAATCTATAGCGGCTTCATAGCAAGTTCTGCTGATAAGATCTTTGAGAGCACAGATTTCTACACAAAAGAAAAGTGATAAGTTTTCAGGGAAGCGTAAATTAGGGTGGGTCTGTGTAAAAGAACCTCTGTGGAACTCTGTGCTCACTCTGTGTCCACCTCTGCAAACCGGCTCCTTCGCTAAATTTGCCCGCAGGGCAAATTTTCCGCTCGGCCCCTGTGTAAGTTCTTTATTTATTGTTACACAGAGATCACAGAGAATTCACAGAGATTCAGAGAGAAAGATAAGGTAGAAGCTTCGACTTTTTCAAAAGTCCATAGCATTCATATATTTTAACAAACTTTAATATGCCGCTCTCTTTTTTATTCAGCATAATTACTAAATTTGGTTACTGCATTATTTGGGGATTTTTACATTTATTCATCAAAAAGGCGTTTTAATAAATAAAATTACCGGGAATGCGGTCACAAAAGTTTATGAGAACAGGGATGCTCTTGTGTAGCAATCTGCTGTTAGTCATGGGTTTAATTAAAGATATTTATAATGAGTACCTATAACAGGCGAAATTTTTTGAAGACCTCTCTGATAGGAGGAGTGGCAGTGACATGTTTAAAACCATTTGATACCCTGGCTTCTTTCGGACAGCAGCAACAATTTTCTTCGAGTGCAGCCATTACCACGGGTGATAACCGCGCCGATCTTGCTTTCCGGGCATTGAAGCCCTATTCGGATCAGATTGCGAGGGCAATAGGCGATCGAAGAGTTGTCCTCAAGCCCAACAATGTTTCAATCAACAAGCCTCTGTGTGCCACACACGTTGATACACTTGAAGGAATACTGGAATTTCTTAAATCAATAAGGAAAGATAATAGTGTAATAATTGCCGAATCAGCAGCCGGTGGTGCTACTTTTGAAGGTTACAGCAATTACGGGTATTACCGGCTGGCTTCAAAGTATGCTGTTACAATGGTGGATCTTGACCAGGAACCGTATGACATAATCCATGTTTTTGATGAGAAGGATTTCCGGCCGCATCCTGTTAGAATGTCACATGTGCTGCTTGATCCGGATTCATATATTGTATCTGTGGCACGAATGAAAACCCATGATCGTGTGTTGGCGACCCTCTCTTTGAAGAATATTGTTTTCGGTGCGCCCATAAAAGACAAGGGTTTCAGCTGGAGCCCGTCAAGAAAACCCGGAACTGTAAATGATAAGCCAATTGCCCATGGAAGCGGAATAAGGGGCATAAATTATAACCTGTTTGTCCTTTCACAGCAGCTTCATCCCCATCTCTCAGTTATAGACGGATTCGAGGGTATGGAAGGCAACGGCCCGAATGACGGTACTCCAGTTGATCACAGGGTTTGCGTGGTAAGTCCTGATTGGCTCTCTGCCGATCGCGTCGCTGTAGAAATGATGGGTATTGATTTTGCAAAAGTAGGATACCTCAATTACTGTGCTAGCGCCGGAAGAGGAGTTGCCGACCTGAATAAAATTGAGATTATTGGCGAATCGATCAATGATCACATTAAGACATACAGGATGAGCGATAACTTTAATGATCAGCTCATATGGATGAAGCCTGCCTAGAAGATTTACTTTGAGGCCTTTGTGATCGTTTGTGTTTAGTATATTTTATATAATTAATCTTTAATATTTTAATATCAGGACGAGATGAAGAAGACAACATTTTTATTTTGCAGCCACTCTGTTATGGCATTGTCTATAGCATTTTTGGCAGGCTGTTCATCCTCCCCGAATAAAAATTCCAAACAGATGAGTGAAAGCGTAACAAAGGGAAAATATGGCTATGATGTAGCTTTCTTTTCTGAAAAAAAGATCCCGACAATAGAATTGAAAAGCAACGATTCAAAGGCCTGCTTACTTCTTGTACCGGGGTATCAGGGCAGGGTAATGACAAGTAGTGTTAACGGTAATGAGGGAATGAGCTTCGGATGGATCAATTATAAGTTTATTGAAGCCGGACAACCAAGTACCCAGTTTAATCCGTATGGCGGCGAAGAGAGACTATGGCTGGGACCCGAAGGTGGTCCGTTTTCAATATACTTTAAGAAGGGAACAGAGCAGGTATTCACTAACTGGATCGTCCCGAAGGAGATAGATACCGAGCCATTTGATATTGTTTCACAATCAGGTGACAAAGTGAGTTTCAGCAGGAATTTTGTCCTGACAAATGCTTCAGGAAAGAAACTTGAAATTGGTATTGAAAGAAGTGTAAAACTGCTCTCAGTGGCAGAGACAGGAGAGGCGATAGGTATCAATATGGATGACTCATTGTCATTTGTGGCATATCAATCTGAAAATACTTTGATAAACCGCGGAATGGAAGCATGGAATGAAAGGTCGGGTGCATTATCGGTATGGATGCTGGCAATGTTTAATCCTTCACCCAGCGGGGTGGTTATTGTACCATTCAAAACTGGAAGCGAAAGTGAGGCCGGAAAAATAGTCAGTGATGATTATTTCGGCAAAGTACCTCCTGACCGATTGATAGTTAAGGACGGCATCCTTTTCTTCAAAACGGACGGAAAATTCAGAAGTAAAATAGGTATATCACCAAAGCGCGCCATGCCATATTGCGGAAGCTACGATCCGGAAAAACAGGTATTGACACTGCTATGGTATTCAGCTCCTGATAATCCATCCAAATATGTCAACAGCAAATGGGGAACACAGACTGACCCATTCAGCGGTGATGCAGTTAATTCCTACAATGACGGACCCGTTGATGACGGTAGCATAATGGGCCCATTTTATGAGATTGAAAGCTCATCACCGGCAGCTTTTCTTCCGGCAGGAGGAAAAATTACCCATACCCAGAGGATCTTTCATATTACCGGAAATGAAGAACAGCTTAGCCGGATAACTGAAAAGCTTTTTAACCAGAGTTTAGCGGATATAAAGAAAGCTTTTAATTGAAATTTTCTTTTCAATGCTGAAAAATTTTAATGATATCGTCCGGACGGAACACCTTGGAAGAAAAGGTTATTGTCCCTCTGTATTAATGGCTTTATTGCTCGTAATCCTTGTTTCAGGTGCATGTGGAAGTGAAAGGAAAGGCGGTCCTGAGATCTTATGGGATAATTGGGGAGTACCACATATTTACGCAGTCAGCAATCCGGATATGTATTATGCTTTCGGATGGGCCCAGATGAATAGTCATGCCAACCTTATCCTTCAGCTTTACGCACAGGCAAGGGGACAGGCGGCTGAATACTTCGGTAAGAGTTATCTTGAGTCAGACAAACAGATTCTCCGCTTTGATCTGCCCGGACTTGCCCGAAACAGCTACCTGAAGCAGAACAAGGAGTATAAATCATATCTGGATGCTTTTGTTAAAGGTATCAACGATTATTCTCTTGCACATCCTGATGAAATAGGAGAAAATTTAAGACAGGTTCTTCCTGTTACCGCGGAGGATATTATCGCTCATACTATGAGAGTCATTTGTCTTGAATTTCTCGCTTCAGATGATATTAACAATGTTCGGAGAATGACCTGATCCAGGATCTAATTCCATGGCGATTGCTCCCTCGAAATCGCAATCAGGCAAGTCAATGCTGATCTCAAATCCTCACCTTCCATGGGGTGACTTTTTCCTCTGGTTTGAAGCGCATCTCAACTCAGATGATATACATACCTATGGAGCCGCACTTGTTGGGATGCCTGTTCTGACTATAGCTTTCAACAATAATCTTGGATGGACCCATACTGTAAATACGATTGATGCCTCAGACAGGTATGCACTTACACTCAGGGGAGACGGCTACCTGCTTGACGGAAAAACTGAGCAGTTCGTGAAAAAGGTCATTACAATAAAAGTAAAGCAGGATGACGGATCCCTTGCGGCGCAACAGTTTGAGTTTAAATATTCAAAACATGGTCCGGTGACAGGTGAGAAAGGTGATAAAGCCTATGCTGTTCGTATTGCCGGACTGGAAAACTCAGCAATAATTGAGCAATATCACAAGATGTCCAGTGCCAGGAATCTACAGGAATTTGAGGCAGCTATCAGGATGCTTCAGAACCCGATGTTCAATGTGGTATATGCCGATAAGTCAGGAAATATATTATACCTCTTCGGGGGCGATGTACCTGTACGAAGTGAAGGTGATTTTGCATTCTGGCATGGTACTGTGGATGGTTCTGATTCAAAATATATCTGGCAGCAGACACATCCTTATGAAGATCTTCCAAGGGTGCTTAATCCTCCATCCGGATTTCTTCAAAACTGCAATGATGCTCCCTGGGTATGTACATATCCTGCTGTTCTGGAACCATCCAGGTTCCCTCCCTATATGGCTCCGGCAGGCACCTGGTGGAGAGCTCAGCGGGCAATAAATATGATTAAAGATAATCCTTCAATTTCATTCGATCAGCTGGTTGATTATAAACTTAATACAGGAATGGAGGTGGCTGACCGGTTCCTGAACGATTTACTCTCTGCAGTCAGGCAGTTTCCTTCACCTGAAGCTTTGGAAGCTGCAGTAATTCTGAAAGCCTGGGACAGAAAAACCGATGCGGAAAGTAAAGGCGCGGTTCTATTTGCAGCCTGGTGGAATGAGATAGATAACAATATGTTTGAAATCAGTTGGGACAAGGAAAAACCAGTAACAACTCCGTCCGGCTTAAAAGAGAAAAAAAAGGCAGTGGAAATTCTGGTAAAGGCTTCAAAGGCAGTAAAAGAGAAATATGGTTCAGCTGATATCGCCTGAGGAGAGGTTAATCGTTTCAGAATAGGGAATTATGATCTTCCTGCCAATGGTGGTCCTGATAACTTCGGCGTTTTCAGGACAATGTATTTTGCAGAAGATAAGGATAATAAGAAGCATGCTTTCCATGGAGATACATATGTCGCAGTTACAGAATTTGGTGATAAAGTGAAGGCTAGCGTTCTTCTGAGCTATGGCAATGCCACCCAGCCCGGGAACAAACATTCCGGTGATCAGCTTAAGTTGCTTTCTGAAAAGAAACTGAGACCAGCCCTCCTGGAGAGAGCAGATATACTTCCGGTTCTGGAAAAGAAGGAAACACTTGAAATAAAATAGAGTCTGCTAACCTTGTAATATCATGTTTGTAAAGCTCCTCAGGGTCTTGGTGCTGTTGAATATCTTTGGCTTGATTGTATGCTCTTGTACCTCTGAAGAGGTAACCTTGACCTCCCTGCTGGAGGAGATGACAGGCCGTGAGAACCTGACATACTTTCCTGCCAGGCTATATACACATAATCAGTTTAGCAGTTATAACAGAGCATCGGTATCACCTGATAAGGAAGGGTGGTTTGCAAATTATGACATGTCTCATTTCCTCAGAGTTGAAGAGAATGAGGGCAGGCGTGAATTCGTAATGTTTGATGCGGCTGGCCCTGGCGCTGTTGTACGATGGTGGATGACCTTCTACAAAGCGCAGAACGGAACTCTGAGAGTTTATATCGACAATGAGTCTATTCCTGTGCTGGCGGGAAAACCGGTTGATTTACTCCGGGGACACACAATTGCAAATCCTCCCCTTGCAGTGGCTGTTCAGGAAGGGGCCCCTCTTGGTGATGAGGGACGTGATTATGACCACAACTTCTATGTCCCCCTGCCTTTTTCAAAGCGATGCAAAATAACCTATGAGTGTGATTCCCTGGTCATGCTTTATGAAAATGAAGGTATTCCTGTGCCTCAGGGCTACTGGTGGCCTGATGTATTCTATAATATTGGGTACAGGAAGTACTCAGAAGATATTAAGGTTGAGTCTGTTTCAAAACAGTCTCTGGAAAATGCCAGGCAATTGCTGGATGATGCCGGGGAGTTCTTATCAGATAATATACCGGTATCTTCAGAAGAAAAAATATTTGAAAAGATTGTTCTCCCTGGCGATTCCCTTGTAATTAAATTCGAAGATGGTGAAAACGCAATAAACAGACTTATCGTTGAGCTGGATGCAGTAAATAAGCCGCAGGCACTCAGATCAACAGTAATAGCCGCTTCCTTCGACGGTAACAGGTCAGTATGGGTGCCTGTTGGTGAGTTCTTTGGTGCAGGATACAGTCAGAACACACACAGAACCTGGATGAACCGGGTTGATGACAAGGGGAAGATGGAATCATTCTGGGTAATGCCATTCAGGGAGAGCTGTCAGCTGGCTTTCATAAATTATGGAAAGGAGAGTGTTTCTCTCAGAGGCTCTGCCGGTTTGACAACTTACAGATGGAAGGATGGCAGCATGTATTTCGGAGCGTCCTGGCATGAATATTATCATATCAATTCAAGAGATGATAAAGGATCACCATTCGATCTGAACTTTATTGATATCCATGGCAAAGGGTTATACGCAGGCGATCAGGTAACTCTTTTTAATAATACTTATCAATGGTGGGGTGAAGGGGATGAAAAGATCTTTGTTGACGGAGAGAGCTTTCCTTCCAGTTTCGGAACTGGATCGGAAGATTATTACGGTTACTCCTTTGGAAGACAGGAACCTTTTTCACACCCATTCATTTCTCAGCCGGTGGGTACAGGAAATATGTCGTGGGGCCCTGTGGTAAACATGCGCCTAAGATCCCTCGATGCGATTCCTTTCAATAAAAGGATTGTATCGGATATTGAACTTTGGCACTGGGCTTCAGTAAGGTTGAACTATGCCCTTACAACATTTTATTATGTGATGCCGCCATTCAGGGTAAATATAAACCCCGATGCTGAAAGTGTGAAACACCCTGTGGTTTTATCAAAAATAGATTTTACCTTAGGGGAGAAATTACCTACTACCCAACCTTAGCTTGTTCAGAGACGGAATGAATATCAGGATCTGCTTACCAGGAATAGTATCTGTGGCTCTTCTGGCAGTATTGATGTCGTGCAATCCCGCTGAAAAATATTATACAGTATCTGATTTTCAACGAACTCCAAAAATTGACGCTCATTTTCATTACCTTACACGGGATGCTCAGTATATGCATCTTGCGTCTTCCCTCAATTTCAAACTGCTCAACCCCAACTGGGACGGCCCTTCCTCTATCGATGAACAATTGGCTATATCTGTAGCTGTTCAAAATTCCTTCCCTCATGAATTTGCATTTTTCGGGACCTTCCCCGTTGATAGTTTCGGAAAGCCTGGTTTTACTTCGGCTACTATTGCAAGGGTAGATGATTGCATTAAAGCAGGTGCGTCAGGAATTAAGATCTGGAAAAATATTGGAATGGTTTTACAGGACCATGATGGCAGATATGTTATGATAAATGATACTGCCTTTTCAGCTCTCTTTGAATATCTTGAAAAGAAAAAGATACCTGTAATGGGGCATCTGGGTGAGCCGCGCGATTGCTGGCTCCCGGAAAATGAGATGATAGACCCGGGAGCAGTGACCTATTTCAGGGAGCATCCTCAGTATTACATGTACCTGCATCCGGAGGCTCCGTCGTATATGGCACAGATAAATTCCAGGGATTCAATTCTGCACCGGTATCCTGCCCTTGACTTCATTGGAGCTCATCTTGCAAGTCTTGAATGGAGCGTCGATGAACTTGCAAAAACACTGGATAAATATCCTAACCTGAAGGTCGATATTGCTGCCAGAATGAATCCTGTTCAGTACCAGTCAGCGATAAACAGGGCAAAAGTCCGCGATTTCATGATCAAATACCAGGACAGGATCATCTATGGAACCGATTTTGAAGTACACGATGAACCAGGGCTCGACATTGAAAAAGTTAAGTCGAACCTGCAACAGGGGTGGCTGGATCAGTGGATCTATATGACAACAGATTCAACGCTTGGTGTGAAAGGACTGAAACTCCCTGCTGCCGTTATTGACAAAATTTACTATAAGAATGCGGAAAAATATTTCCGGTAAATAAGAAAAGGCGGAAAGGCGTAACGGCACAAAGGCACAACGGCGCAATGGCGCAATGGCACAACGGCGGAAAGGCACAAAGGCACAACGGCGCAATGGCGCAATGGCACAACGGCGGAAAGGCACAACGGCGGAAAGGTTCACAGAGAAAACAACACCACTTATTAATTAAAAATGTATCAAATTGTATCAGATAAACACTTCATACTTCAAACTAACTTAGAAAAATAATTATGAAAAACCTGGTCCTTATTCTCCTGTTGTTAAGTGCGCTCATTTCCTGCACTCAACCGGTTTCTGTTAAGAAAACACTTCCATTATCCGAAGCTTCACCTGAAAGTGCCGGCATGTCGGCAGAAAGACTTGCAAGAATTGACAGCATGCTGGCGCAGGCTGTGACAGCCAATAAAATTCCAGGAGCGGTTGCCCTGGTAGCCCGTAACGGTAAGATAGTTTTTTACAAAGCATTTGGAAAGGCTGATAACGAGTCAGGTCGGGATATGAAAAGAGATGATATTTTCCGTATCGCTTCGCAATCCAAAGCCGTTACTGCCACTGCTGTTATGATACTTTGGGAAGAAGGAAAATTCAGACTTGATGACCCGATTTCGATGTACATACCCGAATTTAAGAATCCGCAGGTTCTCAAGGATTTTAATCCGAAGGACAGCAGTTATACTACTGTCCCAGCAGCCAGTGAAATAACAATCCGCCAGCTTCTCAACCATACATCCGGTATTGGTTATGGAGTTATAGACGGGGATGACCGCTTCAGGATGATATATAGGAAGGCCGGGATCAATGATGCATTCACTGCAGAAAACATTATCCTTTCTGAAAATATTAAAAAGCTTGCAAAGCAGCCGCTGCATCATAATCCCGGGGAGAAGTTCACCTACAGTGAAGGGCTTGATGTTCTTGGTTATCTTATTGAAATTGCCTCCGGAATGCCATTCGACCGTTTCCTGAGAACCCGTCTTTTTGACCCGCTGGGTATGGATGACACCTGGTTCTATTTACCGGAGGAAAAAGCCGGGCGACTTGTATCAGTACAGCATCCGGTGGACGGGAAATGGACAAAATTTCCAAAAACTTTCTATGATACCGATTATCCAATCTCCGGAGCAAAGACATATTTTGCAGGGGGCAGGTCTTTCAAGTACAGCTAAGGACTATGCCACTTTTTTGCAGATGTATCTGAATGGTGGCGAACTGAATGGTAAACGGATTCTAAGCCGTACCACGATCCAGTCTATGATGGGTAATCAGAATTATAAGGTATGGGGTGAGGATGCTGAAAACTACTATGCTATGGCATTTGGTGTGATTACACAGAGAGGAGCAGATAAGGGCGGAAATGGAAGTGCCGGAGCTTTCTATTGGGGAGGTTATTTTAATACCCAGTATTTTGCAGATCCAAAGGAAAATATTATTGGTATAATTATGAAACAGACACAGGAGGAAACCGGGGATGATACGAGCTGGAAATTCCAGCTACTTGTTGGACAGGCAGTAAACGATTGATATTATGAAGTTTTCTTCAGCAATTCTGTTTGTTATTGTGCTTCTTTCATGTACCGGTAAGCGATCGGATAATGTAATCACAACAGGCAGCCTCTTAAATGAGATGACTGATCTGAACAGACTTGCCGTTCTGTCAGATGAGCATTACAGTGCCAGGCAGTTTTCATCATATGACAGAAGGAGTACACACTCCACCGACAGCTGCTGGTTTTCCAATGAGGATGGTTTCGGAAATGAACCAATACCCGGATTCTGCGAAGTTTTGAAACAGCCAGGAACCGATGGCATCGGTGAATATCTGATCTGCGATGTTAAACAGCCTGGGGCCATTACACGATTATGGACAGCAGGGTTGAATGGGAAAATACGACTCTTCCTCGATAATGGCAGCAACCCTGTTTATGAAGGCGATGCACAGGATTTTTTCTGGAAGACGGCAGCAGTGCTTTCCGGTAAAGCCGTAAAACCAGAATATGCAGATATGTTCAGACAGTTCGATGCAACATATTTCCCTATCCCGTTTTCTAAAAGGTGCAGGATAGAATGGATAGGGGACATAGGAAAAATCCATTTTTATCACGTCGGGATGAAACTATATTATCCTGATGTTAAAGTAAAGACATTCAGTATCTCTGATTTTAAAGATATTGCCGGTAAAATTGATGATGTAAATAATATCCTCAATAGCCCTGAAAGATCGGATCTGTCAGACGCTCCTCTGATCGGGATACCAGAGACGGAGGTGCCTGATTCTGCAAAAAAAGAAATATTAAGGATCAGCGGAACAAAGGAAATTGAATCCTTCTCACTCACGATCTCTGCATCTGATATTGAGAACGCCCTCCGGAAGAGTATTTTAACTATCTTTTTCGATGATTCTTCCGTTCCGCAGGTTGAGGCTCCTGTTGGTGATTTTTTTGGCTCGGCTCCCGGGCTGAATCCGTATCACTCACTTCCTTTTACAATACAGACAAATGGTACTATGATATGCCGTTTTGTTATGCCCTTCAGAAGATCTGTGAGGATAGCAATAGAGAATTTTTCTGGTGAGATCATTAAACTGAAAGGATCTGTAAGGGTAGATGATATTGAGTGGCAGGATGGAAAAAACAATGCAGTTCAGGACTCGCTGGCGGGTAGATAATGGACTGACCGCTTCTACCTTTGATGCAGGAAAAAATGGAGTTCAGGATATACTTTATCTGATGGCATCAGGTAAAGGAAGGATAGTTGGTGCAGCCGCTTTTATATATAATCCAAGCAATGCAACTACATCCTGGGGAAACTGGTGGGGTGAGGGAGATGAAAAAATATTTGTTGACAGGGATACTTTTCCATCCTTTTTCGGAACAGGTTCTGAAGACTATTTCAATTATTCATGGTCCTCTTCGAAAATTTTCTCATACTCATACTGCGGGCAGACGAGGAACGATGGACCGGATAACAGGGGCTATGTTTCGAACTACAGGTGGCATATAGCTGATGATATACCATTCATGGATAAAATCGCCTTCTACATGGAACTTGGCCACCATGGCACAGTGCCCGATTTTTCATACGGAAGGATAGTCTATTTCTATGCACTGGCTGAAGCTCTTGATAATTACAGCAAGATAACTGCTTCCGAAATTATTTCCTTGCCTTATAAAAAATGGGAACCTGTAGCCTATCTGGGATCTGCAGGATTCAGATATATCCAGGCTGAAAAGCTAATTGCAGCAGAGCCATCTGTTAAAATAGAAAAGGGGAAATTGTGGGCTGCTGAAAGTATTGTTATGTGGATGCCAGTGAAAAATGGAGCAAGGCTAATATTTAATCTGCCCAGTGATTCTACTGTGGAAAAGGCGAAAATCGGATTGACGCTCGCCCATAATCCGGAGGGAGGAGAAATTTCTGCTTCTGTAAACGGTAAGTCAGTGAAATTTGATGGCAATGAGACTGTAAACACGTATGAACCCTTTCAGACTAAGCTTGTCAATCACTTTTCAAGAGAGGTTTTTCTTAAAAAAGGTGATAATGAAATAACTATTCAATCGGTATCGGGCCCGGGTAAAAAATCGGTATCGATTTTATATGGGTGAAAGAGTTTTAGCTGAATTAATTGATAAAATGAATTTTTGATCTTGCTTTTTCCTTAGTGTTACAGGAAAGCTACTTTGCGAATCATTGTTTTAAAGTATTTTGGATTACAAATTTCTTTATATTCAGCCTTTAAGAAGAAGGAAATGTTTTCAGTCTTTAAAATGAAACAATATTTTAAACAATATAACCTTTTAACCACCTAATGCTATGAAAACCAACCGTAGAAGTTTTTTTAAGATTGCCGGTGTTGCCGGTGCTGGCGTGATTTCAGGAAGCCTGGCTTCCTGTGTTTCGAAAAATGACAGCGGCAAACAGTCCAAATTTGCTTCCATTGAGGAGGCCGCTGGTCAGAAGCACACTCAGCTTTTTAATATGAGTGGTTATGCTGCTCCAAAAATTGATACAGTCAGGGTGGGTGTGATTGGATTGGGTCAGCGTGGTCCGGGTGCAGTTGAGCGGCTCTCGAATATTGAAGGAGTAGAAATTAAAGCTCTTTGTGATCAGAAGATGGATCGTGTGGAAAAGGCCCAGAAGATTCTTGCCGATCATGGATTGCCACCTGCAAAGCCATACGGAGGTGGCCCGGAAGCCTGGAAAGAGCTCTGCCAGAGTAATGAACTTGACCTTGTATATATCTGTACGCCTTGGCAGCTTCATACACCAATGGCAGTATTTGCCATGGAAAACGGAAAACATACTGCATCTGAAGTACCTGCGGCAGTAACGCTGGAACAGGCTTGGCAGCTTGTAGAGACTTCTGAAAAGACTAAGAAGCACTGCATGATGCTTGAGAACTGCTGTTATGACTTTTTTGAGTTGCTGACACTGAACATGGCGAGGCAGGGGTTCTTTGGAGAGCTGATCCACGCTGAAGGAGCATATATTCATGACCTGCGTGAGTTGAATTTCAGCAAGACAGGTTACGTCGATATGTGGCGTCTGAAACATAACCAGAAAAGAAATGGAAACCTCTATCCAACCCATGGATTGGGACCGGTTTGCCAGGCATTGAATATAAACCGGGGTGACCAGATGGAGTATCTGACCTCAATGTCAGCAAATGATTTTCAGATGGGACCTATGGCAGCTGAGCTCGCCAAGAGTGATTCTTTTTACCAGGAATTTGCTACTAATGGCTACCGTGGGAATATGAATACAACAAGTGTGCGCACTGTGAAAGGTAAGACAATTATGATACAGCATGATGTAACCTCTCCTCGTCCTTATTCACGAATCCACCTGATAAGCGGAACAAAAGGCGTAGCCTGCAAATATCCTGAACCAGGGAAAATTGCAGAAGGACATGAATGGTTCGATGATGCAAAGATGGCTGAACTGCAGGAACAATATACACCGGAGATTGTAAAACGTGTCGGAGAGATGGCGAAAAAAATCGGTGGTCACGGAGGCATGGACTTCATGATGGACTGGCGGTTAATAGATTGTCTCAGGAATGGTTTACCTCTTGATCAGGATGTATATGATGCAGCGCTCTGGAGCAGTATTGCCCCGCTGAGCGAATGGTCGGTCGCAAACCGTTCAAATTCAATAACCATCCCTGATTTTACATGTGGTTCTTACCAGGCAAACAAGCCGGTGGATATATCCCTGGCCGAGGGTGGAAATACCGGAGTAAGAGTTGTGACAGCCGCTCCTGGTAATCAATTGACTATTAAGAAGTAATGTTAGTAATAATAAAAATCTCAGGAAATGAAAAAGTTAACATCAGGAATTTTGGTTTTGACAATCTTGGCAATTCTTTTCTCATGTACACAGAAACAGCCTAAAGATGCAACAGGCTTGCTTGCAGAGATTGATAAGAATGATGCACCCAACACATTATCTCCTTCTGAAAAGAAAGATGGCTGGCAATTGTTATTTGATGGAAAAACGACTGAAGGCTGGCATGGTTACAACCTTAAAGTTTTTCCTGATTGCTGGGCTATTGAAGATGGAGCTTTGACAATGAATACAACCGGTTCAGCTGAGAGTCTCGATATACTTACCAGTAAGATGTATCGTGATTTTGCACTTAGTCTCGAATATAAGCTTACGAAAGCCGCCAATAGTGGTATAATCTTCCAGATTGCCGAAGATCCGAAGTACAAATTCCCTTATGAAACAGGTCCCGAATTTCAGGTGATCGATCATCAGAACTGGCCTGATACACTGGAAAGCTGGCAGATCAATGGAGCAAATTATGCAATGTATCCGCCTGTGGCGCAACCATATAAAGCTCTTGGTGACTGGAATCAAATACTTCTGGTGGTTAAAGGCAATTCAGTAACTCAGATTTTAAACGGGATAGTGGTCGTAAAATATGAGAAAAACTCAGAGGAGTGGAATAAACTGAGAAACAGCGGGAAGTGGACAGCTTTTCCAGACTGGGGTAAATATGATGAAGGGTATATATCCCTTCAGAATCATGGCACCAAAGTATGGTACCGTTCAATTAAGATCAAGGAAATTTAACCTTTTATAATACCGGCAATCATGAAAAAAGCAGGCAGAACGCGCAGGGAGTTTATCAGGCAGGCAGGATTTGTTTCTGCAGGCATATCAATTCTGCCGCGTCAGGTCATCAGCGGCCTGGGCCATAAAGCTCCCAGTGACAAAATGAATATTGCTGGAATAGGAATCGGAGGTAAGGGGCACATTAACCTGAAAGCTATGAATACAGAGAACATCATTGGATTATGTGATGTTGACTGGAAATATGCTGACCTCTGTTTCAGGGAATTTCCCGGAGCAAAGCGCTACTGGGACTGGCGGAAGATGTTCGATGAAATGGGATCATCCATTGACGGTATTATGGTAGCAACAGCTGATCATACCCATGCTGCGATTGCTGCTATGGCACTTACAATGGGTAAACATGTCTATTGCCAGAAGCCGTTGACCCATTCAGTATATGAATCAAGGTTACTTACAAGGCTTGCTGCAAAACATAAAGTTGCCACCCAGATGGGAAACCAGGGGAATTCGCATGATGACGTGAGAAAACTATGTGAGTGGATATGGAACAATGAGATAGGAGAGGTGAGGGAAGTTCATGCCTGGACAGACAGACCAATATGGCCACAGGGTATCCCCCGGCCTTCAAAGGTTATGCCTGTTCCAAAATCACTCAACTGGGATCTTTTTCTTGGTCCGGCTCCAGTACGTCCTTTCAACGATATTTATACACCATGGAACTGGAGAGGGTGGTGGGATTTTGGCACTGGAGCTTTTGGTGACATGGCATGCCATGTTCTGGATCCTGTTTACAGGTCGCTTAAGCTTGCCTATCCCGATAAGGTGCGGGGCAGTTCAACATCGATAAATACCGAATCTGCACCCCAGGCTGAAACTGTGGAGTTCTTTTTTCCGGCGCGAGATAACACACCAAAGCTCGCGATGCCTCCAGTTAAGGTGCACTGGTATGATGGCGGATTATTGCCAAACCTTACAGACCTCCTGCCGGAAGGTGAAAATTTAATGGCAGACGGCCTTGGCGGTTGTCTCTTTATCGGTTCAAAGGATACACTGTTGTGTGGGTGCGGCGGATATAATCCACGCCTCATGTCAGGCCGCGTACCTGTAGTGAAACCATACCTGAGGAGAATACCCGGAGGCGATACATTTTATCCAAACGGACCTCATGAGCAGGACTGGATAAGAGCCTGCAAGGAATCGCCTGAAAGCCGGGTTGAGGGAACTTCGAATTTTGCATATGCAGGACCCTTCAATGAAATGGTTTTGCTCGGAGTACTGGCTGTCAGACTGCAGGGCCTGAACAAAGCTCTGGAATGGGATGGTGAAAATATGAAATTTACAAATATATCGCCTTCAGAGGAATTGAAAATAATGATCACCGACGATTTCAAGGTTGTTGACGGGCATCCTACATTTGACAAGAAATATCAAACCTTCAATGCTCTGGAAAGCGCTGAGAAATATATAAAGCATAATTACCGTGAAGGCTGGAGCTTATCGTCAATGCCCTGATTACAATGATTTTAACCTCTGATTTGCATCTTTGTGCCTTTGCTCCTTCGTGGCAAAATTATATTTGATTTGTTCTATATTAACTGTTGATAAAATACCCTGGAATGGACAGACGGAAATTTATTCAGAATACATCTTTATCTCTGGGCGCCCTTGCATTATTCCAAAAGGGATTAAGCAGCAGCAGTAAAAAAGAAACAGAGAAGAAGAGGATAGTTGTCGGTGCCCATGTCTGGGTTTATGCCAGCACTCAGCCCGGATATGATGTCTCCCCTGTTCTCAGCCGGATTTTTTCAGATGTTTCATACGCAGGGTTCGATGGAGTGGAAACAATGGAACATCCCTTGAGAAGTACTCTGTATACCGGTCAGATAAAGGAACTGATTGAACAGTATAAAATAAAGCTTATCGGAAGTTCCTATTCCGGAGAAATGTGGGATCTTGACAGGCAGAACCAGATCATTGAAGATGTGGAAAACATATTTACCAATATGGCTTCCGTTGGAGGAAGAACTTTTGGTGTTTCCGTTGGAGAACCTGCTGGCCGAAAAAAGACAGAAAAAGAATTCGACAGTCAGGCACAGCTGCTCAATAAAATAATCGCACTTGGAGAGCAAAAAAGTATTGTCATGAATTTACATAATCATACTGCTGAGGTCAGCAACAACATGTTCGATCTTAGGGGTACATTAAAAAGAATTCCTGACATTAAGCTCGGACCTGATCTGAATTGGCTGTTAAGAGCCGGAATAAATCCTGTTGATTTTCTCAGGGAATTCAGGAAGCAGATTGTCTTTCTGCACCTGCGTGATCAGCGTAATGATGGGAAATGGCCGGAATCTCTGGGAGAGGGTGATGTGGATTTCAAAGAGCTTGCATCCGTTTTGAAAGAGATCAATTTTGAGGGCGATGCCATAATAGAACTGGCACATGAAAATGGATTTATTCCTTCCAGGCCTCTTAAAGAGAGTCTGAAAATGAGCAGGTATTTTCTAAAGCAATCAATGGGTATCTAGTAGTACATTATATTATTGTGGATTGGGGGCTGTTGAAAAAGTCAAAATCCATTAACCGCAGAGAACACAAAGACATTACGCAAAGCCCGCCCGGCTGACTCCGGTCGGACGGGCACGCAAAGGATTAAATAAATGGATTTTAGCTTTGCGACCTTTGCGCTTACACTTTGCGACCTTTGCGGTTAAAAAAACTTTTTCAACAACCACAAATCCTAAACACTAAAAAGAAAAGAATTATGACCAAAAGCTCCGGGTATTTATATTTTATATGTCTTATTGCCACAATGGGTGGGTTGATGTTCGGTTTTGACATTGCAATTATATCGGGTGCCGTTCCATTCATTCAGCCTTACTTCGGTTGGAACGAACTCGAGCTTGGCTGGGGTGTCAGTTCACTTCTAGTTGGTGCGATTATAGGTTCTTTCGGATCAGGCATTCTTACTGATAGGTATGGCAGGAAGAGAGTTCTTATTGTAGTGGCTCTATTCTTTGCTGTTTCATGTGCCCTGACCGCACTGGCAGGGTCATCTCTCCTTTTTATTTCTTCCAGGTTATTCGGAGGACTTGCAGTGGGAGCTGCTTCAGTCTTATCACCGATGTATGTTGCCGAAGTAGCTCCTCCCAAAAACAGGGGTATGCTGGTGGCAGTATATCAGCTTACAATTGTACTCGGTATTCTATGCTCCTATACAATAAATTACTGGCTGCATGATATTGACAATAACTGGAGATGGATGTTTGCAACCGGGATTGTGCCTTCAGTTCTCTTTTTTATAGGATTGTTCTTTATTCCTGAAAGTCCGCGCTGGCTGTATAAAGCCGGTAGAAAAGAAGAGTCTCTTAAAGTTCTTACAAAAATAGGCGGTGAGACTCTGGCAGGAATTGAGATTAAGGAGATAGCCGATTCACTCGATGAAAACAGACAGCCGGCAGCAAGAGGTGAACTGTTCAAACCTGAATGGAGGAAAGTGATGCTTGTCGGATTTTTTCTGGCTATACTGGTGCAGATAAGTGGCATTAATACTATAATCGATTATGCACCGAAAATCCTTCTGGCTGCAGGTGTTGAGATTAACAATGCATTACTTCAGACATCCCTTCTCGGTCTTATAAATTTCATCTTCACTTTTATAGCAATTATTTTTATTGATAAGGTGGGCCGCAGGATGCTATACCTTATTGGTTCCATGGGGATGGCTGTCACTCTGGTTCTGCTCGCACTTTCATTTTATCTTAAAATGGATGGGATATTCACATTGATATGTATAATGTTTTTCCTGGCCTTTTTCTCCTCCTGTATCGGACCTGTTTTCTGGACCCTCGTATCGGAAATATTTCCAAACCGGATCCGCGGGAAAGCCCTGGCCTTTGCCTCATTCACACAATGGATATTTAATTTCCTGGTGGTACTGCTATTCCCTCACTTCCTTGCAATGCTTGGAGGAGCAATCACATTTATTTTTCTCGCAGTGATGTCATTTGTGCAATGGCTCTTTACATACCTGTATGTTCCTGAAACTAAAGGGAAATCCCTTGAGGAGATTGAGCTGTTGTGGAAGAAATAATTTTGGTGTATATACCTTTGTGTAACTTTGTGAATGCCTTCGTGTCCTTCGTGTTTAAATGATTATAAATATTAATAATTAAGTCTTAACTAAAATGAAGAAGCAATATCGGATGTTGATTTTTCTTACTCTGGCAGTATTGGCATTTTCTTCCTGCAATGTAGAAAAAGGGAAAACTGATACTGATAAACATGTTTTTAATGGTGATTACACCGGAAAATATCTTGACAGGGTATCATTCCCTATTGGAGGTATTGGTGCAGGAATGTTCTGCATGGATGGCACAGGATCGCTGTCTCACCTCTCAATAAACAACAAACCTGAAATTTTCAATGAACCCTTTTCATTTGCAGCCATAAGCATAAAAGGATTGAAGGATGGTGCAAAAGTTCTGGAAGCCCAGGTTCCCGAATGGAAAATGTTTGGTCCTGCCGGAAGCGGCAACGGAGGCGCTGGAAAAAATTATGGCCTTCCAAGGTTTAAGAACGGACGTTTCCTTCCACGGTTCCCGTTTGCTTCACTAATTCTTGAGGATAAAGATATTCCGCTCGCAGTTGAGGTAACGGGATGGAGTCCGTTCATTCCGACTGATGCCGATAATTCAAGTCTGCCTGCCGGAGCAATGGAGTATAAGTTTAAGAATAATTCATCATCAGAGATCGAAGCAGTTTTTTCGTGGAATTCAAGAAATATTATTTCGGAAAACGTCGGACGCATACTGCCTGCCAGAAACGGTTTTATACTGACAAAGGAAAGGTCTGACGGTTCACCTCTTGGAACAGCCGGGTTTACTGCATCGGTTCAGGATGACAATGCGGTAGTCGATTATTGCTGGTTCCGCGGAGCATGGTTTGATCCGCATATGATCCTGTGGGAGAATATTGAAAGCTGCACTATGCCTGATAATAAGCCTGTTGAAACGACAGCTCCCGGAGCTTCTGTCTATGTGCCGTTTAAGCTAAAGCCGGGAGAAGAAAAAACTGTTGTGGTAAATCTCAGCTGGTATCTGCCCGAGACAAATCTGTCAATTGGTGTAAACCCTGCAGCTAATTCTAAAATGGGATTCTACAAACCCTGGTATTCTGAAAGATTCAGAAATCTTACAGAAGTATCAGATTACTGGATGTCTAATTATTCTGATCTTAAGAAAAAAAGCGAACTCTTCAGAGACGCCTTTTTTTCTTCAACACTTCCTCCTGAAGCTATCGAAGCTGTTGCAGCTAACCTGACAATACTGAAATCGCCAACTGTTCTGAGGCAGGGCGATGGCAGGTTATGGGGCTGGGAAGGTTGCGGCGATAATGAAGGCTGTTGCCATGGCAGTTGTACTCATGTATGGAATTATGCACAAGCCCTTTCTCATCTTTTTCCTGCACTCGAAAGAACACTTCGTGAAACTGAATTCAGGGTCAGCCAGAACGATCAGGGACATCAGGTATTCAGATCAGCTCTCCCGATAGCAACACCTGTTCATGATTTTTATGCTGCTGCAGACGGTCAGCTCGGCGGGATAATGAAAATCTACAGGGAGTGGAGGATCAGCGGAAATACCGAATGGATGAAAGGTCTCTATCCCTATGTCAAAAAAAGCCTGGACTATTGTATTGAAACCTGGGATCCTAAACATGAGGGAGCCGTTACAGAACCGCATCATAACACATATGATATTGAATTCTGGTGACCTGACGGCATGTGTACAAGCTTTTACCTTGGCGCCCTTACTTCACTGATTGAAATGAGCAAAGCAGTAAATGCTCCGTATGATGAATATGAAACCATCCTCAAAAAAGGAAAAGCATTTATGGAGTCGGAGCTTTATGACGGAGAATACTTCATACAAAAAGTAACATGGGAAGGACTGAGGGCTCCAAGTCCTGTTGAAGCAGCAAAAACAAGCCTGATGACAACATATTCTGCTGAAGCTCTGGAGCTGATGAAAAAAGAGGGTCCGAAATATCAGTATGGTAAAGGCTGTCTCTCTGACGGAATACTTGGAATGTGGCTTGCAACTGCATGTGGGTTAAGCGAAGTGCTTGATAATCAAAAAGTAACAAGTCATCTTGTTTCGGTTCATAAATATAACCTTAGGCAGGTTCTCTATAATCATTCAAATCCACAGCGGCCAACTTATGCAGTTGGAAAAGATGGTGGATTGCTGCTTTGTACATGGCCTAAGGGTGGTCAGCTCTCATTGCCGTTTGTTTACAGTAATGAAGTTTGGACAGGTATAGAATACCAGGTTGCCAGTCATCTTATGTACAAGGGTGAGACAGAAAAGGGCCTGGAGATTGTCAGGAAATGCAGGGAGAGATATGACGGCAGAATACGCAATCCGTTCAACGAATATGAATGCGGGAACTGGTATGCACGTGCAATGTCGAGCTATTCCATTCTTGAAGGGCTTACGGGCGTTCGTTATGATGCTGTCGACCACACTTTGTTTATAGATTCAAGGATAGGTGATTTCACAAGCTTCCTTTCAACTGATACAGGTTTTGGAAATGTTGGACTTAAAGACGGCAAACCGTTTATGAAGGTAGTGTATGGCACAATTGATGCACAAAAAGTAATGGTGTCAGGCGCAGAAAAAAAGTTAACTGATTAACTCAAAAGAGAAAAAAAATGAAAAGAATAATTATCGCCGGGCTTATTGCCCTGAATTCCTTTATGCTCTTTTCCCAGAATCAGGGAAATGAGATGTATCAGCTTTCACAATTAAAAAACAATGTCAGATCCAGACAGGTCAGCAGCTACGACCGTACCGGCGGAAATGGCGACTGCCTGAGCGGGATCAAGGACGGGGAGAAGGTTACAATTCTTGATGTTAAGGGAGCCGGGGTAATTAACCGGATCTGGATAACTATTGCCCCTGGTGCTGAGCAGCTCAACAGGAACAATATTATGATGCGCATGTACTGGGACGGAAATACCTTTCCATCAGTGGAATCGCCCATAGGTCCTTTTTTTGGCAATGGATGGGACGAATCGTACAATTTTGTCAGCGTGCCACTGGCTGTCTCCCCTGGAGCAGGAAAATCATATGTCTGTTATTTTGCAATGCCTTTTGCCACTGGAGCCAGGATGGAGATCGAAAATCAGACAGGACAGAAAATTGATGCTTTTTATTATAATATTGAATATGTTGAAATGGCAAAGCTTCCTGAAAATTCGGGCCGCTTTCATGCCTGGTACAATCACGAGGTAACAGAAGCTCTTCCCGGTGGAGAAAATGAATGGAGCCTTCTGGGGGAGGCAGGTAAAAACCTTTCAGGTAAGGATAATTACCTTTTTGCAGACATTAAGGGAAAAGGGCAGTTCGTAGGCGTAAACTATTATGTAAATTGTCCATCAACGATGTGGTATGGCGAAGGTGATGAGATGGTATTTATTGATGGTGAAACACAGCCATCCTTCAATGGCACCGGAACTGAAGATTTCTTCAATATGTCATGGTGCCCCAAAGAGATGTACCAGCATCCCTATTTCGGTTTTGGCCGTGTTAACAATGAGACCGGCTGGCTTGGTCATACCCATGTCTACCGTTTCTTTATTTCAGATCCTGTGTTTTTCGATAAATCTTGCAGGTTCACTATCGAACACGGACACAATAACAACCTGACACTCGATCTGGCATCTGTGGCCTACTGGTATCAGGAAAGCCCTGGTAAATTGCCGCGTACCTTCACGAAAGAGGAACGGCAGCCTAAACCTCTTATTGGAGCTTCCGACATTCATCTGTGGCGTCATGCCTGGCGTGTTGAAAATAAGAGCGGATCAAAGCTTTGGGGCAACGAAAAATAGAAATCCAGGAGCTGTCTATAAAATCCTCTGTGGACCTCTGTGATAACTCTGTGATCTCTGTGTAAGTTCTTAAATAGTTGTTGCACAGAGGGGCACAGAGAAGGCACAGAGCTACACAGAGAAAGCAAAACTGTAATTTCAGACTTTTAAGATAGATTCATACATTTTTGAGGTTTCATGATCCCTATCAAAAATGGCTTTCTTTGCAAACTGATTTATAACGAATGAATTATTTATTAAAGGAACTGCTTCGTCACAAATGGAGAACCATCGCCGGTATAACCGGTTATATTATTGCAACTCTGTTTATCCTTCTGGTTCTCTCTGTAAACCAGTCAAATGAAAATGATACTTTAGGCATACTTAAAGGAACTGGGACTCATTTTATAGTATATATCCCGAGCAATGCTTCATGCTGTGTCAGTTGTGACAGTGAAAGCTCTGATGGCTCACTGATCGCGGAAGGAGTACATACCCTGATGCTGAACAGTGATCTACTGGTTTCTATCAAAGAGATAGATGGGGTCAGAGACGCTGCCCCATACCTTCTTTATCGTATTTACGATGAAAAATTAATGACTGAAGTTTCACTTGGCGGTATTGACACAAACAGCATCGCAACAAAAAATAATGTATGTGCTGCAACCAATATTATTTCAGGAAAATATCTTTCTTCACGAGAGGATGAGATAGTTGTGGAAGAATCGTTTGCAAAAGCTCACAGACTAGCCGTTGGAGATACAATCAAAACTTATGGCAGCAGGCTGAAGGTGACGGGAATCGTAAATTCAGGCATTAAACCGGGCAAAGCAGATCTCTATGCCCCGATAGGAAACGTAAGGACAATACTTAAGGATAGGATGAAATGCATGTCCTCGGGTTTCGATATGAACATTGTACTTGTTGAGGTAACTGATGCAAGAATCCAGAACCGTGTTATAAGTCAGCTGAGGGAAAAGATGAATTATCTTTCCGTCTCAAGTTACAATTGTTATCAACCTGCCAGTGAGGTTATGAATAAGATGGAGGGAACTTCAGCAGTAATTACGGTACTTATATTTTTCTTTCTTATCATTTTTTCCGCTAAAACACAGTTAACTTCCCTGATGGAGCGATTCAGAGAGGTAGGGATTCTTAAATCACTTGGCTGGTCAAATGCACGGCTCAGCGGACAGATTCTGATGATATCTTTTTTTCAGTCTCTGATCGGAGCAACTGTTGGAATTTTATCAGGACTGTTGTTGATACTTCTCCTGAATAATAATCAGGTGAGGCTTTTTGGAAGCATGGAATTTCAGTTTCATTCAGCCACTATTCCTGTGTTGATACTGCTTCCACTGGCAGGGGGAGTATTAGCTGCAATATTTCCTGTTATTAAGCTTTTTCGCACAAAGGCAGGTGATATGATCAATAATTATATGTAATTCAATTTAAAGCAGCACAATGGCTCAGAATCATATAGAATGTATATCACTCACAATGCAGTATTTCAGCAAGAAAAATACTGTGACTGCGGTAGATAACATCAGCATGAACATTGGCAGGAATGAGCTGGTTTTGCTGAAGGGCCGGTCCGGAGCAGGGAAATCCACGCTGCTCAGCCTGATGTGCGGACTGATAAAACCTACGCAGGGTAAAGTCATAATAGATAATGAATGTATCAGTGAAATGTCTGATAATTCGTTAAGCAGCTTACTGTCAGATAAAATTGGCATCATCTTTCAGAGCTTTAACCTTTTGCCCACCTATACCGTCTTCGAGAACATCGAGATAGCGATGGTACCAAAAGGACTGCACAGCGGGCATGTGAGAGATAACATTTTCTCTCTGCTGGAGCATTTCAATCTGAAGGATAAGGCTGAACTGATGCCCTCTGAACTGAGTGCAGGCCAGCAACAGAAAGTTGCCATCATAAGAACGCTGATAAAACAGCCATCTGTAATATTTGCCGATGAGCCGACCGGATCAGTCGATGATGAGACGGCAAAGGAGATACTGGAACATCTGATACACCTGAAGAATGACAAAGAGGTGACCCTTGTGATTGCAACTCATGGGAATATTCCTGAGAAGTTTGCAGACAGGCTCTTCATAATTGAAAATGGCAGATTAAAAAAATAGTCCTGAAATGATTAAACTTTTAGCTATTATCTTTGTTTTTCACCTGATGGATCATTTGATAGTCCTGAGTATCTAAAAGTATGGTAAGAAAAATAAATAATATTATCTCTTTTCTTTTCTTACTTGTTTTCCTGCTGCCTACAGTGGTAAAACTTGAACATCACCATGAACATTTTAAATGTCATGCAGTAGGCGAAAAGCACCTCCATGTCTCTCATGAAAAGTGTGTTATCTGTGATTTTGAATTCTCCGTTTTCCTTACAGAAACAAGCTACCCGGATTTATTTGATGAAAAGCCGGTTGAACATTTCTGCAATAATTACAATTCAGTTAATTTTTCAAATCTCTCGAAATTAACATTTCTTTTAAGGGCTCCTCCTGTTTTTACAAATAGCATTTAAAACATCCTCCCGGATGTAATTAATTCATTTGTAAAAAACCAAATCGTACTAAAATGACAAGGATTGTACTTATATGTGTATTGCTGACCTATTGTCACGCGATATACGCTCAAAGCCAGATATATGGCACGATTACTGACCAGGATAATCTGCCTCTCGCAGGCACATCAGTTTTCATCCATGACATGAATAAGGGAACAATTTCAGACAAAAACGGGAATTACAGGTTATTGAATATTCCAAAAGGTATAAACAGAATCCAGTTTTCATTTATCGGCTACGCTAACCACATTGAGACTGTAGAATTTAGCGGTGAAAGCCTTGAATTAAATATTATTATGAAACAGACTTCAGTGGAAGCAGAGGAAGTTGTAGTATCCGGTGTTTATAATTCGACACAACATGATAATGCCGTCAAAATTGATGTTTTGAAGCTAGACCCTCATTCAATTAAAACTACACCTAATTTTACAGAAGTACTTACTCAGGTACCCGGGGTTAATATGATCTCCAAGGGGAGTGGTATCTCAAAACCGGTAATACGCGGACTTTCTATGAATGATATTTTAGTTCTCAATAACGGAGTCAGGTTCGAGAACTATCAGTATTCCAGTCACCACCCCCTTGGGATCGATGAATTCGGAATTGAAGATGTTGAAATAATAAAAGGTCCGGCCTCACTTCTATACGGTTCTGACGCTATCGGGGGTGTAATTAATTTTATCAAGGAGAAGCCGGCCCCTGTAGGGACTATTATTGGAGATTATAACATGCAACTTTTTTCAAACACTCTCGGTATAACTAATAATCTTGGAATTAAAGGATCATCGGGAAAATTTTTTGCAGGAATAAGAGCCGGACAAAAAAGCAATGCCGATTTTCTTCAGGGTGGAGGTGCTTATGTTCCAAATTCACGTTTCAACGAGAAGTCAATAAAACTGAATGCAGGTTTTACTGACAGATATGGAACTTTTAAATTTTTTTATGATTACAATACTCAGACGCTCGGATTGGTGGAAGATGAAGCAATTGAGGAAATCACAAAACGGGGGCGATCAAATCGTATCTGGTATCAGGAATTAAACACCCATTTACTTTCTTCTCAAAACAAGGTTTACATGGGGAAATTCAAACTCGATCTGAATACCTCTTATCAGAATACCGAATTGATACATTATGGAGAAATTGATGTTTATGAGATTCAGATGAGGCTTGCAACACTTACCTATGAGGCAAGACTTCATTTACCATCTAAGGAAAATTCAGAATACATATTAGGCTTTCAGGGTTTTAATCAGCAAAATGAAAATCTGTTTGACAGAGAGACTAAGCTGCTGCCCGATGCTGTAACAAATAATTATTCTGCCTTTGGCTTATTGCAATATACTTTTTTTAAAAAGCTGAAATTACAGACAGGAATCCGCTACGACAAGAAGTCGATTTCGACACAGGCAATCGGGTTACAATCTGATCCGATGACCTACCGGGCATCTCTCGAAAAGTTTTATGACAGTTTCAGCGGTTCATTGGGTGCTACATTTAACTTTTCTGAAAAGCTATTATTCAGGGCAAACTTCGCGGCTGCTTACCGTACGCCTAACTTAGCCGAGCTTACTTCAAACGGACAACATGAATTACGCTACGAAGTAGGGGATAATAGCCTTGTTCCTGAAAATGCTTACGAAACGGATTTGAGCATCCATTACCACAGAGAGAATTTAACTTTTGATATCGCAGGATTTTACAACATCATAAATAATTATATTTATATATCACCAACAGGAGATACAACGAATTCTGGCATTGATATCTTCAGATACAGGCAGGCCAATTCGATATTGTTTGGCGGTGAAGCAGGACTTCATATTCATCCAAAACCAATAGAATGGTTCCATTTCGAAACCTCTTTTTCCTCAGTTATTGGAAAACAGAATGATGGGGTTTATTTGCCTTTTGTCCCGGCCAGTAGGTTGCACTTCGAAATGAGAGTTGAAAAAGAAAGTCTGCTGTTTATGCATAAAACCTATTTATCAGTGAATACAACAACTGCATTTAATCAGAACCGCCCGGCACCCGACGAAACTGCCACTGCAGGATATACCCTTTTGGATTTAAGTGCAGGTGGAAATATTAAAGTAAAAAGTCAGTTGATCTTTGTGAGCCTGAGCGCAAATAACGTTTTAGATAAGAAGTACATTGACCATTTGTCGACTTTAAAGGAGGTTGGATTATTTAATCCCGGCAGAAATATAACTTTGAATCTGAGAATTCCTTTTACAATAATAAAGGTTTCGGAAAATATTGATTTATAACAATTTTGACGGAGATGGAAAAACTCTTATCAACTTTAGGGCGGACTCACTCACAGCTATTATAACTCTGGTTGTGAAAGAGACATGCTGTATCTCAGGCTTATTACTCTTTTACCCCTGAACTTTTACATAGCTTATTTGTTAAGACACAAGTGCTTTTTATGATTTGATTATAATATATCTAAAGACTTTCAGGAAAAGTGAACAGGATTGTAAATAGACATTAACCGGCAAATGAGATATAGAATTTATGCCATATCTTACCTTTTTATACTGGTATTTTACCTTATCAGTCCCATTATACCCTATATTCATTACGCTGTTTTCAAAGAGTATATAGCAAAAAATCTGTGTGTCAGAAAAAATATTCCCAATAGTTGCTGTCATGGGAAATGTTACCTTGAGAAACAGGTAAGAAATACAAAAGAAACCGGTGAAAGCGAGGAAAGAAATACCAACAAAAAAGTACAAGTCAGGCCATTAAATGAGTTTTTATCCTCACTTAATAATCATCATGGTCTGTTCGGAATACATTTGTTCCACTTTGTTAAAACTGAATCGATAAATTTCCAATGGTTCGTTTCTGCCATTTTTGTCCCCCCCGAGACAGAATCAATACTATAGCTTATTTTCTGATACCTGGTCAGGTTTGATATGTATTTTTGTATGTATCATAACCTGGGGCCTGGAATTGGATTGTTCTTGATATGGAATTTTATCATTTACCAACACTTTACATTATATCATGATAAACAATATTTTAAAATTATTATATATTCTCGCCGTTTCATCTTTACTTTTTGCATGCAATAAAGATGATGGATCCGATAACATAAATCCGCTGGACGGACTAACAAAGTTAAAAGAGGGTTATGCTATCGGGGCATCAGCAAAAGTTGAGATCTGGGGCAAAAAGAATTTTTTTGTCGGTTACAACAATCTGATTGTTGTATTGTATGATTCCTTAAACCTGACTGAGAAGATTACCGATGCTCATATACATTTTATGCCTTTAATGACTATGGGAACGGGAGAAATGGCTATGGAACATGCCTCACCTGTTGAAAATCCTGATGAAACCGCTGTCAATCAGGTTTTTCCAGGAGCTGTGGTATTTGTTATGCCAACAGTGCTGATGGCGTTTGGAAATTGGGTGTTTCAGTTCATAATCATAAATATGATAAAGAAGGTGAGGCCGAATTCGATATTACGGTAGATAATCCGACTACTTCTGTACTAACAGTTTTTACTTCACTGACTGCTGATAATAGTAAACTGGTATTATCATTGTTACAGCCGGTTGATCCGAAAGTTGGCATGAACGATATTGAATTGACACTACACAGAAAAGCTACCATGATGGATTGGCCTTCAGATGATACCTATACAATTGAGATCACGCCTGAAATGCCAAGTATGGGCCATGGCTCACCAAACAATGTTAATCCGTCAAGTATCGGGAATGGACATTATAAAGGGAAGGTGAATTTTACCATGACCGGTGAATGGAGGGTAAATGTACTTGTTAAGAAAGATGGTGCAGATGTTTCTCAGAATCTGTTTTTTACTGTTACTTTCTGATTATTAACAGGCTCTCTCAAAAGCTTTCAATGTTAGATCTACCCCTAAAGCCCCTAGCCTTGCTCCGCCGTCTTCGTCGGCCGTAGGTCGACTTCGACGACCGAAGGCGAAGCGGCTACGCGAAGGCGAAGGGGGGACTTGCTTAATTTCCAGGCATTTTCTTCACCCCCCTTGGGGGGCAGGGGGTCATACATGTGCTTTTGAGACTACCTTTATATTTTCATTATATATGCCAAAATATTTCCTGCTTCTTTGGTTTAGTGGCTTATCTTCAATAGCCTTATCTCAGGTATCTGATAGTACCGGGACTTTGTTTGATACAATAATTCTGAATGAGGTAAAGGTGTCAGCTGTTTTTCCATTAAACAATAATGATGTAGTTGACTTTTATCGTCCTGACTATTTCTCGACACTTGACAAGGTAAACGCAAGGCTTGATGGAATGTCACTTATCAAGCGTGGGGCATATGCTTTGGAACCTCAATTGAATGGTTTTTCTGCAGGCCAGTTGAATGTTACCATTGATGGCATGAAAATGTTTGGCGCCTGTACAGATAAAATGGACCCTGTAACCTCTTATATTGAGCCTACCAACCTTAAAAACATTACAATTAATACCGGGACGAATGGAAGTCAGAATGGCTGTAATATTGGCGGATCGATGGATATGTCGCTCCAGGAGCCTAACTCCGATAGTCCACGCCCGTTTTATTCCTCATTGGGGTATGGGTATGAAAGTGTGTCCAGAGGAAGTAATATCTTATTCACCGCCGGTTACACCAAAAGGAAACTGGCTTGGGGAATTGATGGGGTGTACCGCAAAAACCATAATTATATGGATGGAACTCATAGCACTATACCTTTCTCACAATTTGAAAAAACGAACATTCATTCGGTATTCATCTATTCCCCAAATACCATAAGCAGACTAAAAGCAGATATCTTATTTGACGGAGCAAACAATGTCGGATATCCGGCATTACCAATGGATGTTGCCATTGCAAGAGCTACTTTGTTTGCGTTGGAATACCGGCGTACCGGGCGAACGCAGCTGATATCAAAAATGTATTTTAATACAATACATCATGTTATGGATGATTCAAAAAGAGATAGTCTGTATTTTCTTGAAAATGAGACAGAGATTAAGAATGATTCTGTATATATGCGAATGGATATGCCTGGAAAAAGCTCCACCCTCGGAGCCTATATGCAACTCATAGTACCATGGAATGACCACAATAAACTGACCATTAAAGCAGACAACTATACAAACAACTCTGTTGCCGAAATGACAATGCATATGAGGTATGCAGGATTCTCTCCCGAACCACCCATGTACATGCAAACCTGGCCAGAAATGTTGAGAAATGTAAGCGGTCTTTTTGTCCAGAATACCACTTCTATTTCTAAAAAGTTAAAGCTCACAGTGAATGGCAGAATCGACTATAACATAGATATTTTGCAATCTGAATATGGGCAACTGCAATTCTCAGTGTTCAATTATACACTGGAGAAAAAGCAAAGCAGAGTAGTGAAAAGCATGAATATGTCTGCACAGTACCGCATCAATCATAGCCTGTCATTGACAACAACAGCAGGCTATTCCGACAGAATGCCAGCCATTGGTGAGCGCCTGGGATTTTACCTTTACAATGCTTACGACGGCTACGACTATATCGGTAATCCATATATAAAAACCGAGAAATCCAACTTCTTCAGTATTGGATTTATGCTTTCGAAACCCAAAATAAAAATTAATCTGAGTCAGTCATTTAGTTATATCCGCGATTACATCATGGGTATCTCAGACACGCTTATACCAGCTATGAATTTCTATGCCCGGGGAACCAGGGTATATACCAACGTTCCTGCGGCAGGTACTTATAGTGCGGATTTACAGTTGTTATATAATCCTTTAAAAAGCATATCGCTTTTTCTCCTTTCAAAGTTTACTATGGGCCGAATTAACGGCGGAAATAATATGCCATTGATTCCACCATTAAAAAATATAGCGGTGGTTCAGTATAAGAAAGACCGGTTTTCGTTTCAGGCAGAGAACGAGTCATCACTGGCTCAAAACTTCATCAACCCTGATTATGGAGAGCACAAAACACCTGCTTATACAGTATTCAATATAAAAAGCGCTTATTCATTTTCAGTATCCAGATCAATCCTGGATATTAGTTTTGGTATTACAAATATTTTCAATGGAGCATATTACGAGCACCTTGACTGGGGACGGATTAACAGACCGGGGAGAAGTTTTGAGATGTTTGTTAAGTATTCTTACTGAGATATCTGACGACCAAAAACAGATATATCAGGGTTTCAAAGGCATTCCAACACATATATACTGCTGAATTTCTGCCGGCTGATCTGGATTTTCGATGGATTTATCCAATGTGTTTGTATTGTTTTCCCTTTTATTATCCGGTAATGCAGGTTTTAAATGCCCATTTGGGAAAGCTGACCCCATACTATCAAGGTTGCATAGCCTTAAAGTTTCGAAACCGTTTTCGAGCATTATTTTTTTTGCAGTCTCCTGCTGGCAGCGATACTGGGGCACATCAAAGCCCTGAAAATTTGCAGATGTAATGCTGGCATAAAGATAAAGCATTAAATTTTTCTCTGTCCGGGGCAGTCTTTTCCGAATAATAAGGAACCACCGGATTTGGAGTTAGAAAAATGGTAAACAAAAACCCTCCGGGTTTTAATATCCTTCTGCAATTGCCTAAGGCAATATTCCTGTGTTCTTCATTTACAAGATGATACATTGGTCCCATGAGCAATATAGCATCTGCGGTGTTGTCGTCAATCCAATTCAATTGTGTAGCACATGAAACCTTGTTAAATATGATATTTCTCCTGCAAAATGATTTTTCAATTCTATCGGAAAATGCTTTCAGTGATTTTGCGGAAAGATCAACCAGTCCAACTTTACAATCGCGCTGAAGCAGATGTTCGGCATATCTTCCGGGACCGGCCCCAATATCGATTACAACAGAACCGTCAGGTACATATTCTGCTAACAGTTCTGTAATCAGCCTGTATTCCGCTTCACCAGAAGGCGTCCCGGCAAGCCTGCAGTATTCTTCTTCTACCCCTGCATCATAAGCTGCTGCAATGATCTGACGATAAGGCATATGGTTGGTTTAAAGGTTTAAAGGTTGAGTGGTTGAAAAATATGAATTTTAATGTAAGATCTATGAAGGAACAAGCAATGCGCGACCATTATAAGGGATGCTCTGAATATTTCCATGATATATAGTCTTAAGAAAATCAATATCCCAGGCGGTCGAAGATTCATCTGAACGTATCACTTTTTTATCTTTCACAAATAAAAAGTCATCACCGAAGAGAAAAGCCAGGTTTGGATCGTGAATGACTGCAATGATTGTTAAACCTTCTTGAACCAGGTTTTTCAGAAGCTTTATTAAATGAGATTGATTGGTAAAATCGAGATGTGTTGTAGGTTCATCGAGCAACAATATCTTCGGATTTTGAGCAAGCAGACGGGCTATCATTACAAGTTGTTGTTCTCCGCCAGATAATTCAGCATAATTCCTGTTTTTCAAATGTAAAATTCCTGCCTTTTCCATAGCCTGTCCTGCAGCTTCAATATCAATTTTTTTTGGAATATAATTGATGAATCCCGCACGGCCTGTAAGTACAACATCGCCAACAGAAAAAGGAAATACAGCTTTATGCGACTGGTTAAGAAATCCAGTCATTCTTGAACGTTCTGAGAATGAAAGTTTTGTGGTCTCTTTTCCCGATATTTTAATGCTGCCTTTTTGGAAATGGAGCAAACCTGCCAGTATTTTGAGAAAAGTAGATTTTCCGCTGCCGTTTTGTCCTAAAATAAATGTTAATTTCCCTGATTCAATTTCAATATCGACATCTTTGAGGATGACCGGTCCGGAATATGCAAATGAAAGACCTGTAACACTTATGGCTTTACTTAACTGTTCCATCCGATATTTGTTTTTTTCATTAAAAAGATAAAAAATGGCGCTCCTATCAGCATTGTAAAAACTCCGATCGGTAATTCAAAACCTGCAATAGTACGCGAAATGTCATCAATAATAAGTAAAAAGGCACCTCCGAAAAGGAAATTCAGAGGAATGGATTGCCGGTTATCCGGACCGTTCAGCATGCGGACTATATGGGGCACAATCAGTCCATATAAACCGATAATTCCTGCAGCTGCAACAGCTGATGATGAGGCAAGGGTCGCTGCAATAAGAACAATCAGCTGGTCTCTTTCCGGATTAATACCAACTGTTCTGGCTTCATCATCCCCTAGAGCCAGGACATTCAGACGCCATCGAAAAATAAACAGAATAAAAACGCCGGCAGTAATTGGAATAACAGATGATTCTAATTTTTCCCAGCTTGCATTGTGAAGATTACCCATTGTCCAGTGGACAATAGACTGAAGTCTGAAGGGATCACTGAAGAATTGAACTATCGTCAGCAGGGCTGTAAATATTCCTGAAACAATTATCCCGGCAAGTATAAGCGACACTATTGATACATTCTTGTTCTTCCTCGCCATGTAATAACTTAAGCCAACTGCAAGCAAGCCAAAAAGAAAGGCAGAGAGCTGAACCGGCAGAAAGGAGTAAGCCAATGCCAGGGCAGCTCCAAATGCGGCCCCTGATGAAAGCCCCAGGATATATGAGTCAGTTAAAGGATTCCTGAATATCGCCTGAAAACTGCAGCCGGATATTGCCAGAGAGCCTCCGACTAAAAATGTAAGGAGAATACGCGGTAATCGTACATCGAGAAGTACCGAATGTATAAGGCTTACATTCCCGGTATCATAAAATATTGCCCTGAATATTGCCTCAGGTGTCGCTGATTGTGAAGGACCGATAAATAGTGATGCCAGAATCAAAGGCAGTGGCAAAACATAAATTGATATGGATATAATCCGTTTCTTCATTTCAAAAGATTTCCCCCCTTTTCTCCATACAATTCAAAAAGCATTTTTCTTTTTTCTTCATCTGTGTTCAGATCAGCATATGCTGAAGGATAACACCATTTTGCCAGTAATTTGGTAGTGTAGGCAAATTTGAGTGTCCACATGTCGCAAAGAAAAGCCGAAGGCAATTCATATACCTGCATGTTCCTGACAGCATTCAGATACTTCAGATCCGTGCTAGCAATAATATCATCAGGATTTTGTAAGGCGTTGAACCACATTACTATTATGTCGGGATTCCAGTCAAGAAGGTTTTCTTTATTTATAACTGCATGTTCCTGTGGGATCGGGCAGCAATTTTTTGCTCCTGCAAGTTCAATCAAGTCGTTTACGGTGCTTGTAGTTCCTGCCGTTTCCAGTAAGCCCTGCGGCCAGATGAAGTAGACAGAACTTTTTTTTACAACTGAGGATTGCGGAGCGGATTCTAGTTTAATTATTTCATCTTCTGTATATTTAATAAGGCTGTCAGCACGTTGGCTTGTACCTGTGAGAAGGCCAAAATCTTTGATTTCTTTATAAATATCGGTGAAGCTTTTCAGGAAAACGGCATAGACAGGAATGCCATGGCTTTCAATGGATGCTATTGATTCAGTTTGTGATGCCCAGATAATTACAAGATCAGGCTGAAGAGCCACAATATTTTCAATGCTTACGAAATCCCAGTTTCCCGGTGAAGGAAGTTTCTTGTCACGTATCCGATCATCTAATAGTGCATACTGTTCTGCAGTTGGTCCATTGTAAATCTCAGAAGGGACACCTATTACATTATCTCCGGCCTTTAGCATATAAATACCTGACAAGGCACTCTCTATAAGACAAATAATTCGGGTTGCAGGTTTATCCAGATTAATTTCCCTCCCCCTGAAATCGATGACTTCAATATAAGTTGCAGGCTTATCAGACCGATCCTCTGAATGCCTGCAACTTTGAAAACATGGCAAAATGGCAAATATTAATATGCAACAGATTACACTTATGATCTTCATTATTTTGTCTTAGAATGAGGCCTTTAAGCCAGCCATTACTGAAAATCCTGTGTTGCGGAATTGCCAGGGCATTTCATACCTGTTATTGGTCAGATTATAAAATTCCCCGAACCCTTCCAGTTTGTAGTTTTTCGTTTCGGCCAGTTTCTGAGATATATTGAGATTCAGCAATGTTCCGGGTTTGAAAAAATTCCGCCCCGCCTCATCACTGCTGTCGTAAAAGCCGTTGTTGTAATTCAGGTAAGAGCTGATTATCAGACCAAAAGGCATGAAAATGTTAATCCCGGCATTTGCTACCTGTTCAGGGGCAAAAGGGACAGTTCCGGCATCCTGAACACTGGTCTTCATGTATGTATAATTAATAAACCATTCCAGCCTTTCTGATGCACTTTGATTAACTTCTATTTCGAAACCTGAGGATGATGTGCTGCCAGTATTGACTGATTGGGTTTGTGAAGGGTTCTCACTTACTATATTATCAATAATTGCATCGGTAACAGATATACTGAAACCTCTGACTGTTATTTTGAAATTCAATGGCAAGAAAGCTTCCGCCCCGACGTCAATACCAATACCGGATTCGGGCTTAAGGTCAGGATTGGGTAATTGCCCGTTCCTGCCAGGGACTCCCAAATCTGAAAGTTTTATTGTTCCGCCAGTTGATTTCAGCCCTGGTGTCAGAAAACTATTCCCTGCATTCGCGAAAATTGAAATGCCGGGATTTGTATTGTATTTAATTCCGGCGCTCCAGAGAAAACTGCTCCAGTCTTTCGAATCTTCACCGGGCGTACCGCCATCAACAAGTTCAATATTATTTCTGATGAAATTATAGCGGAGGCCACCACGCAGTATTAAACCACTAAGATGAATTTCCTCCTGGGCATACATACCAGACTGAACAGCAGCTGATTTATTGCCCAACGATTTATGTCCCTGAAGAGGATCGCTCCATGTTGAATAATCAGCGCCCTGATAATCAATACCGGTTGTGAGAAGATTTGCATTGCCATGTTTAATTGTTAATGCGATATCAGCAGGGACAATATTCTGGACAGCACCATTGTTAGATTTTAAGGTATCGATCGTACCAAAATTACTTTCCTGCCAGGTTCTGTTATACTGCCTCAATCCGATATGTGTCTGTAAACTTATGCGGTCATTTAAATCGATAGAATAGCCCGCATTAATTGTTCCGTAATCATTGTCAAAACCCCTGTAAACCCTGCCGGCATCACCTGAATGAAAGGTTTTATTTACGAACAGAGTGAATTTTTGTTTATTGTCTCCAGCAGGAAACCATGTGGCTCCTCCATATAGTTTGGTCTTTTTATACAGGGGATTTTTCTGCATATTCAGCCATGAATTATCGGTTCCATAATTTGTATAATCTGAGCTTTCGTAGGATGTGCCGATAAAATAATTAAGATTTTCAGACTTTCCCTGATGGTAAAACTGACCATTCAGGGTGTTATATGAACCGTATGCCGTCGAAAAACGTGTAAGAGTTTTATCAATCCTCTCTTTTAATATTAGATTTACTGTTCCTGCCAAAGGGCTTTGGTTACCGGCAAAATCCTGTGAAAGATAATTCGGATATAAGACCGAAGCAGGACCGCGCTGAACCTCAATGCGTTCAATTGCTGACAGATCAAGGCTCATAGGGTCAACAAATGCATCAAGAGGTAAGCCCTGCAGCATATAAATACTGTATTTCGGACCAATACCACCATTAGTCCCCCAGTTTGCATCGTTACGTGATAATGCGGTTACTGATGCTCCGGGTTGGAACATCAGAGCCTCGGCAATATTCCTGTTTCCTGAAATCAGGGTTTGAATTTTTTGTCTGTCAATAATGTCAATTTTCTGGGTGACATTTCCTGGTGACTGTGGGGTTTTGGAACCTGTTACAACAACTTCACCAATTGAGATAGTATCCTTTAAAATATCCTGAGGGAAAGCCGTATAAATTGACAGGAAGAAAAGTGCTGTAAGCAAAAACTCTTTCTTTTTCATTGTGTTGTTAATTGATATCTCCATTTTTTTTATTGTGCTGATTGCCTTTCAGAAAAAAACTCAGAAGACCCATGTAGTGCTACATAATATTTAATTCGTGTTACCGAAAATGCAAAAAAATTATTCTGCCCGGCTCATTACAAGTTTTCCATGAATAAGGCCTTTTATGCCAATTAGTTTGTCGGATAATTCTGTCAGCCTGTTTGCTTTACCTTTTACTGCGATTATTTCAAGACAATTATCATGACTTAAATGGAAATGCTGTGATGACAGGATTACATCAAAATACTCATGCTGAATGTCGTTCGATTTTGTCGTAACATCACCCTTGTGATGATCGTAAAGCATTACAACAGCACCGGCAACGATCTGATTGCAATTCCATTTTTTTTCCGCAAGATTCTTTTCTACCAGGTGACGGATAGCCTGTGAGCGATTGGGCAGACTGTTTTCAATAACAAATTCATCCAGAGCTTTTAAAAGGTCCTCATCCAGGCTGACTCCAAAACGTGCTAAAGACATAGTGTTACGTTTTATGAAATACGTGGCATAAATATATTAATTTAATTTCTGGCATCAAAATAAAACTTCACATTATGCAAATGGTATGATGATCCGGGTATATTTTGAGTCAGGCTCTTGTTCTTATTTAGAATTATTCTAAATTTGTCCGATACTTAATAAATTATATTATGTTACCACTAAAAGAAGCTACAGGCATCAAACATAAACAGGCTGAAAGAATGCCATTTAACACAAGAATGTTCAAAGGTTTGCTGAATAAGAATGAATATCTTTTATATCTCAGCCAGCAATTGAAAATATTTCAGACAGTTGAAAGTATTGGCCTGCCACACAGCAGTTTGAAAAGAGCCCAAAATGTTCAGGCCGACATCAGAGAATTGAAGTCCCAGGGATATAATTCCGATTTAATCCTAAACAGTACCAGTGCATATGCCGATTATCTTGCCTCCTTATCGTATGAGCAGCTCTTACCTCATGTTTATCTGAATTATATGGCTATTATGTTTGGCGGACAGATGATGAAAAATGCGGTACCATCTGCAGGCAGGATGTATGATTTTGACAATATGCAGGAAGCCATACTGGCTATCAGGAATGTTCAGAAGGATGAATGGGCCGACGAGGTAAACAAGGGGTTTGATTTCAATATTCTGATATTAGAGGAATTAGAAACCGAATGCAATAACATCCAATTCAAATCCACGGTATAAATGGAACTCCTGAAAGACATTGGAATAGCCGGATTTCTTTTTTTCCTTATAAAAGGGCTGCTATGGATTCTTCTGTTTGCAATGGTGTATCTTGGTTGGATTGGCAAAGAAAAAGCTCAGAGAATAAAATCAAAATTGAGTTTCTGGAAAAGAAAAAAAAGTTCCTGAAACCGGATACATCTATTTCCAATCAAAATGTCGTAATAGTTACATCTGATATCATCCACGGGCATTTTAAGTTCTGAGTTTGATTTGAAGGTTATTTATTTTGCCACGAAGACGCAAAAGACACGACAGCATGGGGAGAAGGGGAGAGAGGGAGAGAGGAAAAACTCCGCGTAAGCTCCGTGTTCTCCGTGCCCTCCGTGGTTAAAAGAAAGCTATGGCAAAAGATCTTCATAGGTCTTTCCGGAAATTTATTGTAAAATTTTTATCTGACCCAAATTTTTTTTCTGTTTTAAAACCTGAATTCAGGAACAACTCCTCAATTTCTGTAATTTCCATTTTATCGGGGTCTCCGGCTTGTTCGGATATTGAAACGATGCCATTGCTTTTTAAAACGCGATAAAATTCTTTTTATGTAATGACTCTTATTTTCTATTTCACCCAGTACCGTAACCATAAAAATCACATCGAACATATTGTCATTAAAAGGCAAGTCAGATCCGTTACACAGACAATATTCAACATTGAATATTTTCTTTCTTGTTAATCTTTTTTTTGCATAATCAAGCATCTCCTGTTGAATATCTGTAAGAATCAGCTTACCGGAGTGAAGAACAGGTGCAATTTTCGCGCTGAAATAGCCTGGTCCTGGTCCCACTTCCAGTACTATTGAGTCGCTCTTTAAATCCATACGCTCTATTAATTTGCCGTGAGAAATAAAGATATTTCTTAAAGGGAAAAGAAGTGTGAATGCATATTTTGGTGGGAATACTCCCTTACCTGCAAGTCTTTTTATTGAAGAATTATCCATACACTTTATATTATCTTTTTGCAACTAAATACTTCCAAGGCCATCATATACCTCATTCTCTTTTCACATCATATACCGGATCAGGAATCACTGGACGGGGGTTTTGCAACCTGGGCATTGCCATGGATCAGATGGATTCATAACAACCTCTGTTGTTCTTCAGTGGTTTAAGTATTCCAGACATCTTAATATGCCATTTACATAATTTGAGTACATAATGAATGCGTATTGTTGCTATTATTCTATTGCGAAAATAATTTATCCTGTTTTAGATCCGTTATTTTATTAGGCGAATATTCAATTTTGATCGGTTAATCCAGGAAAAAGACGTTCTTATTGACGGGTTTGCAGAGGCTAAGTGGCAGTATTGCGAAAGGTTTTGCAGGTTTAATATATCAGGATGCAGCATTTCCGGCAATTAGAAGTCTTTTATTTTGATGGCATAAAATTCCTTAATCTATTGCTGCTATATAAAAACGCATTTTTTAATATTTTATCTTCTGTTTATTTCCATTCTCACTATAAACGCACAGAATAAAGAAGTCACCTTCCATGATTATCAGGACAGGATTCAGACACTTCTGACTCTTTACAAAGTGCCGGCAGTCGGAATCGGAATTATTGAAGAGGGGAAGCTGCGTCAGATACTGGTATTCGGAAACATACAAAAAGATACTCCGGCACCGTTCAATACAATTTTTCAGGTTGCCTCACTTACAAAGCCTGTGACCGCCATGCTGACACTGAAGCTGGTGAGCATGGGTGAATGGGATCTGGATGAGCCGCTCTCGCATTATTGGGTTGATTCTGATGTCTTTACCGATCCCCGGCACTTAATGCTTACGACCTGTCATGTGCTGTCGCACCAGACCGGTTTGACAACTGGCGATGGAATAATAAGTCGAATAACTGGTTTTTAATTTTCATTTGCCTGGAACAAAATTCAAATATTCCGGAGAAGGTTTTGAGTATCTGAAACATGCACTTGAGCATAAATTTAAAATGCCGCTCGGCAGGCTGGCCGATTCTTTGTTATTCAAGCCTCTTGAAATGGCTG
>JADKBK010000002.1 GCA_016715075.1 Bacteroidales bacterium
TTTCAGAGCCTAAGAATAACTAATTGCATTATCATCCTTAATTTATTATGAGATCTAATTCATTACTAGCTGGATCACCGGTAAGTTATCGGGATAGGGGTGTTACAGAGAAAATCGACTTTTTCTATACCACCTTGCCAATATCTGGCCGGCGGATGGCCGGAGTGGTTGATTATGAATCCTCCTTCAAAAGGAGGAGAAACTACGCTTAATAATGAGCAACATCAGATTATATAATCTATTACCTCAATACTGAAGTACTTCATGGCTATCGGGATCTTAATTCGGATTTGTCTTGGATGAACTTCATTTAGTTTCAGTGCGTAGGGTTTTGTTTTTTAATCCGCAATCTGCAATATTTAAACGGTTTTACTTCTTTCTGTTCTATCCTCATCCATTCGCCGTAGGCGATATGGTATTGTAGATAATGAATTTCTAAATAATATTTACCGCATAGCGGTTATACATTTTACAATGCCATTACGATTTAATAATTTTGTTCAGCTGCATTATTAATTAAATCTATTCATTATGAAACCAGGAACATTTACCCAGATGTATGTTCAGCTTGTCTTTGCTGTAAGGAACAGAGATGCTGTATTGACAAAAGAAATCAGACCACGCGTTTTCGAATACATGAGTGGAATTATGACTAATCTGAAACATAAGTCAATTATCATTAATGGGACATCAAACCACGTCCATGTTTTTTTCGGATTATATCCATCAATTTCAGTTTCTGATACTGTACACGATCTTAAGAGAAGCTCTTCCCTTTTTATCAATAAGGAAAAGCTTTGCCCTGGCCGGTTCTCATGGCAGGATGGTTATGGAGGATTTTCTTATGGCCGTTCACAAATTAATGACATCTATAATTACATAGCCAATCAGGAATCACATCATAAAAAGAAGACATTCCAGCAAGAATATATTGATTATCTTAATGAAAATGAGATGGTATTTGATAAACAATTCTTATTTGATTTTCTGGATGATTCCCTTTAACCTCTACGAGGTAATTTGGTCTCATATTGTCACTGTTCTACAATACCTTAAGCCCTTCGGGCTATTTTTCAAGTATAAATTGTAATACAAAGTGACAGGTTAGTTCCTATTATATCAGTTATCTGACCATTTGTGAGTTCGGATTTCTGTCCTGAGGGGCTATGTAATTCTTCAGAATTCATGTAACGGTTTATTTATGGAAGGCTGGGGTATTTTGGGGTGTTACAGAGAAAATCGACTTTTTCTATACCACCTTGCCAATATCTGGCCGGCGGATGGCCTGGAGTGGTTGATTATGAATCCTCCTTCAAAAGGAGGAGAAACTACGCTTAATAATGAGCAACATCAGATTATATAATCTATTACCTCAATACTGAAGTACTTCATGGCTATCGGGATCTTAATTCGGATTTGTCTTGGATGAACTTCATTTAATTTCAGTGCGTAGGGTTTTGTTTTTTAATCCGCAATCTGCAATATTTAAACGGTTTTACTTCTTTCTGTTCTATCCTCATCCATTCGCCGTAGGCGATATGGTATTGTAGAAAATGAATTTCTAAATAATATTTACCGCATAGCGGTTATACATTTTACAATGCCATTACGATTTAATAATTTTGTTCAGCTGCATTATTAATTAAATCTATTCATTATGAAACCAGGAACATTTACCCAGATGTATGTTCAGCTTGTCTTTGCTGTAAGGAACAGAGATGCTGTATTGACAAAAGAAATCAGACCACGCGTTTTCGAATACATGAGTGGAATTATGACTAATCTGAAACATAAGTCAATTATCATTAATGGGACATCAAACCATGTCCATGTTTTTTTCGGATTATATCCATCAATTTCAGTTTCTGATACTGTACACGATCTTAAGAGAAGCTCTTCCCTTTTTATCAATAAAGAAAAGCTTTGCCCTGGCCGGTTCTCATGGCAGGATGGTTATGGAGGATTTTCTTATAGCCGTTCACAAATTAATGACATCTATAATTACATAGCCAATCAGGAATCACATCATAAAAAGAAGACATTCCAGCAAGAATATATTGATTATCTTAATGAAAATGAGATGGTATTTGATAAACAATTCTTATTTGATTTTCTGGATGATTCCCTTTAACCTCTACGAGGTAATTTGGTCTCATATTGTCACTGTTCTACAATACCTTAAGCCCTTCGGGCTATTTGTCAAGTATAAATTGTAATACAAAAGTGACAGGTTAGTTCTATTATATCAGTTATCTGACCATTTGTGAGTTCGGATTTCTGTCCTGAGGGCTATGTAATTCTTCAGAATTCATGTAACGGTTTATTTATGGAAGGCTGGGGTATTTTGGGGTGTTACAGAGAAAATCGACTTTTTCTATACCACCTGCCAATATCTGGCCGGCGGATGGCCTGGGTGTTTGATTATGAATCCTGACTAAAATGCATAAAGTTAAGTAGATAAGCAATCAACCACCTCCCCCCTTCGCTGTTGCTCCGGGGTAGGGGGTGTCTAAAAAGTCAAAATCCAAAACCGCAAAGTTCGCAAAGGGTTTACGCAAAGTTCGCAAAGAGCTTATTTTCAATGCTTCGCTTTTGCGTGCTTTGCACAAGCCTCTGCGTGCCCCGTCCGACCGGAGTCAGCCGGGCGGGCTTTGCGGTTATAAGGATTTTCTTCACCAGCTCCTATTCGTTTTCCCTTCTTCCATAGCCTTGAAATACACTGTGTTTACTTTCAACCCAATGATCCCTGTCTCTACACGAAAGTTAACCAGATGGTAAATCCAAATGGAATCTCAATCTATTCTCCGGTCTCTCATTCCAGAAACAAACTTCAGGAGGTATGTTTTATACCTCCTTTAAGTACATTTGTAAAACAAGAACTTACCTGTTCTTAAATATGAAAAATTGAAAACAGATTTAAAAAACGATTTCTGATTCTGAATAATAACCTGTGATGCAATGACGTTATTACAACAATCCAATATGGCATGAACAAACAATTTCTCTACAAAATATTACTTGTCGCAAATATTACAATTGCCGTTCTTCTCCTGGCCTTCCTTATAATTTTTGTCCCGACAGGAAAAACGCTGATCCTGGTCTCGCTCATGACTCTGACTGCATGTCTGGGAGCCATCGCAATGGTCAGGGAGATCCGGAGTAATAAGGATCCCAAAAGATAGTCTTACTAGGAATCCTGATCAAAGAAAAGGTTTTCCACAGAAGTGACGGATGACTTTGTAAAAATGTATGGGGTGCCCAGATAAAAAACCCCCGGAAAAAAGCAGAAAATTTCCCGGGGGGTGGGGTTGTCGGTCTAGGGGACCATCAGTTCATCAAGAACCCGCCTTAGCACGGAATGCAGCGAGAGTGCCCTGGAAAAACTCGCAGATCTGAGAAAACTTAACCCCTGATATTTCAAAACCCAAAATCATAAAAAACTTAAACCTAAATGTTGATCCAGACAGAAAACACTGCATTGCTAATACAATTTTAAAAAGAGCCGGGGACATAAAAATGCAAAATCTCTAATATTTTTACATTTTTATTGAAATTCTTCCTCCGTGACATAAGATCTCCTTGTCTGACTATACCAGATCTTTGTCCCGTTATCCCTCATCTCTTTTACAATCCTCTTGACATGACGCTCACTTATATCAAACCTCATAGCAAGATCAGCAGGTGCTCCTGTACATTTCAGAACAGCAAGTTTCAAAAGCCGGACTTTCAAAGTCTCCTTCCTAAACTTGTTCATTTTGCCAGAAATTAGAAATAAACAGACATACAACTTCACTATAAAATTAAACAAAAAAATTGTATTTAAACAAATATTATTTGAATAAATATGTTTGTAAGTTGAAAATAATCAGGGATTCACAGACATTATACCGAGTCGGTTCAAAGTAAGGTCATCATTTTATTTAAGGAAACATGCCGGGAAAAATCCATCAGCTGTTTTTCGCCACCTCAGGCTTATTTGTTGAACATATTGGTCTGTTTCAGGAACATTTTACTATAGGTTCCCCCGTTTTCTAAAAGTTCAACATGTGTTCCGGTTTCAATTACAGAACCTTTGTCCAGAACAATGATCCTGTCAGCCAGCTTAACATTTGTAAACCTGTGACTGATAAGTATTGAGGTCCGCCCCCTGACAATCTCCCTGAAGCGGCTGAAGATTTCAAATTCGGTATCGGCATCAAGAGCGCTTGCAGGCTCGTCGAGTATAAGCAGCGGAGAATCCCTGTAAAGGGCCCTTGCAATTGCTATCTTCTGCCACTCTCCCCAGCTGAGTTCACGGCTGTTATTGAACAGATTGCCAATAACTGTGTCATATCCGTCAGGAAGCCCGGAGAATACTTCATCAACACCTGCACTAATGGCAGCAGACCTGATTTTTTCATAAGATTCTTTCTCATTGATATTTCCCATTCGGATATTCTCTCCGGCTTTGAGATTGTAAAGCATAAAATCCTGAAAAACGACAGAAAAGAATTTCCTGTATTCATCAGGATCCATATTTTTTATATTATCCCCGTCATATTTAATTGACCCTGAATCCGGATCATAAAGTCTGCAAAGCAGCCTGACCAGAGTGCTTTTGCCTGCTCCGTTAGGCCCGACAAGAGCAATTATGTCTCCCTTCCTTATCTCAAAGGAGACATTATTTATTGTTTTAATCAGATTTCCCGGATAGGTGAATGAGACATTCTCAAGAATGATACTCTTTGTCAGAGGTGACGGGATAACGACCGGAGCAGTGACTTTTATATTTTCCTCCAGGCTGAGGAATTCAAAGGTATCCTCTATAAAAAGACTGTCTTCATACAATCCTGCCATAGAGCTGAACAGGTCCTTGATATAAATCATTCCCTGCCTGAATGCCAGGAGAAACATAGCCATTTGCCCGAGAGACAAACTACCGTTTATAGTCTTGCCTGCAATAACCCATAAAGCCGCCATAAATGCCGAGGCTTTGAAGAGATTGGAGACAAGTTCAATCAAAGTTCTCTTCCGGATAATATTGATCTCATCCTCCTTCTGCCTTATGAAGGATTGTTTAAACAGATCGATAAAGTAATTGCCAAGTCCGAAAAGCCGGATTTCTCTTGATGGCCTGTCACCTGTAAGAAGCCAGTTGAAATAGGCAGATTTACGTGCTTCAGGAGTCTGCTCTCTTTGAAAATTATACAGGATTCCGGCATAATGCAGGCGCAGCCATACAGAGGGGATATTTGCAGCAAGCAGAACTACAGCAATAGCCCAGTGAAGTGACAGTATAAGACCTGCCATAAGCAGCAGGGAAAGAAGTCCGCGCAGAAAGGCTACAAGGTTGTTCAGAATGATATTCGGCCTCCATGGCGCCTCCCTTGCTGCCCTCGTGAGGCAATCGAAGTATTCGGGCTTTTCAAAATTAATCAGGTCAAGTTTTACCGATTTTGAGTGCAGCAGACCATACATATAAACTTCAAGATCCAGAGATTGCTTTTTACGGATGTAACCACTAAGATCAGAAAAGGCTTCATCAAGAAAATATACTGCAACAACAGCAATTAACATCACTATTACGTTTTCAGAATGCATCCCTGACCCTGATGTGGCTGCTTTCGTAATTCCATCAATGAGAATTTTAAGAAGCCATATCAGCAACAGCGGCAGAAAGCTCCTGATCACTGATACCAGTATATTTGCTGTCGCCCATCCGGGAGAGCTTTCCCATACGATTTTCAGGGATTCCCTGAACAAAGAGATCTTCTTAACTACCTTATGCATGGATCTTACCTTAGTTTCTTCCATAAATGCATTCCGATAACTCTTATTCTGTTTATGAAATATTTCGGTCTCCTGTTTATTCTTATATCTGCACGAACCGGATTTTCTCCGGTGGTTTCCGCCCCGACAATCCGTCCGGCAATTTTATCGATTTTCACCGGATCATCTGCAAAAGCATTGCCGTCACCTCTTGCAATGTACATACTGACATTATTTTTAATCACAATTTTAGTCATCCGGTGAATGATAAGTCCGTTTTCCCTTACAATAGCTATTATCTCACCGGGCACCGGAGGTCCTTTGAAGCCTATAGGTTCGATGAGTACAAGGGAGCCGGGTTTAATACATGGATACATGCTGTAACCATGTGCTTTTATCCTGATTGTCTTGCCTTCCGAAAGGAGTGTCAACCCTGTATTCTTAATAATCATTTTTTTATGCTGGGTACTCATCACTTTTAAGAATATGATCAATTACACTTTTAACGGGTATGAACTGAAGTCTGTTTACAGGGATAATATTACACATTTCAGATATGGATTCAGCGAGGCCGGAGATAATATCAGCGCTCCAGGAATGCTGAATGCAGTTTGCCATTACCTGGCTGACAGCAGAGGCCTCTTTAATGGGAAAAAGTATGTTATCAGTGCCGTGCTCTATAATGAAAATTCTGTCAAGCTTTGAATCAAGGGGTTCATCATTATTATAAACAGGAGTATTAAACATCCTGTAACCATCTCCGGTTTTTCTGATAATAAGCCTGTCATCATGAATGACTTTTGCCCCGCAATCATCCCAGAGCCTTGCCATTGTGGATTTTCCTTTTCCGGATACTCCGCTGAAAAGGAACCCCTTCCCGGCATAATCAACTCCTGATGCATGGATAAAAATATCCCGCTTTATAACTGTAAGGTAATAAAGTATCAGTCCGTCAAGCGGATACTCAAGCGGGTCGATATCATGAACAGAAGCTTCAATCCACAAATCCCACTCCGTTTTTTCAAGTGAAAACCTGAGAAGTCCGTTTTTCAGATCACCGGAAAGAGGGAAGATCGTCTTGATATATAGCCCGTCATTATGCTTCCATACACTCCAGAAATCAGGATTCTTATATACAATAATTCCATCTTTCTCTTCCACAAATGGCGCATGAAAAACTCTTTCAGCTCCTGTCGGAAGAATACCCTTATCTGAATGGACACGGATTAAAACATCACAAGTTGCTTCGGTGGTTACATTCCTGAGAAACTTCTGAGCAACAGCAAGTCCTGGCCCTCCGGCAGCTGCCCCGAATCCCAGATTATAACCCGCTATTTTCAGTTTAAAATTTCTCATCAATAAGAGACATCTGGTTATAGGATTTTATTGCCACCAAGGCTCCAGGGCACAAAGTTGCACCAGGGATAACAGCACAATTCGTTTTATCAAACATTTGTGTATAATGGTGTCTTTGTGTCCTGGTGGCATTTAATGCGAAGTTAAAATATCTCAGGGTCATTCAGATATTATCAGATAATTTTTCATTTCCTCAATGAATGAAAAGAGATCATTTGAAGCGGTGGCAAAATCAACTTCATATTCTTTTGTCATTTCATTGATAATATCCTCAACGCTGCTTTCTCCGTTGATATGTTCCCAGATAAATGCCCCGGTCTCATTAAGTGTATAAACACTATTCATATCTGCAATATTATTTGCAACGGGTACCAGGACATATTCATTACCTGTTTTTGTTGTTACTATTGATTTTGAATGTGAAAGAATTGTTTTCAGACCTGTCATGATGAACCATTTATAAGTCAAATGTATTAAAATTTATAGTTCCTTTTTGTACCTTCGCAAAAACTGAATTATGAGCAAGAAGGGAAGGGACAAGAAAGGTTCCGGTATTTCAAGGGAACTTCTGACCGAACAAATACTCTCTGTACTGTCTAAAAAGCCTGAACAGGGATTAAATTATAAACAGATAGCTAAACGTCTTAACGTTATTGATTCTCCTGCAAAGCAGCTGATTTTAACTATACTGACGGACCTTGCAATACAGGGTGGCGTGCAGGAGATCTATCCAGGGAAATTCAAGATCAAGGCGAGCAGGGGTTATATAACAGGTACTGTTGATATGACAAGGATGGGCTATGGATTTATATCAACGGAAGAGCTGGAGGATGATGTATTTGTATCAGCTAATAATCTTAAGACTGCGCTTCACGGCGACAAGGTCAAAGTCCGGCTTTATGCCAAGAGAAAAGGGTCAAGACCTGAGGGAGAGGTAGTCGAAATCATTGAGCGATGGAGGACTTCCTTTGTAGGGACAGTTGAAGTGATGCCTAATTTTGCCTTTCTGATTCCTGATAATAAAAATATGCCTTTCGACCTTTTTATCCCCACTTCAAAACTGAACGGGGCGCTTCAGGGTCAGAAAGCTGTGGCCAAAGTTATTGACTGGGACTCCAAATCAAAGAATCCGGTGGCTGAAATTATCAATGTACTGGGATATCCCGGTCTTCATGAGACTGAGATGCATGCAATCCTGGCTGAATTTGAGCTTCCGTACAGTTTTACGGAAGAGGTTGAACAGGATGCTGAAAGAATCAATGGTGAGATATCAGAAAATGAGATAAAGTCGAGGCGCGACTTCAGACAGATTCCAACATTTACAATTGATCCGGCCGATGCAAAAGATTTTGATGATGCGCTTTCACTCAGACAGCTCGACAATGGGAACTGGGAGGTTGGTGTTCATATTGCCGATGTGACACACTATGTTAAGGACGGGATGCTTGTTGAAGAAGAGGCAAAACAGAGGGCGACGTCTGTTTATCTTGTCGACAGGGTGGTTCCAATGCTTCCTGAGAGGCTATCAAACCATATATGCTCACTTAACCCGGCGGAAGACAAGCTTACCTATTCAGCCGTATTTGAAATGAATGATAAATCAGACGTTATAAATGAGTGGTTCGGAAGAACAATAATAAACTCTGACAGAAGATTTTCATATAATGAGGCACAACAGGTTATAGACACTGGTGACGGGGATATGAAGGATCAGGTTCTTCTTCTTCACAGATTTGCTCAGCAGCTAAGGGCAAAGCGCTTTGCCTCGGGAGCTTTTGCATTTGAGAAGATTGAAATAAGGTTTGATCTTGATGAAAACGGCAAACCTGTGGGGATAAAATTCAGGGAGATGGGAACTGCCAACCAGCTGGTGGAGGAATTCATGCTTCTTGCTAACAAGCATGTTGCCGAATACGTAGGGAAAAAGCTTAAGGGTAAAACTTTTGTTTACCGGATCCATGACAGGCCGGATCCTGAAAAGATCAGTAATTTCAGCCATTTTATTACCCGGTTCGGATATAAGCTGGGTGAAGATGAAAAAACATCACTGCCAAAGGCAATGAATAAATTACTGACCTCGGTTGCAGGAAAGAAAGAGCAGAATATCATTGAGACGCTAGCCCTGCGTTCCATGGCAAAAGCTGTCTATTCAACGGATAATATTGGTCATTACGGTTTATCTTTTAAGTATTATACCCATTTTACATCTCCTATACGACGGTATCCTGATATGATGGTTCACAGGCTCCTCTCTCTCTATCTGGCAGAGGAAAAGCCCGGATCACAGGATAAGTATGAGAAAATGTGTGAGCATTCGTCAAAGATGGAAAGACTTGCAGCTGAAGCTGAAAGGGCCTCAGTAAAGTACAAACAGGTGGAATATATGAGTGATAAGACCGGTCAGGTTTTTGCCGGTGTTATTTCAGGAGTCACTGAGTGGGGCATATATGTTGAGATAATTGAGAATCAATGCGAGGGGATGATACATATACGGGAGCTCGTCGATGATTTCTATGAATATGATGAAGAGAACTATTGTCTGAAAGGCCGTTCAACAGGCAAAATTTATACACTTGGTGACCGGGTTAATATAGAAGTTGTTAAAGCTGATCTTCAGAAAAAACAGCTTGACTACAGGCTTGTAAACGGATTAGCGGTTTGACAGATCCTGCTCAATAAGTTTCAGCAGTTCATCGGCAGCATCCTTCTCTGGAATATTCTTCAGTACAGGGATAGTCCCGCGGTAAATATGCACCTTGCCATTTGCTGCTCCGACATATCCGTAATCTGAACCTGCCATCTCACCGGGTCCGTTAACAATGCATCCCATAACAGCTATTTTCAGCCCCTTAAGATGACCCGTGGCCTCCCTGACTTTTCTTACCGATTCCTGGAGGTTGAATTTTGTGCGTCCGCAGGTAGGGCATGACAGGTACATAGTCCTGGTGATACGTGTCTCAGTACACTGAAGTATTGAAAAGGCCACAGAGGTAACCTCCTTTAAACTGATCTCACCTATATTGTGCAAACAGATTCCTGCTATCCTTTTATCGATTACAAACCTGCCCAGCAGAGAGGAAGCCTTTATCTGCAGATCCTCAAGATTTTTTTCACGAAATACAGGATTAAGAATAACATTATGAGAAAGATTATTCTCTTCCAGTGTCTTCAGGAACTGATCAGCAGCATATTTTTCCCTGTCAGGATGAAATGTGAATATCACCAGGGTGGTCAGGGGATCCGGTTTTCTCAGATATTGAATATCATAGTGAGAACCGGTAAGAAGCACATTCAGGTCTGGCGATCTTAATGAATTCTCGTGATAGGTTTCCGGAGAGAAGAGCGGGAACAGCCTCTTGTTATCTATCTGCCCGAACCATTTTTTATAGGGAAGAATAAGTGAGACATCTTCAGGAATAAGCCCCGGTAATCCGGAAGCCATTATCAGATCAGCCGAGGTGTCAGTTTTTTTGATTTCGCCTGTTTGTTTGTCAGGTTTAAAGCCTGCATCCTGGTACCCTGCATTGTCAATATCCGGGTAGGAGGTCATATTCATAATAACCATCGGGCCATTAATGCTTTTCAGGATTTCCGGTCTGACAGATGGTGATTTAAAACTTATTCGTCCTTCAGGTATTTCGCTGACTGAACTTCTTGGATAGTAGCCAGCAACTTTTTTGGCAACAGGGATTTCAAATTCCGGATCTTCTGAAAGTGAGATTCGTATAGTATCGCCAATACCTTCAGCTAGCAGGGCGCCGATACCGGCGGCTGAACGAATTCTTCCATCCTCACCTTCCCCTGCCTCAGTCACACCAAGATGAAGGGGGTAAGAGAGTCCTGCCTCCTGCATTTTTATTACCAGGCTGCGGGTTGCATCAATCATGACAGCGGTATCGGATGATTTCATTGAAAGTACCAGATCGTTGAAATTCTCTGCCCTGAAGATTCTGATAAATTCCAATGCTGACACAACCATTCCTGCAGGTGTATTTCCGAAACGGGTCATGATGCGATCGGATAGAGAGCCATGATTTATTCCAATGCGTATGACTGTTTTATTTTCCCTGCAGATATTTATCAATGGGAGTAGTTTGGAATGGGTTTTCTCAAGTTCTTCCCCATATTCCTTATCTGTAAGATCTGTTTTTTCGAAGGCGGCTCTTTTATCGGCATAGTTGCCCGGGTTTATTCTCACCTTTTCGACAAGACGGGCAGCCGTTTCGGCGGCAGCGGGATTAAAATGTATATCTGCTATCAGAGGAGTACTGAAGCCTGCTTTCCGCAATTCATTTTTTATTGCTGCAAGGTTTTCCGCTTCCCTGACTCCCTGGGCTGTCAGTCTTACAAAGTCAGAACCCGCTTCAATTATCCTTATGCATTGTGCAACAGAAGCTGCAGTATCGAGAGTATCAGTATTTGTCATCGACTGGATACGTATCGGGTAGTCGCCACCAAGAGCGACTGAGCCGATAAGGATGGGGGAGGAGATATAAGAAGATATATTATTTGAAGAATGCATATATTTCTAATTAACAAAGGTTACTTTAAAAAGTTCCCCTCCCTGGAGGGGTTAGGGGTGGGTTGATCTATGTCATGCATGCAATTTCTTTCAGGGTTCCCCTCTTCGGAGGGGTTAGAGGTGGGTCTATTCATTTCAATCCAGTTCGAAATTACCCGTAATACATTTGTCATGTTTTTCTTTACCTCGATATCATTAAATCTTAAAAAATGAATACCCTCTTTTTCAAGTTCCTGTTGTCTTTTTTCGTCATACTCATATCTGTAAATATGGGTATCACCATCAATTTCAATAGCCAGGAACAGCTCTTTACAATAGAAATCAACTATATAGTTACCTAATGGCCGTTGTCTGTCAAAATCAAATCCCAGCAAATTTTTGTTTTTCAATTCCTTCCATAATAGTACTTCTGAAAGGGTCATATTTCTTCTGAGGTCTCTTGCCAGACTTTTTAGTTGAGGGTTATATGGAATTACTTTTCTTTTGATGGCGAAGGATTATTATTTTACCCACCCCTAACCCCTCCAGGGAGGGGAACAACTCGGAGATGGTCATATTCACATTCAATACAAAAAGATACTAAAGTAACAATTTTACCCACCCCTAACCCCTCCAGGGAGGGGAACAACCCGGAGATATTCATATTCACTGTAATACTAACAGAGTATAATTTAACATTTTAACCCTCCCCTGACCCCTCCGGGGGGATCACAGGGTGGTATCATTTCCCGAATCCTAATCCCTATTCCCTCTCCCAATCAGCACCGTCCTTCCGGTCTTTAATAACTATTCCGAGCTCTTTGAGAGTCTGACGGATCTTGTCAGAGACATCCCACTCCTTGCGGTTTTTGGCATCCTGTCTCAAATCAACGATGATGTTGATAAGCTCTCCTGTAAGATGTTCATCCTCTTTTCCTTTTGTTTCATCCTTAAGACCGAGTATACCGAAGATAAAGGTGTTGAAGAGCTCTTTTATGGCTTTAAGACCCGCTTCGTCAATTTTTTCATTTCCGTCTGATACTGAATTTATGAATTTAACTGCTTCAAAAAGATGTGAAAGGAGCACAGGGCTGTTCAGATCATCATTAAGAGCCTCATAGCATTTTTCCTTCAGCTTTTCTGTATCAAATGCCGAACTGTCAGCTGCTTTAAGTTTATTGAGGGTGGAGACAGCTTTCATCAGTTTTTGCAGCCCTTTTTCTGCCGCCTGCAGCGCCTCATTGGAGAAATCAACTGTGCTTCTGTAGTGTGCCTGCAGGATGAAAAACCTGATGGTCATCGGGCTGTAGGGCTGTAACAGCATAGGATGATCGCCGCTGAAAAGCTGATCAAGGGTGATGAAGTTCCCCAGTGAGCGGGCCATCTTCTGACCGTTAATTGTTATCATATTATTATGTATCCAGTAGCGGACCGATTCTTTCCCATGAGCGGCTGTTGACTGTGCAATCTCACATTCATGGTGAGGGAACATGAGGTCCATACCGCCACCGTGGATATCAAACTCTTCCCCCAGGTATTTTGTACTCATGGCAGAACATTCCAGGTGCCATCCCGGAAATCCTATGCTCCACGGGGATGGCCATTTCATAATATGTTCGGGAGCGGCTTTTTTCCAGAGGGCAAAGTCAAAAGAATTACGTTTTTCATCCTGGCCGTCGAGTACCCGTGTATTGCTCTGCAGATCTTCCAGAATGCGGCCTGACAGCTTCCCATAATTATATTTACCGTTGTATTTCAATACATCGAAATATACTGAACCATTTACTACATATGCAAATCCTTTATCGAGTATCTCTTTTATAAGTTCCTGCTGTTCAATAATATGTCCGCTGGCCCTCGGCTCAATTGAAGGAGGCAGCGTATTCAGCTGTTCAAGGTTTTTGTGATAGGTGTTAAGATATTTCTGAACTACTTCCATTGGTTCAAGCTTTTCCTGCCGTGCTTTTTTTGTTATCCTGTCTTCACCCTCTCCGGCATTTTCATCTTCAAGATGTCCGACATCGGTTATATTCCTTACATACCTGACTTTATATCCGAGGTGGAGGAGATATCTGTCAAGGAGGTCAAAGAGTATTGCCGGACGGGCATGTCCGAGGTGAGCATTGCTGTATACCGTGGGTCCGCATACATATAAACCTACAAATGGCTCATGAAGAGGTATGAAGAGTTCCTTCTTTTTTGAGAGACTGTTATAGATGAACAAATTATTCTGCATATAAGATTTATTGGTCTGACAAAAGTAAGGTAAATATTATTTTTATGTTTAAGCTGATGAGGAATATCCTGCTAAAACAAAATATTTTGTATTTCAGAAAATCATTTTTACCTTTGACCCACAAATCAAATATTCCTTCCATTCAGGGTGTTTGGTTTTTATTAAGAAGGGTGAAGAGATTAGGCTCTGAGAAACCCTGGCAACCAATCCTTTAAAACTGGAGAACGGTGCCAAAACCTAATCCCGGAATGTCGGGAGATAATAAAAATTTAACACTGGGACAATGAACTCGATTCATCTTACACACAACAACTTCATCATGCCTCTTATGCCTATGTGCATGTGCAGGTAAGAACCTGGCTTTCCAAATCGCTTTTATATTTAACGCCGGAGCCGATTAATACAGGATCATATCCACTTGTCCGGCACTTTGTAAAATTCTAAAATTCACACAAATGTCAAAGAGAAAAATTAAATTTGAAACATTGCAGGTACACGCCGGCCATATTCCGGACAATGAAACATTATCAAGGGCGGTACCTCTTTATCAGACATCATCATATGTATTCAGGAATGCGAAGCATGCTGCCGATCTGTTTGATCTGGCGGAATGGGGAAACATATATACACGTATTAATAATCCTACAACAGAGGTATTTGAAAAACGGGTAGCTGCACTTGAAGGAGGTGTTGCATCCCTTGCTGTCTCTTCAGGTCATGCTGCACAGTTTATTGCCCTTACAACCATTATGCGGAAGGGCGATAATTTTATCTGTTCTCCCTTTCTTTACGGCGGTACCCATAACCAGTTCAAGGTCACATTTGACAATTTCGGAATTGATGCACGGTTCTCGAAAGATCTTGATCCGGATTCATTTGAAAAACTGATTGACAGCAGGACAAAGGCTATCTATGTTGAGACGATAGGTAACCCCGGATTCAATATCCCGGATTTTGATGAACTCTCAAAACTGGCGGTAAGGCACGGATTACCCTTTATTGTTGACAACACTTTCGGCGCCTGCGGATATCTTTTCCGCCCGACAGAGCACGGAGCAGATATTGTTGTGGAATCTGCGACCAAATGGATAGGCGGTCATGGAACCAGTATTGGAGGAGTAATTACCGATGCCGGTAACTTTAACTGGAGCAATGGTAATTTTCCTGTATTTACAGAACCTGCCGAGGGTTACCATGGAAAGATCTTTGGAGAGATCTTTTCCAGGAGTTCACCCGCAGGGAATATTGCTTTTATTGTCAAGGCACGTGTAGAAGGGTTAAGGGATCTGGGACCAGCCATCAGCCCGTTCAATTCTTTTTTACTGCTTCAGGGGCTGGAGACTCTCTCTCTGAGGATGGAGAGAATTATTCAGAACACACTTGCACTGGCTGAATGGCTTGAGAACCATCCTGCTGTCGGGAAAGTCAATTACCCCGGGCTGCCTGGAAATCCATATCATGAGCTGGCAAAAAAATACCTGCCAAAAGGAGCAGGCGGGGTTTTAAGCTTTGTCCTGAAGGCAGAGAAATCAAAGGCAGTAAAGCTGGTTGAATATCTAGAGCTTGTGAGTCATCTGGCAAATGTGGGTGATGCCAAAACACTCATTATTCAGCCATCGGCGACTACTCACTCACAGCTTTCAGCGGAGGAGCAGCTTGCCGTAGGGATCGAACCAGGTCTTTTCAGGGTGTCGGTGGGAATAGAGCATATAGATGATATTATTTATGATTTTGAACAGGCCTTCAGGAAGGTTGTTTAGCAACAATAAGATTATCAGAGATGACGAGAGAAAAACTGAGAATAGGATTATTCGGATATGGATGTGTCGGACAGGGTCTGCACGATGTACTGAACAGCAGTAAAGGCTTTAAGGCTGATATTGTAAAGATCTGCGTAAAGGATCATAGGAAGAAGAGAAGGATAGATATGTCAAATTTCACTTATGATAAGGATGAGATATTAAATGATCCTTCAATAAACCTTGTTGTGGAACTGATTGATGATGCTGATGAAGCGTTCAGAATTGTTACCACAGCCATGAAAAATGGCAAAAATGTCGTCACTGCCAACAAGATGATGGTGGCTAAACATTTTAAGGAGCTTGTAGAGATGCAGGGAAAATATAAAGTATCTCTTCTCTATGAAGCCTCTGCAGGAGCAAGCATTCCGATCATAAGGAATCTTGAGGAATACTATGACAATGAACTTCTTCACTCGCTCAGAGGTATCCTGAACGGGACAACAAATTATATTCTTACAAAGATGTATAATGAAGGAATACCGTATGCTGAGGCACTGAAAGAGGCACAGGAAAAAGGTTTTGCTGAATCGGATCCGACTCTCGATGTGGATGGCTGGGATGCAAAATTTAAACTCTGTATCATTACCGGTCATGCTTACGGATTATTCCTCAATCCTGATGAGGTTTTTCATTATGGCATAAGAGCAATCTCAAAATTCGATATTCAGTATGCAAAGGAAAAAGGATTTAAAATCAAGCTGGTACCATATGTAGGAAAGACCAATGAGAATACAATAACCAGCTTTGTGCTTCCCAGGTTTATCTCGGCTGATAAATATCTGTACAATGTAGATAATGAATATAATGGAGTTATAACAGAAGCAGCTTTTGCCGACAAGCAGTTTTTCAGCGGAAAGGGAGCTGGAGGCCATGCGACAGGCAGTGCTGTACTATCTGATATATCTGCCAACTCATATGGCTACAGGTATGAATACAAGAAATTCCAGCAGGGAACTGTCTCAAATTATACCCGCAATCATAAGCTGGAGGTTTACCTGAGGTATAAAGATGAAAAGGACCGGGAATTATTTGGATTTGAGGAAGTCTCGGAATACTTTAGTGGTAAGTTTTTTAAGTATGTTATCGGGGTGATAAATCTTGAAAGACTTTATGCTTTAAGGGAACAACTTGGCCAGATGGATGTTTTTATAGTGAATACAGGGAGAAAAACGGACCCCCCAACCCCCCCAAGTGAAGGCTAAAACGCCCCCCCCTGTGGGGAAAGGGGGGTAAAAAAGGAAGAGGAAAGCAAGTATAAGCAAGATTTAAAATTTAATTGAATAATATTTTATTAATAAGTTACATAATTGAAATTCCACATAGAAGATATTATAAAGCAAAGAATAGTTATCCTTGACGGGGCCATGGGTACGATGATCCAGAAGCATAAGTTTCAGGAGAATGATTACCGTGGGGAGAAGTATAAAGATCATCCAAAGCTTCAGAAAGGGAATAATGACCTGTTGTCGATAAGCAGACCTGAGGTTATTAAGGATATACACAGGGAGTATCTTGAAGCCGGGGCAGATATTATTACTACCAACACCTTTAATTCAAACAGGATCTCCATGTCGGATTATGGTATGGAGGATCTTGTTTATGATCTGAATTTTCACTCTGCCCGTCTCGCCGCCGAAGCTATTTCAGAATATGAAAGTGCAGGTTCTCCAGGGCCTCATTTCATTGCCGGAACGCTGGGACCAACTAACAGAACGGCTTCAATGTCGTCGGATGTGAATGATCCCGGGGCAAGGCTTGTAACCTTTGACCAGCTTGTTGAGGCATACGCGGAACAGGCTAGGGGATTGATTGACGGAGGTGTCCAGCTTCTTCTTGTTGAGACCATATTTGATGTACTGAACTGTAAAGCGGCACTTTTTGCTATCGGTTCTGTTTTTGAGGAGAAAGATATAACACTTCCGGTGATGGTATCGGGAACAATCACTGATGCCAGTGGAAGAACACTTACGGGTCAGACACTGGAGGCATTTATGGTTTCAGTCTCTCATTTCCCGCTTCTTAGTATTGGCCTGAACTGTGCCCTGGGAGCAGAACAGCTGAGGCCTTTTATTGAGGAGTTATCAGCTAAGAGCGGCTTCTTTGTATCAGTTCACCCGAATGCAGGACTGCCAAACCAGTTTGGTGAGTATGATCAGAGCGCTGAATTCATGGCTTCTGTCACAGAAGATTTCATGAAAGAGGGCTGGGTAAACATAATAGGAGGATGCTGCGGAACAACTCCGCTTCATATCCGGAAAATTGCAGAATCAGCCAAAAAATACAGGCCAAGAGTGCGTCCTGAAATTCAAAAATACACAAGACTCAGCGGACTGGAAGTTCTTACAATCACTCCGGAGACAAATTTTATAAATATTGGCGAGCGTACAAATGTCTCGGGTTCAATAAAATTTGCCCGTCTGATACGTGATGAAAAATATGATGAGGCGCTTACGGTGGCAAGGAACCAGGTTGAGGGTGGAGCGAACGTGATTGATATCTGCATGGATGAAGCTATGCTCGATTCGGAAAAAGCAATGGTTAAGTTTGTCAACCTTGTTATGTCTGAGCCTGATATTTCAAAGCTTCCGCTGATGATCGATTCTTCCCGCTGGAATGTCATTGAGTCAGCACTTAAATGCATTCAGGGGAAATCGGTAGTTAATTCCATAAGTCTTAAGGAGGGAGAAGAGGTATTCCTTGAACATGCCAGGAAAGTGAGAAAATATGGAGCAGCTGTTGTAGTGATGCTATTTGATGAGCTCGGGCAGGCTGATACTTATGAAAAGCGGATCATGGTTGCCGAGAGATCTTACCGGTTGCTGGTTGATAAGATCGGATTTCCGCCGGAAGATATAATTTTTGATCCTAACGTACTGGCTGTGGCTACCGGTATTGAGGAGCACAATGAATATGCGATAAATTTCATCAGGGCAACGGAATGGATCAAACAGAACCTTCCATACACAAAGGTGAGCGGAGGGATAAGTAATCTGTCATTCTCATTCAGGGGTACCGACAAGGTGCGTGAGGCAATGCATTCGGCCTTTCTTTATCATGCCATCAGAGCCGGAATGGATATGGCAATTGTTAATCCGGGCATGTTGCAGGTTTACACGGAAATTGATCCGGATCTCCTTCAGCTTACAGAAGATGTTATATTTAACCGGCGCAAAGATGCCACCGAAAGGCTGGTGAAGTTTGCAGAAGGCATTAAGAATGAAGGGAAGAAGGAAGAAAAAGAGGATGCATGGAGGTTGCTGCCGGTCATTAACAGGATCAAGCATTCGCTTATAAGGGGGATAGATGAATATATTGAGACAGATGTGGAGGAGGCGCGTTCTCTTTTCAGGCGATCAATAGAATTAATAGAAGGACCTCTTATGGGAGGTATGAATGAGGTTGGTGACCTCTTCGGAGCAGGGAAAATGTTTCTTCCCCAGGTTGTCAAGAGTGCAAGGGTAATGAAGAAGGCGGTCTCCAAACTGGCTCCGTATATTGAAAAAGAGAGTGAAGGAGAAGAGAAGAAGATCGCGGGAAAAATCCTGCTTGCCACCGTCAAAGGAGATGTGCATGATATAGGAAAGAATATTGTAGGAGTTGTTCTTTCATGCAATAACTACGAGATAATCGATTTGGGGGTAATGGTACCGGCTGATAAGATCATTGATACTGCTATCAGGGAGAATGTCGACATAATTGGCCTTAGCGGCTTAATTACACCTTCTCTGGAGGAGATGGTTCATGTTGCATCAGAGATGGAAAGAAGGAAGATTAAGATACCTCTTCTGATAGGTGGAGCCACAACATCAGAAATACATGCTGCTGTAAAGGTTGCACCTGTTTATTCAAATACAGTTGTGCATGTAAAGGATGCATCCAAGGCAGCAGGGGTAATCTCTGCCCTTCTTCAGAAGGATAGCAGCGGATATGCATCTGAAATGAGGGAGAAGTACAACAGGATGAAGGAGGATCACAGCTCACGGCAGACTGAAAGGAATCTGCTCTCAATAAGTAATGCCAGGAAAAACAAGCTTTTTACAGATTGGGAGAAATTCAGGATTTCTGAACCTCTGCAGCCTGGTATTCATCACATACCTGAGATAGATCTTAATTTACTCACTGAATATATTGACTGGACTTTCTTTTTCTTTTCCTGGAAATTATCGGGTAAATATCCTGCTATCTTCAGTGATCCTGTAAAAGGAACCGAGGCACGTAAGTTATTTGACGATGCACAGGTATATCTGAAAGAGATCATCGACAGGAAACTGCTTCTTGCGAAGGCTGTATCAGGATTATTCCCTGCAGTCTCGGAAGGAGATGATGTAAAGATCTTTTCAGAAAAGAACAGGAAAGATCAGAAAGCTGTCTTCAGATTTTTAAGGAACCAGGAGCCGAAGGAGAAGGATGTGCCAAACCTTTGCCTCTCTGATTATATTGCGCCAGACTCTTCAGGTCTGACCGACTATATAGGGGCATTTGTTGTTTCAGCAGATTTTGATGATGTGGCCATGGAAAAATATAAGGAAGATGATTATGCATCTATCATGATCAGGATCCTCAGTGACCGTCTTGCTGAAGCTGCAGCTGAATGGCTTCATGAAAAGATCAGAAAGGAATATTGGGGTTATGCGGCAAATGAGAAGCTTACTCTTGATGAAATCCTGAAGGCAAAATACGTAGGCATCAGGCCGGCTCCGGGTTATCCGGCATGCCCTGATCATACCGAAAAACAGATTATCTTTGACCTCCTTGGAGCTGAAAAACTTATTGGAGTCGAACTGACTGAAAATTTTGCTATGGTACCACCGGCATCCGTAAGCGGATATATCTTTTCACATCCGGAATCGAGTTATTTCAATCTCGGGAAGATTAACTCTGATCAGCTTGAAGATTATGCTGTCCGGAAAAATATGACTATTAAGGAGGCCGCCAGATGGCTGGCTCCAAATTTATGATTTACAGAGATGAGTGTTATTGACAAGATTAAGAATGCCAAAGGGCCACTTTTCACTTTTGAACTGCTTCCCCCTTTGAAGGGGCACAGCATTGAAAGGATTTATACTGCAATTGAGAGGCTGCTGGAATTTAATCCGGCTTATATAAATTTTACCTCTCATCGTAATGAGACAACATATTATGAGAGGCCTGACGGACTTCTTGAGAAAAAAATCGTCCGTATCAGACCCGGCACGATAGCGCTGGCCGCTGCCGTGAAATATAAATATGACATTGCTGTTGTACCTCACATCCTCTGCGGAGGATTTTCGAAAGAGGAGACAGAGAACGCTCTTATTGAAATGAATTTCCTGGGCATTCATAATGTACTGGCTCTGAGAGGGGATCCTCATAAAGGAAGCCGCAGGTTTATCGCCGAGAAAGACGGGCACACACATACTCATGAACTGGTTACCCAGATCATCAATATGAACAATGGCAGGTATCTTGAGGAATCGCTTGAGAATAGTACGCCAACAAATTTTTGTGTTGGTGTGGCCGGGTACCCGGAGAAACATTTTGAGGCGCCTAATAAACAGATAGACATCGCAAACCTGAAGATAAAAGTTGATGCCGGGGCAAGTTATATCGTAACCCAGATGTTTTTTGACAACAGGAAGTTCTGCCGGTTCAGGGATGAATGCAGAAAAATTGGCATTACCGTTCCTATTATTGCAGGAATAAAGCCGATATCGGCTCTGAGTGATATAAAATTAATTCCCCAGGCTTTTCATATTGACCTGCCGAATGATCTCGTCACAGCAGTTCAGAAGTGCAAAACAGACAGTGAAGCACGTGAAATCGGAATTTAATGGGCCATAATACAGTCAAGAGAACTCATCAGTGAAGGGGTTCCGGGAATTCATTACTATACTCTGGGGCGTTCGGATAATATCGCCAGGATAGTAAAGGCCTCGTTTTAACGACCCAGGGCTTTAGCTATAGCTCTTATGTGTGCGGGTGTTGTGCCACAACATCCGCCAATTATATTTACTCCTGCCTTTAGCAGATCGGGGACAAAGGAAGCCATCATTTCAGGAGACTCCTGGAAGAGCGTTACACCGTCAACAAATTCAGGGATTCCGGCATTTGCCTGGATGATTACCGGTATTTTATTATCGGCTGATCTTATTGCTCCGGTGACACCGATCATTTCCCTTATTCCGTTACCGCAGTTTGAGCCAATGATGTGGGCACCTGCCTCTTTCATTGCAATTACCATCTCCGCTGGTGATATTCCCATCATTGTATGATATTCACCATTCCCGTCACCTGTGAAGGTCATAGTAATGATGACAGTGCATCCTGTTGATGATCTTGCAGCTTTTACTGCAAGTACTGCTTCATCGGCAGCAGACATTGTTTCGATAATAATAATATCGGCTCCCCCTTTCTCGAGTGCCAGTGCCTGTTCGCTGAAGCTATCTAAAAGTTCCTCTTCAGTGACATCGCCCATAAGCAGCATTTTCCCTGTAGGGCCTATTGAACCCGCAACGTGCCTGTCATTACCGGCAGCTTCCCGGCAAATGGCTGCTGCAGTTGTATTAATCTCAGATGTCCTCTCCCCCAGACCGTACTGAGATAGTTTTATCCTGCTTCCTCCGAAGCTGTTGGTGGTAACGATATCAGATCCTGCGAACAGGTATGATTCTGCAATCTCCCTGACATCTGACCTGTGAGAGATATTCCAGAGCTCCGGACATTCTCCGGGCTTAAGACCCTTTGACTGCAGTATAGTACCAAGAGCTCCGTCGGATAATAGTACTTTGTTAAGCTTTATTTCGTCGAGAATTGTCATAGCTTCCTGTATTAGGGTTCACGGCTCACGATGCACGATTCAGGTGTATGAATAGCAGCCATGTGTCGTGCCTCGTGTGTCGTGTGTGGTGAACCCTGTGTTGTGCGTCGTTATTACAGATTAAATTCCTTCTTGATCTTATCAGCATAGTCAAGCTTTTCCCAGGCAAAAAACTCCACCTTTTTCTGGTAGATTTTTTTACCAGTCCCATTTGCTGACTTTGTTTTGCTTCCAGGCACTTCATAATAGACGTCAACATTTTTCGAAAAACTCTCACGTCCAAAATGGCCATATGATGCTGTTTGCAGGAATATGGGGTCTTTCAGGCCAAAGCGTTTCACGATTGAATAGGGGCGCATATCAAAAAGTTTCGAGATCTTTTTAGCGATGTCTCCGTCGTGGAGGAGAGCCCCTTTGCTGTCCTTTACCTTTGCTGTGCCGAAGGTGTTTACATAAAGACCAACAGGTTGTGCGACACCGATGGCATATGCAACCTGTATGAGTGCCTGGTCACAGACGCCTGCGGCAACCATGTTTTTTGCAATATGCCGTGCTGCATATGCTGCTGATCTGTCAACCTTTGATGAGTCTTTCCCTGAGAAGGCTCCTCCTCCATGAGCACCATGACCTCCATAAGTATCAACGATGATCTTTCGTCCGGTAAGACCGGTATCGCCATGGGGGCCTCCGATAACAAATTTACCGGTAGGATTGACAAAGAGTCTGAAATCACCGTTAAAAAATTTCTGTATCCTCGCCGGGAGCAGTTTTTTCACCCTAGGGATCAGAATTTTCATTATATCTTCCCTGATCTTCTCCTGCATCTCTTTTTCAGCAGCTTTCTCAGCTGTATGTGATTTGCTTTTAGGAAGTATGAATTCATCGTGCTGGGTACTCACGACAATTGTATCAATGCGTATCGGATTATTATTGTCATCATACTCAACTGTCACCTGGGATTTGCTGTCGGGTCTGAGATACTTCATCTGTTTTCCCTCGCGTCTTATCTCAGCAAGCTCATTCAGAAGCCTGTGAGCCAGCTCAATTGTAAGAGGCATATAATTATCCATTTCGCGACAGGCATAGCCGAACATCATACCCTGATCTCCTGCCCCCTGTTCTTCCGGTTTTTCACGGACAACACCCTGGTTAATATCGCTCGACTGTTCATGAATTGTGGAAATTACACCGCATGAATCGCAGTCAAAACGATATTCTGCCTTTGTATAGCCAATTTTTCTGATGACTTTACGGGCAGTTTCCTGAACGTCAACCCATCCCTCTGTGCGTACTTCACCGCCGCAAACAACAAGGCCTGTTGTAACAAAGGTTTCACAGGCAACTTTCGATTCAGGATCCCATTTTAAAAATTCATCAAGCAGAGCATCCGATATCTGGTCGGCAACCTTATCAGGGTGCCCTTCTGAAACTGATTCTGAAGTAAATAAATATCCCATAATACTATTTTTTTAGTAAGTAAACAGATGGGAGATGGTTAAGTTGATAGTAAAAAGGAAATTCAACGTGGTTTAGCATTTTTTCCCGTGGTTGCAATCAGCTCAAATCTTTCCACCAGTCTGTAATGCCACAAAGCAAGCAAAAAAAAATGGAATAACAAAATTTTCACCCGTTGGTGAGATGTCTGAAGACCTCTTCCAGATTGCTTTCATTTTTCTGAAGTGACAAAACTGTGAGGTTGTTTCTGACTGCAAAGTTGAAGAGTGCAGGACGAATATCCTCTTCACCTTCAGCCTCAATGACCCATATATTGTTTTGAAGTTGATGTATACTTTTTAAATCGGGGAATTCAGGAAGGACAATCTCTGAAATATCTTTATCGAATTCAACCTGAACAATCTGTTTAGGTTGCCGGAGCATAGAGTAGATGTTACTTTTAACCTCATTCGCAACGATTATCCCTTTATCAATAATTATCACTCTGTCGCAAATGGCTTCCACCTCCTGCATAATATGTGTGGAGAGCATTACTGTCTTTTCTTTTCCTGCCTCTTTGATAAGGTTTCTTATTTCGACAATCTGATTAGGGTCGAGGCCTGTTGTTGCTTCATCGAGTATCAGCACCGAAGGGTTATGTATCAGGGCCTGTGCCAGTCCAACCCTCTGTCTGTAACCTTTTGAAAGTGAACCTATCTTTTTTTTCTGCTCAGGGGCCAGACCTGTCACCTCAATAATGTTATCCACCTGATTCTTAAGGGGGATACCGGATTTGTAGATTGATGCCACAAATCCGAGATATTCTCTCACATACATTTCCGGATAGAGCGGGTTATTTTCAGGAAGATAACCCATAATCTTTCTCACATCACTATTGTCGTTTCCTGTCTCGATATCATTAACATATACCTTTCCGGAGGTAGCAGGGATAAAACCTGTAATTATCTTCATCATTGTAGATTTCCCTGCCCCGTTTGGCCCGAGAAACCCCACAATTTCACCTGTTTTGACCTTGAAGGATACATTATCCAGAGCCTTCTGGTTGCCAAAGACCTTCGTAACCTCCTGAACTGAAATTGACATAAACCGACTATTGTTGCTGAATTACCGGTTGCTAAGATAATGGAAAGAGATTCTTAATCTCCCCATCCACCCATAAATTGACCCGTCTTGGTGAAAGATACTTTAGGATTAACACAAATTACAGGGATCTTTGAGCTGTTCGCTATTATATACTGTTCTGAGGCACCAAATGTATAATCGGCGAAAGTTATATTCTTTGTTGTAACGATCAGTATGAGATCGGCTTTGATACTCAGTGCGAAATCAAGAGTTTGCTGTGCGAAGTTCTTTTTGGGAACCTCATGAATCTGATACTCTATATTGTTCTGTATGAGATATTTAATAGCAAAATTAAGATTGACTTTTGTCTTTTTTGCAAGGTTCTTATCATTGGTACCGGCAACGAACATATGAATTTTCGAGTCGAAATATTTACCCATGAAGATTGCCATTTTCATTTTCTCCTTATTTTCTCCTCTGAAGTCAACCGGGAAGACAATGTTATGATATCTCTCCTGGTCGTTAGGGGGATCCTGTACAACAATGAAAGGTGTTTTTGATTTAACCATCACTTTAAGGGCCCAGCTACCTGTCAGCTTCTGCATCCCCTTCATTCCATGGGTGCCCATGATGACAAGGCTGGCTTCTTTCTCGTTGGCATACTCAGCTATTGCATGAAATATGCTGCCTTTTGTAATCTGCCAGGCCAGTGAGATATTGTATTTTTTACTGTAATCTTCAACAGCTTTCTGTAGATTTGCTTTTCTTTCCGCAAGGTTTTTCTGGTTTATCCCCGATTCGACAATATGCAATAAAGATATTTCATTTCCCACCATACGGCTGATTTTCACTGCGTGAGCAAGGGCATGTGATGCAACATCCGTGAAATCCCAGGGGACAACTATTATATTCTTGTGCTCTTCCATAGTTTATTAGATTTTCGGTTTATTATCCAAAGTTATTCAGATTTTATCAATTTACAAACCAATATGTTAATGTCGCTCCTTTTAAATATTAACAACTGCAGCAAGTTTGCTCAGTAATAATTTGCTTCCGGTATAATTGAGTGGGAAGAGTTGTTATGACAAAAACAGTGCCATTTGAAATGAATAGTTGATTTTTACGTTGATAAAAAAGATATGATACGATTCATAAAGTCAGAAGTATGGAGCATTTTATTATTTTTGCGATAAATTTTTTATTGTCAATATCGGATCAGAATGAAAAGGACTAAGATTAAGGAGTTATTAAAAACCGCACCTGTTGGTACGGAAGTGGTGGTAAAAGGCTGGGTCAGGACAAAAAGGGGGAATAAGAGCATTGTTTTCATTGCGCTGAATGATGGATCTACCATAAATAATATACAGGTGGTTGTTGATGCTGCATCTTTTGATGAGTCTCTTTTGAAAGATATTACCACTGGAGCCTGCATTGCAGTGACCGGGAACCTGGTTGAATCGCAGGGGCAGGGCCAGAATGTTGAGATAAATGCAGGCACCATAGAGCTTTACGGGAAGAGTGATGCCGAGACATATCCTCTTCAGAAAAAAGGTCATTCCATGGAATTTATGAGGGAGATTGCTCATCTCCGTTTCAGGACAAACACTTTTGGTGCTGTATTCAGAATACGTCATGCCATGGCTTTCGCCATCCATAAATACTTTAATGATAAAGGGTTCTTCTATCTTCATACTCCTATCATTACTGGCAGTGATGCAGAAGGAGCAGGTGAGATGTTTCATGTGACAACTATGGATCTGAAAAGTATACCAAAGAATGAAGACGGGTCCGTTGACTACAAGAATGATTTTTTCGGCAGGGAGACAAACCTTACAGTTTCTGGTCAGCTTGAAGGTGAACTTGGAGCTCTTTCCTTAGGAGATATATACACCTTCGGACCTACTTTCAGAGCCGAGAATTCGAATACCCCCAGGCATCTTGCCGAATTCTGGATGATTGAACCTGAAATGGCATTTTATGATCTGAAGGATAACATGGATCTTGCCGAGGAATTTGTAAAATATCTGATCAGTTATGCCCTTGAAAACTGCAGGGAAGATCTTGATTTTCTCAATAACATGATAGACAAGGGGCTTATTGACAGGCTCAATTTTGTACTTAAAAATGATTTTGTAAGGATAAGTTACACTGAAGCCGTAGAAATCCTGACCGCTTCGGGCAAGAAGTGGGAATTCCAGGTAGGTTGGGGACGAGATCTTCAGGCCGAACATGAGAGATACCTTGTTGAGGAGCATTTTAACCGGCCTGTGATACTCACCGACTATCCGAAAGCAATAAAGGCTTTCTACATGAAGCAGAATGATGACAACAATACTGTCAGGGCAATGGATGTTCTCTTCCCCGGCATTGGAGAAATCATCGGGGGCTCCCAGAGGGAAGAAAACTATGATAAACTCATTGCCAGGATCAGGGAGATGAAAATGCCTGAAAAAGATCTCTGGTGGTATCTTGACACAAGAAAATTCGGCACAGCTCCGCATAGCGGCTTCGGTCTTGGCTTCGAACGACTGATATTATTTGTAACCGGAATGTCAAATATAAGAGATGTGATACCTTTTCCAAGGACACCCAAAAATGCAGAGTTCTAGAAAAACTTATTACGGGATTAATTTGTTGAAAAGAATAGCATGTTAAAGCAAAGGTTACAGCAAAAACTGCTTCAGAAGCTTTCGCCTCAGCAGATCCAGATGATAAAACTTCTGGAGGTTCCGACTTTGCAGATAGAACAGCGTATAAAGAAAGAGCTGGAGGAGAATCCGGCACTCGAAGAGGGGCCGGAGGATGAGGAAGTTCATACTGATGAGGAAGAAGAACAATTCGAGGAGACCGATAAAGACCAGGAGGAGTTCACTCTTGATGATTATATAGAGGAAGACGACATCCCTGATTACCGGTTACAGGAAAAAAATTACAGTAAGGACGAAGATAAAAGAACAGAGATCCCATTCTCTGTCGGATTTTCTTTTCATGAACATCTTGAATCTCAATTGAGTCTGCGGGATCTTACTGAAAAGCAAAAAGTGCTTGGTGAATATATAATCGGAAATATTGATGAAGATGGATATCTGAGGAGAGAGCTTATTAACATTGTTGATGATCTGGCTTTTCTTCAGAACGTTGAAACAACCGAGGAGGAGCTTGAAGAGGTGCTGAGAATTATCCAGGATCTGGAACCGTCAGGTGTTGGAGCCAGATCTTTAAGGGAATGCCTTCTCCTTCAGATTGAAAAGAGAGGGAACTCGCAACCATCGCTGAAGATCGCTCATTCCATCCTTGACCTCTATTTCGACGAGTTTACAAAACGACATTACGATAAGATAATTGCCCGCCTTGGGATCTCGGAAAATGAACTTAAAGCCGCTATTGATGAGGTACTCAAGCTGAACCCCAAACCCGGAGGAGTATACAGTGATCCGTTCAGCAAAACATCCCAGCCGATAATCCCTGATTTTATACTCGAGCTTAGTGAAGACGGCTTTGACCTGCATCTTAATTCACGTAACCTGCCTGAACTCAGGTTAAGCTCCGCATATAATGAAATGCTTCACTCTTACAGCAGAGACAAGAGCCAGAAAAAAGAGATGAAGGATGCCGCACTTTTTGTGAAACAAAAGATTGATTCGGCAAAATGGTTCATTGATGCAATCAGGCAAAGACAAAATACTCTTCTCCTGACAATGAATGCAATACTTGAGTATCAGCAGGATTATTTCATTGACGGGGATGAAACAAAATTGCGGCCGATGATTCTGAAAGATGTCGCTGAAATGACAGGTCTTGACATTTCAACAGTATCAAGGGTTGCAAACAGTAAATTCATACAGACACATTTCGGGATCTTTTCTCTTAAGTTCTTTTTTTCTGAAGGGCTTCAGACAGACAGCGGGGAGGAAGTGTCGACAAGAGAAATAAAAAGGATTTTGCAGGATTGTATTGAAAACGAACAGAAGAGAAGACCATTAACTGACGAAAGGCTTACTGAAATCCTCCAGGAAAAAGGATACCAGATCGCACGCCGGACTGTCGCAAAATACCGTGAGCAACTTAATATTCCTGTTGCCAGGCTGAGGAGGGAGATATAGAATGAATAATAGCGGATCGGCAGATTTTTCTGACAAACTGGCAAGGATAATATCGGTAATTTTTCACCCGTTGTTAATGCCGGTCTATGGTCTTGGAATAGTCTTTTGGGCGCCAACACTCTACAACTACCTACCGTTTGATGTCAAAAAGCTTGTGATACTGATAGTATTGGTTAACAACGTCCTGTTGCCATTGTCATTAATACCCTTTTTTGTTCACAACAAAGTAATAAGTTCGTGGTTCCTGAATGAGAGGCAAGACAGGAGTATACCCTTGATAATAGCTACAATTCTGTATGGTGTAACAACATATATAATTATCAGATTCCCTGTTCCCTTTTTTCTGAAAACATTCTTTCTGGCATCCGGATTACTTTCTCTGATTGCGACTCTGATAAACATCAGGTGGAAGATATCCCTTCATTCCATTGGCGCAGGACTGCTTCCTGCCCTTGTCCTGATACTCTCTTTTAAGATGTACACTCCGCTTTTATGGTACATTATCCCGTCATTTCTTGCAGCCGGATTGATACTCTCATCACGGTTACAGCTTAAGCTACATAGTCCTGCTCAGGTGTGGTCAGGATTTATTACGGGATTCGTGGGATTTTCACTCTTTGTGTTGTTACTCCAGCATCTCTCTTAGTCCTTTCTCAAGAAGATATGAGCTTTCTTCATTTATTAGGGAATACAACATTCTATTACCTTTTCCGGGCAGAAAGTTATACTTTAATTTTTTTTGAGTGCAGGCAGAAAACAATCCTTTTGATGAGAGGTATTCAGCAAGGTATTCCTGTTCAGTCTGACCCGGTGTAGGTACAAGTAATGCGCTGCAGCTGAGGCTAACAAGTTCCATTATTGTTGAGTATCCGGCCCGTGTTATGATGGTTTCACTTTTGGTGATCAGTTGTTGCATTACAGGTGCAGCCGGATGATTGCAGAAGGCAAAATTCCCTGCTCTGCGAATCTCATTTCCGTTGCCTGGTTTCCCTTCAAGAATTACTGAGGGGATCTCTTCATCTTTCAGCAGAGATAATAATTTATTCCTCAGAATGGACTTCTGTGGTTCGGGACCTGAAAGGATCACAGTGTTGTACGGATATGAAAACAGATTCACTTCTGAAGGTTGACCAGCTATGGGGAATCGGGAGAGAATACCTGTATATCTTACATTGTCAGGCAGTTTGAGGCCATGTGATAATCTGCCTGTTAGGTTAATATCACCCGGAAGATCAGGAATAAAGCAAAGGGAATACTTTCTGATAACAATACCATGAAGGTATTTGCCAATGAACTCAAGGAAACGGAATGGTTTCGGGAAGGGGATCAGGGGCATATGTGTGATATACACGCTTTTGATATTCCTGTTCCACAGGCCAAAACGGTTATCGCTTATAACCAGATCTATTGAATGATTTTCTATTATTTTTTTCAGTCTGTGATGTTCCCGGACAATATGAAAAAGCAGCAGTGGCGTTTTAAGCAGTAGGGGAATATACTGAGGAAAATACCGGGAGTAGCCTGGGCTGAAACCAGGGAAATCAATAAAATGCAGTCCGGGCAGCTCCTCACGGAAAAGCTTTATATGTTCTTTCCCTGAGGCAATGAATATGTTCTGATTCAGCTCCTGCAATCGTCTGGCAAGAGGAATCATCCGTGCAGCATGTCCCAATCCCCACTCAAGGGGACAGATCAGTATGTTATGCTTCTTATTCAATATTTAAGAGGAAACCTGAGTTTTAATTCCAAGCTTTTCAACCCTTGATGCAATTTCCTTCAGCTCTTTTGCCGGTACTTTATTTAGCTCTCCGCCTTCGGGAGGAGTATCTCTTGATATTGTATAGATCATCACCTCTGAAGGCTTTATTTTTTCTATTGCTTTTAGCCAGGCATCGAGCTCTTCTGCGGTTGTATTGTCAATAACCCTGCCGTTTAAAGTTCCCCTCAGGAAAAGTGTCTGAATGATCAGCTTCCCGTTAAATCCGGCCAGATTATTTATCAGTTCCCTGACATTGATCTTAGCAGCCGGCTGATTATGAATGGATACAGTATAGTCGAAGGCAGAGTCCAGTTTAAGGATATTCATATCGACTTTAAGAAGGGCTTCTTTCACCCTCTGGTCAGATACTGTTGTGGAGTTTGAAAGAACTGCAATACGTGCATCCGGGAAATATTTATTTCTGAGAAGAATACTATCGTCAATGATCCCGGGGAAAGCAGGATGAAGAGTTGGTTCGCCGTTTCCGGCATAGGTAATTACATCGGGTTTAAGATCCTTTGCCCTCATTTCGGAAAGCTTCTTCTCAAGGGCTTCAAACACCTCCTCTCTTTTTGGGAGACGTGCCTGTTTGTTTTCAGTATCCCTTGTCCAGCCGCATTCGCAATAAATACAATTGAAGTTGCAGATTTTTTTGTTTGTCGGGAGCAGGTTTATTCCAAGAGAAACACCAAGCCTTCTGCTTTTAACAGGGCCGAATATTATCTTATCAAAAAGGAATGTTCCCATTTTTGCAGTGATTTCAGGCCTCAAAATTAGCATTATTTTCCATTTCTATCAGTGGAGTAACACTATGCCCCCGGGGGTGGGCTAAAAGATAATACCAAAGGGTTGTAGAAAAGGTCGAGGCTTCCAACTCTCTTTCTCTGTGTTCCTCTGTGAATCCTCTGTGGATCTGTGACAGTTTTTTTTATTTCATAGAGAGCCACAGAGTTTCCACAGAGAGCCACAGAGAGTAGATGAGAAAGCCTAGACAAGTCTTTTAACGGAACTGCCGGGAAGCAGCCTCATATTCTGCAGATCGACATCCTGAAGAAGCAGAAGTCCGGGTCTCTTCCCCGGGCCGATGACCCCGAACCGATCCTCCTCTCCAAGGGCCTTTGCTCCGTTTAATGTTGCCCAGGTAACAAGTGTTTCTATTGTTAATGAAGGGAAATGATGTTGTAGTGTTTTGAGCTCCTCAAGCATATCAAGTTTGTCGTTTGAAGCAAGACTGTCTGTTCCTGCCACTATGATGCACTCCTCATCAATCAGAAGGTCAGCAGGAGGTATCATATTCTCGATATATCTGTTTGAGTTAGGGCAGAGGCACCAGTAGAGATTTTTTCTTTTGCCTATCTCTCTTATTGTCACCTGATTAGCAAAGGTATTATGTACGAGTATCAGGTTACCTTTCCTGGTAATCTCATTAAGAATGGCATCGGAATGGCTTTTTACTGCTTCAATTCCTGATGTAATTAACCCTGATTTTAAGTATGAACTCATCAGTGGTCCTGAATGATTTTCAACCAGTTCTGCCTCTCCCGGAGTCTCCATAAAGTGAATTGAGGTGATCCTGTTCTCACTGCTGGCTTCACGCAGCAGCCTGAAAAGAGTCAATGACAATGAATAAACGGAATGCGGAACGATTGAATAGGCAAGATTCATTTCATCTGCAATTTCTGCAATTTTGATGATCTCAGCCATACGGCGGTCAGCCTTTGCCGGATCAATACCAAAAACTTCAAGAAAGTTGTGGTAAGTTATTTCTGACTCTTTTTTTATCTCAAAGGTCAGGGAGGTGTTACAGATATCGGCACATAGATTTACTCCGGCAGCATACATATCCTTATCTGCTGCTTTTGCTGCCCGTATTATGCTTTCATTATCAGTCACCCTTGTATTTCTTACCTGGTCAATGAAGCCGGTCAACCCTGTGCCACAGCTTATAGCCTCTTTCATATGTGACAATTCAAGATGGCAATGGCAGTTAACAAACCCGGGTATTATTATGCCATTATAAAACTCAACAGAGTGTTCCTCATAAAGGCTGCCCTGAGTATCCTCAATACCGACAATCGTACCATCTTCTGTAGTGGTTATTATAGCTCTTTTTAAAGGAGTTCCTGAGTTGGTAATGATGTATTGAGCAGAAAAGCGCTTCATAATGCGACCAGGGAGTAAATGACTGCCACATCGTTGATAACAACATGCTTTTCCCAGTCATCAGGGTGGTTATCAAACTCATACAAATTTCCTTTGACGAACAGCGTCGTTTTGATAGGCACTTTGAATGTTACACTGTATTTATGTTGCCTGCCATTCTTTATATAGTATTGCGGTATAAAGTAAGTTTTTTTCCCCGTTTCGATACTGTCGGGGTGACACGTAAATCCTTTCAATCCAGGATTTAGTGACTGATCATCAGGGAATAGTGTTAAGGAATAGGAGAGGGTATACAGTCCGGGTTTTTTGAACAAGATTTCAAAGTTCGTGGAATCGGAACCTGATGGATCGGGGAACGAATATGATTCAAATCCCGGCCAGAGGCTCCCGTCAGGGACTCTGGACAGGGCGACTTCTTTCTGGACACGTGATTCCATTTCACTCAGTATCCCAAGTACCTTGTCATAAATACTAATAAGCTTCTTAGGATTCTTTATAAAGTAATATTTCAGTGTTTTATCCAGATCTTCCTTGTTATATCCATGTTTTTCGATGATATGGTTATAAGTTGAAAGAGAGTCAAACGGTGAATACTTAAGTGTGATTCTTGGCATTCCTATAAGGCCGTCAGTAAGATAAATATCTGTAAGTATGGGGACAAGCTCATTTTCCGGTATCAGGTCCCTCTTGTCAAGTTTACTTCTTCGGCTGCCGCAGGAGGCGATTATCAGTGAGAGAGTAAGTAATATAAATAGGCTGAACCTGATCATTTTAAGGATTGTTGAGATAATAAATATAGCAATGATTTTTAAACTTCCTTATTAAGAAATTTTCGTGTAAGAAACCTTACCGGATACCATGCAGCCCAGTATCCTATCAGGAGCACTGTTGCGGGTACGATAATAAAGTCTTTGAGCTTCATTACAACCGGATAGGAATCCATTATCAGTGTTTCACTCTGCAGCTTTACAACTCCGAATGTCTGCTGTATCCAGCATATTATAAAACCCAGGATTACCCCTGTTGCAGCTCCTACAATTGATATCAGCCACCCTTCAAAAATAAAGATTTTCCGAATAAGGTCGCTGTTTGCCCCCAGGCTCTTAAGTATCTCAATATCCCTCTCCTTCTCAATTATCAGCATAGTCAGAGAACCGATAATATTGAATGAAGCTATTGTGAGTATCAGGGTCAGAATGAAGAAGATTGCCAGTCTCTCCGAACGCATCACCTTATAAAATATCTCCTGCTGTTCATACCTGTTCTGTACCAGGAATCCTTTGCCGAAAATTTTCTTAATTTTCTTCTGAACCGATGAAGGATCAGCTGTTTCCCTGAACTTAATCTCAATGGATGTCACACCCTCTTCAATTTCAGTCAGCTCGCGGGCAAATTCCAGCGGGATGTAAACATATTTTGAATCATATTCCTTTTCAATCTGGAATATTCCTGAGGGGTAGATAAATTTCTTATTAAAAGCATTTTCTGCACTGACGGAGCTTCCATCCTTTCTTGGCACATAGATATTGAGTGGCTCGATAAAGTTGACCCTGATACCCAGATACTGGGCAACGCCGACCCCGGGAATGGCGTATGGCCGTCCCTGTTCAGAAGTCAGTATGAAATCACCTTCCCACATTGAACTATCAATATCTGTCACCATTGTATAGTGATCGTCGACCCCTTTGATAGTGGCTATATACTGCCTTTCTCCGTATTTGAGAAGTGCGTTTTCCTCAATTGTAAGCGAGTAGCATGATAATCCGTCGACATTGGCCAGGAGTCTCAATCGGGTTGTATCTGCAATAAAAGTTTTACCCTCTGCAGCAGTTATCTTAATATCCGGATCAAATGTGTTGAATATCGATCTAACCATGGTTTCAAGCCCGTTGAATACCGAAAGGATTATTATAAGAGCCATGGTTCCTACCGCAACTCCTGCTACTGACACTCCGGAAATAATATTTATTGCGTTCCGTGATTTTTTCGCGAGCAGGTACCTTTTTGCTATGTATAATGAGAGCTTCACTTCTTTTTACTTTCTGGCTGTGACAAGTAAACCGGTACCTGTTGCATGGGTTTTATAAAGATCGAAAAAGTTCAGGATAACTGAAAGCGGGAATACTGCCAGGTAATAAAACGGGAGTATTATAAAGAACAGGAATGAAAGGTTGAGCATCTTTATTGGATACTTCATTGAGAGGCGCCAGGATAGATTTCCGGGTTTTCCGTAGGTATATGCTGTTTCAATATTTCTGAAACCGGCAGCAGACAGCTTTTCGGTAATGTCTTTTATGCTGTATCCATCCCTTACATGCTCATCAATAAAAGATTCCTCTTCATCGCTGTGAACATCAGAACCGCCCTGGTCAGAAGGCGTTGATATCAATAAGACTCCATTGTCCTGCAGTGAGTTGTAGAAATTCCTGAAGACGCGCAGATCTTCTTCTATATGTTCCATTACATCAACCGAGAGGATAATGTTATAAATATTGTTGTCACTAAGCGCTGTAAGATCACCAGTCTCGAAGATCACTCTGTCTGACAGGCCTGACTTATTAAAAAACCGGCTGCAATCCTCCACATGCTCGCTGTTGATATCGATAGCTTTTATTCTCCATCGGGCATTTATTCTGCTCATTCGCCATGTATACTGACCGAATCCTGATCCGGCATCCAGAACATTTGCATCATCCGGAAACTGACCGGCGATTTTCCTCAAAGCTTTTTTTACATGCCAGGTGCGGAGAAGGAGAATGTCGAGCAGGGAGTATAGAATTTTCCTCATGAAAAGAGGACCAGTAAAGAATCTGCCAACCGATCTTTTTATGGGTTCGTATTGCATATGTCAGGATTTCAGCAGCTTATCTATTTTGTCAATATAATCAAGGCTGTCGTCGATGTGAAAAGCAATATCAGGCACTATCCGAAGCTGAGTCCTGACTTTCTGACCAAGATCAAACCTTATTTTTGAGCTGTGCTCCTGTATGGAATGCAGAACTTCTTCCTGGTTTGTTGCAGGAAAGATGCTGATATATGCTTTGGCAAAGGAGAGGTCGGGACTGACCCTTACCCTTGTTATTGAGACAAGTTTACCGTGAGCAAATTCGTTTCCTCTCTTAAGAAAGATGTCGGCCAGTTCTTTTTGAATTAGTCGTGATACTTTTTTCTGTCTGGTTGATTCCATGACCTTTTAATTATGACGCAAAGGTAATAAAAAATGGCTTTACGGCATTATCCTTCAAGGCACAACGAAGTAATGGTGCAACGGCGCAACGGAGCAGCGGGGTTAAACCTTTTTTATTACCTTTGCAGATGATTTTTATAAAATAAACTAATGGACACAGTAGTCAGTGGTATCAGATCGACAGGAAATCTTCACCTGGGTAATTATTTCGGAGCTATAAAGAATTTCCTGAAGATGCAGAAAGAAAATAATTGCTATTTTTTTATTGCTGATTACCATGCACTTACAACACATCCTCACCCTGATGATCTTCATGGAAATATAAAGCAGGTGCTTGCAGAATATCTTGCTTGCGGGATAGATCCTGAAACTGCTACTATATTCATTCAGAGCGATGTGCCGGAAGTCTCGGAACTCTATCTTCTGATGAATATGAATGCATATGTGGGAGAGCTTGAAAGGACAGCATCATTTAAAGAGAAAGTCAGAAAACAACCGGATAATATAAATGCAGGGCTTCTGACATACCCTGTACTGATGGCAGCTGATATAATCATTCACAAGGCCAATAAAGTTCCGGTAGGGAAGGATCAGGAGCAGCATTTAGAGATGGCGCGGAGATTTGCACGCAGATTCAATACAATGTATGGTGTAGATTACTTTCCCGAGCCTGATGCATATAATTTCGGGAAACAGCTTGTCAAGATTCCCGGGCTGGATGGATCGGGTAAAATGGGAAAGAGTGAGGGAAATGGGATTTTCCTTGCAGATACGCCACAGGAAATAAGAAAAAAGGTGATGAGAGCTGTTACAGATACCGGACCTGAAAAGCCGCATCAGACACCATCAGAACCGGTTAAGAATCTGTTTACTCTCATGAGTGTTGTCTCAGAGCCTGAGACTGTAAAATTCTTTAAGGATAAACATGCTAACTGTGAGATCCGGTACGGAGATATGAAAAAACAGCTTGCTGAAGATATAGTAAAATTTACAGAGCCGATACGGGAGCGGATTATTGAAATTCATTCAGACAATAAATACCTTGCAAAAGTTGCTGCTGAAGGTGCCGAAAAGGCAAGGGCTAGCGCATCAAAGACTATAAGGGAGGTAAGGAAGATCATCGGATACCGGCCATTTGCATGAAAAGAAGAAAGCCAGGCTTTTGACCTGGCTGACCTTGAAGAATCAAGTATATGATTGAGATTGCTGGTATTATCTATATCAGTTCAAATAACGTGCCAAAATCGATTATTTAATAATTTTTTCCGGGGCATCTTAAAATATTTTTTCCGGGAAATCAGGATAAACTTACCTCTCCGGGAATAACAATTAATCTGTTATAATTTGTATATTTAATAGCGGCTTTAATGTTTTACCATTATTATACAAATATCTCCGATTATGAAAAGGATCAACCCTGACAACCAAGGAAATCTTCAGCTTAAGAATGGATCTGCTTTTACAAGAAGAAATTTTATTTCCTCATGCTCTGCCTGTGCCCTTTGTGCCGCCCTTGCCCCTGCAAGTATCTTAACCAGCTCATGTTCTTCCGGGAGCGGGAACAAAAAGATGAAGATCCGTATTCTCTACTCCTTGCATGCCCCTGTGCAGGGACAGCCTGACTGGCCCAATATAGGTTTCGACTTCAATCCAGTAATGTCTCAGATGAATTTGGCCCTGGCAAAGAATTTTCCTGATTTTGAATTCATTCCCTCCATGGCCAAGGGGCCTGAGGAGGCAGAAAAGATTATCGCCAGTGATAATGAGCAGAAGGTAGATGGTTATATTGTGTACCAGATGAACTGCTGGAACCGGGTTGTTCAGACAGTTGCCAGGACAGGGAAGCCTGTGTTGTATGTCGATTATCAATTTGCCGGAAGCGGAGGATTTCTTGTGTACAATTCCGCATTCCTGCGCAGTAAAACTGATAATGTTGGATATGTTGCATCCTCCCGTATTGAAGATCTCCTTTCTGCAGTGAATTGTTTTAAAGCGATAGGAACCGGAGGCGCAGTAACAGGTTTCGCTTCAGAGGTGGCAAAGACAAGAATCAGTTCAACAAAGGCTCCGGGCAGTTTTTCACTGACCGCTAATGATATAACCTCACTGACTCCTGAAGAGACAATTAAACGTCTTGGTAAATCAAAAATTCTGGCTGTAAGAGATCAGAAATCTGAAAAAGCTGAGCCGGTCATGGGGATTCCTCTGGAATATATTCCATTCTCAGAGGTCAATGATGCATGGAGCAAGGCAAATAAGGATGAGGCTGCCGGTGTTGTTGAGCGATGGAAGAAAACGGCTCTGGAGATTGTCGGTGTACCGGATGAAACACTGCTTACATCTGCGGCTATGTATCTCGGCATGAAATCCGTAATCAGGCAGCACGGAGCGAATGCAATTACTGTCAACTGCCTGGGAGGCTTTTACGGAGGCCACATACATGCATATCCATGTCTTGGTTTCCACGAATTATGCAATGAAGGACTGATTGGCGCATGTGAGTGCGATGTCCGTTCAACAGCTGCAATGCTGGCATTCTCAACTATGACCAACGGCAGACCAGGATTTATCTCTGATCCGGTAATAGACACTTCAAAACGACAGATCATTTATGCCCACTGTGTAGCCCCGAACAGGGTATTCGGACCACAGGGCGCAACAAATCCTTTCAGTATTCTTACTCATTCGGAGGACAGGAATGGAGCATCTGTAAGGTCGGTACTGCCCGTGAATTATATGACTACAACACTTGAGATCGATAAGGATAAAAAGGAAATACTGTTCCATCAGGCTGTGGCGCTCGATAATGATCCCGACGACAGAGCTTGCAGGACCAAACTATGTGCAGAACCTGCCGGAGATATCGAAAAGCTTTTCTCAATGTGGGATAGCTGGGGATGGCACAGGGTAACCTTTTACGGGGATCTGAAGGAACCTGTATTTGCTTTTGCAGATGCTATAGGGTGGAAAGTCACAGAGGAAGCATAACCCTCAGGTGACCTTCCTTCTATTGAGGTGCAAAGAATTGCTGACAGGATAATCTTTTATTTGTTAATTTTGAAGGATATCAAATAATAATTGTCCGGTCGTGGGAAAACGGGTCGCCATAATATCTGTAATACTGCTGGTAATTGGTCTTGCAATTCTTGGATACTATATCCAGCAGGGAAGAAAGAGATTGCTTACAGATCCGTTCAAAGCGATATCACCGGCTGCATGTGTCATTATTGAGACCATCGATCTTCAGAATTTCCTGAATTCCATCACCACCGGCAAAGGATTATTCGGAGAGATCGCTAAAATAAAAGAATTTGAACGATTTAACATAAAACTGAAATATTTTACTGATCAGATCAACCGGCAGGAATTCAAGGAAATAATTGAAGGAGGAACAGCCCTTTTATCATTCTATCCAGAGACAGACGGAAAGCTTAATGGTCAGCTTTCCATAAGCGTTCCTGCGCATTTCAGGTTCAGACATGTAAGGGAGCTTTTACGTTCGTCTGGAATAAATGGCATAAGCGAAGCAAAAACCGGAGGTTATTCTTGCCTTCGTATTCCTTACGAGCTTAATAATCAAAAAGATACGATATTCGTTTCACTGGCGTCAGGTTTGTTGGTTTGCAATACAACCAGGAGTGGTACGGAAGAAGCCCTTATACAGATGACAAAGGGAGACGATGTCAGGATTTTGCCAGGGTTCGCACGGGTACATATGGCCTCCGGTAAGAATGAGGATAAGATCTTTGCTATTTTTCCAAACCTTCCCGAGATCTTAAGAAGAATTCTTGCACCGGGAAAGCAGAATATGGCGGATCAGATAGCAGCTCTTGCCGGAACGGCCGGTGGCGACATATATATTAATGAAAATGGGCTGGTACTGAGCGGCTATACTGAAAGCAACGATTCCTCAGAATACCTCTACAGGTATAAATTCATTACTCCGCGTGAGTTCCATTCCTATAAAATACTCCCTTCATCAACTGTTCTCTTTGAGACACTCATTCAGCCTAATGATAACCATTCCAGTATTTACAGGGATACTCTTTCTGTGACGACTAAGCTTCTCGCTGACAGGCTTAGGGAGTACACCGGCGATGAAATTTCAAGGGCGATCATAGATATCAGGGATCATCCTCTGACTGAAAATTCACTGGTGGTTTTTGAGATGTCAAACAGGGTAAGGGCTGAACAGATACTGCTTGAAGAGCTGGGGCCTTCGCCTGAAATTGAATATTTTCAACCCGATGAACAGGTTAAGATGCCGGTCTACAAAACCGGATTCGCCGGACTGACAGGTCTGCTAAAACCCGGCTTTGATCCGGGATTTAGTGAAACCTATTTTGCCTTTTATGATAATTTCATGATCGCGGGAAATTCCTATACTACAATTTCAAGATTATTATATGATAATATTCTTAATAAGACACTGGCAAATGATTTGACATACAGAGACTTCGAGAGTACGTTGCCCAGCCGGGCCGGTTATTTCTTTTATTGTGTTCCTTCACGTATCATCAATTATCTTTCAGGATACCTGAATAAGGAGATAATTGATGCTTTAAAATCGAATAAGAACTCACTTAATAAACTGCAGTCGGCAGGATACCAGTTTGCTTCCAGTAATGGCATGATATATAACAGTCTGTCAATAAGATATAAAGAAGAGGCAAGGGAGGAATCCACGACGGAATGGGAAACATTGCTGGATACTCTTGCTGCCATTAAGCCATTTTTCTTCACTAACCATACAAACGGGGCAAAAGAAATATTCATCCAGGATCTTAAAAACAATACTTACCTGATAAATGCAGCAGGGAGGGTATTATGGAAAGTACCGCTGAATGAAAGGATCGTCAGTACTGTTTATATGATCGATTATTTCCGTAACGGGAAATACCAGCTATTGTTTTCAGGTAAAAATTTCTTTCACCTGCTTGACAGAAATGGCAATTATGTTGAAAGATATCCCGTAAAGCTGAGATCACCGGCAAGCAATTCACTGGTTATATATGATTATGACAATAATTTGAATTACAGGCTCTTTATAGCAGGTGAGGACAAAATGATCTATTCATATGACAAGACAGGAAGTGTTGTGAAAGGATGGAAGCCTTTCAGAACATCTAGCCAGGTTAAATCGGAAATAGGTTATTTTAAAGTTTCAGGGAAGGATTACATTGTTGCTTCAGATGAAAACTCTGTCTATTTTCTCGACCGGACGGGAAATAAAAGACTAAGCCACAAAGATGTTATTACAAGGTCAAAAGGCTCTGCCATGCGGTTAACGCCAGGTTCCGATCCATCTCTGGTATTTTCAACTCCTGACGGAACCGTTCAGCATGCCTTCTTTGACGGAACAGTCAAAAAATTCAGTTTGAAGGTGTTTTCAAGTAACCATACATTTGATTTTTTTGATGTTAACGGTGATGGATTTGGGGAATATATTTTTATCGATAAAGGGGTTTTGTATCTTTACAGCCATAACAGAACAGAGCTTTTTAAAAGGGATTTTGGTTCTGATAATCTGGGAGGACCAATAAATTTTGTCTTTTCAGGAACAGACAGAAAGATCGGAGTTTTTGATGTGAACAAAAAGCTTATTTATCTGATTAATTCAGGAGGAAAAACAATTGAAGGATTTCCTCTGCGGGGAGCTTCAATGTTCTCAATTGGCAAATTATCGGAAAAAAGCGGCTGGCATCTTATTGTGGGTGGTACTGACAGATTCCTGTATAATTATAAGATAGAAACTGACAATAAATAGCTTATAAATGATTTTAATTCGTTTTTTCTTAATCGGTCTGATAGTATATCTGATAGTAAGATCTTTTAAAAAGTTCGGAGACGGCAATGGACCTTCTTCAAGCCAGAATAGTCAGGACAAAAATGAGAGGCCTTCATCCAAAAAAGTTTCTAAGGAAATAGGGGAGTATATTGATTATGAGGAACTCAGAAAATAGCCAGCGGCACTTACTACTTCGCTGTTGCCCTCAGTTTTTTTGCCAGGGCATTTGCAAAAACAAAATCATTCAGTGATTCACAATCAGAAGAAAGGATCTCATCCTTGCTTCCTTCCCAGTTTTTTAATCCGTCGCTGATGAAGATGATTTTTTCACCAATCTCCATAACGGAATTCATATCGTGAGTATTAATAATTGTAGTCATGGAATACTCCTCGGTGAGTTCCTTGATCAGTTCATCAATGAGGATGGCTGTGATGGGATCGAGGCCTGAATTAGGCTCATCGCAGAAAAGATATTTGGGGTTCAAAGCTATTGCACGTGCGATAGCAACCCTTTTTTTCATTCCTCCTGAGAGTTCAGCAGGATAGAGTTTGTTGGCATTTACAATATTAACCCTTTTCAGGCAGAAATTGACCCGTTCCTCTTTTTCCTCATTGCTTATATCAGCAAACATATCCAGCGGGAAACGTACATTCTGTTCAACGGTAAGGGAATCAAAAAGGGCGCTTCCCTGGAACAACATTCCCATTTCACTGCGGATCTTTTTTTTGTCCTTAAAGCTGAGTTTGTTAAAGAGGATATTTTCATACCAGATCTCACCGCTTTCGATGTCATGGAGCCCTACTATTGATTTGAGAAGTACCGTTTTGCCGGAACCGCTTCTTCCGATAATAAGGTTGGTCTTGCCGGTTTCAAAAGTCACAGTGATATCTTTCAGAACGGCTTTCCCGTTGAATGACTTACACAGATTCTTTACACTGATCATGACAGCAGAAGTTGGGTGAGAATTACGTTGAATAACAGAATAAGAACACTGCTGTAAACAACTGCCTTTGTACTGGCGCGTCCGACTTCCAGGGATCCTCCTTCAACATAATAGCCCTGAAATGCTGAAACGCTGGTTATTATAAATGCAAAAAAAACTGTTTTGATCAATGAGTAGGTGATATAAAAAGGTATGAAAGCGTACTGAATTCCGTAGATGTAATTCTCTAAAGTCATAACCCCTGAAAGAGTGCCTGCCATACCCCCTCCGAAAATCCCGACTGTTATTGCAATAAGTGTAAGTACGGGATTGAAAATAAGAGTGGCAATTAATTTGGGGAGTATCAGGTAGGATGCAGAATTGATACCCATTATTTCGAGGGCATCTATCTGTTCTGTAACCCTCATGGTCCCGATTTCAGCTGCAATATTGGAACCTACCTTCCCTGCAAGGATGAGGGCTGCTATAGTTGAGGAGAACTCAAGTATCATTGAGTCGCGGGTACCCAGGCCGATAAGATATTTGGGATATATCGGATTTTCTGTATTATATGCTGTTTGCAGAGTAATAACTGCTCCCATGAAAAAGGAAATAATAGCTATAATGCCAATCGAGGTCAGCCCCAGATTCACAAATTCCTTCATGGTTTGCCTGTAATAAACAACACGTTTCTCGGGTTTGGAAAAAACCTTTTTGAGTAGAAGGATGTATCTTCCCAGCTGATTAAGAAATCTGAATATCATCTTAAAAATCTCTGTTGCCAAAATTACAAATATTTACCGGATTTCCTTAAAGAAGATTGTGAAACTCATCTACATAATTAATTATATATTTGTATAAGTTATTGAAAAATCAATTCTCTTATGGATAACAGGTATGTAATAATTATGGCAGGAGGAGTGGGCAGTCGTTTCTGGCCACTGAGCCGTCGTGAAAAGCCAAAACAGTTTCTTGATATTCTTGGTACGGGGGAGACGCTTCTTCAGCAAACCTACAGAAGATTTAAGAGTACCTGCCCTGAGAAAAATATATTTGTTGTGACAAGTGCTGAGCATAAGGAGTTGGTTCTGGAACAGCTTGAAATTGACCCCTCACATGTTTTGGGTGAGCCTTTCCGCAGAAATACCGCTCCGTGCATTGCATATGGGACATTCAGGATACTTAAGGAAAATCCTGAAGCTGTAATAACTGTTACACCTGCAGATCACCTTATTGTTAAGGAAGATAAATTCTGTGAAGATATTCAAAGCTGTTTTGAATTTGCAAATAAAAATGATGCTCTGATAACACTTGGAATAAAGCCCGACAGACCTGAAACCGGTTATGGGTATATTCAGGCCGATCAGAAGAAACCTGTCCATGGTTATGGCAATCTGCTTAAAGTAAAGACATTTACCGAAAAGCCGGATATTGACCTTGCAAAAGTCTTCCTGGAGAGCGGCGATTTCTACTGGAATTCCGGAATATTTGTCTGGAACATCAAATCGATCATTACTGCGTTTGAAAAATATCTTCCCGACACCTATTCTGTATTTGAAGAGGGGAAGAAGCACTTTGGAACTGATCTCGAAAAAAACTTTATCGGGAAGACTTATGCAGAGTGCAGGAGTATATCAATTGATTACGGCATTATGGAAAAGGCTGACAATGTATATGTCAAGTGCACGGATATCGGCTGGTCGGATCTTGGTACCTGGAGTTCCCTTTATGAGCATACCTCTGTTGACAAACAAGGAAATGCAATTGTGAGGGGAGATATCTTCTCCTATGGCAATAAGCATAACATAATAAACATTGCGCCGGGGAAGGTTGCTGTTTTACAGGGACTGGAAGACTATATCATTGTGGATTCAGATGATGTGCTCCTGATTGTCAAAAAGGAAGAGGAGCAGAATATAAAGCAGTACCTCGAAGATGTAAAAAAATCTACCAAAGAGAAATTCCTCTAAAATAAGCAGGGGAGGGTTGCGACCCTCCCCTATGGTATTTTATTCAAAATATTTTCTGTTAGTATTCCCAGAGATCGTGTTCGAAGTTAAAAAGTTCTGTTTTGATGCGTTCAGCTTCAAACAGTGCGCTTTTTCCCAGCTCGTATTGTGAAATTACCCTGTCGTTATAGACGTTTGATTCTCCGGTTATAGAGCTGCCGAATCTTCTCTGCATGAAAAGATCATCATAAGATATCCTCTGGGCATCATTGTTGGTCATAAATACTTCCTGTTTTGCCAGGGCGTCTCTCACTTCATCGTACTTAATCCAGAAAAGAGGTTTTTTGAGTACATATCCGAGCTGTTCATCATAACCCATGAAATAAGGCTGCATACCAATTATCCTGACATCCATTTTTGAAAGTTTTTTGTCAAAGTACCACTCTTCATACAGCAGCAACTGTTTGACCTCTTCCGGCTTGGCATCCTGTTTTATTACAGTGTCTTTAGTGGCACCATCGGCATTTATGGTTATTGATTCAGTTTTGTTAACTGCCCCCATTTTTCCTTCAATATCCGAATATGTTGTATTTACATTTGTATTCAGAGGATCATAAGCCGTCAGTCTGCCAGCTTTAATCTCATCGAGAAGTATGCTGATGAGGTTTTTTCTTCCATCCAGAGTCGGCTGGGTTGGATAGTACAATGGCTGATTCATCTTTTCTCTCAGGTCTATGAGCCTGAACATCCTTTTTGACCAGATGACATCAGCCTCTCTCAGGTAGGGATAATCTATCTTTCTTGCATCAGGGATGTTTTTCTCGTAAATATCACCAAAGCTCTGAGCATTAATAACACCAGACAATAAAAGGGAGATAATTCCGAAAAGAATTTTCTTATTCATGGTTGTATATTTATTTTATACTAGTCTATCTTTAAAATTACAGGCTGAAGGTCTTTCGTCTTCCCGTCAGGACCAAGAGCCCTGATATCTTTGATAATTAAATTTTTACCTCGTGTGAGCCTGCTGATAAGATCTTTTTGTTTTGATGTAAGGTTAGTACTGTTACTTATTTCTTCGTAGTCATTTCCTTTATCGTTATAGATAACGGTAAATCCTGTGATCTGGTATCTCAGATCGAAGTCAAAATCAGGCATCACCGCAAAGACTCCCTGTTGTGCAGCAGCAGTAGCTCTGGAGATGCTTCCTGTACTTTTTCCGCCGAATACTGCAATAGGAGGAGGAAGAGGCTTAACTCTGAATTCATAGGGAGGATACTGAACCGGTTTTCCGCTCATATCTGCGGTAACAATAACCTGTACATTCTGTCCGGCGGCTGTTGGTTTTACTGACCAGGTGCCGGGGAAGAACACCCCTTTCGGATTTTTTACTTTTTCAGTAGTGACCGATCCGTTTACAACCCTGATCTTTATTTTATCGGGACTGACACCGGGCACAGACACATCGATTGGATTCTCAATACCTGCATACATTACGTTCATTGCAGTAGGTGAGACAATAACGTTAGGTTCGCCAACGACGTAAGAAGCATCAAAAGGGTAATTAACTATTGATCCGGAGGGAGATTTAAGAGCAATAATTCCTCCCCATTTTTTTGGTCCTACTGAAGTAGCGCGTACTTTATAGATACCTTTTCCTCTTTCATCAAGGGGCAATACGTTACCTCCGACAGTAATACTGGGAGATTGAGTCGAGTCTGTTGCAGAAATGAATACGGAAGCCTCATAATCACTTCCAAGTGTTACATAATTTGAATTAGGGATTACAATTGCATCGAGTCTGTTAAATTTGTATGAGGCAGCATCGATCTGTGAATACAGGTAATTAAGTACTTCTGTTTCGCCGTTTCTTACTGAGAGCTGCATTTCTGAAAGGATGCAAATGACGGCAACAAGCGGGAGTGTCTGGAAAGTCATATTGGCCCATGGCGCACGCTGACCGTCCGGATCTTTTCCATCATCAGTATTGAGACTTACTTTCAGTGCATCTTCTGCTGTTGGATTATTTCCTTCAAGGGTGGCTATAAGGAAATCGCGGTACTCATTAATAACGTTTTTAAGATAATAGGCTTTCCCGTTTTCATTGGCTCCGATCAGAATCTCTGATGGAACATTCGGGTCATCGATTCTTTTTATATTTTCAACCAGGACTTCATTTCCTTTAACGGCAGGTTTTTCAGGATCTATATCCTCTGTTTTGGTAATGATCTCTATTTTAAGATCCTGAATGAAGTTAAATGCTTCATCTGCACGTTCTTTGACCTGATATGCCAAAGTCTTGTATTTTCCTGCTTTTGCAGGGTTTTCAGCAACTGCAGCATCGAATTCACTATATATCTGATTATTTTTTTATGGCATAGTTAGCAACTGTAAGTGTCAGACCCTTATCAACTTTTTTAAACGCTTCAACGGCCTCTTTTGATACGTTAAGTGCAAGCATGGCAGTAAGCACCAGGTACATCATCCCGATCATCTTTTGCCGGGGAGATAGCTTTTCGTGAGCCATTTTCTTGTTAGTTTAGTTTGATTAAAAAAGCCACCTTATTTAACATTCATTGCAGCGAGCATGTTCCCATAAACATTATTCAAAGCTGCCAGATTGTCGTTGAGTTTTGTTATTTGGTCACGGTACTTTTTCGCATCTCCTGCAGAATCGGAAAGGTCCTTCATTAATCCCTGGATTCCTTTATAGAGAGTTTCCGAATCTTTAATATGTTCATCTGCTCCTTTACGCTGCAGCTCATAGACAGTATTCAGGGCAGACAGGTTTTTGTTTAGTGTTTCGAGTTGCTGCTGGTAAGATTTTCCCCCAACTTCGATGACAGCAAGAGAGTCTGTCATGTGCTTGTATGAGGAACCTGTTTCATTGATAACCCTGGCTGTAGTCTGGTATGAGTCAGCCAGTTTTCCAAGAGAATCATTAGCTACGTTAATTGTGTTCATGTATTTTGATGATGCAGCTGAGATATCTCCCATTACACTGATATTTGAAGTTGAGTCACTGAGTTTTTTCATTCCGGCACCCAGTTTCATGAAAAGGTCGGGCGAAATCTCGGCTTTTTCGAGCATTTCATCGAATTTTGCCAGGGCAACAGCACCTGAACCTCCTCCATATCCGCCACCGCCGCCGCTTCCTCCGCCACCGGAAACAGAGCCTGAGTATTTTCCATGAGAACCGATTTCGCCGGTCTCATCTTCCGGAATACCTGCCAGTTCAGGATATACCAGCGACCAGTCGATCTCTTCGTGTAGTGGTTCAAAGGCAGAAAAGAAGAAAATTACTGCTTCGGTAAGTAGTCCAATAGTAAGCATGGTTCCTGCCAGTGGCCAGTGCTGTATTTTAAACAGTGCACCAACGATAACTACGGAAGCTCCTAAACCATAGAGTTTAGAAATAAAATTTTTCCAACCGCTGCTTTGTACTAATTCTGCTAGGCTCATATCCCAGGTTATTTAAGGTTATATCAAAGATTTAATTACTAACACCTATATAAGATCTTACATTCCGGAATCCTACAAAGGATTTTGCAGAATCCTGATATTCATAATCTCTTGCACTTGTCTGTAGAAAATACGCAATATCTTTCCATGAACCTCCGCGGATTACCTTTCTTTTCATGATAGGAGGATCCTGAGGTGTTGCATTGTATTCATAATTTGGCTGGAGATCGTGCTGGAAAATATATGCTGACGGATGGTAAGCACAACAGGTCCATTCAGCAACGTTACCTGACATATCGTATAATCCGAACTCATTTGGTTCATATGATCCTACTTTTCCTGCATATACGTTTCCATCATCGATATAGTTGCCTCGCAATGGTTTGAAGTTAGCCAGGAAACAGCCTTTATAGTTACGTGTATAAGGTCCGCCCCATGGGTACATTGACAGATCGAGGCCGCCTCTTGATGCATATTCCCATTCTGTTTCCAGCGGGAGTCTGTAGCTCTGAACATCGGCGATATCATTTTTCCTGAGTGCGGAGTTCATATAGTCGGTTCTCCAGATACTGAATGCAGTAGCCTGTACCCAGGAGACACCAACGACAGGGTAATCATCGAATGAAGGATGCCAGAAATAGAGGGAAGCCTGCGGATCATTGAATGAATATGTGAAGTCCCTGATCCAGCACAGTGTATCGGGGTATACATTAATGATGCTGTGTTTGATATATGATGACCGGTCTTTGACATCAGTACGTGAACCATCAAGATTTGTTACCTGACCCTCATATTTACCTGTGTTATTTGTATAATCATATTTGTAGGTGGATTTAGCAGCCTGCTGATAGTCAACCCAGAAATAGGAATAGTTCAGTTTCCTGACGTCAATCTGTATCTTGCCATTGAATCTCTCTTCAGGAGGATAGATCATCTCTTCCATGGTCGCTTTTGTAGTCTCTTCTTCCGGATCAATCTTCTCATTCCAGTTAATCACATTTGGCTCGATGACATTGCCCTCCTTATCAACTATAAAATACTCCCTGTCTGCAATACCGGCGTTACCAAGTTTTGTTCTGAATATCGAGTCACGTACATAGTATACGAACTGACGGTATTTATTATTTGTTATTTCGGTCTGATCCATCCAGAATGCTTCGACAGTAACAGATTTTGATATACTGTTCATTGCAAAAACTGCATCCTGATCACTTGGTCCCATCATGAAATTACCTGCTGGAATGAACGCCATTTCAAATGGTTCAGGTTCGAAGAATTTCTTTCTTCCCTGCACTCCGGTTAACTCTCCGTTATTCTTTGAAGAGCCGCAACCAGTTAACAGGACAGTTAATATTAGAGCAGATAGGATTATCTTTTTCATAATACTTTGGAATTTATATTGCAAGTAAGTTATTTTTTTTTAAATTATCATAAAAATCTGATGCTTTTATATTTCATCGGGCTTTTCCCAAGGCCGAGATCAAAACAATAATTAACCATGAATTCGTGCGATCCATTGCTGTTTTTTCCAATATCAGAAATAGTAAAGTCATAAGCATATCCCAACCGGATTCCGTTGAGCAGTTCCAGCCCAATCATACCTATAATAGCATCGCCGGACCTGTATGAAACGCCGCCCCATACTTTTTTATTGTATCTTATCAGTGAGGTCAGGCTAAACTGCATAGCCTTGCCATCAGAGAAGGCGAATACGGAAGGCAGTAATTCAAGCGAAGGATCAGGCAGCTGCAGTGTGTAACCTGCTGTCAGATAATAATGTCTGCTGATATAGGGAGTTCCTTTGCTGAATTTTATTTTTGGCTGATTAAGGTGGGTTACCGACAGTGAGGCATAGTATTTATCTGCTTTATAGTAGAGCCCCAGACCTGCGTCAAAAGCAACGTAACTCTCCTTGTTTTCAGGTATCAGCGGATCACCTGAGGGCGGAGTGTGCGAATCCCCTGTTGGGATTACCCATTTAGGGTTGAGTGTCTTATTGAGCATCCCGGCATTTATTCCTATTCCCAGTACTCCCTGGCCAACATCCAGATGATATGAATATGAGGCTGAGATGTTGATATCCTTGTCAAACCCGACATTATCGCTTTCAACAAGCAGGCCAACGCCACTTCTGATTTTAAAAGGTCTTACAGGAGCGCTGACATTAAAGACTGTAGTTGACGGGGCACCAGCGAATCCGACCCACTGCTGCCTGTTGATGGCAGTTGCACAAATCATACCTGAAACGCCGGCAACACCAGGATTATACGTCAGTGTATTGAACATATACTGACTGGAAAGCGGATCCTGCTGAGAGAAAACGGGATTCACTACCAGAATTAAAAATAAAGCTGCAATATTTAGTTTCTTCATCTCTTGTGTTGCAGGTACATTTCACGTATTTGTTGAACGAGTAAAATAAGTAAAAATCTAAATCCTTTACAAATTTAGGAGTAATTATTTGACGCCATAATTTATCTCTTTTGATGAGAGTGCCATAATATTTGACAAAAAGTACAGGTTAACTTAAGAAAGCTGTTCCGGAGGGACCGAATATCAGGTTTTCAGTCTTTCAACTGCCTTAACCCATCTGTCAGGAACTTCATTCCTGTTGGCTTTAAGATAATCTTCATGGGAACAGGCCACATAAAAGTTCCTGTCTTCACCGGCAGGCAGTTCAATCCACCACCTGTCGGTCAGATTGCTCTTTACAAAAATCATATCATCGTCGAGATCTGTTACCCTGACATGATATTTAATAAACCGGCCTGAATTGCCTGTATCGAGGACGGGCGTTTCATACTGCTTCTGGGAGAAGCCTTCAAGGAAAAACCAGAGCATCTGTGCTGCAAGGCTTGCAGTCTGCAACCTGATGTCATAATCAGGATTTACATCAAAGAGTCCGAAGATCTTAAGGTTATCAGAAATTCCGGCATAGCGTGAGAGCAGACAAATCTCTTCTCCGTAGAATCCATTTGGAGAAGGACTGAATGTTCCGGGAGATTCTGACTGCCGCACGGCGGAGATATCGAAAACAGCTGCATCGGAATCCCTGAATAATGGTTCAGTGAGATGAATTGCCTGCCTTACATCTCCGATCCTCACAAGCTCGGCTCCTTTCTTCAGAAATCGGTTTATTACCTGCTGATCATTCAGATATGTCTGGTACCCGATATTTATATACTGTTCAAATGTACTCTTGTGGTTATTTTGGATTGTATTGAGATAGTTGCATGAATCGGCCTCTTTTCTGTCACTGTTGTAATCAATTCTTGAATCAACGGCCGTGGAGGGTATACCTTATTTTCTTATGTGAAAGGGCTCTGTCAATAGCCGGCACAAGGGCACTGCTTCCTCCGATGATCACCGGGAAAAGGTTTTCATCAATCATCTGGACAAGGATATCGGTGAGCCCGGCAAGGGTGTCGTTGAAGGTTACTCCCTGTTTCATATTTCCGAGGTCAATGATTTTGGATTTCCCAGGGATCTTTGAGAGTTTGTACAATTGGGATCTCACCATGTCGGGTCCTTTTAAAGAACCTGTATTAGGAGAGTTCCTTCCATCGGGTACACCGAAAAGAGCTATTTTGAATTTGCTGAGGTCCTTAATCGTATAGTTCTCAGTGTGGATAGTGACATTATGAGCAAACCCTGCCTGCCTGGTCAGGTGCTCAAAAACAGGTTCCTCAATGCTGACCGGATTGAAGTAATCGTTCAAGTCTACCATGATTATCTATGAGCTCTTGGTTGTTTTATCGTTTTTTTCAATGATACTGATACAATCCTCTTTTGTAAGTTTCTCCGCATCAGTCCCCTTTGGGAGCCTGTAATTTTGTTTGTCCTTCACCAGGTAGGGCCCGTATCTGCCGTTAAGAACCTTTATATCCTCAAAGTCCTTGATCACTTTCTTTTTATCGGCATCATTTTTTTCCAGGATTATCTCAACCGCTCTTTCAACAGTAAGGATATAAGGATCATCCACTCCTCTTTTAAGGGAATAGAACTTGCTTTTATACCTTACATACGGTCCGAATTTACCAACACCTACGACCAGCTCACCGCCGTCGTATTCTCCCAATGACCTTGGAAGCCGGAAAAGATCGAGTGCCTCCTCGAGGGTTATAGTCTCAAGCAGCTGGTTTTTAGAGAGACTGGCGAATCTGGGTTTTTCAGTATTTGCAGAATCACCTATCTGGGCAACTGGTCCGAATCTTCCCATTCTGACAGAGACGGGTTCTCCTGTTTCAGGGTGATTGCCAAGGATCCTTCCGCCTGTTTTCCTCTCCTTCTTTTCCAGAGTATTGGTAACTGTTTTATGGAACGGTGAGTAAAATTTGCCAAGCATGTTGGTCCATACCAGATTACCGAGGGCAATTTCATCAAACTGTTCCTCTACCTCAGCAGTGAAATGATAGTCAACGATTTCGGAAAAATTCTCCATAAGAAAGTCATTCACGATCATGCCGATATCCTGGGGGAAGAGTTTTGATTTTTCTTTTCCCGTCACCTCTGTTTTGGCTGTAGCTGTTATTTTCCCGTTCTGGAGAGTAAGGATCTGGATCTGTCGCTTTTCTCCGGGTCTGTCTTCGCGTGAGACATAACCGCGGTTCTGAATTGTGGAAATTGTCGGAGCATAAGTGGAGGGTCTTCCAATCCCCAGTTCCTCAAGCTTTTTCACAAGACTCGCCTCGGTGTATCTGGGAGGAGGCATTGTGAATTTTTGTGTTGCGGTAACATTTTCACGTTCAAGAGGCATCCCTTTTTTAACAGGAGGGATAACATACCTTTCCTCATCATTGTTCTCCTGATCAGTTGACTCAGTATAAACCCTGAGGAAGCCATCAAATTTTATAACCTCTCCGTTTGCCTGGAAAATCACCGGAGAGTTGCTCATATCTATTGATATAGATGTCTTTTCTATCTCTGCATCAGCCATCTGTGAAGCGATTGTCCTCTTCCAGATCAGCTCATAGAGTTTTTTCTCATTCTGGTTACCGGTTGTGGTGGGATTATCGAGATATGCCGGACGAATAGCTTCATGTGCTTCCTGTGCTCCTTTTGATTTTGTCTTGAACTGCCGGGTCTTGGAATACTTGTCACCAAATTCCGAAATGATAACTTCGCGTGATTTTGCGAGTGCCATTTTTGAAAGATTTGTAGAATCGGTTCTCATATAGGTTATTCTACCGGCCTCATAAAGTTTTTGGGCTACTGCCATCGTCTGGGCTACTGAAAAACCGAGTTTCCGGTAAGCTTCCTGCTGAAGTGTTGAAGTAGTAAATGGAGGAGCAGGAGATCTGGTTCCGGGTTTGATTGTAATGCTTCCAACGGAGAATTCTGCACCCTTACAGAGTTCAAGAAATTTCATTGCCTCCTTTTCGTCCGGAAACCGTTTTGTGGCTTCCGCCTTCAAAATGGCATTTTCCCCTGCCGGGGTTTTGATATTGAAGACTGCAGTAATGCGGAATGCTGATTCCGTTTCGAAGGAGATTATCTCCCTCTCTTTCCACTATAAGGCGAACAGCTACTGACTGAACCCTTCCGGCTGAGAGTGATGGCTGAACCTTCTTCCAGAGTACAGGAGAGATTTCGAAACCGACTAATCGGTCAAGGATCCGGCGTGCCTGCTGTGAATTTACCAGATTCATATCAACCAGTCTTGGATTTTCTATAGCATCCGAAATGGCTTCCTTTGTAATCTCGTGAAATACTATTCTTTTTGTGGCGGCAAGATCAAGGTTTAAAACATTTACAAGATGCCATGCAATTGCTTCTCCTTCCCGGTCCTCATCGGAGGCGATCCAGACATTTTTGGAGGTGGAAGCTGCTTTTCTCAGCTCGGCGACCACTTTTGATTTCTCCTTTGGGATCTCATAATTAGGAGTAAAGTTCTTCTCAATATCAATGCCCAGGTTTTTCTTGGACAAGTCCCTGATATGCCCGAAACTTGAGACTACACGGAAGTCCTTTCCCAGAAATTTTTCAATGGTTTTGGCTTTGGCAGGTGACTCAACAATTACAAGATTTTCAATCATTCCTTGAGAAATTAATTCTTTTTTTAACGGGACAAAGTAAATCAATTAGGTACCAAACTTCAAAATAAACCGTTAAGATTCTTTATTATTTACTATTTTCGTCCCAAATCTTTAATTAAATGAAAGGTAATACAGGCAACAAAAAATATCTGATCTGGTTCTGGGCACTGGTCATTTTCCCTTTTGCCGTTATCATTACAATCTTCATACTTATCTCAAAAGGCAAACTTGGTCCTATGCCTTCATTTGCCGAGCTTGAGAATCCTGAATACTATCTGGCTGCCGAAGTATATTCTGAGGATGGTGTACTTTTAGGTAAGATCAGTATTGAAAACAGGACATGGACTGAGTTCAAGGACATCTCCCCATCCCTTATTGATGCTCTTGTAGCGACAGAAGATATACGCTATTATCGTCATTCCGGAGTTGATATCCGCGGTCTGGGCAGGGCTGCCGTACGCACCATCCTGCTGGGACAAAGCACCGGCGGCGGGAGTACAATCACACAACAGCTTGCAAAACAACTCTACCCCAGGGATACCGCCCGAAACTCAGCATTTATGAGGAAAGTAAAACTTGGAGTATCCAAATTCAAGGAGTGGCAGACATCTGTCAAACTGGAACGAAGCTACACCAAGGAGGAAATCATTACAATGTATCTGAATAAGTTCGACTTCAGTTATAATGCAATTGGAATAAAATCCGCCGCCAAAGTATATTTCAACACAACTCCCGATTCATTGAATCTTCAGCAGGCTGCAGTTCTTGTAGGAATGCTCAAGGCATCCACAAGATATAACCCCGTCAGAAATCCTGAACTTATGCTTTCCCGACGAAATACGGTACTTGCACAGATGGCTAAATACGGGTATCTGTCTCCTGATGTTGCCGATTCGGTTCAGAAGATGCCTATTATTACTGATTTCAGGGTTGAGGATCACAACTCCGGACTTGCCACTTACCTCAGGGAATATATCAGGAAAACGATGAGAAGACCGGAACCTGACAGGAACAAATACGTAAGGGAATCATCATATGAGGATGCAATGTGGGAATGGGATAATAATCCTCTTTACGGCTGGTGCCTCAAAAACAAGAAGCCTGACGGGACACCCTATGATATATATAAGGACGGTCTGAAGATTTATACCACCATTAATTCCAAAATGCAGGCATATGCCGAAGAGGCAGTTACAGAGCATCTCTCAAAAGATGTACAGCCCGATTTTTACAAGAGAGCAAAAAAATTCAGGAATCCGCCTTATTCCGATGACCTTTCAAAAAAAGAGGTTGATGAAATTATGATGTCTTCAATTGAGAGGACTGACCGTTATTACTCAATGAAACTTGCAGGTATTCCTGAGGATTCAATTATGCTTTCCTTTAATACCCCTGTAAAGATGAAGGTCTTCTCATGGAAAGGAGACAGGGATACTATCATGACCCCTCTGGATTCACTCAGATATTACAAATATTTTGTAAGGTCCTCATTTATGGTTGAGGATCCTCATAACGGATATGTTAAAGCATACGTAGGAGGACCTGATTTCAGGTATTTTAAATATGATGCAGTAACTGACCAGAAAAAGCAGGTTGGCAGTACCATTAAGCCATTCCTTTATACTATTGCGATGCAGAACGGGTATTCTCCATGCTATGAAGTTGAGAATATCCCCAGATCCTTTGATGTGGGTGATACAATCTGGCGACCGAAGAGCTCTGGTCCAAAGGAATATCATGGGAAGATGGTGACACTAAAATGGGGGCTTGCCCAGTCGGAAAACTATATTTCAGCATGGCTGATGCAGCAGTTCAGGCCAACAGCCGTTACCGATATTATGCATAAGATGGGCATCAGGAGCTTCATTGATCCTGTGCCGTCGATATTCCTGGGCACTTCGGACATCAAGCTTGAAGAGATGGTGGGCGCATACGGCACCTTTGCCAATAAAGGAGTCTATACCCGGCCGATGTATGTTACCCGGATCGAGGATAAAAACGGCAATACGATTTCACGACTGACGCCTAAAATTGAAGAGGTATTGAGTGAAGAGCATGCTTATCTTATGCTGAACCTCCTGCAGAATGTCGTACTTACAGGATCGGGAAGAAGGATGCGTGTCGAACCCTATAATCTTATGAACCAGATAGGTGGCAAGACCGGAACTACACAAAACCATTCCAATGGCTGGTTCATGGGAGTCACACCCAACCTGGTTGGAGGAGTATGGAGCGGATGGGAAGATCAGGCAATCCATTTTGAGACCCTTGGCGAAGGCCAGGGAGCGAATATGGCCCTGCCGATTTTTGCGATATTCCTTAAAAAAGTTTATAATGATCCCCAGTTCGGAATTATGGAGGCCGATGAATTCGAACGGCCTGCTGATTTTAACTGGGAACTCGATTGCGATAAGGTTAAGAAGCAAAACTCCAGGAGCGAAAATTCAAGGAGAAACAGGTATTGAAAAGGCGTTATTGCTTACGGCATTACGGCGTTATGGCGTTACCGCAGGGCTCAAAAGGGAGTAATAATAGTATTAGCTGAAGAGTGATCTTACGAGGTTTTCTATTTTCCCGACAGGTATAATTTCAATATCGGATCCATTAGCCGCAGTATTTTTCTGATAGCTGGATATGTATATCTTTCTGAACCCCATTTTTGATGCTTCCCCTGATCCGCTGATCGACGCGGGAAACCGGCCTTATCTCGCCTGAAAGTCCTGTTTCACCTGCAAAGCAGATCTCCCTGCCGATCGGAATGTCGAGGTTGGAAGAGAGGACAGAACTTATTATTGCAAGGTCAATAGCAGGATCATTAACCTTCAGGCCGCCTGCAATATTAAGAAACACATCTTTTATGCCAAGTCTGAATCCGGCTCTTTTTTCGAGTACGGCGAGCAGCATATTCAGCCGCCGGATATCGAATCCGGTAGAGCTTCTCTGGGGAGTACCATAAACGGCGCTGCTTACAAGGGCCTGTGTCTCAATGAGAAATGGTCTTATCCCATCTACAGTGGCGGCAATTGAGACTCCGCTCAGCGCTTCGGTATGCTGGTTTATAAACATTTCTGAAGGGTTGGCAATCTCCTTCAGGCCTGCTTCCACCATTTCAAAGATTCCGATTTCTGATGTTGAACCGAACCTGTTTTTTACCGATCTCAGGATCCGGTAGACATAATTATTATCTCCTTCAAAATAGAGAACCACATCCACAATATGTTCAAGTACTTTCGGACCTGCAAGTGTCCCATCCTTTGTAATATGACCGATGAGGAATACCGGAATACCTGTAAGCTTTGAATACTTCAGCAGCTGTGCTGCACATTCACGCACCTGTGTTACAGAGCCTGCAGATGATTCGAGCATTCCTGTACTTATCGTCTGAATTGAATCAATGATCATCAGACCGGGTTTGATATTTTCAGAATGTGTAAGTATGCTTTCCAGTTCTGTCTCGCTGAGGATATAGCACTGGGAGTTGGAGCCCTTCAGTCTTTTTGCCCTGAGGCTGATCTGTTCCTCACTCTCCTCTCCTGATACATAAAGGATTTTTTTTGATTGAAGCGCCAGGGCAAGCTGAAGTGCGAGGGTTGATTTGCCCACACCCGGTTCACCGCCAAGCAGGATAAGCGAGCCGCTTACAATACCTCCGCCAAGGATCCTGTCAAGCTCGGCAATACCAGACTTCTGCCTGTTCTTTTCGTCAGATTTGATATTATCAAGAAGTTCTGGTTTCCTTTTTTCCTGGTTTGCCAGGAATGAATTATCGCGCGAAGATGCGGGGACAATAATCTCTTCATGGTAGGTGTTCCACTCCTTGCATGAAGGGCATCTTCCTATCCATTTTGCAGATTCCGCACCGCAATTCTGACAGAGGAATATGGTTTTGTTTTTTGCCATGAAATCACTGCGTTTCGTCCTTTGGATGCCTTCTGAAAATGATGAAGAATGATATAGTTCCTACTATAGCAACGAATATCAGCTGAGATTCATGTGTCAACAGGGCATAAACGAGCCCCTCCTCGAGAGGGATGCCCTTAACAATAAGCAGTCCGCGTGAAATGATATAATGAAATGCCCCGAGTCCGCTCTGAACAGGAGCTGACATAGCCAGTCCGCCGATAACGAGAAGGAATATACTGTCGGCGAGTGTCAGATGGGATGTGCTTTCAATGGAGAAGACGACAACCCATGTCATCAGGGTGTAGTTAACCCAGATAACGATTGTCAGCAGAATAAATTCCCATTTTCTCTTCAGATTGGTAATTGTTTTTAGTCCGTTGATGATCCCCCTGGCAAGATCGAATAATTTTGCAAAGAATCTGATTTTCCTGAGTCTTTTCTTATACCTGATAAGAAGGAACAGACCAGTTACCATCAATGTCAATAGGATTATCCATAATATCCAGGTGGAGCCGAATATTGAAAAAACCTTTTGTTGTATCGGGTCCAGTATACTCTCTCTGAGGAAAATGGTAATCTGGTCGCCGCTCAGGATTATCAGGAAGACCATTATGATCATGAGGGAGAGGAAATCGATTGTCCGTTCGATGACTACGGTTCCAATCAGCTGGTCGACCGGGATTTTTTCCTTTTTTCCCAGTGCCACGCACCTTGTTATCTCACCGATCCTCGGCAGTGCCAGGTTTGCCAGGTAGCCTGTCATCAATGAATAAAAAGCATTTTTTAAAGTAGGCTGATATCCGAGGGGATTAATAAGAAGAACCCATCGGCGGGCACGGCTGACATAAGCGAATAGTCCGAAAAGGATTGAAAGCAGCAGCCAGGAATAGTCAGCTTCCTTCAGATCGGCAGACAGCCTTGTGAAGTTGACATTCCTGAAGGCGAAATAGAGCAGCAGGACTCCAACCGCGAGGAAAGCTGTAAATTTGGCAGTCTGCAGTAATCCTTTTCAATGTCAGATGAGTTTATTAGTTTTGGTATCCGGGAATATTACAGTTGGTTTGAATGATTTAGCCTCCTGGAATTCAAACAATGCATATGACATAATAATAACCACATCACCCGGAATCACTTTCCTGGCGGCTGCGCCATTAAGGCAAATATCACCCGATCCTCTTTTCCCCTTGATAACATATGTTTCCAGACGTTCGCCGTTATTGAGGTTAAGTACGTGCACCTTTTCGTTTTCAATTAAATTCGCTGCATCCATCAGATCCTCATCAATAGTGACACTCCCTATATAATTCAGGTTCGCCGCTGTAACGGAAACCATATGGATTTTCGATTTGAGAACTTCTATCAGCATCCTTACGATATCTAGTTGAAATATTTATTGTGCAAAGGTATATAACCTTTTTATTCAGACCAACCCAATTTCGACATTATCTATAAGTCGTATGTTTCCGGCTTTTACTGCAATACAGCCGAAGTATCTTTTACCCTTCTGCATTTCTGATTTCAATGAAACCGGAACCAGTTCCGTATCATCCACAATATCATAATATTCGACATCAAAGCCGGGGATCCTGTTTATGGATTCCATGACATAGGATTTAATTTCGGGGATATCATATCCGGCGATCATGGCTGAGGCGGATGATATCGTTCTGTAGATCGCTGATGCATTTTCCCTGATACCTGGTTCCAGGAGCCTGTTGCGGCTGCTCATTGCCAGGCCGTCATCTTCACGGATAATCGGGTTGCCGATTATTTTTATCTTATAATCTGATTGTCTTACCAGTTCTTTTATCACGGCAAGCTGCTGAAAGTCTTTCTGTCCAAAAACAGCAATGTCGGGTTTAACAATATCAAAGAGCCTGCTCACAACCTGTCCCACTCCGTTGAAATGGCCGGGCCTGTGTTTAGCCTCCATGACATGGTCGAGGTTACCGAAATTGAATATTCTGGTATCCTTTTCCGGGTAGATCTCTTTATCATCAGGTGTAAAGACAATATCGGAATTCCTCATAATCTTTTCAAGCAGTTTAAGGTCAGCATCAAGGGTTCTGGGGTAATTTCTGAGATCATTCCTGTCGTTGAACTGTGTAGGGTTTACATAAATGCTGACCACCACCAGCGGGCAGACGGCTGAGGCAGAATTTACAAGCGAAAGATGTCCGTTGTGAAGTGCCCCCATTGTTGGAACAAATCCGACCGGTGAAAGCTGCACTTTTATAATCTCCTTTTGCAGCTCCTTAACAGTACTTATCACCTTCATTTTGGAATTTTTTACAAACCTAAGTGAAAATTTTTTATTTAAACAGAAACATACGGTTATTAATGGGATTGGATTTCTAATCAGATTGAGTGATTGTCCGTTTGAATATGCCAGTGTAGATTATGTTATTAATTTTTACTATCTTTGCACCTTAAATCGAAATGGTATATCCAGGCAGATAAATGGAAAGCAGGAAGGTATTATTCATTTCACAAGAGATCACTCCATACTTAAGTGAGACCAAGTTATCGAAGATAGGCAGATATCTCCCCCAGGGCATTCAGGAAAAGGGCAAAGAGATACGTACCTTCATGCCGAGGTATGGCTGCATTAACGAGAGAAGAAATCAGCTTCATGAAGTGATACGTCTTTCAGGAATGAATCTTATCATCGACGATACCGATCATCCCCTTATAATAAAAGTAGCTTCGATACAGTCGGCCCGTATGCAGGTTTACTTTATTGATAATGACGATTATTTTCAGAGAAAGCATATCATAAGCGACTCTTCAGGAAAGGAATTTGAAGACAACGATGAAAGGGCTCTTTTCTTTGCAAGAGGTGTGATAGAGACTGTAAAGAAACTAAGGTGGGCTCCGGATATTGTACATTGTCTTGGCTGGATGTCAGCGCTTGTCCCTGTTTACCTGAGAAGCATTTACAATGATGATCCTCTTTTCCATAATTACAAGATTATTTATTCGGTTTACAATAATGATTTTAAAACTCCGTTTAGATCATCGTTCGCCGACAAACTCCGTTTTGACGGAATAGACGGTGAGAGCCTTAAGATGGTTAAGAAACCGGATTTTGTCAATGTATCCAAGCTGGCTATGAAGTATTCCGACGGGATAATTATCGGAAGCGAGGATATAAACGGTGAACTGGCAACATATCTTAAAACAATTAATAAACCGGTTCTCGCGTTTAAGGATGAGACGGAATATATTGATGCCTATAATGACTTTTATGACCAGATTTTATCATAATTATCCCTTTTTCTTCAGATTATTATCTGCAAGCAATAAATTATTTTCTCTTCTTCTGACCATATTTTTTATGGGGGCTGCCTTATTTGTCGTCTCATGCGAGGAGGGGCCGACAAAACTCGGATCGGAAATGCTGCCAAGCAATGATTTTGTAATGGTCAATTCTACCGATACTTTGAGTACATGGTCATATACAATGTATGATAATTCATTGGCTACAAACGATCCTTCGGTAGGTTTTGTAGGAAGTATTTACGATCCATATTTTGGCACAACAACAACTGAATTTGTATCACAGATACGATTAAGTAATGCCTGGAAATACGGGCCTGTTACTATAGACTCAGTCAGACTGAAACTGTTGCTTCTTACTGTAAAAGGGACAAATTCCAATCTGGATCATTTTCTCAGGCTTTCCGAAATTTCTGAACAAATTTATACAAACACACCGTATTATTCAAATACACAGACGGATACAACAGATTATTCAGTTATTGCCCAGTTGCCAAAAATGACATCTGATACAATTAACGACATCTCACTTACACTGCCGATAGAGTTCGGAGAATATCTGCTGCGCGACACAAGCAAATTCTTTTACAATAACACCAAGCCTGATTTCAGATCGTATTTCAAAGGATTATATTTCAGGATGTCATCTGCTTCTGATCCGCTTTTAATTGCATTTAGTCTTGTCACCAAGCCTTCCACAAGCAGTACGTACAATAACTATTTCGTGCTCTATTTTCATGATACTGCAGATATTAAGTATAACTATTATTTTATACTTGATCCGGTACATCCGAATGCCTGCTATAACAAATACAACCGTGACTTTACCACAGCCGAGCCAGGCAAGGAGATACCACATATTAATGATCTTACATACAGGGACACACTCTCATACCTTCAATACCTCGGAGGCGTTTATACTAAAATTGTATTCCCCGGCCTTGACAGTTTAAAGAAGAAGCTCTCCGGGAGTAAATTCTCAATTAACAAAGCAAGGCTGACAATACCGGTATATTATGATCATGTTAAATATACACCTCTTACTGTTCCTTCCAATCTGCGTTTGAGGTTCCTGGATAATGCGGATACCGTCAAAAAGGACGTTCCGGATTACCTGCTGGATACCCAGTCTAAGTTTTTCGACGGATCCCTTCATAAGCTCGACAGTACCTATTATTTCAACATTCCCACCTATATCCAGAATTATCTTGAGGATAGCGATGACAGGTATCCTGCAGAACTTGACGTATACCAGGGTGCTTCAGGGTTGAATAGTGTCATTCTCAAGGCGAATGCAAGTAAAACGCCGATTAAATTTGAAATGACATATACCAAGTTCTAGTTTTTGTGAACCAAAATTCTTAATTTCGTGCATATTGTACCTAATAAAGTTCATTATGTGCGGGATAATCGGATATATCGGATCACAACCTGCCCGTCAAATAATCATTAATGGTCTCAAAAGGCTTGAATACCGTGGATATGACTCTGCAGGCATGGCTCTTGTCGGAGAAGAAACCAGGGTATTCAAATGTGCAGGCAGGGTAAAAGACCTTGAAGAGATTGTCAATGCTTCCGGATTTAACAGTTCCGTGGGAATGGGGCATACAAGATGGGCTACTCATGGCGAACCAAATGAATTGAATGCCCATCCTCAGGTCTCCTATAAAGGTAATTTTATTGTGGTCCACAACGGAATCATAGAGAATTATCTCAGGTTGAAAAAACACCTTGAGAGCAGGGGAATTGTCTTTACCAGCCAGACAGATACCGAGGTTCTGGCCAACCTGATTGAACATCTCTACCTTGAAGGTGATCTTAATGCTGAGCAGGCAATATCACTTGCACTTAACAGGGTTGAAGGAGCTTATGGACTTGTAATAATCCGCACAAAGGAAGCGGATAAGCTCTTCGCTGCCAAAAAGGGAAGTCCGCTTGTCATAGGTGTCGGGGAAGGTGAAAACTTCATAGCCTCAGATGCAACACCTATTGTGGAGTATACTCAGCGGGTTATATATCTTAATGATGACGATCTTGCCATCATAAAGAAGGATGAGCTAATCCTTAAGACAATTCGGACAAAGAATATCGAGCCTGAAGTAAAAAAGATCGATCTTAAGATCGGAGAGATCGACAAGGAGGGTTTTGCCCATTTCATGCTTAAGGAGATATTTGAACAGCCCAGGGCTATTCATGATACTTTCAGGGGTCGTGTGTTACCCGACTATTCAGGTGTAATGCTCGGAGGACTGCATAATATAATTGATTCGGTAGCCCAGGCCGAAAGGATAATCATTGTTGCATGCGGGACTTCATGGCATGCGGGACTTCTCGGTGAGTATCTTTTCGAGGAGTATACCAGGATCCCTGTTGAGGTCGAATATGCATCGGAATTCCGTTACAGAGGCCCGATTATTAAACAAGGGGATATTGTGATTGCCATAAGTCAGAGCGGCGAAACTGCGGATACCCTTGCAGCAATCAAGATTGCCAGGGAAAAAGGAGCCAGGGTTATAGGGGTATGCAATGTTGTTGGCAGCAGTATTCCCAGGGAGACAGATGCAGGGGTATACACACATGCAGGACCCGAGATAGGAGTAGCTTCCACAAAAGCATTCACAACACAGGTCACAGTTCTGGCAATGATGGCATTCTCTATCGGACATTTGAAAGGGGTTATCTCCGATACCCTGTATAAAGAGCTTATTACCGAGCTGGTTTCTATACCGGGGAAAATAGAGAAGACTCTTGCTGTAAATGATAAAGCCCTTGAACTGGCAAAGGTTTTTCAGAATACCCATAATGCACTCTATCTTGGAAGGGGCTACCTCTTCCCCGTGGCTCTTGAGGGAGCTCTGAAGCTTAAGGAGATCTCATATATTCATGCCGAGGGATATCCTGCCGCTGAGATGAAACATGGCCCGATTGCACTTATTGATGAAAATATGCCGGTTGTTGTTGTTGCCACCAAGGATGATACTTACGAAAAGATAGTAAGTAATATCCAGGAGATAAAAGCCAGGAAAGGAAATGTTATTGCCATTGTCACAGAAGGAGATGAAATAATTAAAAAAATGGCTGACTATGTTCTTGAGGTCCCGGAGACGATTCCGGCATTATCCGGACTATTGGCCGTTATCCCGCTTCAGCTGCTTTCATATCATATGGCAGTTCTCAGAGGGTGCAATGTAGACCAGCCGAGAAATCTGGCCAAATCCGTAACCGTCGAATAACTATCGTAATAATGTTCCGTGATGAACATGAAAGATAATTACCGCAGCCTGTTGCTGCAGGAGAGAGAAATTTTATTGTCCAACGGGTGCAGCTGCGATGATTGGAACAGAGTAAAGGTAATCGAAGGCTTTGATCCTTCCAGGTGCATAAAATGTATCTTCTCCGGAGATATTTATCTAGGTATATTTCAGGATCCCTATATTGATGATTCAGGTGTGACAATCCCGAGTGGTCTTCTGAATGTACGACTTCATAACTGTATTATAGGATCCAATGTTATCATAAGTAATATAGGAGATTATATAGCCAATTATATTATTGAAGATAACGTAGTGATAAGAAATTGCGGAAAAATTCATACCGAGGGCAGAAGTACTTTTGGCAATGGGACAATTGTTTCTGTCCTGAATGAAACAGGAGGGCGGTCGGTAAAAATGTGGGACAGGCTATCCGCACATGAGGCATATATTATAGCCCTGTACAGACACCGGAGGAAAGTCGTTGATATTCTCGGGAAAATGGTTGATGAGTATGCTGCTTCCATTGCTTCTGATTTTGGAACTATCCGCCGTCATTCCCGGATCTTCAATTGCAATTCGATACGTAATGTCAGTGTGGGACCGTTCTGTTATATAGAAGGATCGATGACACTGAATGAAGGTTCGCTTAACAGCACGGAGGCTGATCCCATCTATATCGGATCAGGGGTAATAATGGAACATTTTATCGTCTGTTCAGGCTCGATAGTGAAAGATTCCACTGTTGTTGACAATTGTTTTATCGGGCAGGGATGTGTCCTGGCTAAACATTATTCAGCAGAGAACTCGCTTTTTTTTGCAAACTCAGCTGGTTATCACGGTGAAGCCTGCTCAATTTTTGCAGGTCCGTATACTGTAACACATCACAAGTCGACTCTTCTTATTGCAGGTATTTTTTCATTTATGAATGCCGGGAGCGGTTCTAACCAGAGCAATCATATGTATAAGCTTGGACCCATTCATCAGGGTATAATGGAGCGTGGGTCCAAGACTACAAGTGATTCATACCTGCTCTGGCCGGCCAGGATCGGTCCTTTCACACTTGTGATGGGGCGGCATTATAAGAATATGGATACATCATCCCTCCCTTTCTCCTATCTGATAGAGAGCAATGATGAAAGTATACTTGTTCCGGGTATTAATCTTAGAAGTGTCGGAACAATTAGAGATGCACAGAAATGGCCGCTCCGCGACCGGAGGAAAGATCCGGTAAAGACGGATCAGGTTAATTTTAATCTGCTGAGTCCTTATACCATCAGGAGAATGATTGCAGGGAGGGAGCTGTTAAGGAAGATAAAAGCTGATTCTCCGGGGGAGATGACTGCCTACAGGTATAACAGCATGCTCATCAGAAGGGACTCACTTGAACATGGGATCGAACTGTATCAGACAGGTATCAATAAATTCCTGGGAAACTCCCTTATAAAAAGACTTGAGAATGCTGAATTCAGGACAAATGAAGAGCTTCAGGAAAGACTTAAACCTGACAGGGAAGAGGGAAAGGGAGAATGGGTTGACATTGGAGGATTGATAGCGCCGAAAAAGGAGATAGACAATCTTCTTGATGATATTGAATCAGGAAAGATATCTTCAATCGGGGAGTTGTCAGATTCATTTGCCGCGATACATAAATCGTATTACGACTGGGAATGGACCTGGTCGTGCCAGAGGATCGGCGAGGAGGAAGGGATTCCGGTGAACAGCCTGACGGCAGAGGATGTTATAAGGATTGTCAGCAAATGGAAAAAATGTGTTATTGATCTCGATAATCTTTTGTATGAGGATGCAAGAAAAGAGTTTAATCTTTCATCCAGGACCGGGTTTGGAATTGACGATGGGGAAGAGGTGAAGAAGCTCGATTTTGAGCAGGTGCGTGGTGAATTTGAATCCAACAGTGTTGTCGCTGCAATTCAGGAGCATATAAAACAAAAATCAGCTCTGGGAGATGAGCTGATTGAGCGTATGAAGAGAGTGCAATGATCTGATTATTATCTGCCTGAGTACATCTGATCATAGTATTTGCCATAGTCACCTGACAAGACCCTTTCAAGCCATTTTTCATTTGAAAGGTACCAGTCAACGGTCTTTTCCAGCCCGACAGCAAATTCGGGTATCGGAGACCATCCCAGTTCTGTCTGGAGTTTGGAAGAATCAATGGCGTACCTTAGATCATGGCCGGGTCTGTCTGTCACATATGTAATAAGCTTCTCAGATGTTCCTACAGGACGTTTCAGTTTCCTGTCCAGGATGCTGCAGAGAAGCAGGATAAGATCAATATTTTTCCATTCATTATTTCCTCCGATATTGTAGGTCTCTCCTGTCTTGCCCTTATGAAATATCAGGTCGATTGCTGAGGCATGATCCTCTACATAGAGCCAGTCGCGTATGTTTTCCCCTTTACCATATACCGGAATGGGCTTGTTGTTTTTGATATTGTTGATGGCCAGTGGTATCAGTTTCTCGGGGAACTGGTTTGGTCCGTAATTATTTGAGCAGTTGGAGATAATAACAGGAATCCCGAAGGTATGGTTATATGCTCTTACCAGGTGATCGGAACTTGCTTTTGATGCGGAGTAAGGGCTTTTGGGATCATATGCTGTCTCTTCCGTGAAGAGGCCCTCTTTCCCAAGCGATCCGTAGACCTCATCGGTGGATATGTGATAAAATTGTTTACCCTCCGGCGATTCTTTCCAGGAGGAGCGTGCTGAATTCAGGAGGTTGACAGTACCGATAATGTTTGTGAAAACAAATTCATCAGGACCGGTAATTGAGCGGTCGACATGAGATTCTGCAGCCAGATGTATTACTCCGTCAAAGTTATATTTGCTGAAAAGTACTGCAACAGCTTCTTTATCTACTATATCAATCTTTTCAAACCTGTAATTGGATCTTGACTCGATGTCGCTAAGATTTTCAAGATTACCGGCATATGTCAGTTTATCGCCGTTTACTATCAGGTATTCGGGGTAGTGATTTACGAATCTTCTAACTACATGAGACCCTATAAAACCTGCGCCACCGGTAATAAGAATTGTTTTCTTCATGATTATACCTTTTTCGTTCTGATACTCTTTTCCCACTCCCAGGCTGTTTTCATTGCCTCATCGAGGGTACTTTTGGTTTTCCAGCCAAGCTCCTTGTTTGCAAACGAGGGATCGGCCCAGATCTTTTCAATATCCCCTGGTCTCCTGTCGGTTATCCTGAATTTTAGTTTTATTCCGGAAACCCTTTCAAAGGAACTGATTGCTTCCAGAACTGTAACGCCGTTACCTGTTCCAAGGTTAAATACTTCAAAATCCTTTTTGCTTTTTCCTTCAAGAAGTCTTTTTACCGCCACTACATGAGCTTTTGCGAGGTCAACTACATGCAGATAATCTCTGATGCATGAGCCGTCAGGCGTATCGTAATCATTCCCGAATACTTTAAGTTCATCTCTCAGGCCATAAGCAGTCTGGGTGATGAATGGCACAAGATTTTCAGGCACTCCCCTTGGCAGTTCCCCTATTAGTCCGGATGGATGCGCCCCGATGGGGTTAAAATATCTTAAGGCAATGGCTTTAATACTTTTATGCGCGAATGTGGCATCCCTGATAATCTCTTCCCCAACTTGTTTTGTATTGCCATAAGGTGAGGTAGCGGGTTGAAGAGGCGCATCCTCCGTTACCGGAAGTTTTTCAGGCTGGCCGTAAACGGTGCAGGATGAGGAAAAGACAATGTCGGGGACATTGAAGCGCTTCATCAGATCAAGCAGGTTGATAAGGGAAACCAGGTTGTTATTGTAATAATCAAGCGGTTTACTGACAGACTCTGAGACAGCCTTATAAGCTGCAAAGTGAATAATCGCCGAGATATCCCCATTCTTTTCAAAGAATTTTTCAAGCTTAGCCTTGTCGCAGATATCTATTATCTCAAGTGACGGCTTTGTTCCTGTTATCTGCTGAATCCGGTCAGTCACTTCAGCTTCCGAATTGTAAAGGTTATCAATTATTACAACTTCAAATCCCTCATTTATAAGTTCAACGGAAGTATGTGACCCGATATATCCCGTTCCTCCGGTTACCAGTATTTTTCTTTTCATCTAGAGGCTCCAGTAAGTGTGATCTTTAATTTTTCCCCGAAGGATACCCTTTACATCAACAACAATTCCCTCAGGGTGAAGAAGTGCTGCAAAGTAAGATTCATCAAGATTCAGATATTGTTTATGTGAAACAGCAAGTATGACTGCATCATACTTACCTGTGGGTTTCTCTTTCAGGTCAATTCCATACTCCTCCTTGACCTCATGCTTTCCTGCACCCGGATCAATGACCTCTACAGCAATTCCGAAATCATCAAGTTCTGCTATAACATCCACAACTTTTGAATTACGTATGTCGGTAACGTCTTCCTTGAAGGTAATACCCATAATAAGTACACGTGCGCCCTTGAGGTTCTTGCCTGATGCAATTATTTTTTTCACGGTCTGTTTTCCTATATACCTGCCCATACTGTCATTTATAAACCGGCCGGAATCAATCATCTGAGGGTGATAGCCCAGTGCTTTTGCCTTGAATGAGAGGTAATAAGGATCGACGCCAATGCAGTGACCACCTACCAGTCCGGGAAAGAATTTAAGGAAATTCCATTTTGTTCCGGCAGCTTCGAGAACTTCGAAGGTATTGATTCCCATTCTGTTAAATATAATAGACAACTCATTCATAAAGGCGATGTTGATATCGCGCTGTGTATTCTCTATGATTTTTGCTGCTTCAGCCACTTTTATTGAACTTGCCCTGTGAACTCCTGACTTGATTATAAGCTCATATGTTTTTGCAATGTTTTCAGAGGATTCCGCATCACAACCGCTTGTTACCTTAACTATTTTTGTAAGGGTATGGTTGGTATCTCCCGGGTTTATTCTTTCCGGCGAGAAACCTACTTTGAAGTCGGTACCGCATTTAAGTCCTGAATATCTTTCAAGTACTGGAACACAGTCATCCTCGGTACAGCCGGGATAAACTGTTGATTCGTATACCACATAATCACCCTTTTTCAAAATCCTGCCAACTGTTTCCGATGCTTTCAGGACAGGTGTCAGATCGGGAAGGTTATATCTGTCGGTAGGGGTTGGAACTGCAATAATATGGAAAGAGGCTTCCCTTAAATCTTCAGGGTTGCTTGTAAGGATAATATCAGTATCCTTAAATGCCTCGGATGTCAGCTCATTACTTGGATCGATACCTTTTTTCATAAGTTCAACCCTGTCAGGTTTGATATCAAAGCCAACAACTCTGATCTTTTTGGCGAATTCCAGTGCAATCGGGAGGCCGACGTAGCCCAGTCCGATCAGAGATAATTTTGTCTCCTTATTAATAAGTTTATTGTACATGTTATATCTTTTTTAAAAATGGATGATAGTCTCCTTTAAGTCCCTGAGGTTTTGCATTCCGGATAATGTAGGCTGATTCAACAGATTGTCTGGCATCCTTCAGGCCAAAGCCTCTGCCTGCAAGGATCTCTTCGTAGGTCATAGTGTGAAGGTCGGTGAATCCCTTGCTGAATTCGATCTCTTTACCGTTAACTGTTATTGACCGGAAGGTTCTCTGACCTGTCTCCCTGATATTCACAGGGATGTCATTATAATCGATGCTGAGGAACCACCTTACCCTGGCATTCTCAAGCTCCAGATATCCTCCGGCTTTCTTTGACTCGGAAATATGAACTATATTTTGTTTTTCAGCGCCGAATATCCATCCCAGCATATCGAAGAAATGAATTCCGATATTGGTTGCCACGCCGCCTGATTTCTGAATATCTCCCTTCCACGATATGGGATACCAGTTGCCGCGGCTGGTGATATAGGTCAGATCAACATCATACACCTTTCCTTTCGGTCCGTTTTTTATAGTGTCGTAGAGTTCCTTTATTTTCGGATGGAGCCGGAGCTGCAGCACATTATAAATTTTATGCCCCGTTTCATTTTCTATCTCCTGTAAAGCGTCAACATTCCATGGGTTAAGAACAATCGGTTTCTCGCATATTGCTTCAGCCTGGTGACGAAGAGCAAATCTTATATGAGAATCGTGAAGGTAATTCGGGGAGCAGATACTCACATAGTCAATCTTTGTGCCTGTTCTTTTTAGTTTGTCAAAATGCCTGTCAAACCGTTCGAACTCCACAAAAAAGTCGCTCTCAGGAAAGAAATTGTCGATACGTCCTACACTATCAAACTTATCAAGGCTGGCAAGAAGATTATTGCCGGTTTCCTTAATAGCGTTGAGATGCCTGACTGCAATATAACCGGCAACACCTATTATGCTAAAGTTTTTTGGAAATCCTGTCATTGGTACTTTCAAAAAATCAGTCTAAAAATACTAAATTATTCTTGAAACCTCATTATTCTCCAATCTGTATCTGAATCCACTCTCAATACAGGTTGCCGTCCCTCCCGCATCAAAAACAAGTTTGTGCCCGTACTCGCTCATCCATCCTGTTTGCCTGGCAGGATTTCCCATAACAAGTGCAAAGGATTTCACATCTTTTGTAACAACGGCACCTGCCCCCACAAAAGAATATTTTCCTATTCTGATCCCGCAAACAATAGTGGCATTTGCCCCGATTGTCGCTCCCTTTTCAACTATTGTTGATCCGTACTGGTCTTTACGGTTAACAGCACTCCGGGGGTTAATAACATTGGTAAAAACCATTGAGGGGCCAAGAAAGACATCATCATCACAGATAACCCCGGTATAGATTGAGACATTGTTCTGGACTTTTACATTACGTCCGAGTCTTACGCCGGGAGAAATGACAACATTCTGTCCGATATTGCAGTTTTCACCTATTTCCGAGCCGGTCATAATATGGCTGAAGTGCCATATTTTTGTTCCCTTGCCGATCCTGCAGCCCTCATCTACAACTGCAGTCTCATGGGCAAAATAGTCAATCTCCATTATTGAAGGGTTTCAAAGAAATTTAAAACATTCAGTATGATAAAATCAAGCTGTTCTTTTTCCATCTCAGGATGCATGGGCAGAGAAAGAACCTCTTTGCACAGGGAAGAGGTAACGGGGAAATGATCCTCTTTATAGCCTGGATTCCTGTATGCCTCCTGCAAATGAAGTGGTCCCGGATAATATATCATTGAAGGGATTTTCTTCGACTCAAGGAAGCTTTTCAGTTCATCCCTCTTCCCGTTTTTATTTCTGATAGTGTACTGGTGAAATATGTGAGAGGAATAGCTGACTCTTTCAGGTGTGATAATTTCCTGGCAGCCTGAAAATGCTTCATCATAAATGTCAGCAACTCTCTTTCTGGCATCATTGAACCGGTTAAGATATTTAAGTTTTACCCTGAGGATAGCAGCCTGGATAGTATCAAGTCTTGAGTTGACGCCAATATCCGAGTACGAGTACCTTATTTTCATCCCATGATTGGCGATGCTTCTCAGTTTCCTGGCATATTCGTCATCATTTGTATAGAGTGCACCTCCGTCACCGAAGCATCCGAGGTTTTTAGAAGGGAAAAAGGATGTCGTACCTATATTTCCAATTGTGCCTGCTTTTTTTGCAGTGCCGTTTTTAAAATAATACTCAGCTCCTGTTGCCTGCGCCGCATCCTCAATTACATAAAGATTATGTTTCCCTGCAAGATCCAGAATACTTTCCATATCGGCACACTGGCCGAAAAGATGTACGGGAACTATAAGCCTCGTTTTCCGGGTGATCGCTTTTCGGACAGCCTCAACTGAGATGTTGAATGTTCCCGGATCCGGATCAACAAATACTATCTTAAGTCCTGACAGAGCAGCTGTTTCGGCAGTTGCCACGAAGGTAAAATCTGTGGTTATGACTTCATCCCCCGGATTCAGTCCAAGTACCATCATGGCTATATGGAGAGCGTCAGTTCCGTTGGCACAGGAGATGACATGTTTAACTTCCATATATGCCTGCATCTCTTCTTCAAATTGCTTTACATCGGGGCCTTTTATAAAAGCTGTGGATTGCAGCACCGATTTTATTGCATTATCAATCTCAGTCCCGATCTTTTCGTACTGAGCCTTCAGGTCAACCATCTGGATCTCTCTCATCAGAATTAAAGCAGTATGAATTACGAAGATAATATTTTTAAACCTTTCCGGAAAATCGGCAGTTACACGCCTTGGCTTGTCTCTACATACAAATCAGGATATTGCAGGATCTGTATAAAAAGACGAAGCATCAATCTGTTGTTCTCTGTGTTCCTCTGTGAATTCTCTGTGGATCTCTGTGTAACAATAAGTTAAAAACTTACACAGAGGGCACAGAGGTGCCACAGAGTTCCACAGAGGACTTTTTCAACAGCCCCTGTGCAGTCCGATTTTTAAGCAATAAAAGTCTTTGCATTAATTGCATTTATTTAAATTTGATTATAGTGAAGTGGCAAAGAATTTTCTTATTTTTGCATTGTCTTTAAGAAATTTTCCATTGGATATTACAGCTTTTATACGGGAGTTATTATTCGGGCACGATTGCGTGATTGTTCCGGGGTTTGGTGGTTTTATAGGAAACTATACGCCTGCACGTATTGACAAAAAATCGGGTACATTTTATCCCCCTGTAAAACAGATCTCATTCAACAGGAATCTGAATCATAATGATGGCCTTCTTGTTGGAAGAATTTCAGGCACATCGGGGATCAATTACGGTGATGCAAGAAGCATTGTTGAGGAGTTTGTGATTGATATTCGCAGGAAACTCGAAAAAGGAGAAAAGATAGTTTTTGATCATATTGGCAGTTTTATCAATAACCAGGAAGGTAACATACAGTTTGAACCCGACCCTTCCTCAAATTATCATCTTGATTCTTACGGGCTGGAATCTTTCCAGTTGTCTCCCCTTGAAGGATATAATGTAAGAACACGTATAATCAGACCTGTCAGTAAGGATCCTCAACGGCAGGCATCAGTCAGAAAGATCTTATGGCGGGCGGCTGTCATCGTTCCTCTTCTTTCAGTTCTTGTTATTGTACCGCTGAAAACGGATCTCTTCAGATCAAAGGTTGAAACAACGAATATGAATCCTCTTGTTTCTGCTGAATTTGAACAAAATAAGAAAGCAGTTGATGAGGGTGTTAAAACTGACGAGGTAAAACCGGAAGAGATTATTCCTCCGGTAGTTGAGGATAAGCCTGAGGTTAAAATAGTTGAACCTGTTGTTAGTGAGACAGGTACGTATGTTTTGATTACGGGAAGTTTCAAATCGGAAGAGAATGCCAGATCTCAGGTCAATACTCTTAAGGCACAGGGATTTACGCCTGAAATTGTTGTTGCGCCCAATGGGTTCTACCGTGTTTATGCCATTGCCTGCAGCGATATGAATACAGCACTGGCCAAAAAGGACAGTATTGAAGCTGAATTTCCGGGAGCCTGATTTCAAAGAAAAATAAGAAGAACAATTAAATTATGAAGAGACGTTGCATGCAACGTCTTTCCTATTTTATCATGCTGCCATTGCTCACTTTTTCCGCAGGAGAAACCATCACAAGTTTTCCGTCTTTGTCTTCAGCCATAAGAATCATCCCTTTTGATTCAATGCCTTTTATCTTCCTGGGCTCCAGGTTTGCTACAATGGAAATCTGTTTCCCTATTATTTTTTCCGGTTCGTAATGCTCGGCAATACCTGATACTATGGTTCTGATATCGAGACCTGTATCAATCTTAAGTTTCAAAAGCTTTGTGGTTTTGGGAACTTTCTCGGCTTCAAGGATTGTGGCAGTTCTTATATCTACTTTAGAGAAATCATCGAATGTGACGGGCTCTTTCCCGGGTACTGTTTTTGCTGTGGCTGCTTCATTGGCTTTTTTTGTTGCCATCAGTTTATCGATCTGACGGGTGATCTCCTCATCCTCTATCTTTTCAAACAGGAGCTCCGGTTTATTGATTACATGGCCTGGTTTAAGAAGATCTGACTCGCCTGCTTTGCTCCAGCTCTTCTCACTGAAATTGATCCATCCGCGCAGCTTCTCCATTGAAAAGGGCAGGAATGGTTCGCAAACAATTGTGAGGTTGGCCGTGATCTGAAGAGCTATGTTCATTATTGTTTTTACTCTCTCCGGATCACTCTTTATTACTTTCCATGGTTCTGCATCAGCCAGGTATTTATTGCCCAGTCGGGCCAGATTCATAGCTTCTTTAAGTGCTTCACGGAACCTGAAAGCCTCGAGTGAGTTCTCAACGTTTTCTCTTATTTTCCCCATTTCATTAAAAACAGTGATATCACCAGGTTCACACTTCCCTCTCTCCGGAACTCTTCCATCGTAGTAATTATTTGTCAGAACGAGTGTCCGGTTGACAAAGTTTCCCAGAATAGCTACCAGTTCATTATTGTTGCGGGCCTGGAAATCTTTCCAGGTGAAGTCGTTATCCTTTGTTTCGGGAGCGTTTGCGCATAAAGAGTATCTAAGTACATCCTGCTTACCCGGGAAGTCTTCAAGATATTCATGTAACCAGACAGCCCAGTTCCTTGAGGTGGATATTTTGTCATTCTCGAGATTCAGAAATTCGTTGGCAGGCACATTTTCCGGAAGAATATAACTTCCTTCTGCATTCAGTATTGCTGGAAAAATTATACAATGAAATACTATATTGTCTTTTCCGATGAAATGAACCATTTTTGTCTCGCTGTCTTTCCAGTATTTCTCCCATTCAGGAGTAAGTTCCTTTGTAGCAGAGATATATCCTATAGGGGCATCGAACCAGACATAGAGTACTTTTCCCACTGCACCCTCAACAGGTACAGGCACTCCCCAATCGAGGTCGCGGCTCACAGCTCTTGGCTGCAGTCCCTGATCAAGCCATGATTTGCACTGTCCGTAAACATTGGCTTTCCATTCGGTATGTTCTTCAAGTATCCATTTTCTAAGCCATGGCTCGTACTTGTCAAGGGGAAGGTACCAGTGAAGTGTCTCCCGGAGAGCAGGTTTGCTGCCGCTGATTGTTGAATGAGGATTAATAAGCTCATTAGGGCTCAGTGATGTACCGCATTTTTCGCACTGATCGCCATAGGCGTTTTCGTTTCCGCAATGGGGGCAGGTTCCCATTATATACCTGTCAGCAAGAAAGCATCCTGCCTCCTCGTCATAATACTGTTCGGTTATTTTCTCGGTGAATTCACCCTTATCATAGAGAGTCCTGAAGATTTCTGAAGCTGTTTCGTAGTGGACCTTATTGGATGTTCTGGAATATATATCAAAGGCAATTCCGAACTCTCTGAATGCTTTTTCATTTATCTTATGATACCTGTCGACAATCTCCTGCGGGGAGACCCCTTCGATGCGTGCCTTCAGTGTTATCGGAACGCCATGCTCATCGGAACCACAAACCGATATTACGTCGGCTCCTCTCATTCTCAGATACCTTGTATAAATATCGGAGGGAATATAAACACCTGCAAGATGTCCGATATGAATCGGGCCGTTGGCATAGGGCAGGGCTGAGGTGACGAGATATCTTTTAAAATTCTTCATGATGTTGATAATGAGGTATTAGTTTTTTTAAAACGGACAAAGATAATAAAATTAAAGATTTAGTGAGCCTTTGCGCCTTTGGGTCTTAGTGGCATATTCTCTTTTTTGCCTCGAAGGCACGAAGTCATAAAGTATAATAAATAGATTTTGAAATCCTCAAATCCGCAGTTGTAAACAGAATCAATAAGAATTACTTTTACTGACAATTTTCAAATCTATGTCTGGGATAAAAATACAACCTGATTTTCTGAAGACCGGAGATGAAGTAGCTATAATTTCGCCCTCTTTTTTCATTGAAGAGCAGAAAGTTATAGATGCTGTTGCTATCCTTGAAGGATGGGGTCTTAAAGTCAGGGTCGGAAAAAACACTTTTAAAAGGAGTGGTTCTTTTGCCGGGAGCGATGAAGAACGGCTCTCAGATCTTCAGGAGATGACAGATGACCCTGCAATAAAAGCCATTCTGTGTTCCAGGGGAGGTTATGGCGTAGCCAGGATAATTGGGAATGCTGATTTCTCAAAGCTGAAAAGATCTCCTAAATGGTATGCAGGGTTCAGTGATATCACAGTTCTGCATTTATGGCTCAGTGAGGTTGTTGGCATCATGTCACTCCATAGTGATATGCCGCTTAACTACTCCAATCCCGGAAAATCTGCCGCTACCCTGGAAACAATCAGACAGGCATTATTCGGAGAGCTTGGGAGTTGTGAATGGACAGGACAGATGTACAGGGCTATGAATGCAACCGGGGAAGTGACTGGCGGGAATCTTTCTCTTGTCTACAGTCTGATGGGAACAGCAGCATTACCGGATACTGAGGGGAAGATATTTTTTATTGAGGAGGTAGGGGAGTATTTTTATCATCTTGACAGGATGCTGACCTCCCTTAAGCTTGCAGGCAGGCTTAAGGGTTTATCTGCCCTTGTGGTTGGCGGCATGAATAAGATCGATGAGGCTAAGGTTCCCTGGGGAAAAAGTGTTGAAGAGACAATCAGAGATATAGTAGAGGAGTATGACTATCCTGTTTTTTTTGACTTTCCGGCCGGACATATATCGGACAACAGGGCTTTCTATATCGGAAAGACGGCGAAAATTGAGATAAGGGATGGAGAAGCTTCTCTCATCTACACATGACCATCAGAATGCTGAAATAAGGAGATTCAGGTCTTTTGAGATTATTCCGAATTTTTGTCCAAGCGTCTCATTTGTAAGCATTCCGTTATACAGATAAGCTCCGTTACGGACACCCTGATCGCTTTTCAGCAGTTGTGTAATGCCTCCTGCGTCTGCCATGCTTTGAAGCAGCGGGGTAAAGATATTACTCAGCGAGATTGATGCTGAACGTGCAACACGCGAGGGGAGGTTCCATGCAGAAAAATGTATGACGCCATGCTTTTCATATACAGGATCGTGAAGTGCTCTGCATTCCGTTGTCTCGATACATCCTCCACGGTCTATACTTAGATCAATTACGACAGATCCCCTTTTCATACTGCGGATCATATCCTCTGTGATATAATACCAGGGACGGAGATCTTCAAGCTCTATAGCACCAATAAGCACATCAGCCGATTTAAGGGCTTTTCTCAGAACCTGGGGGTGAAAAACGGAGGTCTGAAGCCTCTGTCCTAGCAAACTTTGAAATTTACGCAGCCTGTGAAGTGAATTATCGAAAATTACCACAGTGGAGCCAAGGCCAATTGCTGCCCTGGCGGCATATTCCCCGGCAGTATTGGCTCCTAAAATGACTACTTCAGTAGGAGTGACACCAGTTATTCCTCCCAGCATTACACCTTTACCTCCATGCATATTGCTCAGATACTCGGAAGCAACGAGGATCGATGTTATTCCGCATATTTCGCTCATTGATTCCACAACAGGCATGACTCCGTTGTTGTCGCGGATCTTTTCAAAGGCAATGGCTGTAACTTTTTTCCTGATAAGCTTAAGTAGAATTTCCTCGTTTAGCTTGAGAACATTAAGATATGAGAAAACAACCTGGTTGCCTTTGAGATAGTCTGTCTCTTTTTCGGTAAAAGGGGCGACCTTTATTACGGCATCTGCGCTGTAAACTCTTGCTGTGGAGTCAGTTATAATTGCTCCGTTCTCGCTGTAATCCTTGTCTGAATAGTTGGCGCCCAGTCCTGCCCCTTTCTGAACAATAACTTCATTGTCACTTTCCACCAGGAGGTTCACAGCCTCAGGGGTCAGAGCGACCCTCTTTTCATCATCTTTAATATCACTTGGAATTCCAATGGAGATTCTTCGGTTCCTGACAGCGGTTTCAAGAAGTTCTTCCTTTGGCATAAATGCCGTATTGCCAAAACTGACATTTCCGCTCTTACCTTTGTCGTTCATCTTTGGAAGGGGATTAATATACAAAGATAAAAAAATTGGTCAACTACCAAAATCGAAATTTCTATGAAATCAGGAGTATCCGCTGTTCATTTTCATCAACTGAAATCCTGATATTTACAGTTTCCTCAGGCAATATTTCCTCTACCAGTTCAGGCCACTCCATGAAACAATATGATTCTCCGGTGAGATACTCCTCGATGCCAAAGTCGAAAACCTCCTCCTGCTTTTTTATCCTGTAGAAATCAATATGATACAGTGTTTCTCCGTTTGATGTCCTGTATTCATTAACCAGGGTAAATGTCGGACTGCTTACAATATCTACGGCACCGAGAGCTTTGCAGATAGCTTTGATTATTGTTGTTTTACCTGCACCCATGGATCCGTAAAAGGCAAATATTCTATGCTCGCCGTAGTTTTTAAGAAATTTTTCAGCCGCATCGGCAAGATGTTTTTTATTCCTGATTAGTATCTCCATTGATCAACAGAGTGTTTAGCCTGACTCATTAATTTTTTTATACAGGTTCAAGGTATGCCACTGGCAGAAGGACCTCCTGCATTGAAATCCCGCCATGCTGGAACGTATCCTTGTAATATCCGGCATAATGGTTATAGTTATTCTGGTATACAAGATAGTCCTTGTTAAGGGCAAAAATGTACCTCGAACTTATGTTTGTTTTAGGCAGCAGTGCTTTTCCGGGATCTTTAAGCTCAAAGACTTTTTTAGGGTCATAATCGAGATTTCTGCCCATTTTGTACCTGAGATTCGAAGAAGTTTTCCTGTCGCCGATTATTTTAACCGGGTTCTGTACTCTTATTGTTCCATGGTCAGTACTGAAGATGACTCTGATTGAATGGGAAGCCAATATTTTGAGGAGTTCAAGGAGCGAGGAGTGTAAAAACCAGGAACGGGTAAGGCTTCTGTATGCAGCTTCATCTTTTGCCAGGTCGCGGATCACTCCGATTTCTGTCCGGGCATGAGAAAGCATGTCAACAAAGTTAAAGACAAGAATATTGATATCATTTTCCAGCAAAGAATGTATCTTATCATTCACCTTTTTGCCTTCCTGATTATTGCTTATTTTATGATATGACCATTTATAGTTAAGTCCTTTGCGAAGCAGCTGGGCCTTAAAAAGCTCTTCCTCAAACTGATTTTTACCCTCCTCCTCGTCATCATTTATCCAGTACTGCGGCATCTTCTCTGCAATCGACGAAGGCATCATGCCTGCAAAAATGGAGTTTCTTGAGAACTGAGTTGAAGTTGGGAGTATACTGTAATAGATATCCTCATCAATTATCCTGTAAATACCTGATAGTTCAGCGGATATTGTTTTCCACTGATCATACCTCAGATTATCTATCAGGATGAAAAAGAGTGGTTTTTTGCTGTCGGCGTATGGGAATATTTTTTTTGCAAAAAGGTCAGGAGACTGCAATGGTTTGTCGGTGCATCCCGGTGCGAGCCAGCTGAGATAATTATTGATTATGAATTTAGAAAAGAGAATGTTAGCTTCATTTTCCTGCAGCTTCAGGATTTCGGCCATTCCAGGATCGGACGATTTTTCAAGTTCTGATTCCCAGAAAACGATCTTCCTGTATAGCTCGGTCCATTCGTTGTAAGAGGATGCGGCTGAGATCATGTTGGTGATTCTGCCAAATTCCTGTCTGTAATCGGTTGTGGTTTTTTCAGTTATCAGCCGGCGTTGGTCAAGAATCTTCTTTATTGCAAGCAGAACCTGCTTTGGCTTTACCGGTTTTATCAGATAATCTGCAATTTCTGAGCCGATAGCGGTATCCATTATATCTTCCTCATCACTCTTGGTGATCATCACAACAGGAATATCCGTTCTGACCTCCTTTATAAGCCTGAGTGTTTCGATGCCGCTTATCCCGGGCATATTTTCATCGAGGAAGATAAGATCATAAGTATTCTGCTTCACCAGGTCAATAGTATCGGTACCATTTGAGCAGGTGTCAATCTCATAGCCCTTCTCCTCAAGGAAGAAAATGTGAGGCTTCAGCGCTTCAACTTCGTCATCAGTCCAGAGTATTCTTATCTTTCTCATTTTAAGTAGTTATCCATAAAGAATAGCTGGTAGCGTCCCGGATTGCCGTCTTTATTTAGTATTTTAAGATTATCGCCCGTAATTATAAATGTCAGCATCTTTTTACCTGCAGGATTCCTTATATTCTTTTCAGCGCTGAATTTTTTATAATAATCCAGTGCCTGCGGATAATCCGGAAATCCGGAAACAGTAATCATTATATATTTATTGTTTGGCAGAGTACCTTCTGTACGGTAATTTTTATTTGTGTAATTATCAATATTATAACTTATCACGTCAAATGTTGCCTGATTTATATTGAATGACTGGTCCATGATGATCAGGACAAAACTATGTAAAGCAGTAGTATCCTTTGTATATAGTTCTGCAGCAATTACTTTTTCAGCTTCGACTTTGAGCTCCGGACTTTTCTGGTTCAGAAAATTTATAATCTCTTCAGCTTTCCTGCTTTCAGGAGTATTCGGCCAGGTTTTGATGACAATGCCCAGGTCTGCCCTGAAACTTCTTTCATCACTTGTCTTTGCCATGGAATATGCATGAAGCAGCTGAAATTTGGGAGCGAGCTGATCCTGCGGATACTTCTGCAGTCCTTCTGAACAGAGTGAGATTGCCTCGTTAAACTTCTCCTGGGTATAGGCTTCATATGCGGCCCTGTATTTCTCACCGGCCAATTTCATTTCGGCCATTTTCTTTTCATAGTATGCAGGGTCTGAAAGGATCTTTGCATATTCACTGGTTGGATATTGCTGTAGCAGCCTTTGTCTGTAAACCTCAGATCTGGCGCCATTCTTATCCTTATTTACCCTGTACAGGTCGTACAGTACCTCAGGAACCAGTTCGCTTTGCGGGTAACGGCTAATAAGCGATTCATATGTCTGGGTAGCTCTTTCAGTATCGAGCAGTCTTTCAGAATATGCTCTTCCTGCATTCAGAAGCGCTATAGCTACTTTATCATCGGAGATAGCCATAAGCGAATCGTTCAGCGGAAGATCCTTGAGGTAGTATTCAGGTTTTTTATAATTGGAAACAGCTGCAGTGGTATCTTTTTTTTCCTGATCAGGATCATCCTGTCCTCCAAGCTGTGCCATGCTTACCCTCGCCTTATTCGATCTCCTCCAGTTATCTTCAAGCTTTCTGTCTCCCCACCTTCTCCGGAATTCAGTTCTGCCGAATGCCATGGCAGACTGGTTGTAAAATACCATTTCCCTTCCTGGTCAATATTCCCCTGAAAGCGTCTCTCGTTTTCATAGAATTGCCCAAGATTATATCAGTCGGTATAATCAGCGTTCTTCCTCTCAGTCTCCGCCTTGGTTGCCTGGGCAATCAGGGTTACAATCATAGCATTTCTCTCAGATTCATTCATCCGGGCAATTTTCTGAAGACTGTCTTCGCGCTGGATTATTTTCAACTGTGATACGAGGGCATTTATATTCTGAGATTTTTCCTCTATCTCTTTGTATTCAGAAAAAGTGGGATCAAGGAAGTAGACCGTACTGTCATAGTACATCCCTGAACTTATAAAATCTGGCTTGGCAAAGTAATAATTTGCCAGTGCAAGAAATGATCTGCCTCTCTGGTTCTGGTTCTGGGATATTACTGCTGCTGATTTATGATAATACTTTACTGCTTCCTCTTCATTGCCTTCTCTCATGGCCAAATTTCCCAAAGCATAATAAATCTGATCCTGGAAATCCACATTTTTTGAATCTCTCAGCATCTTTTCCAGCTCTTTTTTCATCTTAGCAGGATCCATGGAATTTACATCAAATACTCCTGCGATATTTATTCTGGCATAAAACTCGACATCATAAGGAGGGCGCATATTGATTACATTCTGGAAATTTTTGGTAGCCAGTGCTCCGTTACCGGTTTTCTCATATAACTGGGCGAGGAGAAATGTCAGCCTGTATTTTGTCCTTTTACCTGAGGTAAAGTCAATTGCCCTGGAAAGGGGATCAATAGCATCGGTATACCTCTTTTGTCTGACATTCAGATCGGCCAGGGTTGTATAATACATGGCCTTCAGTGATTTTGAGGTGGTTTCATTTATCTCGAGTTCCGAGAGAATCCGGAGTGACTCAGTGAATTTTTTTGTCTCATTGTTGACCCTGGCAAGCCAGATAGCAGCTTCAGTCTTTATCTCAGGGGCATTGGCATTTATTATGCAGTAATCAAACAGCGATGATGCTTCACTGAATTCATGCTTGTAAAACCTGGCTTTGCCAATGAGAAAATAGCTGTCATCCACCCATTCATTGTATTCCTTCATATCAAGCAAAGCCTTTTCTTTGGATGAAAGGTCCCGGCTGTCTTTGATTTCGGGCCTTGCGGTTATTGATTTCAGTGCAATTAATTTGGAAGCTTTCTGTATGGCTCTTTCCATGTCGCCGGAACAGAAGGATGGTGTGGAAGGATCACTGAATTCGAAAACATTTATCACTGTGGCGTAGTCGTCCATGTGATTACTGGAAAGCTTTGCAAGTCCAGCCTTATAATTCTCATAACCATTGAAATAGATGTTGTATTTGGCTGTCATGCTATTGTAAAACCTTGATGCGTCCGTGTTTTTTTCAACCGAACAGCCAGCCAGGATCAGTAGCGATCCCAGGAATACCAGGTATTTCTCTAATGTCTTGATTGAAGCCAATAAATGACTAATACTATAACTGACTAAAACAGCGTATAGTATTTCAAAGGTAAGGAAAATTGGGAATATGTGCCTTATCAGGCTGAAATAACTCTTTTAATCTCGGGTACCTCTTTCATGATTGCCTGTTCAACGCCTGCTTTTAATGTCTGCATGCTGTAAGGGCATCCATGGCATGCTCCGGTAAGCTTAACCTTAACGGTCATATCTTCAGTAACATCCAGAAGATCAATATCTCCGCCGTCAGATTGAAGATATGGTCTTACTCTCTCCAATGCCTTTGCTACTCTCTCTTTAATGCTTAATAATTCTGCCATATCGGATATTATTTAGTTACAATAAGTTTAGTGGTTGGCTTCTGCTCTTTATTCCTTTTTTCAACATTCTCTACAAGCTTTACTGCAAGTTCCATGAAGGCAATACCTGTAACAGAATCTTTAAGTGCAACAGGGTTGCCCTGGTCGCTCCCTTCACAAATACTTTGTACGAGAGGAATCTGTCCAAGCAGGGGGACATTCATTTTTTCAGCAAGTTTTTTACCTCCGTCCCTGCCAAAAATAAAGTATTTGTTTGATGGCAGTTCTGCGGGTGTGAACCACGACATGTTTTCAACAAGTCCCAGGACAGGAACATCAATTTTATCACTCCGGAACATTGAAATGCCTTTTATGGCGTCAGCTAATGCGACGTCCTGGGGAGTACTGATCACAATAGCCCCAGTCACAGGGACCTCCTGTACGAGTGTAAGGTGTATATCACTTGTTCCGGGAGGAAGGTCAACGAGAAGAAAGTCGAGAGTTCCCCAGTCTCCCTGAATTATGAGCTGTTTAAGAAAATTGGATGCCATTGGCCCTCTCCATATAACCGCCTCCGCGGGATCAACAAAAAATCCTGTTGAGAGGACTTTCACTCCGTATTTCTCTAAGGGGATGATTATATCTGCATTATTTTCCCTTCTGACATCAGGGTGGTATGCCTCGGCATCAAACATTTTGGGTACTGATGGTCCGTAGACGTCTGCATCCAGCAGACCGACACTGTATCCATGCCGTGCAAGTGCAATAGCGAGGTTTACTGCAATTGTTGTCTTCCCGACACCTCCTTTCCCCGATGAAACTGCTATAATATTTGTAACGAAAGGAAGTATTTCCCTCTGTTTTTCCCGTTGCTTGCCGACAATCACTTTGGGCTCAACTGTAATTTCATTAATCACAGCATCAGGTCCAAGTGATTCCTTGAGGGTCTTCACAATGGTACTCTTTATTGATGAGACGAACGGATCGTTCGATTTCTCAGGTGTGAGTTTGAGTGATATGCCCTTCTCGCCTGTTTTAATCTCCGAGATCATTCCCATGCTGACAATATCTTTTTTCGTCCCGGGGTGGATTATTTTGGTCAGTGATTTTAGAATCTGTTCTTCAGAAAACATAACGAATAAGTATTTTGATCAGTTTAGTTATTCAACAGGATTCCTGATAGTTAATAGTTCCATTTTTCGCCCCCCAACCCCCCCAAGGGGGGGCTTACTCATAGAAAAATAACTTTTCACCCCCCCCTGGGGGGGAAGGGGGGTTTTCATTCTAAAAGCGAATCGCAGGTAAAGCTCCCATGAAATTCTACTTTTTATGGAAAATTATTGAACCCGTTGGCTATTTTTATTTAAATTAATTATAAACAAGCTGCAATTTTACCATTTTTTTAGCAGACTGCAAAATAATCAGCTCAGTTCTGAAAGAGGATCCCAGAATTTTTCATTGAAATTGACAACCTGGTCATCTTCGATAATCAAGCCTTCATTTTCAAGAAGTTGTCCCATTAAGGTTGAATTTCCGAAGTGATGTCTGCCTGTAAGGAGACCGTTTCTGTTTACTACTCTGTGGGCAGGAATGAATTCCCTGCTGCTATGGGATGAATTTAAGGCCCATCCGACCATTCGTGCTGAACGGCCCGATCCCAGGTAGCGGGCAATCGCGCCATAGGATGTAACCCTCCCGTAGGGGATTAGTTTTGTGACTTCATACACATTGGTAAAGAAGTCGTTAGGTTCCTTTTGTTTTGAACGGGACATCTTCCTGCAGTTTATCTTTGTCAAGCCTGAATGTGAGGTAATTAATCTTTAATCCATCCTTAAGGAAAAGCTTTTCATAGTGGGTTTGAATAGAAAGAATATCATCTGAGAAGTTCTCTGAATACAGGTCATTTGTACTCTCTACCAGCTGGAGCTTATTGTGCAGTACAACCTTTTTTGAATAGTTATACAATTCAGTATTATCTGTTTTCAGATGGATCAGCCCCTTATCTTTGAGGAACTGGCGGTATCGGTTAAGGAACCAGGGTGATGTTAGCCTCTTATTTGAGTTTTTTTCTCCGGGATGCGGATCGGGAAATGTAATCCAGATTTCATCGACCTCATTTTCAACGAAGAAAGAGCTTATAAACTCAATTCTTGTTCTCAGAAAGGCAACATTTGTAAGGTGCTGGTCATTAGCTGTTTTTGCGCCACGCCACATACGTGCCCCTTTGATATCGACGCCGACATAATTATTATCTGGAAACCTGGCAGCTAGTCCGACTGTATATTCTCCCTTTCCGCATCCCAGCTCCAGTACTACAGGATTCATATTCCTGAATATCATTGTTTTCCATGTGCCTTTTACCGGGTGATCCTTTCCTGCAACAGCGCCGATTTCGGGCTGGAATACATTGTTGAAGGTTCCGAGCTCATTCCATCTGGCAAGTTTATTCTTTCCCACCTCCGAAGATTTATTTACCTGTCTTTTCAATTCTCAATCCGAAGTCATACACGCCATTCAGATCTTCAATTCTCATACCGTGCTGAATACTAAACTGGTATGTGCCTTTGACAGGAAAAAAGACATTTGATTTATAAGGAAGGTTAAGCTCGTGAATATCACCGAATCCTTTGCCAAACCATTTTCCTTTTTCATCAGCAAGGTTGTATTCGAGTGTATCGGTGATGAATTTCCCATCCGGGGATATTGTCTTGACGAAAAGAAATATATTTCTGAAGGGGTAGGATGATCCTGTTCTTATTGTGAAGGTGACATTGTTGCTGGTGAGCGTGTCATCGATATTCACTATGAAAGCCGGGATGTTCATCAGTTCCCATTTTTTACCGGGCATTGGCATTGAGTCAGTATACACAATGCTATTGTTGCATGATATCAGCAGAACAAAAGAGGTCAGGATGGAAATGAAAGAATATCTATTTTTTCCTTTTATCATTAAATCTCCTGTTTTTTCTTCTGTTAGGATTATTGTTGGGATTTCCTTTTTTCTCAGGGGGATCGAATCTGGTGAGGCTGTTATTCTTCAGAAGGTCCTGGGAAACAGGTGCCAGATCACCCGATTCACTTAAGATCAGAAGTCTGTCGACCTTGGAGCCTTTCCTGTTTATTGCCTGTATCTCTTTTACCCTTTTGACCGGAAGGGCAATAAGGTTTGCATTGGAGTGAGGATCGGTGGAGTACCAGTAGATTCCCTTGTGTACTTCCAGTTTCTGGAAATAGGCAGTGCAATCCAGAGCTTCAAGCGGAATATCTTTTGGCGGGAATGATCTCTGGGCATCAACATAGCAATCGAGCTCGAAGTTAAGGCAGCATTTCAGTTTACTGCATTGTCCTGCCAGTTTCTGAGGATTAAGAGAGAGTTCCTGGTATTTGGCGTGGGTAGTAGTTACCGAAATAAAATTCGTAATGTAAGTGGAACAGCATAGTTCTCTTCCGCATGATCCTATTCCGCCTATCCTTCCGGCTTCCTGGCGTGCCCCTATCTGCCGCATTTCGATTCTTACCCTGAATTCATCAGCAAGAACTTTTATAAGCTGGCGGAAGTCAACCCTCTCATCAGCTATGTAATAGAAGATTGCTTTTGTTTTATCTCCCTGGTATTCAACATCCCCGATTTTCATATTCAGTTTCAGATCCTCGGAGATCTGTCTTGAGCGAAGCATTGTATGTGTTTCCTGTTTTTTTGCCTCCTCCCATTTTTGTATATCGACAGGTTTTGCCTTGCGATAAACTTTCTTCATATCGTCGAGGGAAGGATGGATCTTAAGCTTTTTAAGCTGTTCATCAACCAGATATCCTGTCATGGATACCCTTCCGATATCATGTCCGGGAGAAGCTTCAACAGCTACAATGTCTCCGATTTCGAGCCGGAGTCCATTGACATTTCTGAAAAATCCTTTCCTTGTATTTTTAAAGCGGATCTCTATAATATCATTCTCATCCGGATTCTCCGGAATATCTCTCAGCCAGTTGAATGAGTCCAGCTTATTATATCCGGGTTTATATGTTATATCGGGCATCCGGATATCATCCGGTGATTGCCCCAGTATATCTTCGTTATCTGTCATTTAATTCCTATGCTGCAGAATTTACACCGCAAAAGTAATGAATAATAATATTATTTCCATAAAAGGTGCAGGAATCAGCGAATGAGCCGCGTAACTTTAAGGGCCAGGTCCAGAAAGATGATCCTGGCATTGCCGTTAGCTTCAATGTGGGAGTATACGAGGTTGAACTCCTCTGTGAGGGAATAGATATTGTTCTGGTTTATAAACGGGTGAAAATTGTCTGAGAAGGCTGCCTCTTCACCTGCGAGGAATACCAGCCTGTTTTTAAGCTGATCAAGTGAAAGCATAAGGTTTTCCCGGAGTAATCTCAGAGAAAATGTAATAAAGCTTTTCTGGTTCTCCCTTCCGGTTGATGCCATCTCTTCCGACCAGTTGATTACAGCTAATACGTCGCGTTTCCAAGCATGTCTCATCAGGCTCTTGAAGTACTCAAGGTTGGTGTGGGAAGAGTCCTCTTTTTCACACAATCCGATGGCCCTTATTATGTTTCCATTGGCTACACGTGAAATATCTGAAGCTTTGTCGGGGGCCAGTTCAAATCTCTGAATAATATATTTTTCAATATCATCATTGCTGAATGCGGGTATTTTTACAAGCTGGCATCTTGATAGAATGGTTGGGATAACCTTGTCGGGCTCTTCCGAAACCAGGAGGAACAAAGTTTTGTCGGGGGGCTCCTCAATCATCTTCAGCAGCTTATTTGAAGTTGCCTGATGCATCTTTTCAGGGAGCCAGATTATCATTATCTTAAAGTCCGACTCAAAGGTCTTCAGGCTTAGCTTTTTTATTATTTCTGATGCTTCTGAGGCAAATATCATCCCCTGGGCGTTTCCAACTTCGATGGAATCGAACCAGTCATTTATGGTAAAATAGGGAGATTTCCCAACGAACTCCCTCCATTCCTCAATGTAATTATCACTTACCGGATCGGTGGCTTTTTTGCCCTTTATGACAGGAAATACAAAATGAAGATCGGGATGTATCATCTTCTCATATTTCACGCATGATTTGCAGGTGCCGCATGAATCGCTCCCTGTGCGGTTCTCACAGCTGATGAACCTGGCATATGCAAGAGCAAGAGCCATGCCGCCGCAGCCTTCCGGACCTGCAAATAACTGGGCATGGCTCACTCTTTCTTCCAGAACCGACCGGATAAGTTTTGATTTTATTTCGGCCTGTCCTGGTATTCGTGAGAAATTCATATTGATATTGTTCTTTCCGGAAAAGAAAATTGTTTATTCCTGTTTATGTTACAATACAGCCAGGGCTGAATCATAGTCCGGTTCCACAGTCGTTTCCGGTACCAGCTGAGTATGTATAACAGTGCCTTTCTCATCAACTACTACAATACTTCGTGCATAAAGGCCTGCAAGCGGTCCGTCGTTGGTATCAATACCATAAGCTTTCCCGAATGCTGAATCACGAAATCCTGAAAGTGTAACTACATTGGTAATCCCTTCTGTAGAGCAGAAGCGGCCGTGAGCAAAGGGCAGATCCTTTGAAATGCCGAGTACCACTACATTTTGTTTTCCTGCTGCGAGCTGGTTGAATTTCCGTACTGAAGTTGCACAAACTGAAGTGTCAAGGCTTGGAAAAATATTAAGAATCACTTTTTTCCCTTTTAATTCTGACAGGGACAGCTGTCCAAGATCAGATTTTACCAGATTGAAATCAGGAGCTTTTGTTCCCTTAGCCGGTAAATTTCCTGAGGTATTGACCGGGTTTCCTTTAAATGTAATTTTTGCCATAACTTTTTTTCAAATTTAATCAATTATTTTGAGATGGTGTAACAAATCAAATCCGGGTTCAGTTCAACGACGGGGGAAATATCTCTGTAATAGTCTTGCCCCGGGCCCTTCATAGCTTCAACCCCTATTCTCTTCCGGTAGTTTTGCGCAATAACTTTGAGACATGCAATATAACTCTTTGCATTCATGGTCGGAAATTGATTTTCTTCGTTTACCCCGGCCCCAGGGGGAGCGAAGAAAATCAATTTACTGCCGCCTAAGCGGCATGGGGTAAATAAATTGATTTTCGAGCGGCGGTTATGAGAGTTATTATTTTTGAAGTTCCTGCAATTTCTCAGGTGGTGGACTTTGCGGTAAATGGATTTGGACTTTCTCAGCACCCCGACTTTCTCTAAACTCCGTATTTACAAAAATACTCTTAGGATGATGGCTATGGGGTGGTTGTTAGGGTAGGATGAAATATATAAAGATCCGTAAACTATATTTAACCTGACCTTTATTATTTTCAAAGAATAAGTTGATTTTTCTCTGGCAATTATTTCCAAAAATAATGTAGGTTTGTAAAAGAAATATTATTCCGTTAAACAAAAATATTTGATCTATGAAAATGATTCAGGACTTTAATTTCAAGGGAAAAAAAGCGATAGTCAGGGTTGATTTTAATGTTCCCTCGATAAGAAAACTTTTGTAGTTACAGATGATACAAGGATAAGGGGAGCTCTGCTCACTATCAGGAAAATTCTGGATGATGGGGGCTGCCTTATACTGATGTCTCATCTCGGAAGGCCTGAGGGACGCATGGAGAAGTATTCACTGAAGCCGGTTCTCCCGGTGCTTGAAAAGCATCTTGGCAAAAAGGTTCTGTTTGCTGATGATTGCCTTGGGGAAACTGCCGTAAATATGTCAGCCGCCCTGAAGCCCGGGGAGGTTTTGCTTCTTGAGAATGTACGTTTTTATCCGGAGGAGGAGGGAAAACCGGTTCTTCCTGAGAACGTAACGGATGAGGAGAAAAAAGCAGCCAAGGCAGCGATGAAGGTTAAACAGAAGGAGATGGCAAAAAAGCTCTCAGGTTATGCTGAGGTATATGTCAATGATGCCTTCGGAACAGCTCACCGTGCTCATGCTACCACTGCTGTCATGGCAGATTATTTTCCTGCAGAAAACAAGATGTTCGGCTTCCTCATTAACAGTGAGCTTGCTGCCATGGATAAGGTTCTGAATAATTCACAGCGGCCCTTTACTGCTATTATGGGTGGAGCAAAGGTTTCAGACAAAATTATGCTGATCGAAAACCTTCTTAACAGGGTGGATAACCTCATAATCGGTGGGGGTATGACCTATACATTTATAAAAGCTATGGGAGGAAAGATTGGCAAGTCACTTTGCGAAGAGGACAAGCTTGATCTGGCTCTTCAGCTGATTGAAAAAGCAAAGGAAAAGAAAGTTAATCTCTACCTTCCTGTCGATAGCCTGAATGCAGATAAGTTCGATAATGAGGCCAATACCAGCATAACTGCTGCTGATGCAGTCGAGGATGGATGGCTTGGGCTTGATATTGCAGAAAAGACAATCGAGAAATTTTCTTCAGTTATTGAATCCTCAAAAACAATTCTTTGGAACGGACCAATGGGCGTTTTTGAAATGGAAAAATTCTCCAAAGGGACTACAGCTGTAGCGAAAGCTATTGCCGCAGCCACTGCAAAGGGAGCATACAGCCTTATCGGAGGCGGTGATTCTGTAGCTGCAATAAATAAGAATGGTCTGGCCGACAAGGTAAGCTATGTATCAACAGGTGGCGGTGCGATGCTGGAATATATGGAAGGCAAGAAGCTTCCCGGTATTACAGCTATACGAGGAGAGTAGAAAATAATTCCGGCGAGGTTTAAATTTTTTATCAATATTGCATTATAAATAAGAAGGGTCTTGCCATGGCATGACCCTACTACATTTAAAAAATATGATTTTATGGCCACATCAGGTCGTGTCCCTACATTTTATCCCGATCGTTATCATGTATCCATGAAAAACGACGATCAGGAGCTTAAAGCCACCGCCAGAGAGCATCGTTGTCAGATTTTTAAACTTTTCATACTATCTTTGTGTTATTCAATTTCATCTGATACTTGAATAAATTATGAAAAGAATAACATTGGTTATACTCTTTATATTATCAGTACTCTCCGCATGCAAGAAGGATGATACTGCTACTTCCAATTCGGGTACTGTTACAATTGATAATAAAACCGAATTCTCTACAACCTATTATGTGTATGGGTTTTCATTTGCGAAGGCTAAAAAGGTCTCGACACTTGAAGTCCCGGGACCTGATGTTACAATAGATGTGAATACTGATAACCCCCCTGAGAGCTGGCTGAATCTTCAGGCAAACAATTTATATCCCTCCTTTTATAAAATAGGGGATTACCCTGATGCGCAGTCTGCTTCTGATGCTTTTGACAACCTGACAACTGTGGGAAACTATCAGTGGACCGATATGGCGCAGCCGGTCACACCTAACCAGGTGTGGGTTTACAGGACAGGGACGCCCTGTTATGCAAAGATCAGGATTATCAGCACTGTAAATGACAGCATCAATGATGAACCTCATGGGGAATGTTCATTTGAATGGGTTTTCCAGCCCGATGGTTCTTCAAGTTTTCCTGTAAAATGATGCCATCGATACAGGATACCATTTACAATATTAAGACTGAGCAGGATTTTTGGGAAGCTGCACTGAAAATATTCAATTATCAGCTTGAGAATAACAGGCTGTATAAGGAATTTGCCACACTCCTGGGAAAGGAAAGCGTTCAGCCTGGATCAGTATATGAGATCCCTTATCTGCCTGTGGAATTTTTCAGGAATCATAAAATAGTTACCGGGGAGAAACCGGTTGAGATGGTTTTTGAAAGCAGCGGGACTACTGGTGTTACTCCGGGACGTCATTATGTTAGCGACCTGAAATTATATGAGAGAGGATTTCTAAAAACTTTCCGCTTGTTTTACGGCGATCCGCGGAATTACCTGGTAATTGCACTGCTTCCGTCATATACTGAAAGAGAGGGCTCATCGCTCGTTTATATGGCTGATAAGCTTATAAAAGAAAGCCGTCATCCCCTCAGTGGATTTTATAAGGGAAAGAGTGACGGAATTCACGGTATCATTAAAAAAGGCCAGGAAGATGGAGCCCGGATTCTACTACTGGGTGTCAGTTTCGCACTGCTTGACCTGGCTGAGGATTCGCCTTCGGATCTCTCAGATGTGATAATTATGGAAACGGGTGGAATGAAAGGTAGAAGGAAGGAGCTGACCCGTTCCGAACTGCATTCATTGCTGAAGGAAAAACTGAATGCGAAGTCCATCCACTCTGAATATGGCATGACTGAGCTGATGAGCCAGGCCTATTCTGCCGGTAACGGGATCTTTTATTCTCCTCCGTGGATGAAAATTGTATTAAGAGATCCGCAGGATCCGCTTTGTATTTACAGTGAGGCCGGGAAAACAGGAGGTATCAATATTATTGATCTGGCGAATGTGAACTCCTGTTCCTTTATCGCTACGGGAGACCTTGGCAGGCTTCATGAAGATGGTGGATTCGAAGTTCTCGGGAGGTTCGATAACAGCGACATCAGGGGATGCAACCTACTCGCGGAATAAGATTTTATGTAACACAGAGAGGCACAGAGAATACACAGAGGAACACGGAGAAAAACCCTTTGTGGCCCTCTGTGTCACCTAAAAAGAACTTCATCTAATTCCGGTAATTATTTCTTCCTGGAGACTCTTTCATATGAATGGTCAATCCACGAAAATATCTCTTTGTCGGGAACTGAACCGTCAAGCTGAACAGTATTCCAGTGTTTCTTATTCATATGATATCCAGGCGTTACAGAGGTATATCTTTCCCTCAGTTCCAGAGCAAGGGAAGGCTCACATTTGAGGTTAATGCTCAGATCTCCGTCAAGGTTAACAAGTGCAAAGATCTTCCCCCCTGCCTTGAAGACCAGGGTATCGTCACCAAAGGGAAAACTCTCGGTAGCATTGTTTTTTGAGAGGCAAAATTCTCTTAGTAATTCTATATTCATCTCCTGTAATTATCTTAAGGTTGGATAAAAGGCATCTTCGATAAGTTCGAATTGAGGCTGTTCCCCGAGTAAAACTATAAAGAGAAGATCAAATCTGGCCTCTTTATCGGTCCGGGATCTTTTAATATACCCGTCAGCCGCGTAAATAATTGATTTTTGTTTTTCGACAGTAATAGCCGTTCTGGGGTGCATCAGTGGATTTTCGCTTCTGGTCTTCACCTCGATAAAAACTATCCTATCATCCTTTTCGGCTATGATATCAATCTCATTTTTTCCCCATTTCCAGTTTCTCTCAAGGATTTTGTAGCCGCTCTTTTTCAGGAAGCCGGCTGCCAGATCTTCTCCTTTATTGCCAAGAATATTTGCCTCAGCCATAATTTATAGGTTTTCAACACATCCATTTATTCCACTTTGACAGAACACCTTTTCTCTGATTTTTCTGCTTTTCTACCCCTTACCCTAAAGGGAGTAAGCAGAAAAATCAACCTGCACCCTTTAAGGACAGGGGTAAATCAGGTTGATTTTTCGATGTTATTAGATTCTGTCAAAGTGGCATTATATTTCTATCAGCTTATGTCTTATTGCAAAAAGAATAAGACTCGCTGTATTTTTTGAGTTTGTCTTACCTAAAAAGTGTTTCCGCAATCTCCTGGTTTGAGAGTCCTTCGCATATCTTGACGAGGATCTCCTTTTCTCTCTTGGAGAGGTTTGCGGATTTGCTTTCGTGTTCCCTGTGCTTGATTTTCTGTATTACATGATAGAGCAGCTCCTGGGAGAAATAGCTGCCTCCCTTTCTCACCGTTAGTATTGCCTCCTTCACCTCTGATATATCAGAGTCCTTCAGGAGGAATCCCTTGGCGCCTGCGTCCACCATTTTATAATAGTATTCTTCCTCACCGTACATCGACAGGGCAATAATATCAATTCCCGGGCACAGCTTAAGACCTTTTCTGGTAGCCTCAATGCCATCCATCTCGGGCATGTTTATATCCATAAGGACGATATCAGCAGAAGTATTCTTAAGGATTCCGAGAAATTCCTCACCATTTGATGCTTCACCGGTTACCTCGAATTCCGGGAAGGCATTAAGAAGTATTTTCAGACCGTTGCGAAATAGTTGGTGGTCGTCGGTGATTATGATTCTGATTTTTTCCATTTTAAAAAGGTCTGATTAAAAGCTTTAATCAATCATTTTAATTAGAGCGCTGGTCCCTTTTCCGGGTGTGCTTTCAAGTATAAAGACCCCTTCTACTGTTTTTACACGCGTTTCAATATTCGATAATCCCATTCCTTTTGTATCCTCCTTGGTCAGCGTGGCTGTATCAAAACCCCTTCCGTTATCATTAAACTGCAAGGTAACAAATTTTTCGTGTTTGTTTAGTTCTATTTCTATCCTTGAAGCTCCCGAATGAAGTATTGAGTTATTGATCAGTTCACAGGCAGCCCTGTACATAACAACCTCCTTGTCATTTTCAAGCCTCTGGGTCTCCATATTCGATTTAAAGTCAATTTCAATTGTTTTGGTCTGGTTTATCTTGCTGGTGAAGGCGCTGATGGCACTGACCAGTCCAAAATTGGTAAGGATATGCGGACTAAGATTGTTTGAGATATCCTTAATTGTACTTATAGCCTCATTAACAAGGTGATTGGTATTGCTGAGGATTACTGATCCGGTTGCATCCTTTATCCTGTCTGTCAGTGCCGACAGAGACATTTTGACTGTTGAAAGGATAGGTCCCAGTCCGTCATGCAGATCCTTGGCAAACCGCCTCCTTTCATTCTCTTCTGTATTTATTATTGCATTTATCACTCTCTTTTCGGTGCGTAACCTGTCTGTTTCAGCCTTCTTAAGAGAGGAGAACAGTTCCCTGATAAGAATAACGCCTACTATGATCATGACTGAGATCAGAACACCTATCCATTCGTCTATCAGCTGCCATGTGAATGATGGAGTTCCGCGGAAATATTCAAATAGCTGTATTAATTTGCGGACAGCCATGAAAACGAATGAGAGGGAGAGCAGTATCCACGACAGCCTGTACTTTGTCAGCTTCATAAATCTGAGTGCTATCGAAGCCGCGATGATCTGCAGTACAATTGATATTATCAGGGCTATAAGTCTTACCATCTGTCTCCGGGTATATTCATACAAAAATAGAAGTAATTTAATCTATAACATTATTGAAGGATGGAAAATAATGAGCAATGTAGGGACGGGTCGCGACCCGTCCCTACATGGGGTGGTGTTATGGCTTTTAGAAGGATTGGGGTGTAGTACAAATTTTATTACCTTTGATGGCTTGATAAAAACTACAATGAAAATCCTTTATAACACCGGCATTTTTATCTATACAGCACTTATTCATCTTGTCGCACCGTTTAATTCAAAGGCTTCACTCTGGGTTAAAGGCAGGAAGGGATGGCAGGCACGGCTGGCTGATAAGATAAACCGGGATGATCGTAAGATCTGGATCCACTGCTCCTCACTGGGTGAATTCGAACAGGGGAGACCGATAATTGAGGAAATAAGGAAAGAGCATCCGGAGTTTAAGATCATACTTACCTTTTTTTCACCTTCAGGTTTTGAGATCAGGAAGAATTATTCCGAAGCGGAATGTGTGGAATACCTTCCGGCAGATTTTCCTGGTAATGCAAGGAAGTTTATAAGACTGGTGAAGCCTGAATTTGTGATTTTTGTGAAATATGAATTCTGGAATAATTATATCTCGGAGCTCTATAAAAATGAGATTCCATTGTATCTCGTTTCAGGAATTTTCAGACCCGGACAGCATTTTTTCTCATGGTACGGATCTTTCTTCAGAAGGATTCTGGGGCGGTTTGAGAAAATATTTGTACAGGATCAGCAGTCATTTGATCTTCTTCGCGGAATCGGGCTTGAGAATACTATCCTTGCAGGAGATACACGGTTTGACAGAGTTTTACGGATAACCGGGACTGCAAGGGATATTCCACAGGTTGAACAGTTCAGAGGCGGGGAGAGACTGTTTCTTGCCGGCAGCAGCTGGAAGAAGGATGAGGAAATTATTACACAATATATAAACAGGTATCCGGCGGGGATGAAGTGGGTTTTGCTCCGCATGAGATAGACAAATCAAATATCGACCGAATTGAAAAACTGCTGGATGTCAAGGTTGTGAGATTCTCTGCTTTCACTCCGGAGGCGGCCGACGCCAGGGTGCTGATAATAGATAATATAGGAATGCTTTCATCTGCATATAAATATGCCTATATAGCTGCCATCGGCGGAGGATTTGGCAAGGGAATACATAATATTCTGGAACCGGCATGCTGGAAAATACCGGTAATCTTCGGCCCCAATTTCGAAAATTTCAGGGAGGCTGTTGAGTTAACAGCCGAAAAAGGAGCTATCTCATTCGATTCCTATGAAAGTTTTTCAGGGATTATGGAAAAGCTTACATCGGATGAGGTGTTTTACATGAGTGCAGCAGAAACCGCTGGAAAATATATAGCCAGGAATATTGGTGCGACAGAAATAATTCTGAAGCAAATATTCAGATAAACCACAGCCAGGTAATATTCTCGGCCTAAATAAAAATTGTTTATATCTGCTTAAAACTTTCGGTCCTTTTCTCAGGGGAATTTGAATTATTTCCGTTATTTTTTCATGTATAAAATTCCAAAATTCCGGTGGCCTGGAATTAAGAATCAGATGCAAAATTAAAATTCAGTTGTCTGTGAACTTTTATGCAGATTAAATGTTTAACTGAATGTGAGTTGGTGCTTAAATGGCAGACATGCAAGAAGTTATGGGATGGTTAATAACTAAGACAAAAAATGTTAATAAACTTAAATTTCATCTCTTGCATTGAGAAATATGCTTGTTTAATTTAGCGATTACCCGCTTAAAAAATCAGTGGTCGTTTAATCTCATTAAAATCAGAGAATAACAAAAATTTATGGAAGATCTATTTGTCCAGGAATCAGCTATTGGGACTGAAAAAACGACGAAAGAACAGTCAGCATCCTCAAATCAAAATAAGGGTGAAGAAAAAGAGATGAAGAAAAATAAAGAAACAGGAAAGGCCAGGGCTGTTTATTCACACGATGAAGCAGTGAATGAAAGTATTCAGTACTTTAAGGGTGATGAATTGGCTGCCAGGGTATGGGCAAATAAATATGCATTGAAAGATTCATTCGGGAATCTTTATGAAAAGACTCCCGATGATATGCATCACAGGCTTGCCCGCGAAATCCGCCGTATAGAGCTCAAGTATAAGAATCCGCTTTCAGAGGAATTAATTTACAGTGTCCTCAAGGATTTTAAATACATTGTGCCTCAGGGCGGCCCTATGACCGGGATTGGCAATGATTACCAGATTGCTTCCCTGTCGAACTGTTTTGTTATTGGCAATGACGGATCTTCCGACTCTTACGGAGGGATCATGAAGATTGACCAGGAACAGGTACAGCTTATGAAGCGCAGAGGCGGAGTAGGTCATGATCTGTCACATATAAGGCCTAAAGGGACACCGGTGCTTAACAGTGCCCTTACCTCCACAGGGGTAGTGCCATTTATGGAACGATATTCGAATTCTACCCGTGAGGTGGCACAGGATGGAAGAAGGGGCGCACTGATGCTCTCCATTTCTATCAAGCACCCTGATTCAGGGAAGTTCATAGATGCAAAGCTTGAGAGCGGTAAAGTGACCGGAGCGAATGTATCAGTCAAACTGACGGATGATTTTATGGAAGCCGTCGAGAATAAAACACTTTTCAGACAGCAATACCCGGTTAAATCTGATAACCCGAAGTTTTCAAAGGATATTGATGCATTAAACCTCTGGACAAAAATTATTCATAACGCCTGGAAATCAGCTGAGCCGGGAGTCCTTTTCTGGGATACTATTATCAGGGAGAGTGTCCCTGACTGCTATTCAGATCTCGGATATGCCACAGTCTCAACGAATCCATGCGGCGAGATCCCTCTTTGCCCTTACGACAGCTGCCGTCTTCTGGCTATCAACCTTTTCAGCTATGTTAATAAACCATTCACACAAGAGGCTGAATTTGATTTTGAGTTATACAAGGAGCATATAGGTCTGGCTCAAAGAATGATGGACGACATCATTGATCTTGAACTTGAGAAAATTGATGCAATACTTGCAAAGATCGATGCCGACCCTGAAACTGAGGAGCTGAAAAGAGTTGAAAAAAACCTCTGGACCAATATCAGAAAGAAATCAGAAGAAGGAAGAAGAACAGGTATAGGAATAACCGCAGAAGGTGATATGCTTGCTGCTCTTGGATTGAGATATGGTAATGATGATGCTACAAGTTTTTCAGTTGAAGTGCATAAAACACTTGCACTGGAAGCATATAAATCATCCACTTACCTGGCAAAGGAGAGAGGCCCCTTTGCAATCTACAATGCCACAAGGGAGGAAAATAATCCATTCATTCTGAGGATGAAGGAAGCCGATCCTGTTATGTACAATAACATGGTAAAGTTCGGTCGCAGGAACATAGCCCTTCTTACTATTGCCCCTACCGGAACTACCAGCCTGATGACACAGACCACTTCAGGTATAGAACCTATCTTTTCCACATTCTATAAGAGAAGAAGAAAGGTAAATCCAAATGACAAGGATGTAAAGGTTACATTTCAGGATGAGGTAGGAGATTCATGGGAAGAATTCAATGTATTCCATCACAAGTTTATTGACTGGCTGAAGCTGAACGGGTATGATTCTGACGAAGTAACCCGTATGAGAGATGAGGAGATTGAATCGATAATTGCCAAATCACCCTATTATAAGGCTACGGCCAATGATGTTGACTGGATTGCCAAGGTAAGGATGCAGGGAGCTATTCAGAAATGGGTGGACCATTCGATAAGTGTTACAATTAACCTTCCTGCCGATGCAAAAGAGGAACTTGTGAGTGAGCTCTATCTGACTGCCTGGAAATCGGGATGCAAGGGAGCCACAGTATATCGCGACGGATCAAGGAACGGCGTACTCATTGCAGGTAAAAGTGAGATCAGGCAGGAACGTGCAAAAAGACCAAAATCACTTGATTGTGATGTTATCAGATTCAATATAAATGAAGAAAGATGGGTTGCTTTTGTCGGACTGAAGGAGAGCAAACCTTATGAGATCTTCACAGGTATTGCTGACGATGAAGTATTCCCTATTCCAAAAAGTATTGTTAAAGGGAAGATCATCAAGATCAAGGATGATGACGGCAAGACACGTTATGACTTCCAGTACACCGACAAATACGGTTATAAGAAAAACATCGAGGGGCTGTCCCATATGTTCAATTCTGAATTCTGGAACTATGCCAAACTCATCTCAGGAGTGCTCAGGCACGAAATGCCGATAGCGGATGTAGTTAACCTTATTCAGTCATTAAGACTTGACAGTGAGTCAATCAATAACTGGAAGAATGGTGTTGAAAGAGCATTAAAGAGATATATTCCGAATGGGACAAAAGCCAAAGGCAAATGTGGCGAATGCGGTTCGGAAAACCTTGTTTACGAGGAAGGATGTCTGATCTGCAAGGATTGCGGATCATCAAAATGTGGCTAGGGGACCAATTTTCCGTGAGCAGTTTTTAAAATAGCAGGGAATCACAATTTGTGATTCCCTGCTTGTTTTATAATACCCCCAGATCTTTACCGATCTTTTCGAATGCCTTTAAGGCTTTGTCAAGGTGTTCTGTTTCATGAGCTGCTGAAAGCTGGACTCTGATTCTGGCCTGACCCTTAGGCACGACAGGAAAGTAAAAACCTATAACATAGATACCCTCCTCAAGCAGTTTTGCAGCAAACTCCTGTGAAAGTTTTGCATCGTAGAGCATCACAGCACAGATTGCAGATTTGGTTGGTTTTATGTCAAATCCCAGTCTTGTCATCGATGTAATGAAATACTCTGAATTCCTGTGTAGTTTATCCTGAAGCTCGTTTGTTTCTGTCATCATGTCAATCATCCTGATGCCTGCTGCAGCAACCATTGGGGGAATAGAATTGGAAAAAAGGTATGGCCTCGATCTCTGACGCAGTATCTCAATTATCTCTTTCTTACCTGTGGTAAAGCCGCCTATGGCTCCGCCAAATGCTTTACCCAGGGTCCCGGTGATTATCTCCGCTTCTCCGCGGATATTAAAAAGTTCAGTAACTCCCCTGCCGGTTTCACCAACAACTCCAGCTGAATGGGATTCATCAACCATAACCATGGCGTCATATTCGGCTGCAAGGCTGATTATTTTGTCAAGAGGGGCTACATTTCCATCCATAGAAAAGACACCATCAGTCACTATGAGCCTGTACCTTTGTGCCTGTGAAGCTATCAGCTGCTTTTCAAGATCTGCCATATCGGCATTCTCATACCTGTATCGCTGGGCCTTGCACAGGCGGACCCCATCGATAATGGATGCATGGTTCAGTGCATCTGAAATTATGGCATCCTCTTCAGTCAGAAGCGGCTCGAAGACGCCGCCGTTAGCATCAAAACATGCAGCATAAAGAATTGTATCATCAGTACCGAAGAATCCTGCAATTTTTGCCTCCAGTTCCTTATGAAGATCAGAGGTCCCGCATATAAACCTGACTGATGACATGCCGTATCCGTAGTTGTCAAGCGCTGACTTTGCAGATTCTTTAAGTGATGAATTATTTGAAAGTCCCAGATAATTGTTTGCACAGAAATTCAATACCTTCTGACCGGTATTCAGTTCAATTTCAGCGCCCTGAGGGGAAACAATTATCCGCTCGCTTTTATATAAACCTGCTTCTTTGATCTCATTCAGGATCCCCGAAAGATGATTTTGATAATTATTATACATGGTTTAGTAATGTTTTACTTGTGTTCCTTAGAGTTTTACTTTTTGTCCTTCGTGTTTCCCTTTGTGTCCTTCGTGTTAAAAATTTTAATTAAAATGGGCACCGGAAGATTCACCAGGGATTTGTATTATGTTAATCCCAGTTTAAGATCACCTTTCCGCAGTTACCCGATTCCATAATATCGAAACCTTTCTGAAAATCATCAATATGGTAATGGTGGGTAATAACAGGATTCAGATCTATTCCTCCGATAATCATCTGTTCCATCTTATACCATGTTTCCCACATTTCACGTCCGTAAATTCCTTTAAGTGTGATTGCCTTGAAAATGATATCGCTCCATGGAACTCCGAAATCAGATGGGAGAATGCCAAGCAATGAGACGCAGGAGCCGTTATACATGCTGTTAATCATTTCAATAAATGCCTTTGGAGACCCCGACATCTCCAGTCCTATGTCAAAACCATGCATATGCAGTTGTTTTACAGCATCTGCAATAGTCTCCCCTTTTGACGGATTGACCGTCATTGTAGCTCCCATTTGCTTTGCGATATTGAGACGGTATTCGCTGAGATCACTGGCAACAATAAACCTTGCACCGGCAAATTTGGCGATAGCGACAGCCATGCTGCCTATCAGGCCCGAACCTGTGATCAGCACATCTTCTCCAAGGAGGGGAAAAGATAAAGCGGTATGAGTTGCATTTCCGAAAGGATCCATAATTGCTGCCCAGTCGTCGGGAATACGGTGGTCAAGCAACATCACATTCTGAGGGGGATCTTTACATACTCTGCAAAAGAACCATCTCTATGCACGCCAATCCCGACTGAATTTTCACAGACGTGTTCCTTCCCTCTGCGGCAGTTGCGACAATGACCGCAGGCAAGATGCCCTTCACCGGTCACCCTGTCACCAACTTTCAGGTTGGAGACTCCGGCTCCCATCTTTTCAATGTAGCCCATATATTCATGGCCGATTATCATTGGTGTTTTTATGGTTCGCTGCGACCATTGATCCCATTCATAAATGTGCAGATCAGTCCCGCATATTGCTGACTTTTTGACTTTGATTATAACATCATTGAGTCCGGGTTCAGGCACTGCGACCTGCTCCATCCACAAACCCTTTTCAGGCCGGGCTTTTACCAGAGCTTTCATTTTATTCATAGAGGTCGAAATTATGGTATGGTTTTACATATATGTTGTCCTGCTAAATTAATATAAATCCGTGGTGTAAAAGCTGATTTTTGTAATAGTATTATTTGTGACTGGCTTTACATATCTTTGTACATATTTTTAATGGTTTCATCACACTATGGCACAGGTTAGAGTACGATTTGCCCCAAGTCCGACAGGCCCCTTGCACATTGGAGGAGTAAGGACGGCGCTTTACAATTATCTTTTTGCAAAAAAGAACAACGGTGTATTTATTCTGAGAATTGAGGACACCGATCAGGCAAGATTTGTGGAGGGTGCAGAAGAGTATATTATGGAATCGCTGGAATGGTGCGGCATGAAGGTGGATGAAGGTATCAGGGAAGGAGGGGCTTATGGACCCTACCGCCAGAGCGACAGGCAGGCTATTTACAGGCAATATGCAGATATGCTTGTTGAAAAAGGCGATGCCTATTATGCTTTTGATACACCTGAGCAACTCGAGATCATGAGAGGCGAATCTGAAAAAGAAGGCAAAACATTTATTTATAATGCCTCTGTCAGAGAGAAACTTAATAATTCGATTTCCCTTAATAAACCCGAATGGGAAGAAAAACTCAGAAAGGGAGAAGCATATGTTATCCGTTACCGGATGCCTGCTGATCAGGAAATCCATTTTGATGACATTATCAGGGGACATATTGTAGTAAATACCAGCACCCTTGATGATAAAGTTTTATTTAAGTCTGACGGGATGCCTACCTATCACCTGGCAAATATTGTAGATGATCATCTGATGAAGATAAGCCATGTCATACGGGGAGAGGAATGGCTGCCTTCCCTTCCGCTTCACTTCATGCTTTACCGTTCTTTTGGATGGGATCCTCCTTTGTTCTCTCACCTGCCTCTGTTGCTGAAACCCGATGGTAAAGGGAAATTAAGTAAACGGGATGGTGACAAAATGGGATTCCCGGTATTCCCGTTATACTGGCCCTATGGTGAAACGGCAAAAGGCTATCGTGAGGATGGATATTACCCTGAGGCATTTGTTAATATGCTTGCATTGCTTGGATGGAATCCGGGAACAGAACAGGAACTTTTTTCGATTAAAGAGCTGATTGAGGCTTTCTCAATTGACAGGGTAGGCAAATCAGGCTCAAGATTTGATCCTGATAAGGCAAAATGGTTCAACCATCAGTATCTTCAGAAAAGAAGCAATAATCAGCTGGCTATTGAATTCAGGGAACTGCTGAGATCCCATGGGATCTTTGTTGACATCGTTGAACTGGAGTCTCTTGTAGCGCTTGTAAAGGAGCGGGCAAGCTTTGTTAAAGATCTCTGGGAGCAGACAGATTTCTTTTTTAAAGCACCTGATACTTATGATCCTGAGGTTATAAAAAAGCGGTGGAAAGAGGAAACAGCCGGACAATTGAATGAACTTAAGGCTTTGCTGGAGAAAATTGATGACTTTTCATCCGCTTCCACCGAACCTGTTGTAAAAGATTGGATTGAGAAGAAAGGATATAATATCGGGGCCATTATGAACGCATTCAGGCTGGTAATTGTCGGAGCATCCAGAGGACCTCATATGTTTGATATAATAGAGTGGATCGGGAAAGAGGAGACATTGAGGAGGATCGAAAAAGGAGTCTCCATAATCACCAGATAGATCAGATGAACAGTCCACTGCCAGGGGATTATATTGATATTCATACTCATGGTTCCGGCATAATTGCCGGTATCTTTGCCATTGAGAATCTGATGGCACATGAGGAGAGAAGACCTGTTGATGTCTCAGATCAGCCTTGCACATACGGTATACATCCCTGGCATCTCGAGAGGGAATCAATTCTCAGGTTAATAGATAATGTTCAGTCAGTTTCCTCTTCATCCAATCTGTTGGCAATAGGAGAGGCAGGATTCGATAAGCTCCGCGGAGCCGAGATGGAAATCCAGTCAGAGGCCTTTATTGCCCAGGTGAAAATTTCAGAATCAATAGGTAAGCCGCTTTTTATTCACTGTGTCAGAGCATGGGATGAACTTCTTCCGGTGCATAAAAGAATGAGGCCCAAAATGCCTTGGCTGATACATGGTTTCAGGGGCAGTGTGGAGCTTGCCGGCCAGCTTTTATCTAAGGGAATGTTTCTGTCATTCTGGTTTGACTTCGTTTTAAGACCTGAATCATCAAATCTGCTCAGGAGTTTACCCAGTGAGAGAATCTTCCTTGAAACGGATGGAGCCGATGTGGGAATCAGTATAATATATGAGAAGGTGGCTGACGATCTGAATATGGAAGTGGACGAATTAAAATCACTTATCCTGAAGAATTATTATACTCTATTTTCTATCGACCAACCTTATCTTCAATAAAAGATGAAATCACTGCGGGAAATATCGTGGCTGCGCCCGGAGATAATTTGCCTGGCATTTTTCAGTGTATTTATGCATTTGGCGATCATTAATAATCTTGAATACCACAGGGATGAACTCCTTTACTTTTCCCTTGGAATGCATCCTGCTGCCGGATATGCCTCTGTTCCTCCCCTTATCGGCTGGATTGCCTGGCTGATGCAGAATATCTTTGGTTACTCGGTTTTCGCTGTCAGGATCTTCCCTGCTTTGCTGGGAGGTGCACTGATCATGCTGTCTGCGGCACTGGCAAAAGAGCTTGGTGGCTCCAGATATGCCTCCTTCCTCTCAGCTCTCGGACTACTCATCTCCATCTGCTTCATGAGGACTTTTACTCTGTTTCAACCGGTGCATGTAGAGGTATTTCTATGGACACTTATTATTTATATGATTATAAGATATATAAATACTCAAAATGATAATTTTTTTATTGCTTTCGGTATTTTGTCAGGGCTGGCTCTCCTGAATAAATATCTTGCAGGAATTCTATTAACAGGGCTTGTTGTAATAATTCCCTTTACATCATACCGTGGGGTTCTTGGGAAGAAAATGTTCTGGATCGGAATTGGCGCCGGATTCCTGGTCTTTCTTCCAAACCTGGCATGGCAGGTAGCAAAAGGCCTGCCTGTTTTCAACCATATTGGCGAGCTTTACGATACCCAGCTCGTACATATGGATTATTCCCTGTTTTTATCAGAACAGCTGTTAATGCCTTTTGCAGGTACTATCCTGACAGTTGCCGGCATTGTCTTTCTTCTGTTGGGAGGGAAGATGAAAAGATTCAGATTCCTGGGTTTTCTCTCCGTTTTTATTATCACAGGCCTTATGCTTCTGAAGGGGAAGGGCTATTATACTCTGGGGATCTTTCCGCTTCTAATTGTTTCCGGAGCTGTATTTTATGATAACCAGCTCAGGAGAAACATTATCAGAGCAGCTTTACCGTTAATTCTTGTGCTTCTTACATTGCCCCTGGTACCAATGGGCTTGCCTGTATTTAAAACCGATGGACTGATAGATTATTTTAATACCCTTGACAGAAAGTACGGAATCGATGTCGGAAGAAGATTTGAAGACGGATCCATCCATTCATTACCTCAGGACTATGCTGATATGCTGGGCTGGGAGGAAATGACGAACCTGGCATCCATGGCATATAATGTGGCAGGGGACAGGAGTTCTGCATTTATTTATTGTGAAAACTATGGTCAAGCCGGTGCAATAACCGTAATCGGTAAAAAATATGGGTTACCTGAAGCAGTAAGTTTCAATGAGAGCTTTCAGTACTGGGCTCCTTTGCAATTTAATCCTGATATTAAATCTATGATTTATATAAACGATGAACCGGGTGAGGATGTAAAAGCTCTGTTCGGAAAAATTTCTTTAGTTGGAAGAGTCAGCAATCCTGATGCCCGCGAATATGGTACGGCAGTTTTCCTGTGTGAAGAACCTGTCGTCAGCTTTAATGGGTTCTGGAAGGAGAGCAGGAGAAATATGCAAGTGATTGACAGGGATTTTTTTTTGACAGACAACAATTATCTGCATTAATTGTATTATTGTTATCTGAAACATTACTCTGATGTGAATTGAATATTTTGAGACTGATAATTTTGAGACACAAATAATTTAAACTAAAATTTATGAGTTTTTCTGACTTTATTACAGACCAGGGGAGAAAGATAAACAGGAGCTATTATGTCACTCTCATACAAGTTTGCAGAGTTGATGGAAAGATAGGCCCGGATGAAATGGCAATGCTTCACATGGAAGGGAGGAAATTTGGGCTTACCGATCCTGAAATCGATAGGTTAATTGATAGTGAGAGCCATCACGAATATCATACTCCCTATTCCCTTGATGAGAAATTTGAGCAGCTTTATAATGTTGCGGTAATGATCCTCGCAGATAAAGTAGTTACTGAGGAGGAAAAGAGAGCTATCAGACGGATAGCAACTGAAGCTGGCTTTAATGATGATGCAATTGAAAGCTTAAGGGTTATTCTCTTGGATGGTATCACCAATAACGAGAGCGAAGAGGTATTGCTGGAAAGATTTAAAAAGAGCTCTTCAAAAAGTAGTCGATTTAAAACAGGACTAAGATTTAATTAAACTTTTCCGAGTGGAAGGAGTGCTTTGCCGTATGCCTCATTGAGGATCTGAGCAGCACAGGCATATATTGCCGAAAGACCGCAGAAGATACCTTCAATTCCAGCCATGGACCTTTATCTCTTTGATTCCTGTAAAGTCACTTACTGACAGTAGAAGGAACAGAAGTGTCAATGATCCGAATACTATCTGAAGTGCTCTGTTCAGGCGCAGAGTCCCGATAAACATGAATGCTGTGAATATACCCCACATCAGAAGGAACCAGCCCATCGAGATCTCATCTGATTTTAGCCCTGCCCCCATTGATGTTCCTGGTAGTAACCATATGGCAACCAGTGCAATCCAGAAGGAGCCGTAGGCAGTGAACGCAGTGGCTCCGAAAGTATTATTCTTTTTAAACTCCTGAATACCTGCTATTATCTGAGCAATTCCTCCCACAAAGATCCCCATCCCTATTATCATGGAGTTGAGTTCATACAACCCGGCATTATGAAGATTCAGTAACACGGTGGTCATCCCAAAGCCGAGCAGCCCCAGGGGAGCCGGATTTGCTGTTGTGTCCTTAATAGAAACAGCTGTTTCGGAAGTAATCATTTATCAGGAATTAATTTTTAGTTTGTGCGGAACCGAAGATAAGGTAAAATAATTAAACAACAGAGATTCTCTTTTTGTTCGTAGACTTCCGGGTCAAATTCCGGGAAATTATTGTTAGTTGTGAAACGATTCTTAATTTTGTTTAAGGCCTGAACATTATATTTATGTACAATGGTAACCAGGATAACAATTCTTGCATTTATATTATTCTTCTTGGCATCATGCCGGCATGTGTCACTAAAACAGGATATCGCAGAACCGGTAAGAGTAAAAGTCGATTCACTGTTCCCCCTGGCGCTCAGTTTACCTGTACATACAAACGGCACCCTGGTTGCTACTGAGGAGTTGAAGCTTTCATTCAAGACAGGAGGAATAGTATCAGCGATATTTGTCAGGGAGGGAGATAAAGTAAAGAAGGGTGACCCTCTTGCATCACTTGACCTTGTGGAAATTAAAGCTAATGCAGAACAGGCAGAAATTGCTTATGAAAAAGCTCTGCGAGACTATTTGAGAGCGGAGAATCTTTTTAAGGAGGGTGCCTTGTCGCTTGAAAAGAAACAGAATGCTGAAACAGCAATGAATATTGCTAAAAACACCCTGGAGATAGCAAGATTCAATCTTCAGCATTCCAGGATTAAGGCTCCTGATAACGGGTTTATCATGAAGCAGTTTGTGAAGGAGAATGAGCTGGTGTCATCAGGGTATCCGGTATTTCTCTTTGGTTCATCGGGTAAATTCTGGAAAGTAGAGGCAGGTTTGTCAGACAGGCATTTCATTAAAATCAACCCCGGAGATTCTGCGATTGTCCTTTTCGATGCTTATCCGGGAGTTAAGTTTTCAGGACGGGTTGACCAGTTAGGGGAGATGTCAAATCCATACACCGGAACATATAAAGCAGAGCTGACACTTGAGGATTCCGGTTACCGTCTTGCATCCGGCTTTATTGCATCAATTGAAATTTTTCCCTCTGTAAGGGACACATATACAATGGTTCCTGTAGAATCACTTGTTGAGGCGGACGAGCAGCACGGATATATTTATGCAGTGAGTGCAGAAGGAAATGCAAGGAAGATCAGAGTTGAGATCGTAACTCTGACCGGCAGCCTTGCAGCTGTCAGAGGTATACCATCGGGAGTTAAAGAAATTGTCTCTGAGGGAATGGCTTATCTGCGTGATGGGATAGGTGTGCAAATTGTAAGATAGCTGAGATCTGGATTTTAACAATGATAAATTTTACCACGGGGTAACACGGAGTTTGAACACGGAGTGACACGGAGGAAGATGAAATCGGAAATTCCTGAATACTCCATGAACCTCCGCGATAGCCAACTTAGCTCAGTGGTAAATAAATATGGTTATGAAAATTTCCGAATCGGCGGTAAAAAATTATCAGTTCACGATAGTGATCTTTCTTCTCCTGATTGCTCTTGGAGTCTGGTCATATGTGAAAATACCGCAGGCTGAAGATCCTGAATTTCCAATTTCAATATTCCCTGTTATAGCGCTATACCCCGGAGCATCGCCTGCCGACATTGAGCAGCTTGTTGTCGGTAAAGTGGAGGAATCGCTTAACGAGCTTGAGGATATTGAAAAAGTAAAATCTGAGATCAAGGACGGCGTCGCCATTATTGTAATTGAATTTTCTTCAGATACCGATCCCGATAAAAAGTATGATGAGATCCTTAGGCAGATAAATACAATAAGACCCTCACTGCCTCAGGATCTCTACAGTATTGAAGCTTTGAAACTCCAGGCTGGGAATACTAACATTGTTCAGAGCGCCCTGGTATCAGACAGCTGTGATTATAAAACACTTGCCAGGTACATTGAGGACCTGAAAGATGAAATAACTTCTGTTCAGGGAGTCAGGAAAGTGGAAGCTGTAGCCTATCCTGAACAGGAACTCAGAGTATCCATCAACCTGGCCAGATTGTCACAGCTTCATATCACGATCTCCCAGATAATAAATGCTATTCAGAGTGAGAATGCAAATATACCTGGAGGCAGTATTGAAGCGGGGCCAAAGAAATTCAATATAAAGACAGGCGGAAATTACAGGAGCATCGAAGAGGTCAGACAGACTATTGTAAGAGCAGATGCAGGACAGCTTGTGCGACTTGGAGATATCGCCGAGGTTAGCTGGATGGATGAGGATTTCAGGTATCTTGGCAGATATAATGGCCATAAGGCAGTCTTCCTGATTGCCAGCATGAAAACGGGTCAGAATATTCATGAGATCCGCAACAGGATCTACAGTGTTTACGATTCCTTTGAGAAAAAGCTGCCTTCAGGCATCTCACTTGAACGCGGATTCGATCAGTCACAAAATGTAAAGAACAAGCTTGGAAAGCTCCAGACAGATTTTATGTTTGCCTTTCTTTTGGTACTTATAACCCTTCTGCCATTGGGTTTTCGTGCCTCCGGTATTGTTATGATCTCGATACCTTTATCTGTATTGATAGGTATCACAGGTCTTTACCTGGTTGGATTCAGCATTAACCAGCTTAGCATTGTTGGTGCTGTAATCTCACTTGGATTGCTTGTGGATGATTCTATTGTTGTGGTCGAGAATATATCCAGGTGGATCAGGGGTGGAACAAAACCTTTTGATGCAGCAATCAAGGCAACCCGTCAGATCGGTCCTGCCGTTATAGGTTGTACGGCTACCCTTATTCTGGCATTTCTTCCGCTAATGTTCCTTCCGGGGAAAGCGGGCAAATATATGCGTACTCTTCCTACTTCGGTCACCTTCATTGTCCTGGGTTCATTGTTTGTTGCCCTTACTATTATCCCATTTATTTCCAGTCTGATTTTTAAGGGTGATGTTGATCCTGGGGGTAACCGGATACTGAAAGGGCTGAACAGGGGTATAGATTTTACTTACGGCCGTGCCCTGCAATGGTCTCTGAAGAATCCTGTAATAACCGTCATGGTGGCTGCACTACTCTTTTTTTCATCTATGTTCCTGGTAAAGTTAATTGGGTTCAGCCTGTTTCCCAAGGCAGGTCTTCCACAATTTCTTATCACAATTGAGACTCCCAGGGGCAGTAATTTGAGTGAAACAGATAAGGTGGTGAAAAGCGTAGAATCAATATTAGACAATAAGACGGAGGTAAAGTACTATATGTCAAACATTGGCAAGGGAAATCCTATGATCTTTTATAACTCTTTTCAGAAAAGTGAACAGACAACTCTTGGCGAGATCCTTTGCGAATTAAAGTCAGCTGCTCCTGATGACATAGGAAATTTTATCGAAAGCCTTCGGGATACCCTCGATAAATTCATTAATTCAAGGGTATATGTTTACGAATTTGAAAACGGATCACCGATTGATGCTGCGATTGCTTTAAGGCTGGTAGGTGAAAATCTTGATTCGACAAAACTCTATTCTGAGAAAATAGAAGTTTTAATGAGGGATACAGAAGGAACTACATATGTTAAAAATCCTCTCAGTCAGTCGCTTACTGATTTAAAGGTAGTAATAAACAATGAAAAGGCAGGTATGTTTGGTGTTCCAGTGGTAGAGATTGACAAAACAATCAGGCTGGGTCTTTCCGGCATCTCCGCAGGGAAATTCAGAGACAAGGAGGGGAAGGAGTACCCGATTAATGTAAGGTTGCCCAAAAAGAATGCAAATACTCTAACCACACTGGAGAGTATCTATGTCTCATCAGTTACCGGAGCACAGATCCCTCTTTCCCAGCTTGCAAGGATAGAGTTCGAGGACTCTCCTACACTTATCCAGCATTATAATAGTGAGCGGTCGATGACAATCTCCTCCTCAGTGACTACAGGTTATAACACTGACAGGGTTACTAAACAGATCCTTGCAAAGGTAAGTAAACTGAGACTGCCTGCAGGTTTTAGGATCATACCTGCCGGAGAGATTGAGAGCAGGCAGGAGAGTTTCAGCGGTATCGGCAGTGCGATAATAATTGCTATTTTCGGCATTTTTTCCATTCTTATCCTCGAATTCAGGACATTTAAAAGCACTCTTATTGTATTGTCGGTAATTCCTCTTGGAATAATCGGGGGGCTGCTGGCCCTTTTTATCACAGGATATACCCTCTCATTTGCTGCAGCAATAGGATTTGTAGCGCTTATTGGGATAGAAATCAAGAATTCTATACTTCTTGTCGATTTCACAAATCAGTTAAGACAGCAGGGAACTGAGCTGAATGAAGCCATTATCAGGGCAGGAGAGATAAGGTTCCTTCCTGTTCTTCTGACGACACTTACTGCCATCGGGGGTTTATTGCCAATAGCACTTGGCAAATCCAACCTCTATTCACCTCTGGCATGGGTAATTATAGGCGGATTAATTACCTCTACTTTGCTGGCCAGGCTTGTCACTCCGGTGATGTATAAACTCCTCCCCCCCGGATTTAAGGCGAATTGAAAAATTCTACTGTTTACAGTTAGAAATATTATTAATATTTCATAACTTGGAGGGACGATTACCTTATTTCTAACCAAATAATTAAGAAAAATGAGAATCCTTATCACCGGGTGTGTTTGTTTCGTTATCTGGTGCTTCATTTCTGCATGGCTCTATAATGATATACTTCTTCCAGCCATGAGGAAACCGGTAGCTATGCAGACAATCCCTGAAACACAGACACGCGAGGCAGACTCTTTGATGAAACTTAAAGCATCGATGCCTCAGAATCTTCTGATCTACTTTGAATTCAACGACGCAAAATTCAAACCTGATCCACAAACTGACAACCGTGTTTCCGAGTTTAAGACATGGCTGGAAAAATACCCACAGTCGAAGCTCTCGGTTACCGGACATACTGATCTGGTGGGGACTGATGATTACAATGGTAAACTTTCCCTGAAAAGGGCACAGGTTGTTGGTACATACCTTGAAAATCAGGGTGTGAAGACTGACCGGATGATTATGGATTCAAAAGGCTCGTCGGAACCGGCAGCTGACTATCTTACAGCTGAAGGAAGGGCTAAGAACAGAAGAACGGAAATATCTTTAAAAATGCAATAACATGACAAAATTATTTATACTACTCGTACAGTCTCCCACAGGAGCAGTGATCACCATAATAGCTCTGCTTCTTGTTGCAGTTCTGATAGGTTATTTTACCTCATGGTTCTATGCAAAGTCGGTTTATACCCCAGTAATAAAGGGTCTTGAAACAGACAAGGAGAATCTCACAAAACAGGTGGAAGAGTTAAGTGAAGATATAAAGAAGCTCAACGGAAAAGTTGATAAGCTCAATGAAAAAGTAACTAAGCTTGAAGAGGAGATCAAAGAAAAGGATAAGGAGATCATTCAACTAAAAACCGAAGAAATAAGACACTCATTGCTGGCGCGGATTTGCAATCTGTGCCATTTTAATTTATAAATTATTCTGCTAATTCTATTATTAGCACCTAATAAATCCAGTTAGCTGTCGGGACCGTGGTTAACGATATGGGAAAGATTCTGATGATAGTTAAATTTAAAAGGAAAGTGTTAATTTCGTCAGAACAAATACCATAAAGGATGAAACCATTTATTCTGGCAGAAACAAACTGGAAAACACTCAGGGATCAGGAAATAGAACTTGCTGTATTGCCATGGGGGGCAACCGAGGCACATAACCTGCATCTTCCTTATTCAACAGACAATGTAATGGTCGACAGAATAGCCGCTGATGCTGCTCAGGTCGCATGGGAAAAGGGTGCTAAAATAATCGTACTGCCTGCCATTCCATTTGGTGTAAATACCGGTCAGATGGATATAAAGCTGAATATTAACATGAATCCGACCACCCAGCTTGCAATACTCGATGATATTACTGATGTGCTGAACCGACATGGAATATACAGGTTTCTTATCCTTAACGGGCATGGAGGGAATGATTTTCGCCAGATGATAAGGGAATTGGGCCTCCGGTATCCCAGGATGTTCATATGTACATGTAACTGGTATAAATCATTTGACAATTCTGATTTTTTTGAGAATGACGGGGGGCATGCCGATGAGATGGAAACCAGTATGATGCAATATGTTGCACCAGAGCTGACTCTTCCTCTTGATCAGGCAGGGAGAGGTGACGGAAAGAAGTTCAGGTTAGCGGCCTTTAACGAGGGATGGGCATGGGCTGAGCGTAAGTGGACCCAGGTTACTGCCGATACCGGGATCGGGAACCCTTACGGGGCCACTCCTGAAAAAGGAAGGAAGTGCTTTGATGCCGTTGTCAGTAAGATTGGCAATATGATGTTCGGCTTATCAAAGGCAGATATCAATGACATGTACGAATAATAATTGAAAATAAGGTATCTTTATATCTCTTAAACAGGAAAATGGGATACTCCAAAAAAAGAATATGACGATGAAAACATCAAGAAGGACATTTGTAAAAGCCGGTACAATGGCTGCATTGGGAACAGCGCTGCTTCCGGGATCTCTGTTCGCCTCTGCGAAAGCCAAGGGTATTGTTGGTCTGCAACTCTATTCCGTCCGCGATGAGATGAAAACTGATCCGGTAGGAACTATGAAACAGCTTGCCAAGATGGGTTATGTGTATGTAGAGCATGCAAACTACATTGACAGGAAATTCTATGGGTACAAGGCAACTGAATTCAGGAAAATTCTCGATGGTTTGGGACTTAAAATGATAAGCGGCCATACTGTAATGGGCAAAAAGCACTGGGATGAGGCAAAGAAGGATTTCTCCGACAGCTGGAAATATACTATTGAGGATGCTGCCGTGCTTGGCCAGAAATATGTGGTAAGTCCATCAATGGATGAATCAATGAGAACAACCTATGATGATTTCAGACGTTATATGGATGTTTTTAACAAATGCGGCAAATTGTGTAACGAGAAGGGTATGAAATTTGGTTATCATAATCATAGTTTTGAATTCAGTGAACAGCTTAACGGGGAAAAGATATTCGACATCATGATGAAGAGCATGGATCCTAAGCTGGTGGTTGTGCAGCTGGATATCGGGAACCTTTACAATGGCGGCGCAATCGCTATTGATGTTGTTAAACAGTATCCCGGAAGATTTGAAAATGTCCATGTGAAGGATGAGATCCTGGCTAAAAGCGGGAGTGAAAAATATGAAAGCACTATCCTGGGGGAAGGTATTGTTAATACCAGGGATGTTATTGATACAGCAACAAAGATAGGCGGGACAGAATGCTATATTATTGAGCAGGAATCATACCAGGGTAAGACTCCTCTGGAGTGTGTTAAAGCCGATCTGGAAATCATGAAAAAGTGGGGTTACTAATACGATTCTGTTAATTCCAGGGGCTGTCTTAAAAGTCTGAAATTTCAATTTATTTTCTCTGTGCCCCTCTGTGATTCCTCTGTGGCTCTCTGTGTAACAAATAATTAAGAAGGCACACAGAGTCCCTCCCGATAGTTATGGGGAGGTTATCTGGCACGGAGGTAATACAGAGGAGGAAGTAATCTGACCTTGATTGTGGTAATAAACTCCACTGAAAAACAACTCTGAAAATTAATATTAATACCGGAATCAGGTTATAAAAGCTAATTTTCATTTATAAATTATACTGATCTCTGATTTTCTGACAGACATTCCTTATTCTGGCAGCATAACATAATTTAGCTGAGAACAAAATCCTTTCTATTCAGTTAATATATGCAATGAGATACAATATTATATTCTTATTGCTTGTCACTTCTTATCCTGTGCAAGGGCAGGTTAACCTTAGAATGGAGGATGATTCTATCAGTCAGCTTCAGTCTCTTAGTCGTAATTTGTCTGAAGTGACTGTTACTGCCTATCATAATCCTGAAAAATTCATGTCTGTTGCAGGGGCTGTTTCAATAGTGCCACTCGATTCCCTTCAGTATGGAGGTTATAATATTGTATCGTCGCTGGCACAAAGTCCTGGTCTCATAATCAGGAGGCTACACCCGGAACCATGAAGCTGACTCTGAGAGGAATTGGTTCCCGCTATCCTTACGGGACAAAGAAGATAAAAATGTTCTTTGACGGTATTCCGCTCTACAGTGCAGAAGGGGAAACATATTTTGATGATATAAACCCTGAATACCTGAGCAGAATAGAAATACTAAGGGGGCCGGCTTCAAGTATATATGGTGCATCGCTTGGAGGTGCTGTTGTACTTTATCCCAAAAGGGCCGGGGGAGGACCTTCTGAACTCAGCCTCATGAGCACAGCCGGATCTTTTGGCTACCTTAAAAACAGCCTCACCTACTCGGGGAAAGAGGGGAGCAATGAAATTTTAATATCTTTCTCGGATGTCAGATCTGATGGTTACCGGGAAAACAGTAAATACCACCGTAACTCATTAATGGCAAACTTCAATCACAGGATTGGAACTAAACTGACGGGTGATTTTCTGCTTTCGGCCTCCCTGACTAATGCTCAGATCCCCAGCTCAGTTGATTCTTCAACATTTGTATCTGACCCGTCTGCTGCAGCCACTTCATGGCTTAAAACAAAAGGAAACAAGACGCCCGGACGAGTAATGGCCGGGTATAATATTAATTACCACCCCTCAAAGGACTGGGATATTATCGGATCGCTCTTCTTTACCTTAAGGGAAAATGAGGAAAACAGGCCATTTAATTTTCTCAAGGAGACAGGCATCTCTTATGGAGGCAGGGTCTTGTCAAGATATGTCAGGAGTTCAGGATCAGTGAATTATAAAATCACAGCCGGTTCAAACATCTTTTTTGAGAACTATAACAGCAGCCTGTTTGAAAACCCCGGGGGATCGGGTATAAAGGGGGATCTGACGCAAAAGGGGAGAGAGTCTGTTTATCAGGCTGACATTTTTTCACAATTAGAGGTCACTATTTCCAGGTTTACTTTAACAGGAGGATTCAATTTTAATAAATCCGGTTTTTTGTTTACCGACCGGTTTTCAGAAGATACTGTAAACCAGTCCGGATCCTACAGCTTTGATCCGGTCTTTTCACCAAGGATATCCGTCTCATGGCAGCCTGTGAGCAGTGTAACCTCCTATGCAGCTATTAACCATGGCTTTACGATTCCCTCACTCTCCGAAACAATGACCCCTGTTGGATTAATCAACCAGGATATCAGGCCTGAAAAAGCCTGGAGTTATGAAGCCGGTGCAAGATTTGAGCTTTTCAAAAAAATGTCCTTTCTGGATATTGCAGTATATTACATGAAGGTCAGTGACCTGATTGTTCCAAAAAGAGTTGAGGAAGATTTTTATATAGGGATGAATGCAGGGGCTTCACTGCACAGAGGAATTGAACTTTCATTGCAGCAATGGCTGTGGGGTAAAAGGAATAGTAGTGAAAGGGCCCGCTCTTCAGCTGTTGTAAACCTTAGTTATTCGTTAAACAGTTTCAGCTTTTTGGACTTTACTGAAGGGAGTAATGATTTTTCAGGTAATCAGTTACCCGGTATTCCCGGGAATAATTTTTCAGGAAGCATCTGTCTGGAAACAGCTCATGGCTTCTTTTCCCAACTGGAGATTATCTCTTCCGGAAAGATAGCCCTTAATGATTTTAACAGCAGTTTTACAGATCCCTGGACAGTATTGAACGCGAAGGCAGGTTATCTTGTTAATATTCAAAAGCGATGGGCAGTGAGTGCTATGGCAGGACTGAACAATATAACCGATATGAGATATGCGTCGATGGTAGTGGTAAATGCACCAGGGACAGCGGAGCGGCCTCCGAGATATTATTACCCCGGAATGCCAAGGTGGTTTACTTTTTCACTTGGATTGAAATACAGATTTTTATGAAGCATGGGTCAGGTTTGTTTATTGGCCTGTATAACATGATTATCAATTGTTTATTTATATATTAGTATTAATTTGCTTATTATTCAGAACCTAAAATAGTATTATCATGAAAAAGCTGCTGTTTATTGTTTCGGTATTAATGTTTCTATTCCTGTCGGGATGCAGTTTTACAACTGATTCAGGGAATAGGAAAGCAAATTCTCCCTTATCCATGCTGCAGGATACAGCTATGGTCAAAGCTGCCAGTCAGTATGCTAATTTCTGTGCCAGCTGTCACAGGGACGATCTGAGCTGGTTTAAATCACGCAAGTGGAAGTACGGAAACCGGGAGGAGGATATCTATAATAGCATCGAGGTCGGATACTCCGATTTTGGTATGCTTGGATATGCAGATACGCTCAGCGGGCAGGAGATGAAAAATCTTTCAAAGTTCATCTACCAGAAGCTCGAACTGAAGGAGGAAGTAAGCTACCGACCGGATGAAGGAATCTATGTTACTGAAGATGTGAAAATAAAGCCTGACACAGTTATCAGAGGACTGAATATTCCCTGGGGACTGGCATTCCTCCCTGATGGCGATATGCTGGTTACTGAAAAAGAAGGTAAAATGCTCCGCTACAGAAAGGGAGTTCTGATCGCAGAAATAAAAGGTGTTCCGAAAGTACATGCAGACGGGCAGGGCGGATTGCTTGACATAAGGCTTCATCCCGATTACCGTTCTAATGGCTGGCTATATTTTTCTTACTCAGGTTTTCCTGAAAAGGGGGGTGAGGGATGGAATACTTCGGTTATGAGGGCAAAGCTTAAGGATAATACCCTGGTGGACAAGCAACTTCTTTTTGAGGGTACTCCTCCATTGACGGCGAACTACCATTTTGGCTGCAAGCTAACTTTTGATGGCAAGGGACATCTGTTTTTTGGTGTAGGTGAACGGGGGACTATGAAAAAGGTGGCCGACCTGTCAAATGACTGGGGAAAGGTACACCGTCTTAATGACGATGGCTCCATCCCGAATGATAATCCTTATGTTAATACACCGGGAGCAAAAAAAAGCATCTGGAGCTATGGTCATCGGAATCCGCAGGGACTGGTAATAAGCCCATTCGATGGTACTCTTTGGGAAAGTGAACATGGACCCAAGGGCGGAGATGAACTTAATCTTATAGAACCGGGGAAAAATTATGGCTGGCCTTTTATTACTTTCGGAATCAATTACGATGGGAAAATAATCAGCCCTGACACCGCTAAGGCAGGGATGGAGCAACCGGTCAATTACTGGGTTCCATCTTTCGCACCTTGCGGTATGACATTTGTTACAGGGAAAAGATATAAAAACTGGGAAGGAGATATACTGATGGGTTCACTCCGATTCCATAATCTTGTAAGGGTGAAGCTGAAAGATGGCAAAGTTATTCACAGGGAGGCTTTGCTTAATAATATCGGGCGTATGAGGAATGTGGAAGAATCTCCTGACGGGTTCATTTATGTTTCGCTTGAAGAGCCGGGAATGATCATCAGACTTGTTCCTGTACAGGATTAGAATCCGTCAGCTTAAACAGGGTGGAGCCACCTCTTGCGGGTCATAATAATTCAGGATATATTTATATGAACAAATCCGGGATTGACAGGCAATAATTTACCTGTCGTCTCTGAAGGATAAATTATGGAACTAATTACGGCCGGAAAGATGAAAAAGTTTGTAAGCATGTGCTCAGGATTATTACTATTACTGTTATTCCCTGAATCTTCAATTTGTATGGGACAGGAAGCTGTCGTTACTCCATACATTGATGGTATATACGAAGGCAGATCGAGGGGATATTACACAGAGGAGCCTTACTGGGGAATCACCAGGATAAAGATAGAGAATGGCAAATTTACCGAGGTGCATTTCGTGATAAGGGATTCAAGCCTGCATGAGCCATTCGATGGGCAGTATGAAAAGCACTTTGCGGGTAATCCTGTATATATTAATCAAAGCAGAAGTGACTGGGCCGGTGTACAGGCATACCCTAAGAAATTGCGCGAAAAACAGGATACAAACAAACTCGATGCAATCTCAGGAGCTACCTGGTCGTCTAATATCTTCAGGGCAATAGCGAGTTAAGCCTTGAAAAAAGGAACTGCCAGGCCAGGGAAAATCACCACTTATATCAAAAAGAGCTACATGGTTCCAATGAGAGATGGCATTAAACTCTTCACGGTTGTTCTTACTCCCAAGGATTGCAGCAGTAAGGTTCCGGTTCTGATCCAACGGACTCCCTATGGATCGGATATAGATCTGAATGGCGATTCCACTATGGATGCTGAATCGATGGGGTCGTTGCGATCAATGGCTGAGGAGGGATACATTTTTGTTTTTCAGGACATACGAGGTAAGTTCAGGAGTGAAGGTAAGATGCAGATCCATCTGCCCATAGTTCATATGACACGGGCTGGAATAACTGATGAAAGCACTGATACCTGGGATGCAGTTGACTGGCTGATAAAAAATATTCCGGGGAATAACGGGAGAGCAGGGATTTATGGGATTTCATACCCCGGATGGCTGGCACTTGTAGGTTCCATTGATCCACACCCTGCATTAAAGGCCTCTTCTGAACAGGCATGCATGGGAGACCTCTTCCTTGGTGATGATTTTCATCATAACGGGGCATTCAGATTAAGCTATGGTCTGGAATATACATACCAGGTTGAATCTGAAAAGCGAAGTATCCATTTCCCTTTTCCACAGTTCGATCTTTTCAGCTGGTATCTTAAACTGGGTTCTCTTAAGAATGTGAATGAGAAATATTTTAAAGATAAGATCCCTACATGGAATAATTTTGCAGCGCATCCCGATTATGATGAATTCTGGCAGAAGGATTCTCCCCTTAGTTATGTTTCAGGACCAGAGGTCCCGATGCTTCATGTCGGTGGATATTTTGACCAGGAGGATATAAATGGTCCGCAGCTGATGTACCGGCATATGGAGAAAAGAGATTCGGCAAACAGGAACTTCATTGTTCTTGGGCCATGGAATCATGGTCAGTGGGGTAGCGCTGACGCTTCGGGCCTGGGCAGGATAGAGTTTGGGAGCAATACGGCAGAATGGTTTCACGATCTTCAGAAGAGATGGTTCGATTACTGGCTCAAGGGAGAGGGTGTTAGCAAATTTTCTGAGGCATACTGTTTTCAGACAGGTACAAACCAGTGGAAAACTTATGACAGCTGGCCTCCAAAAGAGGCAGAGATCAGGAAGTTTTATGCGAAGAGTGATAATACTGCTGACTTTACCGGACCTGTTGGAATAAAAGGATCAGTCAGCTATATCAGTGATCCGTTTAAGCCGGTACCCTACAGGACGCTTCCGATTGAGGCTACTTATAGCTTGGGCAGGTGGGACTCATGGCACGTTGAAGATCAGCGTTTTTTGTGACTACCAGGCCTGATGTGATAAGTTTTGTCGGAGATACACTCAAGGAAAACCTTACGGTAACAGGGGCGGTTATGGCTCATATTTTCGCAGGTACTTCAGCCAGCGACCTCGATCTGATAGTCAAGCTCATCGATGTTTACCCCTGTTTTGACAGCAATGAGAAGTTGATGAGCCAGTATGAATTGCCTGTTGCCATGGAGGTATTCAGGGGGCGGTTCAGGAAGAGCTTCAAAACACCTGAACCCATGATACCGGGCAAACCGGAAGAGTTTGTAATTGATCTGCACCAGATTAACCATACCTTCCTTCAGGGTCATCGTCTGATGATACAGATTCAGAGTACATGGTTCCCCATAATTGACCGCAATCCGCAGAAATATGTTCCGAATATTTTTGAGGCAAAAGATGATGATTTCACAAAGGCAACTCATACTATCTATTGCAACAGCCAATATTCCACCTACATAGAAATTCCTGTTATGAAGGAATGAGGCTTTTTTAAAAATTTTTTAAATACCTATCCGATTTTTCGTAATGAGCCGACGTTGTCTTTTATAATTACTCCTTCGCCATGATCACCGAGGTCAGCAACGAGTTGTTTAAGTGCACCATTTTGCTGTACATTATCCTTTACTATCGAATTTTCAAGCTTCTTAAGTACTATTCCATAGTCAGGGGAATAGCTTCCTTCTCCGCCATCATCCCTTCCGGAGTTCAATGCATTTCCAACAAAAACAAGGCCTTTCACGGATTCAAATCTTACATGAGCACTGTCATAATCATCCTCTTTTCCCCATTCAGGTTTACCGCTGCGGTAGATAACATTTCCGGTTATTGCGAGCGTTTCACAGCTTTTACCTTCGGTTCCCGGCAGAAGGGCTATGCCACATCTTCCTGAGCGGTCTATATAGTTGCCTGTGATATTATAGTGAGATCCACCTTTTATTATTATACCTCCCGTCCGGTTCCATTCAATCCTGTTTCCTGTTATTGTGTTTGATGCATTTTCGTCATATGATGCATAACCAGCTTCCCCATTACCGGAAAACCAGTTGTCGAGAATAAATCCATCCCATCCCCTGACCCTTAATCCACATCCTTTGTTAACAAAGCAATGGGAGTGGCGTACGCAGAAGCACCATATCCTTTCCAGCCTTATACCGTCACCGGTAAACTTCTCCACCCGGCAGGTATCTATCCTTGGGGTATCCTCCTGTTTCCCGTAATCGGGTTTATCAACCAGGATGCCATGGGCTCCCCCCTCAATATCATTCCCGTTGAGGCACAGACCATAGAGATATGCTCCGAAAGCTCCTGTAAGATTTATGAGACATTTGCCTCCTCCCTTATACATAAGAACAGTTCCCCTGCCATCCCTGTAGCTCCATGCCGGCAATCCGTGGACCCCAATACCCTCAGGGACTTTTAATTCCGAACAAAGGTATTTTCCCTCCGGGATAAAGACTGCTCCATTTGAGAGTGCAGCCTGATCCATTGCTTTCTGAATTGACTCAGTGTCATCTGTGGTCCCATCGCCCCTGGCGCCGAAATCCATTGCGTTCAGCATTCCTCTGCTTTGTCCGCCTGTTGGACCTGCAGACTTGCAGGAAACTGTAGAAACAACTGCGGAAGCGGCCAATACTGATCCCGTTGAGACAAAATCACGTCTTGAATAACCTGTTTTTTTCATAATTTATATCCTCCTGATATTGTATGGTTTTAATTGGTAAAGAGTGATTGGAATATCCACAAACCATTCTTTAAAGGAAGTGGGTTTGTTAAGTAAATTTAGTAATACAAATTCAATGTAAGATATAAAAGGTAGTTTTTCTGGCTGTGATTTTAGCTTATAACCCGGCCCCGGATTTTGTTTAACAATGCTTAAAAGTTCTGATCTTCTTACCAGGAAAGAGACTCCGGAGAAAGGACCACATGGAATCGGCAGAAATGGGCCTTTACCTATAAAAAAGAGCTGTTCGTCAAAGTTGAAACATTGTTCATAAAAAACCCTGATACAGTTTATTTACAATGGGTTAATTAGGTTTATCTTTGTATTGATTCATTATATAGTTAAGCTTTTCAGCGAGAAAAAGGGCTTTTATATTCTGCTCACCTAATACAAATGGTTACATGCCAGACAGCATTAGAAAGATAACAATAACTGCTCTTTTATTTGTAATGGTTGTTTTCAGGGCAGCCTCTCCCAACATGGACGCATTTGTAATTTTTGATAAACCTCCTGTTGAGGCTTACGAGAAGCTGATGTTTGCAGTTGGTTTCGTGGAAACAATGAATGATACCCTTGCGTTCAATCCGCGTGAGGAGGCTACGGGGATTTTCCAGATAAGGCCTATCAGGCTTGAAGATTACAACAGAAGGACAGGTAATAATTATAAAATGAAAGATCTCTTCAATTACAAGGTCTCCATGAAGATATTTATATATTATGCCGATCAGATTGGTCCATATGATCTGGAACAGATAGCAAAAAGATGGAATGGATCAGGTCATATGACCACTTATTACTGGGATCGTATCAGACAGTTCATATAGAGGGTTGTCTGAAAGATTTTTTCAGTAACCTGTTCAGCCGGCCGTTGGCCGGAAAACTTAATCAGCCATATAAATTGAATTTAACAAACTATCCCGATGAGGATATTATTTTATTGTTTTACTTTTACAGCATTTCAGGGATTCAGGGAAATGATCATGGGTTTGATTTTGACAGCTTTAAACTAATTGAAAAACAAAAAGATACACAAATGCTATTTAAAATGATAAAAAGAAGAATATTCTTACAGATACTGTTGGTTGCAGTTATCACAACTTTTTCAGGGCTGGATCTCCTTGGACAAAAAGAGCGTTCGGAGGTTCCTGACAATTATAAATGGGATCTCAAACCCCTTTATGCTTCGGATGAAGCATGGGAGAGTTCGAAGGTTAAACTGGTGGGCGCTCTGCCTGTAATAGAGAGCTTTAAAGGAACACTTTCCCGAAGTGCAAAAGATCTTTATAAGTGTCTGGATTACTTGTCAGGCATTGAAAAAGAGGCCTCCAGGCTCTATGGATACAGCAGTATGAATTCAGATCTGGATACACGTGATATGAAATACTCCTCTATGACCAAGGAGTTGCAGCAGATCTTCTCAGATTTTTCAGCCAGGGCATCATTTGTTAATCCGGAAATACTTGGCATGGATTGGCAGAAGATAGAGCAGTTCATGAAAGATGAGCCAAAACTTGAAATCTACCGCAAGGGACTGAAAGATATTTTCCATGAGAAGGAACATACACTTAGTCAGGGAGAAGAGCGGATTATGGCTCTGGCAGGACTGATCTCGGGTATTCCCTCCTCCACTTTCAATACTTTCAGCAATGCAGAAATGCCCTCTCCGGAAGTAACTCTTAGTACGGGAGAAAAAGTACTCCTGACAAGTTCAGGCTATAACCTTTATCGGGGGACGTCAAACAGGGCTGACAGAGAGTTGGTTTTCAAGACCTTCTGGGGTAACTACAAAAATTTTGAAGCGTCTTACGGCGAAATGCTTTACGGAAGTATCATGACAGATATTTTCTCATCGAAAGCACGTAACTACACCTCTTCACTTGAGGCAGCACTCTATCCCAATAATATTCCCGAAGCAGTATACCATTCACTGATCGAAAATGTCAATAAAAATCTTCCTGCATTCCATCGTTACCTGGCGATAAAGAAGAGAATGCTTAATGTTGATACTTTAAAATACCTCGATCTTTATGCACCTGTAGTGAAGGATGTTAAACTCAAATTCACTTATGAAGAAGCAAAGGCTCTGGTATTGAAAGCTCTTGCCCCAATGGGTAGTGAATATGTTTCTGTTGTGAAAAAAGCCCTTGATGAAAGATGGATTGATGTCATGCCTACAACTGCCAAGAGTTCAGGGGCATACTCGAATGATGCCGGTTATGATATTCATCCTTACATATTACTGAATTATAATGATTTATATAGTGATGTAAGTACGCTTGCACATGAGCTTGGTCATACTATGCACAGCTATTTTGCAAACAAGACCCAGCCCTATCCGACAGCTGATTATCCTACATTTGTGGCGGAGGTAGCCTCAACTTTCAATGAAGTATTACTTTTCAAAGAGATGATGAAAGAGATCAGCGATGACGATGTCCGCCTTTCACTTCTTATGAGCTGGCTCGATCAGTATAAGGGAACCATTTTCAGACAAACCCAGTTTGCCGAGTTTGAGCTCAGCACACATGATGCAGCTGAAAAAGGCGAACCTCTTACCGGCGAATTCCTTTCAGATCTTTACGAGAAGCAGGTGAAAAAATATTATGGCCACGACAAGGGTGTATGTTATGTCGATGATTATATCTCAATGGAATGGGCCTTCATACCGCATTTTTACAGAAGGTTTTATGTTTATCAGTACAGCACCTCTTTTACAGCATCAATTTCACTGGCTGAAAGGGTGATGAATAAAGAGAAGGGAGCCCTTGAAAATTATCTCAGGTTTCTCTCATCCGGAGGTTCCGATTATCCTATTGAGCTTCTTAAAAAGGCAGGAGTTGATATGACAACCTCAGCGCCTTTTGACAAGACTATTGCTGCGATGAATTCCATCATGGATGAGATCGAGAAGATACTGGTCAAAAAGGAAGCTTTAAAGAGCAAAAAGTAAAAGTTATCAAATCCCTCTGTGTTTAACTCTGAGGCCGTAGAAAAAGGCAATAATCTATATTACACCCCTAAATCCCCCGGGGGGGACTTTTAAAACCAATAAGTTATAAAGCCCCCCCAATGGGGGGGATGGGGGGTGGCAACAGACTTGCTCAACAGCCCGGAGTTCACAGAGAATTCTTTAACTTTTTGCTATTCTGACAGGAGGGTAATGTAACTTAATCCTGTAAAAACAGGGTTTCCACGTAGACTTTCTTATCGTACTGAATTCGGTGAGTCTGTAGAAAATTGAGGAATCATTTTCTATCTGGTAGAACCAGTATCCTGACACATCACCCGGGGAGTAGAATATCCGCCTTACATACAGTTTATCACCCACAGAAAACTCGCAGTTCTTGCCATATGCTGATAGTTTACCAAAAGTTTTATCGAGGGATGTTTTTATCCAGACAATATGTGGTCCGTCAGAAGTTTCGGGACCAGTGTATCTGGAATCCATAAATTCTCCAATGTACTTCCTGGTCATCAGGAATTCATCCTCAATAACTATTTCAGTGTTTCGTTTCGCGGACTTCTTCTGAGATTCAAATGCGATATTCAGCAGTTGTGTTGTGGTCATCTGGGAATAGGTGGTGCTTCCTGCCGGATGGGATTCTATTTTCAGGAAATAGATATCGGCATTCCAGTCGATCGACAGGAAATTAACTGTTTTGTCAGATCCTGTTCCTATTTTGAGTGATACCAATCCTTCTTTATTGGTGGTCTCTGTCTGTGTTTCACTATAAACAACTACTCCTGAAGCAGATCCTGCAAGAATGTTTATCTTGAACAGTACAGGCGTTGAAATGACAAGTTCCCCCTTTTCATTCCTGACCAGTGCCTGATAGTAGAATGATTCCGGCTTCTGGCCAGCGCCACTTGTACAAAAAACAAATGCTATAAAAAAGATTAAGAGTCCTTTCATAACGTTTTATTTTTTTAAAGTTATGAAAGATAGTGATATATTACAAATTTAATCTTCCCTTCAACACCGGAGGGCTATTTTTATCCGAGCTTCTTTTTGATAATGTTGTGTACTGAGTTGCACCGGGACCTAAACATTAAATTATTTCAGAGCGTCTGTAATCTGTACATTCAAATCATTATCTTTCAGTTTTTAACCTGAGCCAGGTCAGAACAGCCGGTCTTTTTATTATTGACTAATTATAAAAATAAAGTTTTAGGTATGAAGAAAGTATTTTTCTTTTTGTCTGTCATCTCTGTTAGTTTTAGCGTGTTCAGTCAGACTGCAATGATTGATCAGATAAAGAACCAGAAAAGCGGAACATCGGTTTGGTGGGCCGGACAGGACAGCTGGGTAATAAAATCCGGCGATCTCGTTATTGCCACCGACCTGTTCCTTGAAGACAATGGACGCATAGCCCCTTCTCCGGTTACGCCGGAGGAGCTTGCCGGTATTCTGGATATTTCATTTGTCACACATGCACACGGGGATCATTTTGAAGAGTATACATCAAGGATTCTTCTTGAGAAGTCTTCCTGTATATTCGTTATGCCTGAGAGTTGTCTTGCGGAGGCGCACAGGATGAAAATTCCCGATAGCAGGATCGTGGTGGCGAAGCCCAGAGAGCCATTTGAGATAAAAGGGATCGGGGTAGCTCCCTTAAGAGCCATTCATGGCAATTCCGGTTTTGCCATATATTATGATGCCAACCTGCAGGATTGCGGATACCTTCTGACTATCAACGGAAAGACATTCCTTCAGCCTGGCGATACATACCTGCTTGAAGACCATCTCTTTATTAAAAAGGTTAATGTACTTTTTGTCTCCCCTACGGAACATAATATGTATATTGATCCCTCAGTTATACTCATAAATGCTCTTGATCCGGATTATATCTTCCCACAGCATCACAGCACAGTGGAGGTAAACCCGGAAAACAGATTCTGGGCAAAAGGCTACCCTGAGGAAGTGATGATAAGACTCTCGAAATCTCTTAAGGAACGGTACCATATTCTGCAACCGGGTGATAAAATGGAAATAAAGTAGAGAATGTAGAATATTGATGTCTCAAAATTTTACATCTCCGGCCAAATATGAATCAGGAATAGCAGGGCTGGATCAGGAAAATATTGTTGACTTCTGAAAAAATATTGTTTAACTTTGGTTGGAAGTGATGAAAAAATGATCAGTGGCAGTCTTGATGTCATTGTCATTTGAAGAGCTTTACAAGGCTGTCTGTAAGCATTTTATTGGGAATCTGAACAGTATTGCCAGCTCCGTTGTACCAGGTCAAACAGGACGATTGGATGAAAAAGCTAAAAATCAGTATTATTGATCTGATCCATAACAGTCCCTCCCAGTCACTGTACCGTCGTTATATGTTTTCCAACTATACGAGCATCATGCCTCAGATAGTAGGTGTATGGTGCAGGGAAGAGGGTCATGAGGTAAACTATTCTATTTTTACAGGCTCACAGAAACTGAATGATCTTCTTTCAGACAAGGCAGATCTTGTTTTCATAAGTTCCTTCACCTTTACCGCGCAGCTGGCTTATGCCATGAGTAATTATTTCCGGTCGCGAGGGGCAGTAACTGTTCTCGGCGGGCCGCATGCCAGAAGTTATCCGGGCGATGCTTGTCAGTATTTCGATTATGTTTTAGGGATGACTGACAGGGATCTGCTGAAACAGCTTCTCCGGAATTTCGAAATGAACAGACATGAGGGAGTCTATCTGGCGGCTTCTGCACAACCAACCTCCATTCAAGGGGTCAGGGAGAGATGGCAGTTTATAGAAAAGGTTCACCGCCATTCAAACTTTATCAGGGTAATTCCAATGATAGGCAGTTTTGGATGTCCATACCAGTGTAATTTCTGTATTGATTCACAGGTTCCTTATCAGCAGCTTGATACAGGTATGATCAGGGATGATCTCAGCTTTATTATGAGGCAGATAGAACATCCCAGGATAGGATGGTATGATCCGAATTTCGGGATTAAGTTCAACCTCATCATGGACACAATAGAATCGGTGGTTCCGCAAGGAGCAGTTGATTTTATTGCTGAATGCAGTCTTTCGGTACTCAGTGAGCCTAATGTAAGAAGACTAAAAAAGAACGGATTCAGGATGATAATGCCGGGGATTGAATCATGGTTTGAGTATGGTGATAAATCGAAGACAGGCTTTGCAAATGGTATTGACAAAGTCAGGAAAATAGCTGATCATGTAAATATGATTCAGAGTTATATTCCGCAGGTTCAGACTAATTTCATGTTCGGACTTGACAGTGATTGCGGGGAGGAACCTTTTGAACTGACAAAGCGGTTCATTGATCTTGCCCCTGCTGCTTATCCCTCATTTGCGCTGCTCTCAATTTATGGACAGGGTGTCCGGAGTAATATAAGCTATGAAACTGATGACAGGATAATTCCATTTCCTTTTCACCTGATGAGATCGGTACATACTCTGAATATCGTCCCAAAGCATTATACGTGGGAGGAGTTTTACATTCATTTTATTGATCTGTTACAGTATAGTTTTTCCTCAAGATCAATGTACCGGCGCTTTAATGCTAATGAAATGATGGTCCCCCGATGGATAATACTACTTCTTTCATTAACGATAGGCGGATCAGGAAAGATAAGCTCTCTGTCATCCATTCTGAAAAACCTTCAGAGGGAACCAGAATTCAGGGCTTTTGTGGAAAGGAAAACCAACAGAGTCCCCCGGGTAATGATTGAAAAAGTAAGGCATGACCTGGGTCCGCTCTGGGAATGGCTACCCGATAAATCATTGTCTTACAGATCGGATATTCTTTCCAATCCGTTTCCGGGGAGCAAGTCCGAAAAAGTAAACCATGATAGCAGGGAATAGTATGAAAATTCGAACCTTCACTGGGTGCTTATGGAGAAAAAATGAAGAAATTAGTCTTTCCTGTTCATTTTTTAACATTTATATTTTACCTTCCTCCCCCAAAAAATCACAAATTGTTGTGGCATGACCTTTGTGGTTAAACAGTACTAAACATAAGATGTTATCATGAATAGAGAGTTTATTTCCGGGTTACTGAAATTCGTTGTGTTGACAGGAATGGTGTTGGTATTTATTACCTGTAAGAAAGATGAAAAGAAAACAACTGCAGTTGCACCTACAGCATTGACAAACTCTGCCTCATGGCCGGGCCGTCACTGGGCAGTACTGAAAGGTCAGGCTAACGGAAAGAATCAACTCACCACAGTGGTGTTCCAGTATGATACTACATCTAGTTATCACATACAATCAGTCCGGTTCCAGATACCACTTCAGGCAATACAAATATAAACTTCGCGGTAAACCTTGTCAATTTAAAACCAAAAACAAAGTATCATTTTCGGATAAATGCCATTAATGCTTCAGGAGTTGGTAACGGTGCTGATATTTCATTTACCACCACAGATACTACTGATATTGTGATTAACTTTAATCCAGCCCTTACATATGATTCGATATATGATTTTGAGGGAAATAAATACAGGACCATCCAGATAGGTACACAGAACTGGACTGCGGAGAATCTTAAATCAACCAGGTTCAATGATGGAACAGACATTCCATTCGTGATGGATGTCTCCGCCTGGGCATTACTCTCCACACCTGGCTACTGCTGGTTTAATAATGATTCAGTTGGTTATGGAGCAATATATAACTGGTATGCAGTAAACACCGGGAAACTCTGCCCTGAAGGCTGGCATGTTCCATCCGATGAGGAATGGACTATCCTCACAGATTACCTTGGAGGGAAGAATGTTGCCGGAGGAAAGCTCAAAGAGGCGGGTACTGCACATTGGCTGAGTCCAAATACCGGTGCAACAAATGAAAGCGGTTTTACCGGTTTGCCGACAGGTTACCGCAATTACGGCGGCGGGTTCAAAAGCATCACACAATACGGATTCTGGTGGACGTCCACCGCATGGTCCTCAAAAGGTTCCTGGTATCGTGACGTGAACTTCAGTTACACTTCTGTAGACAGGAGCAACAGCAATAATAACAGCGGAGCGACCGTAAGGTGCTTGCAGGATTAAATGCACAACGGATTACCATTTCTCTTTCTGGTAAACCTCCTGATATTTCACGAACAAAAATAAATTTGACTTGTTTATTTATTGTATTGTAACTTTGTACCAGATAATCCAGGGCAGATTCTGCTTTCTTTGAGTATGGATTACTGATATTTGATGGGGTTTAAGATTGGATAGAGATCAGTTAATTTCTATATATAAACCTTTAAAATATTGAAACAATGACAAAGAAGCTTATCTTAATTGTAATTGTTATTTTAGGGTACACCATTTTAAACTGGAATAACGAATCGGGAGCTGCAATTTCAAACATTAAGGACACCGGCTCAGAAAGTCCGGCCATATCTAAAAGTCACAGGAACAAATCACCTTATAAAATTATCAGCAGCAGATATGTCTCAAGATCCAGTATCAGGAGGAATGTTGGTACGACCAACGGAGTGAGAATAAATCTCAAGCAGAATGGAATTGACAATACTGATATTGAGGATTTTTCCCTTGCTTTTAACAGCGGGAATGAGTACCGGATGGGAAATACAGTAGGTATTGAAAATTCTTCTTTCCCCCTGTATGTAAAAGTGACTTATCGCACATGGAATACTTTTCATGCTGTACAGAACGATGTCATATATGAATTTATCATTTATTATCCCGGAGCCTGGGATGTGATAATCTGTAACTGAGAAACTGTTTTCAGTCATTAGAAGCAACTTTCAGCCTGCGGGGCTATTTCGCTGCTCCGGTTGTAGTTAATTTAAGATGGTTTTTCTACCTTCGTTTCACAGGATCAACTGACTCCTGTGTAATCCTGTATTGGGACTTCTGAAACGAAAAATTACTGATAAACCTATTACAATCATCTTAAGATGAAAGACAACCGAAGAGAATTTATTAAAAAAGGGAGCGCAATGGCAGCTCTTTCCCTGGCCGGGATTAATATCGGGAGAGATAAAATTACCGGATTGGCGGATACACCTGGCACAATTTCATCGGGAGGGCGGTCGAATGTAACAGCCGGGAAACCTTTCATGAAAGTTGCCCTGCAGGCACCTTCGGAGCCAGACGAGACGGGCATCAGTTTCATACAACAGATGGGTATCGACCATGTAGTGTTGAACACCGATGGAAAAAAATCAAGCTATGAGTATTATAACAGCCGTCGGCAGCTCTATGCGGATGCCGGGATAAAGGTATATGCATTTGGAAATTCCAGTGTTCATAATGTCGATGCCATCGTTTTAAATCTTCCGGAAAGAGATGCGAAAATAGAAGAATATAAGAACCATATCCGTAACCTCGGTAAAGCCGGTATCCCTTATACAACCTATGCACATATGGCAAACGGGATCTGGAGCACAGACCGCGAATCAACAAGAGGAGGTGCTGCGGCACGTGCATTCGATCTTGAAAAAGCTACAGCCGGTGACTGGGCAGGAAAAAGATATGAAGGACCGCTAACCCATGGCAGGCAGTATACTAAAGATGAATTATGGGCTAATTATGAATACTTTATCAAGCAGGCAGCTGCTGTTGCTGAAGAACAGAATGTCCGTATAGGCATTCATCCCGATGATCCTCCTGTACCTGAACTTGGAGGAGTACCCCGTTGCATCTTCAGTAGTTTTGACGGCTATAAGCAGGCTCTCGAAATTGCGGATAGTCCTAATGTGGGAATATGCCTGTGTGTGGGATGCTGGCTTGAAGGAGGTTCTTTAATGGGAAAAGATGTAATTGAGACTATAAAATATTTTGGCAGGAGGAATAAGATCTTCAAGGTTCACCTGAGGAATGTCAACCAACCGCTGCCCCATTTTACTGAGACTTTCATAAATGACGGATATGCCGATATTTACAAGATCCTGAAAGCTTTAAAAGATGTCGATTTTGATGGCGTTATAATTGCAGATCATATTCCTGCAATGGCTTATGGACCCTATACCGGTACAGCATTCTCAGTGGGCTACATTAAAGGAATGGTGGAAAGAGTGATAGCTGAGGCTTAGAACGAGTGAGGCTGGGTAAGTTATTTCGGGAGCGGGAAAAAAAGGGAGTGAAGAGCTCACTGAGGAGGTGAACGTGAAAAAGATCGACTGGCCTCTGACCTTTGGGCCTGATAAACCAAAGTTGTGTATGCTTGGATCACTCGACCGGATGTACATGAGGAAGATCAAGCAGCTTGGTGTCGACTGTGTTCTGACAGGAGGACCGCAGATCCCATGGACCGAAAAGAGCCTTCTGGAATCGATGGACCAGTTTAAAGCTGAGGGACTGACGGTTATTAATATGATGATAGGTGGTTTTGATAACACTATCTATGGACGTGAAGGACGTGATGAGGAGATACGGCCTCTATCCCGAACATCCCAGGGCGCTTGATTATGACAGGGAACATCCCGGTGGCATAGGGAAAAATCCGGGAGATGCAGGTTATACCGGATGGACCTATAATGTTGCATATGCAAAAGCCATGATGCAGGCAGTTGCTTCTTTGTAAGGAATTGACAATAATATTTATTATTAAGGATATTCTCAATCTGATTCGGGGGGTCTTATTAAAAAAACTATATTTGTGGCTGTTATACCCCATGAAAAGAGATGTATAAAAGGGTTTCACTATATATTTCCAAGTTTTTCTTCCTGGTTCTTTTTCTGGGGTTTTCAGCAGGAATAACTTTTTTTAACCATTCTCATCTAATTGATGGGTATACAATTGTCCATTCCCATCCCTTCAGTGGTTCAGGTTCCGGTTTTCCAGGCCATAACCACTCTGCAAACGGATTGCTTTTGATTCATCTTCTTGCTGATTTTTCAGCAATGGTTCCGGCTGTTATCTTATTTAAAGACCCATTGCTGCTTCTTATAAGCAAACTCCCACATACTTCCTGTCCGGAGTTTTTCAATCTGAATTATCTTATCCCAAATTCGCTTCGTGGTCCGCCCCGGATTATGCTCTCCCTCTGTTTCTAAATTTTCATTTAATTCATTTCTCATATTTCAGGAACATTTTATGCCTGAATCAGAGAGCATAAGTAGCGCATTTGATGAACAAAATAATATTTCTGTGGCTAACTGCCTTGATTACAGCTTGTCGCAATAACACTGAAAACACAGATTCTCAGAGCTTAAGTCTCAGAGGAGATACAATAATTATAAATGATCAAGCCATTTTCCAGGCAAAGCTGACAATAGATACAGTCAGACTTCAATCCTATAGAAAGAAGATTACCAGTTCCGGCATTGTTAGGGCGATTTCCAATAATTACGCTGAGGTTGCCTCTCCGTTTGCCGGACGTATTATCAAATCATATGTACGTTTGGGGCAGCATGTGAAGGTGGATGATCCCATTTTCGAAATTAGTTCTCCATCGTACTTTGAAGCAGGCAAAGCATATTTCCATACAAGGCAGGAAATGCAGCTTGCAGAAAAAAACCTCAGGCGTCAGAAGGATCTGTTTATCAATGGTGTCGGCATCGAGAAGGAGGTTGAAGAAGCTGATGCCGCCTATGACCTGGCAAGCAGGGATTTTGAAAATTCGGTTGCCAGTCTGAGTGTTTTCAGAGTCAAGCCTGAGGAGCTGGTACTTGGTCAGCCTCTCATCATAAGATCTCCGATTGCAGGAGAGATTGTTGAGAATAATCTGGTTCTTGGCCAGTATCTCAGGGAGGATGCCGAGCCGGTTGTCATTGTGGCCGAGCTCAGTAAAGTATGGGTTGTGGGCCAGTTGAAAGAAAAGGATATAGAATCTATCCATGAATCTGATGAGGTTGAAATAAGGTTAACCGGTATTCCTGAAATTCCAATAAAAGGGAAGGTATATTTCATAAGTGAACTTCTTGATGAGGAGACCAGGTCAGTGCAGGTTTTCATTGAATGTGCAAATGAAAATCGCCTGATGAAACCGGGAATGTATGTCTCAGCTGAATTTTCAGCTAAAATAGATAAATCGATAATAGTACCAGCTACTGCTGTATTTCAGACAGAAGAAGAAAGTTTTGTATTTGTGGAGGCGAATCCGGGACTTTTCGTCAGGCGGCGTATTAAATACAGCAGGGACAATGAAGTACTGGCAGTTGTGCATTCAGGACTGACTCCTGGTGAGAATATAATAGTAAACGGTGGAATACTATTACTGGAGGCGAGATAAGATATGCTTAAGAAAATTATCAATATAGCACTACTGCACTGGAGGATCATTGTTTCGTTATTTGCGTTAGCTTGTTTCTTTGGCTACTATTCATGGAAACAGCTCTCCATTGAAGCCTATCCTGATATTGCTGATGTTTCAGTTCAGGTGGTTACACAGGTTCCGGGTCTGGCTGCCGAGGAGATGGAACAGCAGATAACAATACCAATTGAACGTGCTTTGAACGGGCTTCCCGGTCTCCATGTGATGCGAAGTAAAAATGCCTTCGGGATATCAACCATCGTCCTGGTTTTCAAAGACGGGGTAGATGATTACTGGGCCCGACAGAGAGTACAGGGGAAAAATTACAGGTCTTGATCTCCCTTATGGCGCCTCACCCGCACTGAACCCGCTGACTTCACCCACCGGGGAGATTTATCGCTATATAGTGGAAAGTAAAAGCCACGATCTGAGGGAACTGACAGACCTGAACAAGTGGGTAATCATTCCAAGGCTGAAACAGGTAACCGGAGTTGCAGAGGTAAGCAACTTCGGGGGAATAACTACACAGTTTCAGATAGAGATTGATCCCAGAAAGCTTGAGCAGTATAAGCTTTCGCTGTCAGATGTAACTGAAAAGATAGAAAAGAACAATGCCAATGCGGGAGGCAGTCTCCTGACAGGCGGTGAAATAAGCTATGTTATCCGGGGTATTGGGCTGGTTCGTGATTTGAGCGACCTTGGGAAAAATAGTTGTTAAATCAAATAATGGCGTACCAGTGTATGTCAGGGATTTGGGAGAACTTAAGTATGGTTATCTGAGAGAAAGGGGATCCTTGGTTTTCAGACCACCGCACTGATTATTCGGAAACTGTTGAAGGCATCGTTCAGCTCTTAAGGCATCAGAATCCCTCGTTAGTACTTGTGGGAGTTCATCAGGCTGTTGAGGAGCTGAATAGCGGCTTGCTGCCCGCTGGAGTAAAAATCCGCCCATTTATGGACAGGACTATGCTCGTGGATGAGACACTGAATACTGTTGCACATACATTGTCACTTGGAGTGATGCTGGTATTGCTTGTTCTGATTGTCTTCCTGGGAAACTGGAGGGGAGCAGTACTTGTTGCTATTACGATCCCAATATCACTTCTGATCGCTTTCATACTTATGTATGTGACAAATATCCCGGCTAATCTTCTTTCACTGGGGGCAATAGATTTCGGGATAATAGTTGAAGGCTCAATAGTGATGATGGAAACTATCCTCAAAAAGAGGGAAGACCATCCTGATGAAATTCTTGATAAGGAATCAGTCATGGAACGCATTGTTGAAGTTGCCAGACCCGTTTTCTTTCATCTCTGATAATTATAACCGCCTACCTTCCGCTTTTTGCATTTGAGCGAATTGAAAAGAAGCTCTTTACACCAATGGCATTTACTGTAGGCTATGCACTGATAGGAGGATTGGCGGTAGCACTTATCCTGATCCCGGGGTTATCATATGTTTTGTACCGCAAGCCACATAAAATATATCGGAACAGGTGGCTGGAGAAGCTGACAATCATTTATCATGACCATATTAAGGTAATAATCGATAAGCCAAAGGCCGTTTTCTATACACTGGGTTTAATACTTGCAGCATCGGTCATAATGACTTTTACTGTTGGCAAGGATTTTTTGCCTCAGCTTGATGAAGGGTCAATATGGTTACAGGTTCAGTTGCCGCCGGGGATCTCACTGGAAAAATCAAAAGTGATGAGCGACACACTTCGAAAGAGGATCCTCAGGTACAGTGAAGTCACCTACGTTTTATCCCAGACCGGCCGGGATGATGCAGGATCGGAGCCTTTTTCCACATCCCATGTTGAGTGTTCTGTAGGTCTTAAACCGTACAAGGAATGGCCCCGGGGTAAAACGAAATCTGATCTTATTGATGAAATGGCCGCAGATCTGAATACTCTGCCAGGTTACAGGATTGGATTTTCCCAACCAATAATCGACATGGTTTGGACCTTCTAGCCGGCACTTCTGGTGATCTGGCACTCGAATATTTACGGAGACGATTTTAAAGAGAGCAGACAGCTGGCTGAAAAAATTGTGGATGAGCTTAATTTAATCCCGGGGCTACCGATGTGGCAATTGATCAGGAACCACCTGTTCCTCAATTGCAGATACATGCAGACAGGGATAAGATCGCCCAGTACGGATTAAATGTATCTGATGTGGCTGAACTCATTGAGGTAGCTATAGGCGGGAAAGCGATTTCACAGGTATATATCAGTGACAAGGTATATGATGTCATCTGCGGTATACAGAAGATGCCAGGAATAACCCTGAAAAAATAGGCAACCTTATGCTTACATCCGCATCTGGTGCAAAAATACCACTTTCACAAGTGACTACAATTACAATGTCTACAGGAGCGAGTCTGATAGCCAGGGAGATGAACAGGCGCTATATGATAATCAGGCTAAACCTGCGGGGAACAGACCTGTCAACCTTTTTAAAGGAGGCAAAATGAACGAATTGAAAAAAAGGCGGGATATGACCATGAAAAGATCTTTCTGAGATGGAGCGGACAGTTTGAGAATCAGAGCCGGGCATTCTCAAGACTGGCCCTTATAGTCCCTCTCGCCCTGGCAATAATGTTTATACTTCTCTTCGGCGCCTTCGGTAAATTCAACCAGGCAGGATTATTAATGGGCGTTGTACCGTTGGCATTCTTTGGCGGTATGCTGGCTCTGAATGTCTTTGGGATGACTTTAAACGTCTCTTCATCTGTCGGTTTTATTGCACTCTTTGGCGTCTCAATACAGAATGGGGTTATTATGATTGCCCATTTTAATGCTTTAAGAGAAAAAGGGATGGATCTTAAACTGGCTGTAATTGAAGGATCAAAACACAGATTTCGTCCAATTCTCATGATTGCTGCTGTTGCAGTTCTCGGACTTCTTCCTGCATCAATGTCAACAGGCATAGGATCAGATGTCCAGCGTCCGATGGCAACGGTGATTGTATACGGGCTCTTCTTTGCTACCATCATTACACTCTATCTGTTGCCTGCCCTGTATTACTGGATGGAAAAGAGATTGGGTGAAAAAAAATCAGAATAATGCATCTTCAAAAATCAGTATGATGAAAAGAGTAATTTTGGTTACTTCAATTGTTTTGACACTGGTATCAATGACGGCTGAAGGCCAGGTTGATACCACCTTTACCCATTTGGATCTTACATTTAATGAATATCTTCATCGCGTCAGTACGGGAAATCTTGAATACGCTGCCGGAAGATTCAATGTCAGCATAGCGGAAGCAAAAATTGAGGCATCAAGGGTCTTCCCCGATCCTTATGTCTCTTTTGACTGGCTGGAAAACCGTGAAAGTTCTCAGAGGTCAGGATATGAATATTCTACTGAGATAGGGACAACAATAGAGCTGGGAGGAAAGCGAAGGGCAAGGATTGATCTTGCACAGAATGAATACGAGTTGTCAATTGCCCTGCTGGAGGATTACTTCAGAAATCTCAGGGCGGAAGCTGCGCTTGGATATCTTGATTGCCTAAAGCACAAACAGCTTTATGAAGTTGTTTTCAACTCCTGGCAAACGATGAAAAAACTCTCTGAAGCTGACAGCATCAGGTTTAAGCTGGGAAGCATAATGGAGATTGATGCCATTCAAAGTAAAGTAGAGGCAGGAATTCTTTTCAATGGACTGATCCTGGCTGCCACAGAATGGAAAAATGCACTAGTTGAGCTGACACTGATGACTGGTCAGACAAACTCAGATACTCTTTTCGTACCCTCTGTCCAGTCAGTTGATACATGCAGACTCTTTTCCCTTGATTATCTCACTGAACAGGCTCTCAGTAACCGTTCAGACCTTCTGGCTGCAATAAAGTACAGGGAAGTATCCAGGAAAAACCTTGACCTGGTCAGAAGCGAGAGGGTGACTGATATTGACCTCAATTTGAATTTATCAAATGCCAGATTGACGGATGGTAGCACACCTGCAACAAAAGGAGTCACAGGAGGCATTTCAATACCCATTAAATTTTCAAATTTCAATAAAGGGGAGATTAAAATGTCTCAGGATCGTATTGATCAGAGTGAGAAATATTTTCAGCAGGTTCAGCTCCAGATAAAGACTGAAATGTTGCAGGCATGGAATCTCTATTATGTCTATTGCAGGCAGGTTGATAATTTCGAGAATGGTTTGCTCAGGAGCGCTTCCGGTGTGATGAACGGCAAAATTTACAGTTACAAACGGGGGAGAAAATTCCCTCCTTGAGGTTCTGAATGCCCAGAGAACCTATAATGATGTCCAGATAGCTTATTTTGAAGCTCTTTACAACAGGGCGGCGGCACTTGTCAACCTGGAAAATCAGCGGGCATCTGGGATATAGATTTTTAGACTATCTTTCTGATCAAATAAGGTCATCGTCATGAAAATTATTCCCGGTTATTATTTGCTTCTTCTCAGTGTACTTTCAGCTTGTACAAATTCGCAGGCAACAAAAAAAAGTGGCTCTTATGAACCTCAGGCAGCAACAGGCTTTGTTGAGGTTTCGGGTACAAAACTCAATTATGTTGCCGAAGGTAAGGGCAAACCATGTCTTGTTATCGGATCTTCAATCTATTACCCCAGAACATTTTCCCTTAACCTGCGCGACAGTTTACGATTATACTTCACTGATATGCGATGGTTTGCAAAGGATTATGCACCGGTAAAGCCGGAAAATTTTACCCTTGACACGATTTTAAATGACATAGAGAAGGTCAGATCAGCTCTTAATCTGGAAAAGGTAATCATTATGGGTCATTCTATTCACAGCGTAATAGCTTTTGAATATGCAAAGAAATATCCCGGCAGAGTTACAGAGGTTGTTATGATAGGCTCACCGGCTTATCAGACAAACAGGGAACAGGAAGAGGCAATAAATGAGATATGGAAGAGCGCTTCTGTTGAAAGAGAGAAGCTTCAGAATGAGAACTGGAAAAAACTGGCAGAGATGAAAAACCTTTCACCGGCTCAGTTCGTGATTGAGAACTACTGTATTATGGCGCCAAAATACTGGTATGACATGAATTATGATGCGCACTGGTTGTGGAAAGATATGACCCTTAATACAGATATTCTGAACTCTTTATATGAGTCGGTCTTTAAAGATTATTTTATCTTCAGAAATGAAAGGAGAGTTCCTGTTCCTGTATTTGTGGCAATGGGCAAATATGATTTTATAGATCCCCCTGCCTTATGGAATGGATTTGATGATATCAAAGGACTGACTGTAAGGGTATTTGAAAAAAGCGGACACACTCCCCAGCTCGAGGAGCGCGACCTTTTTGACAGTGAGTTGCTGAAATGGTTGAGGACCGGTAACCTCAAAACATCTGAATGATCTGCTGAAAAGGCTTATAAAAATTGCTTGAGTTGATATCCCGCCTGCAGGAGCCGTTCTGGAAAAGTACAAATAAGCACTCTTTCGTCCGGTGAAAAATGCAGGGCTGAATCAATGGAAGATAATAAACCAGGTATCAGTAATTAAGATAATTCTCGATAATATCTATTGAAGAATCTGAAAGAACAGGAATACTGGGCAATACAAATAAATTCATTTTCTCAACAGTGAATGAATTCCAGATTGAAGTACGTATTCCGAGGTATCCGTTCTCAACAGCTGTGTTAATTATATCCTGGTTATTGGCCCCATCTCCAAACGGAAGCGACAGAAAAATACTGGTTTGTCCTGTTATATCAGTGATCCAGTTTTTGGAGTCTCCCAGTTCAGTATTCAGAAAATTCAGATAATCCGCGCGAGTAGCAAAATCAGGAGCACTTTTTTCCAGGAATGGATGTGAACTGGAATGGGATCCCATCTTAAACATATTTTGTCCTTCAGGGCCAGGAAACCCTGACATCTGCCACACCTGCGACCAGGTCATATAATCAGCACTCTCCATCCATTCGGTTGTCAGGAAAAAAGTGGCAGGCATATTATAGGTTGTGAGAAGCGGAAATGCCCTTGTAAAATTTGATTCATAGCCATCATCAAAAGTTATGATGACACCATCTGAGATTAGCTTAAGCTCTCCTGACCGGAGAAGGGGCAAGTCATCCATTGACAATATCTGATAATTATGGTCCCGCAGATAGATCAGGTCATTCTCAAATTCAACAGAGGTTCGTTCATATTCATTTAAGGGAGCATCATCTGTTATTTTATGGTACATAAGTATTACAATACGGTTCTGCTTTAAAAATCCGAAGGTATATAAGGTGCTTTCTGTCGGGGTATCATAAATAGTGTCAGAGATGACTGAACCCGCTCTGTCAGTCATATATCCCTTCATAACCAGATTATCCCCGGTATTAAAATCAAATGAGCCCTTCCCTTTTTTTGTGCTTTTTGCATAGGAGAGATTCCCATTATATTCCAGTGCCGCGGCTGAATTTCCGGTTCCCTGAATATTCAGCATCTTTATCGAAGCAGAGTATCTAGATGATTTTGCAGAAAGCAGGTAGACCTTTTCTTCACTGCCTGAGAATGTAAAGAATGCAGCCCCGATGTCAGGTCCCTTTCAAAGTTCAGAATAACTTTACCTGACAAGGTGAAGACGGCAATGGTCAGCCTGTCGTCATGAGGCAGATAGATATTAAAATTAGTGTTAACCTGAAAAGGATTGGGATAGTTCTGGCTGAGGGAAAATTCTGAAGCATCGGGAATCTCATCTGTACCTGTTATCAAGAGCTTCAATATGGTATCAGGATAATACTTCATTATTTTACTGCCGGTATTGGTATCCTCAATCAGAATACTGTCAAATTGATGATAATTACCCTGATATGTTCCTGTGAATACAAGTTTTGACTGGCCGTATCCGCAAGTAACTCCTGCAATAAATAAAAAGAAAGTAAAAAGTGAGTTATACTTTGCCATCCCGGAGATTTATAGATGCAATATTACAAAATTAAAAAATACAATACCCTTCGTTACTCGGGTTGAAAGTGGGTGTTATTTTTTATCTCTGTGCACTCTGTGTTCCTCTGTGGAGCTCTGTGTAAGTTCTTAAAAGGTTACACAGACAGACAATGAGTTCCTTGTTGCATGTTACTCTGAGAGTTGCACAGAGAAATTCAGTTAAAGTTAATTTGTTGCCGGATCATCCCCTCCACTTGCTTCATCCTCCAATTCTGTCCGAAAGTGTTTAATCCTGCCTGACAGCATCATTACAAGGAATAACAGCAGGAAGAGGCCGATATTTCCGGCGAGGTAGGCATAATCATTCAGAGTCAGAAGGACGAAGATGAAGGAATAAAGTATTGTGAGCATACCAAATACAATAAATGCTCTCTTCTTTTCCCGGAAAAGAGTTCTGGTGAAAATTGTGATCATCAGTATGGTGGCTGCCGAGGAGATCAGGTATGCGATATTAAAGCCTGTCTGTTCACTAAGGGAATTCAGAAGTGAGAAGAATAGCACCAGGCCGAGCGAAACCAGGAAATAGTGAAAAATATGAATAGCCTCCTTTCCGGTGATCTCCAGAAAGATCAGGACCAGAAAAGTAAGGGCAATAAACAACAGTCCGTATCTGGAGCTTCTCCACGACTTCTGGTAATGATCCACAGGCTGAAAAAGATCAACCCCGAATGCACTTTCCATGGGATGAAAAGCATTTCCAACCCAGCTTTGAGGGAAATTTCTGTTAAGGTGCGTCACCTCCCAGTCGGCCGTGAAACCTTTGTCGTCAATATTCCTTTTTAACGGAAGAAAACTTCCTTTGAAGCTTGGAGAGTTCCAATCAGACTGAAGATGGGCAGTGGTTGTTTTGCCAAGAGGGGTCAGCAGCAATCCTTCTGAACCGGCGAGGCTCAGTTTGATTGCTATATTGATTTTTGTCCCCGGTATTATGACAGGATTAATGAATGATATGCCTGACTGAAAGATGTCATTATCCCTGACACCTGGTTCTGCCTCAAGTTCTGTCTGGTCAGTTTTCAGAATGATCTTTCCCTTCAGGCCCCTGTTATCTGTGATGCCGATTGTGTAATAAGCCTCATTCCATATAATTTCATGGTTCTTCAGAGTCCCTGCCTCCGGTATAGCAAGTTGTCCGTTTATCTGCATCTCGGAATCATAAACCACCGACTGATATATTCCCCTGTATCTTATCTCTGGACTGACCTCGCCTTTAATATCAAGGGTTTCCGGTAAAATATGCCAAATCCTGATCACTGGTTTTTCATCTTTTTCAGATGGAATTGTCCGAACCGGGATATTAAGGACTGGTCCGGAGAAACACTGTTTTGCTGCCCACTGGTCGGAGATCTCCTTCATCACCTTTTCACCGTTCGATTGCCTTTCCATTATAACCTCTTTTATCATCTGGAGCGGGATGAGGAAGATCAGCCCGAGGAAAGCCAGTAATGCCAGTTTTAAAGTGATGGACTGGTGCCACCTTGAGTGATTTGTAATTTCGATTTTCATAGTAATATATTTTGATTGATTAAAGTACTTTGTATTTCAAAGTGACAGGATAAAGAAATCATTGGCTTTTTATGATATTTTCAAGTGCTTTCAGATGTTGTTGAAAATCAAATATCCCGGATGAAGTAGCAGAGTAGCTGGTATTGGGTTTTCTCCCGATAAACTGTTTGTTGACCCTTATCATTCCTTTTTCCTCCAATGCTTTTAAATGACTCGCAAGGTTTCCGTCAGTTACATTCAGTGTCTCCTTCAGGCTGTTAAAATCAAATTTTTCATTCACCATCAGTACAGACATAATGCCAAGTCTGATCCTGCTGTCAAAGACTTTGTTCAGATTGTCAATAAGGTTTTTCATGCCTCGTATTTTCTGTACATTACTATTCCGTAGATAATGTGAAGTATTCCGAAACCGAAAACCCAGAAAATGATTCCCCAGCCCGGTATGAATGCTGCTACTAGTCCGGTAATAATTTCCAGGATTCCAAGGTAAAAAATCTCGTCAAATGTAAATTTCCCGGCATTTGCGAGTGCGAGGCCATAAAAAATCAGTAATCCGGGTACTATAAGCTGCATATTATTCTGAACGAGTAGAACGATTATGAAAATTCCTCCGGTAAGAAGCGGAATAAGTATGCTTATCAGCAATTTTTTTGAGGCAGGAGACCAGAAGATCTTGCCTTCACGTTTCGCCTTTTTATTTGAGAAATAGAGGCAGAAAACTACAGACAGGGTCAGTACACATAGTGCATCAGCAATAAGTTTCCACCTGAGGGAAAGAGTTTCAGCCTGCGGGAGTATTCTGTTGTATTCATCAAGGTGAATACTCCCGTTGTTCAGGATCAGAAAATATGCAATAAGAGCACCGGTAATGGCAAATACCCCGGCAAATATGCCTGAGAGTCCGCTGAGTGAAAGAAACCGGGTCGATTCTTCCATCAACTTTCTTATTGTCCTGATATCCTCGATGGATTTTAAATTGTCTTCCATAATATAAAAGTACTTTGAAATGCAAAGTAAAATATAAATTATAATATCTCAAAGTGTTTTTTTAAAATTTTCAATATAATTTTTTTACCACGGATTTACACAGAGTAAACATGGAGTTTATACGGAGTCTCACGGAGTTTTTAAGTCGAAAAAAATTAGTTGGCAACAGGCAAATGGCAGGTATCGCAAAGAATTGCCAACTGCCTTTTGCTATTTGCCAACTCCAGATTGACACTGCAGATTATCCGGAACAGCTCTGAATTATCCTGTAATTGAGTCAAAAAAAATTAATCAACAATTCTGGCATTTCCGAATGCTGATACAAGTTCATTAAGTGTTAATTTATTTGTCTTGATATAATGGCGGTTTCCGACAGGGACAATAGTTTTACCTTCACTTACTGAATTTAACTGGATTTCCTTTCCTATATCTTCCAGTAATGTAAAATCTTTTGAACTAATCGGAAGTTCAAGTTCTTTATTGCCTGATATATGCCAGTAAACAACATAGTGATCATTATTTCGTGAAAAGGTAAAGGCCTGAACCTTCCTGCTGCCGTTTGCGACATTAGTTATCTGATCATATGGCACCAGTTCAAAGTCATTCTTCTCATTCAGCAGGAGGATATGTTCCTGCTTAAGATTCATGAGCATCTGTTTTTGTTGATCACTGAGCCAGTGTTTAGCCCTTACCTCTTCCCACCGCCTTAACACTTCCATATTATCAGGTGTTCTGGGATGAGCTGCGAACAGCTCAAGATTGGCCATTATAGATACCGGGCAATCCCATGCTGCTGCCCTGCTGGTTACATATTCCAGCTGGTCAGGCTGTGTCCCTATGGTATTTGTATCAGGGAGCCAATAACCCAGCCAACCGAAATTTATATGGGTGAAGTTATCGCTCATTCTGGGAGCTTCGTCTGCAGGAAATTTACGTATTGACTCCTTGAGCTTTTCAGGTTTAAAAATATCGAAAGCATTTCCCCTGGTGAGCATATGCCAGCTGAAATGTGTTTTTGCTGCTCCTTCGGCAAAGAGAGGTTCGGGTTTCAGCTGGCTGTAAACTTTCCATTGAGCATATGAAACATTGAACCAGAAAGGCGGATTAACCCCTTCCGAACCATCAAAATAGACAAATTGGAAGCCCGCCTTATAGATCTCACCAAGCTTTTGGGCTATCTCTTCCTGCAGGTCCGTTTTCTGATTAACATAGACACTTGTAGCGCCAAACTCACTGACATCCAGTAATCCGAATATAAATCCTGCCGGCTGTGCATTCACTGTAGTTTCATCAATTCCCCTGACACAACCATTAAATTTAAATGGTCTTGAAGTGGTGTAGTTTTTATATGAAATAAGCTCCGTTCCGATTTTCAATACACGCCGGTCATTCGTCATTGTTATGTTTGCAGGATTTTCCCCGACAAATATGGTTGTATCAGTTTTACTCATGGGTGCTGCAAGGGTGAACATCTTTAGGAGATTGAGCCTGTGATCGGGAATCGGAGTAATATATCTGCTATCCCGTCCGATATGTGAATGGAGAAAATGAAAGCCCGGGACCATTCCTGCCTCCTTAATTTTATTGAGCATTTTCTCCAGATCCTCCCTTCCGTTCATGAATTCAGGTTTTCTCCAGTCGTAATCTCCAAGCTTTCTGTAATCCCTGCTGTCGATGAACGAGGGATAATATATCATAAATGCCCTGAATCCAGCCATTTTTGCATATTTGATATGTTCATCGATATTAGAGGGCAGAACATCATATGACCAGTAATACGATGCATTATAAATATCACTTCTCCTGCTTTTGACACCATGGGGCAAATTATAATCATCTTCAACAGTGGCAATATTATCAAGCAGTTTATCTGTCGGACATACAATCAGAGCGGCGCCGGCGCCTTTAAGCTTAACATCTTCAGTGACCCCGGCTTTCAGAATCCGGCAGCCCTCTCCCTCCTCTGAATCTATCCGTGCAAATGGATCTGTAGCAAGTATATTTATTGCCTGATTATTATCCCAGATCACGTTGAGCCAGTCGCCATAATGGGTCCGGTTTCGCACAGGAAGCTGTAAAAACCACATCTCTGAAATTGCGGGTTCGTCCATACTGATGCCGTAATCCTCCACGGTAAGCCGGAAATCTTCTATAGTGAAGCCCATATAAGCCGGAGTAATCTTTAAACCGACAACAGCTTCCCATGGGATCAATTCAAACTCGATTATCAGCCTGTCACCTTCTCTTCTGACAGAATTTGCCCGGAAGGTAGTTTCCTTGGTTGGATATGCCAGTTTTATCTCATTCTGGTAAGGCCGCTCCTGTGTGACAGTGCAAATCGGTAGCTTTTTGCCGGGAAGCAGGCATTCCTCACCGGAAGGTTTATTCACCAGACTTTTTGTATAACCTTCTTTGGCAATTATCAGCTTTACCTGATCATTCTCAATGACTATATCATCATTGGCATCATTTTTATTACCGTTACAAGAGATAATAAACAGAGCTGCAATTCCCAGCAGAAAGAGAGGGATGGTTTTCATATTTTTAATTGTTATTTTAATAATATGGTCATTTAAGGTTAGTGTTCAATACTGAATTCAGTATAATCCACCGCCGGGAAGGAAGCTGATTCTACAGATACCACAGAGCTGAACTGCGGCCCTTTTCTGCACCATTCCAGAAAAGTGTTCAGCTGCTCCCTTGTTCCTTCAGCTTCTATGTATACTCTTCCGTCTGACAGATTCTTTATAAACCCTTTTAATCCGAGGGTCCTTGCCTCCCTGGCTGCGCTCCATCTGAATCCGACACCCTGGACTCGTCCCCTTACATGAATCTTATAAAGCAGCTTTTCATTCATATCCATTAAGACAAAACCTTGACAACTGTAATAACAAATTTACACAAAGTACCTTATCATAGGTTATCCGTATTTATTTCTTTAAAATATTCCCGGAAAGAGGCCTTGTATTTGAAAATCACTAATTTTAACGAGTCCTCCTGACTTAAAAAACAGCAAGCATGGTGAAAATCAAGAAATACGAAGGACTTGTTGCAGCGCCTTTTGCACCAATGGATCCAAAAGGGAATCTTAATCCGGTAATGATACCTGAATATTACAGATTACTTGAAAAGAATGGTGTTATTGGTGCATTTATTAATGGCTCGACAGGCGAAGGGGTATCTCTTACTCAAAAAGAGAAGCATATAATTGCCTCGGCATGGGGCGAATGTCTGAGGGCAGGGGGAAAGATAAGGGTTATTAACCTTGTAGGGGGCACTTCATACCAGGCGTGTATTGAGAATGCACTTTTCTCGAGGGAGACCGGACTTTCTGCTATTGCTGTTCTTGCACCATATTATTTTAAGCCTGGCAGTGATACACAGCTGGCGGAATTTGTTGCGAGGGTTGGAGAGGCTGTTCCTGAAATTCCTGTTTATTTTTATCATATACCGGTACTTACCGGGGTATACATTCCCATGGCAGGTTTCCTGGCAAAGATTTCAAAGATGCTTCCAAATTTTGCCGGGATAAAATACACTCATGAGGATTTTATGGATTTCCTTTCCTGTCTTAATTTTGAAGAAGGAAAGTACGATATGCTCTGGGGCAGGGATGAATGCATGCTATCAGCCCTGGTGCTGGGATGCAGGGGTGCGGTGGGCAGTACATATAACTATGCATCACCATTATATCTTTCCCTGATTGATGCCTTTGATAAAAATAATCTTGAGCTGGCCAGGAAGCTTCAGCAGAGATCCATTGATATGATTTCACTTTTGGGAAAATACGGTGGAATTGCGACAGGCAAGGCATTTATGAGATATATCGGAATGGAGTGCGGCGAATTCAGGCTTCCGGTGAGGAACATGGACCGGCATACTTTTGATAGTTTTGCTAAAGAGGTAAGGCTCCTGGGAATTGATGATTTATTGTCAAAAAAATAGAATATTGTGTCATAGCTTATGAAACTACAGGAAAGATCATATTATCCCTGGCTGGTAGTTGCCCTTTTGTGGGGCGTGGCGCTGCTTAATTACATGGACCGGCAGATGTTGTCTACGATGAAACCTGCTATAATGGTTGATATTGCGGAGCTGGAGAAGGCGGAAAATTTTGGCCGGCTGATGGCAGTTTTCCTTTGGATCTATGGATTAATGTCCCCAATGGCAGGACTTATAGCGGATCGTATTAACAGGAAATGGCTTATTATAGGAAGTCTTGGTGTATGGTCATTTGTAACCCTTACTATGGGTTATGCTACAACCTTCGGACAGCTGTTTGTTCTGCGAGCCATAATGGGAGTGAGTGAAGCTCTTTATATGCCGGCAGGGCTGTCGCTGATTGCTGATTATCATCGTGGGAATACCCGTTCGCGGGCAGTAGGAGTGCATATGACAGGGATCTATATCGGACAGGCACTGGGTGGTTTCGGTGCCACAGTTGCCAGTTCCTGGAGCTGGCAGACTGCTTTTCACAGTTTTGGCTTGATCGGGATCCTGTACAGCCTTGTCCTTATCTTTTTTCTTTCTGAAAAAAGAGTTGAAGGTTCACTAGTCTCTGATGCAGTATTCTCAATCCGGAAAGGATTCCTTTCAATCCGGAAAAGCCTTGGATTATTGCTGGGAACAATAAGTTTCTGGGTAATTCTCTTTTATTTTGCAGCACCCAGTTTCCCGGGCTGGGCTGTAAAGAACTGGCTCCCGACCCTGTTTTCAGAAACGCTCGGTATTGATATGTCAAAAGCCGGACCATTATGTACCATAACCGTAGCGATGTCTTCCTTTGCAGGAGTTATTGCAGGAGGGATACTTGCTGACAGATGGGTAATGAAAAATCTTCGGGGCAGGATATTTACCGGTGCAATAGGATTATCACTGACTGTACCGGCTCTTTTTCTTCTGGGTTTTGGTAACGGACTGGTTCTGATTTTAAGCGGGGGAATTATGTTTGGATTGGGTTTCGGGATGTTTGATACCAATAGTATGCCGATACTCTGCCAGTTTGTATCCCCGGGGAACAGAGCCGCTGGATATGGTCTTATGAATATGGCAGGAATATTCGTGGGTGCTTTTACCACTAACCTGCTTGGCAGATCAACCGATGCCGGAAATCTTGGACATGATCTGGCACTGATGGCAATACCTGTCGTAGCTGCAATTATACTTCTTCTTGCCACTCTAAAACCTGAAGTGGCTGATAAAACATCCGATTGAGGCTTGTAAATCATAAAAACTGTCAATGTTTTTGAGCTGCTCGTCAAATCAGGATTTTCCTGTATAATTGGCATTATTAACCTCAAGAGTAGCGTAAAGTTACAGATAATCAGTAATATACAATTATTATTAATCTTCAGGCTTACTGCTTTTACCTGATTTTTCGTCAATTCACTATCGTTTTTGACGAATTGCACTCTTCCTTATTTGAACGGACTAATACTGTAAGCAGCCATCAATAATGGTGTGACCAGACGGGGGTGAAATCATCTAAATTACTCATTAATAGGGTGTTTGGGTATTGAAATGCGATACCTTTTAATATACCTTTAACAAGAAATCAGACACATGAAATGATGGAAAATTCAGCAGGTTATATAAGTGAAAGTAAGAATCAGAAAACAATATGGGGTTTTCCTGATCCTTCCTTTTTTACTCTTATAAATGAAGTGGGTCTGAACTTTTTCCGTTTCATGAGAAGTCTTGACATTTCGCAGGAATCCAATCTTGTAGTTCTTTCCTCAAAAGATAATTATTTCTGTGATGAGAGGGAATTAAAAAATGCTAGGGTAATAGTTAATCTTAAAAGGCTCAACCTTATAAAACATCTTGACCTGTTTCTGAATTCATTAGTCCGTACCCTTCCTCCCAATACTAACTTCATCGGATATTTCTCAGATGAGGAAAGTGCGAACAGATTCACTCCCGGAAATATTTTCAGGACATTTAGAAAAATATTTAAAACATTTAGCTCCCGGAGAAATCATGTTATGAACAGAAATGAGGTAACCGATATCCTGGAAAAGAACGGGTTCAAAACATTAAATATGAAAAAGATGAACGGGCACACCTATTTCATCTCTCAGAATATCAGTCTGCCTCAGTGATTCGGGAGAAAAGGGCAGCAATTAGCAGTAATCATTTTACGTTTTAAAAATAGGGCATTCTAACTAATAAGATCAAAAACGATGAAAGTACATTACCAGATTATTTCAGAAGAGACCGGGCATGTTCTTTTAAGAAACAGGAAAATTGCCCAGGCATTGGAATCGTGGTTAAGTGAAAACGGATTTTCGTTCAGGGATGCATTTTTTGTACCCCGTTCATTCTATCTGTTCAGAGGGACGGGTCTGTGAATAAAAAAGTATTAATTCATTCATCTCCGTCATATCGATAATCTTGAATCTGTATTTTTCCAGGAGTTCTGAAACCTCTTTTTTATCCAGATAATGATCGGTTTTGGAATCGAGTATATTAGTGATCTTGTTGGATATGTTTTATACAAATCCATTCCATTTCAGAGTTTTATTATCTGAAAAGCAGCCTACAAAATTAACGTCAGGGGGGAGTATATGAGAAAGGGTATCTAAAAAAGTATCGAGTTCTTTAATCAGATTAAGTTTTCTGAGCAGGATAAATGTTCTGACATCTTTCAGATCATTCTCGTCATAGTAGAAATGGATATTTGGAGAGAGAATAAGCAATTCAGGCTCCCTGAACAGGTTAAACTTTTTTAGGTACTGGAAAAAGGTCACACCTCCTTCAGCTGTCAGGTTAAAGGAGTCTGCACTAAAAAATGGTTTTCCGTAAGGTATCATTTCACATCTGTTCTTATTAGCAAAAATATTCATAATTAAGATAGGAACTAATAAATCTTGAAAAAAGATATATTCACAGCCCTAATTCTAATTTTATTGAAATATAAATGGCAGATAATCAGATTGATAAAATGTGATTATAATGAAAGGCTATTACTGGTCAGGAGTCCCAGGCTCATTATGTTTCCCGGAGGTGGTAATCTTATGTTAATGAGAGACTTTGGTCAGGAGAAGCAAGGAATCCGACATTATTGATCCCTAATCTCTCCTGGAATTTGATAAAGAATTGCATTTTATTTGATTTACATAGATCTCTTTCATAACTTTATAAGATCTAATCATTGAAATGGCGGATCGCTTGCCATCTGATGAGTAAATGAACTCTTCAGTATTTAATTAAGAGTTTTGAACAAATAAAAGCACATTGGTGTTTTGATTATGTTTATTAGGATGGACCGGATAATGGAACAATTTTGGTACTCTTTCGTCCGGATAAGATTGCGGAATTTAGTAATCTTATTGATTCTTTCTGTTACTACAGGCTTTGTCCCTGACAGGAGGTCAATCGGTTTTTTTAATCATGACCTGACCGATTATTCTTATAATGTAACTCCGGATGGTCTTCCGGAAAGTTTCTTTATGGCTCCCTCAATAATAAATGTAACAGTTAATGGAACTGCTTTTTGTGCAGGACAACCTGTAACGGTTAATTATGCAGTTTCGGATACCGGAGGATTCTTCAATATTCTGAATACTTTTACAGCTCAGCTCAGCAGTGACACTGGTACTTTCATTTCGCCTGTTAATATAGGAACGATAGTTTCTGTAAATTCAGGGAGTATTAATGCGATCATACCTGCGGGGACAGTTTTTGGTACCCGTTACAGGATCAGGGTTGTATCAAGCAGTCCTCTGATTGTTAGTGCGCCAGATACTTCGGATCTCACTATCAATTTGATACCGGCCGTTCCCACAGCGGTGACTGCAACTCCTTCTTCGGTCTGTTCAGGTGCTGTTTCTAATCTGAGTGCAATATCTGCAGGTGATTCCATCCGATGGTATACTGCCAGGACCGGAGGATCATTGCTCGGGACGAGGGTAAGCGGTGCTCTCTTTCCTGTTACTTCTGCCGTTACCACTACCTATTATGCTGAGGCTTACAGGGCTGGCAGATGTTCCAGTGCTTCCAGGGTGGGTGTAACAGTTACTATAAATGCCGGTCCGTCAGCCCCGGGGGTTGGAACAATTACACAGCCGACATGTCTTCAGCCAACAGGGAGTGTGGTTATTAACAACCTGCCTTCGAATAGCACATGGATCTTAACACGGTACCCGGGAGGAGTGACTATGTCTGGTTCAGGACGAAGGACTACTATTACAGGTCTGGCGCCAGGGACTTACTACTTTACTGTTTCCCGTACAACCGGTTGTCCTTCTGCCCCGTCTTCTAATGTAGTTATTAATCCTCCTCCTTCAACACTCCCGGCACCGCAGATCTCAAATATTACACAGCCAACCTGTTCTGTTCTCACAGGAAGTATTGTCTTAAATTCACTCCCTGCCGGACAATGGGTTCTGACACGCAGTCCTGGAAATGTTACAACTTCAGGTACCGGAACTAGTACAACGGTGTCAGGTTTGAGTGCAGGAACATATACTTTTACAGTTACCACTGGTGGGGGCTGTCCATCACCTCCAAGCGCCGGTGCAGTAATCAGTGCACCACCTCCGATACCCGGGGTCCCTGTTATTTCAATTGACTGTTCACTCGGGTTTGGACATGCATCAGTTACTGTAACATCACCTGTTGGCGCAGGTCTTCGGTACAGTCTTGATGCCGGAGCTTATCAGGCGAGTCCACTTTTTATTAATGTCGCGAATGGTAATCATCAGATATCTGTTGTGAATCCTGAGGGATGCACGTCTGCAGGATTAGTTTTCGAAGTGAATTGCCCCTGTATCAATCAACCGACTGTTCAGCTCAGTTCGACAAGTGGAAGTACCTGTGGCAGAACTCCTGTAACTGTCAGCGGAAACAGATTCGGCGGTACAGCAACGAGTGTGACTATTACGGAAGATGGTGCTGGCTCAGTGACGCCATCTACAGCTCTAAGCTCCCCGTTTTCTTTCACCTATACACCTGTATCTGCCGACAGGGGAAGGACAGTCAGGATCACGGTGACAACAAATAATCCCCTGGGATTTCCATGCGCCCAGGCTACACAAACTTATGAGCTCATGGTGGTAGCCAATCCTGCCGTCCCTGTGATCGGGAACATTATCCAGCCTAACTGTACTTCGGAAACAGGCAGTGTGGAGCTGAATGGCTTACCCTCAGGAGCATGGACTCTGACAATATATCCTGATGATTTTTCAGTTACAGGTTCAGGCACAAGCAGTACAGTGTCAGATCTGCCTGAAGGGACCTATACTTTTACTGTTACCAATGCATATGGATGCACATCAGGTGAATCAGATGACGCAGTGGTCAATTCTCCGCCTTCACCGCCCTCTGCTCCTCAGACAGGTGCAACAACTCAACCCTCATGCGGGATATCTACAGGCAGTGTAGTTCTGAGCAACTTACCCTCCTCCGGGACATGGACCCTGAACCGAAGTCCGGATGGTGTTACAAGAACGGGAACCGGTACAACATTTACTGTTCCCAATATCCCGGCAGGAACTTATACCTTCACTGTAACCAATCAGGAAGGGTGTACCTCTGTACCCTCTCATAGTTTTGTTATAAATGATCAGCCTCCGACACCTGATCCCCCGGATATGGGTTCTGTAACGCAACCGACATGTGCTCTGGGCACAGGTAGTATTAATATTCTGGGATTACCATCGCACGGCACCTGGACACTCACCCGTTACCCGGGTACCATTGCTACGGAAGGATCCGGTACAAGTACCACTGTTGCCGGAATCTCACCTGGGACCTATGTTTTCACAGTCCGAAACCATTACGGATGTGTCTCAGTACCTTCTGAGAATTTTGTCATGCCGGAGCAGCCTCCACCTCCGCCTGTACCTGTTGTCGCTTCAGTTGTTCAACCGACATTTCTTGTACCTACCGGCAGTGTGGAACTGACTGGATTACCCTCAACGGGGAGATGGAGAATAACCCGGCTTCCGGATGGAACAGTAACGGAAGGGTCGGGCAGACAGTATATAATGGTTTATCTTACAAGCGGAGTTTATACATTTACTGTTACAAATTCTATCGGGTGTACTTCGGCGCAAACACCGGAAGTAAACATAATAAATCCAGGTAAACCGGTTATTATCATTACCAATCCGCCTGAAGCCTGTTATCCTGCGACTGCTGACCTTACGGCTCCTGCTATTACTGCCGGTTCTGAACAGGATCTAAGGTTTACTTACTGGTCTGATCCTGATGCAACGATTGAATACACCATACCTGCCGCCGCTGTGGCAGGTACCTATTACATTAAAGGAACAAACTCATCCGGCTTTTTTGATATCAAGCCGGTTATTGTCAGGATCTATCAGTTGCCGGCAGCCAATGCCGGTCCTGATCAGCTCCTCTTTAACCAGTTCAATACAACAATGGAAGCAGTTCTGGCCGAGAATGAAACAGGAATCTGGTCTGTGGAGACAGGAGAGGGCACAATTGCTGATGTTACAGATCCCTTTACTGCAGTAATCGATCTGGCAGCAGGGAATAATACTCTTATGTGGGTTGTTGATAACGGATTATGTCCTGCGGATACTGATAAGGTTATGTTAATAGTTGGTGACATAAATGTACCTACCCTCATAACTCCAAACGGAGATACAAAAAATGAATATTTTGTAATCAGGGGATTGGAATCACTTGGTGAGAGTGAACTGATAATTTTTGACAGAAAGGGTACAGAGCTTTTCAGAAACAGCGATTATGACAATAAATGGAATGGAGTTGATCAAAATGATAATCCACTTCCGAATGATACCTACTTCTACCTTCTAAGTACAGCTAAGGGAAGATCATACAGGGGTTATATTATGATAAGGAGGTAACCACCAACCTGTTTCCGGTATTCAATAAGCTACTTAAAGCTTGTACAGAAGCCCGATATGGTCTACTCTTTCTTCTTTTGCTGTGCTTTAATCACATATTTGATCTGGAGTACAGCTTTGACCATTACCTGGCTCAGGGGTCAGAACCGGATTATTTTTCTTCCAGCCATTGAACGATTTCTCCAGGATCTCTGAAAAAAGAGCAGGTTCCTGTGCTCCGCTGACTCCGTATTTTTTGTCGAACACAAAATAGGGTACCCCTCTGATCCCAAGTTGCTGTGCCTCATATATATCTTCCCTTACTGCATCAATATAGTTATCATCTTGCAGAGCTTCTGACAGGCCATCTGAATTCAATCCTGCATTGTTGCCGATATCAATTAAGGTCGGTATGTCATCCACATTTCTTCCATCAGTAAAATAGGCCCTCAGAAGCTTCTCCTTTACTTCGTTCTGTTTTCCCTGTTCTCTTGCAAAATGAAGAAGAATATGTGCTTTCAATGTATTGGCTACTATTATTTTGTCAAAATTGTATTCCAGGCCTACACTCCTTCCTGATTTACCAAGATGTTCATTAATTTGTTTTGCCTGTCCGATCCCGATCCCCTTAATCTTGCAAAGGTATGTATGTATATCAATCGATGTATCAGTTTTGAGATCCGGCTGTAACTGGAAGCTTTTCCATATTACACTCACACTCTCTTTACCGGTAAAATTGTCCAGTGCATTTTCAAACTTCCTCTTTCCAAGGTAGCAAAACGGACACATTATGTCGCTCCAGATCTCTACAGTGAGTTGATTCGTTGGGGTCTCGCTATGTTTCATTTTCAAAATTTTTTAATCCGGTCGTATGTTTCCGGAAGACTTTCAGGTATTTCTAACAACCGAAATCACCGGAAGTTCAAACAGCCGTATCTTACTTCCTGATTATCAATGAAGTCATTGCCAGAGAACCTCCAACAGTTTTGTCATTCAGGAAGCTCACTTTTTCGTTTTCCTCTTTAAGCGCCAGAGAATATAATAGTGGCAGATAATGTTCCGGAGTGGGTATAGAGAGAGAAAATGCACTTCCCTGTGACTTGTAATCAATAAGAGATTTATGGTCATCAGCAAGGATGAATTTCTTCATCTTCTCCTTTGCCTCAACCGCCCAGTCAAAACCGTAATTATCAGTGTTAAGTTTATCCCAGGCCACCATTCCGAGATTATGCACGATGTTTCCGCTTCCGATTACCAGAACCCCTTTATTGCGCAGAGGTGCAATCTCTTTAGCCAGATCATAGTGGTATTGAGGTGACCTGTAATAATCGAGGCTCAATTGAATAATCGGCACATCAGCAGCAGGATACAAATGTTTTACCACGCTCCAGCAACCGTGGTCAAGACCCCATTTATCATCGAGTTCAACAACACTTTTTTTGATTATACTTTTTGTTTGCCTGGCCAGTTCAGGGCTGCCGGGTGCAGGATATTGCACATCATACAAGGCTTTGGGAAATCCCCCGAAGTCATGTATTGTTTTTGGCTTTTCCATAGCTGTCGCGAACGTTCCTTCGTCTCCCAATGTGCTGACACACACAAAATGGCATTTGGCCTGGGAAGTGTTTTTTCCAAGCTCTTTCCAGCTGCGGACAAAATCATTCTCTTCAATAGCATTCATAGGACTTCCATGGCCAAGAAACAAAACTGGCATTTTATCACCGGTATTAAAAGAGTTTGTCAGATGGTGTATCCCTGTCGATTTCATTAATGATAATTTTATCGGTAATAATGATACTAACTGCAAAAAACTCTTTCTGTTCATTTTGTTTTAGATTTCATTAGTCGCTTTGCGTGGTATGGAACTCTAAAAGCAATATCCCATGCTTAGATACATTCCTTCAGGCCATCCTATTCCTGTTCTGAAAACGAACTCCCCTCCGGGCTTCTGATAGCGATAGCCAAAGAAACCGGCCAGATGTCTTTCATTTACAATCGGTTGGAATTCCTGAGCATAGGAGTTATATGTAAACAATACACCTGATCCAAGTTCCAGATGTGAGCTTTTTTTCCCCATAAGGATTGACCCGGTTGATACATAATTTGAACCCTTGCTGCCCCAGGCCACCCATAGCCCTGCTCCGGCCCGGAATGATATTGCATGGAAAAAAGAATTCGGAAACCGGAATATTATCCGGTCATAGTTCACGAGAAAATTGCAGTATATACCATCAGGATAAAAGCCGGCAGTTCCGTAGATTGCATTATTCTTAAGCCTTGTGCCTTCTCCGGATGCTTTAAGGCTCTGACCGGCAGTTATTCCTTCCAAAAACAGAAGGCAGGCGAGGAAAAGTATTCTGGTTCCTGACATCTCGTAATGGATTGGTAACCATTTTAACAAAGGAACTGAATTTCTTCAGCATTTCTGGATATAATCAGGTAAATCGGGCTAAGATTTTTTTGTTATGATTGATGATTGCGTGAAACTGGGCCGGAAGATCTGTGTGATAGTGTAATAGGTTTTTAAGAATAATTTTGATAAATTTAAAACTGAATACAGGATGGGAAAATGATTTTTAAAGACAGGATTCAGTACCATAAGCTGAGAGGAAGATTGGAAATTGTCCGGGATTGGATGAGAAACCATCACATACCGGAAGGTTTACTTTTTGTCATTACCGGAATTCTCTCAACAATATGGTTTCTTATAAGGGTAATACCTAAACCATCCAGGGCAGCTTATCCATGTATGAGGGTTGCAGCCCCCTTTATGTCGGGATTCATAATCTATCTGCTAACAGTGGGAGGACTCACTTTTGCCTCCAGAAAACTTAAACTCAGAATTATTAATGTAAGATACCTTTCGGCTTTTTTTCTGATGTTTGCTGTTATAGTCGCAGTAGCAATAAATCCTTCCGGCAATTCCGCAGGTTATAACCAGGATCTTACAACAAAAACTGGTCCGGATGACTTACCAAATCAACCGATCGGAACCGCCCTGGGCATCAATCCGGGGAGAGTGGTTTGGGCGTGGGATACTGCAGCCACAAAAAGAAATTGTACAAGCTACTATTTTAAACCCGGAAATACTGATCAGAAAGTTGTGACCTTCATGTTCAGCCAATCGCTGAATATGCTTACAGGTGAAGCTTCCGTGGCAAAATCATGGGACTCGATGTTCAGGTATTTTAACAGTAAAAGGCATCAGGAAAACAGGGGATATACTCCAGGTGAGAAGATTTTTATTAAGATAAATCAGACATCGGGTCGTGGAAGATTAAGGGAAGCTGAGCGGGCAAAGGGGAACTTTTATTATCCGGCTTCTCATAACCATCAATCCGGAGAAGATGGCAGCCCTGATCTGGGTACCTGCGAAACCAGTCCTTTCCTGGTCCTTCAGATCCTTAGGCAGCTTATTAATGATTGCGGAATTGAACAACAGGATATTGCTGTCGGAGATCCCCAGAATCCTACCTACGGGCATAATTTTGATGCCTGGTCTACTGAATTTCCTGATGTGGTATATACCGACAGGACTGCCGGTAGTTATGGCAGGACTCTTATCCATCCTACAAGGAATGATCTTTTGTTTTATTCAGACAAGTTCCAGACAGATAAACTATACGATATTATTGAGGATGCTGATTACATGATCAATGTTGCCAATCTGAAACCTCACAGCGGGACAGGGATAACCCTGACAGCAAAAAATCATTTTGGTTCCCAGTCAAGGTCAGGGGCTTACCATCTTCATTATTCACATTTATCACAGATTGAGGGAAAACCCCCAACAAATGCGGGTTACCATAAGTATCGTGTTCTTGTTGACCTGATGGGCAGCAAATACCTCGGGCAGAATACCATACTTTATGTAATCGATGGGCTTTATGCAGGTGGAGCGTCCGAAGGAGGGCCACCGGTAAAATATTTTATGGCTCCCTTTAACGGTAATTGGAGCAGCTCGGTATTTATTTCTCAGGATCAGGTTGCCCTCGAGTCGGTTTGCTATGATTTTCTGAGAACGGAATGGAATGGGACCTACAGCCATGATCCTTCCAATAATTTCTTTGAAGCAATGCCCGATATTAACGGGGTGGACGATTACCTGCATCAGGCAGCTGACTCTTCCAACTGGCCAAAGGGGATTGTATATGATCCTGATAACAGCGGGAAGCCTATACCCAGCCTCGGGATTCATGAACATTGGAATAATCCTGTCAATAAGCAGTATTCGCGTAACCTCGGCAAGGATTATGGAATAGACCTTGTTTCTATTCCTGCCGGTATTACCGGTATGAATGCCCCTAAAATGGATTTTGGTTCAGCAGGCATGAAATTGGGGGTGAAGGAATCAAAGAATCCGGTCAGTAAAAATGTAAAAGCTGAAGCTGTGCTCAACCCTGCAACAGGAAAAGCCTCAATGGCTGTTAAAGGAAAAAGCATTGAGATCAACTCCGTGATTAACCGTTCCTTCAGGAAAGGATTTAAACCAGGGAAATTTTATGCGGCTGTCCTGGATGATAACAATGGCAAGTATTTCCTGACCGATGCAGGTGTTATCCGTGGTGATCTCTTCAGTGTGGATGATAACATGCACCTTTCGGAAGCCAATGGGAAATTATCAGACCTGGCAAATGTGAACAATGCTGTTGTTTTTCAAAGGCTGAAGAGTTTTGTATATGAATTATCCGGCAGTGGTCCTTTATTATGGATTGCTACCGACCATGGTGCCGTTGCAGCCCCTGTACATGAGGAGTCAGGTATAACCGATGCAGTATTATACGATACTTCTAACGCAGATATCCTGAGTAATAATATATTATCAGTTGCCCTTGGGCGAAATCGGCTGCGCTGGTTCGGAACCGGGAAAGGGATCTCTGCATTGCTTGATAATAAATGGCTTACTCCCGCATATCAGGAGGTATATCCCGAAAGCCTTTTCAGATATTATCCGATAACCTCAATGGCAACTACATCCAATGGAGACTCGCTATATGTGGGTACAGAAGGGGGAGGTGTTTCAAGAGTTTTCAGAGACAATGTTGATGCCATTTCAGGTGCTTCTTCATATCTGCAATGGGGGCCGATTGAAATGCCGTCGGATACCGTTTACAGTATCTGCATAACCCGTGATGGGACCCAGTGGATCGGAACAAATAATGGTGTTGCCAGACACGCCGGTTATAATACACTGGAGAACTGGACTGTTTTCAATACCGCTAACGGGCTCATTGATAATGTGGTACAGACCATTGCCGCTGATCCGTACGGAAGATATGTATGGGTAGGTACAAAAGGCGGATTATCTGTCTATGATGGCTCAGTGTGGAGCTCCTTCACTGTAAAGGATGGCCTTATAAGCGATAATATCCTTTTTATCATGATTGATAAAAACGGCCTTGTTTATCTGGGTACCGACAATGGGATAATGGTATACTCCGAAGGGAAGCTGGCCTGCTATAAATAATTCCAACCGGATCAGGACTCAACTCCCGGACAGATCTTTCTGAAATATCCTGAACCTTTTGATAACCTGGCCGCCGATCCTTTCACATTCCGCCCTCATCTTAAAATTGTTTTCAAGGACCAGATGGAGATCGATCAGTTCAATCTTATTTTCAATGCATGACTGAAGCATTTTAATTGCCATCAGAACATCAATTCCTTTTCCCCTGTATTCCTTTTTTACTCCTCCCAGCAGCATTAAAAGCTTATTCGACTTTCTGGATTCCATGAGAATCCTGAGAATGCCAAACGGCAGAAGTCTGCCATGGGCTTTCCTGACACCTTCACTGATATCACGGATTCCGCCGGCGAAACCGATGAGACCTCCGTTGCCTTCAACTACTTTTATGAACCGGGGATTCAGGATCATCATGTAGCGATCAACAAATTCTTTCTTTTCATGGTCGTTAAGCGGAACAAAACCATAGATCTCAAGAAACGTCTCATTCAATAAATCAAGGATAGGGAACAAGTAAGGTTTCAGTTCCTTTTTTGAACTGAATTCAACTACCCTGTATTCTTTATTTTCAGATATCCTTGAAAGTATTGTTTTATAAACCTGTGGCAGGTCTTCAGGCGTTTTTGCAAGGTAATTGACCAGATCAATACGTTTATCATAACCCTCCCGGGCAATCATTTCAGGCAGATAGGCATCGTTTGTGGGGCAGACAATAAACTTAGGGTAATCAAATCCCTCGATCTGGAATCCCTGAGGATCCTTGTCGGAAAAGGCCAGCGGGCCGACAAGCCTGGTCATGCCCTTGTTCCTTGCCCAATTCTCCACCTTACTAATCAATTCATGAACAACTTTCTGATCTTCATAGCATTCCATAAAACAAAAACGGCCATGCTGCTCATTATGTATAGTATTGTATCTTCTGTTTATTATACCCATTATCCGTCCCACGATTTTCTTATCCCTGACAGCAAGATATAATATGGTATCGGAATACTGATATGATTTGTTCTTCTTCTCATTGAATAAATCCCATTCATCCACATATATAGGAGGAAGCCAGTTTGGATTTGATTTATGAACTTTTGAAGGGAGGTAAATAAAATTCCTCTTATCCTGACGGGTCAGTACCTGTTTAATTATTATGTCGCTCATTAATGTTATTTGATTAATACAGTTCATCAATTGATCAGATGTCTGAACCTAAATTTCACTAAAGATATAGTAATCTCAATAATAGTTTTAAAGTTCTTTTAAATTGTCTGGCAATCATATAAATCATCCTTTTCAATGATTTACAATTTTATTTCCCGGATTGGTTTTATATCATGGCAAAAATAATATGATGCATGGAATTCATGATATTGTTGAATTTAATTAACTTGTATTCGATTCTGAGAGTTGAAAGTCAGATTAAATATTAATACTATACCCATGTTAAGACATTTTATGATCATATCCCTTATCGGGCTGACACTCGCCGCATATTCAGAAGGCGGGAAGGAGATTAATTCAGAGATTAAAAATGTGACAGTTTACCTTCAGGGAGCTGAGGTTTCAAGGGAAGGATTTGTTACAGTTCCGAAAGGCACAACAACCTTTATATTTAAGGGCTTGTCTTCCAAAATAAGTCCAGAGAGTATTCAGGTGAGTGCTACAAACGGCCCTATGGTCGTGTCAGTTACTCACAGTATGGATTATCTTAATAAGGCAACGGCCGGCAAGGACATTAAACTGCTGGAAACCAGGCGGAAAGAAATTCTTGACAGCATAAAACTACTTAACAATTTTAAGACAGTCTATGTTCAGGAAAAGGATATGATACTTTCAAACAAATCGATAGCCGGTGATAACGGTGTAAATGTAAATGAACTGGAACAGGCCGCAACCTTTTTCAGAAAACGATTGACTGAGATTGAATCGGCAACTCATAAAATGGATAATTCTGTTTTCGGGTTAAAAACTAACCTGGTAATGATCTCAAAACAGTTGCAGGAACTGAATTCAAAAATAGATTTGCCAACAAGCCAGGTAACAGTTGTTATCTCAGCTGAAGCGGACACCAGATCAAATATCAGGCTTACTTACTTTATAGCTGATGCCAGTTGGATCCCGGCATATGATGTTAGGATAAAGGAGGTAAATGAACCTCTTGGCCTTTTCTACAAAGCCAAAGTTCGTCAAAACTCAAATGAAGAGTGGAACAATGTCAATTTAACTCTGTCGACAGGTAATCCTTCAATTAGCAATAATAAACCCGAACTCTCTGCCTATTATCTTACTTTCAATAACTACTATACCGACAGATCGAATCTGCTGCTGACTTCCCGACAGCCAGTCAGAGGAAAGGTCACAGGTAAGGTTACCGATTCGGAAACAAAGGAAGCGCTCCCTGGTGTAAATGTTATTGTTAAAGGTACAACCACAGGAACAGTAACGGATACCTATGGGAATTATCAGATTGATCTTCCGGCGGGTTCAGATATACTCTCATATACTTTTCTCGGCTATCAGGCGCAGGAACAGATCGCTAATTCTCCGGTTCTGAATATAGTCATGACTCCTGATATTCAAATGCTTGAGGAAGTTGTTGTTGCTGCTTACGGAGTGAGTGGGGATGAGGTTGCTGCTCTTCAGGGAAGAGTTGCCGGAGTGACGGTATCGAGAAAAAAGGAACAGATCCCGCTGGGGATTGAAAAAAGGCAGCTTACAACGGAGTTTCAGATTAAAATACCCTATTCAATACCCTCTGACAACCAACCTTATGATGTTTCGATGGTTGAGTATGAAATTGATGCTGAATATCAGTATTCTGCAATTCCGAAGCTATCAAAGGATGCGTATCTGATAGCGGGAATACCAGATTACTTTAAGTATAGCCTCCTCAATGGAAATGCCAATATCTTTTTTAAGGGAGTCTACCAGGGAGAGTCATTTATTGACCTTGACACCCCGCTCGATACACTTACACTTTCTGTTGGAAGAGATCAGGATATTATAATATCGAGAGAGATTCAGAAGGATTTTGTCAGCAAAAGTTTGATGGGAAGCTCAAGGAAAGAGCAAAAATCATGGCTGATAACAATTAAGAATAACAAGGCTGTACCGGTCAGCATCACTGTTGAGGATCAATATCCTGTTTCAAAGACAGATGATATTAAAGTGGATCTTATTGAGAGTTCAGGAGCAAAGCAGGAAGAATCCACTGGCAGGCTGACCTGGGATTTGAAGCTGAAACCGGGTGAGAAAAAGGAAATTTACCTGAGATATTCAGTAAAATACCCTTCCGGGAGGCCTTTAATTATAGAATAGAAGGTTAAAACTGCAGGAGATCATAAGGTTACTTTGCCAGCATTACCTTTACATTATCTGCTTTCGAAACTGCAAGACAAAATTCATAGAAATTCTTGTATTCGGCGGCCTTGAACCGGCCCTGATTTATTACAAACTTTCTTGAATAAATAATATTATTGTCTTTGGCGGTTACTGTGTATGAAAAGTCCCCAAATGCTGATTTGATCTCTTTTCCGCCTTGTAAAGATTCTATTTTGTAATTAGAAGGTACTTTGTAAACCAGTGTATCGTAATCAGCAGTGGATCTGTGGATGATGAAATCAGATTTTCTTTCCTTAATCATTTTTTTGATTGGAGTCTGAACATTTACAAGGTTTAGAGGCAATATCATGTAATTACCTGTAAATGAGCAATAGTTTTTTGAAACCCAGGATTCATCGATTGTTGCAGCAGGGATTGGCTCTTTAAAATTTCTGATATGGTAATCAATTAATTGCTGCGAAGGGAGAGTGGCGTTTCTATAGAGCCATTTTTTCTGTTCATCCGGATTATAGAGAAACACTTCAGAAATATCATTGTACTGAAGGGCCTTATAATTGGTACTGATCTGACAACTTGCATTCCCTGTTGCATCGATTACAAATTCAGATTTGGAGATTAATAGATTATCATCTGCTCCATATCTTTTTGTGTGTGCCAGCTTACCTCCTTCATTTGTAATCAGGAGAACATCCCGGTCGTCAGTAAAGTCGCCCAGGAAGCCGAAAGGTGCTGTCTGACTCGTACATTCGAGCCAGATTGTATCTTTCCGGAATGGAACACAAAGAATTACATGATCAAATTGCTGAAAATTAGGGAAATCATGGAAAATAGGTTCTATATAGACTCCTGAAGAAACCAGTGCCGGATAGGACTCAAGGCCTATTTGTCTTAGCAGGGTGTGCATGTAATTTGTCAGCGCCTTGCAATCTCCATATCCTGTTTCAAAAACTGTCTGTGCCGGAAAGGGTTGAAATCCGCCAATCCCGAGCTGGATTCCGACATAACGTGTATGTTCCTGCATATACTGATACAACAGCTTGATTTTACCAATTGTATCGTGGCCATTCTCAAGTTGTCTGGCAATAATGAATTTCTCTGCATCTGCTATCTGATCGCGTCCGGCATAAAGCTGATAGATCCATTTGCCATATTCATTCCAGTTGTTGGCCGTACCGGAATAGATGTCAAACATCAGTTTGACGGGCATAATATATACTTTTGGAAGCCTTTCCGAAAGGCTGATGCTAAATGGCTCATATTCAATGGCTTTAATAGGACTGCACTGCCATGTTTCAATTGCCTTGTTTCCCTTGAAGGTTAATTCGGATTTGGATGAAAGGTTTAATTCTTTCTTTTTACACTGGATTTCTGATGGATGAACAAAAGTGAATTTTGAATGCTCAAGTGAGATATTATATCCAAAAAGGGGATACCACATGCCATAGCTTATAAGACTGGTATATGCAATTTCATATTCATATTCCACTGTATAGGGATATTCCCCATAATTAGGCCTGTAATACTTAACCCTGTTGTCAGAATAAAGTGCTCCTCCATTCTGTGCCGGGCTGTCGGAAATATCAGATTGATTTATCTTTTTTACCTTTTTCCCGAACTTATCATAAATCGCAGCTTCATAAATGCTGACTTTAGAGTCCTTATCATAACTGATGCTCAGGTTTCCGAAATCGTCCCCGTTTTTATCAAGAATTGTAATTATTTTTTTAATTCTGTCTGTCCCCTTGTTAACACTTTGTAGTTCAAATTCTTTGACATACTCACGTATTACAGCATTTGCATTTTCCTTCAGGCTGTCTGCAATTGAAGCAGCAGAATAATTCTGGGCATTAACTGCTGTGAACAACAGGGCCGGAATCATAGTCAGCCATTTAATATGATTAGTCATTTTTTTCTGCAATTATTGTGATCTCTCAGAATTTCTGCATTCTGACAGGTACATGAACAAACTCAATTTTAACTATTAAATTGTCTTCCTGAGTATTATGCTCTCAGCATGTTTATTAACTATCTGGTTATATAATTCTTTGAGTGATTTGTATTCCTCAGGGAGGAAAAGTATTTTGGTTACACTTCTTTTATAAACAACTGTAATCTTGTTTTCTGCGTTTTTTATATCGTAATAAACCGCTATTGAATTGTCGGGAAGCTTCATTACCGCCGGTTTTGGCAGTGATTCAACCTGGTATCCATCAGGGATTGTATACTCAAAAAGATATGTTTCTGATATCGGGTAGTTATAATTTACAGGGTATTTCCGGTCTTCGAGAGTGTAGCGGTTTTTTTCCAGAGTTTCAAATAGCATTGGCTGGAAAAGGATCTTATCACCGATTATTTCCGCACGGTCAGTTATTTCTACATTAAGTGAATCGGTAAGAGGTTTGTAAATATTATCTTTCTCAGAGATCGAATAGCCGAGGACGTTAAGTCCTTTCGTGTTTTCCTGTAATATCTTTATATAATCATCATTTGATTTTTCTTCATCAATTGATTCACGGTAATATATTCCACCATATCCGTCATATGATTCTTTGATGAAACCAGTGAAGTTGCCTTCAGGAGTAATATTCAGAACATAGTTTTTTACCTCGCTGAATTTCATCTTGGTTTCGAGATTTACCCAGTCTCCGGTTAACTCGTTTATCACCCTGCCCTGTCCGTTAATATCGTTGGCAGGGAGGAAGCCAAAGGGGCAGAATTCGCTTGTAGCGTCAAGCAGGTATATCTTTCCTTCAACCACTAAACGGGTAAGAACTGAATTGAATTTGGAAATTGTAGGGAAAGCGCTCAGGGCAGTGCCATTATCCCTTGTGCTGAACAATACAGGTGTTGCATCCAATCCGGCATTTTTAAGCATTACAGTCAGCAGGAGATTAATTTCTGATGAACTGCCTGTGCGATCTGCATAAGGTTTCTTTAATCCTTTTGTTGACCAGATTTTGTAGAGACCATTCCATTTCATTTTCTTTTGAACGTAGGAATATATCGAGGAAGCCTTCTCAAGTTGTGTTGTTTTGTCCTTAATCAGGAATTTAACGGTATCTTTTATAAAACCGTCAGCTTTCAGTAATTGTCCAAAATCCTCATCTTGCTTCATCTGGTCGTTTACTGATTCCCATGTTTTAGCATAATCCTTGCTCGGTTCATTTGGAAATTTTATGCTGGCAAGCTCGTATTCTATTGATGAAATGTAGTTGTCTTCACAGTCAATATTAGGTTCTGAAATAAATGCAGGTACATTTTTTGTCGCAAGAATCTGTCTTGAGGTGTTCACTCTGATATCATATCTATCGTTCTGAGTCCGGGCACCTCCACCGGGCATCATATGCGTTTCACCTCTGCTTAATACGGTGAATTTTCCTTCAAACCTGTCATTTATGGCAATATCGAAGGGCAGGTATCCTTTTGCAGTTTGTCTGTAGATAAAATATTCAGGGATCTCGCAGATATACTGGCTCCATATTGCCGGGATTGAATATTGAAAAGTCCAGCCTCTCAGATTATAAAGAAAGTCAGAAGTAATTGAGTACGATAATTCAATTACAGAACCCTCCTTTACCTGTGGAAAGGCGAATTTCTCGATGTAATAGTTATTCGACTTCTCTTCAAAAATATTATCGTTATCAAGTTTTGTTTTAACTACTTTCCCGTCAACAAGATTGTAGGTGACAGCTTTCAGATCTGTAATTTTTTCCTTGCTTGCTCCGCTTTCATAAAGACTGAATTTAAAATCAGCGAGACGAAAGGCAGATTTCTTAAATATCTTTATCCGGAAATGCCTTTCAAAAACAAACTGGAATTGCTCCTCCGGGCTTAGAATGAATTTTGTGGTACCATAATCGAAAAGCATCAGGGCTTCAGCAGTTGTATCATTTTCGTACTTTGTCATGGCAAGATCGGCCTCATCAATTTTCCCGAATTTTGGTTCGGTAAACTGACCAAACGATAACGAAGTCATAATCAGAAATATAAAACTGAATAAAGTTCTCATAACGGATAAATTTAGTGTTAATACATATTCTTCCTTTGAATGATTTGACATATATTCAGATCGTTATCTGCGGATTTTAACATTGAGTGCTGCCATTCCGCTTATCTTCAGTCCGGCATTTATAAGTGCCGCGTTGCAGGGAAAAATAAATACCCGGTCAGATTACGATTTATTATACTATTGCCTCTGGATAACTTCCAACTTCACATCGGCAACAAGATAATGATATTTATATATTCAGGAAATGATTTTCAACAGAATTGCACTATGCCTATTAATAAAAAAAAGTGTTTGATTATTCGGACAAACAATGTTAGATTTGGTCCGGAGGCAATTTGTTCTCCTGTTATTCAGCCAGGCAAAATAATTACATGTAATCAGAAATGTTTATGAGGTTAAGGATGAAGATATTGTTTATAGCAGCGGTTATATTAATTGCAGGTCTCTACGCTTTTACACGTAATGACAGGTATCACAGTTCTTTTTTCGAAGATTTCAATACTTCTGTATCTGAGAATTTTACACCCTCTACAGACGGCAGGGGAGCTGATTTTATATGGACATTCGGTGCAGATTCCCCAAATGAACCTGGCACAAAGATCCTTTCCCTGAAGATAGATCCGGAAGACAGGGCAGGAGCAGGAAAGGGACCGGAGATCATTTCAAATGATTTTACTCATTTCGGCACCTATGCAGCTCGTCTCAGAGTACCTGATGTCAGGAAAATTCAACCTGATGTCGGTGCAGTGGTTGGTTACTTTACCTATCAGGTGGATAGTGTGCCCGGACTTAGTGAAATTGATTTTGAGTGGCTTCTGGCCGATCCTGAAATAATATATATTGGTACATGGACAGGTCTCCGTGGTGACCTGAAAAGAGTAGGCCGGACTATTAATCTTGCCAGTGGGACCATTTATAATACCTCATATAAGGAGCGTCTGAGTGGTATTATGAACCCTTTGACCGGTCAGCAAAATCAGCCTGAGACCATTCCGGTGATCGAAGGCTACGATGCATCCGCCAGGTTTTACACTTACGGGTTTAACTGGTATCCCGATCGCATACGGTGGTGGATGATCCATCCTGCTACTGCCGATACCGTTGTTTTATGGGATTACAGCGGATCAACTGTTGGAATCCCGCAGAATCATTCCCGCTACAGGATGAATTTCTGGCACACAAACAGCTGGCCAGTTGAGACAAATCCCAACTCTATTGAAAAGCCCCTTCATCCTTATGAGACTGAAATTGACTGGATGTCTTATGACCCTTTGAAAAATTAAATTCTGAAGCATATACTGGTATTACAGATTCAGGAAATTGATTTTAAAAAGGTATTCTGAAGCACCTGGCTGACAGGATTGTTTCTCTTATATGCAGCATTCCTAATGATTGCTTCCAGGACTTTCTCGTATTCAATTCAAGTCCGGATCTCAAAATAAAATTGACTTTTGTTTTTGAATTGTTTAACTTGTATAGGTATTTAATCAGACGGTTGCGAACGGGCAATTTGTTACTAAATAAGAGGACGGGATTAACTTTCTTTTATAGGTCATGGAAAAGGACTTAAAAAGATATTATGATTTCGATGAAATCGTATTCAGTGACAGGAATAAGGAATACGGAGCTTACTTGTTACGTAAGAAATATAGTAAGTATGTTGTTATATCGCTTTTCCTGGGAATCATGTTTATGTCTTCCGCAGTTATTACTCCGTATATAAATGCGAGAGCTTTAAAGAATCTCTCGAAGCATTCAGAGCGGCAGGTTGAGATCAGGATGGAGGATCTTGATCAGCCTGTTGATCAGGTTACTCCTCCTCCGCCACCTCCGCCTCCTCCAGCTGATGTGGTTCAGCAGCAGAAATATATTCCTCCACAGGTTGTTGACACTGTTAAGCCGGAGGAAGATAATCAGCTTATGACCGCAGACCAGGCTCAGACAGAAGTTCAGGATGTTGAAGTGGTTGAAGTTGTCCAGGAAGTTAAGGAAGAGGTGCCGGAGGAAATTACAGAACCCGAACCATTCCTGTCTGTTGAAGAGATGCCTGAACCTCCGGGAGGGATGCAAGGCCTTTACAGGTATATCGCTGAAAACACAAGATATCCGACGATTGCCCTTGAAAATAATATACAGGGAAAAGTTATTGTCCAGTTTGTTGTAACATCCAAAGGCACACTTGATCAGATAAGTATTTTTAAGGGTGTCGATCCTGAACTCGATTCTGAAGCTTTAAGGGTTGTGAATACCTTTCCGGTTTTTAAACCCGGCAGGCAGGCCGGAAGACCAGTCCCTGTATGGGTCAAGGTCTATATTAATTTTCAGCTTAAATAGTATTGTCTATTCCGGATCAGAGATACCCATTTTCCCGATCAGATAATTTCCGCTACTTGTTCTATTTCACACAATTTTTCTATTTGCAGATCCGATTTTTTTTAATATTTGAATACCGAAGCCACTTTTACGATTGTCAGGTCTGGAAAATACCTATTTACCCATATGAAAAGGATTCTGTCGGTCATACTTCTTCTGTGCGGCTTTCTTATCAAAGATTTTTCACAGTTTTGTATTCATAAAGATAAAATCCCTCCCTTTCGTATCCAGAAAGCGTTGTCATCCCGAGCACCAGCGAGGGATCTTAACATTCTTTAAACAAATCCGGTTATAATTTTTTCTTTCTCTGATTTTAAACAGAAAATGATTACTAAATTAGATTCTAATTATTATTATTCATTCCCGACACTCATATTTTGTTAAATCATTACAAACCCCAAAGTTATGAAAATTAGTTATTTACTCACATCAGCTCTCCTGTCATTAGCACTTACAATGCCAGGTAACGCTCAGAAAAACAGCGGAACGAAGATGACTTATCATGATCCGGGTTTAAAGAAAGTGGTACAGGTCGCAATTGTGGTCCGCGATATTGAAGCCAGCAGCAAGCTATGGGCTGAATTGCTGGGAATGCCGGTGCCTGAAATTAGTACCACACGTCCCGGCCATGAGGTTAAGGAGATCTATCGGGGGAAACCATCCGAAGGACAGGTAAAGCTGACTTTCTTCAATCTTGGGCAGGTGGTGATTGAACTATTGCAGCCCATAAGTGAAGGTACCAGCTGGAAGGAATTTCTGGACAAAAAGGGAGAGGGCGTCCAGCACCTTGGATTTCAGGTTGAAGACCCAGGTAAGACTTCAAAGGCACTTGAGCAGGCAGGCTATCCCATTATTCATCAGGGACGTTATGATTCGGATGATGGCACATATATTTATCATGAAACCCTTGATGCTCTGGGAGTGGTAATTGAACTTCTCCATTCCGACTCAGCAAAATAGAAGCAATTAAGCTTTACTTCCTACATGGGCAGTCCAGATATGGCATTAATACCATAAAAAGGAACCATGTCTGACACTGCTCCGGGAGGTAATAGAATTGCATTTTCAAAAATTGGGTATGCTATGCGTACTCATTGACAATTATTGCTATACAAACATTTCAATAAAGGATTCTTTAAATTCCTTAAAATATCCTATTTTGGTCTGAAAGATCGGATAATGCTAAATATTCTCTGGAAAATTTCCATTCGGAACATTCTGAAGCATAAATTGCTTTCTGTCATCAACATCATCGGCCTTGCAGTAGGACTGGCCTCATCACTGCTTATTATTATGCATGTATCTCATGAGTTAAGCTTTGACAGGAGCTGGGCAAATTATAAGGACATTTACAGGATAAGCCTTGACCGTTATCAAAACGGGGAGCTTAGTTTCAGGAGTGCCAGGACACTTGAAGGGATGGCTGCTGTTCTCAGGGAAAGGATACCAGAGATAACAGGGAGTACGGAGTTGTTTAAGGATGTTGTCACTGCGTATAATGAGGACAACCAGTTGAATGATATTAAGATGTTCGCGACCGACTCAACTTTTTTCAGCGTTTTTAAGCTCGATTTTATCAATCAGATTGGAGCCAATCCGCTAACCGGACTCCATTCTTCTGTTCTCTCTGAATCAGCGGCTATGAGTCTGTTCGGGACGACAGATGCAGTTGGTAAATGGTATAAGGTTTGTCAGGGCTGGCGTTTTTGCGTTACTGGTGTTTATAAGGACCTGCCGTCAAATACACACCTTCCGTTCGATATGCTGCTGACATTACCAACCTATTATTATTATTTTCAGAACTGGGATGACTCGACAGGAACTGAAAAAATACGGAATCCGAATGCGCATATTAACAAAAAACCAATTACCAGCTGGGACTGGGGTTATAATGGTGTATATACATATATTCTCACCCGGCCAGGCTCGGATCCTGAAAAGATCAATTCAGAAATTGAAAGTATAGCCGTTAATTATACTGAAAAGATCAGGGAGAATGACGGCAGAACGGAGTTTCATCTTCAGCCATTTAAAACTATTCATCTGAACTCAAATCTTGAGCATGAAATAAAACCCAACGGCGATCGTAATTCAGTTATAGTACTGATCTCCATCTCTTTTATAATTCTTTGTTTCGCATGGATAAACTTCATTAATCTCACCCTGATCAGGGCAGTGGAACACTCCAAGTCAACCGGACTCAGGAAAATTGTCGGAGCACTGAAAAAACAGCTGGTAGCACAGTTTATGACCGAAGCATTAATCACGAACTTCATAAGTATTGTAATTGCTCTCCTCCTTGTGTTCCTGATTAAGGACTGGTTTGCCAATATCACGGATATGCCCGTAGTAAATAAACTCGGGTGGGAATACGGATTTCCCCTGATTATTCTGATTGCTGCAGGGATCCTTATTTCCGGACTCTATCCAGCTCTGCATCTGGCTTCGTATAAGCCGGTCGATCTCTTTAAAGGAATCCATTCTTCAGGTAGTAAAAATCTGGACTTGCGTAAAATTCTTGTAGTCGGACAATTTGCTGCCTCAATTCTTCTGATGGCAGGAGTATTTACGGTGTACAAGCAGATCAATTACATGAAGAGGCAGGAGCTTGGTGTTAATATTAAGCGCACTATAGTTACTTTTTCTCCTCCTACAATGAATGCCAGGACACAAAGAGTTTCCAGGCTTAAGAGTTATAAATCGTTGATTAAGAATATTCCCAGGGTTGAAGCCATTGCCACGTCAGGAGTGATCCCCGGCCACGAGATACTCTGGAAGCGTCAGGATGTGAGGAAGATAGGTGATCCACCCAACACTGTCAAAACCTATGCCTACACCTATATAGATTATGATTACGTTAAAACTTTTGAACTAAGCATTATTGCCGGCCGTAACTATTCAGAATCCGAAAATGAAAAGGAGCTTGCCGTTATTGCAAACGAGACGGCTGTTCGACAGCTTGGCTTCAAGGATAATCAATCAGCTGTAAATTCGTTTATTCTTGTAGGCGAAAAGCAATATGAGATTGTCGGAGTCATTAAGGATTTTCATCAGGAGTCTTTGAAGAAGGATATAAAGCCAATCCTCTTCTTTTTCGGGTATTCATGGATGTCAGACATTGGCTTTTATTCAATCAGAGTAAATACCTCCGATATGAATAAAACGATCAGTCAGATTGGGGAAACCTGGAATAAAATCTACCCGGGCGACCATTTCATATATTTTTTCCTTGATGAAGATTACAATGCCCAGTACCGGTCTGATCAGACATTTGGCAGGGTATTCTCAATGTTCACCGGACTGGCAATATTCGTTGCCTCTATAGGATTATTTGGCCTTGCAATTTACACTGCCAGCCAGCGATCAAAGGAGATTGGTATCCGAAAGGTAAACGGGGCAAGGAGTTCAGAAATTCTGGTAATGCTCAATAAGAACTTTGTAAAATGGGTGGCCATTGCCTTTGTAATTTCCACCCCTTTGGCATGGTACATCATGAATAAGTGGTTGCTGAATTTTGCCTACAGAACAACCCTGAGCTGGTGGATATTCATATTAGCCGGCATGGTTGCGCTCTTTATTGCACTTATCACAGTGACCTGGCAAAGCTGGAAAACAGCTACCCGCAATCCGGTGGAAGCACTGAGGTATGAGTAGATAAGCTGTTCCGCTAAGCTATTGAACAAATTTTAATTTTAATAGTTTGTATCTTTAAACAAAACATTAAATCCCAACACTATGAAAACGAGTTTTTTTCAAATTTTTTGTGTGGTTCTTCTCTCCATGGTTTCAACTTTTGATGCAAAATCTCAGAACAATCTAAGCCAGGCGCTAGCCTCAATAAAAGAAAAGGTAAAAGATGTTCAGGTTGATAAAGCTACTTATAAGCAATCAATCGATGTAATGGACGAAAAGAAGGGAAAGCTTAGTTTTGTTTCAGTAATGACTGACGAAAAAGGCAAAGCAATCAGCGAGAGATATGAATTCTATCTCTCTGACATTGACAAGAATACAATTACTCGTAAAACATCAGGAAAGAAGCTCTTTATAAGCTTATCAATCAACAACAATCAGAAATTTATCAAATATTTCAAAGAGGAAAAGGCTGAAAGCTATGCCAATAATCTGGAAATATTATTATCAGGCGCCAGTGAAGCTCAGGAGTTGACGGATCTATTTAAGAGTACGATCCCGCTGGTAATATCCGGTGAAAAAGAATGGAGCACATCTGCAGATGCATTGTCGTGGCTTAAAAGTAATATTACCGGAATAAATTCAGGACCGGTGTCTTATGAGCAGTCCTTTACATTTGGTGAACGCAAGGACTATCTTGCCGTTTTTTCTGTAAAAAAGACTGATCAGAAGAATGTTTCCTCTGAAGAAAAATTTGAATTCAGTATCCTGGATCTCAACAGGAAAAATTTAACCGTTAAGGTCAGTGGTACACAACTGTCGGTTTCTGTTGAGACCAGAGGGAACGACCCGTTTATCAGATATTCAAAAAACAATGAACAGCAGAACTTCAGGAATGATTTTGAAATCATTGCCGAAGATATCGATCAGGCGCGCAGTATAATTGCTGCATTTGCGGCAGCCATTGACAAAAGTAAGCAGGTGATACCTGATTTTGGAGGATTACAGAAATCACTCGATTTTATTACCAAAAATACCACTGAACTGACTATAGATAAAAAAACTTTGACACAGAAGATCAGTTTCAGCCCCGGAAACGGGACAAAATCAACATTTATCTATACCGAACCAGATTCAAAGGGGAAAACCATTGAGGAACGGTACGAATTTTATCTCAGCGATATCGATGCCGGCAACCTGAACTTTAAAGTAAGCGGAAAAAAGATTACAATAGTTCCCATTTCAAAGAACAAAGCTAAGTTCATCAGGTATTATAAAGACAATGCACTTCAGGATTTCCAGAATGAGATCGGCATTCTGACAACCGATATAGAAACTACCCGTGAAATGGTGGAAGCTCTAAAATCAGCTGTTAAAAGCTCGGAAATTCAGCCGGTGGCATGGAAAAGTGTAGGAGATGCTATGACATTTCTGACTAAAACCCTTACAGGTGAGAATATCGGGGCCGAAATTTATAAACTGACTTTCAGCTCAATATCAGCCGAACCGCTTAATGTCAGGTATAATGTGGCAAAGACCGATGCGAAAGGAATAAAGGCGGAACAAACATTTGAGTTTTACCCATATATGCTGGATCCCGGAACAGTAAAAATAGGAGCAGCCGGTAAATATCTGAATGTAGAAGCTTCTGTCGGTGCCAAAAAGCCTTTCATAAAAGTATTTAAGGAAGACAAACAGCAGGCATTTGACGATAAGGTTGAGATCATGGCTTTTGATGCGAGACAGGCGCAGGAAATAGCAGTAGCTATTAAGTATCTGGCTGGCAATGGTAAACCCAAAGAAAAGGTTTGGAGTGATAAACAATCTGTAATAAAGTTTATCACGGAAAATATAGGGGACATTAAAAATGAAGGGAAAGAGGTAAAACAAAAGATGGGTCTCATCAATAATGATCCCTGCAGAATTTCTTTAACTGTTTCCAGTGCGGATGATAAAGGCAAGACGACGGATGAAATCTTTGAATTCACCCTTAGCGACATGAATAAGATAACTGTTGATCTGAAGGTGAGTGGCAAAAATGTTGATGTGATCATTCCATGTAAGAACAAGGAAAAGCTGGTGAAAGCATATAAAAACGGGGAACAGCAGGCCTGGGGGTCTGAGGTGAAGATCGGTATGACCGATATAGAAGCAGCAAGAAATCTTGCTGAAGCCTTCAGGAATGCGATCACCCAGTGTGAAAAATAGGATACCGGGATCAGTACCTGTATTAGTATTGGCAGTTCTGCCTGAAATTACCCCGATATATTCAGGGTAATTTAATATGTCCACATATTGTCCCTGCTTTAATTGCTGCTTTGGTAATTAACCCACTAATTTTGGCAAAGTGTCTGAAACCCTAATCATAACACTTTTCTGATCTCTGTATTGTATTCTACTAAACTTTTTGACATTCGAAGAGATCTTAAAAAATTCCTGACAATAGACATAAAAAGTGGAGTCCAGAACCCACTTGAAAAAACGGGGAGCTTCTATAGCCTAATTAGTAAGAACATCCAATTTAAAAAAATGAAAAAAATACTGAGAACTTTTTGTCCGTTTGTTATTGTGATAGTTATGATTCTGTTTACTGCATGTGACAAGTCAGACCCGGATCCTGTTATTGGCCCTTTTTCCAATGGCAGTGGTGAAAGAAATATGATTGTTGTAATAAGTGATTTGCATCTTGGGGCCGACCTCAGTTATGCTGAATGCAACGACAATCTGGCTCCTCTGGAGAAGCTGCTTGGACAGATCAGGGTGGGACCGAATGTTAAGGAGCTCGTAATCGGAGGTGACCTGATAGATGAGTGGTTTGTTCCGGCATATATAGACACTTATGGCGGATTGGGGCAGAATAGTTTTGTTAAGCGTGTTGAATCAGCCAATAGCGGTGTCTTTGAAGCTTTTAACCAGATTATTAAGGATGGTAAGATAAAGGTTACCTATGTACCGGGAAATCATGATCTGGCGATAACTAATGCAAATGTTGACCTTGTCCTTCCAGGAATAAATCAGGCAAGGGACCCGCAGCAAGGCCTGGGCACATATAGTCCGGACGATTTTTCATTACTGGCGATTGAACATGGTCATCGCTATAACTTTGACTGTGCACCGGACCCTTTTTCCAACAGTGTTATTGCACCGGGATCCATTATGCCTTCAGGGTATTTCTTCACAAGAATAGCAGCACAATCCGTTAATGATGGCACCAAAACACCTGGCGAAGCTTTACCGGCTGTCATACCCGATCCTTCTGCCAATGAAAGTCAGAGACTGGCATATCTCTATACCTGTGGTTGGGATACATTAATGAAAATGTTTCCGATATCATATATGATTCACGATAAGATCATTGTAACAAAGATTAATGGCTTCACTGAAAACTATTCGTTAAATGATGTAGTACCTTTTCAGCTGACTCCTGGCGGATATATCGACATGAATCTTTATAAGGGTGTTCAGGATAACTGGGAACAGAGAGAAATCCAAAACCTTGTGTCAGTAAAATTTCCTACAGAGCAGGCGATTGCGGATGCAGATGACAATGGAAAGACTGATGAACAGGCAAACGTACAGTATTTTTCAAACCAGGCTTCCAATAAAAGGATCGTTGTTTTCGGACATACTCATGCACCTGTGATTAAAACCTATCAAAACCTTAATTCACAAAAATGTATATATGTGAATTCAGGGACCTGGATTGATAGCAACCCTTTTCCGACAACAAAGAATTTTGTGGTCATAACTGAACAAAGTACAAATGCTGATTCGTATACATCAGTTAAGCTTTACAATTTCGATAAGGATGTTTCGTCGAAAATGGATTCTGACTCACTGCGGTTTGATATGTAAAAAGGAGCAGGAATAAGGTTAAAATAAAAAAGCCTTGACATTATTAATTATCAAGGCTTTTTACATTCTATTTGATTCTAAACAATGAACAGGCATAAAGAAGTGAACAATTGTTAAAACTTGATGTGTTAGTCAAAGTCTGCAATACAATCCTGATGGGCAGGATATACAAAGTTTCGTCATCTTTTTCGCCATGGTTCATTGAGTAGATTCATTTGCAAAGATATGCATCCGTTCCGGATCATTGTTACATAATTCAATCAATAAGTTGTTTAATTCACACATTTTTATTTTTCTGTTTTAACTCCCTTGCCTGAAAGCCCATAGTTCTACATGTGCCTTTTCATCTTTATGATTAGGAAGGGTCTTGTAACTAAATACAACTTTCTGCAGGTTCCGTACCCCAAGATTTAGTTTAATTACCCAACTCTCCCCGGGTTCTTTAACCAGTGAATTAACATCTATATTTTGCTTTTTGCCGTTTTCGTAATATACCGTCAGATCCACCAGAATAATGGGTGCATTCATGACTTTAAATTTTATGTACCCAAACTTCTCAGATTCCAGAACAATAATTTCATACCTCTCTGCCAAAAAATTAATTGTGGTTTCTCCGATTTTATGCCAGTTCGTCTTGTCGCTTTTTGATACTTTATCAGGCTGTGCGTTTACAATCCCATAACTACCTGCTGTGACCAGCAAAAAAAGTAACATAACTTTTTCCATTTTGTCAGAGATTATTTCTTAATGAACTATTTCAATACAAAGTTGTACCTCTTTATGGTTAAAAGCATTACACAACTTTATATAAAAGTTACATTATTCTCATGATCATGTTTGGAGAGAAGAGTTTGCGGATAATCCTAAATTACTCAGTGCTTTGATATTGTATTAAGATATGTTATCGGGTCTCTATATCATACAATGATTCATATAGATGCAAAAACAGACATCCCGGTGTTAGATGATTTGATTGAGACTATAACTCATTGCCCCAATAAGATGTTTAAGACGCTCAAAAGATATATGTAATTCCGAATTTACCGCCGGTAAAGGCGTTGCTGCCGCCTAATTCAAGATTCAATCCGAGGTCTTTCCTGAAGAAATATCTGCCTCCGATCTGAGCCCCAAGACCTGCGCCTGAATAGGCCGTACCCGGGTATTCTGAAGAGGTAGCCCAAAAGAAGTAACCTATATTTAATCCTGCATAAAAATCCCATTCGGAAGGAATCTCCAGAATGGTATTAAAGTGATAATTGCCATTGACCAATAAGCCGATTATTGAGCTCCTGTATCGGTCACCTGTATAGTGTTCATTATAAGATCTGAAAGAACCTTCAATGCCCAGTGATACATCCTGATGGATACCGAAATCCAGTCCGGCATATATCGGAACTCCCCAGCCGGAAAGGCCTAGACCGGCATTTAACTGTTGATTCCCCCTCCCGAGAGGGCTTTGAGAATTTGCTGCCAACACGGTTATGAAAGAAAAGCAAAGAATTATAATCGTTTTTTTCATTATATTGATATGTATTACGTTAATTTCACGTAAATATTTACTCACAAAGATGTATGTTTAATAACGGTAAGTTTTACATTAAATTATTAATAAGTTACATCATTCACTTATTCCAGTGGCTACAAGTAGTAATATTTCTTCTGCTGTTATCGTGTGAAGATAACGCCAGGCCTTCATTGCCCCCTGACAATTATATACCAACTCTGAGACTTTATAGGGTCAGATTAATGGGACAAAGAGTGTTCTGAAGGCATAATGCTGTTTGACCTTGTTCATATTGATGACCCTGTAATACTTCGTGTTTCTCCCTTTGATCTGCCAATGCTAAAGTATTATTTTCACAACGGGATAATAAATTTATTTTAATCAGGCCGTCATAGTTGCTATTCTTATTCCATCGATTGTACCAATAGCCCTACCTATCAAGTTCCCTCAGCAGGTGAGAAACAACGGATGTCATTTGTGAAGCAAATGCTTCTTTATCTGCTATCTCAAATACATTTATTTTGCTGGCTTTCCCGGCTGTAGTATCAGGCCATACCATACCGTGCATATCGGTAAAAACATCTTCCTGCCTAAAGGTAAAAGGTATTATTATCTGACAATCCTTAAGGATTTCATCATTCCTCCGGGTGAAACAATCATTGTTTTCCAGAATGTAATTTCTTTTAGCGATAAACGGGAAGATATGGCTGCACCACAGATTTCTTGCTCCCTCTTCCTGCTTGTAAGTTATAGTCTTAATGTCTTCTGAATCTGGCGGTAACGTTAAAGCGTCGATATATGAACTATCCTTGCTGCTTAAAAGGCAGTATCTGAAATAGTTCATTAAACGGGGAGAGACAGAAGCAAAAAGATTCTCCCTCCTGGCTTTAAAATATGAGGCCCGACCATTATTTATAAATCCTCCGCCATCAAAGCAAGGTACCCAGTAAATATTTAATCCCGAATTCATAACCCTGGCAAATGCCATGGTGTCGAGGTCCACATTATACTCCCTGAATTCTCGTGGATTCCTGATGGCGGCATCACCTGCGAACACAAAAATCCGCTCTATCTTAGTCCTGCACAGTTCAGCATTTGTATTGATAGCTGCTGCAACATCTCTTAGACTTCCGACAGTGATCACTGTTACAGGACTGGTACTTTTCTCAAGAGTACCAAGTATTAGCTCTACACCTTGCCTGAAATCTTTCTGCGTCGCTCCATCATCATCCAGGCTTTTTAAATTCTCTTTCAGCCCCACAGCATACGGGACTGTTTTTGAAGAAATATGTTCTATCTGTAAAATAGGAATTATACCTGGAGTGACGGGAATACGGGCAGCATTATCGATCACTATAGCTCTGATGTCAAATTCCTTTATGGAAAACAGGCATGCCAGATTAAAATTGTCATCGGGATCCATTGGGGGTTGATAAAGGTCTGTTGTATAGATAACCGGATAAGTTATACCTGGTTTAACTTCAGAGCAGCCCTGACAGATAATAGCCAGGAAGGCAAATACAATTGTGGTTCTCATTTGAATACTCTTAAACATTAAGTTAAGTGATATGGCAACTGTCACCTACCTGCCTTTAAAATTAAACAGATTATCCGGGAATCCCTAAAAACCAGGGTTTAATCTGGCATTGATTTCTGATGCTGAAAGTTCTTTCGGGGATCTTTCATTTAGCATAAATAAAAACCACCCGATATCTTTGTATACCAAGTATTTTGATATATTTTTAGCGACCTGAAAAATTCGGACAGGATTGAAAGTAATTAGTAAAAATTATTAATTGATTCATAATGATAAAGGCAGTGATATTTGATCTGGATGGTGTATTAATAGATAGTGAACCATTACATTGCATGGCCGACAATCAGCTGTTAAAAGAATTTGGAACGGAAGCACCCGCGAAATATTTTGACAGGTTTACAGGTTGGACAGATGACGCCATGTGGGAAGCGATTAAGACTGATTATCACCTGACAAAAAGCATTTCCGAGATTAAGGAGTTGCAGGTACCCATTAAATTAAAACTTTTGAAGGATGGAGACTACAAGGCGATATCAGGGGTCGTTGAATTGCTGGAGCGGATAAAAGAGAGGCATATTCCTATAGCCATAGCATCATCATCCCCTAAACGGTTTATTGAGGCTGTAGTAGATAAAATCGGGGTAAGGCAATATTTTGAAATAATGGTGAGCGGGGAGGATGTTGTCCGCAGCAAGCCGGAACCGGATATATTTTTGAAGGCGGCAGGATTATTAAATGTAAATCCATCCGGGTGTCTTGTTGTTGAGGATTCAAAAAGCGGTACCCTTGCTGCAAAAAAAGCAGGAATGACGTGCATTGGATATCAAAATGTCAATTCAGGAAATCAGGATCTGTCAATGGCTGATTTTGTTGTCAGTGATATAAATGAAATAGATCTCAGGAAAGTAATGTGATATTTCCGGAGTTGTCAAAATATGAGAGCTTCTTTCTGCACTGAAGTACCGACCTGATCGTGAATTGTATTATTACTGTGTCAGGATACCTTTCAATTCAGGCTGAATATTGTCAGGCTCATTACTGTTATGAAAGCCAACCAATATTGATTTACCGGTAAATTTGCAGGAGATGGTCTGGGTATGAGGACTTTCTATATATCGCAGGACCAATTGCAATGTATTATTATCTTTCCATCCGAAACTCCCCGCTACGATGGATGGAGGAAGGCCTTTAAAATGGGCTTTTGCAGGCAATAATAAATTAGGACCGTGAAGAGTTGTCTCACCAGGAATCCATTGTCCGGCTCCAAAACTAAACTTATACTGCAAAGTATCAATCATAATTGAAACACTGCATATATTATCAGCAAGCCGGAAGTCCATCTTATTAAGGTGTCTGTCATTTGGTTCAAATGCGAATGTTTTACCGGATATCTGTGAGATGCTGTCAGAACTAATCCCGGCCACAGGAACTGCAAGGGCAAGGGAGTTTAATTTTTCTTTCAGGGTGGTGTTTAATGTACTGTTTTCCGGCAGTTTATCAGGACTCATTGCGGGCAGTAAATACTCCCAGACAAGGTTAATTTCATTCTGCATATCGGGTGTTTCGGCTGTTATTGCAATTATGGCATCCTGATCAGGTAATACAATGATATACTGGCCATAGGCTCCATCAGCTCTGTATGCATTATGACGGCAACGCCACATTTGATAGCAATAGCCCTGCATCCATTCGCTCGAATCCTTAATTGCCTGTGGAGCATCGGGAGCCTGATCGATTTTTTTGCTCGTTGCTTCCTCAATCCAGGCAGATGGAATGAGCTGTTTCCCATTCCAAATCCCCTTTTGAAGAAAAAGCTGTCCAAATTTGGCCATGTCCTCTGTTTTCAGCCTCAAACCCCAGCCACCAACATTAATGCCACGTGGATCAACCTCCCAATCCATTCCTTCAATTGCGAGTGGTTCAAACAATCTGGGTTTAAGATAGTCCAGTACCTTTTCACCTGTTGCTTTCTGGACTATTGCTGATAACATATATGTGGCTAGTGTATTATATAGAAATTTCGTGCCAGGCTCATGAACAACCGGTACTGCAAGGAAAGACTTTACCCAGTTGCTGTCATTAACTACGGTTTTAAAAGTTGGGTCAGGGTCCATCCCTGCAGACATAGTGAGCAGATCTTTAACCTTCATCTCTGACAGATACGCACTCACAGTATCAGGCAGAAAGTCAGGAAAGAACGAGATAACTTTATCATTTACTGAAAGTAATTTTTCACTGGCTGCAAAGCCGACTGCAGTGGCTGTAAAGCTTTTACTTGTTGAATAGAGAGTATGCCTGAGTTCGGGTCTGTATGGATTCCACCATCCTTCAGCTATAACCTTTCCGTGTCGCAGGAACATAAAGCTGTGGAATTCATTCCGGCTCCTGGCAGCGGCATCCAGAAAATCAATTATTCCCTGGGAAGAGACTCCTTCCGTTTCAGGCAAACTTCTTGGAAGTGAAGTTGTTGAAGGTTCTGTTTTACATGCATAAAGCAAACAGAATAAAAGCAAAAACAGATAGCCGGATATTCTCACAGTAATTTTCATTTGAGATTGATTTTAATATTCTTAAAGCCTGTCGAAAGTATAAATATACACTTTTAAACTTTACTCCGAATAACAAGTGAAATGGAGTTCTTTCATCAACTGCCACAACCATACGAATTTTTTCAGAAAACGTGAAAATCAAATTTATTTTCTATTTTTAAAGGCTTTAATATGAAAAAAGCAGATTTATTAACCTTTAATCCGGATTAAGATGAATATGAAAGTTACAGGCAAAATTTCAGGGATGCTTATTGTTTCCTTTATTCTCGGAGCAAACCTCAGTGCACAGACTCGGAATGATGTGGTAAATGCTTACAATGAAGGGGCGAAGGCTATGCAAACAGATCCGAAAACGGCTATTGAAGCGTTTGAGAAAGTAGTGGTTCTGTCAGATCAGGTTGGAGAAACAGCAACTGACCTTAAGCAAAAAGCGGTACAGGTGTTGCCCGGATTGTATGTAAAAGCTGCCTCCGGAACCGTTAGCGAAAAAAAGCCGGCACCGGAGATCATTAAAGCTGCGAAAAATGCGGCAGCAGCAGCTGAAAAATATGGGAGTACAGCCAGTAAAGAAAATGCCATGAAAATATTGGTACAGGGTTATTACAATATGGGTACCGATTATTTTACAAAGAAAGATTATCCAAATGCCCTTCTGGCTTTTGACAGCCTTTTAGTAATTAATCCTGGCTACCTGAATGCAATTTATAATAAGGCGTTAATAGCCCGAAGTCAGAATAATGCCACCGCTTTTGAAGAAAATATTGATCTATTCCTTGAAAAGGTGAAAAGCAATAACGATTCCGTAAAAGTTAAACAGGCATCTAAACTTGCACTTGAATATTTTCGTGCTTCCGGATCCCAGGCAAACCAGGCAAATAAGCTTGATGACGCGATCACTATGCTGAATAAAGCTGCAAAATATGGAGACGACAAAGATCTTTTCTACTTTTTTGCAGATGTTTATAACAAACAGAAAAATTTTGACAGCGGAGCGGAATATGCCCAGAAAGGACTGGCTCTTGAAACCGGAAGCCCTGAAGCAAAAGCGAAATTTTACTTTCAGCTTGCCCTTGCACAGGCAGGTAAAGGGCAGAACCCGGAAGCATGTGCTTCATTTAAAAATGCCATGTACGGACCTTTTGCAGAGCCTTCAAAAGCACAAAGAGCTAACATGAAATGTCAATAGCTTGGATTTCTCGCTCTCAAAGGCTCAGTTTTTAAACATAGCCAACTTAAAATAATATATAATGAACCGCTTACAAAATGAACCTGTAAGCGGTTCATTTTTGTTTTGGCAGATATACACACGGCTCCATGCAGGTGGAGAAATTTTATCTTGTAATCACTTCTGGCTGTTCCAATAAAGTAAGTGGCATTGTATTTTATTCCTACCTTTAAGATGTCAAAAATATAATGACTGATTTGAAAACGCTTTTTAGTAGCATGGAAGGTAAAATGAGCTGAACCATCCTGAAGGATACGGGAAAATGAGCATTAAATTTATAACCAATGAACAATTATATAAGGAAGCAATCGGGCCGGTTGCACTTGCAAGCTCTTTTGTGTGGATAGGTACTGCCGATATAAAGGATCTGCATGTGCACCATAAAGGTACCGTGCAGTCATTTTTAGCTGTGCTTGATAGTCTGGCTAAAAAGAAAGTAGCCATCCGGCTGTTACATGCAAAAGAACCGGGTGATAACTTCAGGGATAGTTTTGATAAATACCCTGTTTTATGGAAGAACATGGAGAGGCAGCTATGCCCGAGGATTCATTTCAAACACATTATTATTGATGGTAAATTTGCTTATACAGGTTCTGCAAATCTTACAGGGGCAGGATTAGGTATTAAAAGTGCAAATACCCGCAACTTTGAAGCAGGTTTCGTAACAACCGATATAGAAATAGTAAAGGCTATCATGGATCAGTTTGATGAAGTCTGGATGGGGAAATTCTGCAAAAGCTGTAAGCGAAAAGAATTTTGTAAGGACCCCATTTTATAATAATCAGTTTAACAATGAATAGTATTACCTATAGTGTTATTACGGGTACGGGAAATTATATCCCGACAAAAAATGTCAGAAATGAGGATTTCCTGATAAATGAATTTTATGATGAAGCAGGAAAGAAACTCGAAAAAGCTAACCAGGAAATAATTGATAAGTTTTTTGAAATTACGACTATTTCAGAAAGAAGATACGTCACCGAAAATTTAGTAACCTCTGATATTGCCTGTTATGCTGCTATTGATGCAATTAAGTCAGCAGGCATTGATAAGGAAGAATTAGATTATATAATTGTTGCGCATAATTTCGGTGATGTAAAGATTGACAATAAACAGATGGATGCTGTCCCATGCATATCCGCCAGGGTAAAATACAAATTGGAAATTAAGAACCCTGATACCGTTACATATGATATACTTTTTGGCTGCCCGGGATGGCTTCAGGCCGCAATCCAGGCCGACTACTTAATTAAATCAGGCGATGCAAAAAAGGTATTGGTTATAGGAGCTGAAATACTTTCCAGGGTTTCAGATCCGCATGACAGGGATAGTATGCTATATGCCGATGGTGCCGGAGCTGCAATTTTTGAAGCCAAACAGAGTGAAAAACCTGTTGGGATACTTGCTCATAAAACCCGATCTGATACCTTGTTACATTCCAGGATGTTATACATGGGGAATTCATATAAGTCCGCCATCAGAACAGAGGATGACAGTTTTTTAAAAATGAATGGCCGGAAGCTTTATCAATATGCGATTGAAAAAGTACCCCAGACAATAAAAGAATGCCTTGAAAAAAGCAATATTCAGATCAGCGAAATAAGCAAAGCACTCATCCATCAGGCCAATGGAAAAATGGATGATGCAATATTGAAACGGCTTTTTAGCTTTTACGATATAGCTGATATACCAAAAAACATAATGCCCATGACAATTTCATGGCTGGGTAACTCATCGGTTGCAACAATACCGACTTTGTTGGATCTTATTTTAAAAAATCAGTTAGAACCGCACAGGATAAACAGAGGAGACATCCTTGTTTTCGCATCTGTGGGAGCAGGGATGAATATTAATGTTATGGTCTACAAAATGCAATAGTTGGTTTTTTCATGATAATTGCTTATTTTGTATCTAATAAAATATTAAGATATCAGTATTCAAAATCCGGGAATATATGCAATCAACAATGACTATTAAAAAACTGGCTCTGGTTTTTACAGGTATTATCTTATTTCTAACTGCTTATTCTCAGGAGAAATATTTGCCTGGATATGTAATTAATTTAAAAGGAGATACCACCATAGGATTGATTGATTACAGAAACTGGAAAGTCAATCCATCCAGAATTAACTTCAGGGAGAAGATCGATAATAATCAAATTGTGTACAAGCCATCCGATATCAGTGAATTTAAAGTAAAGGATGAGATTTATGTCAGCGCAGTAGTGGATATTGAGACCAGCCTGATAAAAGATGAACAATTGAGTAATGATCCGGCAATTCATCTTAAGAAAGACACGGTCTTTCTGCAAACCATTATTAAAGGAAGCAAATCCTTGTATTATTATTATAATTACGACAGGGATTTTTTCTACATCAAATCAGAGGCTGACTTCCATCTGTTAAAATATAAAAGGTATTTGAAAGAAGCCGGTGGTCAAAGTTCGGTAGTCCAGAATAAAGCATATTTGGGTCAATTAGCTGTTTACCTGAGCGGGTGTCCCGACGTGGAGTCGAAGCTCAATACCACAGATTATATTGAAAGAGATATAAATAGTCTCTTCAGTTCTTACTTTAAATGTACAAATGGAGAGATTCTGTTTAAAAAAGAAGCAGAGAAAATATCTGTAAATTTTGGGTTACTTGCAGGCGCCTCAATAACCTCTCTGGAGTTTCACGGGTCAGGACATAAATATCTTTTAGAGACTGATTATAATAAATCAATCAACCCCTCAGGGGGTCTGTTCTGTGAATTTGTTCTCCCGAGGAACCAGGGTAAATGGTCAATATATAATGAACTTCTGTATTCGGCATATAATGTTAATGGGTCTTATGAAGAATATACAAGTGCCGACATATATTCAATAACTTCAACTGAACTTGGCTTTACATACTTGAAAATAAATAATTTAGTAAGGTTTAAATATCCTGTCGGGAAATTGTATCTATTTGTAAATGGAGGGATAACAAATGGATTTATTATTGGCGAGACAAATAGCAAAAGTGTATTTACGAAGTTTCATACCCAGGAAACCACAGAAAAGGACGTAGCACTTGAGGACACCAGACAGCACGAAATGGGTTTAATTATAGGACTTGGGCTGAAGGCACGAAGATACTCTCTGGAAACCCGTTTCGAAACCGGGAATGGGATGTCTAAATTTGTTGATCTTACAGGCGCCACCAGGAGGATTTATCTGTTGCTGGGTTATAGGTTTTAATCAGGAAAACACCAACACCACTCTCCTGGATTCCCCGCTTTCAGGAGATTTTTAATGCCAAAAGGAAGTTATCTGTCTATACGGTTCCCCATGCAAAAACTCAGGTGATTTAAGGTGGGTTAACCGGATTCACTGATCTGAATTAGCCATTCAGATCAGGTTTAAAACATTTATTAAATCTAAAGTTGCAATCCCCGGTTTATGGGGGGCATTTTAATCCTGCCGTTTATACCAGGGTCACTATTTTCTCGTTATTAATTAATATATTGAAAATAAACCTACTAATCCTTTATTTAAGCCTACCTTTAACGCTAAATATATTATTATGAACAAAGGAACAGTAAAATTTTTTGATGCAGGAAGGGGATTTGGATTCATCACGGATTCAGAGTCTGGCGAAGAGTATTTTGTACATTCATCCGGGTTAAGTGAAACTATCGGGGAGAACGATACAGTAACTTTTGAATTAAAGCAAGGGAAGAAAGGGTTAAATGCAGTTAATGTTAAGCTTGCTTAGTACTTGTTTCTGATATTGAAAATGTTTAGTCCCGGGCAAACCGGTACTTTATTAAAAATAAATAAATTATGGTATATCAAAAACCAGTTTTTTCAAAAACCACTTTCAAATCTCCGGACCTTACTAAATTAAAAGCAGTTATAATTGATCACAGAACTACAATTTATATAGCACAGGATGCGGATAGTGAGGCAGCAAGAGATAAGTATTTATCAAGATACCCTACAAGGCTCATAAAATAACTTCTTATACTCAGAATTTCTGTTTACACATTAAAAAAACCTCCGATACCAGTTACCGGAGGCGATTTTCCATTGCTTACTCTCTCCTTATGTTAACCTAAAACCGTTCTTAAAATAATCATAATAGGATTATAATGCGGCAAAGGTGATACTTACAATAAGAGTGGGATAAAATTCATTTTTAAAAGATCGGACTGACAGGAGTGCTTACACCCGGGAAATAGCTGTTTATACCATATATCTGTTTACACCTGACTAATAATCCGGAGAATTCATCCTGAGTTTTTTTTATTATCTTACGGAAATAATAGATGAAATGGAGACAAAAAGAATGCTATTGGCGGGATTGGTCCTGATAATATTCTGGTCGTGCAGTAACACACACACTCAGGATTAACAGTTGTTTTTCCAAAAGTGAGTGAACCTGTACAAATTACCTGTAATGAGAAAGAGCATTTCTTTGCAAGTTATTATGGAATTAACTCATGGAGCGGAGATCAGAAATATGTTACAGTACTTCAGACGGACATAAAATATAAATTGCCTGATGAAAATGAACCGGCAACACTGGGACTGGTTAATTTGAATACAAACGATTTTATTCCTTTAACTCAAACTCATGCATGGAATTTTCAGGAGGGCTGCATGGCACATTGGTTAGGTACCTCTCCGGATTCACTTATCATTTTTAATGATTTAAGAGATGGGAAATTCGTTTCAGTTATTCTTAATGTATACACAAAAAATGAAATCAAAGTTCTCCCGTATCCGGTGAGCGCAGTTTCCCCTGACAGAAAAGAGGCAATAAGCATAAATTTTTCACGCTTAAGGATTACTCGTCCCGATTATGGTTATGGAGGAAATGGCCAGGACCCGAAAGCTGATATACAATTTCCTGAGGATGACGGTCTTTTCTTGATAAACCTGGAATCAGGGGAAGCAAAATTGATCATATCGTTGGCGCAAATCAGGGAAATGGTTCCAGCAATTACCAAAGAGGGGATCGAATATTTTGCACATACACGATTCAGCCGGAAAGGATCAAAAATATTCTGGCTTGCAAGGGCAATCCCTGAAAGGAATACGACAGCCTTTACAGTTAACAGGGATGGAACAAATCTGAAGCGATGCTTTCCGGATAATTGGAGCGGTTCTCATTTTGATTGGTTAAACGACGATGAACTGATGATTACTGCAGCGTATGAAGGGATGCAATATGCTCATATTTTGTTTACTCCGGGGCAGCAGGACTTTAAGAGGCTGGGGAAAGGATTGCTCGATTATGATGGTCATGGAACATTCTCCCCTGACGGGAACTGGATGGTTACTGATACTTATCCTGCTGAGAGCAGCGGTGAGCAGAAGTTGTATCTGATGGATATGGCAACTGAGGCTGTTTTACCAATAGGACGATTTATAGAACCTAAGGAATTTACGTCAGGTTCAAGGTTTTGGCGGTGTGATCTGCATTGTCGCTGGAGCCCTGAAGGGAACATGATTGGATTTAATTCAACATATTCCGGCAGCCGGCAGGTATACATTCTCCATTTGACTTATTAATAGGTTGATTCATAAGGGCTTTGCAGTGACATTATTTATTACCGCAGCTCCTGTTTTCAATCAATTTCCTCAGTAGTTGATGTTCTTCATGATAATTTCCTTCAGGTTTTAGCAGACCTTATCAGAATTAAAGCGGGATATCAAGAAGATTTGCATCCCAGGAATGCCATATCTCATCTCCAAGGTAATCAATGCACTTCACCCGGCCCGAATGATTTGCAGAACTCCATTCCACAGCGACATCCGAGAATTTTAAACTATTGAAATAGTGGATATTATAATAAGCATTCCAATCGCCTGTGGTTAATCCATATTCGATATAGCTGGTTTTAAAAGAATCACCATCTTTCAGGTAGGTGTATTTAACATTGACCGTCGAACCTGATTTTGTCCAGTCAATCTGAAGAATTGGGACAGCATTTTGCTGACTTTCATTCAGGATCCATTGCCCTGAGGAGCCATCTAATACCGATGTTCCTTCAATCCACTGAAACTCTGAAAAACCATCATTTCCATCCTTTGAGATGTACATCTTCCAGAGAATATTATCTTGTGTAGTCTGACCTGTAAGTCTTGCGTGAAAGGTTACACTGGCTACTATGAAATCTGTACTCAATTGACAGGTATTATTACCCAGCAGAACAGGAGTCTCATGTATTGCCGTATTAAATGACGCTACCGGAACTGAGAGAGTACCGGTAATGAGTGAATTCCATGGACTTACCACTGATGCAACAAATTTCCAGTTGTTGTCTGTGATTCCTTTAATGTCGCCGGATTTCTTCTGTGGGGTAAAATTACTGAAATCGATAAGCATGGATTCATCCGGTGGAAACGCTGGCAGTTCTCCCAGAGCAAAAGTCGAGAAAGTTACTGTTTCGCCATAAACAGTACCATCTTTATTTGTTACATAAGCCCTGACATAGTATTTGGTATCCGGGGTGAGCTGGGTGAGATAGCTTGTAAAGGCTCCAATTGTGCCGCTCTCGGTTGTCTTATTCCCTGTGATGTCAGGATCTGGCGAAGTATCCCAGCAAACACCTCTGGCAGTTATTGGAGTATCGCCTTCCAGTGTCACTTCTCCTCCTGCAGTTGCAGTAGTCTCAGTAATATTTGTCACTGAGGCAGTACTGACTACAGGCAGTTTCACTATCGGCTTGGGTTCGTCTTTCCTGCAGGACTGAAAATAGAAGCCTGATGCCAGAAACAGCATTGTTACAAAAATCCGGTATATCTTCTTCATAATGTGTATTCTTAATATTGTCTTTCTCTTTGCTGAATTTATTAAAGCGTATTACTATTCAGATTGTCAATTGTTAAGGGACTTAGGCAAACAGAAATAATGTTTATAAAATTTATTCAGTCATGAAATAAAGATAGTTATAGTTTATTCAATTTTTCCGGGTTGTTTAGCTCTCTTCAATGAAATAAAGCTTATTGTCTTCGACAAGATAAAAAAGCGGAGCAATCACAATCCTGGGATAACGAAGCCTGAGTCGTTTTGTCTCACTTAAAATAAAGTCAGTCTCATTACTGATTTCAAACATAGGGGCAAATTGCATAAAATGTTCTTCTGCTCTTTCTTTTGTCCATCCTGCTGTAGTGACTAGTCCGTCAATGAACTCATTCTTGCGTGAGATCAGATTGACCATTCCGCAGTTATTGTGGCCGATAAGGGCAATATGACTGACTTGTCCCACGGCTATTGCGTAAGAGACCTTAAATTCGCTGTGTCTTAAATTTGCGCCACCTGACCGGATGATAAAAGCAAAGTTATCGGGCATAGTAAGGTGTTTGCGATTGTCCATACACATCCCGATAAGGAGCTGGGCTTTATCGTAAGTCTCAAATGGCCGGTTAAGATTGTGAAACTCAAGCAGTAATCCGATAGGGGTTTGACGGTAAACTGGCAGGATATCATCTGCTGATTGAATTTGTAAAAGTTTATCCATTACGCACAGTTTAAATAGGCTATAACAATTGTCAAATATAGCTTATGAATTGTTAACTGAACATGAAGGGTTGATCTTTTAATTTGAAAATTTTGCTTGTTTCATTAACCACTCCCGAATGGCTAAAGTTTTGCCAAATTAATAAATGGTGTTGTACTCTCCAATTGTTTTTCAAAGAGTACAGAATTCCTGTTATGGTGGGGAAGCATAATCAGGCTGATTGAGATCAGTGGCTTCAGCTATTATGCTTCAAATTGTCGAGCTGAGTTAGCGAATAGAATATTTTTTATCAGAAATATTAAGATTTTAATTGTAAACCCTGTTCTTCCCCGATAATAGGTAACTTTGACGCATAAAAAATTGATTAGCATGAAAAATAGAAATATAGTCAGGTTAAGTTTATATGTGATATTTGCCATTCTGTCAATGCATATAAACAGTTGCAAAAAGGATAATGAGAATACTGTAAAGGATATCACTGATGGTGATGGAAATGTTTATACAACGGTTACTATTGGCACCCAGGTATGGCTTAATGAAAACCTTAAAACAACCAGGTACCGCAATGGGGACATAATTGGAACAACATCTCCTGCAACATTGGATATCAGAGGTGAGAGTGAACCAAAATATCAATGGGTTTATAATGGTGATGAAGATAATGCTGCAACTTATGGCCGGCTTTATACCTGGTATGTTATCACCGACCCCAGGGGCTTGTGCCCTGCAGGCTGGCATATACCCAGCAATACTGAATGGGGAATATTAGACTCATTTTTAGGAGGAGGGAATCTGTCTGGAGGCAAATTGAAAGAAGCAGGTACATCACACTGGTTGAGTCCGAATATAGGGGCTGATAACAGTACCGGTTTTACAGCTCTTCCCGGTGGGTTGAGATTCAGCGATGGCACTTTTAGTGATATGGCTATAATCTGCACTATGTGGAGTTCCTCCGAATTCGATATTCAATTTCCATATCTTTGCGACCTGTATGCTCTTGCTGGCTATTTAAACAGATACTATGGTTATGGTAAGTCTTTTGGATTTTCTGTCCGCTGCGTTAAGAACTAAGGGTTATACCTGCTACTCAATCTTTGGCATATCTGCATGCTCAATGTCATTGGCTATTGAGGAGTAATTAAGACCATCGGATGAACTAACCCAGGGCAAAACTGTTCATATTAGTGTAAGCAAAAAAGTGTTTAATAATAAGTTATCTCCAAAAATATTAGAGACTGTAAAGGCAGATTTAAACAAAAGTTAATTGGGTATAAACAAAATTAAAACTGAATCACATGAAGGCAATTGTATACAAAAAGTACGGTCCCCCTGAGGTTCTTCAATTAACAGAGGTTGAAAAGCCTGTTCCAAAAGATAATGAAGTATTAGTAAAAGTTTATTCTACAACTGTAACCGCAGGTGATTGGCATATGCGGAAAGCAGATCCATTTCTTGCGAGGCTATTTAATGGATTATTCAAACCTACAAAGGTGAATATACTTGGATTTGAATTGGCAGGAGTAATTGAAGAAGTTGGGAAGAATGTTAGATCTTTCAAAAAAAATGATAGTGTTTTTGCTTCCTGCGGATTCAAATTCGGCGCGTATGCTGAGTATAAATGTCTCCCCGAAAATGATTTGATTGCCCTGAAACCCTCGAATATGACATTCGATGAAGCTGCGGCAGTTCCGATCGGCGGGCTTACGGCATTAAGATTTTTAAAACAGGCTGGTATAACCAAGGGATCAAATGTTCTCATTTATGGGGCATCAGGAAGTGTAGGAACGTTTGCCATTCAGATTGCAGGATATTTTGGAGCTGTTGTGACGGCTGTATGCAGTACAACAAATATAGAAATGGTAAAATCCTGGGTGCAGATTCTGTTATCGATTATACGAATGAAGATTTTACAAAAAGCAAGACCCGTTTTGATATTATTTTTGACCCTGTTGGAAAAACTTCCAAATCGGCTTGCAGGAATCTGTTAAAGCCCGGTGGAAAGTATGTATCTGTTACCGGATCCCCTTCCAGAAAACCTGATGAATTATCCTTTTTAAAGGAGCTCATTGAATCAGGAAAACTAAAGAGTGTGATAGACAGACGATATCCTCTTGAACAGATCAGAGAGGCGCATGCATATGTTGAGAAATACCATAAAAAAGGAAATGTGGTAATAAATGTCCTGGAAAGTCAGTGATCAGGAACTTCCCTTAGACCTCAGAACTCATTGACCAGCTTTAGTTGGTAACATCATTGGGGCTGTTAAAAAAATTCAAATCCAATAACCGCAAAGTTCGCAAAGAAAATACGCAAAGTTCGCAAAGTCCCGATAGCTTGTATGACAATGAGAATTCACAGAAGGACACTTAGAAAGACAGCCCTGAATTTTAGTGATCGATCTCTGCCGGCTTATTGTTGTCAGAGTATGGCTTTTCAAGGTTGATAACATATTGAAGCAGATGCATCGGAGTACAACTTTTAGATAATTTGATTGTTGTACAAGAACAACTTTTTTTATTCCATCATTAAATACTATTAATATGACAAATGTAGATTTAGTAAAGCAAGCGTATTCCAGGTTTTTGCCACTAGTAATGTGGAGATATTTGATTATGCATTTGACCCTGCAATTGTATGGCTGGAACTGGTGAAGGATGCCTTCTGAAAGGATGGCATTTACAAAGGCTTGGCCTTAGTTAAAAATGTATTCATGAACCTCCCGGTTTACCTTGGATGGATTCAATATTGAAGTAAATCAAGTATTTGGAGCCGATGATAAAGTGGTAATGGTTATTACCCGGGGGTAAGAATAGGCTGACCAAAAGTAACTCTTTAAAGCCAATGCCACTCATGTATGGACTGTAAAAAAACGGAAAATGATCCTTTTTTCCGGGCTGTAGATACTGTTGCAATTGTTAGTTAACAAGATAACTAAGCTGCGAATTTCTGCTTTCAAATCATCATCGTAACCAAGTGCACGGGAGAATTAACTTCTTCAGCTGAAATGTTTCTGAAACGGGTTAATAAAAGCTTCGAGGCATGGTATAATCAAAGCTTTTCAAAGTTGCTATTCCGTTAGCAGGCTGCAGGCCCGGCTTTTTCAATACTGCGAAATCGCAGAAAGTCTCTTCGCCAACTGGCCGATGAACTCTTATTATCCGGATGAATCCTAAAATAGTATTTTATTTTCTTAACACATTTCCAGCGGAGCACGTCTCTGGAATCCAGATCAGAATAGTCCTCTGTTCCTTAGCGTATGAGATTGGAGAATGAACTTAATCAGGGTACAAATGTTTGTTGTACACTGAGTTGAGTTTGAACAAATTGCAGAGAACATAGATATACCAATAAAGAACCTGTAAAAAGGAAATGAAGTCATTACAGCTCAGGGATATTGACCCGACCAGGTTATATAAACATAAATACCGGAACTGAGGATTGAAATTAATAAACCTGAAATGAAAAAGTCAATCGTCATTCTGATACATATTGGGTTTTGGGTATGTTACCTTCTTTTAATAATAATCATATTAGCGGTTTTCTATAGAAGCAGCAGTCATTTAGTAAATCAGACCGCACGAATTATTAATGCTTTAAAAACCCTTTTACTGTTTGCAACATTTCCGTCTATCATCACATTTTATGCCTATTATTTTCTGTTGTTCCCGAAGTACCTGCAACAAAAAATGTATTTCCTTTCAATAATTTATGGGATCCTGATTTCCATCAGTGTTGCTCTTGCAGGATATATCCTTTTGCGATATTTTATAGAAACAGGCAGTATTGCAGATATGGATAGTAATGGTAAAAAAGGCAGATCTACAGCTATTGTCGTCATAGGGGCAATGAGCTTTATTGCAACAATATCCGGTATAATTTCATTGGTCATTAAAGGTTTTATTACATGGTTTAATGAAATTAAGATCAAAGAGCTTTTAAAAGAAAAAAACCATGAGATGGAATTAGCGTTAATAAAATCAAAACTTGATCCGCATCTCCTTTTTAATACTATAAATAATATTGATACACTAATTTTAAAAGATCCGGTTGAAGGCTCGGCATATTTGAATAAGTTATCAGATATAATAAGGTTTATGCTTTATGATACAAGGGCTGATAAAATTTCACTCTCAAAAGAGATTGAATACATAGAAAAATACATCTCATTGCAAAAATTAAGAACAGCGAACAAAAATTATGTCGACTTTTCCGTAACGGGTAATATTGGTAGTAAACAAATTGCCCCAATGATTTTTATTCCTTTTATCGAAAATGCCTTCAAGCATGCTAATAATAAGAAACTCGAAAATGCCATTACTGTCAGCATTATTCTAAATGATGAAACCCTCCAGCTGCTTTGTGAAAACAGATATGATTCAAAGTTGACGATCAGGAACACTTATGGAGGGTTAGGCAATGAACTCATTCAAAAAAGACTGAACCTGATTTATGCAGGGAATCATACTTTAGAAGTGAATAAAACAGATGAATTGTATAGCGTAAACTTAAAGATTCACAATGGATAAATATACCTGTGTAATTATTGAGGACGAGCCCCTGGCTCTTGAAAAAACAAGTGACTTTGTGAAGAAGGTTCCTTTTTTACATTTAAGTGCAACTTTCGATAATGCACTTACCGGACTTAGCTATCTGAATAACAACAAAACAGATTTGCTTTTTTTGGATATTAATATGGATGAATTGTCTGGTATTGAATTACTCGAAAGTTCAAAAATAAGCAATCAGGTTATTATTACAACTGCCTACCCTGAATATGCTTTAAAGGGCTACGAGCTGAAGATAACGGACTATCTTTTAAAACCTTTTACATTTAACCGGTTCTTACAAGCTGTTAATAAAGCACAGGAGAATATTGCCCATCGTAATTTGGATTCTCCACCGGACTTTATTTTTGTTAAGACGGAATACCGGTTGGAAAAAATATTGCTTAATGAAATCGTTTACATAGAAGGGATGAGAGATTACAGGAGAATTCACACAGAGAAAAAAAGAGTAATGACCCTGCAGAATTTCAGTGAGTTTGAGAAACTCCTCCCTCCGGGCATCGTTTGCAGAGTACATAAATCGTTTATGGTCGCAGTAAATAAAATCGTATCGATCGAACGGAACAGAATAAAAATTGCCGATCAGCTTATTCCTATTTCAGAAACATATAAAGAAGGTTTTTTTCAAATCATTCATAGCAGGCCTTAATCACCCATCCATTTTGCAGAAGAAAAAGGCCAGGATGCAGACATCCTGGATGGCTTTGCATATCAGAATTTTAAGGCGATACCCGTTCATATACTTTTGTTTAAGTTAATTAATTTAAAACGACAGATATGAATAAGATGAAACAAACAGGACTCATACTAGGTATGATTTTTATAAGCGGAAATACTTTTGGCCAGACAACTGAAATGGGATCAGAAAAAATCAGGGAGGATAAAAAAACAGAGACATATTTAGACCTTGTGCTCAATGTTGTGAGTACAAATATTAATTATGGAAAGTCAAATAGTTCCTATGCCGATTTCAAAAAAATTGTTATGGGTGGACAGGTTGGGGCATCGTTCCAGGCCGGCATTACTCCGGATTTTTCACTTGTATCAGAGTTATATTTTATCATGAAGGGGGATAAATTATCCCAGAATAATCCATTGACCGGGGCTAAATCAGTCATTCGTTTTTATTCATTGGAATTTCCGGTATTAGCTCGTGTTCACATCGGAAAATTGTATATGAATGCAGGGCCATCCGTTGCATATAATCTCTATGGGACCAGAAAAACCGGAAGCACCACCAGAGACCTCTCATTTAATAATTCAATTGAAGGGTTTAAACGGCTGGATGCCGGAGTTCAGTTTGGTGCCGGTTACAGATTTAAGTTGAAAAAAGGGGCTGTAGCACTTGACATCAGATACACATATGGTCTGACCAATGTATCTTCCGGTCAGGAGATGTATAACAGGTATCTGAATATCAGTTTGCATCTTTCCAAGCCCTGGAAAACAAACCCCTTCGGAAGAAACAGAGTGTCATAAAGTAAAATCTTTCTTACAGTATTTGCATAATGCATTATTAAAAACTCATTAATCCATACAAGGAGGACTACATGAATAAGATCAACAGTATTAAAATTGAACGGGTTCCTATGAGCTCACTTAGGAAGACTGCGCTTGTCGCGGGAATAATTTACCTGATAACCTTTGTTTCGATCCCTACCCTCGCTATATACAGCCGGGTAAAGGGTGCGGGCTATATCGTTGGCTCCGGACCAGACACTCCTGCAATTATCGGAGGTATCCTGGAGATAATCGTGGCCCTGGCCGGGATTGGCACTGCCGTTGTGCTCTATCCGGTGCTCAGGAAGCAGAACGAAAGTACGGCAATGGGGCTCGTGGCCGCCCGTATTCTGGAATCTGGCACCATCTTCGTTGGCGTAGCGTTTATTTTGTCAATCGTCACACTTAGGCAAGCCGGAGCCGGAGCAGATGCATTGGCTACCAGCAATGCACTTGTTGCTCTATATGACCGCATCTTCCTGCTAGGGCAAAGCTTCATGCCTGCTATTTGCGATATCTTGCTGGGCTTCATGCTGTATAAGTCACGCCTGGTCCCCCGGGGTCTTTCCCTTATTGGTATTGTTGGAGGCCCAATACTCCTCATTGGCTACTTCGCTATCCTATTCGGTCTTATCGGACAGCATGCACCCATGGCAGGTTTGTTTGCAATTCCGGTCGCATTATTTGAATTTTCGCTGGGCGTCTACCTCGTCGTCAGAGGTTTCAGGCTTTCGGCAATAACAGCCGGCACATAGTGCAATTTTAGCCCTAACCTCGCGGGTTCAAAAAGACTTTCAAAACAGCCTGAAGGATCAAAGAATCGAGGAAAAGCCGGAGTACCAGATAATAGCTGGTGTAAATATTTACCTGATTTACCTGATGAATATGTTGAAAATTAGTTATTTTTAATACAAACAAATCCTCAATCAAATGAAAACATATTCAAGGAGAGCTTTTATCAGTACCGGTGCCATGAGCACTCTTGGAGCAATGTATTTAAAATCAGATTTTCTGGTATCAGAACCAACACCTTTCAACTGGCCTATGAGTTTCCAGTCGTATGGCGTAAAGGATATGCTTGGAACGGATTTCGAAGGTACACTGAAAAAACTTAAGGCTATAGGCTATCAGGGAATCGAGATGTGTTCTCCCAAAGGATATGAAAAAAGCGGTTTTGGGCCTCTGATAAAATTCAGTGCTGAGGAACTCCGAAAGAAGATTGAAGGAACCGGCTTATTCTGCAAAAGCTGTCATTTTCAATACCCTGAACTGAAGCCGGACAGAATACAGGAAACAATAAGCTGGGGTAAAAAACTTGGACTAAAGGATCTGGTAATATCAGCAGCATGGGTTAAGGAGAATGCTACCCTCGATGAATGGAAAATCGTTGCAGACGAAATGAATAAATCAGCCGGACAGGCGAAGAAAGCAGGAATGCAGATGGTATATCATAACCATTCTATTGGTCCTGAATATAATGGTGAAAAACTTTATGATATTCTGATGCGGCTGTTTGATCCTGATCTTATAAAAATGCAGTTCCAGCTGGCTGTAGCTTCTGAAGGCGTTGATGTAGTCAATTATATCGCCAGGTATCCCGGGCGATACATTTCTCTGCACATACATGACTGGGACCCGGCACTGAAGAAGGTAGTTCCGACAGGCAAAGGGGTGATCGACTGGAAGAAGTTGCTTGAAGCTGCGAAGAAAAGCGGCATAGCAGATTACGGACTGATTGTTGAAATGGAAACAAAGGCTCCCGGTGATCCTTTGCAGGATCTTGTGGAGTGTTATAATTATCTTGGAGGTCTTAACTTGTAGATGAATTGAAATGCCGGGCTCATTGATCATATCGGTTTCGCTACATACCTTAAAGAGTATGAATAGTAAAATTAGAATTTCCCGGTTATTGTGTTGGCCGTTGTAACATTCCTTATAGCCAGTTGTAAAAAGGAGGAGCACGTAAAATTGCCTGTTGTATTAACATATCCTGTTACAAATATGACGATTACAACAGCTGTTAGTGGAGGTAAAATAACCTCAGATGGGGGGGCAGAAATAACTTCCCGCGGGGTATGTCTGAGTCTGACATCTAATCCTACTACTTCAGATAAAAAAACCGCTGATGGCTCTGGAACTGGTCAGTTTGAGAGTACAATTACGGAACTTGACACCGGAGCAACCTATTATTTACGTGCATATGCCACCAATTCTGCAGGTACTGCTTATGGTTTGGAAATTATATTTTCAACTTTGGGAGACGATCCGGCAGTTACAACCATTGGGGCAACAAACCTGTCACAAACAGGGGCACAATTAAATGGAATCATAAATGCCAATTATTTACTTTCTACAGTAACATTCGAATTTGGTACAACCACGGATTATGGTAGTACTTCAACTGCCACTCAAAGTCCGGTAATCGGAAATACAGATAATGTTGTCAGTGTAAATGTTGCCGGATTATTACCAGCCACAAATTACCATTTCAGAGTTAATGCTGCAAATTCTCTTGGAACATCTTACGGAAGCGACTTGTCATTTACCACTTTAGAATCAATCTCTGTGACTGACGCCGATGGTAATATTTATAATGCTGTTACTATTGGCACACAGGTCTGGATGGCAGAAAACCTTAGAACTACAAAATACAATGATAATTCAGACATTCCACTGGTTACTGATTATACTGCATGGGCAGGATTAACCACACCAGCCTACTGCTGGTATGATAATTCTGAATCAACCAATAAACTTCCATATGGCGCCTTGTACACCTGGTATGTAGTTGATCCAGCCAGTAATGGTGGAAAAAATGTGTGTCCTGTAGGATGGCATGTTCCAGGTTATTCCGAGTGGTCTGTACTTATAAACTATCTGGGAGGAGAAAGGGTTGCCGGAGGGAAACTAAAAGAATCCGGCACAACTCATTGGAATCCCCCAAATTCAGGTGCAACCAACGAAACGGGTTTTACAGCCTTGCCAGGTGGCTACCGTTTCGGCGATGTTAAGTTTTATGAAATTGGAAACAATGGTACATGGTGGAGTTCTTCAAAGTACTCTTCTTCACAGGCCCATTTCTGGGAAATGAGCAACGGTTACACCGGTGTAGGCAATGGCATTGGCGGTAAGGAATTTGGATATTCTATTCGTTGTGTCAGGGATCTCTGAGTTATTTGTCTGTTCGGCGATATGACTCAGCAATGAATTTACAACAAAATAGTTGTTGAGATCATTTAAGCACTCTTGTCCCGAAAACAAACTTTTTGCTCCACCATGGATCTTTTAATGAAGTTATTGTTACTCCTTTTTTGGAAGAAGTGTGGATAAAGTTGTTATTCCCCACATAAATGCCGGAATGGGTGATGAGCCTATGTGTTTTATACGATTCTATAAAAAAGATCAGATCCCCTCTTTTAAGCTCATCCGGTCTGGAAATAATTTTTCCGTACCGGGCCTGTTCTTCCGAGTTATGAGGCAAGTGAATGCCGTATTTGGCAAACACTGCCACCAGTAATCCGGAACAATCCATGCACTTCACAGTTGTTCCTCCCATGCAATGAGGTACACCAATGAATTTTTGAGCAGTTTTAATAATATCATCAGCGCTGGTCTTTTGAGCATTTATCCCTTTTTCAATTCCAGCGTTCATAAATACTTCCAGCTTTTTCTTTTCAGCACGGGTTGTGATATTCTGAAAGGAGGGTTCAGGATAAAGATGCTTAGAGCATGACGCATTAAGTAACAGATATACAGTAATTACCAGAAAAATGATTTTCCCCTTGCTCTCAAAAAAAATATTCTTCATTTAGATTTTGTTATGGCCTGGTGAATGTGAGAGTTATTTACCTTTATTCGAAAGATGAACGCAGGAATCGGTTGTTATAGTATCTGTCGGACCGGGTGAGGGCTGTTAATTTTTAAATGTTTTTTGTCCGGCTTTCACATCATGAGTTTTTCCAGAGCTGTTTGCTCATTTATATTAAACTGATTCATATCTCCGGCTGCCTTTATATTAATTTCCAGTTCCTTTGGGGATCTCATCTGAATGTCAGCACATAATACCTGTAATCCAGGGATATTTTAAATAACTATACCCGTTGCCGGTAACATTCTATTATAATTCTCGTTAATTTAGCACCATATAAAAATGGGATTATCTTTCACCATGTCCGGAAATAAATGTAACATAAGCTTTATTATTGTCCTGGTCTCATTATTCTCGGGTCAGGCTTTTTCTCAGCAGATTAATTACCGGGATAGCCTTGCTGATTTTAATTTCCGTAAACCAGATTTAAAGCCCAGTCTGAATTATACCGTGGGAAGTACATTTTTAATTGTACCTCATTATGGTACTGTCACTGGGTTTACACTATCTCCTTTTTTATCAATTCCTCTGTCTGCAAAGTGGTCGGTTGATGGTGGAATTATTGCCGGGCGCTATTATTCTGCTTTCAGGAATATGAATCATGAAGGTATGATAAATGGGGCCTTTAACGATTTGTCTGTATATGGATCAGCCAGCTATCATGTTAATTCTCAGCTGACTGTTTATGGCACCGCCTTCAGGCATGTTGCAGGTACTTATCCTTTTTCCTATCTCCCAAAAAGCAGCTATGCCATTGGATCAACCTATAAATTCGGAAATTTTTCGATAGGTGTTACCGTGGAGACCACGAAATGGAATGATTTCAGCAGCCCTTTGCCATTCAATGGCACTCGGGGATTTTACACACCATATTAGTACAGAGCGGGCACATTTGCCGCAGAGGGAGAAGATTTCATTTATAAACCTTTGTCCAATGTGGTAAGGTTTGGAAGGCTGGTAAATTTACTTCTCTGCTGGATGTAAGAGGTCTGTAAGATTTACCGGATCATATTATACCTGATTCACCATTTTCCTGGTGTGGTTGGGGGACTGAATCAGTAATCCGTATCTTATCATTAATTTTTTGAACTGTTCATCATCACGGATATTTTTCAGCAGCGGATCATATTCATTAAGGAAAGGATAATTAATACCTCCAGGATTTACAGAAATATCCATTGTATAAAAAGTGAAACTACACCTTTTGGAGAATAGGAATTAATTTTATAATTTACCATTGAACTTCAGTTTGAAGATTCACAACACAAACAGTAAAAATAATTATGGTCAACAAATCCTCATTGTCAAGACGTCATTTTATAGGTATAGTTCCCGCTGCTGCAGTTGCACTTAATTCATGCAAGGCCGGTGATCATGAAAATAGTATCCCTTCACCAGACTATTCAATTCCCGAGAGTGGCTTTCATGGCAGGGAAAAGAACAAACGAGACTGGAGGGGGGATAATCGTTCCGGCAGGGTTATCTTTCTTTCGCACTGCACACTTAATCAGAATGCCCGTATTGTTCATGAAGGGGACTTTCCTGCAATGTTTGAGCCCCTTATTGATTACCTGAAGGGAAAGCAGGTAGGTTTGATTCAGATGCCCTGCATAGAGCTCTATGTTCTGGGCCTTGGCCGTTTTGACGTGCGGGAGGGTATGGAAAGTCCTGCCGGCATGAAGCGGCTTACACGTATCATTGATGATCAGATCTTCACGATGCGGGAGTATCTCTTCCAGGGCTTTGAGATAGTGGGTATCATTGGTAAACAGGGAAGCCCCAGCTGTGGTGTGACCCGGACATGGCTTGACGGCATTCAGCAGGACGGTGAGGGTGTGTGGATCAGGGAGCTTAAAAAACGCCTTGTGGCAGAGAACCTTGATATCCCTGTTCACGGTGTTGCGGATTTTAAGCAGGATGAAACAATTAAATGGCTGGAGGAAAGGCTTAAGAAACCATATGATAAGAGCTCTTTTTCAGCTTCAAAGTAATTGTAGATGCAAATAATGTCTTATCAGGTCATCCCGACAGGACATCACAACTTCCGTCATTGCAAAATCCACACAGCCTGACCACCCAAAGCCCGTTATATGTGAAAGCCGGGAGTTTTGACCACATCTGGCCGGTCCAGGTTCTGGTATTACAGATGGTTTATTGATAAGCCTTAAATGGTTGTAAAGGATGGTCAATTCTCTCCGCCTTCGGTTGGTCAGGGGCAATGGCTTTCTCCATTGGCACCATTCTTCATGTCAAATAGGTAAGAATCATAAAAAATTGATCAATATGAGACAAGCTTATAGCCTCTTTTCAGATAATGTGTGAGGGGAACCCCCATCCCTTTGACATCAACCTCACATACTTTTAGATCATTTGTGACACCATACATATTTGAACAGGCAATACATGCCTCGACTATTACTCCATCTTTCTTCATTAAGGCAATTTTATCTTTCAATTTTGAATTCTCAGCCAGGAGTTTTTCTGACGGCCCCCATACGATTAATATAACCTCTTTAAACCAATTGTATTTCTTTGCAGCATGAGCATACATCAGGCAGGCTTTTTCAGCGACATCAGGATCTCCGCTTGACCATAGTACAACAAGTGTATCAGAAGGTGTTGCGATTTTTCCATCCTGGGCTTTCAGAGATTTTACAGAATATATGGAAAAAACAAGTACTAGTAAGACCAGATTAGTTTTCATCGGTTTCTTTTTTAAATTATACTTCAAAAATATTTATTTATTTTCTTTTTTTATTATTTGTTTTTCAGTGCTGGTAATCCTGACAAAAAGGCGAAACCATTTTGATTTCGCCTTCAGATTCATTTGTTATGCAGACTAATTCACCCTTTTGCATTTACTAAAGCCTCGGCAAGTTTGTTGTCGGGTTCAGCAACACTAATCTCATTTATAAGTGTTTTAGTTTTAGCATCAAAGAAATATGTCACACCAGTTCCTGTATATTTTTCCATCACCTTATCCAATCCATATTTCTTAAGTTCTTCAGCTGATTTTTTTTCAGTTTTATCATCTGTCACATTGTTCCCGAGGAAGAGTATGGCCATGTCTTTATTATTTGACATAAATGCTGCCATAGCTCTGTCTCCATTTGCCTTACATACCGAACACCAGTCTGCTTTGTTAATCATGCTATTTACTTTTGTTTCTGACTGAGCCATTAATGATACAGATACTGCTAAAAAAAGTACTGCGCTGATTAAAATAGATTTTACTGTTTTCATCTTTTTTTAGTTTAAATGATTTTTAAATAAATTTTTGAAATTCTTTAAACTATTAGTCGGAGAAATAGCAAAACCTGACAAAAATGAACGTTGATTTTCAATAAATTTTGGACTTAGAAATCAAATATCTGGTTGTCAGTAAGATGAAAGGATGTTATTATTCCTTTTCAGTGACATTTCGATCTGCTTCTTCAATTTTTCTAATCAGATCTTTTTTGAAGTTGCTTAAGTCAACCGACAATTCTTCTTTGTTGGGATGTCCTTCCATGGCTTTATGCAGAATTTTGGTTTGCTTTTCGTATAATGTGCAGGCATCACACATCATTTTATGCATCTTTAATCTGATCTTTTCGGATAAAGAAAGTTTGAAAAGAAGCTTCTTCTCGATCAGTTCGGTTGCCTTGAGACACGATAAGAACATTTTATTCATTAACTTTTTCACCTTTTCTCAATTTTTAAACCAGTTATTTTCAACACATTCTCTTAGCTGAACTTTTGCCCTATGCATAATCTGCCATAAATTAGTAGGTGAGATGCTCAGTTCCTGACAAATTTCGTCACCGTTTTTATTTAAAAGGTATTTAAGTTTGATCGAAGCATTCCACTTTTCAGGTAACTCAGCGAGACAATTATCGAGGATTTCTCTAAATTCCTCATTGTCCAGGAGTTCTGTTTCATCTTCATCCCAATCCTTTGGTCTTTTTTCAGTATACCATCCTCCGTCTGCATCAAAAAATGATAAAAGAGATTGATTTTCAATACCTGACGGCAGATTGATTTTTTTCCTATGGTAATCTATTATTTTATGATTCATGATAGAGAACAACCATGTTTCAGGAGAGCTGTCACCTTTGAAGGATTGGATTTTCTCCACGGCAGCCAGAAATGTATCCTGAACCAGGTCTTTGCGGAGTTCGGTATCAGATACCTTATGAAACGCCCAGGAATACAGTTCCTTAGTATAAGTTTCGACCCATTGTGTTAACCTGTTGTCTCCTGACATATTTTAATAAAAACTAAAAATAGTAATTCCTTGGATAATTGTCTGTTAGATAGAATGAATGGTTTAAGCACCCACCAGCCTGTTTTTTACCTAATAATTACTCCAAAACTCGGCAAGAATCCGGCAACAAACAAAAAACCACTTACAATATTCTTGGTAAGTGGTAGATTATCAGCTTTCCCGTCAGGTAGAGAATCTGGCCGACCGTTAAGAAAATGCCCGGTGGAGGGCCGAGCGTAAATGGGGCTGTCTCAAAAATTCTCTGTGGACCTCTGGGGTATCTCTCTGTGGTATCTCTGTTCCCGATAGCTTCCCGATAACTCCCCGATAGCTATCGGGACGGGAGGGACTCTGTGTAAGTTCTTAATTATTTGTTACACAGAGAGCCACAGTGCATAAGCCGGAGGGGTTGACCATATTTAGCCGGTCTGATTGTCATTTGTATATTTAATTAACTAACATATATTTAACCCTGAATTATGGTGGTAAATCTATTGAGGCGGATTGTGGTTAAGGGTACCGGCTTTTGCAGTTTCCGGACACGTTCCACTCTTTTGATTCTGCCTGATGTCAACGGCTTAACCATTTTACTATCAACTTTTAAATTTGTTCGGGGCAAAGTCAGATTTGTTTCGACATTCTGAATGAGAACGTTTTCAAAACTATCCTGATCCGTGATTTGAAACCCTGAAGGAAAGAACATATTGTCGCCTCGTCAGGCGCTAGGCGGTTCTCCTTTAACAGATGCGTAAGATGCTGCAGATTAATGCATTTTACAATTTATTTCAATTTTTATAGGGTGTTAATTAATAAATTATCTTATATTTAAGTTAAGAAATTTTGAAGACCATTGCCGGTTAAAATCTCATGACATGCCTGCCAATTCACAATTTCACAAAATTATTTCTGTTCTGTTGATTTACATCCTGATGACAGAGCTTTCTGGCTGTGCTTCTGTCAGATATATTCAAGGTTCTGATCTCCCGCTTAAGGAGCCTTATCCTGTAAATAAATTTCATTATTCTGATTATTATTATTATGTCTTAGGCCGGAGATCTGATAATCCTAAGAGATATAAATCTTACCTGGTGAAAGATATCTCAGTTTCAAATGGGTACCTGATTGCTTCCAGTGAAAACGTTTTCAACAGGCGTTGGATGTCTGTGGTAATTCTTGTTAGGTCAGACTCATTGATAAAAGTAGCTTCAGACAAATCTGTTAAGATTGCCCTGGATGATATCTATCAGGTTAAAGTTCAGGAAACTGACAAGGTGATTGTATGGGGAGGTTTAATTCTTGGCTTAATCGTATCTGGTGTTCTTATGGAATTTTTCTTTGGCTCCCATGCTGATAACGGCAACAAAATATGATGGTTGACTTAAGCCGCTATGAAAAGATACCTTAGATTTTCATAATAGTGGAGGCAATACAATATTATAAGCTGATCGGGAAGTTAACTGATTTTCATTGTAAGCGCGAAAGGTTGTAGGTGTGGAAAAGCCGGGAGTGTTGACCACATCTGGCCGGTAAAGGTACAGTTATCATAGATGGGTTATTAACAAGCATTTAATTCCGGCCTGTGATGGTCAATTTTCTCCGGCGCGGGGTGGTCAAATGCATGGGCTTTTCCAGTAAGTTACCAGATTGTAAAAAGTGGGGGTTACTTCTCCCGAATTTTTAATTCTTGTTTTTATAATGATAGTATTTTTACTATCTTTGAAATGGCGAACAATTACCCTAATCGATTTGAAAAGCTACAAGGTAAGTGAGGTTATAAAGATGCTTAAAGATGACAACTGGTATCTGGTTGCTCAAAAAGGAAGTCATCGACAGTTTAAGCATGTTACTAAGCGTGGCAGGGTAACAATAAATGGTAAGACAAGCGATACACTGTCACAGTTTTTATTGAACAATATTTTTAAACAAGCCGGGTGGAAATGATACTTAGATAAAATTTAAAGTTATGCAGACAATTACAGTAAATATTGATTGGGAAAACAATTACGGAGCGTATAGTGAGGAAGTATCGGGTTGCATAGCAACTAATAAAACTTTGGAAGGCGTAAAACAAGCCTATACTGAAGCCCTCGAAATCCATTTGGAGGGATTGCGTGCAGACGGTGATGAAATTACTGCAGCAATGCAAGGTAAGTATAGGCTCGATTATGTTCTTAATGTCAGGGCTTTACTTCATTACTTTGAAGGGGTACTTACTCGTTCAGCTCTATCTCGGGTAACAGGCATAAATGAGCGTCAATTGGGACATTATATTACCGGGCACCGTAAACCGCGTCCGGAACAACGCAAAAAGATTGTAGAAGGCCTTCACCGAATTGGTAAAGAGATTAATTCTGTTGTATAGATGGAAAAGCCGGGAGTGTTGACCACATTCGACCGGTCAAAGTGCAATTATCATAGATATTAAAAACAAGCATTTAATTCCGGCCAGGGAAGGTCAATTTTCTCCGGCATAGAGTGGTCAAGGGCACAGCTTTTCCACTTCATATACTGAATTGTATCGATGTTCAAATTACTTTATGAACTTGCATTCAACCTTAGGTCCTGGAACCTATATAATAGTAGGCAATCAACAAGTAAGAATTAAATAAGATGAATAAAAATTTGCTTTACACCATTCGTATTTTACTAGTAATTAGCCTATTTCTTTGTCAATGTAGTAATAACAACCGATCAGGGGAAGACCCAATCTCTTTCAGACTCATGCAATGCTGAGAGATTATTGAGGATTTCGATTGATCAGGAAAATGCATTCATAAACGATAGTTCTAGAAAGTATTTATGAATCGATAAAAGCTGAGCTCAAGCCTTATCTCAATACTAATTTATTGAATTCATCTATTGATACTCTTTATGTCAGTGATAGTATTTTTAATCCTTCATGTGATCCAGAATATTGTATTGCAGCTTTTAATCGTAGAGGTAATAAAATTGACACTATTCGGGTGATAATTAAAGGGAGCACATTTTTGACATTGAAAGAGAATAAATTAAATAATGTTCATATAATACCTTTTCGCTCTTATAGAGAAAACGGACCTATAGCTTCTTCAAGAAACTCATCTAGTTTATATATCGGCTTATCTCATGTTTTTTTTTCAATAGCAGAAGGAATGAGGCAGTAGTCAAGACATTTGTCAGTATTCAACCTAGAAGGGGAATTAGTTATATTATCTACTTTAAAAATTCTAACGACCGTTGGGTTTTGTGTGATATAGATATGTATGGTATTAGTTGATATTAATCGATACTTTAATTGGGCTTCTGTCGGCCACTAATTAGTTATTTTGTTATATTTCGATCTCTTGGTTACAATAGTTTTAGGTCTTGAATAGTCGTAATGTCTTAACCTCCAATAACTGAACATAATTTGAAAATCAATTTAGGTCTGATTAAAGCAGTCCCTCATTGATCCCCCATGTTTTATTCATATCCAGGCTCGCCAGATATGATCTGTGACCTGGGAGGTAGAATGACCCATTGTCTCTCCAATCTCGTCTTGTGACTTGACAGACCGTTTTAAAGTGGTACTTTTAATATACTGCATAAGCCGGAGGGCTTGGCCATATTTCGCCAGTCTGATTGTCATTTGCATATATAATTAACTAACATTAATTTAACCCTGAATTATGGTGGTCAATCTTTTCCGGCTGAATGTGGTCAGGGGTGCCGGCTCCAGCCTTTCTATAAAAGGAAAGCTACTACTAATAAAGATTAGTTTTTTTTAATACCACCCCCCGTATTGTCCCCTTAACAAGCGAACGCCCCTTCACCTGGAGTCCAAGGGGTTTGTATTATTAGTCTGTTGTCCCGTCAGGTCTCGAACCTGAACTCTTCTGATCCAGAATCAGACGTGTTGCCAATTACACCACGGGACAAATTTGAGGATGCAAATATATGAAAATTCCTGAAAAATCTAAATCAGTATCAATTTTCGTGTAAAAGATTAATTATTTAATGAATAAAAGAGATTTAAGAACTGACACAGAGGGACACAGAGAAAATCACAGAGGGAGACAGAGAATTGCTAAATGATTCCCGTTAATTGCCATAACGCCATTACGCCCTTGCGCCCTTGCGCCTTGCGCCCTTGCGCCTTTGCGCCTTTATGCCGTTGCGCCCTTGCGCCGTTGCGCCCTTGCGCCTTTCTGCCCTATAACGAATATTGTATTATCAGCTTCGGCCTCATAGTCGGTTCCGCATAATCACTCGAAGCAAACCTGAACCCGGGAAACTCATCCTTCGGCCATAAGCGAAAAAGCAGCCCGTGGTCCGGAGGCAGCATGGAGCGCTCGGATTAACATACAACCCGGTGACATCAAGCGCTGTAATATTTGAATTTCTTATAAAAGGATACAGATATACCTGGTTCATTTCAATAGTTGCCGGCTGATTATTCCAGGTCACCTTATGCTCATCCCAGGGCTCAATTATCTGCTGCAGCACTGCGCCGTAAAAGGCAACTCCCGTCGATGGATCAGTATTCATAAAAGTGCTGTCAAAGGGGATGGGCAGATCAAATGCCAGGCGAAGAGTAACCTTTTGAATTATAGCCGATTTGGGAAGAGCCCCAAGATCAAATGAGATCAGACTCCTGTTGGAACGCATTACAGTCAGCACAGGCTCTGTTAAAAAAGTCGTTTCGAAATATTTATAGTCTCCAAAGTTCCAGTCAGGCTGCAGGTTAGTGATCATTGCATCTTTTCCCTCTTCCGGCCCGGGCTGGAGCTCAAGAACATTATATTGCTGTCCCCAGGGGATCTTCAGTCCCAGCGGACTCTCCTTGGTGGCATTTACAAGTTCTAATGCAGAGAACTGGTATGTCTGGGAGACATAACCCTCTTTTTCAATAACAAAGGTATAGAAGTCAGACCCGCCCCTGATGATAAGGTGATTCACCTCAGGCTTCAGATCGAATGAATAGTACCATCCGTCATTCGAATATACAGTAAGCCTCGCATCTGTCAGAGTGGTGGGAGCCATTATGAGCGGATTATAGAGGTAGCATACTGCATAAAATTCAAGTGGCTTGATTACCTGCACTCCGAAATTGGCATAACCGAAGTCAGCCGGGGTATAATTGCCAACAACAAGCACCTCGGGGACAACACTGGTAACAGTACCCGGAATGACACTAAAAGTAACCGGCAGCGGATCATTTGTGATATAAGCCAGGGGAGAGCCTTCAAGGGGAGATGCAAATATGACCTGTCCGGCCGGATCAATTACAATGAATTTGGTCAGATTGTATTCACCTGCCTTTATCTCGATCTTTTCACTCATGAAACCGGTCCCGAAAGCATAAACAGGTATCATCTCATCGGTGAGTACCGGAATGCCATTCAGATCCTCAATGGATACCATAAGTTGGTAGGAGGTCATCCCGGAATCGGCAGTGCCTGATTTGACATCACCGGCCGGGTTGTTTAGTGTGAAAGAAAACTCAGCCATCCCGGTGCCATTACTTTCCGGAGAGTTTTTCTTATTGCATGAGCTGAGGAGAACAACAGAAGAGATAACCAATACTGACACGAATAATCTTCCCGGGTTTTTCATTTTAGGATGTATTAATTGGACAATCCGTTGCTGAGTCGTACAGCAAATTTATACAAAAAATATGCCGGAATTGTCATATAAGTCATATAAGTCGTGCAAGTCGTGCAAGTCGTGCAGGTCGTGCAGGTCATGCAAGTCGTGCAAGTTATGCAGGTCTATTGGGGAGATTTATTAAATTTGGATGTCAAACATAAACGCGTGCTAAAATGGGAACAATAAAAGATTTTGAGAATCTGGAAATATGGAAGATGGCCAGGGAATTGGTAAACCTTATTTATTCTGATTTCAGGGATTGTCATGATTATGCGTTCAGAGATCAGATCACAAGAGCTGGGATCTCAGTAATGAATAACATCAGTGAGGGCTTTTGCCGAAACAGTGATGCTGAATTCCGTCAATTTCTAAATATTTCTAAGGGATCTTCCGGTGAAATCAAGAACATGTATTATATCGCGGAAGATATGAATTATCTTGATGCCGAAAATTCCAATGACAGGAGAAACAAAACTCAGCGTCTGATTAACAGTACCAGTGCCCTAATGAAATACCTGAAAACCAGTAAATAATCCTGTTAAGACCAACCTGACCAACCTGACCTGCAAGACCTGCAAGACCTGCAAGACCCGCAAGACCTGCAAGACCCGCAAGACCCGCAAGACCCGCAAGACCTGCAAGACCTGCAAGACCTGCAAGACCCGCAAGACCTGCAGGACAATCATCTATTAACCTTGGCCCATGTATCCTTCAGGGGAACAGTCCGGTTGAAGACAAGCATGGATACAGTGGAATCCGGATCGATACAGAAATATCCCAGTCTCTGAAACTGAAACCTGTCAAGCGTTGCGGCCTGAGCTAATGAGGGCTCAACCTTGCAGCCTGTGAGTATTTTGAGCGAGTCGGGATTGAGGAATTTCCTGTAGTCATCATCTTTCTGTCCCGATGGATCTTCGTGGTCGAAGAGCCTGTCATAAAGCCGCACCTCTGCATTGAGTGCCTGTGCGGCGGATACCCAGTGTAGAGTCCCTTTGACCTTTTTATCAGAAGCATTTCCTCCGCTTCTGGTCTCCGGATCATAGGTGCAATATACCTCCTCAATGGCGCCGCTCTTGGCATTCTTCTTAAAACCGGTGCATTTAATTATATAAGCGCCTTTCAGGCGGACCTCCATTCCCGGGGCGAGGCGGAAGAACTTATTCGGAGGATTCTCCATGAAGTCATCCTGTTCAATATAAACTTCATTGCTGAACGGGACAAGCCTTTTTCCCATGCTTTCATCTTCGGGATTATTTACGAGCTCCACATTCTCAACTTTTCCTTCCGGATAATTTTGAATTATCACCTTCAGCGGATTGAGGACCCCAAATACCCTTGGGGCTTTCATATTAAGATCTTCACGGATTGCATGCTCCAGAAGAGAAACATCATTGATGGCTTCAACCTTGGTATAGCCGATGAGATCGACAAATCTCTTTATTGCTTCAGGTGTATAGCCTCTCCTTCTGAGACCGCATAGGGTGGGCATCCTGGGATCATCCCATCCGGCAACCCTTCCCTCCTGAACCAGTTCGAGGAGCTTTCTCTTGCTCATCATGGTATAGGTGAGGTTCAGCCTGTTGAATTCAATCTGCCTCGGTCTGTAATCTCCTGTTTTTAACTGATCGATAAACCAGTCATAGAGTGGGCGGTGTACCTCAAATTCAAGGGTGCAGAGCGAGTGGGTTATCCCTTCAAAGTAATCACTCTGTCCGTGTGCAAAATCATACATGGGATAGACCATCCAGCTGCTTCCGGTTCTGTGATGGGGAGATTTTATTATCCTGTAGATTATCGGATCGCGCATATGCATATTAGGAGAGGTCATATCAATTTTTACCCGCAGCACGCGGCTGCCTTCATCGAACTCTCCCTTGTTCATCCGTTCAAAGAGATCAAGATTTTCATTCACGGGTCGGCTTCGGTAGGGGCTTTCGGTGCCCGGCTGTGAAGGGGAGCCTTTCTGGGCAGAGATCAGGTCGGCCGGCTGATCATCAACATATGCCAGTCCTCTTTTTATTAGCTCAACGGCAAAGTCAAAGAGCTTTCCAAAATAGTCGGAGGCATAAAACTCCCTCTCTTCCCAGTCAAAACCCAGCCAGCGGATATCCTCTTTAATTGAATCGATATATTCGACATCTTCTTTAACAGGGTTGGTATCATCAAAGCGGAGATTGCATTTCCCTTTGTATTTTTTTGCCATCCCAAAGTCGAGGCAGATGGCTTTTGCATGACCGATATGAAGGTAGCCGTTTGGCTCAGGTGGAAAGCGTGTTACAACTTTCCCTTCGTTTTTCCCCTCTTTAATGTCTTCTGCAATAAACTGCTCTATGAAACTTATTGAGGTTCTGAATTCCTCTTTTTCCCTGTTATTCAATTCGTTCATCCCTTTTTATTTAAGACTACAAAAATAGGATGAATTTGAAGATCACGAACTTTGAGAGTTAATATTTTTTCATTGCCCCTGAACAGTTGATAAGCGATATGATTGATTTTACTACTTAAAAGCCCTCATCAGGTCTGTCTGAAAAGTCTTCTTAACCGCAAAGGACGCAAAGATGTCACGCAAAGGCCGCAAAGCTAAATTACAGTCAATAAAGATTTTGCGTGTTTTCCGTAAGCCCGATAGGTCCTGATAGCTATCGGGACGGGAGGGACTTTGTGCTCTACTATATAACTCTTTAAATTCATGGTCGGAAATTGATTTTCTTCGTTTACCCCCCCCCCGGGGGGGGAGAAGAGAAAATCAATTTACTCCCCGGGGGGGGTAAATAAATTGATTTTCGAGCGGCTTTTATGAGAGTTATTATTTTTGAAGTTACTACAATCTTTTAGGAGGGGACTTTGCGGTTAATAGATTTTGATTTTCAGACAGTGTCCTTCTCACTTGAAAATCGCGTGTTTTATCCGGGATTTTCAGGTTTCAGATATTCTTTAAGATCATCGACATATTCCAGGAATTTTTGTTTCCCGAGAGGTGTGATGCTGCAGAGTGTCTGAGGATAATTATTCCTGAATTTCTTAACGACATCAATATAGCCGGCATCCTTTAATTTGGTGATCTGAATGCTTAGATTCCCCGCCGTTGCCCCCGTCTGCTCTCTTAAGAAGGTGAATTCCGCAATATCGGCACCTGAAAGGAGCGACATAATGGCAAGCCGCAGCTGTGAATGCAGTATTGGGTCTAGATCCTTATACCGTGCCATGATCTATCTTGTTTTTTAACATATATCCCGGAATAAGATAACCAACTATCATGGCAAAAGGAACGCCAAGAGGTCCGATCACAGGTCCGGCAAAGGAGACAAAAAGGGAAAGGACCCAGAAGCATATTCCTCCAATAATAAGGGGTCTGAAACGTATGATAATGCCGGACATGAATGTCGGAATACCTGTTATCATAAGCATATATGCGGAAATTGATTCCATGTTCCGGGAGTGAATTGTGAACAGGACAAACATAGCGAAAAGATAGGCGAACCATGTCCACATCCATACTTTGTCGGCATAGGTGTGAATCTTAGCCCTGCGGCCGTTAACCATTCCGTAAATCATGGAAACAAACATCCCGGGAATAACAAGCATCCAGATCAGCCAGGGTTTTGTAATTCCGGTAAATCTTATTAATATGTATTCTCCAAGACTGCACAGTGCTATCATCCAACCCCAGAGAAGAAGATGAAAGATGCCTTGTCTTATGTTGACTCTCGTCTTGTTCAGCATTTCAGTTATGATTCGGATACTCTCTTCTCCTGTCATCATTTTTTCTTCGTGTTCCATAATAATGTTTAAATTTAGATGAAAATGAAAGAATTTGTAAATATGTTACAAACATAAACTAGTTTATAATATAAACCTAATAATTATTGAATTATTTAGTGAAAAGACTAAGATGTTTAGAATTCTCATGATACTTAATATTTTGTAATCAAAACTAAAAGCATATTTAAAACACTGATCTGAGTTCATTTATTTTCTTCGCTCCCCTTGGGGCCGGGGTAGACGAAGAAAAGAAATGAACTCTCGTCTGGATGCTTTATATAAATTGATTTTTACTCAACTTTGTAAATATTCTGATAATTGTAAAAAAAAATCTATGGGATTAATTCAGATTGAAAACATGGAGTTTTATTCATTCCATGGTCATTTTAAGGAGGAGCAGATAGTAGGGAATAAGTTCATTCTTGATCTTACAATAGAAACTGATATGAAGTTTCCGGCGGAGAGTGATAATCTCAGGGATGCTGTAGATTATCAGATGGTCTATCAGATAGTTAAGCTCCAGATGGAGAAAAAATCACATCTGCTCGAAAATATTGCCGGTCGGATAATTGATGCGATATATTCAGAGATGAGAGGAATAAAAAAGATTACAGTTAAGGTATCCAAGATGAATCCGCCGATGGGAGGGAAGATAGGATCAGTAAGTGTTGTTATGAGCAGGTGATGCTCCTGTTGATCAGATAAACATCAGTACGGATGTAATGAGGGTTGTCCCGATCACAAAATATCTGTAAACATTCTCAGGGAACAGCTTCACGATACGGATACCTGCAAAGATGCCCAGGGCAATGAAGGGTATAGCCGCGAGATCGAGCATCAGAAAATTCAATGTGATATTCTTCCATACAATTGCCTGGAGAGGGAGCTTACTTGTATTTATAATAAGATAAAGCCAGGCTCCGGTGCCGATGAATTCCTTTTTTGGAAGTCTCATTGCAAGAAAGTAGAGGGTAAAAACCGGTCCGGCTGAGTTGCCTATCATCGTAGCGAAGCCCCCTGCAAGGCCGAGAAGAGAAGCTACCAGCGGGCTCTCGGGTATTTCGCCTCCTTTCTTGCTTCTGATATCGTTCAGCACCATTAGTATCAGCATTATCCAGACAACTGTCATCATCACTATCCGGAACTGGTTATTATTCACCATCTTGCCTGTGATCAGAGCAATTAATACGCCAGCTGCAGCCCATGGAAGGATTCTGAATATATACTTCCACACAGCACTTCTGTGGTAATATATCACGGCCATAATATCAGCCGCGATCAGCATTGGGAGGATTACCCCTGTGGAGGGTTTTGCCCCGAAGATAAGGGCCATCAAAGGGACCATTGCCAGTCCGAACCCGCTTAAGCCGGCTTTTGACATTCCTATCAGAAGAGCCACTAGTATGAAAAGCAGGATGTTGAAAGGGGTCATGCCCGGGAATAATGTAAGAAAGGATGATGTCATTTGTCTGGCAAAATTTGAAAGGGTCAAAGATATAACAAATGACTTATATTTTTCTCTGTGCCACTCTGTGATGCCTCCGTGTCCTCTGTGTAACTATAATAAGAACTTACACAGAGACACACAGAGGAGACACAGAGAACACAGAGAAATTCACTCTTAAAATGTTGTTGAATTGATTTTGGAATATGTCCCTAAATATCTTACAATTGAACTTATCGAACCGATGAGTAAGATGAAAATAAAGCTCATTACAATATCGGGTTGATAATTTATGACCGAAAGGATTGAGATGGAGTAATATTTTTGAACCAGTAATACTCCTGTAAAACTTAATCCTATTCCGATTATTAATCTTATGATGGGTAATGGTTTAAGGATGATACCAATTTTCATGGAATATTTGTTCCATCTGTACAGATTAAAAAATAAAAGAATCAGGGTCAGAACTGCTAATGAGCCTGGGAGCCACCTTAGGAATATTTCAAATGAAAACTGTTGGGTAAAGGGTTTGTTTTCAAGATTGTCCATGACTGATTCATAGACCAGACTGCAAAATTGCAGACTATTAATATTGCTTAAAACAACGATGCCTATTCTGTCTTCTGGGGAAGCCGCCATAATTGCACTGTAATTTTCATCAAGGCCGGTATGAATTATTATATCTTTTTTGTTATTATTAAATCTCATCCAGCCCATTGCATAGTTGCCTTTGGCAGGAGTTATCAGATTGTTATAACTGTTTTCTCCGATAAGGGTATCACCTCCTGGTGTAACTCCCCTGTTTAACATGAAAGTAAGATAGTTGCATAAATCCGTGACATTACTTGAAAGATACCCATATGCTGCAGCATAATCGGAATGCGGATAAATCTTTGTCTTGTGTGGTATATTGAAGATCATGTATTGATATGACTGAATAGTATTCCTTTGGAGATCCTCATTAAATCCGGCAAAAGATTTATTCATGCCAATTTTGGCAAAAACGTTTTCTGAGAGAAATTGTGTATATTTCTGATTTGTAACCTCTTCCACAATAAGTCCCAGCAGGAGATAGTTCAGGTTTGAGTAGCAAAATCCTTCCCCTGGTTTATTTATGAGCACTACGCTTCTCAGATGTTCAGTCAGCTTGCTTTTATATAATGAGAGATCATTTTCCGGATAATCAAAAAAGCCATGCTGACTTCCGATACCGCTTGTATGGTTAAGAAGATGTCGGACAGTAACAAGCTCAGTTTCATGTATATCCTTTAACTCAAACCAAGGGAGGTATGCCAGCACAGGTTTATCAATGTCTATTCTCCCTTTTTCTGAGAGGATCATAACTGAAAGTGAAGTAAACGACTTTGAGCAGGAGCCTATCAGATAATTCTTATTTGCATTAACAGAATTTTTACTGTATCTGTAGATTACCGAATCATTCTTTATAACTCTGACGTCGGCATCAGGGATGTTATATTTCTGAATAAGTTCGTGAATCCGGCTATCCAGCTTTTGGGTAACAATTTTTTCCTCCTGTCCTCTGCCTGAGGAAATTGCAACAATCAGTAAGGACACAAGAGCAAGAGCCCTGTACAAGTGAATCTTTTTCATGATTACATCATTTAATGTTTAACATGAATCAAAATTCAGGATCTCTCCGGATAGAGGCAAATATTTTCTGCAAACCGGCCGGAATTATCGCCGAAAAGTAATCACGGATGATAGGAAGAGTTATTAGGCTAAAGGTGAATAGCGCAATCGGATGGCAGATCAGATGTTTTTATAGAATTCCTCTTTAAATGAATCGCCGATAGGTATGAATTTATTCCCGATCTTTATTCTGTCGTGTTCAATACTTGTTATTCCCGCTAAAGAGACGATAAACGACTTATGGCATCTCACAAATCCTCCGGGCAATAATTTTTCAAGTTCATTCATGGAATGGCTTGCCACTATCTTTTCTGTCCGGGTTACAATGTTCTGGTAATCACGCATCCCTTCGATATACAGGATTTCGTCAATGAATATTTTAACGAACCTGTAACCGGATTTTACAAAAATATGGTTAACGGGTTTCTGAAAAAAAAGGGAAAAATTTAAAAAAATTTTGGGAACTCCTCCCTTTCCCGCAAACACGGGGGAAAAAAAGAAAAAGAAGCTGGGGCGGTTTCCTTTTTTTCCCGGCGCGCCTTTCTCCCTTTTTTTCTCAGGGGAGCCACCGTGGTTTGCTTTGATTGGATGAGTACAACCTCCTTATTGACTTCAGCGCTGTTTGGTTTTGGCATTCTGAAGCAGCAATTCCTGTTTATCTTTTTTAATTCTCAGGTAGTCGGAAAAACTTCGGAATATAAAGGCAAGGAATATCACTATAATATGTGGTATGACAGAACTCAATATCTGCCATATTCCATAACTCATGGCAGGAATTGTAAAAAATACAAGCAGAGAAAGAAGCACCGTTGATAGGATTAAAAGATTCCTTTTCTTTTTTCTGGCAGCAGGGATGCCAAAAAATGTAATGTAAAATAATATGAGTCCCATTACCAGCTCCAGGAACACAACATAAGCCAGATGTTGTGAGATGGGTGCATCCGGTATTGCCTGCAGATAAATTTTACAGAGCATAACTATAAATGCGGCGAATATAATCCAGAAGAAAATATGGGTAATTATTTCAATTGACCTTTTCATGATATGTAAAATTAAATATTAAAGATTAAGGAAACTTCTGACATCTGAAATTCATCAGCAAAAAATTTCTCTAAGCCTCTTGATATAATCAGCAAATATGCTCTGTACAACTCTGTGATGCCTTTGTGTACTCTGTGTAACTTTAATAAGAACTTACACAGAGGCACACAGAGGAGACACACACAGAGTAGATTATTTAATTTAAATATTTACATTTACAGATAGGCTAAAATGGGACGGGATTGAAGAGTTGGGAATTGGATCGCGTTTATCAATGAGTTTGCCATTACGATCATTTAATTTATACTAAATAACATGAAAACCAATTCTGGTGATGAACCGTCAGGGAATCTCAAAACGCGCAGGGATTTTTTCAGGACCACCGGGCAGGTTGTTGCTGCCTCGGCTCTGGCAGGAGGGGCTATTCCCTTTGTTCATCAGGATCAGATCAATGATGCTTCTGACTCGTCAGCGATACGTACAGATGCAGCCATGATCGGTCCCAAAGACAACATCAAAGTAACTAAGATCGAGACATTCGTTCTGAAGAACTCCTGGGTCTTTGTGAAGATCTCGACCGATGCAGGAATAGCAGGTTGGGGGGAGATGCTGAAAGATGATGCAAAGGCGTGTGCGGCAGGAGCTCTTGAGGTGGGGAACTATCTCATTGGCAAGGATCCGCTGCGCGTGGCTCATCACTGGCAGGCCATCCACAGGGGTGCATTTTACCGTGGCGGACCGATCAAGACAGCCATACTGAGCGGCATTGACCAGGCTCTCTGGGATATTACCGGAAAGGCATTCGGTGTTCCTGTCTACAGGCTCTTTGGTGGCCCGACAAGGGATCGGATAAGGGTTTACGGAAATCTTGATCCTAAAACCGGGGTGAATGCAATTAAAGTAGGGCCGGAGGGAGGCCAGCGACAGGCTATTAAATACATAGAAGGGCAGAAATTTGTTGATGAGGTTGTTGAAAGATTCAAAGCTCTGAGAGACAGGTTAGGATCGGGTGTTGATATAGCAGTTGATTTTCATGGAGCTGTGCAACCACCTACAGCCATGCTTCTGATGAAGGCGCTGGAGCCTTTTAATCCGTGGTTTTATGAGGAAGTTGTGCAAGCTCTAAATGTCGATGTTATGGCAGAACTTGCCAGAAAAACACATATTCCGGTTGCAACGGGTGAACGTATCTTTACAAAATGGGGTTTCAGGGAGATCCTTGAAAAACGTGCTGCCACAATACTCCAGCCTGATGTTTGTTATGCCGGAGGTATCTCGGAACTAAGGATCATAGCAGGAATGGCGGAGGCATACTATACACCCATTGCCCCACATAATCCTCAGGGGCCTTGTTCCCTTGCCGCCAGTTACCAGGTAGCTGCCTGTATTCCTAACTTTCTTATCCAGGAACGGGGCGACAATGAATATTCGGATCTGCTTGCGAAGCCACTGCCTCCGATAAAGGATGGCCATCGTCCTCTTCTTACCGATCCGGGCCTCGGGATCACCATAGATGAAGAAAAGCTCCGGGCTCAGGTAGGTGAACCGGCACCTTATAACACCCGTTATGATCCGGATGACGGATCGGTAGTAGACTGGTAGTTCTCAGATAATAAATCAACTATCTATACAAGAGTGAAAATTAAAAACTATCGTTGGACAATTGTTATCCTTATTTTTCTGGCGACCACTATTAACTATGTTGACAGGCAGATTATCGGGCTTCTGAAACCTGTGCTGGAGGCAGAATTCAGCTGGAGCGAGACCGATTTTGCTCATATCGTCATGGCATTTACAGCTGCCTATGCTATCGGGCTTCTTGCCCTCGGGAGATTTATCGACAAAATCGGAACAAGAGCAGGCTATGCTGTTATTATTATTATATGGAGCATAGCAGGTATGTTTCATGCAATGGCGAGAAGTGCAACTCATTTTATGGTTGCCAGATTCGGACTCGGATTTGGTGAAGCCGGTAATTTTCCGGCAGGTGTGAAAGCGATCTCGGAATGGTTCCCTAAAAGGGAGAGGGCACTGGCTACAGGGATCTTTAATTCCGGTACCAGTATAGGTGTCGTTCTTGCACTTATCATAGTCCCATGGATACTGAGAAATTACAGCTGGCATGAGGTATTCTGGATAACCGGAGGAATAGGTTTTATCTGGTTGATATTCTGGTTGATATTTTATGATATACCTGTCAGGCAGAAACGGCTGTCAGCTGAGGAGTATACCTATATTCTGAATGGAAAAGGGAGTGAAGCAAAACAGGAAGACTCAGGGCACTCTGAAAAAATCAGCTGGTATAAACTATTCACCTTTCCGCAGACATGGGCATTGATAACAGGAAAGGGTCTGATTGATCCAATCTTCTGGTTCTTCCTTTTCTGGCTTCCTTCATATTTTTCCACTGCCTATGAACTCGATCTTAAAAAGGTAAGTCCTGAGTTGATTATCATCTATACCGCCACCACAATAGGCAGTATCCTTGGAGGTTACTTTTCATCCCTGCTTATTAAAAGAGGTTGGGCGGTAATGAAAGCAAGGAAGACGGCTCTCTTTATCTTTGCAGTTCTGGAGCTGACAATTTTGCTTGCCAGGTATACAACTGCTGCCTGGATGGCTGTGGCAATTATAAGTCTTGCGGTGGCTGTTCATCAGGCATGGTCGACGAATGTTTTTACAATGGCTTCTGATATGTTTCCCTCCGGGGCTGTCAGTTCGGTTGTTGGTATTGCAGGGATGGCTGGTGCTGTTGGTGGAATCCTGTTCCCGATCCTGGTCGGGTATTTACTCGACAGTTACAAGTCAGCTGGGAACCTTACCGGTGGATATAACCTGTTATTCACTATCTGCGGTTTAACCTACCTTACTGCATGGACAATAATTCATCTGCTGACAAGGAAACATTCTGTTGTCAGGTCAGGCGAGCTGCAATAACATAACAGGAATGGTGGAAAACAATTGTTTTTCAATTGTAAGCGCTTTTTTCCTGTTGTGCAATTTTCTTATATAGCTCTGGGATATTTACCTTTGGCGATTTACATAAAAATACCTTAAGCCCGTTTTCCCTGAAATACCTGTTTCTGACGCAGCCTTCTTCAGTAATGTCACTGAAAAGATCATTTAAGTCGCCCACAGAACAGTTAATGTAAATAAACGGACCATCCGGGATAGTATCGGGAGCCCAGAAAACATAACTCTCAAGGAAGGTTATTGGTTGTGGTAAATTGTATTGTTTTCCGTAAAAATTAATAGCTCCGGCATAACCGTAATTTCTTTGTCCAAAGATTGTACAGTTCTTCTTCTCTTCCTCCGATAATTTATTAAAGGCTTTTGCAACATATTCAGCCAATTCAGTCCATCCGGTCATATCGGAATACACCTGGGATATATCATGGATTTTTCCATCCTCCCAGCGTAGGAAAGGAAAGACAAGAACCTGTTTTGCCTTTTCAAGGTAATTGCTGTATTTATTAAAAGAGAATAGTGGTAAGTTGCCGGGTAATGCTGCAAGAGATGATATAACGATAACAGAGATAACCGAATAGTTAATCCATGCAAGTTTATCCTTTAAATATTTCTCCATTGTATAGCTTCCAAAAGCAATCAGGAATGGAATTAGGCCCATCATATAATAAGCCTTGCCCTGAAGGACCAGGAAAAGCAGGATAATAAGAAGTGAAGCCACACCAAGATATCGGTATTCTTTTTCATTCCTGAAGAAAAGCAATGCACAAAGACCAAAAATCCAAACCAACACAGATGCCAGATTAAGGCTAAGAACATCCTCCAGGAAATAGTTATATCTCATATTGTCCAGCTGAGTTCTTTTCAGTTCACTCATATGGGAAATTACGGGTAATCCGTGGTTGAACTGCCAAAGAATGTTAGGGAGAATAATAATTATTCCTATAGCCATCGCCATGAAAAAATAACGGGAAGTCAGTAATTTCCTTTGGTTGCTGATCAGCAGGGCTACTAAAAAGCCTGATATAAAAAACACGACTGAATATTTATTTAAAAAGCTGATTCCCAGAAGTACTCCGATCAGCAGCCATAGACCAGGCTTTTGATCTTTTACCATTCTGAAAATGAAGTAGGTTATCAATAGCCACAGAAACTCTTCAGTCACATTTGGTGTAAACAAAGTATCGATAAGTAAGAACCCGGGTGATAACAGGAATGATGTGCCTGCAATAGTCAAAGCAAGTATCCCGCCTCCAAGCTTGCGGATTATTTTTGCAATTATAAAGAGAGAGAGAGCCCCAAGGATTGCAGGCAGGAGTCTTATTCCAAAAACAGAATATCCGAACAGCCCTTTAACTATAAACGCTAAAAAGCCTGTCAAAGGGGGTACAGTGGCATATCCAAAGCTTAAATTGTCAGCCATATTAAAATAGAGCATCTCATCCCTGTGAAGCTCATAATTTGTATTGGTAAAGAGATGCAGGCATAGTTTTGCAATTATCAGAAGGATGGTTATTTTCCAATATACTGCTGATACATTAAATTTTGATTTCATTTTCGAGGAAGTTTACGGGGTTATGAGTTACTAATATTTTTTTTTATATTCCGATACAAATCTTAATCTGGCTCTCGAAAGCTGAGACCGCGAAGTACCTGATGATATTGATAATATTTCACTTATCTCATTACAGTCATACCCTTCCAGGAAATAAAGAGAGAAGATGATACCTGCCTTTGCCGGCAGATGCATGATAATGTCCATTATCCTGTTCATAGTAATATCAGGATCATCATTATGGTTTTGATCTTCAGGGAGATCAGTCTCTCTCTCACTGACATTTTCTATATTTTCGTATATCATTTTGCTGTTTCTTCTCAGACTGTCAATTGACTTGTTCCGGACAATACTTTTTAGCCAGGCGCCAAAGCTTACTGTACCTGAGTATTTTCCTATTTCTTCAAATGCTGAAAGAAAAGATTCCTGCATAATATCTTCTGCCTCCATCGGATCATTTACAATCCGGAGACTTATATTATACATTGCCTTATAATATATTTTGTAGATCTGAAACTGCGCCTTCTGGTTTCCAGTCCTGAGAGCATCAATAAGCTCCTTGTTTGAGTTTACAGCTTGTGCTTTGGGGTCGAGAACATCTGTTTTCATGATAAGTAGTTTTGGTTGATGAGTCAAAACTACTATCGGGTTGTGCCCGGGAACGAACGTGCCTATAAGGATGATGTACATCCTTATAGGCATGTATATTTTGAGATCATTAAATATTTTAATATCAGCTATTTACAGATCTGCGGAATTCCGAGGGAGTTTTGCCGGAAAGTTTCCTGAAGGCGTTATTAAACGCAGTTTTTGAGTTATAGCCAACCATTTCGGAGATCTCTTCCACTGTCAGTTTGTTATTTTTATCGCCGGCAATAATACTCTTTGCTTTTTCGACCCTGTATTGGGCAAGCAGTTCAAAGAAACCTTTCTGCAGTTTTTCATTTATTACCTGTGAAACATGATGAGGGCTATCCCCGATTTTTCTGGCAAGATCGGACAGGGAAGCAAGGTTATCCGCATAGTATTCCCTTGATTCAAACTCAGTCATTATGTTTTTAAGTATTTTCTGTTTCCCCTGCTCTGTTAGTGATGATTTACTGTATTTACTTATTGAAAGGTCCATGAATGATGTTGAGCGGTCAAAATAAGATGAGTCATTCATCACCCTGAGTGTTGTCAGAATAGTAAAGACAGCTACATACATACCTATAAAGTAATCGCCCAGATCACCCTGGAAATTAAGTTTAACAATTATGAAGATTATTATAATTGCGGAAACATGAAAGATTGTATTTCTCAGTGATCTGATAATTTCATCATCTGTCCTGAAAATAGAGTCGCCTGACTGCCCGGCCTTCTTTATAACTTTTATCATGGACATTGAAGCATAGAAAGTAATCTGAATGGCTGTAAAAAGATTCAGGTGCTTTTTAATATTAAGCGGATCATCAGGGATGATAGTCTTAACCTGAAGAAGTGGCCATTCAGGATGATAACTGTTTATATATGAGTTATATTTAAATGCATAAGGTTGAATGTAATCCTGTGTCATGTACACAAGATAGAGGCCGAACAGGATAAAATGGATCCACTCATTCCTCGAATCGGAGGGATCAATGCTCCTCCTGACAAAAAGGTACAGGAACGGACCGATTGTCAGATTCAGGGGTTCTGTGGTATTAGTAATAAAAAGTACGTTTACAACATATCCTGTCAGGTTGAGGGTTTGTTCCAGTATACACAGGGATAGGGCAAGCAGCAGGAGACCCTGATACCTGTTGGCAGCATTGTTCGATGATGGTTTTATCAGGAAGAACAGAGAAAGGACAATTCCCTGAAAAATCCCGATAAACATAAATATCGATCTGACGTCAATATTGGTAGTTGTATTCACAGTTGAAAAATCAAATGCCATTAACCGAAAGTGCACAAAGCTTCAACGCAAAGTATGCAAAAACGCTTGTGAATGTTTTATGTCTTTGTGTTGTGTGCAATACCTTTATGCCTTATGCGTATAAAATAAGTTCTTAACGGAAGGTTCTAGAAACCTCCCATTTCCCATCCTTTCCTGTAATTCCGGCGGAGGTGTTTTTCAGCATCAGGAAAATTCGGGAACTTCAGGTTTACTGAATCCCATTCCAGCAGCTGATCCGGAACACGGTTTGCGACTGTACCCAGCAGTATGGCTTCAGTCATGGGTCCTGTCTGGGCGAAATGAGATTCGGTTTTTGGTCCGCCAAGACATGCAACCACAAATGCATGATAGTGATTTCCGGCTTCAAAGACAGGCCTTTTATAATTCACGAATTTATCTTCAGGAAGAAGTACAGGTAATTCCTGATGAGGGATCAGCATGGCTCCTTCCGTTCCGATGAGCATAGCCGATTCAGCAGGATATTCACCCTTGAAAAGATCACGGATCTCCTGTGGAGGATAGAATTCACCATCAAACCATTCCACAGGCAGGAGCTCTGATTCTGTCTTTTCATTCCCCGGGAACATCCATGTTATATGGTCGCCCTGGGGCCAGGTATCTCCCCTGCGTTCAGGAGAATCCTTCCACGATTTCTGAACTTCAGAAATGACAGAGATTGGCGGTTTCAGGCCTATCCCTTTCCAAACGGCATCAAAAATATGGCAGCCTATGTCGCCCGACCATCCTGTGCCGAAGTCCTGCCAGGCCCTCCATTTCATAGGATGATATATTTCAGGGGCATAGGGCCGCACAGGTGCGGTACCAGTCCAGAGGTCCCAGTTGAGTGTTACAGGGGGTTGTTCTCCCTGGGCAGGACGTGGTCCTACCAATCTGTAGTTTTCAACGGCGCCCGGACGGTTTGAGCAGAGATAGGCATGCTTTATCTTACCTATAGCTCCGTCTTTAAGTAGTTGTACAGCAGTTTTATCTCCCGGTCTTGCAGCAAACTGGGTTCCCAACTGGGTTACTACTCCTGTTTTTACTGCCGCTTCGGTAAGAAATCTGACTTCAGCCACATCATGACACATCGGTTTCTGGCAGTAGACATGCTTCTTCATTTTAATAGCTGAAAAGGCAATTATAAAGTGATTATGGTCCGGAACAGTGACATTGACGGAATCAATTTTATCTCCTTCTTTTTGCAGAAGCTCACGCCAGTCTGAATAGGTCCGGGCTTCCGGAACCGCTTCGGAGGCCTTTTTCAGATTATCGGCATCCACATCACATATTGCAACTATCCGGACATTCGGGTCCTCCTTAAATTTTTGAAGATCTCCCCATCCCATTCCCCCAACACCAATGCAGGCATGATTCAGTTTGCCGCCGGGTGAAGGTGATCCGGATGAACATTTGATGATGAAAGGCGCTGCAATTGCTGTTGCAGCTGCAGTTTGTATGAACTTCCTGCGCGATGGTGAATGAAGATGCTCTGTCATAAACTGATGATTTAGAAGATGTGTTAATGCCTCAAATTATACTGACTGATTGTAAATGTAATAAAATCAATTCTTATACCTGCCTTATCTCAGCATAAACTGTGACAAAATTTTGAAAAGACAAAAGATAAAAGGATAAAGACAAAAGTGCCACGATAATTTGAAAATCTGGCATAAAAACTAACTTTATAAAAAAATTTAAAACCATGGTTTTAAGTAACTGGCTTATTTCTCCGCTTTGCGGGATTTGCTATCGCTCAACTTTTTACTTTTGTCTTTTATCTTCTGCCAGAAAAATGATTGTTAAATAGTTAATACTTATATATATGATTTGCGGATCAACCTTTCGTTTTTATTTTCTTCTAGTTGCACTGCTCGTTATTTCATTTCGGGCCGGATCACAGTCTGCGAACTGGACTCAGTTCCGAGGGAACAAGGGTAATGCCATTGCTGAGAGTGAAAATATTCCGCTGAAATGGGATGAATCGGTCATAAAATGGAAAAAGGAAATTCACGATAAGGGTCATTCATCTCCTGTAGTTTATGGCAATCAGATATGGGTAACAACAGGAACAGCTGACGGAAAGGAACTCTATGCCGTCTGTCTCGATTTTAATACGGGTGAAATAATTTACGATATTAAGGTTTTTTCTCCTGAAGACGTTGAAGAAAAACATCAGTTAAATACTTATGCAACTCCGACACCCTGCATAGAAAAGGGTTATGTTTATGTTCACTACGGAAACGCCGGAACTGCCTGTATCAATACTTCAGATGGTTCAATAGTATGGAAGAATTCAGCATTTAAATGCAAGTTTGTCCAGGGTCCGGCCTCCTCACCGGTACTCTATAAAAACCTTATTATACTTCATTATGAAGGTGTGGATGTAAGGTTTCTGGTTGCTCTTGATAAATCCTCAGGTAAGCTGGTGTGGAAAAGCGACCGGCCTGCCGATCCGTATAAGCCATTGCCTGAGATCGGCAAGAAAGCCTATACCACCCCTCTGCTTGTGAATGTAAAAGGACGTGATATGCTGATATCAAATGGTTCAGCTGTTTGTATCGCTTACGAACCGGCTACAGGAAAAGAAATCTGGAGAGTTGTTGATGGGGCCGAATCAACAATTGCAATGCCTGTTATGGAAAACGGAGTGCTTTACTGGTATACCGGGTTCATGGTTGCAGATGACGGATCTAATTATACTAATTTTCTTGCCGTAAACCCGGATGGTCAGGGAGATATTACAAAAACTAATATCCTGTGGAAAAAGCGTGATGCTCTGGCGCATAACCAGATGCTTACTCCTGTTATACGGGATGGATTGATTTATACTGTCAACAGCAGAAATACAATGATGTGCCTGGATGCAAAAACCGGGGAAGAGGTCTGGTCAAAGCATGTTACCTCTGATTATGATGCTTCACCATTGTATATTAATGGGAATATCTGGTTTTTCTCCTCCAGGGGAGAGATATTGGTATTAAAGGCCGGACGGAAATATGAAGTTATAGCCCAGGATAAAACTGATTCAGGCATATTTGCCACACCAGCCGTTCTAAGAAACACCATGATATTAAGAACGCAGAATTTTCTCTACAGAATCGGAAGGGAATAACCCCCGTTTAAGCTCTTCCATAATCCTTGTGTCTGGCATCGTGTGCCATCTGTCTTTACAGTATGGATGTCAGGATGTTAATTGATCAGGAGCAGAACAAAAAATTGACTTTTAGTAAAATATGATTTAAATTTGATACAGGGAATACTAATTCCTGTAATGGATCATGATGCCTCTTATACAGGTTAACTCTGCCTGCAAAAACTGGATTAACAATCGGCTGTAGTACCAGCGGATTTACTTTCTGCAGATTTTCAGTACTAACTGAAGATGTTTGTTTAGAATAAGTCAGATTAATTCAAACACTTTATTCACATGAATGACCCTTCATTTATCGATTTGCATTGTCATCCCGGGCTAAAGTCTTTCCTTACGGCAAACACTGAGTCTGAGAGAGAAAACTGCTGGAAATACCTTAATGCCAAATGGCTCTTCGGTCTGGTTGACAGATTCCTGCTGGATCATATGCTCGATTCGGCCAGCTCCCTTTCCCAGCTTGTCAGAGGAAATGTTTCGGTGGCTGTTGTCGGACTCTATTCTTACGAAAAAGCGATGATAAAGGGCCGTTTGGCGAAGATCTTTGGCTTTGTGCTTAATCTTCTGAACCTCTCCAGGATTCTTAACCGGCTTCGGATAAGGGAGATAAACTATGAGGTTATGCAAAGGATCTCTGAGGATAACAGCAATTATTTCAAGCTGTTTAAGGAGCTCCGGAAACATCTTCTGAATTCCGAAACGATTACTCCCGGATATAACTTACCAGGAACATTCACCGACATTCAATGGGATATGCATAATATTATATTATCTATTGAAGGAGGTCATAACCTGTGTAGCAGGATGCCGCATACCAATTCAAGGAACGCACAGGTAATGCGAAATTTAGACAAGCTTAAATACGGGGGTCTGCGATATTTCTTTTTTAGTCCGGCCCACCTGGAAAGCAATCCACTATGCACCCATGCCTATGGGATGAAAATGATAAGTGATGAAAGGTTCCTTCCTGATGGTGAAGCACACGGGATCGGCCAGCTTGGAAAGGCGGTAATTAAAAAGGCGCTTGAGGAGCCAAACCGTATACTGATTGATATAAAACACATGAGTCTTGTTTCAAGGCGGCAATACTACAAAATGGTTGAAAGGGGTATACCGATAATAATGTCGCATGGAGGCGTGACCGGAGTTTCATACAATTCAATGCCAATAGTAAAGTGCGAACTTACAGGGAAATGTGCAAAGGTTGAATATTTCAAGCCGGCAGGGCTTATGAATACTAATTTCAATCCATGGTCAATCAATCTTTACGATGAGGAGATTCCAATTATATTAGAATCCGATGGTATAATAGGTTTGAATCTGGATGAACGGATACTGGGGACCAAACAGCGTAAGTCTTCGGAGCTGTTTGAATATTTCAGCAGAAGAGATTTCCTCGATTTATGGGATCAGGTTCCGGCCAATGATGATATTTTCAATGATAACCAGGCAAATCACAGAAGCAGAAGAAGACGATTGTTTGTCTTTCACCGGGATGTAAAACACCTATGCAATAATATACTGCACATTGTTAAGATCGGAGGCAGGGAGGCCTGGGACCACATCTGTATAGGTTCGGATTTTGACGGGATGGTGAATGCTATTGATCCCTATGATAATTCAGTGAAACTCAAAAAGCTGCGAAGGCATCTTATTAAGCATCTGCCCTTAATGGCAGAGAGTGATCCCGGATTTAATTATCACATTCATGATATTCAGCGCAGGGTCGACGGAATAATGTCTGAAAATGCGAAAAATTTCCTGAAAAAATACTTCTAGCAATAATAAGTGGCAGGTATTCACCCTGGCGTCATTGATGGTTGCGGGGTTATTTTTGAATTTTCATGAAATCATTTAGCACAATAGTCTCCATGTTAAAAGGGGAACCTGTAAACAATTAATATCAACTTTGACTTTCTGCGAAATAATTCCGGATCTTAGTCAGTATGTTGTTTACATCCTTTTGAGGCAGTGATCTTTTAACAAGTACTCTGTTCATCATATCAATGGCTATTTCAAGCTTTTCAGGCAGGACCTGGTCAGCCCCGACCTTATACAATTGTTCAATACTCTGTACAGTTGCAGCCCTGACAATAATAAAGACATTGCTGTTTATGTGCCTTATTTTTTCAATAATAGCCATAGAGGGGATGATACTCCCAACAGATATCACAACAATATCTGCTGTATCCACATGGGCTTTTCTCAGGATAGGTTCATTGATGGCATCTCCGTATAGTACCAGGTCCCCGTTGTTCATCTTCTCCCTTACGATGGCAGGATCAAATACTATTGAGATATGTTTCATGTTATTAATTTTTGCCATCATCGACAATTTCAATGCGCTGGCATCTTTCCCGATAATGACCAGATGATTTTTAAAATCAGGTAACTGAATTTCTTTAAGAGGGAATAAACCGTTGATCATGAAATCCGGAAGAGGAAGTTTCATAAGTGTCCTTACAATTGGCGGGGCAAGGTAGAACAGGAATGGTGCACCAGCCATTGTAATAACAGCTACGGCAAGGAAGAGATGATAATAAAAACTATCCAGGATTGTATTGTCAAATCCTATTTTTGCAAGGATAAATGAAAACTCCCCTACCTGGCTGAGGGCCAGTCCGATCAGAACAGTCCCCTGCAGAGTATGGCCAAGTATAAATCCTGTCCCTGCTGCAATTATACATTTCAGCAGAACAACAAGCAGGATACTGAGAAGCACTATCAGGAAGTTATCAATTACGAAAGAGATATCGAGCAGCATGCCGATGGAGACAAAGAAGAAGCTTGTAAATACATCCTTTATAGGCAGGAAATTCCCAAAAACATTATGACTGTATTCCGACTCTGAGATCATCAGCCCTGCCAGGAAGGCGCCAAATGCAAGCGAGAGGCCCAATTGTGAGGTAAGAAGAGCTATTGAAAAGCATATCAGGACGATACACATCATAAAGAGCTCCTGGTTTTTGGTCATGGCAATCAGATGCAGCAACTTGGGCAGTATCCATCTGTTCCCGGCATATACCAGACCTATTATGAAGATTACCTTCAGAGTCAGAATTATTAATTCCTTTGGAACATTAAGTGTATTATCTGCCAGAAGGTTCGCAAGAAGGAGGAGGGGGATAAGCATTAGATCCTGGAAGATAAGAATACCCAGAACCGTCCGGCCGTAGTTTGAGGTAAGCTCCGACCTCTCCTGCAACAGCTTTAAGACGAGGGCAGAACTGCTCAGGGCGGCAAGGAATCCAATAAAGATGCCGCCCTGCCAGGTCATCCCATAGAAGTGCGAGACAATAAAAAATGCTCCGGCAGTAAATATAACCTGCAAAAAGCCTCCGAGAAAAACCATCCTCCTGATTTTCAGCAGATGCTGCAATGAGAACTCCATACCGATTGTAAAGAGAAGAAGAACTACACCTATCTCTGCCATCAGTTCTATCTCGTGCCTCGCATTTACAAGTGAAAGCATATAAGGTCCGGCAATTATACCGGTCAGCAGATAGCCTACAACTGTCGGAACCTTTATCCTTGTGAATATCAGGTTCACAAAGGTGGATAAGGCAAAGATTATTACTATGTCTTTTAGAATGGATAGTTCCATCTTTTGCTTAAAAGAGTATGAAATATACTTCTATTAAAGGTATGAAATTTTTGTAAAACAGAATTCCTCAGGGAGGGCACAATGAATCAGCTCCGGGGAAACATTATTTTCCGTAACTATCTCCCCACAATCCTTTATTCCGGTTTCTTGCTTTGCGTTCGAGTTTGAGAAAAACATCTGCATATTTTACATTGGGAGGAACGGTCATAACTGTTGCATAGCCGTTTTTCACCAGTGTTGCATTGACAAAGGTCCCATCCTCAAGATAAACATATGCAAGGGTGCGTCCGTATTTATCGAGATGTCCGACATCATACTCAAGCCTGACCTTTTTCCCTGAGATCAGGGTTTTAAGGTAATCGGATGACTCTCTGCCAAAATATCCTGTCTCTTTGGTCCAGGAGTTTCTGGATTCCGGAGCATCCACACCTATAAGTCTGACTTTAAGCCCTTTCTTTGAACCGTCGTCTATCCAGAAAGTATCACCGTCAACAATTTTTCTGACCTGGTAGTAGACATATTTATCCTTGTTATCTGCTGAAGAGAGATGAACAGATCCGAAGAGTGAAATAATGATGAAAACAGAGATCTTAAGATGCATTGTTATTTTTCAGGAAAGGAAATTATTATTATGACATGAAAAGCGCTAAATTAGTAATATTAAACATCTCAAATAATACCAGCGGAATGATTAAAATGAAGATTCAGATTCTTTGCCTGGCTGCTATAATTTTTCTATTTCCGGAATGCCACAGGGATAAGCAAAAAACTGCCTTTAATTTGAGGGTTGGGACACAGCCTGATGGAAGCATTCTTGTACCCTCAAATCAGCTGCTTCGTCCGGCGGGTTTTCAGGTTTCGCTTCCAGGTCGTCCGGTCGATCTGGTACTTACACCTGACGGGAAATACCTCCTTGTAAAAAATAAGGATGACCTGGATCTAATAAGACTGGCCGACAGAAAAATTATGCAGTCGCTGCCATTTGAGAGAAGCGGAGCTTCATTTACCGGGATTTGCATATCTCCTGATGGGAAAACGGTTTATGTGACCGATGCGAAAGGCAGAGTCTGCATAGCGGAGTTGGATCAGGAGAGGATAATGCACTGGAAAGATCCTGTGAAGTTACCCTATCCAGCTGTTGGAGACTCACCTGTCCCGGGAGGTGTTATCCTCAACGATAAGGGTGATAAATTATACGTTACACTCAGCAGGAACAACTCCCTGGGGGTTGTAGATCTGTCCGGCAATTCAATCAGCGAGATTGCAGTTGGTATAGCACCATACGGTGTCATATGCGCCTCACCGGGGAAGGCTTATGTCAGCAACTGGGGAGGACGCCGGCCGGAAGATGGAGAATCAGCATACAACACATCCGGCAGCAGGGTATTGGTTGATCCGAAGACAGGAATTGCGAATAACGGATCGGTATCAGTAGTGGATCTGAACAGGAGAATACAGGTTAAAAATATTGAAGTAGGATTACACCCCTGCGGTATGGTATTAAGCCCTGACAGAAAAAAACTTTATGTAGCCTGTGCAAACAGTGATATCATTTCTGTAATAAATACTGAATCTGATGAGGTAATTGATAAAATATCTGTTCATAACGGTGCGGAAAAGCTTTTCGGAAGTTCCCCCGGAGCCCTGGCAATTTCGCCTGACGGGAAATACCTCTACGTTGCCAACGGCACTGAGAATGCTGTATGTGTTATTGAGACAGGAATTCCGGCAAAAGTACTTGGATATATACCAACCGGATGGTATCCGGGTTCAGTGATTCTGAACAACACCGGGGAGATCCTATATGTGGCAAATGTGAAGGGAACAGGATCCCGGAATCAGGTTCCGGATAGAAAAGGGCACAATTCCCATGATCATCTGGGTTCAGTCTCTATTATTCCACTGCCCGGAGAGAATGAACTCAAAAAGATGACGGAATCGGTTATTCAAAATAATGCTATTGCAAAATTCCGTACAGTATCAGCTTCAGTGACAGACAGAGGGAAAAAAGTTCCTGTACCTGAATTGCCGGGACAAGCCTCGCATTTCAAACATGTTGTGTATATAATTAAGGAAAACCGGACATATGACCAGGTGTTTGGTGATATGCCAGGCGGGAATGGTGATACTTCACTTGTGGAATTTGGGAGGGAGATCACGCCAAATCATCACATGCTGGCGGAGGAATTTGTATTACTTGATAATTTCTATTGCAGCGGAGTTTTAAGCGCTGATGGCCACCAATGGACAGATGAGGCATTTGTTACCGATTACCTGGAGAAATCTTTTGGCGATTTTACCCGCAGCTATCCCTATGACGGCGATGACGCTCTTGCATATGCGAGCTCCGGATTTATATGGGATAATGTTCTGAAACATGGATTGACTTTCCGTAACTACGGTGAATTTGTGAGTGCGGTAATCGATCCTGAAGAGGCAACATTTTCAGAGCTCTATCAGGATTTTACCAGTGGAACAAATAAAATCACAATCAGGGCAAAAGCAAATCTTGAACAACTTATTCCTTACATGTGTCCCTCATATGTGGGATTTCCCAATACTGTATCTGATGCCTACAGGGCAGCTGAGTTTATAAAAGAGCTGAAGGAATTTGAGAAGAATGATAATTTCCCGAACTTCATCATAATGCTGCTGCCCAACGATCACACATCGGGTACAGAACCGGGCATGCCTAAGCCTGTGTCTGCAGTTGCAGACAATGATCTGGCTCTCGGGAGGATTGTTGAGGCAATCTCTGAAAGCAAATTCTGGAAAGAAACCTGCATTCTTGTAACCGAGGATGACCCACAGGCAGGTCTTGACCATGTCGACGGTCACAGGACTGTAGGGATGGTAATAAGTCCTTATACTAAAAGAGGAGAGGTCATTTCAACTTATTATTCACAGATTAATATGGTGAGGACAATTGAAAATATCCTTGGGTTGCCGCCCATGAATCAGCTGGATCTCACCTCAGAGCCTATGTCAGACTGTTTTACCGATAATGCTGATTTTTCGCCATACAAAGCCGTGAAGAACAATATTCCTCTTGATGATCTTAATCCGCCCCTTGTTTCTCTTTCAGGGGATCAGCTCTATTGGGCAAAGAAATCGATTGAACAGGATCTTGATGATGTTGACCGTATTGATGAGGATGTTTTCAACAGGATAATCTGGCATTCCGTGAAGGGGTATGACAGGCCATACCCGGTATTAACAAAGTGAGGGAGGAATTTGGTTCCGGGTTGAAGAAGCTTTTCATAGCTTTTGTATATATTGAGAATATTGATGGTTCTATTTTCATTTCCTCTGTGGACCTCTGTGACACCTCTGTGATCTCTGTGTAAGTTTTTAACTTATTATTACACAGAGCTCCACAGAGAATACACAGAGTTACACAGAGGACTTTTGAGACAGACTCAATTTTTTAAAGACTTTTTTATTCTCCTGCTTTAAGAATACAACTCTTAAGTTGACAGCCATAAAGTATCGGGACCTAAAAAGTACTTACTCATTCTCAATGATTTTTTTACCCGATATTTCCCCTATCTTTGCAGTCCATTAATAAAAGATATTTGAAAACGTTCTCTGATTTAGGTATTTCCGGCACTTTTATCCAGGCGCTGGAGGAAATGAAAATAACTATTCCGACTGAGATTCAGGAAAAGGCAATTCCTGTTTTGCTTGGAAAGGAAACAGATTTTATTGGCCAGGCGCAGACAGGAACTGGTAAAACAGCTGCCTTCGGATTACCGATATTGCAGGCAATAAATCCTGATAAGCCAAATGTTCAGACTTTGATATTATCACCGACCCGCGAGTTGGGGCAGCAGATTGCAAAGCAGTTGTTTAAGTTCACAAAGTATATCCCGAAAAAGATTTTTATAGAATCTGTGTATGGTGGTGCAAATCTTGATGAACAGATCCGTTCATTAAGACGCCCCACTCATATAGTTGTTGCCACTCCGGGACGTCTTGTCGATCTGCTCGAACGAAAGGCCATCGATCTCTCTTTCATAAGGACTCTTGTTCTTGATGAAGCAGATGAAATGCTCACCATGGGTTTCAAAAAGGATCTTGATACGATACTGACATATACTGCAGGTAAACGCCATACATGGTTGTTTTCCGCCACAATGCCGCAGGGTATCAGGACAATTATTTCAAGCTATATGTCACCACAGGCGATCAGGTTTGAAGTGAACAGGAATGAAATTGTAAACAGGGATATCGAACATAAATTTCTTGTATGCTCACGTCTTGAGAAGCCTGAGGTGCTGTTTCAGTTTTTGAAATCACAGGGCATTGGAAGAGGACTCGTATTCTGCAGAACAAAAGTCGAGGCGCAGAATGTGACAAAGAGGATCATTGCAAAGAAGATCAATGCCGATGCACTTCATGGTGACATGTTTCAGAAGGAACGTGATAAGGTGATGAGGGCATTTAAGAACGGCAAGCTTCAGATACTCGTTGCGACTGATCTGGCAGCTAGGGGCATAGATGTCAAGGAACTTGCGTTTGTTGTTCATTATCAGCTTCCTGAAAAATCGGAATATTATACCCATCGCAGTGGCCGTACCGGACGGGCCGGTAATAAGGGCTTTTCTCTCAGCATGGTTACTCCCAGGGAGGTTGAGGGGATAAGAGCTATAGAAAAGGAACTGGGAATAAAGATAAAGGAGATATCAAGGTAGGATATGAGTGAACAGAAAAGCAATGATCCCCTGCATGGTAAAACACTTGAGTTTATAGTTAATTTCCTTGTTGATTATTACGGCTGGGAACAACTGAGCACCCATATCAGGGTGAACTGCTTTATGAATAATCCCAGCGTGCAATCGAGCCTTAAATTCCTGCGGAAAACACCCTGGGCAAGGAAGAAAGTAGAAGATCTGTATCTTACTGTTATCAAACGCAGCAGCTGATGTCTTAAAGCTGCAGGAATCTACCGCCCTCCGCCCTCCGCCCTCCGCCTTCCGCCCTCCGCCTTCTTCCATCAGCCTTCCGCCCTCCGCCTTCCGCCTTTCTCCTTCTGACTTCCGACTCCCGACTTCCGACTTCCGACTTTCTGACTTCTGACTTTCATTATTCTCATCTTTTTTGTACATTTATATTCTTCTTTAGTCTGATTACAGAAAAAAGAGGGGGATGACAGACTCATCCCGTTCAGGCCTGAAATGACTTAAAGTTAAAATAATGAATACAAGGGAAAGATTCCTCGAGATAATGGATTTTAATCCGAATGTCCATTCTCTGAAATATGAGTTTGGCTACTGGGGAGAAACAGTCGACAACTGGTATAAGAGCGGAATGCCTAAACATCATTATCCCGTTGTCGGGAAGATGATCACAACTCCCACGTCATCATTATACAGTACTGCATGGAGATGCGTACCCAAAGTAGCAGAAGGTAAGATCCTGCCGAAAGGAATTGCAGTAACGGGAGGTGGACTTTACTCACCGACACAGGCATTTCCTCTTGATCATGATGTTCGTGAGTGTTTCGGCATGGACAAATCGCAGAGGCTTATCGATGTGAATATGCTTTTTTCCCCAATGTTTGACATAAAAATTATCAGGGAGGATGACAAGGTATTTGAATATGTCGATCTCGATGGTGTCAGGCGGATATTCCTGAAGGATGAGGCAACTATACCCACATCTATGGAGTGGCCGCTCAAGGACAGGAAGACCTGGGAAAAGCTGAAGGATGAGAGGCTTAACCTGAAAAACATAAAGGATCGTTTCCCGTCAAACTGGAATGAGTTGTTAAAAGATTACAGGAACCGTGACTATCCTCTGTCATTTGGAGGTTATCCGCAGGGCTTCTTCGGAACCCTCGCCCATCTTATTGGATATGAGAATCTCTTCATCTGGTATTGCATGGAACCGGATCTCATTCACGATATCCTCAACACCTTTACAAATATCTGGCTCGCCGTATTTGAGGAGATACTTCCCCAGGTCACTCCCGATATGTGGCATATCTGGGAAGATATTTCCTTCGGCAAAGGGAGTATGATCTCTGTCGATATGGTGAAAGAGTTCATGTGTCCCTACATTAAGCGGATCGGAGATTTTCTGAAAGCAAGGGGAGTGAAAATTATCCTTCTTGATACCGACGGTGACTGCAATGAACTGATTCCTGTTTTTATGGAGGCAGGAGTCACCGGCATGTATCCGTTCGAAACACACAGTGGTATGGATATAGTAAAAGTGAGGAAACAATATCCAAAGCTGCAGATGATGGGTGGCATACCCAAATCAGAAATTGCCCTGGGGAAAAAGAGGATAGATGAAATACTCCTCCCTGTTGATGAGGTCTTAAAGACAAGGGGATTTATCCCATTCTGCGATCATCTTGTTCCGCCGGATGTTGATTTTGAAAACTTCACCTATTACAGGACCAGGCTTAATGATCTGATAGATAAGTACGGGAAATAAGGAGGGTTGTAATACCTCACTTTTATCTGACAAGGGTTATGAGAGTGATCTCGGGCGGACAGTTAAACCTTATTGGTATTCCGCTTACTCCGGCACCCCTGGATGTATAGCCTGTCATATTCCCTATTTTCCATGTGCCATGGTTAAACCTCTTGCCTTCAAACTGGTGGCTGATCAGGGGAACTCCCTCTTTAAGACAGATCTGGCCGCCATGGGTGTGTCCGCATAAGTATAGATCGTATTTGTTCTGTGCAGCCCATTTTGCCATTTCAGGCGTATGAACCATAGCAATCTTGAAATCATAGCCCCTGGTCTCAAGACTCATCAGAGCCGATTCCGTGTAAAAGTCGAAGGGATCATCGGTCCCTGTAATTAAGATCTTCTGGTCATCCCTGATGATCTCAACCGATTCATTGACCAGAAGCTCCATTCCCGATTCCTTTTCATACTGCGCCATCAGATAAGTATCATGGTTGCCAAGCACTGCGAAGACACCATCAGGAGCTTCAAGATAATGGGATAGTACCTTCAGTGGTTTCAGGATGTGGCTGAAACTGCCCGACCTGTCCATTCTGTAATCACCTGTAAGCAGGCAGATATCAAATTTCACACTTTTTATCTTTTCTGTCAGGAAGGCAGTAAAACCCGGAATACTGTCGATATGAAGATCTGTAAGATGCAGTATCCTGAAACCGTCAAATGCTTTGGGTAAGCCCGGGTACTTAAGTGTCATTTCCGTGACTTCAATCTTCTTCGCATTGTTATACCCTATTTTGTAAATTCCAAATGTCTTCAGGATATAAGATAAGACATGCAATATCTTAAGAAAGAGATCCCAGTGACTTCTGCTCTTTTTACCCTTTCTCCTGAGGATTGAGCCGATATTCTCCATCACAGAACGATTGGCAGCCCAGATAAGTCTTCTGTCTTTCCTTACTTCAGGTGAATTGAGATACTGGTGCATATTATTTCTTTATTTTTGGCTCAGAGACCAGGGCAATTGAGAAGTTTATATCTGCCTTCATAATATTCACAAAGATAATATGTTATAATGAATGTCAGGAGTCATTTGAAAAGATATGGATAATGCTTTTTAATCAAAGATTTGTAATCTGCCGGCAGCTGTGACAGGGGAACCGGTTTATCCTGAGGCCTTGTCTGTTTCTGGTTAATCTCACCCATCAGGCTCCAGCGTCTTGTCATATCTGTTGGTTCTTTGGCAGGAACAGTATAACGGGTAAAATCTATTACCTTTTCGGTTGCAGGCTGATCAATATTACGAAGCAGGGAAAGACGGAAATCCTTGTTCATGAACCATTTTATTTCCAGGTTTTTATCTGAGCCGCCGATTCCAGAGCCTGTTTGTTCAAAGTGGTAATTAAAGCTGTTCGATTTATAATATGATCTCCAGATCAGTCCGAATTCACCCTGGGTAATAAATTTTACACCGGGCCAGCGTTTTTTGATTTCGCTGAGCCATTGGGTTAATCCTTCAACATCTATTGGCAGGGATACCTCCCAGCAATTGGTTACCCATGCGAAGCCGTTAAGCTTAAATCCCTTATCGTAATGTACCGCCGTTGTAAAGATCATCTGATCCACGCCGGTTTTAAGTCCGTATTTCATTAGCGTTTCGATGGGTCCGACACCCATTCTGCTGTTGAAACCATCAGCAAAGCCTTCTCTTCTTGCTGCTAGAAAATCACAGGTCCATCCGTCAAGATTCACGCAGTCGATAAAATCATCCTTGCCCTGAGCGGGTTTGCAGAAATGTTCCTTTGAAGGATAATATGGATATGACACAGAGCCATCACCATCCTGATTATCAATTGCATACTGACTCCAGATATTTCCCTGGCATACGTGAATATCCTCATTTTCAGCCAGATATTTCAGGTTAGCTGCCGATAAAAAGCCTGCCACAACACTTTTTGGGCGGAAGCCATTGCCTGCAATACCGGAAATCAGAGATAGACCATCGTGAATATCCTTGTTTGTCTGTTCCCTTGTATTATAAGCGTTGCCATAATACGCCCCGGGAAGAAATGTTATGTCATCACCATATCTCCTGTGATAACTGACTACAAGATCGCGGATTTTTCTGTAATCGGAAGCTGTATCATTCAGAGCCAGCCAGCTGAAGGCCCATGTGATTCTTGCCCCGGGGAAGCCAGCTTCAATAGCCTCACGGTACCGCATAACTCTTGCAGGAGTATGAAAGCTTCTTTCGTCTTCACCGATATGCTTATCCTTTGTAACCTCTATCTGGTTGACTCTGATCACTGCATTGAAGGTGAGGAACCGGTTACCCATCAGCATTGTGCTATCGCCATCAGGTACACCTCCCTTACAGTACGGTTGGACAATAGCTTCCATCAGAATGATCAGGATCACAGTATTAAATATTTTCATCGGACTTACAGGTTAAATTTTAACTCAAAACTAAATAAACATTATTTAAGATTGCATGGGAATCTGGGCTGTTGCATATATTTTAACTCCATCAAGATTAATATTTATTTCGGAGAATCCCTTTTTAACATATCTGATATCTACATTTCTTTTTTCTTCCCTGAGTTCAGGGCTGATTACTGATAGTTGGGCAGCAGCGAATTTATTGATATTTATTCTGTAAACCAGCTTATTATTTTCTATTGAAGATTCTATGTCTTTGAGTATCGGAATACCGCCGATATCTTTTATCGCAGGATGAGGAACTGCCACAAGAGCAGTATTCATAAAATGAATAACCGGTTCATTGTTGTAGAATCTTATTCTTGCCGCCCATCGCTTATCTCCTGATATTTGAGTCAACACGGGATGGAACTTTTCTTTAAGGATTAAATTATCCAGCGGATGAGAAATTGTTGATGAATCAATTAGTACAAGATTTTTGAAACCAGATTTTAGTAATGGCGTCGACAGAGGAATTGATCTCTTCATGCCTTTTTCATCATGGGTTCCGAATGGCAGTGCCAGCCATATGGTTCCACCCTGAGTAAGATAGGATTTAATGGCATTGAACTGCTTGTCGGAGACGCATCCGATGCCATCCAGAATAAGGGGTGTTTTTTCTTTACATAGAGCAGCCTGATCAGCGAGTTCTTCACAACGCACAAAGCAATATCCAATATTATTTTTAACCAGGTCAATTGTCCAGGCAGTAACCCTGTCCCATTGTTCCAGTCCGTCTTCACTCCGCCAACCGTTTTCCCTGCAGTAGCGGCTGTTAACAAGTCTTACCTCAACCAGATCTGTGCCATCGCGATAGTTGAGGTTACTGTTATTTATTTCCCAGTTGTTAAGCGGACCCACAATAGACTCTATTTCCATTGCATCAACAGGATCTTCTTCGAGTCTCTGATTCAGAGTACTGCTCCAGTTTGCAACGCCCCAGAAGCGACTCAGACTCCATCCGAGATAACCGCCCTTCTCATAGATTGTATAGCTTAATGCCATTGCAGGTGCATTGCCCCTTTTTAATGCAATATCTTTCTGATGCATTGCTTCTGCATCCATTCTTACCCAGTCGACACTGTTGACGTTTATGCCGCAATTTTCAAGCATGAAAAAATCAAGCCAGGGTGACATTCTTTCAAGATTCAGTGCAATCACATTCAGGCTTATCGGACCGGAAGATGAACAACAGGTCATTAATGGTTTGCCACCTATTACACTTTTAATCATTTTTAAATGATCAGCAACAGAATCGGCTTTCATATTAATCCAGTCCCTGAAGAGAGGATTCTCATAATTTCCCCACCCGAACATATTTTTTGAAGTATCTCCCCAGAAAGTTTTGTCCCCAAACTCAGGTATTTCATTTCCATATTCCCTTTTAAATCTCTCCCTGCAGTGGATGCAATTACAGGTTGTAAGTCCTGCATAATCGCACATATCATCAACTTCGATACCATCCATGGGCACCTCTTTCATAAGTCGTCCAAGATAATTCCGGTGCATTTCAAGAAATCCCGGATTATTATGGCAAAATGCCTCCAGCTGATATTGTGCAGCATATCCTCTGCTGCCATCCCTAAAATCGATTTCACAAAGATCCCTGAAATTGTGTCCGTCATATTGTGCATATTCAGCTGCGACGGGGTCGTGAAACAATAAAATATGATGCCGCTGGCCATTGTGGAGCTTTCTGAATTCCTCTTCGCCCCTTGGACGTTCCACGTGATTGCAGGAATAGTGATCCATGAATTTTATGTCATATTTATGCAGTTCCTCGCATACATTTGCATAATAACCATGGAGCTGACCGAAATAGTTTGAAAAATCGAACCGTATATGAAAGCCAAAATTGAGTACGGTATCAATTCCGGCATTGGCGAATGCTTCAGCTCTGTATTTTATTTTGTCGGTAATTTTCTTCTGTGGCCAGAGGAGATCTTCTATATTGCACCACCAGCTTGCTGTCCGGACGGGTATGAATGCCGGTTTATTCAGGGTGTCATTAATTATTTTTGATTGCGGTTTCTGTTCCAGAATATTATACCTGGCAAACGGCAGATTACCGGCTATTCCTAATCCGATGGCGTTTATTCCGGATGTTTTTATGAAGTGACGGCGGGAATAAGATGGTTTCATGATATACTTTTAAAATTAAGGATGAAAGTCTGCAAAAGCATGCAATATAGGTCTCAAAGGATTTTTCTGATGATCATTGATGAGGATAAAATTGAATTAAACCATTTATGAAAATAGTCAAACGCATTAAATATTACAAATTTTATTATTTTTGCCTCAATCATCACGGTCGTTATGGTCGGTTAACCGAGTGGCTAGGTAGCGGTCTGCAAAACCGTTTACGGCGGTTCGAATCCGCCACCGACCTCAACAAATCCCGTGGCACGAAGTGCCCGGGATTTTTTGTTTTAAGCCTTCACGCGGCTCGCCGCAGTGAAGGCTTAAAACAAAAAAGACCGTTATCCGCGCAGCAGGATATGGATTGTTGAAGGGTCACCCCGACCGGATCACCGGAGGTAATCCGCCAAATAGTAGTTTTTGTCATCTGCGACGGCTCGCCGCAGTGAAGGATTAAAACAAAAAAGACCGTTATCCGCGCAGCGGATAAGGGATTTGTTGAAGGGTCACCCCCGACCGGATCACCGCAGGTAATCCGCGTACTGATTCAAATCAGATAATAAGGCCATCTCCAAAGTCTTAATTAGACTGATGGTTTCCTTCTATCTCTCTTAACTCTCGATAGGTCCTGATAGCTGACGGATTTAGTATCGGTACTGTTGAAAAGGTCAAGATCCATTAACCGCAAAGTTCTCAAAGGTTCTGCGCAAAGTTCGCAAAGAACCTATTATCTAAACATTTACTTTGCGTGCTTTGCACGCCCATATATTGGGACCTTAGCGTCCTTCGAGGTTAAAAGACTTTTTAAACAGCCTCAGATTACAGAGTAATTCTGGAGGTCACCGGGACCTCTTGAGAAAGACCCTTCATAAACCCGGTAGTCCTGCTGCTGTGGCATTTCTGTTTAATATCAATTTAAATATCATAAATCGATCAGGTATAAAACATTATTACCTGAATACTCCCTGTTATTATTACCTACTGTGTGAATAATACAATTTTTTTTCAAAATTGTGTAATACCTGACTTCTCATTACCCTATAGATTTGCATCCAATGATTTTTAAGGAATTCCTGTTTAATTTTTTTTGGCATGACGGGTATCGGTATAAAAACTAAACTGCTTCAAATCAAGTCCAATCTGACAAGATTCGCTTCCAGATTAACCGGGAACAACGATGATTCTGAAGGTATTGGGCGGAAGACATTTCTTAAAACTTTAAAATATCATAATAACTATGATGAAGAGTCCAATTATGAAGTATGGTCATCCACTGTCAGGAAAAACAATTTAATTAATAATTACCGGCAAAGCTTCGAAAAGGTCCGGGATTGTGATCAGTTAACAACATCAATTCCGTTTAATCAATCAAAATCAATTGGCCGTGATAATACGGCTTCAGCATATTCAAATTCTAATTAATTTTTTTAATCACCAGTAATAAATTTTAATAAAATGAAAAACTTTATAAAAACATCAGTCGTGATTTTCCTTTTTCTGGGATCAATCATAATGTTGAATTCATGCGATAAAGCAAAAGATTCTACACCGCCTACTCTTACAACGGCTGTTATTTCAGGAATTACCCAGACAACTGCAGTATCAGGGGGTAATGTAACTGATGATAATGGCAGTGATATAACTGTCAGGGGTGTTTGCTGGAGTACAACTGCTAATCCTACAACAGCAGACAGTAAAACAATGGATGGTACAGGAAAAGGTACTTTCGTAAGTAACCTCTCCGGTTTGACAGCCGGTACAATGTATTATGTCAGAGCCTATGCAACAAACAAGGCCGGGACTGCATATGGTAACGAAGTATCCTTTACTGCAAATTCAGTGGCACTCGCTTCTCTTACTTCAGTAGCTGTTACATTAATAACCAATACAACATCTGTTTCGGGTGGTGTAATAACTGATGATAATGGCAGCGACATAACAGCACGTGGTGTTTGTTGGGGAATTGTTGCCAATCCTTCAATAACGGATTCACATACAACCGATGGAACAGGAACAGGAACCTTTGCCAGTAACCTCACCGGACTTACAGCCGGCACAGTTTATTATGTAAAGGCATATGCAACAAACAGCACCGGAACAGCTTATGGTAATGAATTGACATTTACCACAACTACCGGAACTCTGGCAAGTCTTACAACGGCTGCAGTTACTGCTATTGCAGCTACCACTGCAACTTCCGGCGGAGATATCACCGATGATAATGGAAGTGACATAACCGCCAAAGGTGTATGCTGGAGCCTGACTGCAAATCCGACTATTGCTGATGCTCATACCTCTGATGGAACCGGAACCGGTGTTTTCGTAAGTAACCTTACCGGACTGACAGGAGCTACAATGTATTATGTTAAGGCTTATTCAACAAATGGCGCGGGTACATCTTATGGTAATGAGGTTACCTTTACAACGCTTTAAGTTTACCGAACAAATTCAGTGTGCTTTCCGGAAACGGGATTCAGGCTGACAATAACAGGTCTTAAAGAGACTTCAATAAATCCCCGGTATCAATCGCCGGGGATTTTTTGTTTTCAGTTCATTATTCCAATGCTTAAGGTGCTTTGCGGTTAAAAAGACTTTTTCTACAACCCGGGTCAAAGAGGACTTTTTAGACGGTCTCTTGATTTTTTAACCTGATACTTCTTTTTTGTTTATTGGATACAGAAAGTTATTTGTACTTTAACAGAAGGCAATAAATTCAATAAATCAAAGGAGTATGAAAGCATCCCGGAAATACTATGTTCTGATTATTAGTACAATTGCCGCTCTTGGAGGATTACTCTATGGTTTCGATACAGCAGTAATTTCAGGGACTATTCCGTTTATCAGACCCTATTTTGATCTTAATGATATTGGCCTTGGATGGGCTGTCAGCAGTTTGCTCGGGGGATGTATTTTAGGTGTTGTTTTAGCCGGAAAATCAAGCGATCTGTTTGGCAGGAAAAAGAGTCTGATGAGTGCCGCAGTTCTGTTTGTATTATCAGCAGTTGGCTCAGGATTGGCACATAACTTTTCTGTTTTCATCTGTTTTAGAATTCTCGGAGGTTTTGGTGTTGGAATTGCTTCAATGTTATCCCCCATGTATATTTCCGAAATTGCACCTGCAGCCCGAAGGGGCCGCCTGGTCTCCATAAACCAGCTTGCAGTTGTAATCGGGATACTTCTTGCGTTCATTTCAAATGCTTTATTAGTTGACAGCGGTGAAAATAACTGGCGTTGGATGCTGGCAGTTATGGGATTACCCGGACTGCTGTTTTTTGCAAGCCTGTTCTTTGCCCCTGAGAGTCCGCGCTGGCTTGTTCAAAATGGTTTTTCAGATAAAGCCAAAAGAATACTTGAAAATGTCAATGGTTCGGAAATTGCCATGGAAGAATTTAATGCAATTGAGGAGTCTATTAATACAGCACAGTACATGGGAACGTATCGTGAAGTTTTTTCAAAGCCCATACGTCCGATTCTAATAATAGGCATTTTTCTTGCAGTTTTTAGTCAGATCACGGGTATAAATTCGATTATGTATTACGCTCCCGTTATTTTTCAAAGCATTGGAAATGCAGCCAGCAGCGCCGTCCTGCAAACTGTTCTGATAGGCGGATGCAATCTTGTTTTTACTCTGCTGGCAATAATCTTAATTGATAAAGTCGGGCGAAAACCTCTTTTAATCGCGGGGACTATCGGAATGATGATTTCTTTGATTTTCCTGGCATTGGCTTTTTTTCTGAAAAAGTATGACGGATATCTTATCCTTTTTTTCATTCTCACTTATTGTGCATCATTTGCTGGTTCTATGGGATGTGTGGGTATGGCAATCATTTCCGAAATCTTTCCGAACAGATTGAGAAGCAAGTCAATGTCAATTGCGGTTGTTTCAGTGTGGCTGGCAAATTTTATTCTTATTCTTGTTTTCCCGGTTATGCTGAACAGGCTCGGCGGCGCTTTTGCATTCCTTATTTTTGCATTAATGTGCCTGTTGCTCTTATTATTTACCATTTTCAGGATTCCCGAAACGAAGGGTAAAAGTCTTGAAGAGCTTGAAAAGATACTTGTAAAGAGGGAATAGCTTAGAAATTCTCAGCTTCTTCAACCATGATCTCATAATTCCGCAGGGCAAGCTCTGAAATATTCCGTCCATAGGGGGATGCTGAAGGCATTAGAACAAATCCTCTGCCATCCCCTGATGTTCCATCTGCAATAGACCGTTTTACAACTTCCCTGAACTTATCACCCGGCATGTATTCAATATCTGCTATTTCAATATTGCCAAACAGCACCAACTGCTTCCCATAACTGTTCCTTAAGTCTTTCAGCTCCACATCGCCATGAGGCGGAGGCTCAATGGGGTCTATTCCATCAGCTCCCATTCCAACAATGTAATCGAGGACATTCTTTATACGGCCGTGAGTATGGATGCGGACAATTCCGCCATACTGCCTGATCTGACTCACCATCGGGCCGGTATACCTTACAACATATTCATTGAACAGGTCAGGCGGAAGAAATGGTTCAGTAACAGCCTCAGGGCCATATATCCGCCATAATCTTCCCTGGAATTCTTTTGCTGTCTTTTCAGTTCGCTTATAGATATAACGGGCATGTTTTTCAAGCAGGCGATGAAAAAGCTTATTCTCAGTATATGCAAATACTGTAAAATCCTCCATATTGAAGAGTGAGAATACAGCAGCAATAGGATCCTCGGTATCAACCATAACAATACCTCTGTCTCCAATCAGCTTTTCCTGTTCTTCCAAATGCCTGATATTGATATCTTCCTCAAAAATTTCATCCGGAAGTTCCAGAAACAGATTTGCATCGTCCGTATTTTTCAGGAGATATTCCAGTGTCCAGACAGTATCGAGGTTTTTGTCACGACGCGATAGGGTAGTTAATTTTCTGTTTCCGATTTTATAAGTAAGATGTGTAAACCGGCTATCGCCTTCTTCCCATACTTTCTCCTCAACGAACTGCTTCCTTATCGTTGCATTGTCACTTCCGGCCCAGGCTAAATGTGACTGGGCTCTTACCGGACTTACCATTCTGATTATATCAGTGTGGTGTTCAGCCAGATCAAGTAATGGCTGCCATGAAGGGGAATTATAAATATTATATTTGTCAGGGTCCAGAGGATTAATCAGAAAACCTCCTATTTCGTAAAAATTCACTGGCGGATGATCAACTGGTTCACCCCTCAGGGTTGCCGTTAAGCGTTCACGTCCTGTCATTTGTACCAAATTGTTTTTAACTTAATTACTCAGAAAACGCACTCTTCAAGGAAAGCAGGTTCGTATCCGTTATCAGCAGCCCATTTGACAGCAGTCAGTATTTTTTGCCTGTAATCGGGCTGGTATCCCGGATAGGAAGGGTAAAAGTACTGTTCATGTGTCAAAAGATCAACATATGCAGACATATGGGGATCTTTCTTCAGATCATTAAGGAATGGAACTATCTCTTCAAGTTCGTGAGTATCGATAATTATTGAACACCGGATAAAAATAATTCCTTCCTTGTTATCTCTCCATATAAGCCTTTTATTTATATGTCTTCTTTTTTCAACATCAAGGTAAAATGAGCATGGGGGAAGATCATTATCTACATTGAAATCGCATGGTAAGCATTTAAATCCGGAATCTCGCAATGCACGGCAGCCTTCAACTGTTGCTTCACCCCAGTGAAGTGTAGTCACAGGACCAGTAATTTCTTCCCCGGCAAACCTTCGGACCTGATTCATAACCAGATCACAGTCATGCTTTTACTTTTCATAACCTGCATTTTTATACGGCATGTCCGGATCATTGGCCAATGCATGGAAGCTCAACCTGAGCCAATCTGAATTTGCCTTCCATTCACTTTTATATTTATCTGTCAATTGTGATATATTGAACCCCTCGGTTTCATAATAAATATTGAGATGAATTTTTGTCCCATAGGTGCCATGTACCTGCTTTAGGAAACCCAGGTAAGGGTTTTCAAATATTGATTTATATTTATGGGAATTAACCGAAAGATCTTTAAGGAACCAGATATTATCATCAAGAGATAGCCTGTATTTATTTGAAAAGCCTTTTAGCCGGAATACTTTAATATTCTCTTTATATCCATTTTTATCTTCAGTCAGTTCGATTATATTTTCATAATTTTTCAGTCTCACTTCGGCCTTGTAGCGTCCCTCAATATAATTAGCCTTCAATCCGTTAACTTTTATAATGCTTCCTTCGGGAGCTGAGATGATCACATCAGTGATCAGGCTTCCTTCAGATATATTGCCGTCATATTCACATAACATGTCACCGTCAACAGGGCTGATGAATTTAATCTGATTACCGGAATTCGGGGACAATTGTTGAGCCCGGGAAGGTATTAAAAGTGATCCATTCAGTGAAAGGCCGGCGATTCCGGTCAGTTTAATAAATTCCCTTCGGCTCTTTTTCATGTTGGTATTATATTTAAAAATAGTTTTATTATCACATACAGGTCCTTTTCACTTTTTCAGTATACCCTTAATATTATTTATAGATATCATGGCTGGATTCATCCTTATCGAAAACTGCTACAGAAAAAAATATAATTGAACTTGTTTCAGAGAGTAAAAATTTTCAAAGTCCGCATTTTGGATTTTTATAAAGATAATAAAATTGATTTTGAGATTTCTCAATTTCGGGATCACAACATGACCGGTTTTAACCAAATTTGACCATACAGGAATAGCTCAGCGTACATGGCTAAGCAGCATGTATTTATAATTGGATTTAAATTACCTGAATATCTCTGCCGGAAGTGTCCGGGAGAACAGGTTTATCAATATCAGCTATTCTCAATCAGCTGTTTTTAACCTGTTGATCCTCTCAAAATCATGCTGGACAATGGTAATTGGAACTTTCTCTTCAATTGTATTTGTTGAATCAAGCTGCAGGGCTTTTACATCGGAGATGCATATAAGCCTGGAAATCCTGTGAAGGAAAAGAGTTATGTTCTCAAGATTTGAAAGTTTATAATCCTGAAGCATCACCCTGTCAATAAGAATAAATTTAAAATCCGCAGGGAGTGATCTTTTCCTGATAGTTTCATAGCCGCTTTCAAGCTTTATTTCACCGGACTTTGTAAGATCCTCAAGGACTTCTCTGAAATAGAGGTTTGTTTTAGGTTCAACTTTAAAACCCAGGTAAAAGTCAATCCTGACTAATACTTCAGGTATTATATGCGTTACCTTATATTCGAATGTGTCAGGGTCATCAGTGATATCAACATGCAGGAACCAGTAAGTTTTTGCCCGTTTAGGTAATTTCCGGAAGATCGAGTACAGTACTTTTGATTCAACCTGGTCAGGTTTGTTTGCCTTGATAATATAGACCAGGTTGGTGGCGGTTACAGGAACTGATTTATCCTTTATAAGATCCCTGAACATCTCAATATAGCTGTCAAGTTTAGAGAAAGTCACATACTTGTTTTTTAATTTTCTGCCAAAATACCAGCCATACATAATGATGAAGAACAGTGCAGCAAGCAGTAGAGTGAACCATCCTCCATTGTTAAATTTGTGAAGGTTTGCAATAAGAAAGCTCATCTCAATTGAAAGGAAAACGGTTATTAAGAGTAGGATCAGCCTGAAGGATACTCCTTTCTGATAGAAATAATAAGTAAGGAGTAAAGTTGTCATGATCATCGTCAGTGTTATGGAGAGACCATATGCAGCTTCCATATTTGCAGATTCCCTGAAGAAAATCACGACGAAGCTACAGGCAATCCAGAGAAACCAGTTTACATACGGCACATAAACTTGTCCTTTTAAGAATGTAGGATTCAATATTTTTACCTTTGGCCAGAAGTTAAGCGAAATTGCCTCGCTTATTAGTGTATAAGATCCGGTAATAAGTGCCTGACTGGCTATAATGGCTGCAGCTGTGGCTATAAATATTCCGACAATAAGAAACCATTCCGGCATGATTGCATAAAACGGATTGATCTCAGTGCCGGGTTCACCATTCATTATCAGCCACGCACACTGTCCGAAATAATTCAGAAGAAGTGATGTTTTTACAAAGATCCATGAGACTCTGATATTTTTTATTCCACAATGCCCAAGATCTGAATAGAGAGCTTCTGCTCCGGTTGTTGCAAGAAAGACAGCTCCCAGCAGGATAAATCCCCCCGGGTATTTGGTTAAAAAGAGAAGGGTGTATTCCGGATTTATCGCTTTCAGCACTTCTGGATGTCTGACCAGTTGATTCAGGCCGAGTACTGAAAGCATAAGGAACCATACTACCATAATAGGACCGAAAGAACTGCCAACCACATTTGTCCCGTACTGTTGCATAAAGAAGAGTACAGCAAAAATCAGAAGGACAATACCTATAACAGGAATCTCCGGATTGAATAACTGTAATCCTTCAATTGATGAAGTAACAGTAATGGCAGGAGTTATAACCCCATCGGCTAATAGTGCGCTTGCACCGACCATTGTGAGTATTGCAGCCCATGTTGGTTTTTTTCTTAGTAAGGCAAATAAGGCATATATTCCGCCTTCTCCCTTGTTATCTGCCCGCATGGTTATCAGAACATATTTTATTGTAGTCTGGAGAGTAAGTGTCCAGAAAATGCAGGACATTGATCCATATATCAGGAGTTCATTAAATTCACTTCTCCCTTTCAATATAGCCTTCAAAACATAAAGCGGGCTGGTTCCAAGGTCGCCGAAAACAATACCAAGTGCAACAACCACTCCTGCCTGTGATAGTTTTTTTAAATCCAGATGTTTACCCTGCGCTTCCATCATTCATTGCTCAATAAAATGAGCCGGGCAAAGGTAAAATTTAGGTATAAATAACATAAAAATAATGATACTGAAAGTATAAAGATTTTATAAAGATTTAAAGACCCCGATAAATTGACGATTGCTGATCCATGGGCTTTAAAAGTTTCTTTAAGCCTGTTTTTCAATTTCTTAAAAGAAAGAATTTTTCATTATTCGGACACCGGCAACATTTAAAAAGCCCCCGGATACCACATCCGGGGGCTTTTTATTGTTCTTCGGGAGAAATAATATAATTTCATTCCCGTACTAATTTTTTAATCAGTATTTGTGATTTCCTAACATCAATAAAAGGTAAGAGGTCTTCTGACAATTATGATAGAGAAATCTTGACTGATCTGATCACAGTTTAACTGCTTTGTGATTTTACACTGGTTTTTCAAGCTCTCTTGCCATTCTCAATGCAATTGCATCATTATCTTTTTTTGCCTGCAGATCCCTGGCACGTGAATAATCTTCCCTGCGCTTATCCACTGCTTTTAAAGCTTCCTCTTTCAAATAAGGAAAATGATCCGGTATTGTTATTTCATTTTTCATGGCGCAAATATACACTAAATAATGACCGATATTACATTTGCATGACAATAATCTCCATATTCGCCTTATAATCACGCGAATCGTATTCCGGGTTATTGTATTTACGGTTACCGGTTTTTACTTGTGAGAACTAATTGGTTCGGTATCCTGAACATCACTGGCAGAGATACCATTCATCAATTTCAATAATATGCTTTAGAATGAATTGCAGACCGCAGGTTGTATCAACCTTAAAGTAATTTGCCACAGGAGTTTCAGGATTATTTGCCCCCTGATACCATCTGTCGGTGATTTCCAGTATTTCAAACCTGTTATTATCCCAGAAAAAATACTTTGGATATTCACCGGCCCTGAAGCCTGAATATCCTTCTACTTTGATATTGACTGGTTTTTTCATCTTTCATAGTTTTTTTGAGAAGATTTAAAAACTTAGACCAATATGATATTCCGGTATTATAGCAAAGCCCCCCCCATCTAAGATATTGGAGGAACTTCAAAAATAATAACTCTTATAACCCCCGCTCGAAAATCAATTTATTTACCCCATGCCGCTTAGGCGGCAGTAAATTGATTTTCTTCGGGGTCGGGGTAAACGAGGAAAATCAATTTCCGACCATGAATGCAAAGAGTTATATAGCAAAGTTAGCAAAGTGAGAGAAGGAAGTCAAATATAATTAAGGTACTTGAAATGGACCTTTCACCCCCCTCTTATAAAAGCAATAAGTATCAAAAAAGTGCATAGAAATATTATGTAATAGAAATGATGTTCTTTATCTTTAAGTATTAAAATCCACTGATGTATTATGAAACAAGTAATATGTATTCTGCTGTTTAGTTTTGTTCAGATCTCCTTACAGTTATCAGCCCACACCCCTTTGTATGATCTGGGACAATTTTACCCTGAGGTACAGGAGTATGCCAATAACAGATCAATGTCCGGTTCATATCTGGCTAAGGATTGGCCTGAGCTTGAACAATGGAGAGTTCAGGGAAGGGCAAAAATGATGGAACTTCTGAGTTTTTCCCCCTCACCTGCACCATTAAACCCCGAGATAACCGAAACAGTAAAAAAGGATGGTTACATACGTTATAAGGTCAGGTACAATATCACGCCGCAGCGCAAAACCGAAGCATTTCTGCTCATACCTGACGGATTGACGAAGCCCGCTCCGGCTGTTATTGCCCTTCATGACCATGGCGGGTTTTACTATTACGGTAAGGAGAAAATAACTGAGACAGAGAACCAGCCGGCAATACTGAAAGAATTTATAAATGATGCTTACGGGGGAAGAACATACGCTGATGAACTTGCACGGCATGGATTCGTTGTTCTATGTCCTGACGCCTTTTATTTTGGTTCTCAGCGAATTGAAACAAGTCTTCTGCCGGAATCGTTTTTAAGGGATTATCCTGATCTTAAATCATCAGATAAGAATAAGTCAATTGCAGCCTTCAACAATTTCTGCAATTCATATGAAAACATAATGGCCAGATATATATTCGGTTCCGGCACAACCTGGCCGGGTATACTTTTTCATGGCGACCGCGTAAGTGTTGACTATCTGCTGACCCGTCCGGAAGTCGATCCTGCCCGTATAGGTTGTATTGGTTTATCCATCGGAGGGTTCCGCAGTGCCCATCTCTTCGGATTGGATCCCCGGATAAGCGTTTGTGTGGATGCCGGATGGATGACCTCCTATAGCAGGCAGCTTGATACTCATCTGAGACATCATACCTGGATGATATATGTCCCGCGGCAGCTTGAATTCCTGGATTTACCAGACGTTGTATCTCTTGGTTCTCCCAAGCCTCTTATGATAATAAACTGTAAAAAAGATGGCCTTTATTCAGTGGATGCCATGAAGTCAGCTGAAGAAAAAATCGGAGCCATCTATGAAAAGATTAATGCCCCTGATCATTTTATTGCAAAGTGGTATGATGTTCCTCACTCTTTCAACACCGGAATGCAGGATGATGCAATACAGTGGCTGGAAAAATGGCTGAAGAAATAGACCTGAGTTCACCTGTTTTAAGAATAATCAAATAAGAAAAAAGTCATGCTGAAAAAGAAGATCCGATGGTTTTTTGCAGCCGGGATGGTTGTAATTTCCTTTACAGGCTTTACCTCTTGCCAAAACGTCAAAAAAGATGAACCTGTTCAGCAGGAGGCAAAATTTCCTCCTGTATATTCTGTTTCCATGAACAGGATCTGCAAGGAATGGGATGGTCAATGGCAGGGTATTACTGTGGCTTCTGACGGGAATTGCTATTTTTCATCATCAACCCATTCGAAAAGTCATGGTGCCGGTTTTCACAAGTTCGATCCGCGTACATACAAGCATACTGTACTTACGGAAGACATGACGGAAATATGCGGGGAATCCTCCACTTTGTCACAACAGGGGAAGATTCACAGTCCGATAGTTGAATGTGACGGGTGGCTGTATTATACCACTCATCTCTCTAATTACTGGAAGGAAGGGATTGAGAGATATACAGGTGCACACGTTATCAGTTATGAAATGGCTACCGGTAAATTCAGGGATTTTGGAGTGGTTCGCCCAAGGTATTCCATCTACTCTGCCATAAATGTTGACCCTGTCAGGAAGAAACTGTACGTTTTTGTGGTTCCTTTTCTCGATGAGCTTGTTAAATCTGATGGCTGTCATCTTTATAGTATTGATATCGCCTCCGGAGAGAAGAAGGATCTGGGGCAGCTGACAAAGGGAGAAAAGGGCGCTTCTTTCTGGTTTTATCTTGATAATAAGGGTAATGTATGGTTTACACTCTGGAAGCTTCACTGGTTTTATGAAAATGACAGGGGTAACCTGTATGTCTACAGACCTGACCAGGATAAGATTGAAACTTACACCGATGTTTTGCCAAAGGGGAAATTTATGGATGGAACCGAGGTCACGAATGACACCCTGCTGAAACAGCGGGCATGGGTATGGGCACAAGCCCTGCCGGGGAATGAAAAATGCCTGTTTACAATGGGCGACTGGGGAGGAGGAGACGAAAGATTATGGATTTTCGATCCATCAAAAGACATAATGAAGGGTGAGGCATTTCAGGAAGTGGCCAGCATAGGCTCAACATTTCTGCAGACCGCACTCGGCGGGAACAGGCTCTATTTTGTCCAGTTTGCTGACCCTGTTGATGAACGGAGTTTTGACTCCGAATCATACCGGGAACTTGACCCGGCTGCTGTTGGCTTTTCAGAAAAAAACCTTCATCTGAGGAGTGTTTCAATTGATCCCGATGGTGATCATTCTGTTAAAGATCATGGGAAGATTGCAGATCAGGATGGCAGGGCCGCCCGGATGATAATGTCTCTTGCAGCCGATGATAAGGGTCGTGTATATGTTTACGGAAGCTGGCATGTTAAATCTTTCAAGGAAGCTACAATGCAGTATTTGCTGTTTGACTATCCTAACGGAGATCTTTACAAACTGCAAAAGAGGGGTGAATTTTTTGCCTGCATTAATACTTCCATGGATGTTCTGAAATAATAAAAGAAATAACCGCCGGGCCGGTTACTTATTGAATACATATTTCTCCTTATCAATCTCCACAAGGAATCTTGACGGGAGATGGAATACGGCATCGTATGAATATATTGACCGGGGAATGTAATATAGAGCTCCTCCTTTGCCCGGCTGCAGGCAACGTAAAATAATCTGCGTTCTTCTTCCATCTCCTCAACATTCTTTGCCCTGTTGGACGGGAACATACCCTCCAGTGCATGGGGAATGAAGACGGCATACCACTCCAGTCCCTTTGCCGAGTGCACTGTGGAAATTGTGACCTTTCCATCTTCTTCGCCTTCATCAATAAGGGGTTTTGACTGATCCGCTACTCTTTTCGACGGAGGGTCAAGGGCAAAATCGGAGAGGAATTTGTCAAGATCCCTGTACTTTCGAGAAAGGTCGCTTAATACTGAAATATCCTGCATCCTTATATAGTAATCATCTGCTCTCTCTTTCAGGATTGGAGCATAGTATTCTATGATAGTCTCTACTTTCCGGGTGAGGGTATATTCCGGTTGGCTGGCTTTGGCGAGCATATTCCCAAGCATAATGAGTTCATCATAGAATTTACGCTGCCTGAAGGCCTCAAATGAAAAGGGTTCACTGCTGTTGTGAAAATCGCTTATAATGCTTCCCGCAGTTACCTGTCCCACACCCCCTATGTATTTAAGAATTCTGTGCCAGGCAACGGCATCTGACGGGTTGTAGGTGATCCTGAGATAGGAAATTATATCCTTAATATGCATCCTTTCGTTGAACCGGAATCCACCCACAACCACATAAGGAATTCCGCGCTTGCTCAGCTCTACCTGGATATACCTGTTATGCCAGTCGGCACGGTTGAGAACTGCAATTTCATTCAGCGGGACATTCTGTTCCGAAAGCTCCATTATCCTGTCAACAATAAAAACAGCCTCTTCCTGCTGATCATAGACCCTTGTGATTACAGGTATTGTTTGCCTGTAATTTTTGGTGAAGAGTCTCTTTTATATCCTATCCTGGCGTTATCTATTATTGAGTTTGTAAAATCAAGGATCTTCTGGTTGCTTCTGTAGTTTTCCTCTATCTTGACTACAACACATTCAGGGTAAGTCTCAGGGAATCTTAAAATGTTCTCGTAATTCGCTCCCCTGAAAGCATAGATGCTCTGTGAATCATCACCGACAACCATAATCCTTCTGTGCTTTTCAGCGATGAAATCAACGATCTCTTTCTGTACAATATTGGTGTCCTGGAATTCATCCACCATCACATACTGATACTGTTTCTGGAGATATTCCCTGAATCTCAGGTTGGCCTTCAGACCATCCCTCAGGATTTCCATCAGGTCATCAAAATCCAGGATCTTACTGAGAGTTTTATATCTTGAGTAGCCACTGTAAATCAGTTCAATATCCGCGATGTAATCAATAAGGCCGGTATATTGTTCATGTACTATCGAACCGATAGTTGTATTCCTGTTTCTTGAGTATGAAATGATATCATGAATTCTCTCCTTGCGCGGGAATTTTTTATCCTTGGTATTAAATTTTAGTTCGGTTCTTATAAGGTCTATTATATCTTCCGAATCGCTCGCATCAATAATGGTGAAGTTAGGAGGAAGATTGAGCATGTTTGAATATTTCCTGAGGATGAAGGCTGCGAAGGAGTGAAATCTACCTCCTGTGACATTCCCGACTCTTTTATCCTGGAGAAGCGTTTCCACCCTGTCAAGCATCTCCCTGGAGGCCTTCCGTGTGAAGGTAAGTAACAATACTGACTGGGCATCGACACCGCTCTCTATAAGATATGAAACCCTGTGAACGATAACCCTGGTCTTCCCGCTGCCTGCACCGGCTATCACCAGTACCGGCTTTTCCGTTATAAGCACTGCTGCCAGCTGGGAAGGATTCAGTGCACTCAGGTAATTGACCTTAAACTTACTGAGATCCTTCTTCCCGAAACTCTCTTCATCGATATTTTTCTTTTCAATTGAAACAGCTATCCTCTGTAATTCGGATATCTTCCGGTCGAGCTCTTCCGAAGTCTCCATCTCAGGATATTCCTCCCATTCCACCGATTGTATATCCTTGAACTCCTCCACTCCGTTTTTCTGAGGAACAGATACTGCACCGGTTATCTGCTTAAGAAAGCTGTCAAGCAGATCCAGCTTTGAAACCGGCTTCCCGGGTCCGGCATCTTCAAATCGTTTGATTATTCCGTCTGAATTTCCATCCTGACCGGGAACCTTCTTCTTACCTTCCTTTTCGTGATCTGACATGGCTGATTAAAATCTGATCATTCTTCAAAGTGAAATATAAGTTATTCGTTGGAATAATCGATATGAGTAGCCCCTGTTATTTATTATTAGACCTCGCGTCCCTTTGTATATGCATTTGCGAGCCATGGTGTTTAAACTTTAAAGCCTTAAACACAAAGGACACTAAGGTCCAGATAGCTATGTAATACTTCAGTATTATGGTAATAGATTATGTAATTTGATGAAGCTAATTATTAAGCGAATCTTTGTGCACATCATACATTTCGGGTAAATTGTATATCAGATTAAGATTTAAGTGGAATTGTGAATGGTCAGTGAGATTCCTCGCTTCGCTCGGAATGACAATCTAATGTATTGTTAGAGAGGGAGAAGCGGCGATTCGGCAGAAATCTTTTTTCACTAAGTTAAGTATCATTCGAATCGCCGCTTCTCCCTCCCCTCTCCTTATAATGAACTGTCATTTCTGAGCGAAGCGAGGAATCTCATGGATCTTATTCATTCATATTTAACATTGTATTTCAGCGTATTAGGGTATGTGATTTCAGAACATTATATAGATATTTACAAAGATTAGCTTCAGAAGGAGGGTAAAATAGGGATAGGTCGCAACCCGTCCCTACTGAATTGCAATGTTAATATCCATTTGCCTTTAATTATCCTCCCTGAAAAACCTTTTAAAGACTTCTTAATGTGACGGCTATAGGGTTTGGGGTTAGATACAGACTTTTCAACAGCCCCCCTGACAATTTCTAATTTCTCTAAAAACTGAATCCGGCTTACAATTTATCCTGGAAGTATGATTTGTACAAAAAGTAGCTGAATTAGAGTTATGTTTTGTCCGTATAATAAATTTATTGTTCAAAATAAATAAAATAAATATAAAATAATTAAAAAATATTTTAATATTTATAAAAAATTATATATCAAATATATAAAAATATAAAATCGTATAATTACAACAAAATATTACTTAAAAAAACGCACATAACGACTCAAATAAAGTATAATAAAGTGAACAAAATTAATTTCATGATGTTTATTGTTCAAATGCAGTTAAAAACTAAAAAGAAGAATAATAATTAAATCTGGAAATCATGAAAAAGCAAAATTTATTTCTGATGAGTATAGCTCTGACAGGGCTATTGTTTTTTCCCTCCTGTGATAAGGATGAGGATAAACCGTCGGCAACCAAAGACATTATACAGGTCGCCCAGTCAAAATCAAATCTTAGTACATTTGTTACCGCTGTAAATGCAGCCGGATTAACATCTGCCCTTAAAGGTACCGGACCCTTTACCGTGTTTGCTCCATCAAACGCTGCTTTCGCTAATCTGGATGCAGCTACTCTGGAAGCTTTACTCGCTGATCCTGCAGCACTTGCTGACTTACTTAAATACCATGTCGTAAGTGGTGAAAAAATGTCCGGTTCTCTTGCCAGCGGAGCAGTTTCAACATTGCTTTCGGGGAAATCAATTAATGTTACAGTATCCGGCGGCATGGTTACACTAAATGGTACCTCAGGCGTTGAGACAGCTGACCTTGATGCATCAAATGGTGTGATACATATTATTGACGAAGTTTTAATATATCCTGGTTTTGAGGTTCCAAAGAAAAGTATTTATGGACTGGCAGCTTCGACTCCTTCATTGAGTATATTGAAAACAGCTCTTGACATGTTCCCTGATCTGAAGTCTGCATTGGATTCAGATGGATCATTTACAGTATTTGCTCCAACAAATGATGCTTTTGTCGCACTATTGGGAGTCACAGGACAGGCTGGTCTGAGTGATATTCCTGAATCAGTGATTGAAAGATTACTGAAGTATCATGTAATAGCGGGTGCTTCACTGATGTCCACTGATCTTACTGATGGACAGCAGGCTGCTACACTTTTAAGTGCTGATGATAAGATCACTGTTGGCATAGATGGAACTTCCGTTACAATAAACGGCGCTAATGTTACAGCAGCTGATGTTGAAGGCAGCAATGGTATTGTTCATATTGTTGATGCGGTACTTGTACCTGCCCTTGAACTAAGCATTGTAAACACAATTGTAGAACCGGCTTATTTCAACAAGAATTTCTCAATCCTTACTGAAGCAGTTGTGAAAGCTGATCTTCTTGGTACTTTAACCAATCCTTCAGCAAGCCTAACCTTATTTGCTCCTGACAATGCTGCTTTTGCTGCTGCCGGGATTACAAGTATTGCAGGTCTGACAGCATCTGATCTGACTCCTATTTTGACGTATCATGTTCTTGGCAGTGAGGTTTTTGCCAATGCTTTGCCACCTACAGGTTCAGCTGTAACAACATTGAACGGACCTTTTTACCTGAGCATTAATCCAACTGGAGTCTTTATTAACGGTTTGACAAAAGTTACCACAGCAACTATTTCAGGAGGTGCCCTTGATTATACAAATGGTGTTGTACATCTGATTAACAGGACATTATTGCCTGCTACAAAGAATGTAGTTGAGATAGCTGTTGCAGCTTCTCAGGCAGCTACGGGAGCAGAATTCGGTCAGCTGGTTGCTGCACTTACCGCTGTTGAGAATGATCCGACTGCAGCTAATCTGATTACAATACTAAGCGGAACAGGTCCATTTACAGTATTTGCTCCTACTGATGCTGCATTTGCATCATTGTATACTCTTGCCGGTGTGGCAAATTTTGATGCTCTTGTTACTGCAGTAGGTATTCCGACTATTGAGGCTGTTTTAAAATATCATGTTCTGGGTGCAAGAGTATTCTCATCCGATCTGCCAAACCTGTCGGGTAATGTTGTGGCAACACTAGGTGGCAATATAACTCTTAATCTGGGTTCACTTACAATCACCGACACTGATGCCGCGCTGAATCTTGGTACTGCTGATGCCACTATTACAGCTACTGATATAGCTGGTACAAACGGTGTGATACATGTAATCAATCAGGTTCTGTTACCATAATCAATATATTAATAGAACTTATTTAAAAAAATCTGCAACAAATAAGTTGCAGATTTTTTTTCTCCCGATTGTTACATTAATCATCAGAAAAAAAATTCGTGTATATTTATAATCTTTATAAAATAAAATGGAACTTTATTCAATCAAGGATCTTGATAAGTTGTCCGGGATTAAGGCTCATACCATACGTGTATGGGAGAGGAGGTACAAGATAGTCAGGCCTCAGAGAACAGGAACCAACCGGAGACGATATGACGACAACGACCTCAGAAGGATCATCAATATTTCCATTCTCAGACGTAATGGGTTTAAGATATCTGAAATTGCAAAATTTTCCTCGTCTGAAATAGAACAGAAGGTCTCCTTCCTTTCAAAAGACCTTTTCCATTCCGATACACAGATCGACTCCCTTGTTGTGCTGATGGTTGATCACAATGAGAAAGGTGTAAATGAGTTACTTATGAGATCGATGATGAACAGGGGCATTGAAGAGACAATGAATTCAATTGTTTTCCCTTTCCTGCAAAGGATAGGTATTATGTGGCAGACCGGGACAGCTGATATCGGTTCTGAACATTATATGACAAATATCTTCCGGCAGAAACTTATTGCCTCCATAGATGCTCTTTCTCCGGTTTCAAATCCAAAAGGGAAGAGGGTAATTCTATTTCTTCCCGAGAATGAATTCCATGAGATCGGACTGTTGTTTTTTAATTATCTGATCAGAAAGATGGGACATGATACATTGTATCTTGGTCAGTCAACGCCTCTCTTCTCCGTGGTTAAAGTCAACACTGCCTGGAAAGCGGACATTATTATTACAGGTTTAATTGTGGGATCCACTGAGGTCAGCAGGGAGGAATATTTACTCCACCTGAACGGTTCATTCCCAAAACAAAAAATCTTCGTTGCAGGGGGCCTTGCTGAAACAGCAGTTAAGCTGAAGCTTCCTAATGTTTCACCACTTTGGTCTGCTGCTGATCTTAATTCATTTCTTTAGAAGAAGAAAAAAAATCACTGGTATTTGATAATCTTGCAATAATCATGAAAATTGCCAGTGGTCAGGTTACAGATATATATTCCTTTTTGTAAGGGGGTTCCGTTATCGTTACATCCATTCCAGGCTACGGTCTTTTCACCCGGTTCCTGAATTTCATCTGTGAGAGTACATACTTTTATCCCGGTAAGGGTATAGACTGATAATGACACATGGTTTTCCGCAGGAAGAGTATAGGATATCGTGGCTGAGTAAATCACAGGATTGGGTATTACCTTAAGATTTAGTGGTGACTGATCTCTTACATTTTCCACCCCGACCTCTCCAAATTCCCTGACGGTTGCAGTATCCTGATCTGTAATATGGATATTGTCAAACCAGATCTGTTCTCCTGCAGTTCCGGCATCTTCCATAGAGATCTCAAATCTGTCAATTGCTGACCAGTCAAAGTTGCCTGCAGGAAAATACCAGGTATTATTATCCCACGATCCTTTCTCTTCTAGTGAAGAAAGCGGAATATTTACATGATGCCATTTTCTGTCCCAGGTGACATTCGTTTCATCAATGGTAGTCCCCATTCTCCACGGATGATCGTTGGGTTCAGTGGTTTTTGTATCAAGGAATCTCAAATCAAATTTTATTCCTGAAAGGTTACCCCTGATCATAAAGTCAAGAGCATATCCTTCCTCCGCCAGTTTTGAGAAATCACGGTCGGGATTGAAATCAAATCCGACTGAATTGTATTGACTGAACCCGTGCCAGTAAAGGCAATAATTGTCATTGTTGGGCATATCGCCGGAGTAGAAGTTTACTTTACCCGAACCTGAGCTGACATCATAGATCTGAGGTTCTATATAATCAGAGTAAATCAGAAATCCAGCCGAGTCGGGTTTGATTGAAAAGGGAGTCTGTGGCGGGATATTGAAATTGAGAGCTTTGAGAAGGTAAACATTCAGATCATGTCCGAACAGCTCATTTGAATTCTTATTAAAGAGGCCGAAAGTACCTTTGTAATCCCAGGTTGTCCAGGGAATATTATTCTCCTCAAAGTACTGTCTGACACTTTCGTACCAGAAGTTTCTGTCTGCCGTATTACTGTTAGGGATATATACCCCGAATTCGCCGCAAAAAATCCTGACATTCCTGTTGTTCCTGAAGTTTACAGCAATGTCGATCAGCTGTTTGACATGATTCATTGTTCCCTCGGATGGATAATTGTTCAGGCTGCTTTCAATCCAGGTTCCCCTGAGGGAAGGGGGGCATACAGGCATTGAAACCGCATTATAAGGGAATGGGACACCTGCCAGAGGTTCCATTGATGGTACGGTCCATGTGGCGCCCTGGTGGGTGAACATGAAAGGGTCATAAAAGTGGAATGTATATAGCAGATTTTCATCTGAATAGAGGGGCAGGATTGACAGTTCGCTATATGAGTTGTACCCTGATCCACCCACTACAATTGTATGCCGGGTATCCTTTTCGCGTATCGCTGTAATGACCTGGCTTTGTATTGTTCCCCAGGCTGCAGTGGATATTCCGTGGGGTTCATTCAGGATTTCATATAAAATGTAATCTGAACGGTCTTTGAGATGGGTAGCCGTCTGCGACCATACCTTTACAAGGATATTTCCGATATCAGGACTTGTATCAACATTAGGATCAAAAGTATGATTGTCAATCATCAGGTAGATGTTAAGATCTTCGCACCATGTTATTACAGAATCAAGAAACGAAACGTAAAGAGGATCAAGAGTATATGAAGGACTTCCTGAGGTCATGCTGTGCATGTTTATCGGCAGACGGATGACATCACAACCAAGACTTTTAATATTTGCTATATCCTGTTTTGTAAACTTGGTAAACTGTATCTGCCCCGGGCTGTTAACCTGGAACCATCCTGTAAGATTTACTCCCCGGCTGAAAGGGGCTTGTGAGGATCCAGCCAGGGAGTAAAAAAGAGTCAGAATAATAATTGTCAATATTTTAATTTCTTTCCTGATCATAATTTCTTTCACTGATGTTCAGGACTAAGGTAGGGACAATTCAATTAAATGCCAAGACCTTAGTTATCCTGAAGTCTGAACAGTACCGGGAGTGAGAACCAGACAGGGACAGGGATTCCCTGCTGCTTGCCAGGTTTAAATTTTGGAAGTGTTGATACAACTCTTACGGCTTCATTATCCAGCGAGCTGTCAATACCCCTCAGGAGCTGTATCCTGTCGACTGAACCATCGGTATTAACAACGAATCTGAGAATAACTCTTCCCTGTATGTTATTCGCGATGGCATCTTCAGGATATGAGATATTTTCACTTATATACTTCATAAGCTCAGGTATTCCTCCGGGGTATTCAGGCATCTCTTCGACAAAAACTCTGGGCACGTTCATTTCAGGAGTTACAGGATCCGTAGGTTCCACATAAACGTTGGAGTCAGGTACCTCACCGTTCTGTGTAGTCTGAACGAGCTCCTCTGTGGTGAGAGGTATATTTGTGATATCGGCTGTATCTGTTGAGACTACCGGGGCAAGATTTTGTATCGCTTTTACTAGTTCTGCGGGTGGCTCAGTCACTTTTTGTACCGGGTCTGGCAAAATCGGTTCAGTCAGTTCAATAATAAACTCTTCGGGTCCCTTGGAAGCTTTTCCCGTTTCTGTGGAGAATGAGAAAAGGGCTATCAGAATTGCACTTAATCCAACTCCTCCCAGGATAGAAAGGCTCGTTGTGGAATCGTAGCGTTTCCGGAGATCGTAAGCTCCGTACTCCTTGTTTCTGTTCTCAAAGATGATCTCATCAAATCCGGGAACATTTTCATTTTTCCTCTTCATTTTTTAAAGTTTTAGTTGTTAATACTTACCAGTCAACCGAATCACAACTTTAACAAAGAGAGGTTTTAATCTGATTATATAAAAACAAAATCAGGCCAGTTTATTGGAGGAAGATAAAAGACAAAAGACAAAAGTAGAAAGACAAAAGTAAAGAAATAAAAGTGGGAGAGACCCCCAGCCTTGCTCCGCCGAAGCAGCTACGCGAAGGCGAAAGGGGGGACTTATTTAAAACCAACAAGTTTAAAGCCCCCCTTGGGGGGTTTGGGGGTAGAAACAGACTTTTTCAATAGCCCCGAACTTCCAAAAAAACTGTTACATTAATTCTGAAATATTACACTACCGGCAGGCAGGTGTGTAAGTTCTCTTTTTTATATGGAGATCCATAGAGTTACACAGAATAGATGAGGAGTATTACTTATATGTTCTGGTCATAGATGAGGGGATGACGATCACGAAATCAGCCAGCGCTTTGCTTTCATCGTCCATTTTGTCTGTATCATCCTGCAGTACGCAGGTTATTGTCATCACTTTGACGCCAGGCTGGTATTTCTCCAGGTACCAGATAATTCCCATATGCCTGTCGGAGTGATAACTGCCATTATAGTGAATTACAGTCTGACCCTCCCTGCGATAATTTGCGATAGATCTTGCCATTGTTGCATCCTTGATCGCCTGTGCCCTTGGAAGGTTTGGACTGACCTTATTCTCCTTTCCTCCGCCTATTCCGCTATCCATCGACAACATATCCTTGTAGCAAGGCAATTCAGGATCATAGTCGATTGGCAGCGGTGCAATATATTTCAATGCTTCCGGGGATAGCTTCTGCAGTGCTTCAAATCCTCCTGCTGCAACAACAGAGGCGTATCTTCTGGGTATATTCGACGCAACCAATCGCAGTCCGTTCTCTTTGGCAAAGCTAACAAGCGGCTTATAGTCAGTCTGGTAGTTTTTCCAGAGCCTGATCTCCTTTTCAAATGATGCCTCTTTAATTATATCGGAGAAATACTCATCTATAAGCAACTGGTTATCAGTCTCGAACATCTCCGCTGCCAGTATCAGGTTCTTTCCCTTTTCAGAGAAAAGATCCTTTGTTATTTCGAGTTCAAGCCAGTGGGCAACGGGATTATCATGAAGCTCGCCGAAAAATACAACATCTGTTTTACCTGCTTCTTTAATGATATCTGAATAGTCTGATTTTTTACCTGTTCCGGTAAATACCCTGTAGGCAGGTTTATCCTGTGCAGAAACAGAAAATCCTATTGCAAACAATATCAGAATGGCAGATAATTTCTTGTTCATTTTTCGGATGTATTATTAATAACAGTCCGTCAAAGAAAAGTAAAATCATCAAATAAGCAATAGATCTGCCGGGTTACCTCAGGCCAAACCTGTAACTGAATTTGAGAAGGAATACATTATGAGGCTTTTCACTGAATAAGTCACCCATATCATTTGAATAGTCCATCATACCTGAGTTGTTCGATGCTGATCGCGTCTGGCTCCAGACCAGGTACACTGAAGAACCCGGATTATATTCCCATCTTAAAACAAAATTTGACAAGAACTCCTGGAAATTAAAGTCGGGTTTATCAAAAACGTAGTCGGCGGTGCCATCAGTATTTTCATCCACCAGGTACTGATCATCGTTATTTAGGGATATCTGCGACGGAGCATAGGGAGAAAACCTGCTTTTGTATTCGGACGCCATTGGATCAGTAATATATTTATATTCATAGAATTTTCCGGATGCCACGAAAGGCTGACCCCAGTACTGAAGGGTAAGGTCAGGTGAGAGGTTGAAGTTTACCCTGAAAGACATGCTGATGACTTTCTGGTCGAGGCTGCCATAGATATACCTTGTCTGGCTCCCGTAGTTTGTCTGTGTGACATACTGAAGTTCATCATAAGAGACCATATATGAAGGGTTGAGGGAGAGGGATAGTGTATTTATTGGTTTGTAAGTAATTTCGGGTTGGATATTGAGAATATTTCCAGCTCCTGCGAATGTGACGGTATTACGCAGTTCCAGCTCAAGCTCTACTTTTTTGCGGCTATCGGTATTTAAAAAGAGCCATGAGTTCAGGCTGCCGGGAACTTTCATTATTGGCCCGCCACGGAGCATTGTATTGCTGATGGTGTTATAGTTCATATTGGTACCGGCACCTGCAGACCAGTAGTTCTTAAAATTAAGATTCCCGCTTACATTTACACCATCGAAAAGGTGGTTCCCTGAAAAGTCCCAGCCAGCGTACTGACTTGCGTTGAGGTTTATGTTCCTGTAAAAAGATTTTGGTTCCCATATCCTGTAGTTGCCCCAGGCTACCTGCAACATCTGATCCGTTTCTCTCAGGTAACCCATATCATTGAGCTCCAATCCGGGCGTTTTCCAGAGGAATGCACCGCCATAGCTCCAGTGTCCGTTTCCTGTTTTCATAAACTGAAGCCTTCCTCCGCTGCCTGAAAGTGATTTGCGCGAAGAGTCGAGAGATATACTGTTCCCGGGCCGCTGAAAATATCTTGCTGAGGATTCCTGGGCTTTAACAATTGCCATTTCTGTTCCCTGAATATAACTGAAAGCGGCATTGAGATTTATCATATAAGTCTTCTTGCTGAAATACTGTGTGAAATCGAGCCCTCCTGTATATGCATCAGTTGGAAGATTGTTTATCAGGGCATCATTTTCATCACCGGTCAGAGGAATCTCATTCATATTACGGTTAACAGAAGTGAACATCCCTCCGATAATTGTATTTCCCTCCTTATAATCTTTCTGGAGCCTCGCAGCCAGGTAGTTTGTAAGTGGTTCAACTGTCTGATAAGAACGGTGGCCACCTGTATCAATTTCAGCGATCTCCTCGCTGGTTACCGCATCCATAAAACCCACGGAGATCCCGTTTTGTGTCTTTCCTGTAAGCTTTACAGCTCCCAGGATTGAAGTTCTGTCGGGTGAAACAGAATACCCTTCCATAGTGTCATTGTAACCATAGTAATTATAACTGCTTCCCTGTGGTTTTCGGCCTATTCTCCTTGAATAAAAGAGGTTATCATTGCCCTCAGAGCCATCACCAATCCCAAGGCCGAAGTTTATTATATTGTTCCCTTCGATAAAGAAGGGTCTTTTTTCCATGAAGAAGGTTTCGTATGCAGTGAGGTTTACCTCTGAAGGGTCTGCTTCCACCTGCCCAAAGTCAGGGTTAATGGTAAGGTCCATTGTAAGGTTGTTTGTCACCCCTATTTTGGCATCGAGCCCTCCGTTAATCTTGTCTCGCTTTCCGGTTGCGAATGGATTTCCTTCTTCTGCCGGAAACCTTTGGGCCTGCGCTACTCCGTAAGGTGTTACGTCAAAAATTTTCCTCGGCTTAACCTGTTCAACGCCCGACATTTCGCCCAGCATATGTATTACACCTGGTGCATCCTGGGGGATATGCTGCCAAAGGCATGTTTCATCCTTTCTGTATATTGTGCGCAGTACCTCAAGGCCCCATACTTCGCCTGAATTTTTTTCAAAGCGCAGCTGGCTGAATGGTATTTTCATTTCCGCTATCCACCCCTGAGCGTTTATCGATGTTCCCACCCACCAGTTCGGATCCCACGACTGGTCTTCATTCTCACCGTCATTTGTCATCATACGGTCAGATTTTACTCCCCCGACACTGACTCCGAAAAGGAAACCGGTCCTCTGGTCATGAAAGCTGTCGAATAAGACCGCCACCATATCACCATCCTCATGATCTCTCCGGGTTAACCGTTTTACAATACTGTCGGGACTTGAATCGAAAGATTTAATTGCCACGAAAAGATTATTGTCATCGAATAGTATTTTAAACTCTGTATGCTGGGAAGGTTTTTTGCCGTTATATGGTTCGAATTGGGTAAAATCGTCTGTCCATTCACCTTCATTCCATATTTTATCATCAATGATTCCGTCAATCAACGGGGCCTCGGAAATATGTGTTGCCTTATAACGTTTTTTCTCAGGGGACTGTCCTGAAACAGACATAAGAAGTAAAAAGAGTAAGGCCGCAGTCAGGGAAATATTTTTCAAGTTGAGATTATTCGTTTAGGTTTCAGGTTAAGGACGCAAAAGAAGAGAATCTGATGCAAAAAAAGAGGCATTTAACTATTTTTAACTAATAATATATTGACGAGGAAGTTATTCTAAAGACTGATACAGAGGGAAATACCCTAATCGTACAACCTGATGAATTCAAAGGAGTTCCCGGTATATCGGAGGAATCTAAGCAGATCGATTCTTGAGACTACAAGAGAAGCAGTATTTATATTAGGGTGAAAAGTCAGTCTGTCGTAATCTTTGAGTGTCTCATCTATAAAAAGGTGGACATGTTTTCCTGTATCATTTATCAGGCCGAAAGGAGATACTGAGCCTGGTTCAACACCAAGATATTTTTTAAGACGTATATCTGAGGCAAAAGTCAGTTTCCCCTGTCTGAGCCTTTTTTCAAGGTCCTTAATGTCGAGTTGCCGCAGGTGTTCCAGGATTACAAGATAATGTCTGTCTCCTTTATGGTTACGGAAGAAGATATTTTTGCATCTTCCTGATTTATAGTCTTTCCAGTGGATTTTTGCATCTTCAATTGTTGCAAGGGGAGGATGTTCGTGATATTCAAACATTATCTCCAGTTGTTCAAGCAGCTCGTAAAGTTCTTTCTGGCCCCTCATCCGGGATTATCTTTTTTGTGGCAGATATACAAAGCCCATGTCGACAAGTGAGGCAATGTCCTGACCGGCTTCCTTCAGGTCGGGATCCTCCTCATCGTAGATCCATTCAACAACAACAGGAATCTTGATAGAGTCGAGCCTTTTCAGTTCCAGGAATAATTCATAGAGGAATTTTGCTGAGGATGAATTGAAATATATGAGGTTGACCTGAAATTTTAGAGGGATAATTTTTGAAAAATGTTTTGAGGTTCCTTCCAGAAGGCTGTCAATATATTTTCTGAACCATTCAATAACAGGATAATATATTCCGCGCACGTCTTCAGGACTGGATATTCCACGCATGAAAAAAATTCTTTCATCGGGGGAAAAGCATATCTCTGGTGAAGTTGGTGTCTTTGGATAGTAGAATTTCTGCATCTGGCGGCATTTTTACAAAAGTGCACAATATTTTAAAACCTGCAAGGAAATTTGTGATACTGCTTCCAAATCATAGTGTTAAGCTATTCTCCTCCTCGGACAGATAGCCGGTATCTTCAGAAAGGGAGGCTGCTGATGAGGCTGCAACCGCCAGCTGATCACATCGTTCATTCTCAATGTTATTGGAGTGTCCTCTTATCCAGACAAATCTTACATTATGTTTACGGTATATTCTTAGAAACCGGATCCAGAGGTCGGGATTTTTTTTCTTTTTGAATGATTTTGATTCCCATTGAAATACCCAGCCTTTTTCCACTGAATCGGCAACATATTTTGAATCAGTATATATTATAACCCGGCTGCCGGGGATTTTAAGTGCTTCCAGTCCGACAATTACGGCCATCAGCTCCATCCGGTTATTGGTTGTGAGCCTGAACCCTTCTGATTTTTCAAGCCTGTGTCTGCCTGAAATAAGGACCACTCCGTAACCACCAGGACCAGGATTACCACTTGACGCTCCGTCAGTATAGATAGTTATTTCACCTGGCATGAGGAAGGATAATTCCGGTATTTGTCAGGAAGAGTTTTATTGCAATGGACAGCAATATTACCCCAAAGGTTTTCTTAAGGATCTGAAGCCCTCCGGCACCGAGGATCCGTTCAAATATTGTGGTAAGTCGTAAAACAAGATAAATCACAACCATATTGAGGATAAGTGCGATCAGGATATTGATAGTCTGATATTCAGCCTTAAGAGAAAGGATTGTTGTTATCGATCCGGCACCTGCGATAAGAGGGAAGGCAATCGGGAATATAGATCCGCCACCATGGGAGTCGTGTTTAAATAATTCGATGCCGAGTATCATTTCCATTGCAATGAGAAATATGATAAACGATCCGGCGATAGCAAAAGAGGAGACATCAATTCCAAAAATGCCAAGCAAGGGGCTGCCGATAAATAAGAATGCCAGCAGGATAAGAAAGGAGACCAGAGTTACTTTGAAGGATTTGATAGCTCCCGACTTTGCCTTTATGTCGATTATAATCGGAATTGATCCGGGAATATCAATAATGGCAAAGAGTACCATAAATGCAGCCAGGATCTCAATCATATTGAAATGCATAGTGTCAAATTTTCTGCAAAGGTAGTTACAAAAATGATAAAAATCCAGTAACCCATCTTTACAGGACGCCTCACCCCCCCGATAGCTTTCCCCTCTCCCGAGGGAGAGGGGCTAAGACGTTGAATATGTTGTTACTTACCCCCCTTCTCCCCCGGGAGAAGGGGCCGGGGGATGAGGCATAACTGTATGGGAGAAGTGGTTAAGCGATGAGGCTTTTCAAACCTTACTGCACTATTGTCATCTCGTCGACAAGGTTTTTCGCACCGGCATAAATATCCATGACCCAGAGGACATATCTGATATCGACAACTATTGTTCTCTGCAGTTCAGGTTCGTATGCTATGTCTCCGCTCATTGATTCCCAGTTACCATCAAATGCCAGTCCTATCAATTCTCCGTTTCCGTTCATGACAGGACTACCGGAATTCCCGCCGGTGATATCATTTGTTGTCAGGAAACAAACCGGCATATAACCATTCTTAGATCCGTACCTGCCATACTCTTTCCTGTTATTCAGATCGATCAGACGCTGAGGAAGGTTGAACTCATAATCATTTGGCTTGTATTTATCCACGACACCCTGAAGTGTTGTATAATACTTGTATGTTACAGCATCTTTGGGATCATAGTTCTCCACTGAACCATAAGACAATCGCATCGTTGAGTTTGCATCGGGATAGAGTGTTTTTTCAGGTGACATATCCATCAATGCTGCAATCCAGAGCCTTTTGCCAGTTGTAAGGTTTGTATCAAACTGGCTGAGGTCCCTTGACAGATCGGCTCCTGTTTTTGCTATTGAAGATGCTGTAAGGTATACAGGATCAGATTCAATTGTCTTAAGAAGAGGTTTTTTAAGGAATGCATCCAGTTTTGAGGCGTCGGCAAAAAGGGATCTTTTAAACATATCATCCACAAACCTGTCAATATTGCCTTTGAATTTCTTATCTACCACTTTTGTATAATAGTCAGGATGGAATTTGGAAGGTACATCAGCCCTGTAGAGCTTCATCATGGCCTTCATTGATTTATTGTCGGTGGCAGCGCTGTAATCCTTATAAAACCTGTCAGCGTTTTTTCTGATCTTATCAGAGGCGTCAGCGATTTTTTTGGCATCTCCCGATTTCAAAGCTGTTATCAGCGCATCCACGCCCTGGTTCATTGACAGGAGTTCACAACCCTGGAGGCATTCGAAACGGTACTGCTGGGCATTATAAAGTTCCGCCCTGCCTTCAATTGAAGATCTGATGAGATTAAGCGCTTCACCGTATTTTGCTTTTTTATCCGCATTGTCGGAAATCCATTTATTAAAGTGGTTTTCAATTTCTTCTTTTTTGGCTTTTACTCTGAGCCTTTCAAGACCTGCTTTTTGTCCGATGGAATATTTCCAGTAATTTGAGGATCCGAAATACTTTGCAGAATACTGGATATTGACTTTCTGATCGGCCTGCATATCTTTCATCCAGATCTCCTGTTTTATGCCTCTTATTTTTATCCTGTCGGGATGTACAATACCCAATTGCTCATTTACCTCGTAGGAGGTCATATATCTGTTTGTTCTTCCCGGGTAGCCAAGGATCATAGTGAAGTCGTTGGGCTTCAGATCTTTTAATGAAACAGGAAGATAATACTTTGGTTTCATGGGGATATTCTCCTTTGAATATGCAGCAGGCTTACCATCGGTACCGGTATAGACGCGGAATACGCTGAAATCGCCTGTATGACGTGGCCATTCCCAGTTGTCGGTATCAGAGCCGAATTTACCTATTGATGATGGAGGTGCGCCAACAAGACGTACGTCACTATATTTTTCATATACAAGCAGATAGAAGTAATTGCCTCCATAAAAACTGGCAACCAGGGTCCTGTAGCTGTTACCCTCTGCTGCACTGTTTTCAATTTTTTGTCTTGCTTCACTGATAGCTGCATTACGCTCAGTTTCAGACATACCATCTTTAACTTCAGCAAGAACCTGGCTTGTAACATCCTCTATTTTTACCAGGAATGTCACGGAAAGATTGGGATTGGGTAATTCTTCTTCCATTTTCTTGGCCCAGAAACCATCCCTGAGGTAGTCGTGATCAACGGTACTGTGTGATTGTATAGAGCCATATCCGCAATGGTGGTTGGTAAGTATAAGTCCCTGTGAGGAGACAATTTCTCCTGTACATCCTCCTCCGAAGATTACAATTGCATCCTTCAGACATGCTTTATTCAGGCTGTAAATATCTTCTGATGACAATTTCAGTCCCATCTGAGTCATCTTACCCATGTTCAGTTTCTCAATAAGTGGAAGAAGCCACATTCCCTCATCAGCTTTTACCCTGAAGCCAAAGCCTAAAAGAAGTACGAAGGTTAGAGCAATTATCTTTTTCATAATGTATATATTTTCCTGTTTTTCAATTCAGGCGGCAAAGATAATCCTATTAATGAATTATGTATATTGTAAATATCATATTAAGCAATTTTTAACAGACCTGATTCTGTCTGAACCTTTGGCGAAAAAGTCCTGTTTAACCGCAAAGTCCCTCACCTAAGAAATTGCAGGAACTTCTAAAATAATAACCCTCATAACCTCAGATCGAAAATCAATTTCTCTTAGGGCGGCATGATTTTCCTCTTGGGTCGGGGAACAGTCATCCGCCATGAATGTAAAGAGTTTATAGTAGGCGCTAAGTATTCGCAAAGGTCCCGGTTTGGTTTGACTTTTTCAATACCCACACATTACTAATCTCTGCATTTACAATTTTATTCTTAAGTCGACACTTATTTTGCAGGGGATGTGGCAGAACAGTCAGAGCTTAAACTCAAACCGCATCTGGGTGTCCAGCAGACTGAAAGATTTTCGGTGGTAGGGCGTTATCCCGTATTTCAATATTGCGGCTCTGTGGAATGCCGTCGGATAGCCCTTATTCCTGTCCCAGCCGTATTGTGGAAATTCGGTATGGATTTTAGCCATATACTCATCACGGTGAGTTTTTGCTAGGACAGATGCTGCTGCTATTGAAAAGTAAATTGAGTCGCCTTTGATGATGGTACTGTGCCTGATCGACTTATATGGATAGAATCTGTTCCCATCAATCAGAAGGAACTCAGGTACTTTCTGAAGGCCTTCAATAGCTATATGCATTGCCTTTATTGATGCCCTGAGGATGTTTAGCTCGTCTATCTCGATATTATCAACAAAGGCTACTTTCCATGCTATAGCTGAATTTATTATTTCATCCCTGAGTGCTGATCGCTGTTTCGCAGTCAGTTTTTTGGAATCGTTCAGGACAGGGTGTTTGTAGTTTTTTGGAAGAATAACCGCAGCAGCCACAACCGGACCTGCAAGACAACCTCTTCCCGCTTCATCGCAGCCTGCTTCTGTGAGGTTATGATACATGTACGATTTAAGCATAGCTGACCTATTTCAGTATATACCATGATTGGCTGTTTGGCTCAATGCTGACCGGGATAGTAATATTGTATTTCCTGTCAGTCCTGAACCTTCCGGTTTTGCCTTCACTGTCAGTCACTGTAACTATCCGATCCAGTCCTGTATAATATACATTAACAGTAAGGTTTTGTCTTACAGGGTGGTTAAGCGGATTGTAAACCATAAGCAGGCCCTTCTCTTTTTCTGCAGGATTAACGTGCAGGATAGCATCAATGTCCCGTCCGTCGGCACGCCTTACATGAATAATGTCCGAGTCGAGTATCACCCTGTGCTTTTTGTAAAAGGCGACCCATTTTTTCACAAGGTCGAGTGTTTCCTGGGTATCATATAATCTCGGACCTCTGTAAGCAGCCTGCACTCCTGCTCCAAAGAGGTTTGCAAGCCTCTGGCCATAATGGGGAAGGTGCTCGCTCAGAGGTTCGATTGTAGCTTCCGCACCGCCGCCCTGATACTCAACAAGTGGAACGAACATCCATCCCATGGATGGCGTTTTTTCCCAGGTTCCGTCAAAGATGTTTTGTCTTTCAATAATCTCCTGCTGCCGGCGGGGAAGAGACCAGTTTGTCTCCCGGTAGCCCATAGCGCTCTTGCTGCTTCCATTCAGAAAATACCAGTCAGGCACTGTAAGGTAAACGCCTCTTGCCCTGCACCATTTGTAAAAATCTGATATAGTTTTGAATTGTTTCCATTGAGAATCGGCAATTCCTTCATGGCCGGGATGGGTTGACGACATGCATACATCACCGGGGTATGACCCGTCATGTTCAAAATTGTCTATTCCGGTATACTCAATGAATCTGTACAGCTTCCTGAAATATTCAATCCCCCATTCACTGCCCAGGCAGGGGGAATTGCCAAAAGCAGGCACTTTACCTTCAGGCATAACGACGTCATTACCCTCACCGATCTTCCTGCTGGCAAGGAGACTGTATCCGCCAAGAGCTATTCCTTTGCTGTGGGCATATTCAGTGAGACCTTTATATCTGTCAAGATTTGCCTGACTGGTATCCTCAATATTAAAGCGGCTACCGAATGACAATATTATCTTTTCAAATCCTGTTTCAACGCATTGTTCAACAGCTCTTTTTAATGATTCATCATCAGAATACCTCAGGTGCATAAATACAGGATTTTCAGTTACCCACGGCGCTATGGTCCTGTACATTTTCCTTTGAGCCAGCCCTTTTCTCTCACGGTCCCAGGAATCATTTACAAGGATCCATGTCCTGAATGTATCGAATGATTTGCCTGGTGACAATCTTTCGGCAGGTCCGAGCATAGGCCTGCATTCAAGCATTGAAGGCTGTATCCTGTTGTAATTGACTATTGTCTGGTAATCAGGATCCGGTAACCACCATACAGATTTTTCATAACAGGATTCCGACGACATGCTGCCGCCGAAGGCATAATCAGTCTCCACATAAATATTTGGCAATGTCCAGTTTTTCTTATCTCCGACGGCGCTCTCTTCCTCCATAAAGGCAATGATCTCCGATTTATAGCTGTCAAGGATTATTTCTTTATCCGAATCATTCGAAACTGTTACCCATTTGCAGATAAGCGGCAGTCCGTCATAGATCTCATAATGTATGATCACCTTATATTTTAATAATGTGTCGCTTCCACTTTTTGGCAGGTATGTGAAATCAACCCTTTTCCCATGAGGCGGCCATGGCATATCCTTTGCCATCCATTCGGATCTTTTTTTCCATTCAAATCGTGCAGATATTTCACCTGTCTGATATCCTGAAAATCTTAATGCCGAAAGGGAATCGGGTTTCAGTCCTGGTATTGATTGCCTGTCCAGATAATTTTTAACAGGCTGCCCGGTAAGTCCGCCGACCTTAACTGTAATACCATTTATTATCAGTTCTGCTTCAGGCTTAATGGCCCTTAAAAGCTCGTTTCCTGTCATAAGGTTCTGAAAACCTGTGGTGGCTACATCTGGCGACAGGCTGAATGTTCTGGAGACAAGGCCGTTGGATAATGTGACAGACCCATCCTCTTCACCGACAACAGCTTTATATGATGAGTCATCGATCAGCCAGTCAGCTTTCTGTGTTCCATTATCAGTGCAGCTTACTGCGAGGAGAAGAATAAATATGTAAAATAAATTTTTCATACGTTATTATATGTTTGAACTAAGTTCTAGGTGTTTCATCAAAACTAAATCTTCATTGATACCAGAGTGGCTGACGCCAAACCAGGTTATTCCTTAAAAGATTTAAAAATAGAATATTTTCATGATTTTACCGGCTGCGCAGGGAATTTTGCCATTGTAAGTAAGCGCTTCGGTAATCTTATCCTCTAAAGTCTGATATTTAAGTTTAAATTTGCAGAAAATATAGCTGAAGATATGATAACTAACGAACAGATAAGAGATTTATCGGGACGCCGTGAAGCGTTAAGGAGGTATCTTTGACATCGATGCCAAGCTTGATCTGATAAATGAGAAGGAAAGTTTATCCCAGCGTCCGGGTTTATGGGATGACCCTAAAGCTGCTGAAGACCTTTTAAAGAGCATAGCCGTACTAAGGAGCTGGACAAACGGATTTGAGAAGATAGGCAGTGCAATCGAAGACCTTGTTGTACTTTTTGATTACTGCAAGGAAGGAGAGGCTACTGAAGAAGACGTTGATAATCAATACAGGGATTGTCTGTCGATGATTGAAGACCTTGAGGTAAGGAATATGCTTCAGAAGGAGGAAGACCAGCTTGGCGCTATCCTCAAGATAAACTCCGGAGCAGGGGGTACTGAAAGTAACGACTGGGCTGCAATGCTTATGAGAATGTATCTGCGCTGGGCAGAAAGAAATAATTATAAAGTCAGGGAACTTGATTTTCAAGCCGGCGATGAGGTTGGAGTCAAATCGGTAACAATAGAGATCGAGGGAGAAAAGGCCTACGGATATCTGAAAAGCGAAAACGGAGTGCACAGACTTGTAAGGATTTCACCTTTCAATGCTCAGGGAAAGCGACAGACAACATTTGCTTCGGTCTTCATATCGCCTCTCGTTGATAATAATATTGAGATAGAGATCAACCCTGCGGATATCACCTGGGATACCTACCGCTCAAGTGGGGCAGGCGGACAAAATGTGAATAAGGTTGAGACAGCGGTAAGGTTAAGGCATCATCCCACAGGGATTATTATTGAAAACCAGGAGACCCGTTCGCAGCTTAATAACAAGGAGAATGCCCTGAAGATCCTGAAATCCCAGCTGTACGAACTGGAGCTTAGAAAGCAGATGGAGGAGAAGGCAAAGATAGAGGGCGAGAAGAAAAAGATCGAATGGGGCTCCCAGATCAGATCCTATGTGCTTCACCCATACAAGATGATAAAAGATCTCCGGACCGGCCACGAGACAGGGAATGTGCAGGCTGTCCTTGACGGTGATCTCAATCCGTTTATAAAATCATTCCTGATGGAATTTGGGGGGAAATGACCTGGCGGTATTCAGTTGTCAGGTATGATAAAATTCATAAAAACACTGACTGGTAACTTACTACATTTACAGCTCTTTTGAAAAGGGATGGTTTGATGTAAGAACCATAGATTAAGAAAGCAGTATAAATGAAAGAGGACAAACTATTTGAGCAGTTTCCGCCGGTAACAACGAAAGATTGGATGGATAAGATCCATGCTGACCTCAAGGGGGCTGACTTTAATAAAAAATTAGTATGGAAAACCGCGGAAGGATTGGAGGTAAACCCTTTCTACCGTTCGGAAGATATTGAAAAGCTTACCTATATCAATTCCCTGCCGGGTGAATTTCCATACATCAGAGGGACCAGAATTAACAATAACAACTGGCTCATAAGGCAGAATATTGTAGTTCAGGATTATGCCGCTGCAAATAAAAAAGCCCTTGATATTCTGATGAAAGGGGTTGATTCACTGGGGTTTATTATTGCAGATCCGGAGACAGTCAATGAGAGTAATTTTAATTTACTTCTCCGCGACATACACCTTGAAAGCATAGAAACCAATTTTCATGCAAACGGAAAAGCAAAGGAGATCCTTGCTGTTTTAATCGGGATTGTTGCTGAGAGAGGCCTCGATTTTTCCAGGGTCCGGGGTGCAATAGAAACAGATCCTCTGAGCCGGTTAATGGTGAACGGTACTTTGTGTATCCCGGAGGAGGAAGGCTTTGACTATCTTTCTGCCCTTACAGTTGATTCTGCCGTCTTGCCGAATCTGAGGACAATTCATCTGAATGCATCAAATTTCAATAATGCTGGAGCAGATATTGTTCAGGAACTGGCATTCGGGATCTCTATGGGATGTGAATATCTTTCACGGCTTACCGCAAGGGGAATCAGTGCAGTCGAGGCAGCAGCAAAGATAAGATTCAGTTTTGGAGTAGGTTCAGGCTACTTCACTGAGATAGCAAAGCTTAGGGCGGCCAGACTCTTATGGTCAGCCGTAACGAATGGTTTTGCCCCGGGGAATAGCGATACCATTAAGATGGATATCCATTCTGTGACGAGTGAATGGAATAAGACATTGTATGATCCGTATGTGAACATGCTCAGGACTCAGACAGAAGCAATGTCGGCTATCCTGGGAGGTACAGATTCGCTTACTGTTGAGCCATTCGATATTGCTTTCAGAGAGCCTGATGAATTTTCAGAAAGGATCGCCCGCAATCAGCAGCTTATATTAAAGGAGGAATCATACTTCGATAAGGTCGCAGATCCATCGGCAGGCTCATATTATATTGAGAACCTTACAGCACTTATCGCAGAGCATGCCTGGAAATTATTTGTCAGGACTGAGGAGAACGGAGGATTCCTTGCATCGCTCCATTCAGGTTTTATTCAATCCAGTCTTGCAGAATCATCAGCCAAAAAGAAGGCGGATGTTGCTTCAAGGAAAACCATATTTGTTGGGACCAATCAGTATCCTGATCCTGCAGAGACGCTCTCTGATCATGTTGATTTTAATATAGCCTTCAGGGGAAAGCAGGAAGTTTCAGGAACGGATATCGATCCGATAAGGTTTTTCAGGGGTTCGGAGGAGTTTGAAAGATTAAGAGCAGCGGTAGGCAGGGCTTCAAAAAGACCCTCGGTTTTCCTGATGAAAATAGGCAATCCTTTGATGCGTAAAGCCAGGGCTCAGTTCTCTTCCGGTTTTTTCGGTTGTGCAGGTTACCGGATAATTGATAATCCAGGGTTCTCCAGTGTTGAAGAAGGTATTAAATCATTTTTGGAAACTGATGCCGTTATTATTGTTTTATGCAGCTCTGATGAAGAGTACATCATGTATGCACCGGAGGTCCTGACACAACTTAAGGATAAGGCAATAATTGTTGTGGCAGGCAACCCGTCATCAGCAGGTGAATTAAAGGCTATTGGTATTGACCTGTTTATACATCTTAAAAGCGATGTGCCGGCAATGCTTGCATACTTCAATGAAAAGCTGGGAATTAAAGAGTGAATTGCAAACCGATAGATGATGAGACCAAAATTCAATTATAGCGACCTGAATTCACTTCCAAGCGTGAAGAAGGATTTTAAGGAGTGGGAGCATGAGAATGATATCAGAAATGATTGGGAGACTCCGGAAAGAATTCCGATAAAAAGTGTTTTTACGGCTGAGGACCTGAAAGGGATGGAACATCTCAATTATGCAGCAGGACTGCCTCCGTTTCTGCGGGGACCCTATTCTGGTATGTATGCAATGCTTCCCTGGACGGTAAGGCAATACGCTGGCTTCTCAACAGCAGAGGAATCCAATGCCTTTTATCGGCGAAACCTCGCTGCCGGACAGAAAGGATTGTCCGTTGCATTCGACCTGGCAACTCACCGCGGATATGATTCAGACCATGAAAGGGTAATGGGTGATGTCGGCAAAGCAGGTGTGGCTATCGATTCAGTGCTTGACATGAAACTGCTTTTCGACCAGATCCCTCTCAATAAGATGTCGGTATCGATGACTATGAACGGAGCTGTCCTTCCGGTGATGGCTTTCTACATTGTTGCCGCACTTGAGCAGGGTGCTAAGCTGGATGAGCTTTCAGGCACCATACAGAATGATATTCTCAAGGAATTCATGGTAAGGAATACCTATATCTATCCTCCGGAATTTTCAATGCGGATCATCGCTGACATTTTCAGGTTCACAGCGGCTAAGATGCCGAAATTCAATTCTATTAGCATTTCCGGTTATCATATGCAGGAGGCAGGCGCTACATGCGATATTGAACTTGCTTACACCCTGGCAGACGGTCTCGAATACCTGAGAACCGGTGTCAAAACCGGGCTGGATATTGATGCTTTTGCACCCCGGCTGTCATTTTTCTGGGGGATAGGGATGAATCATTTCATGGAGATTGCCAAGATGAGAGCTGCCCGGATGCTCTGGGCAAAAATTGTCAGCGGATTCAATCCTAAAAATCCAAAATCTCTGGCACTCAGGACCCATTCACAAACTTCAGGATGGAGTCTTACGGAACAGGATCCATACAATAATGTGGGGAGAACATGCATTGAGGCTATGGCAGCCATACTTGGACATACGCAGAGCCTTCATACCAATGCGCTTGATGAGGCTCTTGCATTGCCAACTGATTTTTCAGCCAGGATAGCCAGGAATACTCAGATCTATATTCAGGAGGAGACAAATATCTGCAAAGCAATAGATCCATGGGCCGGTTCATATTATGTTGAATATCTGACTCATGAAATAGCCCATAGGGCCTGGGATCATATCACAGAGATCGAAAATCTCGGAGGAATGGCCAAAGCAGTGGAATCCGGCGTGCCGAAAATGAGGATCGAGGAGGCAGCTGCGAGGGCTCAGGCTAAGATCGATTCAGGAGTGCAGGTAATTGTAGGGACTAATAAATACCGGCTCGAGAAAGAAGATCCTCTTGAGACTCTGGAAGTTGATAATTCAGCAGTACGGGAATCGCAGATCAGGAGACTTGCAAGGCTGAGGTCGGAGAGAAATGAAGCGGAATGCCGTAATGCCCTTGATGCCCTTACCAGATGTGTTCAGTCTGAAGATGGCAATCTCCTTGAGCTGGCTGTAGATGCCGCCTCTAAGAGGGCAAGCCTTGGTGAAATTTCATATGCATGTGAAAAAATAGTAGGGAGGTATAAAGCAGTGATAAGAACTATATCAGGCGTTTATTCATCAGAATATAAATCTGATGAGGATTTTGCCGAAGCAAGGGCTCTTGCTGCCCGCTTCGCAGAAAAAGAGGGAAGACAGCCCCGGATTATGGTTGCCAAGATCGGACAGGACGGTCATGACAGGGGAGCAAAGGTCGTATCCACAGGTTATGCCGACATCGGCTTTGATGTAGATATCGGGCCCCTTTTCCAGACTCCTGAAGAAGCTGCCAAACAGGCAGTGGAAAATGATGTGCATGTACTTGGAGTTTCAAGTCTTGCTGCCGGACATAAAACTCTTATCCCTCAGTTGATTTCTGAGCTTAAAAAGCTTGGCAGAGAGGATATTCTGGTTATTGCAGGAGGAGTAATCCCTCCTCAGGATTATCATTTCCTTTATGAAAATGGAGTTGCGGCTATATTCGGTCCGGGAACATCTGTCTCAAAAGCGGCAAAACAGATTCTTGAGATATTGCTGGAAATAGCTTAACGGGCAATCGCTGTTATTTTACTAACAGCATATCAGGCTGTTCGGCCGGTCAGTCTTATCTGAATAACAAAAAATTCTGCACTCCCCGGGTGACACCGGCAGTACGGGGCACACAAAGGTAAGCACGTAAAGGCACTAAGACAACTTGCGGATTCTATGCTATTTGTAGTTTGAATTTGAAAAAATCCTTTTAATTTGTACTTTATAATTGTTGTTAATGAAAAGGATAACTTTTTTAGCCCTTGTTTGTTTTCTCTTTTTCACCGGTTGCAGAACAAATAAACCCGTCGCAGAGATGAAAGCAAATGTGTCACAGAAAACTGAAACCAGCTCAGCTGCTGATAAGAAGGAAGTAAATTTTTCGGAACAGTCCACCTGGCTGCTTGGGTACTTTAACCAGCGTCAGCTGAGGCAGGAGCCCCATTCAGCCTGGTTCTACAAAGGCTATGATGATTATCATCCGGATCCCAATGCCATTAACAGCCTTAGCGGCATTGATATGGAAGGGCTCACGATAAAGGTAGTTTTGGGAACATGGTGCCCCGACAGCAGACGTGAGGTTCCAAGGTTTATGAAGGTCGTTGATGGCTGGAAATTTCCTTCCGGGATGGTGACATTCATTGGTGTTGACAATGGAAAGCTCTCACCCATTGGCGAATATGATAAACTTGAGATTCAGAGAGTACCTACTTTTATTTTTTATAAAAATAATATTGAGGCAGGACGCATCATTGAAAATCCTGTGACGTCTTTAGAACAGGATATGGTTAACATCCTAAGAGGAATGAATAACAATAAATAATTTAATATCATGGAAGACGTACCAAACAAGACAGGAAGTAATCTGGGGGTAGCTGCTCTGATCACAGCCATTATAACATTTGTTATTGCAGTTATACCTTGTGTGGGGCTGATTGCAATAATTCCCGGGATAATAGCAATTGTTCTCGCATCAGTAGGACTTTCCCAGTCAGCCAGAAGTGGCTCTCCAAGAGGTGTATTAGTAGCAGGACTTATTATTGCCGTTGTTGCTTCAATGATCTCTGTTTCACAGGTTTTTGTTGCCACCAGGATTGCAAAACATGCTGATAAATGGCCGGGAGATATTCAGAATATCATCAATGATGTACAGGACAATGTTGTAAAGGATCTGGAGGATGCCAACATTTCAATCAAGGTTGAGAGCAATGGAGAAAAGGTGGAAATAAATACATCCGCTGATAAGAAGGACCGTGAACAGAAGCTGGAGGATCTTGAAGGTGGAAGCACACAGAAAGCTGATACTCTCCTAAAAGATGACACCAAGCCAAAAAAGAAATAGAAAAGTCAGGTTTCAGGGGCTAAGGTTAAGCGATGAACCTTACCTCATTTTAAATATATTTTTTGCCGGAGTTGTAATATTGATTATTACTTACTCCGGCATTTTTTCTCCCGATAAGGATGACTATCCTGTTGTATGTATCCATCAGAAAATTACTGGTGAGCCGTGTTTTTCATGCGGGTTATCTCATAGTTTTTCACTCATTGTCAGAGGCAGGATTGACGAAGCCTACCGATGGAATATTTACGGGATGAGGGTTTTATCTTTTTTTTCTCCCAGCTGATTCTGAGAATTGTTTTTTCACTTTATTACCTTCGCTATACCGGTATGGGGAAGCAGCTTATTGTAGTTGACAGCATTGGTTCCGGAATGATTTTTCTGATTGCCTTCCGGCCTTTTCTGGAGAATATTGTAAAAGGGTTTCTGAACCTGTAGGGACGGGTCGCGACCCGTCCCTACAGCTCCATTTCATTCAGCAGATCGTACAGCAGGCTGCTCTCAAATCCTTTGGAGAGCCCGTAACGCATCAGTTTGGCCTTCAGGTCATACTGGCTTTTTGCCTTTACGGTCCGGCGATGAGATATAAGCAGGTTATTCAGCATCTGACGGTATATTTTATTATCAAGAGTGTCCAATGCTTTGTTTATCAGGCTTGAGGGTAGATTTTTGGCCTTTAAATGTGCCGAGATTTTCAGTTTCCCCCATTTATTATATTTGAACTTATCTTTGACGAATCCCAGGGCATACCGTTCCTCATTGATAAAGTTGTCTTTTTTAAGATGCTCAATGATCCTTGCACTCTCCTTATCTTCCATGCCCCAGGCATTCAGCTTTACCGCTATTTCTGCAGAGCAGTATTCCCTTGCAGCACATAAGGCCATGGCTTTATTCAGGGCTGTTTTGAATAATTCATTCTCAGGCATATCTTATCCCTTTAATTATCCTTTCTTTTCCATTCATATCTTCAACAATCTCTATACCCCGAAAGCCGTATGATTCAACGAGATTAACCATTGATTCACCGAGTGCTTCGTTGATTTCAAAATAGATCTTCCCCGGCGGGCAAAGAATACCGGCTGCTTTCCTGAGTATCGCGTTATAATAAATAAGGGGATTGGAATCTGCCACAAAGAGAGCAGAGTGCGGTTCATATTCCAGTACATTTCTATGCATCAGCTGTTTTTCAGAGTCTCTTACATACGGAGGATTGCTCACAATAAGTCCCGCTTTTCCTAACAATCCGGAGACCGGATTGAGGATGTCATCCTTAATAAATGTTATGCTGGCATTATTAAGCTTTGCATTTTCTTCAGCTTTCAGGAGGGCTTCATCTGATATATCTGTTCCTGTCACCGATGAACTTTTGATATTCAGAGCTATGGCAATTGCAATACAGCCCGATCCTGTGCCAAAATCAATAATATTGCCTGTATATCCCCTGTTTTCCCTTATAATAAGATCGACAAGTTCTTCAGTTTCCGGTCGTGGGATGAGGGTTGAGCTGTTAAGTTTTATGATGCAATCGTAAAAAACTGTTTCACCGAGAATATACTGGATTGGTTTTCCGGTTTTAAGTTCCCGGCAAAGGCTTATAATTTCTGAAACCTGATTAAGGTTGACTGAAGGTTCAGTCAAAAAAAGCTGGTGCATTTTGGTGACACCAAGTACACTCCCGATAATAATATTGGAAAGCGACCTGATCTCTTCCTCCGGATAGCTTCCTGCAAGTTCTGTTGTCAGATAGAATCTTATATCTTTTATTGTTTGTATCTTAATGCCCATAAGTCAAATTTAGCATTTTCACGGAAATGGAGGAGAAAGATGAAATTAAATTCATGAGGAGATGCCTCGGGCTGGCCTCCATGGCTGAAGGGCTTACCTATCCCAATCCAATGGTTGGAGCTGTTGTTGTATGTGACGGAATAATAATCGGGGAGGGGTATCATCTAAAGGCAGGAGAGCCTCATGCGGAGGTTATTGCCATTAATGCTGTCCGGGATAAGGGGATGTTGAAAAGGTCAGTGCTCTATGTCAGCCTGGAACCCTGTTCACATTTTGGAATGACACCTCCCTGTGCCGACCTTATTATTTCGCACTCAATACCAAAGGTTGTAATCGGAACCGGTGATTCAAATGATAAAGTATCAGGCAGGGGAATCTCAAGATTGAGGGAAGCCGGGTGTGAAGTCATTGTAGGAGTTCTTAAAGATGAATGCAGGAGACTGAACAGGAGGTTTTTTACCTTTCATGAGAAAAAGAGGCCGTATATAACACTTAAATGGGCTCAAAGCGCCGATGGGTTTATCGATATCCTCAGATCAGATAATCACACTGTTCAACCGACATGGATTACAGGCAAGCCTGAAAGATCTCTTGTACACAGATGGAGAACGGAGGAGGAGTCAATACTTGTAGGAGCTGGAACAGTAAGAGCCGATGATCCGAAACTAAATGTCAGGGATTGGACAGGCCGCGATCCTCTCAGATTAATTCTGAGCAGTACCGGCTCTTTAGATAAAGGTTCTTCAGTGTTTAAGGTAAATGGAAAGACAATATTATTTACTGATGACAGCAATGAAAAGATCCCCGGGGTTATCACAATTCAGCTGGATAACAGTATGCCCGCTTGCCGGCAAATTGCACAATACCTTTTTAATTCAGGGATTCAGTCAGTATTAGTCGAAGGCGGAGCCGTGGTACTTGACCATTTTATTTCAAATGGATTATGGGATGAGGCCAGGGTCTTCTCAGGAGCCCAATATTTTAAGGGAGGTGTTCCTGCCCCCGCTTTAAGGGGCAATTTGTTTTCTGAAACAATATTCAGCAACAGTAACCTGAAGGTATATTTGAACTCTGCAGGATGAAACCCTAATGAATTGAAATTCTTAATAAAATTTTTTAAATTTGATAGTTTTGTCAGATTAATCAAACATAAAACGCCATTAATATGAGAGTACTTTTCATTTCAATCCTGATCACTCTTATCCCTGTTTGTGCTGTCGGGCAGAATGCCAGAAAATTTTACAAAGCCGGCACAGAATTAGTTGAAAATAAGAAGTATGATGACGCGGTGATCCAGTTTACCAATGCTATTGGAATGGAACCGTCAAATCCTGATTATTATATCGCCAGGGCGAGGGTATATGTGCTTATCATGAAATACAATGAGGCGAAGTCGGACTATGAAAAGGCCATTGTATTTGATGCGAAAAATGTTGAGGCAATCATTAGTCTTGGTTCAGTCTGCAATAAGATGGGCAGTTATGAAGAAGCTCTGAAACAGCTCAACCATGCCACAGCTGTTGAAAGACGGAATGCAAGAGTCTATCCTGAAAAAGTTATCACATTAATTGGTCTTGAAAGGTATGATCAGGCTCTTAAAGTCTCCGATTCCGCAATAATGGTCAAGGATACGCCTATGGACTATTATTACAGGGGAATAATTTACCGGAAACTGAATAATGATCAAATGGCTAAGAAGGAGCTTGAAAAGGCTATCTCCAGGGATAAGGATCTTGCTGCACCAAGGCTGGCACTTGCTGATCTGCTTGTCTCCTCCGATGCTAAGGCATCTATGGTTCAATGCAATGAGGTACTTAAGAATGATGACAGGAATACCGATGCCTATCTTATGCGAAGCAAGGTTTACATGAAGATGCTCGATTACCCGAGTGCAATAAACGACATCTCCAAAAATATTCTTATCGACCCGGAAAATCCGGCATATTATTTCCACAGGGGAAAGTGTTACCAGGAATTCAGCCAGCATACCAATGCAATAAATGATTTTTCAAAATACATTTCCCTGAAGAATGATGATCCGGAGGCATATTTTGCCAGGGCTAAATCTTATGAGGAGATTATGAATTATGATAAAGCGATTGCTGACTATACAAAGATTACGGTACTTTCCGAGTTTGATATGAAAGCCCGTAAAAGAATGAAGGAGGCAGAGGTAAGGCTTTATGAACTGAACAGGGAAGCAAACCCTCCCGATATATCAGTTATCAGTCCCCTGCCTGTTGATGATACTGTCAAAATCAAGGGAGATAAGACTTCGGTTCTGATATCAGGAAAGATAAAGGATAAGAGCAGGATCAAATCTTTTACAATTAATAACCAACCTGTTGCCATGGCTGAGAAAAATGGTGAATATGATTTCCTGTCTGAAATCAATGTTTCAGGAATTGATACATTAACATTCACCGCATTTGATGATTACGACAATAAAAGAATTCTGAACTATAAGCTTAAGCGCACTGAAATAAATGCTCCTTCAATCCTGATCATTGCTCCTTATACTTCTGAGGAGGGACGGGTATTGCTTGATTCTCCCACGCCTAATATTGCCATCCAGGGAAAGATTTCCGATGAAAGCCCGATCAGGTCAATCACAATAGGAGACATTTCGGCAAGCTACCGGAGGGATGAACTAAATCCGAAATTCACTGCGGTGGTAGACATCTCCAATCTGACAAAATTTACTATAGTCGCTGAAGATATTTATGGTAACCGTAAGGAAACTGAATTTGTACTCGATCGCGGAGGGTCAGATATTGCTGCCAATAATCCAATGGGCAAGACATGGGTTGTTTTCATTGAGAACTCCAGCTATGAGACATTTGCGAGTCTCGATGGTCCGATCAAGGATATAAGCACTATCCAGAGAGCACTGGCTAATTACCAGATACATAATGTAATTCACAAGAAGGATATGACAAAGACAGAAATGGAGAAGTTTTTTAATATTGAGCTTCGCGACCTTGTCAGGAAAAACCAAGTTAAATCGCTTGTTGTATGGTATGCCGGCCATGGGAAGTTCATCAATGACGTTGGTTACTGGATCCCTGTGGATGCAAAGAGAGATGATGAATTTACATACTATAATATTAATAATCTGAAGGCTGGTCTGCAGGGATACAGCGACGTGATTGTGCATACCCTTGTTATTTCTGATGCCTGCGAATCGGGCCCTGGATTTTATTCTGCAATGAGGTCAGCAGGTGATGCTCCTACTTGTGATAACACTCTTGTAGCAGGTGCTAAATCGGCACAGGTATTCTCCTCAGCTAATTATGAACTGGCTGCCGATAATTCGAAATTCACTGCAACTTTTGCAAATACACTTATGAATAACAGGAATGCATGCATCCCTATCGAGACTATTGTTAAATCTGTTACAGAAGCTGTGACAAGCGACAACGGGCAGAAGCCAAAATTCGGAAGGATACAGGGGCTGGAGGATATGAACGGGACATTCTTCTTTATAGCTAAATAAATTCTATATGTCAGGAATAAATGTTCTACGTAACCGGACAAAAACATTTGTCTGGTTGATCTTTTTTATGCCTTTTACAATTCTTTCATCAAACGGGCAGACCTATTTTTTTGACAATTATGGTGTCAAGCAGGGTCTGAGTGAACAAAAAGTCTATACACTGCTGCAGGATTCCAAAGATTATTTGTGGCTTGGAACAGCGAATGGTCTTTCGCGGTTCGACGGCAGAAAGTTTGAGAACTTTACAACACGCGACAGCCTGGCAAGCGGAGGAGTCAAATGCATGACTGAAGATTCTCTGGGCTACATCTGGTTTGGCCACCTGAACGGAGGTATCTCAAGGTTCGATGGCAGCGTTTTTGAACGTGTTGCCTTCGACTCTCTGAAACTGACAGGTGACATTACCAGTATCACACAGAGGGGCAATAAGATCTGGATTACATCTACTGATGACGGTGCTATACTGGCCGATTTTCCGGTGACAAATATTAAACGCATTAAGGCGAGACAATTCAGGGGAAAAGACGGATTGAGCGACCAGGTTTATGGGTCCAGTGTTTTAAGGAATGGCGCATTTGTTTCAATAGCCGATGTGGGATTGAGACGGTTCAATACTGAAGAAAACAAGTTTGAAAACTATCGGATGCCGCATATGACCACCTATTTTACGACAATCTGCCTTCTGGAGGACAGGGACGGAAATTTGTGGTTCGGGACTTATAATGGCGGCCTGTTCAAGTATATTATGTCAGAAAGCAGAATGGTATATTATGATCTGATAAAGGAGGGGGTTTCCAGTAATATGATTTCCTGCCTGATGGAAGACAGCCGAGGCAGGATATGGGTCGGTACATGGGGTGGTGGCATTGCGCTGTTTGAAGGTGATAAAGTGAGAAGCTTTAATAGCGGGAATGGTTTAAAGGCGGCTATGATTTATGATATTATAGAGGACGTTGAAGGCAATATCCTTATTGCTGACCGGGATAACGGGCTGACCATTTACAAAGGTGATGCATTCACCACTATAAATGATAAGGAGCTGCTGCCCGACCCGAATGTAAATGCTATATACCGCGACAGGACCGGGGCTATGTGGTTTGGAACTAATTCCGGAATTTCACGGTTTCTTCCAGGTTCAGGTAAAAAACCGGTAATATACAATGAGTCAAGTAACTCGATCTTTGAAAATATCAGATATTTCAGGGAGGACCGGAATGGAAATCTTTGGATAGGCGCCAATGAGGGAGGAGTTATACTCTATAATATGAAATCTTCAAGGTTTGAATCCCAGCCATATATCAACTCTATTCTTTACCATGGCGGCCAGGTTAAAGCCATGGAGATAGATCATGAGAATCATCTCTGGATTGGCACAGTTGACGGAGTTGCCGTAGGAACTATCGGTGAGGATAATTTTAAGAGGTATACCACCATGGATAGCCTGACCGTAACAGTGATCACCTCCTTATATTGTGATCCTGACGGGATAATGTGGATCGGAGCCGAACCAAAGGGGAATAAACCTGGACTGATCCGCTATGATCCTGCCCTGGAGGATTTCAAACCTGTAAAAGCTCTTTCAGGAATTATCCCAAAAACTATGGTTATGGATGGGCAGGGTATTTTATGGATAGGGACAAGTGAAGGACTGAAAGCATTTAAAAATGATACAGTTATTTCAACTGTGACCAAGGAAGAGGGCCTGCTTTCAGATAATATCAACCTTCTTGCTGCAGGCAAAGACGGGAGTATTTATATTGGAACCAATAATGGATTGAACAGGTATTTTCCTGAAAGTAAAAGGATCTTTTCCTACACTGAAAGAAATGGTTTCCCCGGTATAGAAACCAGGCCCAATTCTGTATTTGAAACAGTATCAGGTGAGTTATGGTTTGGTACGGCGAATGGAGTAACCAGGCTTATCCCTGAAAAGAGTTCCACGGCAGGCCTTGAACCACTTACCCATATAATGGGCATGCAGGTAAACTATGAGCCAAGGGAAATGATACCAGGAATGAAACTAAGCTATACGGAAAGATCTGTGCTGTTCAACTATTACAGTATTTGTCTCACAAATCCTGATGTAGTCCAGTTTAAGGTAAGACTTGAAGGGGCTGACGAGAACTGGAGACCGGTTACTGATCAGACCAGGGCAATATATTCAGCCCTTCCTCCGGGTAAATATAATTTTATGGTAATGGCAAAGAATAGCCAGGGCATTTGGAATAATAAACCTGTGACATTCTCATTTTTAATCAAACCACCATTTTACCTCACATGGTGGTTTGTTTTATTCTCAATAGTCCTGGTTATTGTGATAGTAATACTATATATAAAGATCAGGGAACGTAACCTTATCCGGGAAAAGATTATTCTGGAGGAGAAGGTAAAGGAGCGAACTGCAGAGGTTGTACTTAAGAGCAGGGAGATAGAGGATAAGAACAGGGATATTACAGCCAGTATACGTTATGCAGAAAGAATTCAGAGGGCTATGCTTCCCAGGGAGGATATGATCCAGGATACCTTTGTACTTTATATGCCTAAAGATATTGTAAGCGGAGATTTCTACTGGATGTACGACAACAGCGAATGGCGGTTTATTGCAGCTGTCGACTGTACGGGACATGGCGTTCCCGGTGCATTTATGTCAATTATCGGCCATAACTCTCTGAACAAAATTGTGACAGAGTATGAGCTCACAAAACCTTCTGAAATTGTGGATCAGCTGAATGTTGAGGTGATGAACGCTCTTTTGCAGAGGCACGAAAGGGCAATTAATGATGGTATGGACCTGGCGCTTATCGCATTCAATAAAAAAAGATTTACCCTTGAATATGCCGGAGCATTTAATCCATTATATGTCGTCAGAAACGGAGAACTGACAGAATACAAGGCTGACCGTTTCCCTGTTGGAATGACTACAATGGATGAAAGGAAAAAATTTACAAATAATGTTGTGGCGATCTGTCAGGGAGATATGGTATATATGTGTTCCGACGGATATGCCGATCAGTTTGGATCTGTTAATGGAAAGAAATATAAGTCAGGTAATGTAAAGAAGCTTCTTGCACAAATCTGGGATCTTTCCGTTCGTGAGCAGAAGGAGAGGCTGGAAAAGGAGATTCTTGACTGGAAGGGCTGCCTGGGACAGGTGGATGACATTATGTTTATCGGAACCCGGATTCCCTGAGATTATTGCGGATTGCGGATTCTGGATTAAGACAAGACAGGATTTTATTCAGTGAAGAAGCATTTTTATCCTGGCACTAGATCTTTGCTATTTTGATAGGATCGAAAAGCCAGTTATCCTTTTTTGCCAGAAGGGTCATTACCTCCTCAGGAGTAGCTGCGATTTCCCAGATTGCCTTATGTTCATTCCGCAGGAAATTTTCTGAAACCATATGTTCAAAAAAATCTGTCAGTGATTTGTAGAAGTTCAAAGTATTCAAAATAATTACGGGGCCTCTGAAAAGGCCCAGTTGCTTAAGAGTTATAGCTTCCGTAAGTTCCTCAAGCGTTCCGACACCTCCCGGAAGGGCAACAATGGCATCTGCCATAGCGAACATTTGCTTCTTCCTATCTCCCATGTCTGATGTTATAATCATCTCATTTACATGGGAATGATCCCAGCCCTGATCTTTCATGAATGAGGGGATAACACCCGTAATAGTCCCGTTGTTTTCAATGATCGTATCGGCAATTTTACCCATCAGACCTATACCACCTCCCCCAAAAACCACTTCTGTGCCTGCCCTGGAAAGTAGTACCCCCAGTTCGATTGCAGCATCAGCATATTTACTGTTGATGCGGCTGCTGGAGGAAGCAAAGATACATACTCTCATGGGTATCGATTAAAAAAGGCCGTCCCGGGTAAAAGAACGGCCGGAAACAGTTATTTTTTTATTTAAACCAAAGCATTCAGTTTGGTGAGAAAGTTATTTTTTGGCACAGCGCCAACCTGTTTATCAGCTATTTTACCATCCTTGAAAAAAAGGATAGTCGGGATGTTCCTTATACCATACTTGGCTGCAACATTGGGACTGCTATCCACATCACATTTTACGATAAGAGCTTTTCCTGCATACTGCTCCGCAATCTCTTCAATAATCGGTGCAATCATCCTGCAAGGGCCACACCACTCAGCCCAGAAATCAACAAGTACGGGTTTATCTGATTTAATAACCACTTCTTCAAAGTTGCTGTCGTTTACCTCTAAAGCCATAGCTTACTAATATTATGTTTAAGAATAATTACTGGTGCAAAGATAGCTAATTAACTTTATATTCTATACCCGGATGGTCATCCAGGAAGGATATTAATTCGTTATTCAGCCTGATGCGCATAGTCCTTGAGAACATTGGAAGGGAGATCTTATCATCAGGATCAATAAACAGGAATTTCAGTTCAGTTTCACCTTTGTTCTCAAGGACCAGATCTTTCAGCTCCTTTATCATTGCCGGGCTGATATTTTCGGGATGGATTTTCAGGGTAACCGATTTGATGAGATCATCCTTCACACTCGACAACAGGTTGATTATTTTTACCTTGAATTCAAGTTCGTCTTCCCTGTATGGTCTTTTCTGCACCCTTCCCCTGAGAAGCAGATAATAGCCAATTGTGAAGAACTTACTGTTTTCAATATAATCTTTATCAAACATCATTATCCGGAAAGAATCAGAATAATCCTGTATTGTGAACGAACCGTATGGTTTCCCGTTCTTGCTTATGCCGTTCCTGGTTTCTGTGACCATTCCTGCCACTGTGACATCGCGGTCAAGATAATCCCTGAGATTCTGGAGATCAGCAAGACTGGCAGTAGTAAATGTTTCAATTTCAAGTTTAAAATCATCAAGAGGATGAGATGACAGATAAATTCCAATCACCTCTTTTTCCCTGTTGAGTTTTTCAAGCTTGGGCCAGTCAGGGCAGACCGATGGTTCAGGTCTTACCATGTCGAATCCTCCTGTTTCACCAAAGAGTGATTGCTGGCTGGAATTTTTTATCGTTTTAGCATTGTTGCCATACCTTATAAGGCTTTCAATGAAGCTTGATCCCTTGGTATCGAGTGAAAAATACTGGGCTCTGCTTATTGATGGAAAGCAGTCAAATGCTCCTGCAACAGCCATAGCCTCAAGATTTTTCTTATTAAGTGCATTGAGATTAACCCTCTCCACAAGATCATAAATGTCGCTGTAAACGCCATTCTTCTCCCTCTCCTCAATAAGCTGCAGCACGGCGCTCTCCCCGACACCTTTTATTGCAACGAGTCCGAATCGTACATTCCCGGCTTTATTGACAGTGAACATAACGTTACTCTCATTCACATCCGGACCAAGGACATCCATTCCCATCCTCCTGGTCTCGTCCATGAAGGTGGTGATTTTTTTTATATCACTGATATTTCTGCTCAATACGGCGGCCATATACTCAGCCGGGTAATTGGCTTTAAGATAGCCTGTCTGGAATGCAACAAGGGCATAGCAGGTGGAGTGTGATTTATTGAAGGCATATTGTGCGAATGCTTCCCAGTCGGACCAGATCTTATTGGCTATGTTCTCATCATGACCATTTCTTTTACATCCCTCCTGGAATTTCAGCTTCATCTCGTCCATTATGGAACGCTTCTTTTTACCCATGGCTTTCCTGAGCGAGTCTGCCTCGCCTTTGGTAAACCCGGCCAGCTCCTGGGATAAAAGCATCACCTGTTCCTGGTAAACAGTTATTCCATATGTATCCTGCAGGTACTTCTCCATTACCGCAAGAGGGTAATCGATCTTCTCGGTCCCATGCTTACGCCTGATGAACTTCGGAATGTATTCCATTGGTCCGGGACGATAGAGAGCATTCATCGCGATCAGGTCTTCCAGCCTGTTAGGCTCGAGATCCCTGAGGTATCTCTTCATCCCGGTTGATTCAAACTGAAAGATCGCCGTTGTCTCTCCATTGCTGAAAAGCTCAAATGTCTTCTTGTCATCAAGTGGAAGAGTATCAATGTCTATATCGATGCCTCTTGATTTTTTTATGTTGAGTACGGCATCCTTGATAATGGAGAGTGTTTTTAGTCCGAGGAAGTCCATCTTGAGGAGCCCGACAGACTCGACATGACTTCCGTCATATTGAGTTGCATATAGTTCAGTGTCTTTAGCCGTACACAGCGGGATATAGTTGTCAAGGGAATCCTTTCCGATTATAATTCCGCAGGCATGGACACCTGTCTGCCTTACAGAGCCTTCAAGGACGGAGGCGTATTTAAGGGTCTGTGCAATAAGCTTATTAGAAGATTCTCTTTCCCTTGCAAGTTCGGGAACCTCGGCAAATGCTTCAGCAAGAGTTATTCCAGGCCTGTCGGGCACAAGTTTGGCAAGCCTGTCGGCATCAGGAAGAGGAAGCTTCTGAACCCTTGCGACATCCCTGATTGCCATTTTTGCAGCCATTGAGCCAAAAGTGATAATATGTGCCACTTTATCATGGCCATATTTGTTTACAACATATTTCAGGACAGCCTCTCTTCCGTCCTCATCAAAGTCAATATCTATATCAGGCATTGAGATCCTGTCGAGGTTCAGGAAACGTTCGAACAGTAATCCATATTTGATAGGATCGATATCTGTTATCCTCAGGCAGAATGCTACTGCCGATCCGGCGGCTGATCCTCTTCCCGGCCCAACCGATACTCCCATATCCCTGGCTGCCCGCAGGAAGTCCTGAACAATAAGGAAGTATCCCGGAAAGCCCATCTTAGCAATCATCTGAAGCTCAAAGTCGATCCTTTCAGTCTGTTCACTGGTAAGCGACCCCCATCTGGCTTCTGCCCCTTTATATGTGATGAAGCGCAGGTAATCATCCTTATCGGTAAAATTGTCTGGCAGTTCGAATTCAGGCATAATCGGATCATGATCGAGCTTGTATTTCTCAACCTTCTCGACAAGACCGGCCAGGTTATCTATTGCTTCAGGAATATCACTGAAGATCACCCTCATCTCTGCCTCACTCTTCAGATACTCCTGTTTTGAATACCTCAGCCTGTTAGGATCATCAATATCCTTTGCTGTGTTGATACATATCAGCCTGTCGTGCGCTTCAGCATCCTCAGCGTTGATAAAGTGGATATCATTTGAGGCGATCAGTTTAACATTGAATTTTGCGGAAAGCTTTTTGAATCCTTCAATCACCTTCTGCTGCAGTGGAAATGCCGATCTGTCTGCTTCCGGATCATAAGTCTCGTGCCTTTGTATTTCAAGGTAGAAATCTTCGCCAAAGATGTCAAGGTATTTTTTCAGGGCATTCTCTGCACCTGTCATGGTGCCATTAAGTATCTCATCCTGGATCTCTCCTGCAAGGCAGGCGGAGGAACCTATGAGTCCCTCGCTGTATTTTGCAAGCAGCTCCTTGTCAATCCTTGGCTTATAGTAAAAACCCTTGATCCAGGCCGTGGATACCAGTTTGATAAGATTTTTGTAGCCGGTAAGGTTTTTTGCCAGGAGAATGAGATGATCTCCGGAGCGGTCTTCCTTTCCGCTTGCATCTTCCAGTGACCGTTTTGCAACATAGATCTCGCAACCGATAACAGGTTTTATCCCCTTTTTTGTTGCATAATTATGAAACTCTTTAACCCCAAACATATTACCATGATCGGTAATTGCTATGGCTTCCATCCCCAGCTCTTTTACCTTATCTATAAGCAATGGTATATTTGATGCTCCGTCAAGTATAGAGTATTGAGTATGAACATGCAAGTGTGCAAATTTTCCCATGGATGGAGTTAAAATAAACAGTTAGATAGGTTAGCAAAATTACTTAAAAAAGGCATAACTTGCATAGTGTTTTCTTATCTGTTGAAAACTTGGATCCGTTGGATGAAATATGATGATTGTCAACCAGGATCTGCCTTTAGTTAAATGATTGAAATTATATAGTAACGATTCGGTTATTTTGTTAAAAGTGACTTAATCACCTGACAACCAGACTGGGAATCAAATTATTCCCTGCTATTCAATTATTAACCTAAACTATATGTTATGAGAAAACTACTCTTACTTTTTCTGTTCTTTTGCGGGGCTCTGCTATCAGTGGCAGCCCAGCAGAAAACTGTAACAGGTACTGTTTCCTCTTCGGTTGAAGGAGAGGGCCTTCTGCCGGGGGTAACGATATCTGTTAAGGGGACTACATTGGGTACCATTACTGATGCCAATGGTAAATTCATTCTTAAAGTCCCTTCAGATGTAAACACTCTTGTCATATCCTACGTAGGGATGAAAACACAGGAGGTAAATATCGTTGGTCTTGCTGACATAAATGTGCTTCTTGAGCCTGAATTCCTGAACCTGGATGAGGTGGTGGTAACTGCTCTCGGCATATCCAGGGAGAAAAAGGCCCTTGGGTATTCGGTGCAGGACGTAAAAAAGGATGCAATAGAACGGACTGGAAATACCGACCTGGCCGGAGCAATGCAGGGGAAACTTTCAGGCATTGACATTAAGCCGAGCAGTGGTATGCCTGGTGCTTCCTCACAGATAGTTATCCGCGGGGCCCGCTCATTTACCGGGAATAATACGCCTCTTTATGTTGTAGATGGTATGCCAATAACATCCACTGCGGATATTCAATCGGGTGCCGGTGGTGATTTTTCACTGCAGGGAGACGGAGTAACGGGTTCTGACCTCTCAAATCGTGCAGTGGATATTGACCCTTCAGATATAGAGAGTATAAATATTCTCAAAGGGCAGGCAGCTGCTGCTCTTTATGGAATCCGTGCATCTAACGGTGTAATAATAATTACTACAAAGAGCGGACGGAATAATGTCATAGGGAAACCTGTCATCTCAATCTCGCATACAAGCAGCTTTTCTGTTGTGTCACGCACCCCTGATTTCCAGACAACATATGCACAGGGAGTATATGGGGAGTATGTTCCAACTTCTTCATCCTCATGGGGACCCAGGATTGCTGACCTTCCTGATGATCCTACCTACGGTGGAAATGCCAACGGGCATCCGGGAAAATACTTAGTCCCCCAGCTTGAGGAGGGTCAGGTTGCTGATCCCTGGGTTACTCCGAAAGTATTCAATAACTGGGATGACTATTTCAGGACAGGTTATTCTTCGACTACCAACGCAAATGTTTCACAGGCAAGTGAGAACGGCAATTTTGCACTTGGCTTGACTCAGACCTCGCAGAGCGGAATAGCTTTATCAACAGGAATGAACCGGTGGAATGCCAAAGCATCAGCTGAAAGAAAGATGGGTAAAAACTTCACTACAGGGTTCAGCTCTAATTTTTCAAAAACAGATATTGACAAGATCCCATCCGGGAATGATGCAGCTCTGGCCGGGGTGTTGGGAGCACCTACAAGTTACAATCTGAAAGATTATCCATTTCATGTTCCGGGCGATCCTTATACCCAGATATATTACCGTTCCGTTGCAGGATATGACAATCCTTACTGGGCTGCTGAAAATTATAAATTCAAGGAAAAAACAGACCGTTTTTTTGGCAATGGTTATATTAATTATGCTGCAAAGCTTGGATCATCGATGAATCTGAAAGTCCGTTACCAGCTTGGAATGGATTCATATACCACTCATTTCCAGGATATCTTTGAATATGGCCATAACGGGAATGATGGTATGATTGATAATTACGGGATCTCTTCTTCAACTGTAAACTCCCTTCTGACAGCCAATTATGACTGGAGGATAAACAGTGGATTGGTTTTCAGTGCAATGATTGGAAATGAATTCAACCAGGGGAATTACAAAACATATTCCGAACACGGCGAGGTATTGAATTTTGGCGGCTGGACACATATCAGGAATGCCAATATTGTAACCGCAAATGAATCTAAAGGCAAGGATCGTACTGTTGGCTTTTTTGGAAGTCTGTCCCTCGACTGGAGGTCTCTGCTTTTCCTTAATGCCACGGGGAGAAACGATGTGGTTTCAACAATGCCGACAAATAACCGGACCTTCTTTTATCCCTCAGTATCCTTAAGTGCAGTGGCATCCGAACTGGAAGCGGTTAAAAACATTAACTGGATTTCGTTTGCCAAACTGCGTCTGTCATATGCAGAGGTGGGGCAGGCTGGCTCATACACAAAAAATTATTTCACTACCCCTACCTATACCGGCAGCTGGTGGTCAGGATCTCCGATTCTCTATCCTATTGACGGCGTAAGTTCCTATATTCCCAATAATATTCAGTATGACCCTAATCTAAAGCCTCAGAACACTAAATCGTACGAAATAGGTACAGAGCTCAAATTTTTCAATAATCGCATCGGGGTTGACTATACATTTGCCCGTCAGAATGTAGTCGATCAGATCTTTACAGTTCCTCTTGCAGGATCAACGGGTGCGAGGAATCTTCTTATGAACGGAGGTAAAGTGCACACTGTAAGCCATGAGGTTGTGTTTTACGCTGTCCCGGTCCAGTTAAAAGATTTCCAGTGGGATTTGAATGTCAATTTCACAAAGATTGACAATATTGTCGATGAACTGGCTCCAGGTGTTGAAAGCATCTTTCTCGGAGGGTTTACAACACCGCAGGTGAGGGCAGGTATAGGCACCACTTATCCTGTCATTTATGGAATCTCATACGTACGGGATGCTCAGAACAGGATTGTTGTTGAAGATAACCCTGGTTCCCCGACGCACGGTATGCCATTAATTGGTGAGCCCGGAGTTATCGGGTCGGTATCTCCTGATTTTATAATGGGAGCAACCAACACCTTTACATATAAGAAGTGGGCTCTCAGCGCCTTGTTTGAATGGAAAAATGGAGGCGAGATGTATTCAGGAAGCAATGGATTAATGGATTTCTACGGGATGTCAACAAGGACAGCAGACCGTGAGTCTACCTTTATCTTTGATGGCGTCAAGCCTGATGGCACACCTAATGATATTGTTCGAGGAGGTCCAACAGACCCTGATGCATTTCAGGATTTGCACAGAAACGTACTCACCAATATTGATGAGTATTATATACATGATAACTCATTTGTAAAGCTTCGCGAGCTTGCATTGAGCTACAGACCATCAAAGAAGCTGTTCAACTCTGTTAACCTTGGTGTTTCGGCTTTTGCACGTAACATACTTATCTGGACAGCCCTTGAAAACTTTGATCCGGAATCAAGCCAGGGTAATACCAATATGGGTGGCTCATTTGAACGGTTTTCTGCACCCCAGGTAACCAGCTATGGTTTCAGTTTAGATTTAACCTTTTAACTTCTAATGCCATGAGAAAAGCAATTTATATTTTATTCACATCAATCCTGATACTTGCCAATTGGTCATGTTCTGAAAAAATCATGGACGAAATCAATGAAAACGTTAATGATCCGACAGAGATGGTATCAAGATTGATTATTACAGATGTTATGACTAATACCGCTTTTTCTGTTGCCGGAGGTGATTTCAATTATTATGCTTCCATTTATATTGAACATAATGTCGGGATCTTCGGACAGTTTTACAATGCTGAGATTAGAAGCGGTGAACCTACCAGTTCAACAACCTATAATAATTCATGGGATGCTGTTTACCAGAACCTCTACAATCTGAAGGTGATTATCCAGAAATGCTCAGAGGGTGGAACCGAGACAGGCAACTGGCACACACTTGGTGTTGCACAGATACTTAGTGCATATAACCTGGCTATTGTAACTGATGTGATGGGTGATGTCCCATGGAGTGAAGCTCTCCAGCCCGGAATAATATTCACTCCGGTGCTTGACAGGCAGGACGCAATATATGGAGAGGTTATCAGGCTTCTTGACGAAGCTATCCTGAATCTTGACAAAGAATCAGTATTTCCTTCACTGGGTACACAGGACCTGATCTACGGAGGTGACATAGCTTCATGGAAGAAGTTTGCATATGGACTGAAGGCGCGTTATGCAATGCATTTGTCTCTTAAAACCCCTGATTATTCCAACGTTATCGCATATGCAGATCAGTCATTTACAGCTGGTTCTGAACAGGCACAGTTTAATTATAACGGCACTTCGGCAAGCAGTCCGTTTTACCGGATGTACACTGACAGGGATTATTACGGAGCCAGCCAGAGCCTGCATGATAAACTGACTGAGAGAAACGATCCGAGGGATAATCTCTTTTTCATGCCTCATCCCCTTTCGGGAAGTAATGACATAGTGTTTGCACCTAACGGAACACCCAACCAGGTGCAGGGAATTTATTCAATTTCTGCAATCACTAACGCAACCGCACCTACATACCTCCTGAGTTATCATGAAATTGAGTTCCTTAAAGCAGAAGCTTATGTGCGGCTGAATGACCTGCCAAATGCGGACACCGCCCTGAGGAGAGCTGTTACGGCAGCATTCATGAAGGAAAATATTGGTTTATCAGCTGCCGACGCTGTTGATTATTTCAATACAAATGTAAGACCCAGATTCCAGACAAATCCACTTTCAGAGGTAATGAATCAGAAATATATTGCCTTTTATGAGGAGGAAGCCCTTGAGGCATACATTGACTTCAGGCGGTTAAAAGCAATGGGCAACAATGTTGTAAGTCTCGATAATCCTATGAATACAAACCTGTTTCCATTACGGTATACTTATGGTTCGGAGGATGTTACTACTAACTTCAATGTCCGCGATGCTTATGGAGACGGCACATATGTTTATTCAGAAAACGTCTGGTGGGCTGGCGGAACACGCTGATTTCCGGTAGAATAAAGTTTAACTAAAAATTATAACCAAATGAAAAGATTAAATAAGATTCCATTTGCCATTATACTGATCATGTTATTTTTCAGTTGTGAAGAGGCGAAAGATCCTGCGGGTCAGCGGAATGTAGGCATTGTTCCCCTGGTCACCGAAGTCAGCGGTATGTTTATCAGCGGTGAACTCAGTTCATTTATGCACTTCAAGGTTGATCTGGAAAACGGTACTACTGTGGAAAATGCTCAGATTGTGGTATCTGCCGGGGATAATTTCCAGAGGGTAAAGTTAGCAGACATAACTACTTTCCCATCGGAATTCACTATTACCCTGGGCGATATTACCGAAAAGATCGGGGAGGTTAATGAAGGTGAAGTCGTCTATATTGAAGTTGTGACAACAAAAGATGGAATGACAACACGTTCAAATGCTGCTTTGGCCGAAATCGTCTTCTGCATGTATGATGTGAATATGGCAACAGGCAGTTATCATTCAGTATCTCCTCCTTCAGACTGGAATTCTGAAGGTGATATAGCCCTCAGGGCTGATCCGGCTGATCAGTTTACAATTTACGTTACAGGGCTGGAAACGATCGAGGGGCTTGATGAGGACCAGGGCCCGCTTGTGATGCACATTGATCCGGCCACTTTCGCAGTTACTGCCGACAAAACAGTCCTTGCATCGGATGCATGGGGTGATACCAATATAGCTTATGAGGGCACTGGTGCATACAATTCGTGTTCCGGATTATATGAAATGAACTTCACTATATCTGTTGACCAGGGTGAGTATGGAACTTTTGCTTTTACATTTACAAGAAATTAAGAGGAAAGTTTACTTTTATTCATTTGTTCAGTAAATTATTTACACTTATCTTTGCACCCACATTTTTTAAACAGGTTAAATAATAAAGCGTAGAAATTAATGGCAGTTAAAATCAGATTAGCTAGAAAAGGCCGTAAGAAACTGGCCTTCTACCACATTGTGGTTGCAGATAGCAGATCGCCACGGGATGGCAGATATATTGAAAAGATCGGATCATATAATCCGGTTACTAATCCGGCAACTATCGAACTAGATTTCGATAAGGCGTTGGGTTGGCTGCAAAATGGCGCATTGCCTACTGATACATGTAGAGCTATCCTGTCTTACAGAGGTGTTATGTTAAAGAAGCATCTTCTTGAAGGTGTGAAAAAGGGTGCATTCGATGAAGCTGAAGCCACAAAGCGTTTTGAAGAGTGGATGCAGCAGAACGAAGCAAAAATTGAAGCTAAGAAATCAGGTCTTGAGAAATCAAAGGATGATATACTTGGCAGCAGATTAGCCGAAGAGAAGCGGATTAACGATGCAAGAACAGCAAGAATTGCAAAGAGAAAAGCTGATGCTGACGCAAAACTGGTTCGTGATGTAAATGCTGCTGCTGCTGGTGAAGAAGCAGAGGTACCCGAGGCTGAAGAGAGTGCAGCAGATGCTGTTGCAGCAGATCAGCCACAGGAATAGCTGAAAGTCATAAGGGTCTGTGATCCGATGGCTTACAACAGCGACATATTACTTGGACGAATAACTAAAGTAAGCGGCTATGAGGGTGCCGTTACAGTTAAATTAGAACGATTTTTTTCTGGAGAAATACCCTATATGGAATCGGTCTTCCTTGAAATAGAAGGTAGACCGGTTCCTTTTTTTATAGCAGATTCGGAATACTCCGGAGCTGATATCCTTAAGCTTATCTTCGAGGGTTACAATTCATCCGATAAAGTTATTGAATTCGTGGGTTGCCGTGTGTTCTTAACCGCCTCCTCAAATGCCGGAAACAGAATTGAGGAGCCAGGTAACCTGACAGGCTATACAGTTTTAACATCCGGCAAGATAATACTTGGAACAGTGGAAGAGGTAATACAAAATCCGGGTCAATGGCTGCTCAGTGTCATCTCTTCATCCAAAAAAGCAATACTTATCCCTTTGCACGAGGATCTTATCGTGAAGATCGATAACAGGAAGAAAATTCTTATAATGGAGATCCCGGAAGGTCTTACTGAAATAAACTGAAAGATTATTTCCTTTTCTGTGCAGCTATTCTGAAATATTCATGTCTTTTCAGGGTATTAATCTTAAAATTAACCAAAATAAATACATTATGAAAAGCGGGCTGTTAATATTTGCATTTGTCTCTGCAATGGTCTTAATGACCGGATTTACCAAGGATGTGGCTGTTGAGAAGGATACCAGGAACCTGTCGGGTTTCACGAAGGTTAACTTCGGGGTATCAGGCGATCTGTACATTAATATCGGATCGGAATTTAAGGTAGTTCTTGAGGGAGAGAAATCTCTGCTTGATGAAATTGAAACAGAAGTATCAGGATCGAAGCTGGTAATAAAGAAAGACAGCTGGCATTCGCATGGTAATGAGAAAGTTACTGTTTATATAACAATGCCTGAGTTAACGGGACTCGGAGTGTCAGGATCAGGCAAGGCGGAGATCAGGGATGCCGTAAAAGCAGAGAACCTCGATTTTTCAGTCAGTGGAAGCGGCAGGATCGTTACGACTGATCTTGCTATTGGTAAGCTGAACGTGGGAATTTCCGGATCGGGTGATGTTATTATCGGAGGAAACGGAGAAGCAGCCAGCGCAGATGTAAGTATAAGCGGATCTGGCAATTATTCGGGGGAGGCACTTAAGATAGCCAGGGCTGATTTCAGCATCTCCGGTAGCGGAAGCTGTAAATGCTATGTTACAGATATTCTTGAAGCCAGTGTTTCAGGCAGCGGAAATGTCACTTATACCGGGAATCCTAAGATTGATGCCAGAGTTTCTGGTTCAGGAAGGGTAAAATCAAAATAGATTATTTCCTTAATATTTTAACAGTACCATCAGGACCAAGCTTAATGACAGGGGAGGAGGAATACTTTCTCCTGTCATCCTGGCGGTATTTTACAACATAATCAGCAGCCTCTATCACCGACTGATCAATGTCATCGTAATTTTCCGGCGATGGTTTCCCGCTAAGATTTGCAGATGTTGAAACTAAAGGTTTTCTGAATCGTCTTATCAGCTCATGGCAGAATTCATCATGGCAGATCCTTATACCAATTGATCCGTCATCGCTGCAGACGCCCCGGGCCAGATTTTTCCCGGCCGGATAGATTATAGTTAGGGGATCCTCAGATACCGATGTCAGTTCCCATGCTATTTCAGGAACATCACAGACATAGCGTTCAAGCATTGTTTCACTGTCTACAAGTATCAGCAGACTCTTACCCTCTTCCCTCGATTTGATACTGAAGATTTTTTCCACGGCGGCGGCATTTGTTGGATCACAGCCAAGACCCCAGATAGTATCGGTAGGATACAGAATCACTCCCCCTTTTTTGAGTGCATTAAGCGATTCATTCAGATCTTCATCAAAAATCATTTCAAGAGAGGTTACAGGTTACTGGATTTTTACAGATTTGTTTATTATACCGGAATATCATGTTCCCTCAGCGCCTCATTGAGAGAGGTCTTCAGGTCGGTGGATTCTTTTCTTTTACCAATTATCAGGGCACAGGGAACACTGAATTCTCCTGCCGGGAATTTCTTCATGTATGAACCTGGTATTACGACAGACCTTGGGGTACATAGCCTTTGTATTCAATCCTGTTTTCCGATGTTACATCAATTATCTTTGTGCTGTTTGTAATTACAACGTTGGCGCCCAGAACAGCTTCCTTTCCTATATGGGCTCCTTCAACCACAATGCAGCGTGAGCCTATGAAGCAGTTATCCTCTATTATCACAGGTGCAGCCTGGACAGGTTCCAGAACTCCCCCGATTCCAACACCGCCGCTGAGATGGACATTTTTACCAATCTGGGCACACGATCCGACAGTTGCCCAGGTATCGACCATTGTACCTTCATCGACATAGGCACCGATATTGACATATGAAGGCATCATTATAACTCCCCTGGCAAGATATGCCCCGTACCGGGCGACAGCATGCGGTACCACCCTTATTCCGAGAGCCATATAATTCTTCTTCAGCGGAATCTTATCGTGAAATTCCATCGGCCCGGCTTCAAGTGTCTCCATTTTCCGGATGGGAAAATAGAGAATAACAGCTTTTTAATCCACTGGTTTACTATCCACCCGTCGGCATGCGGTTCGGCAACCCTGATTTTCCCCTTATCCAGGAGTTCAATAGTTTTATTTATTTCAGCCTGTACATCAGCGTTACTTAATAATGACCTGTCATTCCAGGCTTTATCAATAAGATCAATGTTTATGGAATTCATGATAATTAATTTACGCAAAAGTAATAAATGTATCGTTAAAGATGGCAAGAATCCTGTGAGGTTGGATTTAAACAGAGCCGGAAAAATCATTTTATGAATTGTAAAAGTTTGTTTAAATTTGGTATAAGGCTGGCAGATATCATCAGAGTTGGATTATTTGTAATCGGATCGTCGTTCTTTTACTTAATAATAAAGCTATGAGCAAGTACATTTATTTAACCTGCAATCCTGAAGCGCTTGTCGCTTCAATGCTACCTCCTGAAAGTTTTGGGCTCTATCTCTCAACCGGAACCAAGAAACGCAACAAATCACAGACTATCTTTTTTGAAATAGACCTTTCCAGGATCGAGAAGTTAATAGATATGGACAGTCTGGATAAAAGGTGTGTTGTAAAGTCTGACGGCAGTCCAAAAAGTTCTGTTTATCTGTCAGTGTATAGGGTTCTGGAGATGATACCAAATGAAGCCCTTAAAAGCCTTTACCTTACAACCGACCATGGAATTGTCCTGGAATTAAAGAAGGTATCCTATGATAAGGGAAAGGAGCAGCAGAATGCTCTTCATCTTTATCAGGAGCTGTGCCCGGTTAATCCGCTTGTAGCCAGTAGTCTGGCTCCCTCAGTCTTCCTAAAAAAGCTTACTGATGGGTCTTCCCCAATTGTTCTTCCAAGGCTTTTCTTTGTTGAGCTTAAGCTTGGAGATCTGGCAACTAATCCGCTCGCAGGCTCCGCAGAACATCTTCCCTACCCGAATATTGGCCATTTACGTGATTGTCTTGAGATAATACGGGGAGAATATGAGAAACATATGAAAACAGTGCATCGTATCTTTACAGGTGAACTTCTATATAGGACAATTGATTCTGGCTTTTATGTAGGATCAAATGATGATTTGGTTTTCTATCCATACCCGAGAATGAATGAGCTGGAAAGAGTAAATTATAATTTTTTCAGAGCTATTTAGTAGATTTTTTTTTATTTTAATTCACCTATTAAAGTATTATTTTGAAACAGAATAGAATTCTGATTGGATTTTTATTAAGATATCCATACTGTTTTTATTTTATTTGTTTAGATTCTTTTTAAACTACAAACTATTAAAAGTTTCGATTTTTTTCATTTGTATTATTGGAAAACTAATATAGTTTTGTACCGGTGAAAATTTTTCATTTTCGAATCTTTAATTATTTAATTTTAAAAACAGATATCATGATTACTAGTTTATTTTGGATTGTTCCAATTTCAGCTCTCATGGCATTGCTGTTTGCCTGGATCTTTTACAAGGGTATGATTGTACAGGAGCAAGGGACTGACAGGATGAAAGAGATTGCTGCGTATGTTAGTGAAGGCGCAATGGCCTACCTCAAACGTCAGTACACAGTAGTTGGCAAGGTGTTTATTATCCTTGTTATATTATTATCGATACTGGCATATATGGGTATTCAGAATCCGTTTGTTCCTATCGCTTTTTTAACCGGGGGGGTCTTTTCCGGTTTATGTGGTTTCCTTGGTATGAAAACAGCAACTGCGGCATCTAACAGGACCGCATGGGCTGCATCCAAATCACTCAACAAGGGCTTACAGGTTGCTTTAAGGAGCGGAGCTGTTATGGGCCTCGTTGTAGTTGGATTCGGGCTTCTTGATATTGCAATTTGGTTCATTCTCCTCAATAAAGCTATTTTCACTCCCGAACATATGGCAAATGGTCTGCATTTTTTGGGACTTACATTTGTATCTGCCGGAACTGATGAACATCAGAAATTTATTGAGATCACAGCCACAATGCTTACTTTTGGTATGGGTGCTTCAACACAGGCTCTTTTTGCACGTGTTGGTGGTGGTATCTTTACAAAAGCTGCTGACGTAGGCGCTGACCTCGTAGGAAAAGTTGAAGCAGGAATTCCTGAGGACGATCCTCGTAACCCTGCAACAATTGCTGATAACGTAGGTGATAATGTAGGTGACGTAGCCGGAATGGGTGCTGACCTTTATGAATCATATGCAGGTTCAATACTTGCTACAGCTGCTTTAGGAGCTGCACTTCCGGTTTTTGCCGAAGGCGATCAGATAAAAGCAATTATAGCACCAATGATGGTTTCCGCAATTGGAATCCTGCTTTCTATAGTCGGAGTATATATGGTAAGAACTAAAGAGGATGCAACTCCAAAAGCCCTGCTTCGCGCACTTCTTCTGGGAACAGGCGGAAGTTCTGCTCTTATTCTTGTTGTACTTGCAGGAATGGCTGCTCTGGATTGGATTACATGGGGTGTCTTTGGTGCCGCAGTTTCGGGTCTTGTTGCTGGTGTTATTATTGGTCAGGCAACTGAGTACTACACTTCAGACGGTAATCCTCCTACACAGGGTATAGCAAAGCAGTCACAACAGGGTCCTGCCACAGTTATTATTGAAGGTATGGCTGTTGGGATGTACTCTACCTGGATCCCTGTTATTACTATAGTTGCAGGTATTATCGCGGCTTATGGTTTTGCTGGTGGTTTCCACAACTTTGCAATGGGTGTTTACGGAATAGGTTTTGCATCTGTAGGAATGCTCTCAACACTTGGAGTAACTCTCGCTACAGACGCTTTCGGACCTATCGCTGACAATGCCGGCGGAAATGCTGAAATGTCTAATCTTCCTGCTGAAGTAAGAGAAAGAACCGATGCTCTTGACGGACTTGGAAATACAACAGCTGCAACAGGCAAAGGCTTCGCCATTGGTTCAGCAGCACTTACTGCGCTTGCTCTTATGGCTGCTTATATTGAAGAGATAAAAATGTGGCTTACCAGATTAGCTGATAAAGCTCCTGAAGGTTATAAGCAGATCGGTGATACACTATTCTATCATAATACTGTTCCTGCTGTTCATGATGGCCAGGTTGCAGTTAATCTGAGTTCAGCAACTATTAAGGATTTTGTTGCTGCGTATGATCTGTCCGTTTTCAACCCTATTTTGCTCGGTGGTATATTTATTGGGGCGATGATGGCCTTCCTGTTCTGTGCCATGAGTATGAAAGCTGTTGGTCGCGCTGCAGGAAAAATGGTTGATGAAGTCAGACGTCAGTTCAGGGAGATTCCGGGAATTATGGAAGGTACAGGAAAACCTGAATATGCAAAATGTGTTGAGATCTCAACAAAAGGAGCACAGAGTGAAATGCTTGTTCCTTCCCTGATGGCTATTGCAGTTCCAACGTTAGTAGGTCTTATCTTCGGCGTTCCCGGGGTTATAGGTCTCCTGGCCGGTGGAATGAGCACTGGATTCGTTCTTGCAAGCATGCTGAATAACGCCGGTGGTGCCTGGGATAATGCAAAAAAATATGTTGAAAGAGGTCACTATGGCGGCAAGAAAAGCGAATGCCATAAAGCTACGGTTGTTGGTGATACAGTAGGAGATCCGTTCAAGGATACTTCAGGTCCTGCTCTTAACATCCTTATCAAGCTTATGTCGATGGTAGCTGTTGTTCTCGCAGGTCTTACTGTTGCATGGAGCCTTTTTTAGTCAATTGAAGTCTTAAAATATAATAGGGACATGCTTCGGCATGTCCCTATTGCTTTTTATCACTCTGGCCGTTTTAGCAGCAATTCAAACCTGGTTCCTTCCTGAATTGTACTAAATACTTTTATAGTAATATCATGTAACTTAAAAATATTTGAGGCAAGAGAAAGACCTATTCCATATCCTCCAATATATTTAACATTTGATGCTCTCTTAAAAGGTCTGTAAATACTTTCAAGATCTTTTGCAGGTATTCCGACACCTTTATCCAAAATATTGATATATATGTACCTGTCTTTAATTGCAAATTCTAAACAAACATCTTCATTTGAAAACTTAAAAGCATTATCAATAAGATTTTTAAACGCAATTTCAAGTAAACCTGAATTCCCATTAACAATAAGGTCATCCCCATTTTCCGGATATCGTATTTTAGGTATAATTTTACGACCAGGATATTTGATCTTGGCCTGATGAATAGCGCTGAAAATTATTTCATCAATACGAACTCTCGAAAGGCGAATACATTTATCCTGGTTAAGCTGTGCTAATTCCAGAAGGCTATTTAATAGTGAATTTAAGGCCTTAAGGTCTTTAATTAATCCTGAAATATGTTCAATATATTCTTCCCCCTTTCGTTCCCTGCTTAATAAATAGTCACTCTCGCTTATCATTACTGTCAGTGGAGTACGCAGTTCATGAGATGCATTTGAGACAAAATCATCCTGATTTTTAAATGCAATTTCCAGATTTGTCAGCATTTCATTAAATGTTATAGCCAGCTGCTCTATTTCATCCTTACGGTTTCCTTCGTTAAGACGATTACTCATTCTTAATGAATTAATACTTTTAACACTATTAATAATTCTTGAAATTGGTTGAATTGCCTTCTTTGAAAAAAAATAGGATAATAATACGGACAACCATATACTGAAAATAATACTCCAGAGTAAGATTTTTCTCAATTCCGAGAGATTTGCTGAACGTGTATTGTCAAAAGCCATTACAAACACATTATATGTTCTATTATTGAAGTTGTGTTTGTAAAATATACCATCTTTGCCTCCAATTGAAAAGTAATTTGTATTATTTCCCTTTGCATTTATCCGCATCACATTTTCTGAAAGATATTCTATGTTATTGCTGTAAAGCAGATTAAACTCAGAATCAGTTAATGCAATTTCTTCCTTTTCCCAGGAAATAGTTGATTGGTGTATTTTTTTTAATAGTATTGAATCTACCTCCACTACATTAATCAATAAAATTGCAGTATTTTTTGCTCCATCAACAAGGTTGTCCCTAAACTTGTTAAGCTGGCTGGAATAGGAAAAGTAAAATACGAGTAGCGAAAAAAACAATAATATTCCACCTGCAATAAGGGTAAATTGAAATGATAATCTTGTTTTGATGTACATCGCTATAATTCTTTATCATTAAAGTAGAATCCAAATCCGAACTTTGTATGGATTAATTTGGGTTCATAATCTTTATCTATTTTTTTTCTCAGATAATTGACATATACATCAATAATATTTGTACTCGGATCAAAATCTATACCCCAGACATGTTCAATTATTGACTCGCGAGTCAGCAGTTTCCCTTTGTTTCTCAAAAAATACTCTAATAAAGAACTCTCTTTCGCGGTTAAAACTATCCTGATATTAGCTCGTGTTACAGATTTGGTACTTAAATCCATTTCGAGGTCCGCAAGGCTCAATTTTTCAGGCATAGTTGAATCTGAACGTCGGAGAAAAACATTAATCCTTGCCAACAATTCTCTGAAATCAAATGGTTTTATTACATAATCATCTGCGCCAACCTTGAAACCTGCAACTTTATTGTCTGGTGTGCCAAGAGCAGTGAGCATTATTATTGGGATCTTACTATTCGTTTTTCGTATTTCTGAACATAGGTCATATCCATTAATTAAAGGCAGATTGATGTCTAGGATGATGAGATTATATTTATTACTCTCCAGCAACTGTTTTCCAATATACCCGTCTGAAGCTGTATCAACACTGAAACCGGATTCTTTTAATTGTTTTTTAAGAATCTCAGCCAGCCTTTGTTCATCCTCAACTATTAGAATGGATATGTCATTCATGATGATGCAGCATTTTTCTCAAAGTTACAATACGAAATATAAGATGTGTAATTATAATGAGCTTCTTATCTTCTTCTAATAAGTTTCTAATTACTTTTTGTTTATTTCATTCGTAGATTTGTTTGAAGAAGCATTTAATGAAAGTAATTATTATGAAGAAGCCGAGATACTGGAATGAAATAATTTTCTTTTTGGTTATTATTGGTGGATTTACAGTTCTGATTCTTATTAAAATATTTCTTGTAAAATAAGAATATTGAATCGGGATTAGTATTTGTTGAATAATTTAAATTAGAATTAATTCTCGGACTTTGTTTATTTAGTACTTTGTTTTATCAAAGAAGCAGATGTCAATAACACTAAACTGGCAGCTGCTTTTTTAATAAAAGCTATTTTAATATTTATGGTGCAGGAGAATTTTTTTATGGTTTATAGCAATTGTTACTTAAAATTTGGGTGTGAAATATGTGATTTCATTTCCTGTTCGATTTAGAATCTCTAACCATAAGCAACTGAAGCCCTTTTTAATTTAGTTTAAAGAATCAGGTTATATAGCATTATCAATTATACATATTTTATTATATAAAAAATTATCAATGAGACCAATAGCCGGGATTCTTGCATTTATGGCAATAATATTGATTGCGGTAATAATGTTAATCAGTGAATGGATAAAAAAACGTAAAAAAAATTGAATGAATAGGTGAAGGAAAACATTGTCACATCCGGAAGGTCTGCTTTCAGGTTTTGTAAAATTAGATTGAGATAATAAAAAGGCTGCCCTTTTGGGAACAGCCTCTTTAATTTTATACTTATTTAAAGAAGTCAGATTTATTTAATCAGGTCATGGTAACCAATAGTCCCGGGAATATTTTCACCAACAGGTTTGTTAGCCATGGGGCAACCGGGAACAGGGCAGTTTATAATTTTATGTTCTTTATTATCTGCAGGTTCCCATCCCATTGTGAGATACAGAACAAAAAATCCTATCACATAAGCGACAGCCACATGCCAGCCGCTTTTAACCCATTGTATTACATCGCGTCCTTCCGGAAATTTATTGGTGATTGCAACTCCTGCTGATGATCCGAACCAGATCATTGATCCTCCGAATCCAACACTGTATGCCAGAATTCCCCAGTCGAAGTGACCCTGATCGAGACAAAGCTTGGTAAGAGGGATATTATCAAATACCGCAGAAAGGAATCCAAGTGAAAGAGCCGTTATCCATGATGCATCAGGCAGTTCTTCCACCGGCATCATTGAGGCACTGAGAACAAGACATAAAAGAAATATAGTACCTTTTATAGCTCCGGGTACTTCCTGCCATGGAACGGGTCTGATAAATGCCCCGATTACAATGGCAATCCATACTCCCAGTGCAGGCATATCATAAATAATGTTGGAGATTATCGCACCCGCAAGTATGAGTCCTACATTAAAAATCTTTACCCAGTCAATCCTGACATTTGTATCTGCATCTTTTTGAATCCTCTGGTATTTATCCTGCTGATGAGAGGCGAACCAGGCAAAGAATAACAGGGCGACTCCGGCAGCAATAAAGCCATGTAGAACATTGAAAGCGCTTACCCCGTCAATCCACATCATTGTTGTTGTTGTGTCACCGACAACACTTCCGCTTCCTCCGGCATTACTGGCAGCTACAAGGGCCGCAATATAGCCGATATGTACTTTTTTCTTAAATACAACAAGGGCTATGCTTCCTCCGATAAGGGCGGCAGCTATATTATCAAGGAATGATGAGAGAATGAAAACAAAAACTAGCAGGATAAACGGCCCTTTCCAGTCATCAGGAAGAAACCTGGGAAGTACATCAGGAACACCCGATTCTTCAAAGATCTTTGAGAGAATCGCAAATCCTAGCAATAAACCGAGAAGATTGAGGATAATACCCCATTCTCCCTGCCTTAATCCTTTGTCCATGATCTGTTCACCCATAGGTGTCGATCCGAAAAGATGTTCCATCAGGTGAAACCCGGGGTCAAATACAAGCTTAAAGGTCAGTAATACTGAAAGCCCGATGACTGCAACCCAGAAAGTTTGCTTATGAAACAGAGCCACACCCAGAAGGATAAGCCCGAAAATAAGAAATTCAACCCTGACAGGACCGACTGAAGGGACTGATCCACCTGAAGCAAAAAGAGCCAGCGGTGAAAACAACACTAAGAGTAACAAGAACATCTTCTTGCTGTTACTCATGAAAATTGACTTAAAATTACTTTTCATTTATTCAAACCTATATCAGTAATTATGATTAAAAAATTAAGGCTCCAAGATAAAAACAATTTTAGAATCTCATCACCCGTATTGACTTTAAAAAGGATTGCATTCTGACATTATTAAATATCAGTTTTGTAATGATTTAGTACGACAAGATGTATTATTGAAATATTCATTCAGGTCAGAGGATAATGAATCAGGGACTAATTGTTATTTTTGAAAAAAGATATGAAATGAGAATACCTGAACTTTCAGATATACAATCTGCCTGGGAGTGTATAAAGCCCTATATTCACAATACACCTGTTATGACCTCACGGTTATTAAATGATTATTTCGGCTGTGAGCTTTTTTTTAAGTGTGAGAATTTTCAGAAAGTAGGGGCTTTTAAGTTTCGCGGAGCGACAAATGCAGTGCTTTCTCTGACTGCAAAAGAAAGAAATAAGGGTGTGGTGACCCACTCTTCAGGCAATCATGCAGCCGCACTTGCACTCGCAGCAAGGATGAATGGTGTGAAGGCTAATATAGTAATGCCGGAGAATGCTCCGGTTGTGAAGAAAAATGCCGTAGCAGGATATGGAGCGGACATAACATTCTGCAAACCTAACCAGAAGGCAAGGGAGGAGACTACCCGTATTATAATGGAAAAAACAGGTGCAATTCTTGTGCACCCCTACGATAATTTTAACGTTATCTGCGGGCAGGGTACTGCAGCCCTGGAGCTGCTTAAGGAGAAAAATGATCTTGATGTTGTAATTGCTCCGGTTGGAGGAGGAGGGCTGTTGAGCGGGACGTCAGCATGCGTAAGGGGGATCAGCGACAAAATATTAGTTATTGGGGCAGAGCCTGCAAATGCTGATGACGCTTACAGATCATTTATTTCAGGAAAACTTTGCCCATCAATGGATCCTCAAACAGTCGCCGATGGCTTGCTGACTTCCCTCAGTGAACTGACATTTTCCATAATAAGGAAAAATGTTGATAATATTTATACTGTAAGAGAGGAATCAATAATTGAATGCATGCTGCTGATCTGGGAGAGGATGAAAATAATCATTGAACCGTCATCCGCAACAGTGTTGGCAGTGATAAAGGAAAATCCTGACGTATTCAGGGGGAAAAAAGCAGGATTGATACTTTCCGGCGGGAATGTGGATTTCAGAAATCTTCCGTTTTAATTGTTTTTCCTGAAATATGCTTCGATAGGGTAGTGATCTGAATATCTGATCTTTTTTATCTCAAAAAAGCTGTTCTTAAGCTTGTTGTCATATAGAATATAGTCAATCCGGTTGGGAGGATAATTGCCCTTATATGTAAAACCTGCCCCATAACCCGATGTCACAAAGGAATCATTCAGACCTTTACGGATCTTCCTGTAAGTGTATGATACGGGTGTGTCATTGAAGTCACCTGCCACAATTACCGGGAACGGAGATTTGTTTATAGAACTTTTTACAAGCTGAGCCTGGAGCGCTCTCTTCTCAAATCCTTTCTTCAGGCTTTTTGAGAGGACTTTCATCTCATCCAGGGTCTCCTTATTTTCAGATGATGAGAGCTCTTCAATAAATGACCTGTTCATCTTTTTTAACAGGAACGACTGAAGGTGGTTATTAAAGATCCTGAATGTATCTTTTTCAATTACAATATCACTGTATATTGAAAGGCTCGATGAGTTGTTGTGAACTATTTCTCCTTTCCTGAGAATTGGATATTTGCTGAAGGTAATAATTCCGTAGTATTTGTTTTTACCCACTTTAAAAACCTTCATATGAGAATAATACTTGCCTCCGAGTCCTTTAATTATCTTCTCCTCCTCCATGGCAGGATTGCCCAGAATAAAGAACTCCTGGAGGCAGATGATATCAGCATTCTGACTCTTGAGAAAGTCAATGGTCTTCTTCACCGAATAGACCCCGTTTTTGCTCTCATAATAATTGAAAAGACGGACATTATAGCTCAGCACCTTAAAGGTATTTGCCTTATCACCTGTAGGCTTGCCAAGCTTAATATAATTAGAGAAATGGCTGAACCCGATTGCAATAACAACAAGCGATATCAGTGCTTCAAACCTGAGCAGTGCAACCCATGTTATAACAATAATAATATTAATAAGGAGCAGATAGGGATAGGCGAGACCAAAAAAAGCCGGGAGGGCAAAATCCCCCGGGCTGATATGAACCGCAAGGTATGATAACAGCAGGGTGGCTGCAAAGAGTAGATTTACAGCTAAAAATATTTTATATAGGATTTTTTTCAATTTCAGAAATTAATCGTTACGAAATTACCATACTTAAATAGAAGATGGTGTTTTGGATTCCGGTTTTTTGACCAGCCGGGGCTAACTGTATGCAAATGGAGTGTTTCAGTAGGTTAATTTTTCTTCTGGCTCTCCCTGAACAGAGTGTCTTTTTCCTCTTTTGTCAGGCTGTCATAACCCCCTTTTGAAATTTTATCGAGGATAATGTTTATTCGTTTCTGTTGTTCAGATTTCATCTTATTATACTCATACTCCGTAGAAGGTTTTTTATGAGTTACCTTGAGTTTTTTCCGGGGTTTGAAGATAGTAGCCAGGAAATCCATTATCCTGTTGAATCGTTTTCCTATATCTCGTCCCCTTCTCAGGTTAAGGGTATACATGTATCCGAAAAGAGCACCTCCCATATGGGCAAGCTTCCCTCCTGAATTCATGGAAAAATCCATCACCGATGTAAGAACAAAAATTGCCAGGGCCATATATTTGATCTTTACCTTACCAATTAGTAAAAGATTTACTGTATAGTCAGGTACATAAGCTGCAATGGCTATTACAATTGCCATAACGGAAGCTGAGGCTCCGATTGCCACCGAATCAGCCACAATGCCCGTAAATGCCGGGAAAATGTTGAAAGACAGGATATAAACAATCGCTCCGCTGATCCCTCCGAGGAAGTAAACAGCAACAAGTTTTTTCTGATCAAGATATTCCAGGAATATAACCCCAAACCAGTAGAGCCATAACATATTAAAAAGGATATGCCAGATATCCTTATGCACAAACATGTAGGTGATTATTGTCCATGGCCTTAGCAAAATAGCTTTTACAGATGCCGGCACTGACAGAAGGTGAAAGGCTTTATCAGATATCTCGGGATTATTGACCAGAAAGCCAATGGCTGCTGATATCGTGATCAGAATGAATACGGCAATGTTTATATATATAAGCCTGATGAGACTACTGCCATTACTGAAAGTACTCTTTATATCATCCCAGATTCCCATCAATAGAGCGTGTTAGTGGTTTTTCTCCAGTATCTTATCAGAAGGTAACCAAAGAGCATCCCTCCCAGATGGGCTGCATGAGCAATATTGCTCCCCGGTTGGGTAACAGCCATATAAAGTTCTATGCCGCCATAGATCATTACAAAATATTTTGCCTTTAATGGTATAGGGGGGAATATCAGCATGAGCTGTGTGTTAGGAAACAGAACACCGAAAGCAAGTAGAACGCCGAATATAGCACCTGAGGCGCCAACTGTAGGTGTATTGAGAAGGTTATGAAGCTTCTGCAGGGAATCAAAATCACCATTGTTTAAAAAAGCAGATCCCTTGTTAAAGAAAATCTGCAAATTTTCAGGGCTAATGCTGTTAACCAGATTGTAGTATTGAAAAGCAATGACACTTTCATGAGTTAATGCAGCACCAAGTCCACAAACAATGTAATAGATAAAAAAGCGTTTTGGCCCCCAGACGTTTTCGAGTACTCCTCCAAATATATATAAAGCATACATATTAAAGAATATATGCCAGAATCCTCCGTGCATGAACATATGCGTTACAATCTGAAGGGGCATGAACTGATCCGATTTTGGGAAATAGAGGCCAAGTTTGGTATTAAGGTAAAGATTACCTCTAAGATCAAGTCCCATTACGCTTTGAGCAGCATATGTTACCAAAAGCATTAAGATATTAATAAAGATTATATTCTTTACTATAGGTGGTAATCCAAATATACCTTTGCCGAATCCGTTCATCTATCGTTTTTAAAACATATTTTACTTCAATTGTCGGGCCAGAATTTTTATTACCGGTTTCCCGACAATTTGTCACTGCAAATCTATTTAAATCTTTTGTCAATCTCATCAGTTGTGAAAATCGATATAACCGGTTTTCCTCCCGGGGAATAATTTGGTCCTGAACAGGCAAAAAGTGAGTCAAAGAGATCCTCCATTTCCCCCTGTGTGAGAGGTTTTCCATAGGGTATAGCAGAAGCAGCTGCCATTGCAGCAGAAACCTTCTCTTTTGCACCTCCTGAAGGATCGGTATCGGTGCTTTTGTAATCCTCAAGGAATATCTCCATAAGCTCGGCAGGGTCACTTGAAATAGTTTCTGAGGGCCTTCCCATTATGGAAATTGTATTATTTCCGTCATGCTGAATCCTGAAGCCAAGCATAGCAAGGCTCTCTTCTATCTCAGTGAGGATGATATAGTCGGCCGGATTAATCTCCATACTAACTGGAAACATATCAGTCTGGCTAACCGCACGTTCTGTGTTGAGTCTTTGAATAAACCTTTCATAAAGGACTCTCTCATGCGCCCTTTTCTGGTCAATAAGCATTAGTCCTGACTTTACCGGGCACACAATATATTTATTCCTTATCTGAAAGAATTTTCTCTGTGATTCACCAGGAGTGGCAGATTGTCCGGCATCACCATTATTATTTTCAAGGGAAGAGTATAGCTTTTGCCAGTTTGAAACGTTGTCTTTCTCAAATCGTTCAATATACCCTGCCCTGTTATTCTGCATATCTTCACCAGCGAAGGGGTTATATTCATTATTTATCGCGATGGCAGGTGCATCAGGAATTTTGCCGGAGGAACTTCTGACAGGAATATCTATAAGAACTTCATTATCAAAATAAAGCGACGGGACAATATTGAACCTTCCAAGAGCCTCTTTTACAGATGCCATTAAGATCTGCCAGATTGCACGTTCATCTTCAAACTTGATTTCGGTCTTGGTAGGATGAATATTAATATCTATTGAAGCCGGATCAGCATCCATATAGATAAAATATGACGGGATGGCTTCAACTGGGAGAATATTCTGGTAAGCTTCCACTACCGCTTTATGAAAATAGGGGTGTTTCATGAAACGGTTGTTTACAAAAAAGAATTGTTCACCATAGGTTCGCCTTGCATTTTCAGGCTTGCCAATAAATCCTTTGATTTTTATAAGGGTTGTGTCAGTATCTACTGAAATGAGGTCCTGGTTAATCTGTTTCCCAAATACACCAATAATCCTCTGTCTGAGATTACCAGGTGCAAGATTGTATATTTCACTTTCATTATGGTGCAGTGAAAAGCTGATTTCGGGATGTGCAAGTACAATTTTCTGGAATTCGGTTACAATATGCCTGATCTCCGTATTATCCGATTTAAGAAATTTCCTTCTGGCCGGGATATTATAAAAGAGATTTTTAACGGCAAAGCTGGATCCTTCAGGACAGCTGCATGGTTCTTGTGATTCCACCCTGGAGCCGCTGATTACAACCCTGATCCCCGTATCGCTCTCAGCCTTTCGGGTTTTGAGTTCCACCATTGCCACAGCAGCAATTGAGGCAAGAGCTTCACCCCGGAATCCTTTTGTGGTGATGGCAAAGAGATCCTGGGCTGAAGTGATCTTTGAGGTGGCATGTCTCTCGAAAGAGAGCCTGGCATCAGTCTCCGACATACCCCCACCGTCATCAATTATCTGAATCAGTGTTTTTCCGGAGTCTTTTATTATAACCCTGATATACTTTCCCCCGGCATCCACTGAGTTTTCCATCAGCTCTTTCACAACCGATGCTGGCCTTTGTATAACTTCTCCTGCAGCAATCTGGTTGGCTACCGAATCGGGCAAAAGTTTTATTACATCAGCCATTGAGAAAAAAATTAGGTAATCTATTCCTGATATGATATCTGTAACCGCGATTAAATAAAGGATAACAACTCAATTTACAAACATCCATGCAAATATATAAATATTTGGTTTATCCCCTTCCTGAAAGATATCCGGGGAGTTATAGACCCAGGCTAATGGATAATATATTTCAGATTGTTATCTTTGATTAAAAAACGGGCAAAATGAAAAAATATGCAGCCATAACAGGCTTAATCCTTTCTTTTTTAATATGCGGCTGCGCGCATTTCAAGGATAAAGATTCGGTAAAGGTCATGACTCTGAATATCAGGTATAATAATCCTGATGACAGCATTAACGCATGGCCTGAAAGAATACCGCTCTTCTCCAGATTTATATCGGAAGAGAAGCCTGATATCCTGGGTATGCAGGAAGTTTTATGGTCACAGTATACTGTCATGGATTCTGTACTTAAAGACTATGCATCAGTAGGTGTAGGCCGTGATGACGGCGCCAGGGGAGGGGAGATGAACCCGGTATTTTTCCGCAGGGAAAGGTTTGACCTTGTAAGAACTATAACCTTCTGGCTCTCTGATACACCTGAGATAGCAGGCTCAAAAGGATGGGGCACCTCGCTGCCAAGGATAGTAACTTGGGCAGAGCTTGTGGATAAGAATAAGCATGAACATTTTTATTTTTTTAACACACACTTTGCACACGATTCTGATTCTGCCAGGATAATGAGCAGCAGGATACTACTGAAAGAGGTTGGCCGGATAGCTGATGGATTACCGTATATTGTCACAGGGGATTTTAACATGCTTCCCTATAGTACAGGCTATTCAATCCTTACAGGGCCTGATGAGAGCGTTCCTGTACTTCAGGACTCCTATTTTGTATCTGAGAAAAAACCTTCCGGACCAACCTGGACATATAACGGATTTTCAGATAAACCCGGAACAGGAAGGGTTGACTATATCTTTGTGAAGAATGGAATGAAGGTACTTGATCATGCTACACTGGATGAAAAGGAAGGAGATATTTTTATCTCGGACCATTGGCCTGTGACATCCCGGATTATGTTAAAATAGTCAGGTACTTTGCTATCAGGCTGTTTTACGATACCTCCTCACTGCAAGTGAAGAAAAGACGATTGCAATGGCTGTGAGCGACCAGATCTCTCTGCTGATATCATGAAGGGAGGATCCTTTAAGCATTACCATCCTGTTAATACGCATCAGATAAGCCACCGGGTTTATAATATTAAAATCCTGGGCCCATTCCGGCATGCTTTCGTAAGGGGTAAAGATACCGCTCATAAGGATGAAAATGATCATACAAAAGAATGCCACGAACATATATTGCTGCTGCGTTGATGAAAAGGTTGAAATGAAAAGTGCCAGGCCAAGCACCGCGATCAGGAATAGTGTGGCCCCAAAGAACATCAGCAGAATACTCCCTTCAAAGGGGATATTGAAAGCTATTTTGCCGATCAGTAATCAGAGAGCAAGATCTATAAGTCCGATCATCAGGAACGGAACCATCTTGGCTATTATGAACTGGTGTTTTCTTACCGGAGTGACATTGATCTGTTCAATAGTTCCGATCTCCTTTTCCCTAACCATGTTGAGTCCGGCCAGAAGGAACCCTATCGCAGTAACCAGTATGACAAGGATCCCGGGTAACATGTAAAACTTATAATTTAGCTCCTCATTGTACCAGTACCTGTTTGTGACCTGTATGACCGGCGTTCTTGCCACAGGAATTGCATTTATGTTCTTTTTAATCAGATCGGCATTGTAGTCACGTATGACTCCGTTCAGGTATGCCCATGTAAGCTGAGCAGAAGAGGCATTTATTGCGTCGATAGTAGCAAGCAATTTACCCGGTTGTCCGGCAGTTATATCTTTGCCGAAGCCTGAAGGGATCTGCAGAACCATACTGCACTTGTTCCGGTGTAGCAGATCATTTGCCTGTGTCTCGGAAAAGGAGGACCCGGCAACTCTGAAAAAAGTTGAACCTTCGAGCTTGCTTATAAGTCCGCGGGATTCCGGTGTCAGATCCTGATCGACAACAGTAATTGTTACATTCTTTATCTCAAAGGTAATAGCAGGTACCAGGATCAGCATCTGTACTATCGGTACTGCAAATATTGCCTTTGAGATGAACTTATTCCTGAAAATCTGCAGAAACTCTTTTCGTATCAGATAAAGTATCGTTCTCATGTACTTACTTTTTTTATTACTGTCATTGCGAGACCCGCGCAGCGGGTCGAAGCAATTTCCTCTTTATTATGTATTTTTCCCTGCACCTGATTTAACCCACCCCTGGCCCCTCCCGGGAGGGGAACCACTGAACACCCGTTTCTCTCATTTTACCCACCCCTAACCCCTCCCGGGAGGGGAACCTCTGCCATTACCCGGCAACCAGCACCCAGCACCCAGCACCCAGCACCCCACCCAGCACCCGGCACCCGGCACCCGGCACCCGGCACCCAATCTCTTACTCCAGTCTTATCTTGAATTTCCTCACGCTAATACCTGTAAACACCGCTGTCATGATTATCAGGATAAGTGTTTCTTTCCAGATATATGCCAGACCGGTGCCCTTGATCATTATATTTTTTATTATAACTATAAAATACCTTGGAGGCATTATCATGCTTACATAATCATAGACCTTTGGCATGTTCTCAATAGGGAATATGAAACCCGAAAGAAGAATTGAGGGAAGCATCAATCCTATCAGCGATATAAATATTGCCTGTTGCATGGTGCCTGATAGTGTTGATATCAGGATCCCAAGGGTCAGGCTCATCAGGATATAGAGCATGCTCTCGGCAAGCAGCAAAACCATACTGCCTTTAACAGGCAGACCAAAGACAAACCATGAGAGTGCAAGAATCAGAATCACATTAATAAATGACAGAATAAAATAGGGCATCACCTTTCCAAGAATTATCTGGATTGGCCGCAGAGGAGAGACGAGAAGGACTTCCATTGTCCCGAACTCCTTTTCCCTTGTTATTGTTACCGATGTCATCAATGCACATATAAGTATAAGGATCAGGGTAATAACCCCTGGAACAAACATAAAGTGACTTTTCAGGTTTGGATTATAGAACATTTTAACTTCAGGCTGAATCCTTACTGAATTAAGACTGGCATCGCCGGCAAATCTGAGGTTGAAATTATTTACTATCGCGGTGGTATAGTTTGTTACCAGTGTGGCTGTATTTGGTTCTGAACCATCAGCGATAATACTCAGCGAAGCTTTTCCTTCGCTAACAAGCTTTTTGCCAAAATTACTTTCAAATATTATGACGGCCTTTGTTTTTCCCTTTTTAAAGACCTTATCAACATCGGAATAGCTCAGGAGTGTCTCTGTCTTTTTGAAGAAACCTGAGGAGATTATCTTATCTGTCAGTTCCATTGTTATTTCATCATGAGACAGGTCAAGAAAGGCGATCCCTGCATTTTTTATATCCATGCTCACGGCATAGCCAAATATCAGGATCTGGGCAGCCGGTATTCCGAACAGGATAAACAATGTCCGGTAATCCCTGAAAATGTGCAGGAATTCTTTTTTGATAAATCCCAGGAAACGGTTCATATTCATTTAATTATGTAGGGACAGGTCGCGACCTGTCCCTACGTGTTCTAATTAATTTACAACAGGTCGTGCAATTTTTATAAAAACCTCTTCAACCGAAGCAGCTTTGTATTGCTTCTTCAGTTGTTCGGGTGTATCAAGCGCCACGATTCTGCCCTCGCTCATTATTGAGATACGGTCACAGTACTCTGCTTCATCCATGTAATGGGTGGTAACAAATACATTGATCCCTCTTGTCGCTGTTTCATAGATCATCTCCCAGAATTGTCTCCTGGTTATCGGATCGACGCCGCCTGTAGGTTCGTCAAGAAAGACAATCTTAGGTTCATGCAGAATTGCAACTGAGAAGGCTAGTTTTTGACGCAATCCGAGCGGAAGATCAGCAATAAGTCTGTTTTCATAGTCCCTGAAGTTCAGTTTTTCAAGGAGTTCGCCGGTTCGTTCCTTTATCAGTTGCTTGCTCATTCCATAGATCCCGCCGTATAGTGTAATGTTCTCCTTTACCGTAAGGTCTTCGTACAAAGAGAATTTCTGGCACATGTATCCGATATTCTTTTTGATCTTCTCCGACTGTTTGTTTGCATCAAAACCTGCAACAATAACTTCACCTGAGGTCGGAGCCGATAACCCTGAAAGTATCCTTATGGCAGTTGTCTTACCTGCACCGTTTGCTCCAAGGAACCCGAATATTTCGCCTTCATAAACATCAAAGCTCAGGTTATCATTTGCGACGAACCTGCCAAATTTCTTAACGAGATTTCTGACTTTTATTACCTGGTTTTCCATTAGGCTGTCTTATTCATTAATTCCAGGAACCTGTCTTCTATGCCTGCTTCCGTTTCATTGACGGATACATGCGTAACGCCATTATTTTTGAGATGATCATACAGTCCAGGATCGACAATGTCACCAGTAAAGGTCGCATGTACCGAATCTCCGAACGGATATGCTGTTATTGTAGCGGGAAATTGTCTCAGTGCAGTGATCAGTCTGTATTTTTCAGTTGCTTTTACGCTGAACAGTTTTCTGCTGAATCCCAGCATGATCTTACGCGGTGTATCAACTGCCAGTATTTCCCCCTTCTGTATCAGGGCTACCCTGTCGCATCTCATTGCTTCATCCATATATGGCGTTGAGACGAGAATTGTTATGTTATGTTTCCGAAGTTTGCCTAACATGGTCCAGAACTCAGCCCTCGATATGGCATCGACTCCTGTTGTTGGCTCATCAAGAACAAGAAGTCGTGGTTTATGGATAAGTGCGCAGGAGAGAGCCAGTTTCTGTTTCATTCCACCTGATAACTGACCTGCAAGTCTCTTTTTAAACGGTTCAATATGTGAATAGATATCGGAAATAAGATCATAATTTTCCTTTACTGTTGTACCAAATACAGTTGCATAGAAAGAAAGATTCTCTTCCACAGAAAGATCCTGGTACAGGCTGAATCTTCCGGGCATGTAACCTATCTCCTTCCGGAGCTTCTTATAATCCGTAACTGAATCCATGCCAAGGACCTTTACATAGCCTTCATCGGGAAGAAGCAGAGTGGTAATGATCCGGAAGAGGGTTGTTTTACCTGCACCGTCCGGACCAATAAATCCGAATATTTCAGATTCATCTACTGAAAATGATATATTCCTGATTGCCCTGGCCGACCCGAAGCTTTTAGACAGGCCCGATGATTCTATAGCATTGTTCATCTGGCTGATATATTAAAATATTGCCTCACCGGGCATTCCCGATTTAAGGGAACCGTCATTTATAACATTTATGTTGACAGCATAAACCAGGGTAACACGTTCCTCTTTGGTCTGTATGATTTTGGGAGTAAACTCAGCCTTGTCAGATACATAGCTTATTGTTCCACTTAAATTACGATATCCTTTTTTGCCATCATCAATCCGCACTGTGCATTGCTGTCCTGTTTTAATCCTTCCTATTTCCGCTCCTGAGACATAAACCTTCAGTTTGATTATTGAAAGATCTGCGATTTTTACCAGAGGTTTTCCCTGGGCTGTTACTTCTCCGGCTTCCGAATACTTTTCGATTATTGTCCCATTCAGAGGGCTCCTTACACAACTTCTGACTATCTGTTCATTCAATGTTGCTTTTTTAGACTCATATACTGCCAGTTCGGAAGCTGTTGATACCTTTTGTGTGTTATTTGCAGCGATCTGCTTTTTCAGAACGGCCACCTGACCGGTCAGGTCATCGTACTGTTTCCGGGTTGCAGCTCCATCTTTCAGCATCTTCTCAATTCTGTCAATATTGACATTCTGATTCTCTATCTGCTGGTTTAGAATGTCGTTCTGTGCATTGATTGAATTAATGCGAGTTCTGACACTGTTCATTCCCGCATCTATCTCCGAAGCCTGAAGATGCTGAAGAGTAGTGTCAATAAGGGCAATAACGTCTCCCTTTCCGATCTGTGAACCTTCAATTCTGTCAAACTGCAGAATTCTACCATTGGTTTCAGAAGAGATAATCACCTCAGTGGCTTCAAAGTTTCCATAGGCATCAGCCTCAGCGGTTTTATCCCTGCAGCCGGTAAGTAATACGGCCGCTGACATTATCAGTAAACTTGTTTTCATATGGTTATTAAATATTGATTATCCTTTTTTATTTCATTGTGATTCTTCGCAATTGCATCCTTACCTCTGATATTTATCCACCCCCCTGCCCCCCTGAAGGGGGGTTAAATCCCTCTTCAAAACTCGTTTTATCCCCCCCTTCAGGGGGGGCAGGGGGGGTAATCTATTTACCCCCATCATCAGGTGGGGCAGGGGGGTTATTCGATTTCCTTCCCGCTGATATTCATATACTCTATCCTTGCCATTGCCAGGTTGATTTTATGTATTTCGAAGTTTATCTCTGCCTGGTGTTGCGAGTTCATCTCATTCAGATACTCGGTGGCAGTAATGGTGCCGTTTTCGTACTGAGATTCTGCTGAGGCAGTTATGCGTTTCCTGAGTGCAATAAGCTCCGAATCTGTTTCAACAAGTACCTTAAGGCTGGATATTTCGGCTGATTTTGAGTCAAGCTGTCGGGTCAGATTATCCTCCAGATCCTTTTTGCGGTTTTCAAGTATTCCCTGTTGTATCACAATTACCTTTTTTTCATTTTTCAACCTGTTCCAGTCGAAGATATTCCATTTGATACCTCCTCCTACAATATAATATGTATCAAAATTATCTGTAAAAAAATCCTGTCCCGGAGGATTGCCATATCCAAGTGAAGCAAATCCGAAAGCTTTTGGCATCCTTTTGCTCTGGGCAAGCTTAAGTCCTGCGGTAAGCTGTTCATTCCGAAGGTCGAAGAGCTGGAGTTCGGGCCTTATAAGTTCGGCTGTCATTTCACCCGGCTGTTCGGGAAGTGCAAACTCGGTATCATTATCAATTACCATCCCGGTGAGATCCGACAGGATCTTAAGAAGCGAGGTTTTACGCAGTTCGTTTTCAGTGATCTGCTGTTCAAGCCTGATCTTTTCCGATGTCAGTACATCCGCATCCGATTTAAGGATGACACCATTGTCAATACCTGATTGCATATTGGCGATCCTCTTTTGAATAAGGTCCAGGTAGTTTTTCAGGAGTTCCTTCTGCCTGCTAAGGATCATTGCAGTGAAGTAATATGTATTAATCTGGGCCCGCAGCTTGTAGAGATCCGTTTCGGTCTGTTTCTCATTATAGTTGAGTTCAGCTTTCTCCAGCGCCCTGCCGCTTTTGATTGCACCTCCGTCATAAATGACCTGGTTAATATCAAGAGTAAATTTGTACTGGTCATGTGGCATAGGTGTCAGAATTGACGCTACCCCGGGTATCGCAGACATGGCTTTTGAGAAGTCAACCACGTCGGAGTTATAGTTGGCTGTTGCATTTGCATCCAATGTGGGAAGCCAGCCTTTTGAGAGATTTTCATCTTTAATCCGGGAGATTGATGAGTATGCATCTTTTTCGCCTGCCAATGCGTTTACGGCCATTGCTTTTTCATAACATTCCTTCAGGGTGATAAACTTTTGGGAAAATAATGTTGGAGCAGTATAACCCAGGAGAAGGATCAAAATCAGGGCTTTCCTTTTCATTTATTTAAGTTTAAAAATTTCTAATTCCGAATAATCTTACAACTATAGTCACGTTAGTCCCTGTTACCTGGTAATTGCCTTAATGACAAACTCTGCGGCAAACTCTTTTCTCTCCTCCATAAAATCATTGAAGTCAACATTTACTTTGCCAAGGATCCCTTCCAGTATTCCTTTGGCAGCAAAGGGAAAAACGCTGATGGCAGCCATTGAGATCATGAGCTGGGGCAGTGTTGCCTGTGTTATATTGTATCTATCGAATTCTTGCTTGTGTTGTTCGTATATTTTCAGCCAAAGGCCGTCAAAATCGATGCTGGCCAGTAGTTTTTTTATCCTTTCAGGATGCCTGTTAACTTCATTGAGCAGGAAGCCTGGCAGCCTGGGATTTTTCTGAAGGAATGATATATGTTCTTTAAAGAAGAATCTGATTTTTTCCTCCAGGCTCAGGTTTTCATCAAGAACAGGAGCGAATTTTTTTAAAATCTGCTTTGCAATCATCTCGAAGACTGCGGAGAAAAGTTTTTCTTTTGTGCGGTAATAATAATGGAGTAATGCCTTATTTATCCCTGCCTGGTTTGCTATATCCTGCATCCGTGCCCCATCCATTCCTTTTTCAAGAAAAACCTCTGTTGCTGCCTCGAAAATTTTGTCCTCGGTGAGCTTCTCATTTTCAGTCATATGCGTTAACTTTACGGTTTAACTATACAGATTAACCATGTAGATTAACCAATTGGTCAAATTTAAAATGATTTTTTCAAACAGCAAAACATTTTGCAGAAATTTTCAGAAAATTTTCTAAGCCGTTATGGAATGATCAGATTTTTCTTGTCCGCAATCTTAAGCTGTTGCTTACAACGCTTACAGAACTTAAGGCCATTGCGGCGCCGGCAATCATTGGATTAAGAAGGAAGCCAAACAGAGGGTAAAGTGCTCCGGCTGCGACAGGAATTCCTATAATATTATAGACAAATGCCCAGAAGAGGTTTTGTTTGATTGTAGCTGTTGTCATTTGTGACAGCCTGATTGCTCCGGCTATCTTTGACAGGTCAGATGAAATTATAGTCATTTTTGCTACATCCATAGCAATATCAGAGCCTCTGCCCATTGCAATGCTTACGTCTGCCTGAGCGAGTGCCTGGGAATCATTTATTCCGTCGCCAACCATTGCAACAATTTTTCCTTTTTTCTGGAGCTCTTTCACAAAGTCATGTTTAGCCTGGGGCAATACCTCTGCCCTGTAGCTGTCGATGCCTGTCAGTGCTGCTATTTTTGCGGCTGTCTGAACATTATCGCCGGTAAGCATATGTACTTCAATGCCCATACTGTGAAGTTGCTTTATTGCCTGTACAGAGGTCTCTTTTATTTTATCGGAGACTGATATTACAGCTAAGGCATTCTCAGAATCTGAAAAAAAGAAGACTGTCATTGCGTCAGTCTGCCAGCTATCTGAAAAAGCCATCAGATCATCTCCGATCTTAATATTAAGCTCATCCATCATTTTCCTGTTGCCGACATAAAATGATCTGTTATCAATTGTGGCCCTGATCCCTTTTCCTGTGATACTCTCAAAATCGGAGACTGTTAATTCGCTTTTTATGCCTGAATTGGTCAGGTATCGAACCACTGGTTCTGCGAGGGGATGTTCACTGATCTTCTGGATTCCCATGAGGATTTTTCCGAGGGCTTCAGTATTTGATCCTTTCTTCCATCCGATTGCCTCTACTGTTGGTTCACCCATTGTTATGGTGCCTGTCTTGTCAAGTACTACCGCGTTGACCTTGTGAGCAATTTCAAGACTTTCGGCATCCTTGATAAGAATGCCATTGTCAGCGCCTTTGCCGATTGCAACCATTATTGCTGTCGGGGTTGCAAGTCCCAGTGCACACGGGCAGGCAATTATAAGTACAGTTACAACTGCCAGCAGGCTGTGTGTCAAAGCATTTTCAGCACCTGAGACGGCCCAGATAATTCCGCTGAGTACAGCAAGGGAAATAACGACAGGCACAAATATCCCTGCAACTTTATCAACCAGATGCTGAATTGGAGCTTTGCTTCCCTGTGCCTCCCTTACCATCCTTATTATCTGTGCCAGAACAGTGTCTCCTCCTACTTTATCGGCTTGGAACTGAAAGCTTCCCTTCTGGTTGATGGTTCCTGCATAAACCTTTGAACTGATGCTCTTCTCAGAGGGTATCGGCTCACCGCTTATCATGCTCTCATCCACAAATGAACTGCCGGAGATAATTGTTCCGTCGACCGGGATCCTGGTCCCAGGTTTGACAAGAAGAGTATCGCCAGGCATGACATTGCTGACAGGAACCTCTTTCTGCTGGCCATCTCCGGTTATCAGGACGACTGTTTTTGACTGCAGTCCGATAAGTTTCTTAAGGGCTGAGGAGGTATTTGATTTTGCTCGCTCTTCAAGTAGTTTGCCAAGCAGAATAAATGTAATTATCACAGCGGATGCCTCAAAGTAAACATGTCCGTGAATCCCTGCTTTATGGAACACTTCGGGGAAAAATGTGACGGCAGCACTATAAATATATGCTATCCCCGTGCTTAGTGCGACAAGCGTATCCATATTTGCAGACCGGTGTCTGATCTGTTTCCAGGCACCGGAGTGAAACTGCCTTCCGAACCAGAATACCACAGGCGTTGCCAGGGCCATCATAATATAGTTTGCGAACGGTATATTCATAAACACCATTGCAATTATCACCAGAGGGATGCTCAATAAGGCGGCCCCGATGGTATTGCTCCTGACCTTTCTGAAATAGGTATCGTGGGCTTCATCCTTAAGTGCCTGGCTGTTGGCTTCATCAATGATTATATCATAGCCCAGCGACTGCACGGCTTTCTTCATTTCTGAAGGTGATATCTCTTCAGATGCAAATTCCACCCTTATGGAGGTATCTGCAAAATTCACCGAAGCGCTTTTAATTCCAGGCAGTGATTTGACAAATGATTCTGTCCTTGCTGCGCAAGAAGCACAATGCATTCCGGTTACGGGATATGTTTTTAAAATTGGAACCTTTATAGCCATTTTCTTAGCTTCTCTGTAAAACTGAGATTAAATAATCATCTTCTCATCCGGATTACCTGTTCATTCTGATAACAGATATCTTTTAATAAAGTTGTATTTCTGAGTTGGGATAGATTATCTTAAATATCTGCAAAGATATGGCAGTCTGACTATATTTGTTTAACAGTCCCAAATATCCTGTTTCCCGGGGTCAGAAAAAATCTGAAAAAATAATCTTCTGAAAAGTTGCATTTTTAAAATATAATATTTTATATTTGCAATATATAAGAAGCTTATATATAAAAGCAGATTTAATATAGTAAAACTAAAACATAAAAGAATGATATCAGGTGAAATAATAAAAGGATCGCTGAAAACAATTGTTCTGAAGCTGTTGAAAGAGGAGGGACCGATGCATGGATATGCAATAACCCGTAAAGTGGAAGAGCTTTCAGGGGGCAATATAAAGTTAACCTATGGAGCTCTTTATCCTGTGTTGCACAAACTGGAAAGCGAGGGAGTGCTGGTCACCACTTCCGAGAATTTTAATAACAGGACACGAATTTATTACACTCTCACTCCAAAGGGCGACAAAGTGGTCATAGAAAAAATCAGGGAGATGACAGAATTTATTGAATCCCTGCAGAGTATTATCAACCCAAAACCAGGATTGAGTCATGCCTGAACTTAGCTTTCAGAATATTGAAGATATTACTCTCGATATCAGAAAGCAGGAGATTTCTTTTTCCCATCTCGCTGACGAGCTTATAGATCATCTGTGTTGTGATGTTGAGAATGAGATGCAAAACGGGCTTGGTTTTGCGGAAGCCTATAAAAGGGTGAAACAAAGAATGGGGCCGGGAAGAATAAGAGAGATACAGGAAGAGACACTTTACGCAGTTGATTCAAAATACAGGAAGATGAAAAACACAATGAAAATTTCAGGCATTGCAGGAACGATAATGTTCGGCTTTGCGACACTATTTAAGATCCAGCACTGGCCATTGGCAGGTGTTTTGATGTTACTGGGAGCATTAATTCTGGCATTTCTCTTTATGCCGTCAGCCCTGGTAGTTCTCTGGAAGGAAACACATAACAGGAAGAAGCTTTTTCTGTTTATATCCGGATTTGTAACAGGGATGTTATTTATTTTTGGGACACTGTTTAAAATTCAGCACTGGCCCATAGCCGGAATCATTTTAAGCTCAGCAGTTATCTTCGCCATTTTCTTTTTCATTCCGTCGATTTTATTAAACAGGCTTGCCGATCCTGCCAATAAGCCTAAGCGCCTGGCTTATATTATGGGAGCCGGCGGAGCTATTCTGTATGTCGCCGGTACACTCTTTAAGATCCAGCACTGGCCACTGGCATCACTGTTCATGGTTTTATCACTGATCATAATTTTTGTAATTGCACTTCCCTGGTACACATGGCTGACATGGAAAGAGGAAAGTAATATAAGCGCATCATTCATCTTTATTATAATCGGTTCACTGCTGATAGTTGTACCCGGGGCGTTGATTAACCTTAATCTCCGGAATATGTATAATGAAGGATATTACCCTCACATTCTGAAGGAGGAGAGGTTATATGAAGTCAATCTTGACATGAACAAGTCATTACTAACTCTGTATAAGGATTCCATTTGCTTCCGGGATATGGAATTGCTTCATGGCAAGACCATTGATGCTATCAACTTTTTAGACGATGTCGAAACTAATATGGTCGTGGTTTCTGAAAGAAAATCGGGTAATCCTTCTGTCAGCAGCCCTTCCGGACTAAAGTCTGAAAGAAAATTTGGAATCCAGAATACCCTTCTTGGAAATCCTTTCAGTAAGGATCCGGCAAGGGAATTGCTGCTCCCTGGCTGCTCTTTGCGCCAGGAACTTGATAATATGCTTTCCGGATACATTGATTATGCTGCTTCACTGAGTACTGACTCGGATACCGGCAAATTCAAGGGCTTACTCGAACCTTCGGTATATCTGCCGTCGGAGGCTTCAGCTCAGAGAGAGCTAACATTAATGTCGGCACTTCATACTATGGATATTCTGAAGAATAATGTCCTGGCAGTTGAATACCATATGCTCCAAAGTATTGTCACCAGGTAACAAAAGCATTAATAGATAAAGTCATGAAACAAAAGATTTATATACTCGGTTTGATAAGTGCCATGATAATTATTACCGGTACTATTTTCAAAATAAATCATTACCCGGGTGCTGCGGTTATGTTAATCGCCGGAATCGCATCCCTTGTGCTGCTTTTTCTGCCCCTGGCGCTTGTAAATCATTACAGGGCCAATGGGAATGACAAAAGCCTTCTGCTTTACATTGTGACTTATATTACATGTTTTGTAGTTTTCACAGCGATGCTCTTCAAGTTATTGCACTGGCCTTATGCCGGTATTTTGCTGACAATTGCACTGCCATTTCCCTATGTTGTTTTCCTGCCTGTGTTTATTCTGGTAACATCAAAAGACAGGAATTTCAGTATATATAATACCGTGTATGTCCTTTTTTTGCTGGCATTAAACTCAGTTTTCTCCGGTTTACTTTCACTGAATGTGACCAGCGAAAGGATAGTAGACAGTTATCAGCTGTCGAGAAACTACATAAATCAGCAAAAGGGGCTTATCCTGCTTACAGGAAATGACTCGGGATCAGCCGTTTCTGTTAAGATTCATGAAGCAATTAAAGTTATAAATGAGTGTCAGACCAGAGTCCTGGAACTGGATGGAAAGACACTGGAGCAATGGAAAACTAATCCCGGTAACCTTTTCAGGCCTGATATCAGGGGATCCGTTGCAACAGGTTTCAGAAAGGAAGATAAACAGTCTGTCATGGAACTGCAGAAAAAACTTGATGAGCTGATTACGCTTTTAGGAACTATTCCCGGATATGAGAAACTGGCTGAAAATGCACCGGCAATACTGAATTTTAAATTCTCACCAACAGAGGATTCAGACTGGTACCAGCAGGTCTTCAATGACTTTCTTGCATGGGTGCTTATTTATCTTGATGGTCTTGAAGCGAATCTGCAGCTCATTGAAGCATCAATGTCTTCGCCAAAAATAAGGGTTTGAGTTAACTTTACGTACTGGTCGCAGTACCAATCCGGGAGGCTGTTTCAAAAGACCTCTGTGGCCCTCTGAGACAGCCTTGTTTTTATAATCCGGATCCCCGCTGGCGCGGATTTGTAATCCGTGCCAGAAAATTGAGCATTTCGATTGTCTGTGATATAATATTTTTGTAATGGCACGGATTGCATCCCGATAGTTATCAGGACCGCGCCAGCGGTGAGATTTCGTGTTTAGTAAATGAATTTATTTTGTTATGGCCCGGATTGCAAATCCGCGCCAGCGGAGGCTGTTTCAAAAGATCTCTGTGGACCTCTGAGACAGCCTTGTTTTTATAGTCCGGATCCCCGCTGGCGCGGATTTGCAATCCGTGCCAAAAAGTGTTCATGGCACGCTTCACACTCTTTACCAGGAAATGTCCGCTGCTGCGCTGTCTCTTATTTGCAGCGACTTAACAGCACATATCAGAAGTGGGTTGCAGGCCAGCGCCTCTGTGACAGCCTTTTTTCCGCTGGCGCAGACGAAGAGCCCAAATAAATCTTAACACCCTGATTTGCAATCCGTGCCAAAAGAGTTACCATGGCACGCTTCACACTCTTTACCAGGAAATGTCCGCTGCTGCGCTGTCTCTTATTTGCAGCGACTTAACAGCACATATCAGAAAGGTAAATAATGGCACGGATTACAAATCCGCGCCAGCAGTGTCCTCTGTGACAGCCTTTTTTTTATAGTCCGGATCCCCGCTGGCGCGGATTTGCAATCCGTGCCAAAAGAGTTACCATGGCACGCTTCACACTCTTTACCAGGAAATGTCCGCTGCTGCGCTGTCTCTTATTTGCAGCGACTTAACAGCACATATCAGAAAGGTAAATAATGGCACGGATTACAAATCCGCGCCAGCAGTGTCCTCTGTGACAGCCTTTTTTTTATAGTCCGGATCCCCGCTGGCGCGGATTTGCAATCCGTGCCAAAAGAGTGACCTCACGCTTCACACTCTTTACCAGGAAATGTCCGCTGCTGCTCTGTCTCTTATTTGCAGCTACTTACCAGCACATATCAGAAAGGTAATTAATGGCACGGATTACAAATCCGCGCCAGCAGTGTCCTCTGTGACAGCCTTTTTTTTATAGTCCGGATCTTAATGAATATTATCAACAGCTAAAAATTCCATTCTGTCGGTAAATACTGCCTGTTCTTCGATATAATTTTTATCCCGGGAAGTGGTGCGATACTTTTATTTCAAAAATGAAAGGATTTATGAAAAAAGTATTGCTGCTTCTGGGTTTAAGCCTTTTTGTTATTTGTGAAAATTCATACGGACAGCAGGATAGTCTGTGGAGTTTTAACGATTGTGTGGAATACGCGTTCAGCAGAAACATACAGGTAAGGAAGGGTGAACTGTCAAATAAGAGATATGGCCTGTATGAAGAGCAGTCGAAGGCAAATCGCCTTCCTTATGTCAGCGCTTCGCTGAGTCAGAGTTTTACATGGAGTAAAAATGCACTTACAGGAGAGACAGCCCTCACAGGAGCCAGTGGCTCAAATTATTCAATTAATTCGGGTGTCACCCTTTTTAACTCTTCGAGAATAACAAACCTTATCAGACAGGCAGAGCTCGATCTGAAAGGAGGATTATACTCTCTGGAGACTACGAAGGAATCCATCAGTCTGAGTATTCTGGATGCATACCTCCAGGTTCTCTATGCCGGGGAACAGGTTAAGAACAGTCTGAAGCAGATTGAATCTACTACATCACAGCTTAATCTGGCACAGGAGAGACTTGCTCTGAAAGTAATTTCCCAGTCCGATTTTGCCCAGGTCAGATCACAGCTGGCAAGCGAGAAGCTTACCCTTGCAAATTCTGAAAGTCAGTTTGCCATAGCAAAGGTGAACCTGATGCAGCTTATGGAGCTCCCAATGGGCTCCGGATTTAATATTGAACATCCGCTTATCCTGGAATCGGTAAATGAAAATCGGTTACCAGATGCCCGGCTTGTCTATGAAACATCAATTGCCATTAAGCCGCAGATAAAGAATGCAGTGGTACAGAAAGAAATAGCATCCATTGATGAGAAGATTGCCAGGGCAGCCTTTTTCCCTACTTTATCTGCAGCAGCAGGTCTAAGCTCAGGTTATTCCACTTCATACACCGATCCGTATTTTGACCAGCTAAACCAGGGTATCCGGCCGAGTATCGGATTTTCACTCTCTATTCCGATCTATCAGAACAAGCAGGCAAAGACCAGTGTTGCTGTTGCTAAAATAGGCTATATGGATGCAGTATTGACAGAGACTGATACAAAGAACCAATTAAGAAAGAGTATCGAACAGGCATGCGTGGATGTGAGTTCAGCCCAGTCAGAATACGAGGCTAATCTCGAGAATTACGCTGCGGCAGCGGAATCGGCCTCTCTTTCAGCTGAAAAATTCAGGCAGGGCATCATAAACTCGGTTGACTATATGGTTTCAAAAACAAATCTGATAATGGCAGAGAGTCAGCTGCTTCAGTCAAAGTATAACCTGATTTTCAGCTATAAGATTATGGATTTTTATATGGGAATACCCCTGGCACTCTAATGATAAAAACAAATAATGATGAAAAGAAGAATAATAGTAATCGGAGCAGCTATCGTGATAGCAGTATCAACACTGGTGATAATCAGGATGGCTTCTGAAAAGGAATCTGATGTTACTTTCGACACTGTAAAAGTGGAACGTGGTAATATTTATAATACTGTCACAGCGACAGGAACAATAGAAGCAATCACCACTGTTGAGGTTGGCACCCAGGTATCAGGAATTCTGCAGCATATTTATGCAGATTTCAACGATAATGTAAAGCAGGGGCAGATACTGGCCAGGCTCGATGAGACTTCACTTAAGGCTCAGCTCGATCAGAGTCAGTCTCAGGTTGATCAGGCCCAGGCACAGCTGACCTTTCAGGAGGCAACCTACAGGAGGTTAAAGGTCCTTTATGATAAAGAGCTGATTGCCCAGTCTGATTATGATCAGGCTCTGTTCAATTATGAAAATTCCAAAGCCTCGCTCAGCAGTGCAAGATCAGCTTTATCAAGGGCAAAAGTCAATCTTGATTATGCAACAATAACCTCCCCGATTGACGGTGTTGTACTCAACAGGGCAGTAGAGGAAGGACAGACAGTTGCTGCCAGTTTTAATACTCCCACCCTTTTTACGATAGTGAATGATTTGACACAGATGGAGGTTCAGACCAGCGTTGATGAGGCTGATATTGGAAAAGTTAACAGGAATCAGAGAGTCGAATTTACTGTTGACGCCTATCCGGATATGAAATTTACTGGCAATGTATCTGAGGTTCGTTTGCAGCCTGTAACTACCAATAATGTTGTCACATATGTTGTTATACTGAGTGCCCCCAATCCTGAGAAAAAGCTTATGCCCGGGATGACAGCCAGCGCCATCATTTATGTTGAAGAACGTGAGAACAGCCTTGTGCTGTCGGGGAAAGCGCTCAGGTTTACTCCGGACGGAGCTTACCTTGCAAAGATGGCAAAAACAATGAAGGCAGACGGATCATTGCCACTTAGTCAGACACCTCCTCTAACAGGAAGTGCCGGAGCGGAAGCAAAAGCTCTGCCACCGGCGGGATTTTCATCAGGGCAGGTAAGCAATGACCCTAAGACCAAAACAGTGTGGATTAAAGATACAAGGATGGGTATACACCCAAATATGATCAAAATAGGGATAGACAATGGTTCGGGTGTCGAAGTTCTTTCGGGGTTGAAAGAGGGGGATGAGGTTGTTATTGCAATGACGGAAGCAGGTTCTGTTTCAAAAACAGAGACATCAGGCAATACTCCGCGTGGCCCATTCCCTTTTTAGGGATGAGGTTTAATTAAAGCTAAACTGATACATTATCATGAATAATATTGTAATAGAGACAAATAACCTCAGAAAAGACTATCATATAGGAGAGGTTACCGTACACGCCCTCCGGGGGGTTGATATGAAGATCCATGAAGGGGAGTTTGTTGCAATAATGGGTGCAAGCGGATCAGGAAAGTCGACAATGCTTAATATCCTTGGCTGCCTTGACAAGCCATCTGTGGGAAGTTATTGTCTTGATGGAGTGGATGTAAATACAATGAACAGAGATGAGACCGCGAGGCTGCGAAACAGGAAGCTTGGTTTTGTTTTTCAGTCATATAATCTTCTGGCAAGGACCACCGCACTGGAAAATGTGGAGCTTCCGCTCTTTTATAACGGGAAAATTAAGGCCAGGGAACGGAAGGAAAGGGCAGTAAAGGCACTCGAAGATGTGGGACTGGCTGACCGTATGCATCATATGCCTAACCAGCTGTCGGGCGGCCAGCAGCAAAGGGTAGCAATTGCAAGGTCGCTTGTAAATGATCCTGTCCTGATACTTGCAGATGAACCGACAGGAAATCTCGATACCCGTACATCATTCGGGATTATGGAACTTTTCCAGGAACTGAATAGTAAGGGGAGAACAATTGTGTATGTGACACATGAACCTGATATAGCCAGGTTTGCAACGAGAAATGTCATTTTCCGGGATGGAAAAATTCAGAAGGAATCTCAGGTTGCTGACCGTTATTTTGCAACTGAAATGCTGAAGAACCTTGGTCCGGAGATTGAAGAAGACTTTGATTAATAAATATTTAAACCAATGAATTATTCAAACCTTTTCAGAATTGCCGTAAGAGCATTGTTCAGAAATAAAATGAGGGCATTTCTGACTATGCTGGGCATAATAATAGGAGTAGCATCGGTTATCGCCATGCTGGCCATTGGTGAAGGATCGAAAGCCAGTATCAGGGAAGAGATGTCGGGTATGGGAACCAATATGGTAATGATAATGCCAAATTTTCAGCGCCGCGGCGGTGTCAGTCTCGGTACCTCGAATTCCAATGTGCTAAAATTGAGTGATGTTACAGCGCTGCGCAACGAAGCTGTCACACTGACTGCTGTTTCGCCGGAGATACGCGCCAGTGGTCAGGTAATATACAGCAATGAGAATACTCAGACAACTATATATGGGGTGAGTGAAGAGTATCTCCCCATAAAAAAGCTTGAAGTAAAAGCAGGCAGGATTTTCAATTCAGCTGAAGTGAGGAATATGTCAAAAGTATGTTTGCTCGGGCAGACAGTTGTGGAAAACCTCTTTGGGAAGGGTGCTGATCCTGTCGGGCTTACAATCAGGATCAAGAATCTGCCGTTCCTCATTATAGGTACTCTTGAGGATAAAGGTGAGAGCGGAATGGGCCAGGATCAGGACGACCTTATTATCGCACCCTACTCGACAGTTCAGCGCCGTCTTGCTGCCATTGACTACATTAATGGTATTTATGCTTCAGCCGTGAGTGAGGAAAAGAGTGCGGCAGCCATAGCGGAAGCCAGTGAGATCCTCCGAAGGACACATAAGCTTAAGGAATCGGCGGAAAATGATTTCAGGATAATGTCCCAGTCGGAGCTAATTGAAAGGGTTTCTTCTATAACCAACATAATGACTATACTCCTTGGGGCTATAGCAGGCATTTCGCTGCTTGTTGGAGGTATCGGGATAATGAATATCATGCTGGTTTCAGTAACAGAGAGAACAAGGGAGATCGGATTAAGAATGTCGGTAGGGGGCCGTGGGAGAGATATCCTCAAACAGTTCCTTGTCGAATCGATGCTCCTGAGCATCCTGGGAGGACTTCTCGGAATAATTTTCGGATACCTGATTGCCAAACTTGCCGGATCGCTTATGGATAGTGAACCCCTGGTAAAAACTCAATCGGTTGTTCTTGCATTTATAGTATGTTTTATAATCGGGGTATTCTTTGGATGGTACCCGGCACGCAAAGCGGCTAACCTTAATCCGATAGATGCGCTCAGGTATGAATAAAATGACAGGGATTAACTATATTTGGTAGACAATAAAATCTGCAGTAAAATCAGGCAGACTATAAATAAATCAACAGGATCATCCTTGGAAATAATGAAAAAAAACTTCTTTGAAGGCAATAAACTTAAGATCACACTTCATATTCTCGCCTGGGCGGTCCTCTTCGGATTACCTGTTTACTTCATAAAAAGGTGGCAGATCGGCAAAGAATTTATCTGGTTCTATTATCTTAATACTATGATAAGCGGTATAATTTTTTATGCCAACTATCTGGTCCTTGTTCCGATGTTCTTTTTCAGAAAGAAAAAATACATCTATTATCTATCTGTGATATGTTTAATTGTCAGTTTCTTCTTTGTATCTGATTTCTCACATAAGCGCATATTCAAATATGACCCTGTTGCTGTCCAGGAAATAAAGAACAAGGTACCCTCTGCTGATGGGGACAGGGATCTTCCCGGAAGTGGGAAGGGAAAAGTGGGCCCTCCAATGAAGGAGATCCACATATTCAACTATGCATTTACATCTTTGATACTTGTTCTCTTCTCCCTGGGAATAAGGATTCTTGAACGTCATTCCCAGATCGAGCAGTTGCAGGAGAAGCTGGAAAAGGAGAGACTGAATTCGGAACTTGCATTTCTGAAAAACCAGATAAGTCCCCATTTTTTCTTTAATACCCTGAATAATATTTATTCCCTTATCAGTCTCAATACTGATGATGCTCAAAAAGCTGTACTTAAGCTCTCAAAACTGATGAGATATCTGTTATACGAATCTGAAAATGGCGATACAACCCTGAGCAGGGAAATCAGTTTCATGAATAACTATATCGATCTCATGAAACTCAGAATGAATGAAAAGGTAGCTCTTAATGTAATATTTCCAGATAAGTATGATGATCTGAAGATCCCTCCGTTGATCTTTATCCCCTTTATTGAAAATGCCTTCAAGCACGGGATCACTTCAAGGGGCAACTCATTTATTGAGATTACACTCAGGACTTTGAAGAATTCAATATCATTCAGATGTGTTAATAGTCTTACAAAGTCACCAGAAGAACATGAAAGCAATAATTCAGGTATAGGACTCGAAAATGTAAAAAAGAGGCTTGCATTATTGTTCCCGGATAATCATAAACTTACTATCAGCAAGAGAGATAATGAGTTTGAAGTATTGCTTCAGATTAATTTTTTCTGATGTTAAACGCAATCGCAATAGATGATGAGCCACTGGCACTCCAGTTGGTTTCGGGGTATATCGGAAAGACACCTGAGCTGAAACTCATTGGCAGGTTCGATAATCCGCTGGATGCTGCTGACTTTCTGAACGAAAACAGGGCTGATATCATTTTTGTGGATATCCAGATGCCTGAGCTGACAGGAGTTGAATTTACGCGCTTGCTTGAAAAGGGCCCCAAAATTATTTTTACCACTGCTTATGAAAAATATGCCCTTGAAGGTTATAAACTGGAGATTGTGGATTATCTGCTGAAGCCTTTCAGTTATGAGGAGTTTTTATCTGCAGTACGGAAGGCGGAGCGTCTGATCCGTATGGAGCAGAAAGCCAGGGTGAATGTTAATTCAAACGACAAGTTTCTTTTCCTCAAATCCGACTACAAGATCAGGCGAATTAACTTCAATGATATTATTTTTATTGAGGGGTTTAAGGATTATGCTAAAATAGTCACTCAGAGTTCTTCCAAACCGGTGCTTTCTCTGACTACACTGAAGCTCCTCGAATCGAAGCTGCCTTCCGGTAGATTTATGAGGGTTCATCGTTCATTTATAGTAAATCTTGACAGGATAGATACAATAGAGAAGGGAAGGATTGTATTTGGAAAAACATATATTCCTGTAAGTGAGCAATATAAAGATGCGTTCCAGAAATACCTCGACAGAAATTTTATTTAGATGTCTTTTTTAAAGGGCATTTCAGATTAATGCATCCACTCAACCGCTCCGGTTGCGCCCGGCATTTATCATACAATGATTATCATTTTGCTGCGACCCGGGGATGATAGTTAATTCAAAGCTTCCAAATGTCATTCTCAGTGAACCTTTATGTAACAATAAGTTAAAAGCTTCTGCAGAGGCCAAATCTCCCAACAGGAATGGATGTTGACCTATTGCGACGGCCTTTATTCGATGTGTTCTGGAAGTTTAAATCTTTAATTGTATTAAGACGTCTTAAAAAATACAATAATTATAGATTACCCCCCTAAAAAACAGCACTATAATTGAAAAAAAGACACAAATAATCAAATACACCCCCCTAATAAACAGAATAAAATAAAAAAAATATCAAAATAATTTGGAGTACCCCCTGAAAGCTCATATATTTGTCGGGAAAATTTAATGATTTCATTGTTAAATTTTGAGTTATAAATCGGTCGCATACAAGCCGGGAGTTAATAATACAATTAAAAGAAAATTATTATGATTAAATTAAGATGGAAGAGACCCCTGTTAATGCTTATACTGATATTTTTCAGTTTAACAGGATTATATGCTGCTGACGGAACGGCAATTGATACAGGTGCGACAGCATGGATGCTGACTTCAACAACTCTGGTATTGTTAATGGTTCCTGGTCTGGCGATGTTTTATGGTGGATTGGTACGATCGAAAAATGTCCTTGGTACAATCATGCACAGTTTTGTTTCAATGGGTATAATCAGTGTTTTGTGGGTGGTATTTGGTTACAGTATGTGTTTCGGGCAGAACATCCTGGGAGGTTGGTTCGGATGGAACTCCGACTATTTTTTCCTGAAAGGTATCGATACCAATATAATGGATGCCGGCATTCCTGAGTATGTTTTTTCGATGTTCCAGGGTAAATTTGCGATTATAACACCTGCTCTTATTGCAGGCGCTTTCGCAGAAAGGGTATCATTCAAGGCATATTGCTTTTTTATAGCTATCTGGGGTTTATTGGTTTATAATCCTTTATGTCACTGGGTATGGGCTTCTGACGGCTTTCTTTTCAATCTTGGACCCAAAGGGGCAATTGATTTTGCCGGAGGTACTGTTGTACATATCTCTGCAGGTGTAAGCGGTCTTGTGGCAGCACTATATCTTGGTGCAAGAAGAGGTTATCCTTATCAGGTCATCCGTCCGAATAACCTTGTTATAACTATGCTGGGTGCAGGTTTGCTGTGGGTAGGCTGGTTTGGCTTTAATGCAGGGAGCAGCATATCAAGCGGACTGAGCACAGCACAAGCTCTTACAGCAACACAGATTGCCGCCGCTTCCGGGGCGCTTGCATGGATAATAATTGAAAGCAGACATCAGGGAAAGGCGACTGCACTGGGATTTGCCTCTGGGATTCTGGCCGGACTGGTGGCAGTTACGCCGGCTGCAGGGGTGGTTCAGCCTTATGGAGCAATGGTTCTGGGTATTGTGGCATCCTTTGTTTGCTATATGGCAATAATGCTGAAAAACAAGCTTGGATATGATGACAGCCTCGACGCTTTTGGAATACATGGCGTTGGAGGAATAACAGGAGCTATTCTTCTGGTATTCTTTATTCGTCCTTCATGGATGGCCGACGCAGCAACTGTTGCCGGAGGCACATGGACAGTATGGAATCAGTTAGGCGTACAGGCTCTGGCAGTAATTATCGCTATAGCTTATGCAGCAGTAATGACCTATATCATAATCCTGGCATTGGACAAGGTTGTTAAGCTTAAAGCATCAGAAACTGATGAAATGGCCGGACTTGACAGGTCGTACCATGGTGAAAGAGGATACGGAATGCTGAATCCAAGTTAATAATTGAATTAGAAAAACTCAGAAAATGAAATTAATAACAGCTATTATCAGGGAAGTCAAACTGGATAAAGTGCGGGAAGCGCTTATCGAAGCCGATATAAAAAGGATTACTGTAAGCCGGGTATCAGGACACGGACAGCAGAGAATTGAAGAGATGTACCGGGGGCAAATCATTGTCCCGGATCTGATCCCCAAAATAAAAATTGAGATAGGGGTGAATGAAGAATTCGTTGACATAACCGTGAATACAATTCTGAAAGCTGCCCGTACTAACAGCGAGGGTGCCGTGGGTGATGGAAAGATATTCATAACGCCCCTGGAAGAGTGTATCAGGATAAGAACAGGAGAAAGAGGCGGAACAGCAATTTAGATATGGGATATGGGTTTGGTTTGTTAGCCCGGAAATTTTTCCGGGCTAATTTAGTTTATAATAGTGATTGTTGACGGTTAAGGAAAATATCCGATATTTGTCAGAGACCACTAAGTAAAGTATGGTTAATAATATTTATTATACCTGATTTCTTATGCGAATTCTGCATCTTGTAAGAGTGTTTGCCTTCGGAGGTGCCGAGAATCATGTCCGTGATCTTGCAAATGTCATGGATGAAATGGGACATGAAGTATTTATCATGGCAAAAAGCGGTAAGCAGAATAGCCTCCTTAACAGGGGAGTGAAATTCATCAATATCAGGATGAATGACCTTCTGGCCCCTTTTCAGATACTTTTTGTTGCGCGTTATATCAGAGAGAATAAGATTGAGATCATTCATGTCCATCAGAGGCTGCCTGCTTTTATAGGCTGCCTGGCAGGTAAGATTGCCCGCATTCCTGTTGTGGTAACGGTACATGGACAGACACAATATGATGTCAGATCAAAACTGGTGAGAAGGTGGATAAATAAATTCATTTTTGTGCGTCAAAGCAGCTTCGATGAGGCCGCAGGATATGGAATACCAGCTGAGAAATCAATACTGATCCAGAATGGTGTCAGAATAGTCAGATCACAGGATGAAAGAGACCATAATTCATTATGCTATATCAGCCGCATTGATAAAAGACATTCCATAATAATCTCCATGGTTATGAAAGAGGCGCTAATGCCTCTTTACAAACAATTCCCTGATCTTAAATTTAATATTGTTGGTGACGGTGATCATCTCGAAGATGTAAGACAGGAAGCTGAATCTGTTAACAGTCTTATTGGCCGCAAGGCTGTGATAATTCATGGCTATATGCAGGATGTAAGTGTGATAATCAGGAAATCGGGCCTCGTCCTGGGTGTCGGGAGGGTGGCTATTGAAACTCTCGCATGCGGAGTCCCCGTACTATCAGTAAATCAGAAATATTTCGGTGGACTGGTCTCTATGGAAAATTATTCATTCTTCAGCAAAAATAATTTCGTGGCATATGGCAGGGAAGCCCCTGATGCAAATAAACTCGGGAAAGAGCTTACATCTTATTTCAATAATACAGGCCGGTGGCAGGATGAGGCTGCCAATTTGCAGAGACAGGTAGATGAGGATTTCAATATCTACAGGATTACAGCCTCAATAATTGATTTGTATGACAAATTAATAATTGCCGGTACAGAAATTTCACGCCAAAAAGCTGAAAAATGATTTTTAATACTCCAATCCGAAGCCTGAGCATAAGCCATGAAATATTTTGACGAAGTGGCTTATTCCATTGACAAAAATATCCGTAATTACTTGACTTAAAAAATGAGATTTCCGATCTTTGATTTGCACTATGATGAAATCAGAAACATCTAAAGCTGCGATGAAGCCTCCGGTAGTTAAAACACCGGGGGCTTTGTTTTTAATCACGTCTCCCGGTTTTAATTTCTATTCCGATTGACTTTCACTGCGCCTGATTTCTTTTAGCCGCCCACTCCACAGCATAACCCATATGTTCCCTGATCTTTAGGTCCTGAAATGCTTCAGTGGTGTGCCCCTCTCCAATAACATGCCGATCATTTTCAAAGTCACTCTTATAAACTTCCAATTTCGGTTTGATGCTTTTCATAAGCTTCCAGCCTTCCCTTGAGAAACCTGTTTTCTTTTTCCAGATTAGCTATCTTCTTCATGTAAAATGAATCAAATATCTCAGCAGGTTTTCTTATTCTTTCATTTAATTCAGAAATCCGCTCTTCATTCGACATGATTCTTATTTCAAAGTCGCTCTTATTGAATTTTTTCCACTCTTCCGCAGTTGCCTCTTTCTGCGACACTATATTTGTATTCTTCTGAGCTGCAGTCAAATCCTGTATGGAATCCTGCACTTTAGTCTGAGAAGTTACTTTCTCCTGGATAGATGACTGGTAATCAGTGACCTTTCCTGCCATGAGAGGTATCATTAAAACAACGAGAAGAGCTATATTTTTCATTATATTTATATTATTCCGGTGAAAGAATTATTATAGTCTAAAGGTCGCCACCTCTGACAGAATACCTGTTACACTATTCTTTAAATAGGTTTCATAATTCATATAATTTTTATACAGGGAATTTTAGGAATCAATTCCATCAGAAGATCTCCTTGATGATGCCCCCCTGCATGCAGCAGCATTTTTGGTCCCGTCTTGCTGCATACCGTTAGAACCCGGAGTGTTCCGGAAGACAATTTAAGAAGTTTGGGGAGGGTGAGGTAATGATTGTATTTCATATGATTACAAGCAAATTTAAATTTGGCTTTGACTCATTAAAATCATAAATTTGATATATCACATTTTGCCTGTAGAGATCGTTTTTATATATTTTCACAGAAGAACAGGGAGGGGTGAGATAACTAAAAAAGATTAAATTTGTTTAGTCAATAAAAGGATTGGTACATAAAGAATGATTATCTGTCTGATAATATCGGAAAACAGATCAGGTTAATTGTTTGGAATTAAGAGTATATTTTTAACTGGAGCTGAGATTAAGCAATAAATTGCATTAGATGATTAAACAAAAAAAACGGATAATTTATTTGATCTGGTTATTTTGTCTCTTTGGCCCTTCGGTATTTTCACAGAATTATTCCAGCGTGAACGATTATACTGGCGACTGGGAATCACCTTCAAGCTGGAATCCAGCCTGGCCGGTACCTCAGACTACCATTAGTGGTAATGATATTACTATAAATGGATATATTACTATTAACGATTCATTATCATTTACTGGTACTGGCAGTGTATTGACTATCAATGACACACTTGTAGTAAAAGGAAATTTATTTCTTGGAAATAATAATGATATAGTCATAAACAACAATGGAATTCTTATCGTTCAGGGAAATATATCAATGAACAACCAGTCTATCATAACAGCAAATGGTTATCTGATCGTTACAGGTAATTTCACAAAGACCGGAGCTCAGGGTTTATTTACAAGCAATGACAATCCTGTTATGGTATTTATCGGCGGAACGATATCTCCACTTAGTCTGACCACAATTAATGTTGCCTTTCTTGCTATTAATTGCACATTTCCTGTAACGACCCGTTATCCGGCTTCAAATTGCAGTTATGGGAACATGACAGATCTTTTGAATGATCCCATATATCCCTTCTATCAATCCACCTTTTGTAACGTTGCAACTCCCGTTATAACAGCTTCTGGTCCGGTAACTTTCTGTTCAGGGAATAAAGTGACTTTAACATCAAGCCCCGGTGCATCCTACTCCTGGTCAACAGGTGAAACTACCTCATCCATAATTGTTACGGCGCCAGGAAGTTATACTGTAAAAATTATTGATAACAGCGGATGCAGGAGTGTCGCATCAATAGCCACAGTTGTTACAGTTGATGAACCACCGGTTGCGGACGCAGGGCCCGACCAGATACTCAATTTTGTTTTTGAAACGCAGATGACTGCAGTGCTGACAGCAGCTGAAGAAGGCGAATGGTCGCTGATTTCAGGAAAAGGACGCATTAGTGATATTCATTCTCCCACTGCGGTTATAACGGATCTGTCAATAGGAGAAAATATTTTTCTCTGGAAGACGAAGCTGGGTTCTTGTGAGGATAGTGCAAAGGTTAAAATTACAGTAAATGAACTGTTTGTACCGTCAGTTATCACCCCGGATGGAGATGGGAAAAATGATTATTTTAAGATTAACGGAATTGAGGATAAGGTTGAGCTTATTATCATTAACAGGTGGGGGAATGAAGAATTCACGGATACAGGTTATCATAATGACTGGAACGGATTGAACAATGACGGCCAGGAACTTTCTGACGATACTTATTTTTATATCCTGAAATTTGGGAATGGCATAATTAGAAAGGGGTCTGTTTTAATTAAAAGGTAAATGAACCGGGTTATACTGAGCATAGTGGCATTATTATTTCAACTGAATCTGTTGGGTCAGCTGTTCCCATTATCTGATCATTATGATGTAAATGCCCTTGCTATTAATCCTGCTTACGCCGGTCGTCAGGACGCTCTTAGCTTAACCGCTTCATATCGTAATCAGTGGGTCGGGTTCAGGGATGCTCCGAAAAGCTATATACTGACTGTTCATTCACCGGTTTATAATGACAGGATTGGATTGGGGTTACTTGTTGAGAATAACAGCATCGGGATATTTAAGGAGACCAGCTTCTTTGGTAATTACTCATACAGGATGGAACTGGGACAAGGAAAACTTGCATTGGGTTTGGGTTTTGGTGTCACTGTGTCAAATATTGCATGGAACGAACTGCTCGCAGATGATCCTAACGATGTTCAGCTGATGAATTCTGCCACGTCGCAGGTGTTGCCGAATTTTAGTCTTGGCATGTATTATTACACAAAGAAATACTACGTAGGCATCTCCATGCCATTGTTCTTAAGTCATGAACTGGATAAAAACACCGGTAAATATAAAACTGGTAACAATTTCTCCGGGAGCAATTATTTCTTTTCAGGAGGCTATGAGCTTGGATTGAGTCAATATGTTAAATTTCTGCCTTCAGCCTTAATAAAGTATCATCCGGATAATCCGGTCCAGATAGATCTGAATGCTCGTATCAGTTTGAAAGACAGGATATGGATTGGTGCTGGTTACAGGAGCAAGGATATACTGGTAGGAATGGTTCAGTGTCAGCTCAATTACCAGCTCAGAATGGGCTATTCCTATGATTTTAATTTTGGTGATCTTGGAAAGTATATTAACGGTTCTCATGAAATAGTTTTGAACTATATATTCAGATATTCACGAAAGGTAATAGGACCAAGACAGTTTTAGAAGTTGAATTTTATGAATAAATACCTATATCTGTTATTCTTGGCATCATTCATTAATGTAGCTGAATCGTATTCTCAGTCGGAAAGTTATATAGTAAATACAACATCATTCTGTTCAAGGTTGAATGATGAATTTGCACCTGTACTCTACAGGGGAGGGATTGTCTTTTGTTCAGACCGGAGTGATAATTCTCCCGTAAGTTATAACGATGATCAAAACAGGCTTTTCAAAATATTCTTTGTTGCCAGGAAAGGCAGTTCAGGATGGAATCATCCTAAAATCCTGGCAAAGGAGCTTACAACCTCATTTAATGACGGACCTGTTACATTCAATGAAAAAGGCAATGTAATATACTATTCGAGGAATAATTCAATTGTAAACTCTTTACGAAACATTTCTGACACCTCAAATAAACTGGGTATCTATTCCGCAGAATTAATAGAAGGACTATGGACAAATATAAAATCATTTACCCATAATAATCCGATGTATTCTTTTTACACCCCATCACTGACTCCGGATGGTGACAGAATCTATTTTTCATCGGACATGCCCGGCGGTGTTGGGGGAATGGATCTCTACTATTGTGACAGAAGTAATAATGAATGGGAGCAGCCTGTAAACCTTGGACCGCTTATAAATACACCCGAAAATGAAACTTTCCCTTTTGCCTGCAGGTATGGCAAACTTTATTTTGCATCAGAGGGACATAATGGTTTTGGCGGGAAAGACCTGTTTTATACACGGGAAACAGATGGAGAGTGGATAGTCCCTGTGCATCTGGATTCGGCAATAAATTCGCCGGCTGATGATTTCGGACTATGTATCGATTCAACATTTACCAGCGGTTTTTTTTCAACAAACAGAAGGAATACGGATGATATTTTTAGGTTCAGTTCACCTGCTGTCGATTTTCAGAATTGCGACAGTATACTTGAGAACAACTATTGCTTTACATTCTTTGATGAAAAACAACAACTTCTCGATAGTGTAGAGGCAAAATACCTGTGGACTTTCGGTGACGGCATAATCTACCCCGGCAAAGAAGTGCGACATTGTTTTCCCGGACCGGGAAAATATCCTGTTTCACTCACAATAATTGATGAGCTTACCGGGGATACTATTGCCAGAAAAGTTGAGTATATGGCAGAGCTTGAAAACATCAGACAAGCTTGCATTGAATCAGACAAAGCCGGGATTGTTGATGAACCAATGTCATTCAGGGGATTAACTTCAGATCTTAAAGATGTTAAGATCACTGACTATTTTTGGGATTTCGGAGACGGTTTTAAACAGGGAGGGCCTTTAATTGATAACACATTTAAAAAGAAGGGTGATTATACTGTGAAACTGGGATTGGTTGTTGAACAAGACAGTCTGGGTGTGGTTAATAAATTATGCTATATGAAAAAAATTAAAATAAATTGATTTGAAAAAATATCTCCTGATAATATCATTTATTTTATTTGCCGTAACAGATCTCTTTTCACAATCTGCACCGGCTGCTGATGAGAATATCAACTACCTGATGACTTTTGGAGGAAATTCAAACACTTCCTGGGGAGATGATGATTTTTGTCAGATATTCTTTTGCATAATTCCTTACTCCCAGACTGGACCAGTATATATCCGTGTTTATGACCCTGATACAGGAGGAGATCTTGATGAAGGGAAAGCCGAATTTAATACTTCTGTAAACTTTTCGATTTATGGGGGGAAGGATTGCTGGTCGGATACTGCAGAACTGATTTTTAATAAGAGCGGCAATTATAAAAACGGATATCTGCTTGCTTCAAAATCATTTGAGACTGATCCTCAATTCAATAAGAAGTGGTATAGTTTTGGCCCTTTTAATCCCTCTGAAGGGAAGAGCGTTGAGAAACTTGGGGGGCGCGTATTTAAGATCATTGCCCAGGGGATATCAGGAGACGACGGGAATTTATATAAATACTTTCTGAGTACAAGCGCAATTGAAAATGTGGCGGTAGAAGGGGGTAATTTATTTACCTATAAATATCATTTCAGGCTCTCAGATGATCAAAAGAATGTATGTCAGATTTATCCGTTTGTGGATGACAGGACAATCTCTATCCAGATATCAAATTTCGACTGGGACGATGACGGAATTATCAGGATTTTTTCGGTTGCCAAAAATGGGATCCTATGTCCTGTCTCAGGGGAAGATAATTGGAAGATTCAGGAATTCCCAATTGTTGATGAAGAAAAAAATTCGACAATTGAAATACAATTCTTAAAGAATCAGACTGTCCAGATTAAAAACAATAATGTAGTAGTCACTGTCAGGAATCAATATGGGATCTCTTTACCATTCTATGTTGTACCCATTGGAGGTGTACCTGTCTACTCTCCTAAAATCCGAATGAGATGAGTACTCTACCCACATCCTCCAATCCCTGTTGCAGGAGATGTATATCTGCTTTTTTAATTTCTGCCGGAATTCTTATAAAGTCCTGCATGAAATCAGGCGGAATCCTGCTCCTTTTCTTTTTAATTTCAACCGTACATGCATTTCCTCAGAGTTATAATTTCCGCACATTCAATTCAGAAGACGGATTAACACAATCTTATGTTTATTCTATCATACAGGATATACATGGTCATTTGTGGATAGGCACGGGAAACGGCTTATCGCGCTATAATGGTATTGTATTTGAGACATATCCTGCCAGTGACTCCCTTTCAGACAGTTTTATAACCTGTAGCATTGATGATGGAAAATACCTGTGGTTTGGCCAGTATAATGGTGGCTTATCCTGTTTTGACGGGAAACGTAATAATAGCATCAATGCGCATAAATTAAATCTAAGTCCTGTTACACATTTTGCAAAAAGCTCTGATGGCAGGATCTGGGCAAGTACTTACTCTGATGGTTTACTGAAACTGGATAGGGATTCAGGTGTTATAAAAAACAGCAGGTTCAGTGAGCAGGTAAATATATTAACATTTGATTTTCTGGATGATGGAGAATTTCTTGCTGGCACAAACTCAGGCTTAGTGTTCTGCAGATTTAAAGAATCAGGAGAAATTGAAATAATACGTCATGTCTCAGAAATTCCGGAATCCAAAATAACCTGCATTCAAAGAATAAGGAGCAGATCGGGCTTCTATATAGCCACGGAAAATGACGGCATATTTGAGCTCACCTTTAACGATAGTCAGTTTAAGGTTTTAAAGATAATTCCGGAGAATGATTATGACTTTAAAAACATACAGGATGTTTATGAAGACAGCAATTCAAACATATGGTTATGTACTTTTGGGAAAGGGCTCATCAAGATCAACTGTTCCGCAACGGGAGAGTTCCAGGGTATTAATTATTTCAACAGGACAAACGGATTTCCGGCAGATGATGTAAAAACTATTTATGAGGACCGTGAAGGAAACCTTTGGAGCGGCAATTACGGACAGGGACTTACACTTATTACACCTAAAACATTTTCTGTTTATTCATTTGATGACGCCCGGTATGGAAATAATATCCTTTCATTTTTTTTCGATCAGAAATACAGATGGGTAGGAACTGATCAGGGTCTCCTTAAAATTGATCAGCTGACGAACCAGGCAGTTAAATTTTACGGAAATAACAGTGGATTACCAAACGATAAGGTTACATCGATCTATTCAGCTGACGGAAAGAAACTCTGGATAGGTACTGCTCAAAATGGTGTTTTCCTGATGGAGACAGGGAATGATAAAATATTTAAGTACCCTGTCGGAAATGGAGCACTTGAAAATTCAATAACAATAATAACAGGAAAAGGAGAACAAGTTTGGATAGGTACCCAAAAGGGATTATTGAATATTAATTCCAGGACTAATGGAAAAACCTGGTATACTATTAATCAGGGCGGATTACCTCATAATAATATCAACTATCTGTATTTTGACGGAACCGGCAAACTGTGGATAAGCACTCCTGGCAGCACGCTTGCTTATATTCAGGATGAAAAGGTTTTTAAGATACCTTTTAATACTCTCAGTGGTATTTTAACATTAGGTCCTATTGCTGAAGATTCAGACTCCAGGATTTGGGTCGGGTCAAATGGCAGTGGCGTATTTATGTTACAGTCAGATTCAATTGTCAATCTGACTGTGAAAGATGGCCTTGTCTCAAATTATTGCTATTCAATTATTTGTGATGATCAGCAAAATATATGGATCGGCCATAAAGGAGGATTAAGCAGAATCAAAACAACTGATTTTACTGTAAAACCAATACAGCGAATTGGGAATATTTCGGATACTTATCAGTTTAATCCAAATGCAGTATTTAAAGACAGGCAGGGGAAAATCTGGTTTGGATCTGGCAAAGGCATGGTTATCTATGACAGGTATATGGAAAACCCCCGCTTTCTGCCACCACTTTTGGAAATCACCTCAATAAAGATTGATGGAGAGGAAACTAACATCGCTGAAAAAATAATACTTCCGCCTGGCATATATAAAATAAAGATCGATTTTTTAGGTATCAGTTTAAAGGAACCTGCGCTTGTTACTTATCAGTACAAACTGGACGGTTATGATCAGTGGTCAGAGATTACAAAGAATACTAGTATTACCTACCCTCGTTTAACTGATGGAAATTATAAATTTATCCTTAAAGCCCGCAGCGGAGATGGCACAGTATCAGAAAGCCCTGTTACAATTGATATCATCATAAAGGTACCAGTCTGGAAGAAATGGTGGTTTTATCCCCTTACAATGATAATCATGGTCCTGCTGACTTTCATTTATATTAAAAGGCGGGAATACCGGTTCCAGGCAGAGAAAAGAATTCTCGAAGAAAAAGTCATGGAACGCACCTATGAAATTCAAAGTCAGAAAAATGAAATTGAATTGCAGCGTGATATAATCAAGGACAAGAATGCCAGTATTACTTCAAGTATAAAATATGCGAGCCACATACAAAATGCTGTGTTGCCTCCGGTCGGTCTTATTGATAAATTACTGCCGGAGAATTTCATCCTTAGTAAACCCAAGGATATTGTAAGTGGAGACTTCTACTGGCTTACAGAAGCTGATAATCAGATTGTTATTACAGTAGCAGATTGTACAGGCCATGGTGTTCCCGGAGCATTTATGAGCCTTCTTGGTATTTTGTTCTTAAATGAGATTGTAAATATTGAAGGAATCACTACGTCAGTTGACATCGTTACGAAACTGCGTGAGAAACTGGTTAATTGCCTGCAGCAGGGCAGGAGTGATGTGCCTGTCACCGATGGTATGGATATAGCTTTATGTGTTATCGATAAGAACAAAAAAACAATTCAGTATACAGGAGGAGTAAATGATCTTATTTACATCAGTAAAGGGGAACTTAACGTGATAAAGGCAGATCAGTCTTCTGTATGTGCCTTTATGAATAAGTCAGGTTCATTTACAATGAAAGAAATTAATTATAAAAAAGGTGATCTGTTATATCTGTTTTCAGACGGGTTCCAGGATCAGTTTGGCGGGGAATTTGACAAAAAGTATTTAGTTCCACATTTTCGCCTGACACTGCTGGAAATCCATAAATTGCCGATGTCAGAACAAAAGGAGATCCTTGAAAATAAACTTAATGACTGGATGAAAGGGGCAGTCCAGACAGATGATATTACCGTAATTGGCATTCGATTATAGACGACTTCAGATCTGTTGTTCTCTCAAATAATCACTAAATTTAATCAACTATCGGTACGGGTATCTCTCCTCCCTTTTCCCGGAGAGGGATATCATTTTTCCTGCCACGGAATTTTATTGAAATACCACGATTGTCTTCATTGCGGACAATCCTGATAAATTTTTGCTTTTTCACAACCATACTATCGCAGTCGGATATTTCCTGATAATTACTGCTATAGTTTAAGTCCCTTGAAATACTGATTACATCGCCCTTAAAAAGTAAAAAAACAAAAATTATTAATTTTACAATGAACAATGGTATAATTACTTTCTTCAATGGTATAATTGCTTTCTTTAATTTTTCCCAATTCATAATAACATATTTTTATTATAACGGCTGATGTGTCCGTTTCTGTATACTGAGACCCATGCAAATGTCTTTTATTATTAGTTTCAAAGTACACAGAATGTCATAAGCCCTGAGTCCCGGGTAGTACAAAAACCAGGCCATCATTTCAGGTTCACTTCTCAGGCAATTAAATAAGAAGCCTGGTGGTACTCAAAGACATTGACATTATCCTTATTCCACCCACCCCTGACCCCTCCCTGGAGGGGAACCTACCAATAAACTTTTGTCTTTTTCCTTTGGACTTTTATCTTGATTTGTACTATTTAAGTTATAGTGTTTCGTTTTGTACTAAAAATTTTCCACTATCCTGATAAAAACGTTCGCGACTATTTTATTTAATCAATCAATTTAAAATCAGGGCATAATACTCTTATTGTACTCTTAATAGATTAACCAGTATTGTTGTCTTGGAAGGCGCCGGGTCAAAGAGTGTCGTTTGCAGTACTTTTTCGCTATTTTTGCAATATGATTAAGACTTTTCAATTAACTAAAAGGATTAAGAATAAATTTTTTGGGCAGCAACGCACCTTCTCATTGCATTATCATTCGTGTTTATTGCTAATGACAATACATTCCTTGAACTACTTAAAACCTCATCATTTTACACAGATATTGTTTTCTCGGTGACAATGACTTTTAGTATAGGATTCTATTTAAATTTCTTAAATGAAAAATTGGATAAAGATTATTCCTGGTATGCTACATTTAAAGCCCGTTTAATTAGACAACTATTTCTGGGCGTATTGATCCCGCTTTTTGTAGCAATGGCTTCTGAAATATTCTATTTGTACGCTATCGGTATAACATTTGCAAAAAGCTCAATTCTTAATTTAGAATTACCACTTGCCTTTATTTTTCTTGTTCTTCTGAATTTGATTTCTTTTGCAGGTTATCTGTTCATCCATAAACAAAAAGAGACAATAATATTGAAAGAACAAATTATTGTCAGTCCACCAAAAAGTATTGAATATATTACTGTACTAAAAGGATTTACGGAAGAAAGAATTGAATTGAGCAAATGTGCTATAATTATGACTTCTGATAAGATGTTATGGTTACAAACTTATAGTGGCGAAAAATATCGTTTGCAGGGAAATTTGGAGGAATGGGAAGAAAAATTAAAATATTCCAACTTTTACAGGATCAACCGACAATATCTTGTTGCATTCAAAGCAATTCAGTCTGTTGAAAACACAGAAACCAGAAAACTGAAAGTTAATTTTATAATTCCTGCAGCTAAAGTTTATATTTCCAAGCCAAATGTTGCCAGCTTCAGGCAATGGTGGAAACAATAATGGACAGATCAGATGGCTTTTTGTCCACTTCAGTTTTATTTCAATATAATAGCGGGCTTTTAGGATAAAATTAAATCATTTTTGCAAAATATTTTACATAAAATATCAGGCAAAAATGAATAAAAACATGTTACTTTTTTTGCTGCTGACCATCTCCCCGGTTACAGATGCGCACAACAAGCCAAAGCCAATTTCAATTTCATTTTTTAACGAATCAACAGCAATTCCATTCTCGCGATTTTTCACATCGCCCATACACCCGGGAATACAATTTGGAACAGAATTTAATTACAAGGTCGGAGAGCATTCCCGACTATTTCAGACAACCAATATTTGTTATTTTTATCATTCCCACCTTGCACAGGGGATAGGACTTAACACAGAATCAGGATATGAATATCGCATAAAAGGGGGACTTGCTTTAGCAGGACTTTTGGGTGTGGGATATATGCACACTTTTGTAACAGCTGAAGAATTTATTTTTACAAAGGGATACTACGAAAAGAAACCAGATAAAGGAAATGGAAGATTATATCCATCTTTTTCTTTGGATATTGGCTACTATCTGAAAAAAACAGAAAAGAACAGCTCTAAAATATTTATTCGCTATCATTCCTGGGCTGAGTACCCTTATTCACCAGGCTTTATTCCTGTAATGACACACATCAGCTTACACATTGGTGCCATACTGTTTATCAATACTAAGACTAAGAAAAATGATTAAAACAAAATATTTTATTATTGTCTTGCTTATGCTAAACTCTTGCAGAAAAGGAGAACCAATTGAACCGGTTTTTTATGATTGTAATTTCAATTTTGCAGACAGTAGTTCAACAAATCCGGACATGGATAAATATCAGTCATTGTTAAACGATATGACTTCAGAAGGTGTAGTTGGTGTTACAATGTCTGTATATCACACACAGTCTGGAATGTGGATGGGAGCAAGCGGTAAAGCAGATCTGCACAACAACATTGATATGAAGTCGTGTAATATTTCCCGGGTAGGATCGACAGTGAAATTGTTTACTGCTGTCACAATATTAAAGCTAATCGAGGAAGGAAAGCTGAATTTGGATGATAAAATTTCATCCTATTTGCTAGGAGATATTATTAATAAAATCGAAAATGCTGATAAAGCAACTATCCGACAGCTGCTGCAGCATTCAAGTGGCATTTATAACTATATTCAGAATCTAAAATTTCAAACTGCCTCTCTCAATGACTTTATCCGAGAATGGAAGCCTGCCGATTTATTATATTACACATACAACCAGAAGGCATACTTCAAGCCTGGCGAAGATGTTCAATACTCAAACACTGGATATGTTTTGCTTGGGCTATTAATAGAAAAAATTGAAGGGAAACATTTCTATAACGTATTTGAAGAAAAGATATTTAATCCTCTTGGCCTGACCATGACCAGGTTTGCAGCAAAAGAACATATTCCCCATGGAATTGTGAGGGGATATATTGATATGTATAGCAAATTGCAGGTAACAGAAAGCACCTACTTTAGTGGTTGGGATTATTACACAGCAGACGGTGGATTAATCTCGAATCCTTATGATATGAATGTTTTTTTCAGAGCATTGATGAATAGGCAAATTATAAACGCAAATTCATTGGACCAGATGCTGACCTGGAAATCACCCAATAAGCCAGACCCGGCTTTCTTCCCCATCTCCTATGGTTTGGGCATTTTCAAAATTGAAACTGAAAAGGAATTGCATATATGCACAGCGGTGACGCAGTTGGTTATTACGCAAATATGCTCTATTTCCCACGTGACAGCACAACTATTATATATGCGGTAAATAGTAATTATGGTAAGATTGACCAATTTGTTTCAACAAAAAAAGCAATGGAGAAAATTATTATGGCTACAAAAGAATAACAAAACAAAGAGTTGTAAAATTTTATTTATTGACTAATCAGAAAAAAATATGAAATCAATAACTTTTCTCTTTATTATGACCGGTTTATTTCTTTGTTCTTGTGATAAGGAAAATAATATTACACCATCAGAAAATCAAATAGGAGAATTAAAAATAGAAAACCTTATAACTTTAGATTCAGATATTCCGGCAGATTTCTATAACGATTTGACTTTTACAGATGAAAATACAGGCTATGCAATTTCAAGAAACGGGAAAATTGTTAAAACTGTGGATGCCGGTGAAACATGGACTTTGCTGAACTCAACAGTTAGTTTCTATCTCAACAGGATACAATTTATTAACGATAGCATAGGCTATGTAATTGGGGGTGATACAGGAGGAAGCTATCTTTTGAAAACCAAAAATGCAGGTCAATCCTGGAGCGTAAAAAACCTTGAAAGTACTGAAAATTTCTTTCCAACCGGTATGTTTTTCAAAAATGAAAATGAAGGTTATATCACAGGATTCAGATTATTTATTAAAACAATTAACGGAGGCGAGAGTTGGAGTGCTGTCTTAGCTTCTACAAATGAAAATTTCAGTGATGTAAAATTCAAAGACAATAACATCGGAATTGCAACAATAAATACAAGTGATTATTATAAAACCACAAATGCAGGTGTTAGCTGGCAAATCATGAAGTCAGATAATCTCAATAACTTAAGCAAAATTTATTTTGTTGGGGGCAAAACACTTATTAAAAGTGGAAATAAGTTAGTTGATGTAGCAGCAGGCAAAACAATAACTATTCCTGATCCGGCAGAAAAACTACTATTTTTAAATGAAAATAAATGTATTGGGATAGGACAACACTATGAATCAGGTTTTTTCCCCTACGGAGATATACTACTGACTAATAATAACTGGTCCTCATTTCTTCAAAAGAGTTATCCTCCCTATACAGAACTTATGGATATTAGTGCTATCGCAAAAATTAATAATCATAGAACAATGATTATAGGCAGAGGAGCATCCAAAACAAAAATTATTCTTTTGAGTTATTAATTGTTATAAGCATTTAATGAAGGACGGGATGAAAACAAAATTTTTAAATTTCCTGTTAATTATCACTTCACTTTCAGGATATTTAGAATGGAGTGGAAACAGCCATATCTTCCTCTTCAAGGCCGAGGCAGATATCTTTTCTAAACTATTTACTGACCCTGTTTCGTTACTTCACCCTTTTATAATTCTGCCGCTTGCAGGTCAAATACTTTTACTGATTACATTATTTCAGAAACGACCGGATAAAACATTAACCTGCATTAGTATTGCAGTATTAGGATTATTGTTGGGTTTTATGTTTGTTATTGGCCTGATCAAATTGAATTTTAAAATAATAGTTTCAACTATTCCATTCTTAACTATTGCAGTATTGAGTGTTTTAGACATTAAAAAAACAAAAATAAATGAAAGACCGGATTAGTTGGTGGGATGAGTTGGTTCTCAACAATGGACTGTTATATAATCGGAACAAACAAAACAGGAAATAGTATAAGAGGAGATAATATTATTATCAGATTAAGAATTAAAAATAAAGGGAGGATTTGCATGAAAACGACTATAAACTATTGGAACCCACTGAAAGAACTTAAGTTAAGTGATTGGGAAGAAATTGAAGGCTCAGATGGGAATCTTTGGCAGTTAACTCTGTCAGAAGATCCTCAAAACGGTGATTACACCAGATTAACCAAATTTCTGGCTGGATATAATACAGAAAAATTTGGTGCTAAGAGACATATTTACCCTGAAGAAGTTTTTGTTGTTTCAGGAAGGCTTTATGATAAAGCTTTCAATTTGTGGATTGAAACCGGACATTATGCCAGTCGTCCTGCAGGAGAACTTCATGGTCCGTTTATAGCTGAAAATGATGTGATAATATTAGAGATGTCATATCCAAGTCAGTCGTCAATTATTTAAGTTACTTATTCAATCTTCGGATATCTTTATTTTTTCCTTGGCGGTATGTTGCTTTCAGAGTAAAAAACTCAACGGTCAGAGGGGCAGTTTGCAGGATTGTCAGACGTTGTTTTCTTCCTTGGAGGTAATATATACGAATGTCAGACAAAAGGATTTTTACAAGAAGCCAATTGATCGTAAGAGAGTGGGCTGTAGGTTTATTGAATTGAAGAGGCAGGTAATGTCGTTGATTCTTTAAACGGACTCATGGAGTAAGATTCTGTAAAAGTTGATCTGGTTGAGATTTTCAGAAATGAAGCAAATAAGTATGATGTGGATTTTTCAGATGTATGCGAACAGGAAAATGTAAAAAGAGCAATTGAGGTAGCTGCAGCAGGAGGACATAATTTAATCATATAGGCTCGGTTCAAGATTATTAAATTTGGACAATTAGATTATTCTTCTGAAATTTAAACTGCAATATTTACTGTTCTGATCTATTCGAACGAATTATAATAGGTAATTCTAATAAAGCCATGTATTTATAAAAGATAATTATGAAGGTCATTACTCCTATTAGACTAAACTTCATTCTGTGCCTGATTATAGTATCTGTGGGTGCTTCAGGTCAGCATGATACGACTATTTACTTTTCTATATACTCAAAAGTAACAGACTCCAAATCTAATGCAGTTTATTATTCCCAAGTTGTCAAGAAAGAAAATGACCTTTTCAGCATGATGGATTATACTTTAAAAAATAAGAGATGGATTCCATCTAATTACACAGTCATCAGAAGAGAAAATGACAACCTATTCAGATTGACATCACAATCCCAAACGAATAAGAGTAAAAATGTAATTGTAAAACGGTTTTTCATCAGGACAGACAGTGGATACAGGATAAAGGACTATAATGATACTATTCTGATTCAGGAAGGTAAGAGCAAACTTATATTTCCATTAATAAAATTTGGAACCTGGCGATTTTATAACTCTTCAACAGGGAAAATTAGTACTGAACGAACATATAATGACGATCAAATACTTACCTCTAATTACTATATAAGTGATACTGAATATATTGATGAACCCTTTGTCATTGTTGAAAAGATGCCGGTATATCCAGGAGGTGATGCTGTATTATTACAAGATATTGCCAAACATACCATGTATCCTGAAGAGGCTAAAGAGAAAAACATTACTGGAAGTGTCCTTGTCAGATTTGCAATATTGAAAGATGGATCGATCGGATGTGTCAGTTTGCCAAAAAAGGTTCACCCACTTCTCGATACGGCAGCTATTAAGACAGTTTATTCACTTCCGAAGCAGTTTAAGCCTGGTGAACAAGGGGGCAGAAAAGTAAATGTTTGGTATATGGTACCGGTTAATTTTTTTATTCAAACAAAGGAGTAAACTTTAATTAGCGCCGAATTAGAATATTTTCGAAATTTGGTTTCAGCGGCATTTCTTTCCAAATAAAACATTGCCAATTAGAATAAGTAACCCCCGACATGTCTGCACAGACATAGTGGATGATCCCTGTTGCAAATCCGGAGGGTAACGGGTGTTTTTTACCTGAAACCTAACCGGGCCTTTTAAGTACTATCCACAATTTTTTTGAACTGTCATTGCGAGCGCCGCGAAGCAATCCCATCTTCCTTTCTCTGAGTCAGCTTAACACGTTTCTACCCACCCCTGACCCCTCCCTGGAGGGGAACCTGTTCAATTAACTTTTCTCTTTTTACTTTTGTCTTTTTACTTTTGTCTTTTGTCTTAAGATTTCCTACATTTGATATAGTGTTTCGTTTTGTGCTAAAAACTTACCGCTATGTTGATAAGAACGTTCGCCAGTGCCGTTACCGGTATTGATGCCGTAACAGTGACAATTGAGGTTAATGTGTCACAGGGAGTCCGTTTTTTTCTTGTAGGACTGCCCGATTCAGCAGTTAAAGAGAGTCAGCAGAGAATAGAATCTGCATTCAGGTCGATGGGATACCACTGGCCCGGTAAACAGGTGGTCATCAATATGGCGCCGGCCGATATCAGAAAGGAGGGATCATCATATGATCTGCCACTCGCAATGGGAATTCTTACAGCCAACGAGAAAGTTCTAAAAGATGGGATCGAAACATATGTTCTTATTGGTGAGCTTTCCCTTGATGGTACGCTGCAACCGGTAAAGGGAGCGCTTCCTATCGCCCTGAGAGCGAGAGAGGAGGGATTCAAAGGACTCATTCTGCCTGTAAAAAATGCAAGGGAAGCTGCTGTTGTCGGAGGACTTGATGTATATGGAATGGAGAAGATCGGCGATGTTGTAGATTTTTTCAACGGTCTCAGAAAGTTCGAGCCTGTGAAAGTTGATCTGGTTGAGATTTTCAGAAATGAAGCGAATAAATACGATGTGGATTTTTCAGATGTACGCGGACAGGAAAATGTTAAAAGAGCATTGGAGGTAGCAGCTGCCGGTGGACATAATTTAATTATGATTGGTCCACCCGGCGCCGGTAAAACGATGCTCGCAAAGAGACTGCCCACAATAATCCCGCCACTGACGCTTGAGGAGGCGCTTGAGACAACCAAAATCCACTCAGTGGCAGGGAAAATTGATGACCACACAGCTCTCATGACGAAAAGACCCTTTAGAAGTCCCCATCATACAATTTCGGACGTCGCCCTGGTTGGCGGCGGCACATTTCCACAGCCCGGGGAAATTTCCCTGGGGCATAACGGAGTATTATTTCTTGATGAATTACCGGAATTTAAACGGACCGTTTTGGAAGTGATGAGACAGCCACTGGAAGACAGGGTGATAACAATTTCAAGGGCAAAATCAACTGTCGACTACCCTGCAAGCTTCATGCTCGTGGCAAGCATGAATCCATGCCCCTGCGGATTCCATAACCATCCCGAAAAAGAGTGCATGTGCTCCACAGGAATGGTACAGAAATATCTTAACAGGATTTCAGGGCCGCTGCTCGACCGTATTGACATCCATATAGAAGTTGTCCCGGTTAATTACGACAAACTCGCCGACACCGGGAAAACAGAGAATTCTGCCACAGTACGTGAGAGAGTGGTAAGGGCGCGATCCATACAGGCCAAACGATTTGAGCATTCCAGGGGAGTCTACTCAAATTCCCAGATGTCTTCCTCCATGCAACGAAAATACTGTCAGCTTGATGAAGCAGGAGGGAAGCTGCTCAAGACTGCCATGGATATCAGAGGCCTTTCCGCAAGGGCGTATGACCGGATACTTAAAGTTGCCAGAACAATAGCTGATCTTGCTGAATCACAGAATATAAATGCAGAACATATTAGTGAAGCTATCAATTATCGCAACCTTGACCGGGAAGGCTGGGCAGGATGACAGGAATCATAATAAAGAATAAAAAGTCAGAATTATTACCGGATGATTTGCAGTCACTCTTATTTTTTAAAACAATGAGAGTATATTTGAATTTTAATCAACACCTGAGACTGTATGAAGATCATCCTTATATCAAATATATTACTGGCGTTTGTGATATTTTCAAGAAATCCTGAAATATACGAATGGAGGGGAAAGGGACGCACAGGTATTTATCCCGGGACTAACCTGCTGAAAGAGTGGCCTGAAGACGGCCCCCCTGAAATCATGAGGATAGAAAATATTGGGAATGGCTTTGTCTCGCCGGTTTTCACTGAGGAGAGGTTTTATATCAGCGGTGAAGTCGATTCAATGAGCATACTGTTTTGCTTTGACCTAAAGGGCCAGAAACTGTGGCAGACAGTACTTGGCAGGGAATGGACAAAATCATGTCCGGGATCACGCAGCGCACCAACTATAGCAGGTGACCTGCTTTATATAGGTAATGGTTTCGGGAATCTTTACTGTGTAAAATGTGCCGACGGCAAAGTATTATGGTCTAAAGATTTTGAGAAGGATTTTATGGCAAAACTTCCTCTTCATGGCCACTCGGCTGCACCTCTTGTAGACGGAGATAAGGTTTTCTGGATGCCGGGGGGAAAGGATTTCAACATGGTGGCCCTTAACCGTTTCACCGGGAAGCTTATCTGGAGCAACAAAGGTTTCGGTGAGACTGAGGGATATAACTCTCCAAAGCTTATTGAACTGCCGGCAAGGAAGATAGTTGTCACATTTTCATCATACCACCTGATGGGCTTTGATGCTTCCAGCGGTAAGCTGCTCTGGTCTCAGGAACAGGACAGCTATCCTTTGGACCAGAGGACTCCCGGGCATGGAGATACACACAGCAATACCGTGCTTTATGAAGATGGAGCCATATATTATGCAGCGGGCGACGGCAACTGCGGTGTTAAGCTGATGCTATCTGCCGATGGAGACTCAATTAAACAGGTTTGGAGAAATAATGGTTTCGACAGCTATATGGGAGGAATTGTTAAGCTTGGGAACTACTTGTACGGTTGCGGAACTGCAAAACCAATGCTGCTGTCAATAAACTCAGACAATGGTATAATTGCAGATTCGCTGAGATTGGGTGCCGGGGCAATTATTTCTGCCGACAATATGCTCTATTACTATACTCATAAAGGTGAAATGCAGCTGCTGAGCATAGATGAAGGGAAGCTAACAAAAATAAGCTCTTTCCGGATAAAGGAGGGGACGAAGCAGCATTTCGCACATCCGGTTATTAATAAGGGGATTCTCTACCAGCGTCATGGGAATCTCCTTCTTGCATTCGACATAAGGAAGAAATTACCTTACTGATTATTAAACAGCTAAATATGAATAAGATCGCATTACTTGGTACAGGTCTGATCGGGACCTTTTATACCATGTCGCTGCTTGGTCAGCGCAGAAAGGATAAAATACATGTTGTATGCTCAGTTCCTGAAGATTCTGCAAGGGAATTCGCACAGAAATGGAATATCCCTAAATATACCTCCAGCATGAAGGAGGCGATTGAAGATCCCGAGATTGACATTGTAGTTGTGGGACTTCCTAATTTCCTTCACAAGGAAGCTATCTTAATGGCATGTAAGGCAAAGAAAAGTATACTCTGCACAAAACCCCTGGCACTGAATGCCTCTGAGGCAAAGGAGATCCTCGATGCTGTAGAGGATGCAGGACTTTTTAACGGATATCTTGAGGATCTGGTGTATACACCCAAAACCTTAAAGGCTATTGAATTGGTAAATGGCGGGGCGCTTGGAAGAATTCTCTGGACAAGATCGCGTGAAGCCCATCCCGGTCCTCACAGCGCCTGGTTCTGGGACAAAAAGCTGTCAGGCGGCGGAGCCCTGGTGGATATGGGTTGCCATTGCATCGAAATTGGCAGAAACTTTGTCGGGAAAGATATTAAACCTGTTGAGGTTATGTGCTGGGCAGAAACCCAGGTTAAGCCAATTGAGGCTGAAGATCATGCCATCGCTTTAATTAAATATGAAAGCGGAGCGATATCACAGGTTGAGGTAAGCTGGAATTTCAGGGGGGGAATGGATCTCAGGGATGAGGTTTCAGGTACCGAAGGGACTATCAGACTGGATCACTGGCTGAGAACAGGCTTCGAAGTCTTTACCACAGGCAAGACTGATAATTATGTTGCTGAGAAAGCGGAAAGTGATAATGGCTGGCTCTTCCCTGTCGGCGATGAGGTGCATTCCCTCGGATATCCTGATATGTTTACAGATATGCTTGACAGCTTTGACCAGGGTAAAAAGCCAAGGGAAACCTTCTATGACGGATATGTGGTGAATGCAATAATGGATGCCTGCTATAAGTCAGCAGAAACCAGGAAATGGGAACCTGTTGAACTCTCTGACTGGCGAGGAAAGGAAGGCGTATCTGCAAATGTCGATCTTATTGACTTTGATGATCTCCATTTCCTGATAAAAAGAGAGAAGATGCCTGACGGAAATACAAAACTCATGCTTAAGGAAAAATCTACCGGCAAAATTATTCAGAAAATCATTACTCTCTGAGATTTCAATATTCGAAGGCCAACCCACTTACGGCCGTAAATATTAAAAGCCTGGGTGATGAGCATGTCTCAGAATTTTAAAAGATTTTTTGGGACAGTTTTATCCCCATTATGAGCCATTTTGTCTAAAAATGATGTAAAATTCAACAAGTGTTGAAAATATATACACATTGTTTAAAGTGTTTATTTTGTTGGGGTTTGCGCGCATAAAAAATATACAGTGTAAATAAATTCAACACATTCCCTGTTTCTTTCAATTCATTTCTGTTTGTTTAATATTCATATAATCAGAACATTAGACTGGTATTTTTATGTTGGCACTATAGTTGTCTGGCATAAAGAGTCAGTAAAAAAACATGACAACAATCAGACAGAGCTATGAAAATCAAATCAGAAATTCAAAATAGGAAAATCATGAAAAGAGCAGGTTTTTTATTAATAAGTCTGTTGCTCGTAATTAGCAACAGCCTGTACAGTAAGCATTCAGCCAGTGGGAACGCACGGCCTTCGGGTGATTCACTTAAAGTGGTGGCCACTCCTGACCTCTACCCGATCTCAATGAAATGGGCTGCAGAATATAACAGCCTGGTACCTGGTGCAAATATTCAGGTTGTAAATATTGCCGATCCCGAAAAGGCAGTGGAAATGATAAATGAAGGAAGCATAGGATTTGTTTCCAATGAGTTTTCTACTGGTTTGAAAAATGAATCTGTTTGGCGGGTAGTAGTTGGTAGGGATGTCATAGTGCCTGTGGTCAATTCAAAAAACCCTTTCATTGAAGAGATTAAACTGCACGGTATATCTCCTGATGTTCTGGCTCTCTTTGTGAAAAACGGCGATTACAGGAACTGGGGAGAACTTCTTAAGAACGGTAAGACTGAGAAGGTCGGTTATTATTGCATCGATGATAAATCAGCGCTGAGGAATCTCGCAGATTTTCTTAAAACCGATGAGACCATGATAGCAGGGCGGAATACCGGAAATTCAGCCGCAATTGTTGCAGCTATTCAGAATGACCCTTATGCATTGGGATTTTGCAAACTTATCAATGTTATCGATTTTGAAAATCAGTCAATGCTTGAAAATCTTAGTTTGCTTCCAATAGATAAAAACGGGAATGGTTTGATTGATTTTAATGAGAAGATCTATGATGACATAAATAATTTTTCAAGAGGAGTATGGATTGGTAAATATCCGAAAGCTCTCTTTTCCAATATTTATAGCGTTTCTTCTTCGCAGCCGGTTAATGCAAGGGAGGTCGCATTTATTAAATGGGTTATTTCTGACGGACAGAAATTTCTGGCAGGGAACGGTTATTCAGATCTGCTGGTAAGTGAAAGGCAGAGTGCTACTGATAAACTATATAATGCCAGTATATACGCAGGAGTTTCTACAGGTGAAAAGAGTCTTCTTAAAGCAGCCTTCTTTTTGTTGGCACAATTATTTTAATTGGCCTTCTTGTAACCTCAGTTGCCAGACAGAGAAGACGCAAAAAAGCAGCTTTAAAAGCAGGCGCTGTGGAGACCCATCATATTCTTGACCAAAACTCAATGAGGATCCCAAAGGGCATCTATTATGACAAGACCCATACGTGGGCATTCCTTGAGGCTAATGGAACTGTCAAGGTCGGGATAGATGATTTTCTGCAGCATATAACAGGCAAAATTACAAGGATAAAGATGACGGATCCAGGGAAAAAAGTGAAAAAGGGCGAGCAGATCCTCTCGGTAATTCAGAATGGTAAGCAGTTGAACCTTTATTCCCCCATATCAGGGACTATTGTTGAACAGAATCAGGTGCTTGAAATAAATTCATCAGCTCTGAATTCCTCACCATACAATGAAGGCTGGATTTACAGGATTGAACCTTCAAACTGGAGCCGGGAAAGTCAGTTATTGTTTATGGCCGATAAGCAGATAGAATTCATAAAAAAAGAATTTTCAAGACTGAAAGATTTTCTGATGATCGCATTGAGCGCTGATGTAAGATATGCCAGTGTTATGCTGCAGGATGGAGGGGAGATAAGTGATGGTGTACTTACTGAAATGGGCCCCGAGATCTGGGACGATTTTCAGACAAAATTCATAGATCCTTCCAGACAGGTTTGGTTTTATGAGATGTTTTAAACTACCTTAAATAAAAGAGAAATGGCAGTTAATCGAAGAAGTTTTTTCAAGGTATTGGGTGTAACCGGAGCCTCACTGGCGCTGGGGAAGGAGTTGGGTGCTGCTCCACGGTCAAAAAGTAATGTCGAGTTCTCAGGTATATTATATGATTCAACCCGTTGTGCAGGTTGCCAGACATGTGAATCTGCGTGTGCCGAGGCTAACGGATTGCCCGAGCCGGTTGGTACTATTGAAGCCGGAGTGATAAGAAAAACTGATGAATCGCACCGCACAGTCGTAAATGCATACAATTCCACAAAAGGTGAGGTATATGCAAAAAAACAGTGCATGCACTGTAATGAGCCTGCCTGTACAGCCGCCTGTCTGACCCAGGCAATGTATAAAACAGAGGAGGGAGCTGTAATATGGAGAGGTGACAAATGTATGGGATGCCGTTACTGTATGGTCTCCTGTCCTTTTGATATCCCGAAATTCGAGTATCACAGTGCTAATCCGAAGATTGAGAAATGTAATATGTGTTTCACAAGGCTCTCAGATGGGAAAGTTCCTGCCTGTGTTGAAAACTGTCCGGCAGAGGCTCTGATATTCGGAAAAAGGAGAGATCTTATAAAGGAGGCACGGAAAAGGATAAACGACAATCCGGATCAGTATGTAGATCATATATACGGGGAGCATGAAGCCGGAGGGACAGGATTCCTGTATCTCTCTGCTGTTCCATTCAATGAGCTGGGCTTTAATACAACGCTTCAGACAGAATCCTACCCTGCTTTGTCAAAAGGATTTCTTTACAGTGTTCCGACAATATTTGTTTTATGGCCGGCTATGCTCCTTGGATTAAGGGAAGCGACTAAGAATAACCAAAATAATCAGGACGAGCATGAATAATTCAGAACAGACAATAACCATGGATAACGATGGAAAATCAACCTGGCGATTTCTTTTGGGTGAGTTGAAACCTAAAGGCAAATGGCTGACGCCATTTAATATTATTTCAATTCCCATAATGTTACTGGGACTGGTTCTTATTATTGTCCGGTTCTGGAAGGGGCTTGGATCGATCACAAACCTTACCCAGGAAGTGCCATGGGGTTTATGGATAGGATTCGATGTTGTTACCGGGGTCGCATTCGCGGGCGGAGCCTATGTGCTGACTTTCATGGTTTATATCATGAATATGCAGAAATATCACTCTATTGTAAGGATTACTGTCCTTAACGGATTCCTTGCATATGTATTTTATGCTGGTGCCCTGCTTCTCGATCTGGGGCGGCCATGGAATGTTATAAATCCAATTATAGGAAATGGTTTTGGAACCAGCTCCGTTTTGTTTCTGGTGGCCTGGCACTTCCTGCTGTATATGGTAGCCCAGCTTATTGAATTTTCACCCGCCATAGCCGAATGGCTCGGAGCCAGGCGTGCCCGGAAAATACTGTCAGGGATGACAATTGCAGCAGTTATCTTCGGGATCACCCTGTCAACGCTTCACCAATCGGGTTTAGGAGCCCTGTACCTTATGTGCAAGGATAAGATTCATCCGCTATGGTATTCAGAATTTATTCCGGTAATGTTTTTTGTCTCAAGCATCTTTGCCGGACTTTCAATGGTAATATTCGAAGGTTCAATAAGCCACAAAGTATTTTTTGACCAGATAAGCGAAAAAAATCATAAGGCTCATAACAGTATAGTAAGAGGATTATCGAAGATTTGTGCAGTCACAATGTTTGCATACTTTTTTCTGCAGATCCTGGTCTTTGTCCACGGTAAACACTGGGATCTGCTTAATACTCCTATGGGATACTGGTATCTGCTGGAGATGTTCGGTTTTGTTCTTTTACCAATGTCCCTGTTCATTTACAGTTTCAGAAGGAACAACATTATGCTTATCAGGGTTGCTGCAATTATGACCATGCTGGGAGTAATCCTGAACAGGCTGAATGTTACGGTTATTGGCTTCAAGTGGGCTGAGGCAATAAGATATGTTCCAACATGGATGGAATTTACAGTTACACTGGCAGTTATCTTTACCGAGATCTGGATATTCAGATGGGTGATTAACAGGATGCCCGTTTTAAGGGAACCACCGGCATGGGTGAATGAGAAATAATAATTTTAACTGGCTGATACATTATTATGAGTATCAGCACAACAACAACTAAAATGGACGGATTCAGCTATAATAATATTTTTGAAACAAAGGGAATAGAATATCTGATAATCATCGCTTTCCTCCTTCTGATAATTCCCTTCTGGATAATGATCAACAGGCAGATTTCAATAAAAAGCCAGATCAGAAATGCAATAGGAACTCTTTCGGAAGGTATTTTAAAAATCCCCCTTGGCCTTCTTTTCAGTAAAAATCATACCTGGACTCATCTTGAGAAATCGGGAGTGGCTGAAGTTGGAATAGATGATTTCCTGCTTCATATTACAGGGGAGGTTAAATTCTCCGGTCTTAAAGCTCCGGGGAGCTTTATTAATAAGGGAGAATTGCTTGCTGACATAGACCATAACGGGAAAATTCTGAAGGTTTATTCACCTATCTCCGGTAAGGTAACTGCTACAAACAAATTGCTTACAGAGACGCCTGAAATGGTAAGTGAAGATCCTTACAACAGGGGCTGGATTTACAAAATGACACCAGCATCGGGGATTGAAGAGACAGACACCTATTATATGGCTAATGAGGCATTGGCCTGGAGCCGGATTGAATTACAGAGATTTAAGGATTTCCTTGCCTTATCGGCCAGACGATACACTCCTGAAGTATCAATGGTCCTGATGCAGGATGGCGGTGAATTATGCGACAACCCTCTTTCAGGTCTGCCGGACGAAATATGGCATGATTTCCAGAAATCTTTCCTGGATGATCTATCAAGCTGAGATAATGTGTTATAAACCTTTGCCGGGAAATGGATTTTTTATGGTATTTTTATCATGGAAAAATTAAATAACAGGATAATTTGGCAATGGATCTTCCCGAAAATGAAGTGCCCGGGAAAAAACGGGTGAAGAGATTTGTCTCGAAATACTTTAAATTCAGATCTTCGATCTATAGCAGGGTTGTGTATATCATAACCCTGTCGTCAATTATATTGTTTGTTGCTTTCGGTTTTCTCTTCAGATCTGTATATGAACAGAATTTCAACACCGTTATCCGTCAGAATGGGAATAATATAGGCTCTATTGTTGAGGGATCACTTTATCATTCAATGCTGGAGAATAACAAGGGTACGCTGCAGAGCACTCTTGATATTATTAATACTATGTCGGGCATCGATGATGTAAACATGTATGATGACAGTGACAGGCTTGTTTATTCATCATTTTCCTCAGATTCAGCAAATCACAGCAATCCCGACTGCCTTAGCTGTCATGAGAATATACAGTCAATGTTCCCAAGGACTGAGAAATCATACAGGATAATTGATGTAAAGAGTGAGTGTAACATGTATAAAAATGACAACACGCACCGCCATCTTTTGATACACTCACCGATCCTGAACGAAAAATCATGTTACACCAGCGCATGTCATTTTCATAAGGAGAGTGATATGGTTCTCGGTTCCCTTATAATTAAGATGCCACTGGCTGACCTTGACAACGCGGTTCAAAAATCGTCTGCAAAGTTCTATCTGCTTGCTCTTGCAACAACTCTTCTTCTGATAGGAGCCTTAATCCTGTTCACTAGTAAAAAGATAAAAAATCCGCTGAATGAATTATTGAAGGCAAGTATTGCCGTTGCTAACGGAAACAAGAACACCAGGCTCGAAATCAAGCCAAATCAGCTTGATGATATGAGAATGGTATCACAGGCATTTAATGACATGCTCGATAACCTCCAGTCCGCAACTGAAGAACTGCAGAACTGGTCGCAACAGCTTGAATACAAGGTTCAGAAGAAATCTGAAGAGCTTGGGGCTGCCCAGAACGAGCTTATACATATCGAGAGGATAGCCTCCCTTGGAAAGCTCTCATCCTCCGTAGCTCACGAAATCAACAATCCATTATCAGGGATACTCGTATATACAAAGCTGATTCACAAGCAGCTAAGCAATCCGGATCTGGATGATGCCAAAAAGGAGACCATGCTCAAGCATCTGAAACTGATTGAAAATGAGACAAAGCGATGTGGCGAGATTGTGAAGGGCTTACTGGAGTTTTCAAAAAAAGACCAGGAAGATTTTGAGTCCAAACACCTTCATAAGATTTTACAGGATACGTATGAACTGATGACTCATCCGATCAAAATAGCCAATATCGGCTTCCATGCTGATCTTCAGGCAAAATCAGATCTTATCTTCTGCAGTCCTAACCAGATTAAGCAGGCATGTATCGCAATTCTTGTTAATGCAACAGAGGCCGTGCCCGAAAATGGAGAGATAATTATATCCACAGTAAATCCCGATATTGAAACAATAAGAATAGATATTACAGACAATGGTATCGGGATACCGGAGGATGACATACCCCAGATTTTTCAGCCATTCTTTTCGACAAAACATGATACAAGCGGTATCGGATTGGGGCTTGCCATTGTTCATGGCATTATCAAAAGCCATAATGGCAAAATCGATGTGAAATCAGAGATTGGCAGGGGAACCACAATATCAATTACTTTACCAATAATCAGGATTTAAGAGGACAGACAATGGCAAAGAAGATATCAATACTGATCGTTGATGATGAAGAATCGGTTAGAGACTCATTATTCAACTGGTTCATTGAGGATGGTTATCATGTTGAGTGTGCCGAGAATGCTAAAAAGGCATTATCAATGCTTGAGAATGAAGGATTTGATATTATTCTGGCAGATATAAAGATGCCGGGAATGGATGGATTGGAAATGCTGCGGAGGATCAAGCTGCTGAAATCTGATTCAATTGTAATTGTAATGACAGCATTTGCTACTGTTGACACGGCTGTTCAGGCTCTGAAAGATGGGGCATTTGATTATGTGACTAAGCCTTTTGATCCCGATGACCTTTCCCATCTGATCAGGAATGCTTCAAAACAGATTACACTGTCGGAGGAGAACGAGAACCTTAAGCAGAAAGTTGTCTCTCTGGAAAATGTTGAGGATCTTATAGGCAAAAGCGGAGCTATAAAATTGGTTCTCAAGGATATAGAAAGTGTAGCACAATCCAACTCCTCGGTTGTAATAACTGGTGAAAGCGGTACAGGCAAAGAGCTGGTAGCAAGAGCTATCCATTCAAACTCACCCAGGAGATATTTTCCATTGGTGAGTGTCCATTGCGGAGCCCTTACCGAAAGTCTGCTGGAGAGTGAACTGTTCGGGCATGAAAAAGGAGCCTTTACCGGTGCAATGTATAATCGAAAGGGGAGGTTTGAGATGGCCGACAACGGGACCATCTTCCTTGATGAGATTGCAACTATCAGCACCAAAATGCAGATCGATCTTCTGAGGGTTCTTGAATCAAAGAAATTTGTAAGAGTCGGAGGCAATAAAGAAATCTCATCCGACTTCAGGGTGATCTGTGCCACCAACAGGGATCTCAAAAGCATGGTTGAAAACGGAACTTTCCGTGAAGATCTGTATTACAGGCTGAATGTTGTAAATATCTACGTCCCGCCGCTGAGGGAAAGAATAGAGGATATTCCTCTTCTGGTGGAATATTTTATCCGGAAATATTGCACCTCGATGAACAGGCAGCCAGTGACAATAGATTCTGCAGCATTGAGCCGACTGGAGGAATTCAACTTTCCTGGCAATGTCAGAGAATTGGAGAATATGATCGAGCGGGCTATTGTTATCGGCAACGGGAAGAAAATCACTCTTAAGGATCTGCCGCTGGAAAAATCAATTATAAGCAACTCTGTCGAAAGTCTTGATGAACTCGAAAAGCTTCACATACTTCAGATCCTTAACAAGTATAGCTGGAACATCTCCAGAACTGCCAAAGCGCTTAAGGTTGACAGGGTAACCCTTTATAACAAAATTTCAAAATACGGATTAAAAGCTGAATGATTTGGATCCGCGACACATCACATTGATCTCTTTCGGGTATTTCGATGCCGATTTTCTACGGAATGTAGCTGAGGCTGTGAAGAAAGAGTTTCTTGTTAATGTGAATGTTAAAGAGGGGCATCTGGATTTGAGTGAATTTTATGATCCTACACGCAGGCAGTATAACGGGGTGAAACTGGTAAACGAAGTTGAAAATAACTATTCGTCAGATCATTCCAAGACTATCGGCTTATTCAATGTTGATCTTTTCATTCCTATTCTCACCTATATTTTCGGCCAGGCTTTCCTGAACGGACGGACAGGCATTGCTTCCAGTTACCGGTTAAGTAATGAACGATACGGTATCCAAACTGACGACAGGTTAATACTTGAACGATTAATCAAGGAGGTTGTACATGAACTTGGTCACACCTACGGTCTTATCCACTGTCATATTCCTACCTGTGTGATGAGGTCGAGCACTTATGTGGAGGATATTGATCAGAAAGGTTCTAAGCTGTGCATTAACTGCAGAAATGAGTACAATCGGATTCTGAAATAGCAGTATATCTTCGCATCATGCTTTATAACATTTTTGTTTGGAGGTATAATCAAATTTATCTAATTTTATATTCTTAATTACCTACAGATCTTCTTTGCATGGATCTTACCCGACGTATTCGCGATAAAATGATGAAGGAACGCCTTATGTTTGCCTACAGGGGCGTTGTAACTAATGAGAACTCCGTTCCGCTGCTAATGCTTCTGGAAAAAGAGATGGAGAGCTCAGAATTTGGATTTGCCGGCAGGAAACGGCTTTTTATGTTTGTACTCGAGAGTCTTCAGAATGTCTCGAGGCACACCTCGCGTGATATTTATGCGGATATGTCACTGGTGGTTTACTCAAAGACTGACAGTGGTTATACAGTTACAACAGGCAATGTCATTCCTGCTGAAGGCAGCAAGCTTCTCAGGGAGAAGCTTGAGCAGATCAACAGGCTTGATGCAAAGGAGATAAGGGAAGTGTACAGGCAGATGCTGAGTGCCTCCGAGTTCAGCAACAAAGGAGGTGCCGGTCTCGGGCTACTGGAAATGGCAAAAAAGACAGGCAATAAGCTTGACTATGATTTTGTACCCCTTAGCGATGATTATTCATATTATATCCTTAGTAAAACAGTTGATGAAGGCGGAATCGGAGTCCATTTCAGAGGCCCTGAAAAAGCTTTTCGCGGAAAGGCCATTTCCCAGCTTGAAAGGCTGATGTCTGACAACAACGTCAATATGATCTGGTGCGGGCATATCTCATCAGATGTTGGGAAAGAGGTTCTTACCCTTACTGAAACGAAACTTTCAGAAGACGATATTGAATCAGCCAAAAGAAAGAGAGTCTTCAGAATTCTTGTTGAGCTTCTTGATAATGTAGCAAAATACAGCCCCGGGAAGGAGGCAGAAAGCAAGTTCGGAATGCCAGTGGCAATGATCAAACTTACTGAAAAGAGCTATTCCCTTACAACCGGAAACCTGATCCTCAGTTCTCAGGTTGACCATCTTAAAGAGAAGATCGACATTATTAACAAGTACGATAAAGAAGGACTCAAGGAGTTTTTCATAAAATCATTATCGGGCCAGACAATAAATACCGACAGCACCGGTAATATGGGCCTCATAGATATGGCAAGAAAGTCAGGGAGCAGATTGAAATACCAGTTTGAAAAGGTGAATGATCTCTATTCTTACTATATTATAACAGTAAAGGTCTCTGAGACATGACCTTAGGAAAAGCCCAGAAAATCAAGGGTTTTGCCATCCCATACAGCGTAGCTTCCATTCATGATCCAGTCTCCCAGAAAAATAATTTCAGGACCGTTATCAAGGCTGTATTTCATTTCTAGATGCCTGTGACCAAAGATGAAATAATCGATATTATCTGTTTTGAGAATGCCTCTTGCATACCTGATGAGGTCTTCCTTCTCATCTCCCAGAAATTCAATTTTAATGCCTTTTCCAAGCCTTGAACTGAGAGACCACCGGTTTCCTATCCCGATGCCTATTGCCGGGTGAAGGGCTGAATACATTGATCTCAGGAAGTTATTGCGAAAGATTGCCAGCAGCAGCTTATATCCTTTATCATTGGTTCCCAGACCTTCGCCATGAGCCAGGTGGAATTTTTTCCCGTCGAAGGTCTTCGTAACAGGAGCAGTGTGGGTTATGATACCGCATTCCTTTTCAAGGTAGTCGCCGATCCACATATCGTGGTTCCCGGTAAAGAAATGAACAGGAATACCAGAATCTGTTATCTCTGCCACAGTTCCAAGGAACCTTGTAAATCCCTTTGGGACAACTAGTTTATACTCCCACCAAAAGTCAAAGACATCTCCCAGCAGATATATTTCCTGAGCTTCCGGTGCAACTGATTTAAGCCACTTAACCACCTTTTTTTCCCTCTCAAGGGGAGGTGATCCTGCAGGCAGACCAAGGTGAAAATCAGAAGCAAAAAATATTTTCTTTTTGTCTGTCAAAATCTATACTTAATTTGGAAACAACTGTTGCAGTTTTATCTGAAGGGATCTGTTATGGAGATTTGATCCGATTATCTTACCCTCTTTGTCAAAAAGAAAATTGGAAGGAAGCCTAGTAACATTGAAGAGCCTGGCGTTTGCAGGATTGGCCGGGTCATCCTCCCTGGTGCTTATCCATGGAAGTTCATCGTATTGTACAGCTTTCTTCCAGTCAGCTTCACTCTGATCGATATTTATCTGATATATCTCAAAACCTTTGTTCCTGTATCTCTTATAATACTCCTTTAACTGGAGGTTTTCAACTACACAATCTTTCGATGTAAAGGACCAGAAGGTCAGCAGGACATACTTACCCCTTAGTGATGAGAGGGCAATTCTTTTACCATGTGAATCCATTAAGTCGGGGTCGAGATTAGCCTGAGGAAGCTCATTTGCCAGCGCTCCAAGCTTTTCCACATACATCTTGTTCAGCTCATTGCTGAGGTCCCTGGCCAAAGCCTGTACGTGTTTGGAATTTGGATAATGACGGGTAAGAGAATCAGTAACAATTTTCAGATATTGAAGATCATTAGGTTCATAAAGTACATAAGTATCAGGAGTTATAGTCTGATAAAGAGCCTTGATAGAGGCAAGAGAGTTTATATTGGTAATGATAAACTCAATATTCTTCTTTCGTTGTTCTTTTATCAGATTTGAAAACTGAGTCTCAAGTGCAGCTCCTTTTACATCAAATCCTGGTTCATTTGAAGACTTATTGTAAATGGCTGTCAGTGAATCAAGCTTGCTTTTTGTGGAGGCAAGAGCTCCATCGAGCACCTGCAATTTTGATGAACCGGGTGATCCGGCAATGGAGTAATTTTTATAAAGATTTGTATCGTTGAATGTAAGTATTATGCGTTCAGACGGCTCGGCAAGGAGTGTTATAAAATTGGCTGTTGAAAACCCAAGCTGGTAAAAATCCGGTTCTGAACATTTCACATTTAAACGAAAGGAGCCATTCTTGCCGATTTTTGCCGAGTCGATCAAAATCGGAGTGTTTACATCAACCTTGTTGATATAAATATATTTACCGGTTTTGCCCTTTAATACACCTTTAACAGTGAATGTGTTTTTGTCCTGACAAGCGGCAACAATTAATGCCAGAAGCAGCAGAAATGATATACGTTTCATTAAAAGTCGGATTACCGGTTTTCTGTTTGGATTATCTGTAAAATTATTTAAAGAGTTCAGCCAGTTTAGTCTGAAGCGCTTCACCCCTGAGATTTGTTGCTATTATGCGTCCCTGTCTATCGAGCAGAAAATTGGAAGGTATAGATTCTATTTTGTAAAGTTTTGCTGCCTGAGAATTCCAGTACTTAATATCACTTACATGTATCCATTTTCCAAGCTGGTCATCCTCTATTCCCTTCATCCATGCCTCTTTTGTTTTGTCAAGAGAAACCTGGTATATCTGAAATCCCTTCCTGTGATAGGTATTATATGCCTGGACAAGATTGGGATTCTCCTGTCTGCAGGGAGAGCACCATGATGCCCAAAAATCAAGAAGAACTACAGAACCTCTGGTTGAAGATAGTTTAATTGTATCACCCTGAGGGGAGGGTAAAACAATATCCGGAGCTTCTGCTCCTTCTCCGGCAGGATTGGTTTTTACCTCCTGTGTTTCAGCTTCGGACAGAAGCTCCCTGACCTGCTCGTGCAAGGTTTTAACTGGCTCATAGTCAGGATACAGGATTGTCAGGGTTGAGTCCACCTTCAAATAGTATTTATAATCTTTCGATGGATTGAGAACATAAACATTTGGAGCTACCTGCTGGTACAGAGCAATAAGACTGACAAGCGATGTGGAATTATTATCAATATAGCTCTTGGTATATGAGTTAATGTCATCGAGATATGTCTGGGCTATACTGTCGAGTGACTGGATTACTAAAGGCAGGTTAGGATTATTAACATTCTGCCTGTAAATATTACTCAGACTGGTTAATTTGCCTATGGTATTTCTCAGTTTCCTGTTATACTCAGTCATCAGTTCTGTGCCTTCGGAACCTGTTACTGAAACCGGATAATTAAGAGAATCATAATTTGAGTTCAGCTTCAGTTTTTCGCCGGGAGTGAGCAGCATTGTGAGGAAGTTTCTGTCATCGATTTTCAGGACATAAAATGCCGGGGATTTGATTTCTCTCTTAAAACTGAAAGTACCATCTTCAGGGATCTTCACTGAATCAACCGATTTCATTTCACTTGAGAGCAGCTCATCGAGGTAAATGTAGTTTCCTTTTACAGGATTTACAAGAGTACCTGTGATATGCACAGAATTGTTTTTACAACTTGCAATACTGATGATTGCCAAAAGGAACAGTAATAGTTTTTTATTCATTAACAGTTATTTTTTTAATATTGACTTGCAAAGTTATTCTTTTTTTTATCCGTGGCTAATTTTAACAAATTTTATTAATTTACTTTGCAGGAGGTATGTTGTTTTGGAGGGATAGTTTTTTTTTTCTATCTTACATAGCTTTTAAATTAAACAATCAATTACTGTATGAGTTATATTAAGTTCGAAAAGAGTCAGGTGGTAAATCTTGAATATTCCCTGTCCAGGGAGGTTATCAGAACCAACAGGGCAGGTTCATATTCATCGACAACCATTGTCGGATGCAATACCAGGAAGTATCATGGATTACTGGTTTGCCCGGTTGATGAATTTGGTGGAGAAAGGCATGTTCTTCTTTCCTCTCTTGATGTTACTGTTGTTTATGATGATAAAAGTTTTAATACAGGTTTAAGAAAGTACAAAGGGGATTATTTCAATCCTAAGGGTCATAAATATATAGAGGATTTTAATGCTGACACATTGCCTTCCAGGATTTACAGGGTAGGTGGTGTGATTATTAAACAGGAGAGGCTTCTTGTACATTATGAGGAACAGTTTCTTTTGAGGGTCACAATTCTTGAAGCGCCGGAGCCTATGAAATTGCAGATAAGGCCTTTCCTTGCCTATAGAAGTATACACCAGCTTACTCATGCCAATCTTGCCGCCAATACTAAAATAGATTCTATTGAGAACGGGATAAAATCGAAGATGTATGAAGGATTCCCAGCACTGAATATGCAATTTTCAAGGAAGGCGGAATTTGTACATGTTCCGGACTGGTATCTGGGTATTGAATACATTGAGGAACAGAAAAGAGGATATGATTATTCAGAGGATCTCTTTACTCCGGGCTTTTTTGAATTGACAGCCAAGCAGGGCGATGTTATTGTATTTTCCGCTTCCACACGGGAGGAGAATCCTTCCGGGCTGATGCCTAAATTTACAAAAACTGCTGCAGGTAAGATCCCAAGGGACAGTTTTATGAATTGTTTAAGTAATGCGGCACAGCAATTTGTTGAGAAGAGGGGAGGAAAAACTCTGCTTATTGCGGGTTATCCGTGGTTTGGAGCATGGGGAAGGGATACATTTATCTCTCTTCCGGGGCTTGCTCTTGCAAAGCATCGTGTTGCACTTTACAGGGATGTGCTTGATACGCAGATTGAAAGAATGGTTAACGGATTATTTCCTAATATGGGTAATTTGAACAATCCGGCTTTCAATTCTGTTGATGCTCCTTTATGGTTCTTCTGGGCTGTTCAGCATTATATCGAAAATGGAGGGAAAGATGGATGGGAGAGATATGGTGAAGCAGCAAAATCAGTACTTAATGCATATCAGCATGGAGCCGCTTTCAATATACGGATGAGGGAAAACGGACTTATTTATGCCGATGCTCCCGGCAAGGCTCTGACATGGATGGATGCAGTTGTGAACGGTGTGCCTGTAACCCAGAGAAGAGGTTATGATGTTGAGATTAATGCTCTCTGGTATAATGCAGTCTGTTTTTCGCTTGAGATGGCGAAAAATACAAAGGATAGAAAATTTGTAAAAGAATACGAAGACCTGCCGGCACTTATACAAAAATCATTTCTTGAGTATTTCTGGGATGAAAAACTGGGATACCTGGCTGATTATGTCAATGATGAAGAGGGCAAGAATTTTTTTGTAAGGCCAAATATGGTAATTGCTGTTTCCATGCCTTATTCGATGCTTGATAAAGGACAGATGAAGAAAGTTCTTGATGTAGCAGACAGAGAGCTGGTTACTCCAAGAGGTCTGAGGACATTATCGCCCGGTAATGTATTTTATAAAGGTGCTTATAAGGGGAATCAGGATGAAAGGGATAAAGCCTATCATCAGGGAACTGTTTGGCCCTGGCTGCTGGGTCCTTTCTGTGAAGGCTGGCTGCGGGTCTATGGTAAGCAGGGTGTTCAGAAAATCAAAAAGCTGATTTTCGGGCTTGAAGCGGTAATGAGCGAGCATGGGGTAAGCACTCTTTCTGAGATTCATGACGGAGATCCTCCACACTCACCCCAGGGGGCAATATCCCAGGCATGGAGTGTGGGAGAGGTACTGAGGATAATAGAACTTTTAGAGACTAAGTATGGAAATCAATAACTGAAGCAGTATATGCGTGTGTTAATGTTTGGATGGGAATTCCCCCCACATATCTCGGGAGGTTTGGGGACCGCGAGTTATGGCCTTACCAAAGGAATGTCAACCCTTGATGACCTGGAGGTGATCTTTGTTGTTCCCAAAGAATGGGGCGATGAGGATCAGACTAAAGTGAAGGTTATTGGAGCTAACCGTGTTCCCATGTCATTCAGGCATGTATATTATAAAGGATTCAGGCAGACACTGGAGAAGATTGAGGTCAGCTCAAAGATCGTTCCTTATACAGATCCCGAAGATTTCTGGAGAATGACCAGATCGGAGGTTGCAGGTTACAAGATGTTCGTTCAGACAGATGAAAAGGGGATGGTCGATTTTTCAGGAAGATACGACAGTAACCTGATGGATGAAATAAACAAGTACGCAGTTGTTGCATCCGTTATAGCTGAGGAGAATGAGTTTGATATAATACATGCGCACGATTGGCTGGCTTACCCGGCCGGAATAGCCGCTATGGAGGTATCCGGAAAACCCCTGGTGATACATGTTCATGCTACTGATTTCGACAGAAGCGGAGGCAGCGTGAATCCTGATGTTTATCGCATTGAGAAAAACGGAATGGATGCCGCCTCTAAAATAATCACTGTTAGTAATCTTACCCGCGACATTGTAATCCATAAATATTTTATCAATCCTGATAAGGTTGAAACTGTATACAATGCAGTTGAGCCTGTTAAGATCTCGGAAAGACTTATGATCAAAAAAGGTTTTGATGAAAAAGTTGTGACATTTCTTGGAAGGATAACAATGCAGAAAGGACCTGAGTACTTCATTGAAGCTGCGTATAAAGTTCTGCAGGTTATGGACAATGTCAGGTTTGTTATGGCCGGATCAGGAGATATGATGGAAAGAATGATGCGGCGGGCCGCAGCATTGAAAATAACTGACAGATTCCATTTTACCGGTTTTCTCAAGGGAGCAGATGTCTTCACACTGCTTGATATGAGCGATGTCTATATCATGCCTTCCGTTTCTGAACCATTTGGGATCTCTCCCCTTGAAGCTATGCAGTCAAATGTTCCTGTAATTATCAGCAAGCAATCAGGGGTTGCCGAAATTCTGACACATGCAGTAAAAACCGATTTTTGGGATATTGATGCAATGGCTGATTCAATTTATGGGATACTGAACTACCCGGCTCTTGCTAACATGTTCATTAAAAAGGGTAAAGAGGAAGTTATCAGATTCAAATGGGATAATTCCGCCAAGCATGTGAAAGACATATATTCGAGGGTTATAAGCAATAAATAAGAAATAAGATATGAGTGCATCAGGCAAAAAAGCAATTTGCTTCTATTTTCAGGTTCATCAGCCATTCAGGCTAAAGAGATACAGGTTTTTCGACCTGGGTCATGATCATTATTATTATGATGACTACTCAAATGAATCCATTATGCGAAAAGTGGCAGATAAGAGCTACATACCTGCCAATAATATGATGCTTGATCTGATTCAGAAACATAAAGGGAAATTTAAAATCGCATATTCCATTTCTGGTCTTGCTATAAACCAGTTCAGGCTCTATGCTCCTGAAGTGCTTGATTCCTTCAGAAGCCTTGCAGCCACAGGAATGGTGGAATTCCTTGCTGAAACAAGTTCCCATTCCCTTGCTTCGCTTAAAAGCAGAAGCGAATTTGAACGTCAGGTTAACCTTCATAAAGAGATGATGAAAGAATTTCTGGGAGTTGAGCCTACCTCTTTCAGAAATACAGAATTAATCTATTCCGACGAAATAGGCTCCTGGGTAGCTGATATGGGATTCAAGGCAATTCTTACAGAAGGTGCCAAACATATCCTGGGCTGGAAGAGCCCTAATTTCCTTTATTGCAATGCAATTAATCCAAGGCTTAAAGTCCTCCTGCGGAATTTTGTACTAAGTGATGATATTGCATTCAGATTCTCCAACAGGGGATGGAATGAATGGCCATTGACTGCAGATAAATACGCTTCATGGGTAAATAAACTCGCACCCGCCAGTGAGGTTCTGAATATTTTCCTTGACTATGAAACTTTCGGTGAACATAACTGGAAGGAGACAGGTATATTTGATTTCCTGAGCCATATGCCATCAGCAATACTGAAGAAAACACCTTTCAGATTTATGACTCCCACAGAGGTAGCTGATTCATTGCAGCCTGTTTCTGCAATCAACATCCATACTCCGATATCATGGGCCGATGAGGAACGCGATATAACTGCATGGCATGGAAACGAGCTGCAGGTTGCAGCTCTTGATAAGCTCTACAGCCTTGCAAGGAAAGTAAATAAATGTGAAGACAAAGAGATTAAACAGGACTGGTCATACCTGCAGTCGAGTGACCATTTTTATTATATGGCAACCAAATTCTTTTCAGACGGAGCTGTGCATGCCTATTTCAATCCTTACGAAACACCTTATGATGCATTCATGAATTATATGAATGTCCTTAGTGATTTTGAGATACGACTGAAGCAATGGTTCCCTGATACTGCAGAGCAGGAGCAGCTCTATAAGCTCGGTTCCCAGCTTATTGAAAAAGACATGATTATCGAGAAGCAGGCTGATGAGATCTCCAAACTGGCAAAGAAAGTTGCAAGGATAAAGCCCTCAGCACCCAAAGCACCTAAAACCCCAAAAGCGATTAAAACACCAGCTAAAACTATAGTAAAGAAGAAAGCTGAAGCAGGACAGAAAAAGCCCCCCAGGAAGAAAACAAAATCTACCCCGGAGACGCCTGTCAGGAAGAAACCGGGAAGAACCCGCAAAGAATAGACTGTAGAAACATATGAATTTATATAAATGCAACCATTTCTGATGCTTGCAATGGAGTAATATACATTTTATAGATAGAGATAATTTATTGTAAACAAATATTATTTAAAATGAAGGTTGAATTTATTTTTGAAACGAGTTGGGAGGTATGCAATAAAGTAGGTGGCATTCATACGGTAATATCAACTAAAGCACTCAATATTATAAATGAGCTGGGAGATAATTTTATACTTATTGGTCCGGATGTATGGAGGGAAGATGTTACAAATCCGGAGTTTATACCTGATGAGCTTCTTTTTACCGACTGGCAGAGGAAAGCTGAGGCTGAGGGATTAAGGGTAAAGACCGGAAGATGGAACATTTCAGGCAAGCCAATAGTAATTCTTATAGATTTTACTCCTTATTTCGGACAGCAGAACGAAATTTTTGCCGGATTCTGGGAGACCTACAAACTCGACAGCATAACCGGTCAGTGGGATTATGTTGAACCTGCTCTTTTTGGATATGCAGCAGGAAAGGTGATAGAGAGTTTCTCGAGTTTTTATCTTGAACATCACACTGTAATAGCTCAGTTTCATGAATGGATGACTGGCACCGGGGTGCTCTACCTGAAAAAATTCGCCCCATGGGTTGCCACATCCTTTACAACACATGCGACAGTACTTGGAAGATGTGTTGCAGGGAACAATCGTCCCCTGTATGGCAAGATGGAAGAGTATATTCCTGCACAGATTGCCCGTGAATTCAATGTTGCCGCAAAGCAGTCGCTCGAGAAAATATCTGCTGCAGAGGCTGATGTTTTTACTACTGTAAGTGAAATAACGTCGCGTGAATGCAGCCATTTTCTGGGAAAGGATGTCGATGTTGTGACACCTAACGGGTTCGAGGATTCATTTGTACCGGATAGCGCGATATTTGAAGAGAGGCGACAGATGGCCAGGAATAAGCTTAAGAGTGTTGCCGAAGCAGTTCTTGGATACCAACTCTCCGATGATTGCGTTCTGCTGGTAAACAGCGGAAGATATGAATTCAGGAATAAAGGAGTTGATATTCTGATAGATTCACTCGGAGATGTTCAGAAGGACAATAAGATTAAAAAAGAATGCGTTGCCTTTATTCTGATTCCTACCTATCATAAGGGTCCACGGCATGATATCATTGATATTCTTTATAGTAATGGTCAGCCAAACACAGGTGACAAATATCTTACCCACAGTCTTCACTACCAGTCTTCTGATCCTGTTCTGCAGCGAATTGTAGCCAATCAGCTGGATAACAGTAAGGATTCGAAGGTCAAGATTATTTTTGTCCCGTCATATCTGAACGGCAACGATGGCATATTCAACATGCCCTACTTTGACCTACTCATTGGATTCGACCTGTCGGTTTTCCCTTCATACTATGAGCCATGGGGATACACTCCCCTTGAAAGTCTGATGTTTTCAATTCCCACGGTTACTACAACCCTTGCTGGATTTGGACTCTGGGTGAAAAACTACTATACAGATCCTGGAAACGGCATTTCAATTATCGAAAGGACTGATGACAATGAACTGGAGGTTGTATCAGAAATCCGGCAATTCATAGAAATGTTCGTAGGCCTTAATGATGCAGGTATAAAAGATGCCAGGAAGAAAGCACATGATGTCTCACGAATTGCTCTTTGGGATAGCCTGGTGAAATATTATTTTACTGCTTATGATTCTGCACTTGAGAAAAGCAGTGACAGACGAGGCGAGCCCAGGGAATTTGCAAGGTTTGTGGAAGCTGCCGGGATTCCTGTTCGTAAACCTCATCAGGTGCCGGTGTGGAAAGCAATTTATGTTCAGAGTGATGTTCCTGAAAAACTTACATTTCTCAAGGAACTGGCGAATAACCTCTGGTGGTCGTGGGATATTGAGGCGGAATCATTGTTTAAAAGAATGGATCCTTCTCTATGGGAAGAAGTCAGGCATAATCCCAAGCTTCTTCTCGAAAAAATTGATTATAAACGGCTTCTTGTACTTGAAGATGATGACGATTTTGTTGCGGATCTGAAAAAGGTTTATGAGGCTTTCAGGGCATATATGGATCGTCAGGTTGACCCTGATAAACCTTCAGTAGCTTATTTCAGTATGGAGTTTGGTATTCATCCCTGTCTTAAGATCTATTCAGGCGGTCTGGGAATCCTTGCAGGAGATTATCTGAAGGAAGCTAGCGATTCAAATGTTGCTATTACAGGGGTCGGACTTCTTTACAGGTATGGATATTTTAATCAGAAGCTTGGTCCGAAAGGTGAACAGCTTGCTGTTTATGAGGCTGAGGAGTTTTCGAGGCTTCCGATTAACAGGATTAAAGATGCTGAAGGTAACAATGTTAATGTATATCTGATCTGGCCAGGCCGGAATGTCAGAATCAGGCTCTGGGAAGCTATGGTTGGAAAGGTACGGCTCCTTTTTGCTTGATACTGATACAGCTGACAATTCACCTGAGGATCGCAGTGTTACACATCACCTCTATGGCGGGGATAATGAAAACAGGCTTAGGCAGGAACTGATACTGGGAATTGGAGGTATCAGAGCCCTCGAAGCAATCGGAATCCGACCGGATGTATATCACAGTAATGAAGGTCATTCAGCATTCATAAGCTTTGAACGCCTCCGAATACTCATTGAAAATCATCACCTTACATTCAGTGAAGCTACTGAGGCAATCAGGTCTTCCACTCTCTTTACCACTCATACACCGGTTCCGGCCGGACATGATGCCTTTGAGGAGGATCTTCTGCGTAAATATATATCTCACTACCAGGTAAGACTGAATATCTCATGGGGAGAACTCATGGCTCTCGGACAATGCGAAAGCGATCAGGTTAAGAAGTTTAATATGAGTTACCTTGCAACACGCATGTCTCAGGAGGTAAACGGAGTGAGCAAGCTGCATGGTCAGGTAAGTCAGGATATGTTCAATAAATTGTGGCCCGGATATCTGAAGGAGGAACTTTTCATCGGTTATGTCACTAATGGTGTGCATCATCCAACATGGACAGCTCCAGAATGGAGAGAGGTATACAAGGAGATCACCGGGAATATCAATTTTGATCAGACAGACGCTTCTATCTGGGAGAAACTCTACAGCCTTGACGATAAAAAGATCTATGATGTAAAAACAGGTCTGAAGAAGAGTTTATTCTCAAATATCAGGAAGCGTCTTCAGAGTGAAATGATCGATAAACATGTGAGTCCGAGGAAACTTCTTAATATAAGCAATCACCTCAATGAAAAGACACTTACAATAGGATTTGCCAGGCGGTTTGCCACCTATAAGAGGGCAGGTCTTCTTTTCAGAGATCTTGACAGGCTGGAGAAAATTGTGAGCAACCCGGAGAAACCTGTTCAGTTTATTTATGCCGGGAAGGCGCATCCTAATGATGGTGGCGGTCAGGATCTTATAAAAAGAATTTTTGAGATATCGCAGATGCCAAGGTTTGCGGGGAAAGTGATCTTTATTGAGAATTATGATATTGAACTGGCCAAGTACCTCGTTAGGGGAGTTGACATCTGGCTGAATACACCTACCAGGCCTTTGGAAGCCTCAGGAACAAGTGGAGAGAAAGGAGTCATGAACGGGACTCTTCATTTCAGCGTACTTGATGGCTGGTGGGTGGAAGGTTATCGTGCATTCGCAGGATGGGCTTTGCCTAAAAAGAGGACCTTTGAAAACCAGAACCTTCAGGACGACATAGATGCAGAAACAATTTATAATATGCTTGAATATGAAATTGTGCCTGCATATTATTCATTTAATGAAAAGGGTGTGCCTGTTGAATGGATAAGCTACATTAAAAATACAATGGTGAAGGTAGCCCCGGAGTTTACGATGAAGAGAATGCTCGATGACTATTACGAGAAGTATTATACAAAGCTTGCACCACGGCATAAATACCTTATTGAAAATAACTTCGAAAAGGCGAAGGAGCTTTCAGCCTGGAAAAAAACCATGCGGGAGGAGTGGGATAATATTGAGGTCCTGAACTATAGTTTTGAAAGATCCAAAGATAATGTTTACCGCTCGGGACAGGACTATACTGCAGAGATTGCTTTAAATGTGAATAAGATCCCAAGGGAAAATGTCGGAGTTGAATTCATTATTACCCAGATGAGCAAGCAGGGTGACCACCGGTTCGTGGCAAGTGAGGAACTTAGGATGGTCAGTTGCAAGAACGGCAAATGTCTCTACAGGGCTCATCTGGTTCCTGAAAAGGCCGGTTCATTCTTTTATGGGATACGTATTTATCCAAAGCATAAAGACCTTCCGCATAAGCAGGATTTCTATCTGCTCAGGTGGATTGATTAAATATCTGTTGCCCTTCTGATTGGTTCTTTCTTAAAAACAAGTCCGGTCCGCGAAGGGAGATATAGGTAAAGATAGACTGGGGCATTAATAGTGCCCCTTTCTCCTTTTTTAATAGAGAGATAAACAGCTCTTCTGTCAACTCTGTTGAATCCGCCAAAGGCTGTATCATCAGTGTCGAGTGCAATACTGAATTTTCCTCTGACAGGTATTCCGTAATCGGTAAAAGACCGGGATGGATGAAAATTAAATACGAAGAGAAAGTCTCCCCTCATAAAGGCTACAACCTTGTCTGTATTATTCTCAAAGACCCTGTTGACAGTCAGATCATCCAGAATATTAAAATCCTGATGAAGTTTTACCATCTTCCTGTCGAAATTTGCCAGTTCGATATATTTCAGATCCTTGTCATCCGCCAGATCCCATTGCCGGCGTGCGTACTTATAACTCCAGTTATTGCCCTCTCTTGGAAAATCTATCCATTCAGGATGGCCGAATTCATTACCCATGAAATTCAGGTAGCCGCCTCCTGAAGTGCTGAAGGTGATTAACCGTATCATTTTATGAAGTGCAATTCCCCTGTCAACGATGACACTATGATAATCTTTGGACATTCCTGTATACATCTCAGCGTCGATCATCCTGAATATTAGTGTTTTATCACCAACCAGAGCCTGATCATGTGACTCACAGTATGAGATAATTCTCTCCTCTGAGCGGTGCTGGGTAAGTTCGTACATCAGTTTTCCCATGTCCCACTCTTCATCAGCTGTTTCCTTTACGAGCCTGATCCATAAGTCAGGCACGCCCATTGATAGCCGGTAGCTGAATCCATAACCTTTCCTTGTCTGGGGCGCTGCTATCCCCGGCATCCCGCTCATCTCCTCGGCAATTGTGAGGGACCCCGGACGGATCTGCTGAATAAGTTTATTTGCCAGGTAGAGGTAGACGAGGGCATCCTCATCCTGGTTACCATCAAAATATTCGCTGTATGAGGGTAAAGTTCTTTTCAAGTCCATGATCATAATAAATCATGCTTGTTATCCCGTCAAAACGGAAACCGTCAAACTTATACTCTTCAAGCCAGTAACTGCAGTTTGAGAGCAGGAAATGAATTACACTATCCTTTCCATAATCGAAGCACAATGAATCCCAGGCCCGGTGAAGCCTTCTTTCACCGGTGTGGAAATACTGTCCCGGCGATCCGTCAAGGAGTCCAAGCCCTTCATTGACATTTTTCACGGAATGGGAGTGTACCAGGTCCATTATTACCCTTATACCAGCCTCGTGCGCTGCATCTATCAGCGCTTTAAGCTCTTCAGGTGTGCCATATCTCGATGAAGCAGCAAAAAAGCTGGATACGTGGTATCCGAAGGATCCGTAAAAGGGATGTTCCTGTATCGCCATCAGCTGGATAGTGTTATATCCTGCTTTGATGATGACAGGCAGGACATTCTCGGTAAATTCACGGTATGTTCCTACCTTTTCAGCAGAGGTTGCCATCCCGATGTGGGCTTCATAGATAACCGGTGCTGTGTCGGGTAATTCAAAATCTTCTATTGTCCACTGGTAATTTTCTTCAGGTTGCCAGACCTGTGCACTGAATATTTTTGTCACTTCATCCTGAACCAGGCGGTTTGCATAGGCAGGAATGCGTTCTCCATTGCCGCCATCCCAGTGAACTGAAAGTTTGTAAAGTTCCCCGTGTTTAAGTATCTCTGATGGCAGAATAATCTCCCAGTCTCCATTCTGATTAATCCTTTTCAGTTTGAATTTTTCTTTTTCCTTCCAGCCTGAAAATACCCCTTTAATGAAAATCGCTGTTGCATTCGGAGCCCACTCACGGAATATCCATCCATCCTTGCTCCTGTGCAGGCCATAATAGTGATGCCCCAGGGCAAAGTCACTAAGCATCTTTTTACCTGTCAGTTGCTTTTCTTTTAAAAGGCATTTGCTGATCCGCTTGTCAATGACATGAGTGAATGGTTTCAACCATGGGTCAGAAAGATAGAAACTGGCGGAATTCATAATATTTTATATGTGATCATTCTTCCTATAAAAGTACAAAAACAAAACCATTTTATTGGTTCACTTTCATGGGCTTTGTTAATTTTGCAGGCAGATTCATTATATATGCATATTCACAGAGGATATGAGAATTTAAAACTGGTAAGGCCGGTGGTGACGCTTGGGATTTTTGATGGTGTCCATCTTGGTCATAAGGTACTTCTTGACCGTCTTGTTTCGGCAGCAAAGGAGGTAAACGGTGAAGCGGTAGTGATAACTTTTTCACCACATCCGCGGCTTGTCCTTGATAAGAATAGTTCTTCACTCGCTTTCCTTACTACAATGGAGGAGAAAATTGTACTGCTCCGCAGGGCAAAGGTCGACCATCTGGTTATTATTGAATTTACCAGGGAATTCAGCAGTATCTCAGCCTGTGATTTTGTAATGGATATTCTTGTGAAGAAAATAGGAACCAGGCATCTTATAATAGGATATAATCATCATTTCGGCAGGAAGGGTGAGGGAAACTTTAATACTGTTAAACAGTGTACCGATTCACTTGACTTCAGGGTGGAGCAGGTTCATGGATTGCAATCTGACGGAGGAGCAATCAGTTCATCACTTGCGCGTGAAGCCCTTTTGCAGGGAAGGCTTGATGAGGCAAACAAATTGCTCGGATATTCCTATTCAGTGAGCGGAACGGTAATAGCAGGCCGTAAGATCGGAAGGTCTATCGGCTTTCCCACAGCCAATATAAAACCTGATGACCAGCATAAACTTATTCCCTGCAAAGGGGTATATGCTGTCGAAGTCATTCTGGGAGGCAAATTTTATAAGGGAATGCTTAGTATCGGATCCAATCCCACTGTAAATGATGATCCTGTATTAAGGAGCATAGAAGTTCATATTTTAGATTTCCAATCAGATATTTACGGAAGCGGGATCACTGTTATATTCAGAAAAAGGCTCCGCGATGAGATCAGGTTTGACAGCATGGAAAATCTTGTATTGCAGATGGAAATCGATAAACAATCCACCATTGAGATCTTCTCCTGAAATATAAAATTGTTTTTATTAACTTTGCCTCTTCAAAAACATTGAAATCATGAATTTAGCGGTTGAAAATATGCAATACCAGGTAAAAGATATTTCTCTTTCAGAATTTGGAAGGAAAGAGATCGAGATAGCTGAAAAAGAGATGCCGGGATTACTGGCAATAAGAAAAAAATATTCTGCAGAAAAGCCATTGAAGGGAGCCAGGATAACAGGATCCCTCCATATGACAATTCAGACTGCAGTACTGATAGAGACACTTACTGAGCTTGGGGCTGATGTAAGGTGGGCAAGTTGTAACATCTTCTCAACCCAGGATCATGCTGCAGCTGCAATTGCAGCTGCAGGTATTCCGGTATTTGCATGGAAAGGGGAGACCTTGGAGGAATACTGGTGGTGTACTGCCCAGGCTCTCTCATTTCCCGGAGGCAAAGGACCTAATCTTCTTGTAGATGATGGCGGTGATGCCTCATTAATGGTTCACCTGGGATATAAAGCAGAAAAATCTCCCGGGATTCTTGACAAAAAGCCAGCTAACAGGGAAGAGGCAATAATCCTCGCAACCCTGAAAGATATCCTTGCAAAGGAACCCGGAAAGTGGCATCGTACTGTGAGTGAACTAAAGGGGATATCGGAAGAGACAACCACAGGGGTCCACAGGCTCTACCAGATGCTTGAAAATGGCGAACTTCTTGTACCTGCAATCAATGTAAATGATTCTGTTACAAAATCAAAATTCGACAACCTCTATGGCTGTCGTGAATCGCTTGCCGATGGCATTAAAAGAGCAACAGATGTGATGATTGCCGGAAAAGTTGTAGTCGTATGCGGATATGGTGACGTAGGTAAAGGTTGTGCACGCTCAATGAAATCTTACGGTGCAAGGGTTATAGTTACAGAAATAGATCCCATATGTGCTTTGCAGGCTTTAATGGAAGGTTTTGAAGTGAAAACTGTTGAGGAATCACTGAGCGAGGGAAATATCTATGTGACTGCTACCGGGAACAAGGATATAATCACTGTTGATCATATGATGAAAATGAAGGATCAGGCGATTGTATGCAATATAGGGCATTTTGACAATGAGATCCAGGTTGATGACCTGAACAGCATTGAGAAGGTAAAAAGAATAAATATCAAGCCGCAGGTCGACAAATATTTATTTGCTGACGGCCATGCGATATTCTTGCTTGCAGAAGGGAGGCTGGTGAATCTTGGTTGTGCAACAGGCCATCCCTCTTTTGTTATGAGCAACTCTTTCAGTAACCAGACTCTCGCCCAGATAGATCTGTGGAAGAATAAGTATGAGATTGGCGTATACAGGCTTCCTAAAGATCTTGATGAGGAGGTAGCCCGTTTACATCTCGATCAGCTGGGGGCTAATCTTACAAAACTTACAAAGGGACAGGCAGATTATATCGGAGTTCCGGCCTCAGGTCCGTATAAACCTGATCATTACAGGTATTAATAACCTCATCACCTACTCTTAACCGCAGATAGGAAGGGGAGAATGACAAAAATATAACCGTAGCGGCTGTATCAAAAGCATAAAATTAAGGTAACGTTTTCTCTGTGGATCTCTGTGATAACTCTGTGATCTCTGTGTAAGTTTTTATTATTTGTTACACAGAGGGCACAGAGAAAGCACAGAGTTCCACAGAGTACTTTTAAGAAGGCCTATCCTAGTTATTCCAGACCCTCAGAAACCTTCCGTCAAAACTGGTCCTGTAATTTTTCAGAGGATATCTTCCAACACCTGAAGCTGGTGTCCCCGAGGCTGAAAGCGAGTAAACTGTCCCGCATTTTGGACAGGTGGCTATTGTAAAATCAATTTTTACTTTTACACTCAGTGCATTGACCTCATAATCATGCGGACATGTACGGTCGAATGCATAGAAGTCATCCCCTCCGTTATAAAGAATAATACCGTTTCCATTGAAACCTGCAGCTCCGGTACCCCAGTTATTCGTATTTGCATCAACGGTATCTGATCCTATGGCAGTGAGGCTTATAAACTCAGGGTCATTGATATCAAGGGTAAAGTTTACATAGACATCAGGGATAACATCATTTTTAGCCTTATTACATGAAAGCAATAAAAGGGCCAGTGTTATTGTAAATAAAAAAAATCCTATTTTTGAGCGGGTATTCACTGTATCTGATTTAAGTTGCAAAATTAATAATACCACTCGGATTTTTACCTTATCATGAAATATTTATTGTAATTGCTGAATATGAGTTACTTATTCTTAAGAAGAGTTTTTTTATTTATCTTCCTGATATTATTTATCCTGCCGGACGGTAATGCACAGTTTTCGAAAAAATCCAATTCTAAAAACCCTGAGAAGGGGCTGTTCGGAAAAACAAGCAGGAGCAGTAAAACTGTAAAAATCAAAGAGCCTGGAGCTGCTCATAAGGCAAGGAAGAAGCAGGAGAAGAATGAAAAACAACTAAAGCAGGATTATGCGAAGTCGGTAGAGAGATCGAAAAAGAGGACATATGATATTCAATCGCCTGAGGTACAGGCCAGGATGAAGCAAAATGAGAAGGATCTGGCCCTCAGGAACAAGGAAAAGAAGAAAAATTTAAAAGCCAGTTCAAAGAAAGCGGGTAAAAAATATAACTGAGATAAATTATCCTCCTGCAATTCCTGTAAAGCACTTATTAACAGCTTTTATTTTGTGAAATATTAAAAAAAAAGATTATATTTGTTGTTGAAGAGTTCCGGCAAAACCGGAATTCTTCTTATTTTTTAATAATAAGAGAGCAAAATGTCAGAAATTATTTATGTGACAGAAGAGGGCCTTCAGAAACTAAAGAATGAACTCGATCTTTTAAGGAATATTGAGAGGCCTATGATATCAAGGCAAATCGCTGATGCCAGGGATAAGGGTGATCTTTCTGAAAATGCTGAATACGCTGCCGCCAAGGAAGCACAGGGTATGCTTGAGATGAAAATATCTAAACTACAGGATTTAGTTGCAAGATCAAGGATACTCGATGAGACTAAACTTGATATTTCATCCGTCAGGATACTGCACAGGGTAAAGATCAGGAATCAATCGAACGACTCTGTAATGGAGTATCAGCTGGTACCTGAAAGTGAAGCTAATTTCAAGCTTGGCAAGATAGCAGTCAGCTCACCTATTGCTCAGGGTCTGATTGGTAAAAAAGTAGGCGATATAGTGCAGATAAAAGTGCCATCCGGCGTTATACCATTCGAGATAATATCTATTTCAATCTAATACTTACTCTTCGTAATCATGGCAACAATCTTCACTAAAATTATTAATGGGGAAATTCCATGTTATAAAATCGCCGAGGATGACAGATATTTTGCATTTCTCGACATTAATCCCCTTAAGGCAGGTCATACTCTTATTATTCCCAAAACAGAGACAGATTATCTTTTTGATCTTGACGATGATCAGCTTGCAGGAATGATTGTTTTCTCAAAAAAGATTGCTCAGGCAATTAAGGCTGCCATCCCATGTAACAGGATAGGAGTAGCCGTATTGGGACTGGAAGTTCCTCACGCTCACATCCACCTTGTTCCAATGGATTCAATGGATGATGTAAATTTCCGGAATCCCAAGCTTAAGTTTTCAACTGAAGAGTTCAAGGAGATTTCATCAAAAATAAGCAGTAAGGTAATTCTTTAGTTCAGGTTTCACCCTGAATCTATCACTCAGGCTATAATTTCATACCTTTGTATTTATAATTCTGCTCGCTGCATGAATTACTTCTATGATCTATGGGATGATTTCATAAGCCTTCTCTTTCCCAGGCTTTGCTATGCCTGTGGCGACCATTTGCTGAGGAATGAAAATATTATATGTACTTCATGCTATGTTACTATTCCCCGGACTAATTACCATAGGCAGCCAGATAACCCGGTGGCCCGTCTGTTCTGGGGGAGATGCCTTGTTGAAAAAGCTGCTGCATTCTCATTCTATGCCAGGGGAAGCCGTATCAGGAATCTGATTCATAAACTTAAATATTCCGGAGTTAAGGAGATAGGATTCGAGCTTGGCCGAATTTACGCACTGTCGCTTAAATCTTCAGGATTCACATCAGATATTGATGTCATTATACCTGTTCCTCTGCATCCTTCCAAAAAGCGGATCAGGGGCTTCAACCAGAGTGAATACATCGCATCCGGTATAGCAGATGTGACCCGGTTGCCTGTAGATATATATTCGCTTGAAAGGATAGAGTTATCTGCCACCCAGACTAACAGATCGAGGTATGACAGATGGACAAATGTTGAAGGGATATTCAGGGTTGCAGACCTCGGCCCATTAAGGGGAAAGCATATTTTACTGGTTGATGATGTTATCACAACCGGATCCACAATAGAATCGTGCGTTAATGAACTTCTGAAAGTTGAGAATGTTAAGGTGAGCGCTATTGCGATAGGATGTGCTGTTGTCTGAAACCTTTATTTAAGTTTCACTCTTTTTGGATTTTTATTCATGAAATCCTTCCAGCTGTTATAGGCTTTATCCTGCACAGGCTTGTTTGTCTGGTAAAAATGGCATAATGCGGCAGCAAGACCATCTGTTGCATCCAGTTTTATATCTCCCATCTGAAATTTCAGGATGTTCATAAGCATTGCTGCCACCTGTTCCTTGGATGCTGCTCCCTGACCGGTTATTGACATTTTGATTTTTCTGGGAGCATATTCAAATATCGGAAGGGAGCGGGTAAGAGCCGCAGAAATAGCAGCACCCTGGGCTCTTCCAAGCTTTAACATTGACTGAACGTTTTTTCCGAAAAAGGGAGCCTCAATGGCAAGTTCATCGGGATGGTATTCATCGATAATCCCAATTGTCCTGTCGAATATATGTTTAATAATCAGGTAGTGATCATCAAATTTTGAAAGATCGACCGATCCGACGGCAATGAGTTCAGGTACTGTTCCCACAGTTCTTATCACGCCATATCCGGTAATATTCGTCCCGGGGTCGATCCCGAGAATTATCCTCTCATTAGCTTTACCCTGCAATAGACTTAATTATTATAGATAATTTTATTTGTTAAGAATAAAAGCATTCTTCATCCATTCAGGTTTTTCAGAATATTGTTTATGCCTGCTGAATTCAGATGCACCTTTGGCAGGTACTGCACCTGTCTCCAGGTAGTTTATTGCTGCTTTCAGACAAAGCTCTTCCCGTTCATCAAAATTATGAGTAATATCGTCCGTAACAAGTGTCCCCGGGGCGATTCCGTCATAATAATCGCCTTCATTGTATTTGTTTACGCTTTTGAATGTAACAGGGGCAACAAAATATTTTTCTCCGATGACTCCGCCATTCATCCCAACCGGCTTGCCGTTAGTAGTATCTCCGATGCTGTATATACTCATGTAAGGCTTAATCCCGTTCATTACAACCTCACTTGCAGAAGCAGTCTCCCTTGAGGTAATAAAGACGACCTTCGAAAGGCTGAGTGGCGATTCAGTGGTTAAAAGGGGGAATGCCCCGTTGCTATCCTGATTGCGGGAATTATAGACCAGCCTGATAAATTCGTTTCCGCTGTTCCCGTTTCCTACCAGATAGCTTGCAAGCTGCTGTGCTATATAAAGATAACCTCCCCCGTTGTATCTGAGATCAAGGATAAAATCCTGAACGCCAGCTGATTTGAAGTAAGAAAAGGCAGCTGCAAATTCATCCTCTGAGGGTGCAATAAATGATTCAAATACCATATGTCCTGTTATCCCTGTAGAAAGATGAAGCGTATCATAAAGTATAACGGAGTTCAGAGTGAATGAGCTTTTGGTAGACATGATAACTGAATCCTTCCCTTCAGGTGTCTGAAACAGGAATTTATTTGTAATGCCGGCTTCACTCGGTCCAATCAGGTTTGAGTAGGCTGTGGAATTCTGCGATTCGAGAATTGGAGCCACATCAGTATCGTTGATTTTTTTAACGATCCAGCCCCTTCTAACACCATTTGCATAAAGTGGGGAATTGGAATAAACAAGTACGATCCTTGCATTTCCTGCATCATCCAGTCCGATCCTGAATCCATGTCCCACAAATGAACCCTGCATCTCCGCCATGAATTCCTCGTAGTCGGCAACAAAGCTCCACCTGTCAAGAAGCTTGTACCTCATGGCATCCATAAGCAAATATGGATCAGCATAATTATCTTTATTCACTGTTGGCATCTCCTCATTCCATAGATACCATTCATTCATAATCATAAAAAGCGTATCCCTTGCCAGGGCGGGAGTAATGGTAACAGCAGGCGCTACCTTGTCTTTCTTGCATGATGCAAAAAGTGTAAGAGATAATATAGCTACGAAGAGGAATTTATTGACTTTCATCTTTAATAATGATTTATTTGTGGGCTAAGTTAATATTTTAAATCTTCACGGTTTTCCTGTTCTGGATTAAAATTCCTCCAATAATAAGTAGTAATCCCACAGGAGTAGTATAATAAACGGGTTCATTCAGGATAAAGTGTACGAAGATGAGAGAAATAAACGGAGCGAAATAGACAAGATTACTGACTTTATCTGTTGTTGATGCCATGCTCAAAGCTTTTAGCCAGAAGAAGAAGGTTATTCCCATTTCAAATATGCCGATATAAACTGAACCGAGTATACCCCTCAGCCCTGGTACTGTCTCCATGTTTCCTGTAAGTATCATTGCAGCAATAAGATATATGGAGCCGAAAAGAAAATTAAGAAATAGTTTTACTGACTCGTCTCTCTCATCTCTGACATTAAGGATAAAATAGAACGCCCAGAAGATGGAGCTGCCGGTTGCCAGAAATACTCCTGTAATATCGGAGCCTCCAAAATGAAAAGGATTGCCCTGGGAGGAGATCAGGTATACACCGGCGAAGCTGATAAAAAGTGCGGCAAAGCTCTTTCCCCCGATCTTTTGTCCGAGTAAGGGTACAGAAAGAAAGACCAGTAAAATAGGCCAAATCATGTTCAGTGGTTGGGCGACCTGGGCTGGAAGCAGTTTGTATGCCCTCAGCAGGATCAGGTAATAGAGAAACGGATTAATTAGACCGAGAATGGCTGAATTGAAAAGACCTTTAGCTGTGCTTTGCCTTACGAGGTGCCATTTACCTGATGCTAAAACCACTATCAGCAGAATGAGCATTGAGGTCAGTGCAGCAATTGTGAGCATCGTCAGAATATCGAGCTCTGCCAGGCTTATCTTGAATGCAGTGGGTACTGTCGACCAGAAAAATATCGCCAGACCGGCATAGATATATGATTGACGGGTTTTATTCATTTCCTGTTCTTTATTCCCGTCCCCACCTATCTCTATGCCCCTCTGAAGAGAGGGTTAAAGACTGGTTGAATCCAGGTTTTAGCCCCCAGGGGGGATGGGGGCTGGGAAATTGGGTATATGGATTGAATTTTGATTTCAATCGATCATTTCAAATCCCGTATACGGCACCAGTACTTTTGGCACTTTAATACCGGATTCAGTCTGATTATTTTCCAGGATGGCAGCAACAATCCTTGGGAGTGCAAGAGCACTTCCGTTAAGAGTATGAGCCAGTGTTGTCTGTTTATCTCCCTTATCCTTGAAACGGCATTTCAGCCTGTTAGCCTGAAAGGATTCAAAGTTTGAAACGGAGCTTACCTCCAGCCATCTTTTCTGAGCTGCTGACCAGACTTCAAAGTCATATGTAAGTGCAGATGTGAATGACATGTCTCCGCCGCAAAGACGCAGAATACGGTATGGCAATTCAAGTTTCTTAATCAGTCCTTCAACATGGCTGACCATCGCTTCAAGTGATTCATAAGAATGGTCAGGGTGTGCAATCTGTACTATTTCAACCTTATCAAACTGATGGAGACGGTTAAGTCCCCTGACATGTGCGCCCCATGAACCTGCCTCACGTCTGAAACAGGGAGTATAGGCAATATTCCTTACAGGCAGGGATTCCGCACTCAGAATCACATCCCTGTAAATATTTGTTACCGGGACTTCTGCTGTAGGTATAAGGTAGAAATTATCAAGAGTTGCATGATACATCTGTCCCTCTTTGTCGGGAAGCTGTCCGGTTCCAAATCCTGAGTCCTCGTTGACCATTATTGGTGGCATAACCTCCCTGTATCCTGCTTTTGCCCCTTCATCGAGGAAGAAGTTAATAAGCGATCTTTCCAGTTTTGCCCCTTTACCAAGATAAACAGGGAATCCTGCACCAGTGAGTTTGATGCCGAGGTCGAAATCAATAATATCGTATTTCTTTATCAGGTCCCAGTGGGGAAGAGCTGTTTCAGGCAGATCAGGCAAAGATCCGCCTTCTTTCACTTTAACATTATCGTCAGCGCCATAGCCGGGAGCAACTGATTCATGCGGGAGGTTAGGCAGACTGATGATCTCGTTTTTCAGTTCAATATCAATTGGAATAAGCTTATCTGAAAGGGTTTTGATCTCCTCCTTGAGGGAATATGTTTTTTGCTTTGCGGCTTCAGCTTCAGCTTTCTTCCCATCCTTCATCAGGCCACCGATCTCTTTCGAGATACGGTTCATCTCACTCTGCATGAGATCTGTCCTGACTTGTATGTCGCGACGTGAAGTATCCAGTGCAATTATCCTGTTGATTATTTCTTCAGCTTTGAAGTTTTTTACTTTAAGCCGTTCAATAACAAATTCTTTCTTTTCCCTGATCAGATTAATGGTTAACATATTCAGTGAGGTATTAATAAAAAAAAAGGCTGTGTATAGCCAAACGTAAAAATATTAAAAACTCCCGACAATTCTTTCCATGTTCTGAAAAGAATTTCGGGAGTAGATTTTTTACTATATAAGGTTATTCAGTGACCGGCTAAGGGTATGAAACCGCCTCAAATCATTATGAATCAGTGTTTTAGTGACAGAATTATTTCAGTTCTTTTACTGAAACATAAGTTTTATTGTCACCTTTTCTCTTGAATTCGACCTCTCCGTCAATAAGTGCAAACAGAGTATGATCTTTTCCGAGGCCGACATTAAGGCCCGGATTATGTTTTGTTCCTCTCTGGCGGACAATGATGCTGCCTGCTTTGGCTACCTGGCCGCCAAACAGTTTCACTCCCAATCTTTTGCTTTGAGAATCGCGACCGTTGCGTGAACTGCCTGCCCCTTTCTTGTGTGCCATAATATTATCTTTTTAATTGCTTTAACTACTGATTGATTATTCTTTTGCTTTTGGAGCTTTTTTTGCAGCCGGTTTCTTTTCAGCCGGTTTCTTAGCTGCAGCTTTTTCTTTTGCTTCAGCCGGTTTCTTAGCTGCAGTCTTCTTCACTTTTACAGGCTCTTCAGTAACGGTTGTCTCAGAATCTTTAACTGCTTCTTTTTTGACAGCAGCTTTTTTCAGCGAACCTTTGCCGTTTATGCTTACAATTTCTACCTGTGTGAAGTTCTGACGGTGTCCGTTCTTAATCCTGTAACCCTTTTTTCTCTTCTTTTTGAAAACGATTACTTTATCACCTCTCATATGGTCAAGAACTGTTCCTTCAACAACAGCATCAGCAATGGTGGGCTCACCAATTGTAATCTTCCCATCTTCTTCAAGTAACAAAACCTGATCAAATTCTATCTTTTTCCCCTCTTCTGCTTCCAGCCGGTGAACAAAGATCTTTTTTCCTGCTTCTACCTTAAACTGCTGACCTGCAATTTCTACGATTGCGTACATCTTATTATTTTTTTACGTTTTTCCGTGAGGCGTACCTGATCATATGATCATGTAACTTCAGTTGCCCCTGCGGATTTATCTAAATTCGGACTGCAAAGATATACAAATTAGATTATTTACAAATCAATAGCATGATTTTTTTGCTGCAGAATGTAAATCATTAGCCTTGAAGCCACAAATTACTCTTTATCTCTTTTATTTAATGCATAGAAGAATGACGATTTGTGGCAATGATGTTGAAAAAAAAGAATCATGCGGCCATACTGTTACTTTGATTATCTTTATATTTGTCGAATGCATTTAAAAGAAAGAAATTTCTTGGTGCATAAGGATTTGATATGAAGAGAGTTAAACTTAAGGTAATGGGGATCTCCTACAGCCAGACTCAGTCTGGTGCCTACGCTTTGATTTTAATAGAGGAAGATGGTGAAAGAAGGATACCTATAATTATCGGAGGATTTGAGGCTCAGGCGATTGTTATAAAGCTGGAGAATCTTGATCCCCCTCGTCCATTAACTCATGATCTTTTTAAAAAATTCGCTGATGAGTTCAATATTTCCGTCACAGAGGTGATGATTTACAAGCTGGAAGAGGGTGTTTTCTTCTCCAAGCTTGTCTGTAACAATACAGAAAAGACCTATTCTATTGACAGCCGGACATCCGACGCTGTGGCAATTGCACTGAGATTCGGCTGTCCGATCTTTATTACCGAAGAAATTCTTGATAAAGCCGGAATAACTATTAGTCCATCAGACGGAGAGGTTACACCATCAAATGATACTGATACTATATTCGAAACTGACACCACAAAATACGGATCCTATTCCGATGAAGAGCTCTATAAACTGATAGATGATGCAGTCAAAACCGAAGACTACGAAAGGGCTGCCTCAATAAGGGATGAGATTGAGAAAAGAAAGAAGAAGATGGGCTGATGCCTCCTGCAAAATTGGAATCAATAATTTATAAAAAGTATATTATGACAAGAAAATTAATTCTGGTTATACTGTTTGTATTAACCGCAACCTGCTCCTTTGCCAGAGATTATAAAGTGAATTCTCCTGACGGCAGGACAGGAATTACTGTTAATGCTGGCACTCAGATAACATGGTCTGCCACTTATGACGGAAAGGAGATATTCTCTGCATCAAGGATCGCAATGATTCTTGAAGGTGGGAAAATCCTCGGGGATAATGAAAAGATTGCAAGTGCCTCCGTAAACAAGTTGCAAGATATCATAAAGCCTGTGGTTGCAAACAAAAGATCTGAGATCACGAATAGCTGCAACATCATCACTTTATATTTCAAGTCGGGGTTTTCAGTTGAGTTCAGAGCATATAATGATGGAGTTGCCTACAGGTTTGAAACCTTTTTCAAGGGAGATATAACTGTCACCAACGAGATATCAGAGCTTGCATTTCCTCAAGGTTCTCATGCATGGTATCCGCTTGAAACAAGCTTTATGTCACATAATGAGAGGACATTCATATACTCTTCACTCGACACTATAGGGGCAGCTCATCTTGCAAGCCTTCCGACCCTTTTCCAGGCAAACGGAATCAATGTCCTGGTAACTGAATCAGATATAGAGGATTACCCGGGTATGTGGATCCGTGGTTCAGGATCAGGCAAGATCTCAGGTCAGTGGCCTCTCTATCCTAAAAGCGAAAAACTTGAAGGTGACAGGAACCTGTTCGTAACAAGTACAGAAGATTTTATTGCAAAAACAACAGGAACAAGATTGTTCCCATGGAGGGTATTTGTGATTTCAGGGAATGATGCCGGGCTTGTTGAGAGTGATCTTGTTTTTAAGCTGGCAGCGCCCTGCAGGATTACAGATACTAAATGGATCAAACCCGGGCAGGTTGCCTGGGACTGGTGGAATGCCAATAATATCTATGGTGTCAACTTCAGGGCAGGGATTAATAACGATACATATAAATACTATATTGATTTTGCCTCCCGGAATGGAATCGAATATATTATTCTTGATGAAGGATGGTATACACTGGGCAATGTGCTTGAGCAGGTTCCAGGTATAAATGTTGAGGAGCTCTGTAAATATGCTGAGAGCAAGAATGTGGGTGTCATCTTATGGGTAGTATGGAAATCATTCTGGGATGACATTGATAAAGCGGTAGCTCTGTATGAAGGATGGGGCGTCAAGGGGGTGAAGGTTGATTTTATGCAGAGAGATGATCAGAAAGTGGTGAACTTTTATCTTGAAGCGATCAGAAAAACTGCAGAGCATCATCTTCTTATTGATTTTCATGGTGCATATAAACCAGACGGTACAGGCAGGACCTGGCCAAATGCCATCACACGTGAAGGTGTAAAGGGTATGGAAAATAATAAATGGAGCAGGGATATCAATCCTGACCATGATGTCACACTGCCATTTACCAGGATGGTGGCAGGTCCAATGGATTATACACCGGGTGCGATGATAAACATGGACAGTGTAAGTTTTACTCCAAAGTTCACCCGTCCCGAAAGCCAGGGAACCCGTGCCCATCAGGTTGCATTGTATGTTATCTATGAGAGCCCTTTACAAATGCTTTCGGATTGTCCTTCAAACTATATGAAAGAGCAGGAATCAACCTCCTTTATAGTGAATATTCCTGTGGTATGGGACGATATAAAGGTGCTGGATGCCAAAGTGGGAGATTATCTGCTACTTGCCAGACGTTCCGGGAGTGAATGGTTTGTGGGTGCACTGACTGACTGGACAAGCCGTGATATGGAACTTGATCTTTCATTTTTGCCTCAAGGACAATACAGTATGGAGATATTCCAGGATGGCATTAATGCCGACAGATTTGCCGGCGATTATAAACATTATAAGACAGATGTAAAATCCGGTGAAAAGATAAAGATCCATCTTGCGCCGGGTGGCGGCTGGACTGCCAGGATAATACCATTGTAAAATTTTTGTCTGATTTTTTATGAAGCAATATCTTGAGCTACTTGACCATGTACTGAAAAATGGTACTGAAAAATCAGACAGGACAGGTACAGGTACAATAAGCATCTTTGGTTATCAGATGAGGTTCAACCTTAATGAGGGATTTCCTTTGCTGACAACAAAAAAGCTTCACCTGAAATCAATAATATATGAACTGCTCTGGTTTATCTCAGGGGATACAAATATAAAGTACCTTACCGATAACGGGGTGAAGATCTGGAATGAGTGGGCTGATGAAAACGGAAACCTGGGCCCGGTATACGGATCCCAGTGGAGATCATGGCCAGCTGACGGAGGAAGAAAGATCGACCAGCTCGTGAATGTGGTATCCTCAATAAAAAACTCTCCCGACTCCCGGCGGCATATCGTCAGCGCCTGGAATGTCGGTGAGCTTGATAAAATGGCTTTGCCTCCCTGTCATATTTTGTTCCAGTTCTACGTAGCTGACGGAAGACTGTCATGCCAGCTTTACCAGCGCAGTGCTGATATCTTTCTTGGAGTACCCTTCAATATTGCATCATATGCTCTCCTGATCCATATGGTTGCACAGGCAACTGGTTTGAAACCGGGTGATTTTATTCATACACTGGGAGATGCACATATTTATCTGAATCATATTGAACAGGTTAAGCTTCAGCTCTCAAGGGAACCATATAAACTTCCCGGATTAACGCTTAATCCAGCTGTGGATGACATTCTGAAATTCAGATATGAGGATTTTGTTATTTCGGATTATATTGCACATCCGGGTATTAAGGGAGAAATATCTGTTTAAGTCGGAAGTCGGAAGTCGGAAGTCGGAAGTGGAAGACAGAAGTCCGAAGCCGGAAGTCCGAAGTCGGAAGTCGGAAGTCGGAAGTCGGAAGTCCGAAGACAGAAGTCCGAAGTCGGAAGTCCGAAGACAGAAGTCCGAAGTCGGAAGTCCGAAGTAAGAGACCGGAGACCGGAGACCAGAGACCAGAGACCAGAGACCAGAGACCAGAGACCAGAGACCAGAGACCAGAAGATGGAGGGTAGGGGATATAAAATTTAAAAATTTGAGAATATGATATCAATAATTGTTGCTGTTTCGGATGATTGGGGTATTGGAAAAGATAATGATCTGTTGTGGCATCTTCCTGAAGATCTGAAGAGGTTTAAGAGGCTTACCACGGGGAATGCCATTATTATGGGTAAGAAAACATGGGAATCACTTCCCCGGAGACCTCTGCCCGACCGCAGGAATATTGTACTCACCGATATCCAGGGTGAAACCATAGAAGGTTCCATAACAGCATATTCGATAGATGATGCACTGAACAAGTGCGACAGGGACAGGGAGATATTCATTATCGGAGGAGGGAGCATCTACAGACAGTTTGTGCCATTGGCCGACAAGCTTTATATAACTCATGTACATAAGAAGGCGCCGGCCGATATCTATTTCCCGGCAATTGACCTCAATATCTGGGAGGTTACTGAAAAAGAGGAATTTCACGGAAGCGGGGATGAGAAAATCCCGTACACATACACAATTTACGAAAGGAAGAAGTGAACTGCAGGGCTCTAAAAAAAATCCAAACCGGAACTGTGCAACCTCTGTCCCCTCCTGCAACACCGGGTGCTATCGCTAAATCTGCCCATAGGGCAAATTTTACGCTCGACCCCTATGTAAGTTTTTAACTTATTGTTACACAGAGATCCACAGAGAATTCACAGAGGAACACAGAGAAGAATAGTTAAAGGCTTCGTCTTTTTCTACAGCCCTGATTTTTTTTTTATATGTCATTAAACCATTACCAAATCATAACATCTAAGGAATTGTTAAACGTTAGTATTAATTTAAAAAGAGGTTATGAAAACAAGATTTATTTTAATGATAGCATCAGTTTCGATACTCTCATTCAGCTCATGTCAGAAAGAGACATCATCCGTTGAACAGTCAGGCATTAATATTGCAGATGATGAATCTGTCAGTGATGCCGTATTTGAGGATATCTTCAGTACAACCGATAATGCCGGGATCATCGTTGACCAGCTTTCGGAGGCTGCCGATTCCAAATCAATGACTGTTCTCTCCGATTCCTGCCCGGTTATAACAGTTGCACATCCTGATACAGGTAAGTGGCCGAAGACAGTCACTGTTGATTTCGGAGATGGCTGTTCAGGACTTTATGACAATACCCGTTCGGGAAAGATAATTATAGAAGTCACCGGACCCCGTCTTGAAATTGGTTCCAGGAGAACCGTAACATTTGAGAACTATTACTTCAATGGGATAAAGGTTGAGGGAACCAAGGTGGTTGAAAATACAGGATATAATGAAAATCAGAATCTTGTTTGTTCCGTAAGTCTTACTGACGGCAAACTGACACTGCCTGACGGCAGGTTTGTAGAGAGATCATTCGTACATCAGAGGGAATGGATAGCCGGACTTCTCACAAAAAACATATGGGATGATGAATGTCTGGTAACCGGGACTGCAAACGGGACCACTATTGAAGGTACTGCATATACAAATACGATTACAACTGCTCTTCACTGGCAGAGAGCCTGTTTCTTTATTGTGAGCGGTGTTGTTAAGATGGAACGCGAGGGAAAAGAGGCTGTGGAGATAAATTACGGATCGGGTGATTGTGATGCGGTAGCAGTTGTAACAAAAGGAGGAGAGTCAAAAGAGATACTGCTGAGGCATAGAATGCGCACAATGGTGAGATAATAATTTGAGGGGATTACTTTAGTGGCTGTATTATAGTTGAGGCGGGAGGCATCCCGCCTTTTCTGTTATGGCAGGATTATGACGCCTTCAGTACCTTAAGGTTTATTATTTCCAGTTTATGGCTTGCGTAGTCTACTGTAATTTCTAGTTCACTGGCTTCAATTGATGGCATTTCGAACATGGCATCCAGCATAATTGCCTCGCAAATTGATCTGAGTCCACGTGCACCGAGTTTGAATTCAACTGCTTTATCAACGATATAATCAAGGACTTCTTCAGTAAAGGTAAGTTCAATATTATCCATTCTGAAAAGTTTGATATACTGCTTAATAAGTGCATTTTTCGGAACAGTCAGAATAGCTCTCAACGCTTCCCTGTCGAGCGGGTTGAGATGTGTAAGGACAGGTAATCTGCCGATAATCTCAGGGATCAGACCGTAGGATCTGAGATCCTGGGGGGCAATGTATTGAAGAAGGTTATCTTTATCTACCTTGTCACGTATTTTTGAAGCTCCGAATCCGACTATTTGCGTGTTGAGACGTTGGGCTATCTTCTTTTCAATGCCTTCGAATGCACCTCCGCAGATGAAAAGGATATTTTTGGTATCTACCGGGATCATTTTTTGTTCAGGATGCTTCCTGCCCCCCTGGGGAGGTACATTGACGATTGATCCTTCAAGCAGCTTAAGAAGCCCCTGCTGAACACCCTCTCCTGATACATCCCGTGTTATTGAAGGATTATCACCCTTCCTGGCTATTTTGTCTATCTCGTCGATAAAAACAATACCCTTCTCGGCTGCTTTAACGTCATAATCAGCATTCTGCAGCAGCCTTGTCAGCAGGCTTTCAATATCTTCGCCCACATAACCGGCTTCTGTCAGCACCGTAGCGTCAACAATCGTAAATGGGACATGCAGCATTTTGGCAACTGTTCTTGCCAGCAGCGTCTTCCCTGTTCCGGTTTCTCCGACCAGAATAATATTTGATTTCTCTATCTCGATATCTTCGGCATCAGCCTTTTGCATCAGCCTCTTGTAATGGTTATAGACAGCGACAGAGATAATTTTCTTTGCCATCTCCTGGCCTATAACATACTGATCGAGGAAAGTTTTTATTTCCTGAGGTTTAAGAAGATTTATAGTGTCAAATTTTACATTCTTCTTATTCCCGAGTTCTTCGTTCATTATGCTGTGAGCCTGCTCAATACAGTGGTCACAAATAAAACCTTCGAGGCCGGCAATAAGCATATTGGCCTCTTTTTTGGTTCTCCCGCAAAATGAACATTTATCCATTGTACACCACTATTTTTGTGTTTTCTGGAGAATTTCGTCGATCATTCCATAGTCCTTGGCTTCCTGCGATGTCATCCAGTAATCCCTGTCAGAATCCTTTTCAACTTTTTCAATAGGGTTTCCTGAATGAAGGGCAATGATCTCATAAAGTTCCTTCTTGAGTTTAACTATTTCACGGACAGTGATCTCTATATCTGAAGCCTGTCCTTCCGCGCCTCCCATTGGCTGGTGGATCATTATCCTGGAATGTTTGAGCGCTGATCTTTTGCCTTTTTTGCCGGCAGTGAGCAGAACAGCTCCCATGGAGGCTGCCATTCCGGTGCAGATGGTTGCGATATCGGCAGATATGTACTGCATAGTATCATATATTCCCAAACCAGCATTCACTGACCCTCCGGGAGTGTTGAAATAGATCTGAATATCTTTGCCCGGATCGGAAGAATCGAGGTAGAGGAGCTGTGCCTGAATGATATTTGCAACATAATCATCAATAGGCAGTCCTAGGAAAATAATCCTGTCCATCATAAGACGTGAAAAAACGTCCATTGATGCAACATTCAATTGTCTCTCTTCAATAATCGTAGGTGATATATAGCTTCCGTATACGGATGAGTATTTATGCAGGTTCAGACTACTTACCCCGCGCTTGCTTCTGGCAAATTTCCCAAAATCGTCAAGGATGTTCATATTTTCTGGAATAAAATTAATTTACAAAGATAATAAAATAAAATTTCAGGATGCAAAGTGTTGATTACTATTCAAAAAGCTTATTAAACTCTTCTATTGATACACTTTTATTTTCAAGCTTCAGAAGCTCTTTCAGTATCAGAATAGCTTTCTCTTCCAGAATTTTATCAGCGATTCTCTTGGCATCTTCCTCCCTTTTAAGAGTCTCTTTGGCATAATTGTTTATCTGCTCGTCGGTGGCGTAGTATAAACCATATTGCTGAAACTGGTAACGGGTAATGTTAGCTGCTTCTGCCAGCAGTTCTTCCTCTGTAATTTTTACCTCGTTATCACGGGCAATTTTATTTCTGATAAGTTGCCATTTCAGATCTTTTCTGAAACTGTCGAATTCCTGTTCTATCTGATCACTGGTAGTTTTCTCATTTACTCGCAGCAGCCATTTTTTAAGGAAGGCTTCAGGCAGCTGAAAATCTGTTTTTTCCAGTGCCATTGCTTTGATATCAATCATCAGTTTATAATCGCTTTCGCGTTTCAGGTTTGCAGTGATCTCCTCTTCAAGTTTCTTCATGAATTCCTCTTCAGAGGTAACAACCCCTTCGCCGTATATTCTTGCATAAAGCTCGGGTCCCAGTTCTGCAGGATGGAAGCGGCTAATTTCATTTACTGTAAATCTGAAATTCCCATTTACAGCTTCTGCCTCTTCCTTTTTAAGATGAAGCAATCCGGCTATTTCAGTATCATTAGGGAATGCTTTCTTAAGGTCAAAGTCGATTGTGTCATTCACTCCTATGCCGATGAACTGTTTCTTAATCTTTTTATCCTTGATAATATCTATACTGAGTGAGGTTGACTCTGTTATGGGGCCTTCAGGAATAGCATTGCCATCGCCGTCTACTGCTTCAAGCTTACCTTTAATGACATCTTTTTCTTCAGTTTTGTCGGCGCTTCTCAATTCACCAAAACGACGTGTATAGTTTTCCAGGTAATCATTTCTCATCTTTTCATCGATGATTATGTCGTATTGGCTGACCTTGGTCTTTTTGTTAATTTTCAGTTCAATTGGAGGAGTGAGTCCCAGTTCGAACGAAAATGTGAAATCTTCCTGTGTATCAAAATCGATAATCTCCTGTTCGTCTGTTTTTGGAAGGGGATCTCCAAGGATTTCAAGTTTTTCGTCGGCAATGTATTTCTGTATGTTCTCAGTTACGATTTTGTTGATCTCATCGATCTGAACAGCTCTTCCATACATCTTTTTCACAAGGCCGATCGGAACCATTCCAGGGCGGAATCCTTTAATATTTGCTTTCTTCCTGTAATCTTTCAATACATTTTCAACCTTCTCCTCGTAATCGGGTTTTTTGATCTCAACTTTTAAAACTGTATTCAGATCGTCGATGTTTTCTCTTGTGATATTCATTGTAATAATTGTTTTTCAAAGTGAAAAACCGCCTAAACGCATTCTTTAAGCTCGTTCCAGGCGGTTTGAAACGTTTGTGCGGATGAAGGGACTCGAACCCCCACGTCACGAAGACACAAGATCCTAAGTCTTGCTCGGCTACCAATTACGACACATCCGCAGTAAAAATTTCCGCAAAAGTATAATAATTTATTATCAAAACAAATTGATTGTATTACCGGCGGAGTTCAAAGTTCTTTCCAAGGTATACTTTTCTTACATGCTCATCGTCTGCCAGTTGGGCTGCAGTCCCGGATTTAAGTATGCGTCCTTCGAACAGGAGGTAGGCCCGGTCAGTTATAGAAAGCGTCTCATGGACGTTATGATCGGTTATAAGAATGCCGATATTTTTATCCCTTAGTTTTGATACAATTTCCTGAATATCTTCAACGGCAATGGGGTCTACACCGGCAAAAGGCTCATCAAGCAATATGAAATTTGGTTTCAGTGCAAGAGCTCTTGCTATTTCAGTACGTCGCCTTTCACCACCGGAAAGCTGAATTCCTTTGCTTTTTCTTATTTTATTCAGTCCGAATTCACTGAGAAGATTCTCAAGTCTTTCTCTCTGTTCGGCAACAGGGAAGCCTGACATTTCAAGTACGGCCCGTATATTGTCTTCTACCGACATGTTCCTGAATACTGATGCCTCCTGTGCGAGATATCCGATACCTTTCCTGGCACGCTTATAAACAGGAAGGGTCGTTATATCTTCATTATCGAGGAAGATCTTTCCGTCTCTGGGCCTGATAAGTCCCACGATCATGTAAAATGTGGTTGTTTTACCTGCTCCGTTAGGCCCGAGCAAACCGACTATCTCACCCTGTTCAACCTCAACTGAAACATGGTCTACAACTGTTCTGCTTCGGTATTTCTTTACCAGATTTTCAGTGTAAAGTTTCATAGACCAGTTATGAGGTTACCGTTTCAGCCTTGGTCTCATCATCATTGAAAAACTCCTCGCGCTCTTTTTCCTTTTGTTTCATCACCCTTGCTGAAATAAGTATGCTTACCTCATAAAGGATAAGAAGTGGGATGGCAACAAGTGTCTGAGAGAAAATATCAGGCGGAGTAATAATGGCAGAGACTATAAAGATAACAACGATAGCATGTTTCCTGTAGGTTCTCATGAATTTGGGAGTGATGATGCCGATCTTGGTAAGGAAGAATGCAACTATAGGCAATTCGAACACAAGCCCTGTTGCCAGGCAGATTGATGTCAGAGTGCCGATGTATGACCTTACATTAATTTGATTGACAACATCTTCGCTTATCTCATAGGAGCTAAGGAAGTGAATTGAAAGTGGTGCCAGCATGAAAAATCCAAAGAGAACGCCTGTGAAAAACAGCAATGATGCAGCAAATACAGCTCCCTGGGCATATCTTGCCTCATTGGGACGAAGAGCAGGCTTGAAGAACTGCCAGAACTCCCATAAGATAACCGGAAAGGCCAGTATCAGACCTGCAACCATTGATACGGTGATATGGGTCGTAAGCTGCCCCGACATCTTTATATTGATAAGATTCAATGGCTTAGTGTTAATGCACAATGCAGCTGTATTAAAATAATCACCAAGCTGGCAGAGCAGCCTGTTTGTAATAAAATCAGGGCTCTTAGGTCCAAGTATGATCTTCCCGAAAATGACATTCTTAAAGATGAATGCCAGTATCATAAACACCAATATTGCTAAAATTGAGCGGATAATGTGCCACCTTAACTCTTCCAGGTGTTCCAGAAATGACATCTCCTTTTCACCCTTCTTCCCTTTGTTCCAAAACGTAGCCATGAACACTTATATAAATTGTTTTAAAATCAGCCTGTAAAGATGATAAATCTTCTTATGCAAAACAATATTAAAATCTCCGATAGTGGAAAAATCTATTTTCAAATTAATCTCCAAAAATGTTAATAAAAAGAAAAAACAGTTGTTTGATCAGGAAATTTATTAACTTTATATTACCTGTAAAAGCATTTTTTACAGTTTCCCTTTTTTATCATTTGAACAGATATGCTGAATGATGCTACTATACATGATTATCTTAAGAAGTATTTTGGATTTGATACCTTTAAGGGTAATCAGGAGCCTATAATAAAAAATGTTCTTGAAGGCAGGGATACATTTGTTCTGATGCCGACAGGAGGGGGTAAATCGCTTTGCTACCAGCTGCCTGCTGTCATGAAGATCGGGACTGCCATCGTCATTTCTCCGCTTATTGCTTTGATGAAGAACCAGGTTGATGCAATGAGAAACTTCAGTACAGATGACGATGTCGCGCACTTTCTGAATTCGTCGCTTACTAAAACCGAGATTAACAGGGTTAAAAAAGATGTGCTGTCGGGAAGCGCAAAATTACTCTATGTTGCCCCTGAATCACTCACAAAAGAGGAAAATATAGAATTTCTTAAAAATATAAAGATCTCATTTTATGCAATCGATGAAGCACATTGTATTTCCGAATGGGGTCACGATTTCAGGCCTGAGTACAGGCGTATAAGACCAATAATAGATACAATAGGCAGATCGCCCATAATTGCACTTACAGCTACCGCCACCCCTAAGGTACAGCACGATATACAGAAAAACCTTGGCATCCTTGATGCAGATGTATTCAAATCATCTTTTAACAGACCCAATCTCTATTATGAGGTTAAATCAAAACAGGATGTCACCAAGGAAATTATCAAGTATATTAAAAACAATATCGGGAAATCGGGTATTATATATTGTCTGAGCCGTAAAAAAGTTGAGGAGATTGCAGAAGTGCTCAAGGTAAACGGAATCAAAGCGCTTCCGTATCATGCAGGGATGGATTCAGCTACCCGTACAGCCAACCAGGATAAGTTCCTGATGGAAGAAGCCGATATAATCGTCGCAACAATAGCGTTTGGAATGGGGATAGATAAGCCTGATGTAAGGTTTGTGATACACTACGATATTCCCAAGAGCCTTGAAGGATACTACCAGGAGACTGGTCGTGCAGGCCGTGACGGAGGTGAAGGGAATTGCATTGCCTATTACAGTTACAATGACATCGTGAAACTGGAGAAATTCATGCAGGGTAAACCGATCGCTGAACAGGAGATAGGCAAGCAGCTTCTTCTTGAGACAGTTTCCTATGCTGAATCATCCGTTTGCAGGAGAAAACTGCTGCTTCATTACTTCGGTGAGGAGTATCATAATGAAAATTGTGAAGCCTGCGACAACTGCCTGCATCCGAAAGCTCAGTTTGAAGGAAATGAAGCTGTTGTAAGCGTACTTGAAACAATCCTGGCAGTTAAGGAGAAATTTAAGGCTGATCACGTTTCAAATATCCTCTCAGGAAAAGTTACTTCTGCAATTAAATCGTATAAACACCATAAACTCGAATTTTTCGGAATAGGGGAAGATAAGGACGAGAAATTCTGGAACATGGTTATCAGGCAGGCGCTAATAGCCAAGTTACTTACTAAGGATATAGAAAATTATGGCCTTCTGAAGCTGACTCCAAAAGGGCTGGAATTCCTTGAGAATCCTACTTCCTTCATGCTTGCCGAAGATCATGATTATGCCGATACAGTAGATGAAGAGAATGCTTTCGGGGCACGGACTGCCGCTGTCGACGATGAGCTTTTCAGTGTCCTGAAGGATCTGCGGAAAAAGCTTTCCAAGATTAAGGAAGTCCCTCCGTTTGTCATCTTCCAGGATCCATCACTCGAAGATATGGCCATTCAGTACCCGATTACAATTGATGAGCTGCAGAATATCTCAGGTGTAGGAGCAGGTAAAGCCCAGAGGTACGGAAAAGAATTTGTTGAAATAATAAAAAAATATGTCGAGGAAAAGGAGATAATCAGGCCCCTCGATATGGTGGTAAAATCGGTTGTCAACAAATCAGGAATTAAAGTATATATCATCCAGAGCATCGATATGAAGAGATCTCTTGAGGATATTGCTGAGGCCAAAGGAATGGATATGGGAGAACTCCTGTCAGAAATTGAAGCAATTGTCAATTCCGGAACAAGAATAAATCTTGATTACTATATAAATGCCATTATTGATGAGGAGCGGCAGCATGACATTTATTCCTACTTCAGGGAAGAGGCTGAATCTGATTCACTTGAAGATGCAATAAAAGAGCTTGGCAATGATTTTGAGGAAGAAGAGATCAGACTCATGAGGATCAAATTCCTCTCTGAAATGGGGAATTAGTCCCCTTTGTTCCGGACCGGGATGAGTGAATACAGTACAACACCCATTACATAAAGAGGATAAACAAGTTGTGCAGGCAGGAACCAGCGCATAAGCTGTTTTTTGCCGTATCGGGTTGTGGTATTCAGCAGTATCAGGTAATCGGGTATCGATTTCAGTAACAGGATGGCAAGAAAAATCCAGAGGAAAGAATGGTTGAAAATAAGCGCTGCCAAACATGCCAGCTGAATCAAGGTTGCTGTAAATGTCAGAATGCCTGTCAGTATAGTGTATCTGTCGTTGTAGGAATTCCATTTTGAGATCCATCTTCTCCTCTGCCTGAGATATAACCCTAATGATGGAGACTGAAGGGTTGAGACAATCGAATCCTTTGATTCAAGCCACATTATTTTTGAGGAAGAATCCTTTTTAAGGCTATGGAGCAGGAAAACATCATCACCTGTTGCCAGTTCGAAATGCAGATCATCCAAATGATTAAGGTAAGTTTCCCTGGTAAAGGCAAGATTAGCTCCATTGCACATAATGCCGTTACCTGCAATTGCACTTCCCGCTGTGATACCCTGCAGGCTCAAATATTCCAGCTCCTGGAACCTTGCGAAAAATCCACAATTTTCTGCAAGCTGAACAGGACATATAATCATATCCGGATCTCTCTGCTCATAAAAAGTTGCTATCGTTTTTATCCAGCTTTTACCCATCGAGCAATCAGCATCTGTTGTGATAATAAGCCTGCCACGCGAAGCATGAACACCGGTTTTTATAGCCGCCTTCTTTCCCTTTCCACTGTTTTTTAAAACAAAAAATCTGTCAGAACTGACATTTTTTGAAGCTGTTTCAAATGTATTATCAGTCGAACTATCATCAACTATTATTACCTCGAATAACTCTCCTGGATAATCCTGCCCCGAAATCCTATTGAGAATTAATGGTAGATTTTCCTGCTCATTCCTGCAGGCAACTATGACCGAGACATAAGTTGAGGGGCTAGAAGTGACATTAAACGGGGTTATCTTCAGAAGGTTCCTGTAGATTTTCAGAAGCAGGAGAACATAGGGAAGGATCAGTATTGCAGGCAGCCAGTACATTGCTTAAGCCTTCATCCACTCGTACATTGAATAGTGTTCACGCTTCATGCCAAGAGCTTCATAAGTCTTCTGCGCCCTTGTATTATTCGTTTCAACATACAGACGAAGTCCGGCAACTCCGGCGTTTTCGGCCTCATTCCGGATATGCAAGTACATTGATCTGAAGATACCTTTTCTTCTGTGTGAGGGCAATACATATACAGACTGGAACCACCAGACATTCGCATTCCGCCAGTCGCTCCATTCATATGTTATCAGCAGTGAAGCAATAACCAGGCCTTCATCCTCTGCCACCCAGTACTGTCCCAGAACCTGATTGGAGAAAACAGCATTGACGCCTTTCGTGACGACTTCCGTTGGCAGAGTCATCTCTTCAGTTTCCCAGGCCATCTTCTGCTGAAAATCAATTATTACTTCAGCGTCCTCTGGTTTTGCTTTACGGATGATTATCATATTGAGATATTTGTTCTTTAGTCAGTTTATGTTCGCCTCACCCCGGATCAGTCCCTAAATCCATGGTCTCCCCTTCTCCCTTTCTCCCCTTCTCCCATTCTCCCTTTCTCCCTTTCTCCCCTTCTCCCCTTCTCTACTTATATTCCTCCCAGCTCTTAATCTCCAGGTCATCCATGCTCAGTTTGCAGAATGCAAGAATATAAGCACTTGCCAGTCTTGCATTTGTAATAAGCGGCACATTGAAATCAACGGCGCTTCTTCTTATTGTATAATCATTATTAAGCTCGGTTGCGCTCAGGTCTTTTGGTATGTTTATCACCAGGTCAACTTCGCGTGATTTAATAAGGTCTATTGTGTTTGGTGATTTATTTTCATCGGGCCAGTATGCCACATATGCTTCCACCCCAGCATTATTAAGGAACTGCTGTGTACCTCTTGTGGCATAGAGCTTATGTCCTCTTTCGCGGAGTGCCCTGGCGCTGTTCAGGAGTTCAACTTTGGAGCGTGCGGGTCCGGTGGACAGGAGTATACTCTTTTTTGGCACCCTGTAACCGACTGAAAGCATTGATTTAAGTATCGCTTCATAAAATCCCTCGCCTATACATCCAACCTCACCAGTGGATGACATATCAACTCCGAGTACAGGGTCGGCCTTAGCCAGACGGGAGAAGCTGAACTGGGGAGCCTTAACGCCTACATAATCGAGCTCAAAAACTGTTTTGGAGGGCTTTTCTGCCGGCAATCCAAGCATCACCTTCGTTGCCAGTTCTATAAGGTTTATTTTCAGGACCTTGGATACAAATGGCATGCTTCGGCTCGCACGGAGGTTGCATTCAATAACTTTTATGTCGTTGTCTTTTGCAAGGAACTGTATATTGAACGGACCTGAGATATTCAATTCCCGTGCAATTTCACGTGAGATCCTTTTTATTCGTCTGGCTGTTTCAAAATAGATCTTCTGTGCGGGAAATACCATTGTGGCATCACCTGAATGTACTCCTGCAAACTCCACATGTTCACTTATTGCATATGCCATCATCTCGCCGTCGCGGGCAACGGCATCGAGCTCAATTTCCTTTGCGTTCTCAATAAATTCGGAAACCACAACCGGATACTGTTTTGACACCTTTGAAGCGAGTTCAAGATAATGTGTTAGTTCATTTTTGTTGGAGACCACATTCATGGCAGCTCCGGATAAAACATATGATGGTCTTATAAGAACAGGGAATCCAATGCGGTCGACAAATTCATAGATATCCCCGATAGTTGTAAGCTCCTGCCATCTGGGCTGGTCAACGTCAAGGTTATCAAGCATTTCTGAAAATTTATGCCTGTTTTCAGCCCTGTCGATTGATATAGGCGAGGTTCCAAGAACCGGCACATGTTCATTGTAGAGCCTCATTGCCAGGTTATTGGGGATCTGACCACCCACAGAAACTATGACACCGCCCGGATTTTCAAGATCAATAATATCCATTACCCTTTCAAAGGTCAGTTCGTCAAAGTAGAGCCGGTCGCAGATATCATAATCGGTACTTACAGTTTCCGGATTATAATTTATCATAACCGATCTGAGCTTCTGTTTTTTTATGGTATCGATTGCATTGACGGAGCACCAGTCAAATTCCACGCTTGATCCAATCCTGTAAGCGCCTGACCCCAGAACAATTACCGACTTTTTATCATTTTCACATATTATATCGTGTTCTATGCCGCTATAGGTCAGATAAAGATAATTTGTCACAGCAGGATATTCAGCAGCAAGTGTGTCGATCTGTTTTATATACGGCACAATACCCTTGGATTTGCGATAACTCCGTACTTTCATCAGATCATCATTTATTTCGTCAGGTCCTGATTTAAGGACATGCCGGGCAATCTGAAAATCACTGAACCCATATATCTTTGAATGAGCGAGAAGATCCGTGGGTAATGACTCAAGGGAGCTAAACTGGCTTAGCTGATCCTTTATATTTATTATATTATTCAGTTTATAAAGAAACCATTTGTCTATTTTAGTCAGTTCATAAATCCGGTCGACTGACATTCCGATCTCGAGAGCTTCGGTGATTGAGAATATTCTCATATCGGTAGGCTCGGCCAGTTCTCTTTCAATATCTTCAAACCCGAGGTTCCTGTTGCCTGTAAAGCCATGCATACCCTGACCGATCATTCTCAAGCCTTTCTGGATAGCCTCTTCAAAAGTCCTTCCTATTGCCATCACCTCGCCGACGCTTTTCATGCTGCTGCCTATGAGGTGAGATACACCTTCAAATTTATTGAGATCCCAGCGGGGGATTTTGCATACTATATAATCCAGAGCCGGTTCGAAACATGCAGTAGTATTTTTAGTCACAGAATTTTTCAATTCATGAAGACCATATCCCATACCAAGCTTGGCTGCAATGAAGGCCAGGGGATAGCCTGTTGCCTTTGATGCAAGCGCACTGGAACGCGATAAACGGGCATTTACCTCGATGACCCTGTAATCTTCAGAATCAGGAGCAAGTGCATACTGCACGTTACATTCACCTACAATTCCTATGTGTCTGATTATTTTGATAGCCAGTTCCCTTAGCTTATGGTATTCGCTGTTTGTGAGAGTCTGGGAGGGAGCCACAACAATACTTTCCCCGGTATGGATACCGAGCGGATCAAAATTCTCCATGTTACAGACGGTGATGCAATTGTCAAACCTGTCCCTTACAACCTCATATTCAACCTCTTTCCATCCTTTTAATGATTCTTCTACAAGGATCTGATCTGAATATGAGAATGCTTTTGATGCAAGAGTTCTCAGTTCTTCAATATTTGATGCAAAACCGCTTCCCTGTCCTCCAAGAGTAAATGCAGCCCTTATGATAATGGGAAATCCCAAGGTGCCGGCAGCTTTGATTGCTTCCTCAACACCGTGTACGGCAATGCTTCTGGGTGTTCTGACTGGGGTAACGGGAAGAAAATAGATCTTGTCAGCAAGCTCTTCTGAAGTCTGAACAGTTGCAATATTTGGATTAATAAGAACCGTCTCTACATTCTCTTCCTTTAATGCTTTAAGAGCTTGTGAACCTGAGTAATCAAACTCTCCGGCTTCCCCTATTTTTAGTGCACCCGACCCAAGGATGATAACCTTCTTTACAACATCTTTCATCTTAACTGTTTGAGGTGCAAAAATAGTACAATTTTTTAATTAGGATTTGAAATAGTAAAAAAATGAATATATTTGCAGAAAAAATGAATAAATATGCAAAAGGCAAAAAGACTTCTTGCGATAGAGAGTATAATAACCGAGGTTAATATACCTACGCAGGAGGAGTTGCTGAAACGTCTGAAAGGGAAAGGGATAAGCTGTACACAGGCTACACTGTCCCGCAATTTAAGACAGCTGGGGGTTAGCAGGATACCTGACGGAACAGGGAATTACAAATATGCATTGTCAGAGAATGTCAGGAATCCTGCCGGTTCTCCGCTAGGAAACTGAATCTGGTACCGGTTATTCAGGATATAGTTGAAGCGAAAGGGTTTATGGTTATCAGGACAATACCGGAAATGCAAGCAATACTGCATTTTTTATTGATGGTGCCCGCCGGTATGAGATTGCAGGCACTATTGCCGGAGATGATACGATCCTTTTGATACCCAGGGATGGGATTACCCTGCAGCAGGTTCATACCTGCCTGGAGATAATTCTTCCGGGGATACACGAACAGATAAAAAAGAAACTAAAATATTTCAATTTTAAAGTAATGAAGAAAAAGTGGTTCTCGCGTACAGTGGTGGATTGGATACCTCGGTAATACTGAAGTGGTTAATTGAAAAAAGATTACGGGGTTATCGCTTTTGCTTGGCGGATGTCGGGCAGAAAGAAGATTTTGAAGAGTGCGAGAAAAAAGCTCTGCTTCTGGGCGCCTCGAAAAGTTAATGTGCGGATTTGAAGAGAATTTATTGATGAATATGTACTTAAAGCAATTTGGCAAACGCCATATATGAAGACAGGTATCTTCTAGGACTGCTCTAGCAAGGCCATTTGGTGCAAAAAAGCAGATAGAAGTGGCCAAAGAGGAAGGAGCGAAGCCATTAGCTCACGGGACTACGGGAAAGGAATGATCAGGTTAGTTTGAACTCTGTTACTATGTTTGATGCGGGAGTTAACGTTATTTCCACCTGGAAAGATAAGGAGTTTCTTTCTCAGTTCAAGGGACAGGACAGATCTACTAAAATATGCTTCTGAAAAAAATATTCCTGTAAGGCAAGTATAGCAAAGCCTTACAGCGAAGATGATAACCTGATGCATATCAGTCATGAAGCAGGGAGTTCTTGAAGATCCAATGTATACTCTTCACAGAGTATGCTTGAAAGATGGTGATGCCACAGGATGCTGCAAAAAAGGAGACCAGGATAGTGATCTACATTTCAAGAATGGCAAACCTAAAAAAACTTGTCAATAAGGAAGACGGAACAATCAAGGAGGACTCTTACGAAATGTATGTCTACCTGAATGATATTGCCGGAAAGAATGGTATCGGGCTTCTGGATATGGTTGAGAACAGGTTTGTCGGGATAAAGTCAAGGGGCGTTTATGAGACTCCTGCGGCCACGGTTCTGCACATTGCACAC
>JADKBK010000003.1 GCA_016715075.1 Bacteroidales bacterium
ACCAGTGCCAGTCTGCTTGAGTATCTCTGCAGTATTTCTACCCACATCCTGAATCCAGTACTCAAAAGGTGCATTATCGACTTCAGGGTCGTTGTCAATGTATTTATCACCGGTACATAATAAACCTGTACCTGGATATTGCAGTTGCTGTGTAGCGTGTGCACACATTCCGATATTCGTTCTCCAGTTAAGGTAACGATTGCCTCTTGGGTTACCATCTGATAATCCAAGTTCAGCAGCGGTAAAGAAATAATTCATTTCAATTTCATTCACCGCATTCGGATTGATGTTCAGATCATGCAGGCTCTAAGTATCACATCCTGTTGCCAGGATTATCGCCAGCAATCCAGTAGGAATTATTTTAAATATATGTTTCATTTTCTTCAGTTTTATTGGTTAGAAGGTTGCCCTTAAGTTGAATCCGTATGAACGGGTTGCAGGTAACCCATAATAATCCAGCCCCTGTGAGGCACTACTTGAATATGATGATTCCGGATCAATATTCGGAGTGTTCTTGAACAGACAAGCCAGGTTCCTTCCAACAAACGACAGGTTAAGCGTCTTGATTGGTGTCTTTGCTAAAATCTTAGCTGGCAAATCATATCCGAAAGTAATCTGTCTTAGTTTAACGAAAGTTGCATCATATGTGAAATGAGCCTCATCACGGTCACCAACAGATCCCCAGTAGTTCTGAGCCTGCTCTATTGTAAGAGTCCTTGTTTCTACTCCTGTATATTTGGTAGAACCGTCAGCATTGGTTCCATCTTCAAATACGCCAGTGATTTGCATATCTCCTTCTCTTCCTTTAAGCGACTCTTTTGAAAGTCCCTGTTGGGTCAAACGGACATTAGTACCTGAATAAATTTCACCGCCCGCTTTGAAGTCGATTAAGAAAGAAAGATTGAAATTTTTGTAAGTAAAGTTGTTGTTAAGACCGCCTGTGAAATCGGCAACACCGTTTCCAAGTATTTCATAACTATCAGATTGAACAACTTCACCTTGTGAGGTATAGATGCGATTACCCTGGGAATCCTTTTTCTGGACCCAGCCGGTAAGCATTCCGAAAGGTTGGCCAACGATGTGTTTTACGAATACTGTACGTGTTCTTGGTTCTTCAAGTATGATCTCGTCAATACCTGGGCTGAGTGCTATAACCTTATTTTTATTACTTGCAAGGTTTAGTGATACGTCCCATGTAAATGCGCCCTTAACCGGGGTTCCTGTGATCAGAAACTCAACTCCCTTGTTTGACAACTCGCCAATGTTAATTGAAGTTGAACTGAAGCCTGATCCGATAGAGATTGTTCCATCAAGAATGTCATCTGTTGTTTTCTGATTATAATAGGTAAGGTCAAACCCGAGTCTGTTCATGTAGAACTGCATTTCAAGACCGACTTCAAATTCTGAAGATAGAGCTGGTACAAGGTTGGGGTTTGGAATATTGTTACCTGAGGAAAATTGTCCCAATGGATAGCCGAGGTGACCCTGTCCATTAAGGCCATAGGTAAGATTACCTGCATATGCATTAACGTTAGTTGTGGCAACCTGCCCCCAGGCAGCCCTTATTTTACCAAAACTTATTACTTCAGGAAGGGTTTTAAATGCATCTGAAAATACGAAGCTACCACCAACAGAGGGATAAAACTTGTGGTTATTTTCAGGATTCAATACTGAAAACCAGTCTTCTCTTCCGGTTGCAGTAAGGAACAGATATCCTCCATAACTTACTTCAGCTGAACCGAATAAAGAATTGATCCCGGAAGCACTATAATCATATCCAAAACTCTGAGAACTTCCGTTTCCAACTACCTGGAAGAACGGTACATTAAAATCACTTCCGTTAGCTGAAATATATTCGTTTTTTCTTGTCATTTTATTTCCCCCGGCAAAAGCATTAATGTTGATTTTGCCAAATGCTTTATCAAATCCCAGTATCCATTCCTGATTTATTTCCCTAACAGTCTGTAAAGCTTCGGAAGCTGCTCCACCCCTCTGATATCCTGTACCCTGAGGTACTAATTCTTTAACTTTCCTGTTGTAATAATCCATACCTAAACGGCCCTGGACATAGAGGAAACTGGTAATATCAAATCTTAAATTGCCAGATGTTATAAAACGATCAGTATTACTATCTTTCGTAAATTGGTGTGCAGCCCACCATGGATTCTGATTCCACAGGTCACCAGAGATCTGGTATTCTTCACCGGTTCCCTTACCATCAGGTGTTGTTACACCTTCCGGAACTGCACCAAGTTTGTTTGATCTCCTTAAGGTCATTTACATCAAAGTTGGTCGGAAGTCTGATAAGACCCTGAACAGCGTTACCAGGAGAGTCGGAGACCATAGGTCTGTTCTTTGTCTGTTCATTGGAATACATCATTTTTGCACCAAAAGTGACTTTTTTGCCGAATTTTCCATTTGTGCTTAAAGAGGCGTTCTTCCTGTTAAATCCTGTCTCAGGAATTACACCATCACTTCTCAGGTCAGCAAATGAGAAACGGAAAGTCTGTTTTTCACTTCCACCAGTTAAGGAAAGTGAATTAGTCCATGAGCTTCCTGTCTGGAAGAAGGAATCATAATTCTTCTTAATGCCAACAAGAGAATATGGCCTTGTAACACCGTCCCACATTATTGTTGGAACTCCGTCAAGTTTAGCACCCCATGATGATGTTCCCATGTCAAATGCTTCCTGCTGTGTTTTTGGTTTGGAACCAACCCTTGGTGAGGTAGGATCATTTGGGTCAGAGTTAGCTAAACCTCCCTGACCATATTGTTCCTGAAGATCCAGATAGTTGATAACTTTTTCGAATACATAATTTGAGTTGTATTCTATTCCAATACCTTTTCTGGCAGTTCCTTTTTTGGTAGTAATGTTGATAACACCATAACCACCCCTTGATCCGTAAAGAGCAGCTGCATTAGCTCCTTAAGTACTGTGATTGATTCAATGTCATCAGGGTTGATAGCACTCAAACCGTCACCATTGTCCTGACCACCCCAAACGCCTGCCTGTCCGAAGTTGGTGTTATCCATAGGGATACCGTCAACAACATAGAGAGGCTGGTTGCTTCCGCCGAGAGATTTGTTACCACGGATAATTACACGTGATGATCCGCCAGGTCCTGTATTTGGCTTGGAAACGTTAACACCCGCTACCCTACCCTGAATAGCTGCACCAAAGTTGTTCTCCCTGGCTGATGTCAGACTTACTCCTGGAACTTTTGTCACAGCTGACTGGAGAGACTTCTGACTTCTCTCAACACCAAGAGCTGTAACCACAACTTCTCCAAGCTGTGTTGTTTCTTCTGCCATTACTACATCAACAACAGACTGGCTGCCAACTGTAACCTCCTGTGTTGTGTAACCGATGAAAGAGAAGACAATCACAGAATTCGGCGCTGCCGCGATACTGTAGTTGCCATCCATGTTAGTGTTTGTTCCGGTGGTTGTGTTTTTAACGACAACACTTACTCCGGCCAAACCTGCACCGTTTGAATCCTTGACGGATCCTGATACTACCCGTTCCTGTGCCAGCACAGCATGTGAACTTATGCAGCCACAGCAACAGAAGCATGGTTCGCTTCAAATTGTTGTACACTTTTCTTATAATCATATGGTTTAGTTTTAGGGCCCCTCAAAAATCGCTTTTTTCAGTAGCCATGTTTAAGCCAAAAATAGATACTAGATTTATTAATTCCTAATTTTTGAAATAAAAAGTTAACATATATTAACACTATCCAATCGAAAATTAACTTATCATTTACAATTGAAAAATCATTATTTTATTGATTATCACGGCAATAGTAAAAACCATCTCTATTCTACCACAACTTCATCGATATGCATCCAGGCTGGCTGGCCCGCTCCGGGGTGTGACTCCGGAGTATTTCCTATTGTATGCGCCACCACTCTTACAAACCGTGCATCAACCGGTGGAAAGTCGACAATAAAGTCTTTAAGATAGGAATCATACTGGTCTATTGGAAGCGTATTCTCAACAGTCCCTACTGGAATATAATTCTTACCATCCTGAGATATGTAATATAAAACCCTTTTAGGAGCCAGACTGAGCCATGCGGCCAGCTGATAGAAAGAAGTCTCGAGATGCTGAACTTTTTGAACTTTTCCAAGATCGATAACAACATCCATATCCTTTCCCTGGAATCCAACCCAGTTATTCCTGCTGTCGTTACTTGCCCTTATTCCATCTGTAAGCTTCCCAAAATCTTCCTCAGAGAAGATTATAGGGTCGGGGCTTATCAACTGTACCTTTTTATTAAATGCAAGATGTTCGTTCATGCCCTGATAAAACATCCGGTACATATCCGAACGGTATGCCTCAGGAGTTGTACTCCACTCTCTGAGACGGGTAACTCCCTGGCGGAGACACAGATCCGTAAATGGGTCGATTATCGATCTTATCTCAGGGCGGACTATCCATTTATCCTTATCCTTTATGAAGACCCCGTTATCACCGGTAAAATTCTTTTTGGATTGCTCCATAATGGCAAAATTAATGGGCAGCCTTGCTATTCTCACACGCTCGAGAATTTCAGGAAAGTCAGCTACCGCTAACTCTGCCTCATCGAATATCTGCTTATATCTGGAGATCATTGCAGGCGAAAGATAACCTGCTGAAGCATCAATTGGGGAGCCAAAGATTTTAAGCGGCTGATCCGAACTGATAAGTGCTTCGCGCATCTCATCAATATACTTCCTGATATACTTTCCAGCAGAACCATAATAGCCGTTCAGAAAATCATTAATAACGGTATCTGCATTTGCAGACGGGTCCCATAAAAGCTTGGATATAAGATATGTACGAAGTTCTGCAAATTCACCTCCAACCTCCCGGTTACCCTGCTCAAACATAGCAGTAACCCCATTGTCTGCAAAGAACTTTAAATTTGGTTGTAAAACCTGAAGATTTGGAAAAGGGCTAAGCAGATTATTGAACTGAATGACATAATCCCATACAATAATATCATTGGCAATTTTCCCCCAATCCTGCACGTCCTTAACGAAACTGACGCTCATTGAATCAGTGGCAGTGGCAATGGGCCTGTCGCGTCTGACCTCAATACTGCATAACATTATATTTACATTTTTTCGCGGCCTGATTGTAGCAGGAGCTTTCCGTGTATACTCGTACGCCAGTGTTGAGATTGTATAGTCAGGAAACTTGTCTGCCACCTGGTTTACAAAATTCAGCATTGACCCTGAATGTGATCCTTCCTTCTCATCAAGTGCCCGGCACTCATCACACATACAGTACTTCCTGTTATCATTCTGACTCACTGACCAGTACTTTGCCTCAGGATGCTGCGCAATCTGCCGTCTCAGGTTCTGGATAACCACCTTCAGAACTTCAGGATTTGAAAGACAGAGCTGTGTCGGTAACCGTTTACCATCGCGAAGTGCGTAGTACTCCGGATGATCCCTGAAGTATGTATCAGGAGGGACCAGACTGTTAAAGGTATGCACCCATGTTCCCCAGGCAGGCCTCTCTCCTTCCGCATCATGATTTAGCTTATGCCAGTCAACATATTCGGCATCCCACGATACTTTGTAATGAATAGTCCTGTATTTGTACTCAGGAACTTCTTTGTTATCAATCTGACCCAGGAGGATTGTTTCCTTCACTGGAATGACTTTCACCCCGGGAGCATACATCCGGCAGCCCAGATATTTTTCCAGAAATGCATAAACCCCGAATAGCGTTCCTTTATCACTCCCTCCTGCAATTATAAGACGTAAACTGTCTGTCTTTATTATGAATCCGTCTGCCTCAAGATCAGAAAAGTTTATTGTTAAACCTGTTTCATCAAGCCGCTCATTCTGCCCAAGAACAATCTCATACGGAGTGCCGGGAATACCTGCAACAACAATGGGAAAAGCCGCACCTGAAATCTGAAGCAGATAATCCTTCAGGACTTCAGCGGCTTTCCTCTCCTGCACACTTGCAGTCGAAGGAATAACGATCCTGTAGAGACTTGTCCCGTTCTGTGCAAGAACAATTTCGGGTTGTACAGAGCCGTAAGATTTTATGGGCTTACCCTTCTTCTGGGCAGAAACCGTCTCTGCCGGGATCAACAACCCTGCCATCAAAAGCAGAAAACCTGCTGATATAATAAAAGTTTTCGCTTTAATTTCTCTCAGATGCATAATGAATAATTTATTTGTGAATTGTAATTTGTAAATATAACATCATTTATATATCGATGTGGATTGTTATTTTTCACCCTTTTCCAATTCGCCAATCCGCCTGAACATAGCCCTGTAAGTATCAAGGGTGGGTATGCAGGATTCTTGGGGTATTGAAAATGAGGCTGAAGGCGGAGGGCGGAGGGCTGATTTCCTGCCGCCCATTGCCTTCTGCCTTCTGCCTACTGCCTTCCGCCTGCCGCCTGCTGCCTATTGCCAACTGCAAGTATAAAGCTAACAGGCTACTTGTTCCCTTTCTCAAGTTCATCGATCTTTTTAAACATAGCCCTGTAAGTATCCCATGGAGTAAATCCTGCATTATCAGGATGAACAGCACCTTTGGTTTCCTCTGAAATCTTCCCACTGAATCCGTCAATAAATCCGTCTGTTCCCATCCATGTAGTCTGCATCATTCCGTAATAACGAGGCTTCATTTCAGGTGTGGCATATTTATGGAATTTTGCCATGTCTTCGGTTTGCATCACAGCAGTTGCAGGAGTACGCCATGGGCATGTAACCACGCGAAATCCATACATGGCAAAATAAACTGCAGTCTGATCTGGTCTTTCATAATGCCAGTCGCAGATCACAACGTCTTTGGGGATCATATCAATTGCACGCCATGTATAGTTATAGCTGGCTTCCCAGAAACCTATTCCTGTCGATTTACCGTTTAAGAGACGATCACCCCAGATCCACAGTTCCCTGTTTTTGGTTGCAAGGTGATTCCTGAGGCTGGTTACTTCTCCGGCAAAAAGTTCCGCTTTATCAACACCTGAACATCTTGGGCATTTGTCATCTCCAAGATAAAATATCTCATCCATTCCGGCATGGAATGCATCAGTTTCATATGCATCACAGAGTTCATCTATTACAGCGAATGTCACCTTGTGCACTTCAGGATGCAGGGGACAATAGCTTTTGCAATACAAAAAATCATCATTTGGCCATACATACTTTTCAGGCATTTTAATATGAGGTGTTTCATCAAACTGAGGAAACTCCTGAAGCAGCTTACCTGTATGATTTGACCATGACTGGTGGCCCAGCATGTTAATCTGAGGGATAATCCTGATTTTGTTCTTTTTACAGGCGGCTACAATTTTTTTCACATCAGGTTTAGAGAGAGCATCGGTATCTCTAAGCTGCTGGTAACTTTCAAATTGATAATTATAATCCACGAGCAGCAGTAAAGTATTAACTCCGCGCGGGCCCAGTTCATCATTAATGAATTTAACAAAACGATCAACTCCTTTTGGTCCGGGAGCACCGATGCAAAAACCCTTCACAGGGAATAGTTTATCTGCTGATGTCTGTGCCAATGCACTTGTCTGCCATACAATCATTATGATCAGTACCGGCAGGAATAAAAGTTTCTTTTTCATTTGATTATGTGTTGGTTAATTGGTTGCGTTTAGTATTATTTTGGTTGGGAGTCCGGAGTCCGAAGTCAGAAGCCGGAAGTTATTTGATTCGGACTTCGGTCATGGGATACCTGCCTTCTGCCAACTGCCTTCTTTTAACCCACCCCTAACCCCTCCAGGGAGGGGAACCTTCTGCTCCAAACTCTGGGCCCTGATCTCTGATCTCTGATCTCTCCTAAGCTCTATTCTCTGTCTTCTGGCTTCGGTCTTCGGACTTCCGACTCAATTCTTCGTCAAAATCTTAATAATGGGTACCAGCGGCGTCATATTCTCATCAACAATACCGAATGCATCGGATTTATAATTCCAGTTGGCATAAGCAATATTATACTGATTAAAGATGGAAACCATATCTGAATACCATGCCAGCTTTGCAGCCGGAAAAAACTCTTTGTAAACACCAAACTCTCCGCAATATAACGGTAGTTTAAGACTGTCGGCAAGATGAATTGGCTTCTGCATCATTTTCAGAAGAGTATCCCTATTATAAACCTTCTGGAATTTCGGATCATTGGTATTTAGTACAATCTGCCCCGGATAATTTACCTCACCCTTAAAATCTTTAAATTCAGTCCAGCCTGCCTGGTAATGTGTAAGTGGCATTGGCTCATAAAAATGGAAGCTCAGAACAATGTTAGTATCATTCGCAGGTATTCTCAGCTGATCAAAAGTTGCCGCCGATTGCCATTTGTTTGATCCGATAACCATTACCCTCTGTGGTTCCCATTTGCGGATTGAGTCAGCGACACGTGTCAGCAGTACGTTCCATTGTTCGGCATCATCAGCAACAGGTTCATTCATAAATTCATAAGCGACCATACTATTAGGCCATTCCCTGAGTGAAACTGACAGATCTTTCCACAACCTGATTAGTTTATCCTGTTCCTCCACTTTAGTCCACAAAGGCTTTTCGGCAGCATTAAAATAATGGGATCGAAGAATATGCAAATCGATGATAACCCGTAGACCTGCCTTACGTGACCATTCAAGGCAATTCTGCATAAGTGCGAAAGCATCTTCATGCCTCTTTTCATTCTCATCCCACATCTGTTCTTCATCAATAGGCAAACGTATATGATCAAATCCAAGCGAATCAATGAATTGAATATCCCTTTCCATTATAAATTTCTGACGTTCTTCTCCCCTTTGCTTGCTTTGAGAGAGCCAGTGACCCAGATTCGTACCCTTCATAATCTTAAATGATGTGAAGGGAAATTCTTTTGTTTTTATATCAGTTTTAGAGCTTTGACATTATGCAAGCAACAAAACTGCGGTGCTAATTGAAAGAATAAGATGTAGGCGTTTCATAAGCGGGCTTATTACAGGTAAGTTAATTTAAATAATATTCAAGACTATTCTGAGTTTATCTTCTATGGATAAAAAATGATGTCTGTCAGAACAAAAGATAATTTATCGGGGCATAATTTATAGGCTAAATATATAAATATCCGGTAATAAAGACCTTTATTATTATAGTTAAAATTAGTTAAATTAGAAATTGAGAGATAAATTGTTATTTTTGAATACGACTCCACTCCATTTCCTGTTCATTCCGCCCAACCTCACCTCCACCCCCATGGTACAGAGGATAAAGGCCTGATTATACAGTTCTTCCTCCCCTTCTCCCCTGGGAGAAGGGGGCGGGGGATGAGGCGAAACAGACCTAGGAAAAGGGTCCCGATAACTTCCCGATAACTATCGGGAGAGAGGGGGATGAGGCACAACTGAATGGGAGAATGGGAGAAAGGGAGAATGGGGGAATGGGGGAATGGGAGAATGGGAGAAAGGGAGAAAGGGAGAAGAGGTGAAGAGGAGAATGGGGGAATGGGCTCAAAATAAAAATCAGTGAACGAATAAATAATTAAAAGATGAAAAACACAATCAAAGCATTACCGATATATCTTATAGCGGCGATATTATTATTGTCAGTTGTGATCAGACCACAGGAAATCATTAGTCAGCGGCTCTCCAGGGATCTGAATGTTGACCTGTTGATAAACCAGTCGGGATATCTGCCAGGGGCAGGAAAGAATCTTGTGGCGCCTGGGAAAAGAAACGGCAAGTTCGAGATCGTTGACCTTGAGAACCAGACAATTGTATTTACCGGATTCTTGCATCCGTTTTCAGGTGATTTTGGTGACTATTCGGTGGGTGATTTCACTGAACTGAAGCGGACAGGTCGGTATTTTATAAAATATGACACCCTCCGTTCCTGGCCGTTTGCTGTTTCATCATCAGTATATAAACCTGTTATGGATATGATAGTCAACTACTTTTCACTGCAGCGTTGTGGTTCGAGTACAACAGGTTATCTCTCCCCCTGTCATCTTGATGACGGAATAAGAATGGATAATGGCAAACACCTTGATGTGACCGGTGGATGGCATGATGCAAGTGACCTCAGGAAATGGCTCGACGCAACGGTTTATGGTATGATTGGCCTCTCCAAAACATTTGAATTGCAGAATCAGCCGGAAAATAACAGGGTGAAAATTCTTGAGGAGCTAATGTGGGGGAATCAGTATTTCCTGAAAATGCAGGAACCTCAGGGCTATATAATGAATTATGTTGGTGGTGATGTGCAGAAACACTCCGATAGTAACAGGTGGACAAACAACGATATAGAAAAAGAGGGAGGTGAACTGAAATTTGTGAAGCCAAACACAGGGACATCCACAAGTGATATGCTTATTTTCGGCTCTCAGGATGACAGGGTTATCAGGACTGATCCTGTCGGAATTACAGGACAATATAATTTCATAACATCAGAAGCGATTATGGCAAGGATAACCAAAACAGGCAATCCAGATTACTCCCAGAAATGTCTTGCTGCGGCAAAAAAATGTTTTGAATGGTGCGCCGAGAAAACAGAAGATGAAAGTCCCGGTACGATAGGCGCTTCTATTCAGGCATCCCTTGAATTGTACAAAACAACCCGGCAGGATATCTATAAGAATTTTGCAGTTGATCAGGCTTCGAAACTGAAAAAACTCCAGGTTAATTCAGTGGGCAGCGAATTAAACGGGTTTTTTAATACCTCATCCTCTGACAATCAACCTTATAAAAATATATGGCAGGGCTGTCTCGAGTTTATTTCAGTTTGTGATCTCATCGAAACCTTTCCACTGCATGAAGATGCTCCTGTCTGGAAAGAGATGATATCAGGCTACGCAAATAATTATCTTGCCTTTATCTCACAGAAAAACAGTTTTGGGATCATTCCGTTTGGGCTCTATACAGACAAAGATCCTGGAGGAGACAGGAAGGTAGGGAGTTACTGGTACCGTTACTTCATGCAACCAGATCCGGAGTGGTGGGTGGGAATTAATTCCAATATTGCTTCTGCAGGAATAGGACTGATAAAAGCAGCCGGCATTTTAAAGGATGAAAAGCTCAAAGCCGTTGCTCAGAAACAGCTTGACTGGATAATAGGAGTAAATCCCTTTAACTCCTCAACAATAGAAATGGTGGGGCACAATCAGCCAAAACATTTTCCCGGAAGTACGTTCCTTCCGGATGTTCCTGTACTGCCTGGCGCCGTATTGAACGGTCTGGGCGGAGACATTGCCGACCAGCCTCAGAAGGGTGACGGAGACTGGCAGATCTCCGAATACTGGACCCCGATGGTTGCACATACCCTCTGGCTTATGGCCGAGATATCCGCAGCAAAGTAATGTTTCCTGTAACAGTGTGTGGGATTTTTTTGCATTTTTGCATGCTTAATAACTGAATATTAAAAGAGAATATATGAAAGTATTTTCACTTGAGGACCTTTTTTACTCATTCAGGAAAGGTGCTTTACCGACTGTTTTGATGCTTTTATTTGTTATTTCGGTGAACGGGCAGTCTTTGAAGCTTTTTGAGCCGGTATCCTCAAAAAATCAGGAGTAACTTTCAGGAATACAATAACAGAAAATGAAGAACATAATGCCCTCACATATGAAAACCTGTATAATGGTGGAGGTGTCGCTGTGGGAGATATCAACAATGACGGACTGGATGATATCTTTTTTATCTCCAATATGGATTACAATAAACTCTACCTTAATACAGGAGATTTCAGGTTCAGAGATATAACCGAAAGCTCAGGTGTCACTGGAAGAGCAGGTTGGAAATCAGGAGTAACAATGGCAGATATCAATGGAGATGGTTTGCTTGATATATATGTTTGCCATTCCGGAAAGGACAGCCCTGATAAAAGGAGAAATGAGCTTTTCATCAATAAGGGCAATCTTAAGTTTGAAGAGATGGCAAAAGCGTATGGCATTGATGACCCCTCATATTCAACTGTTGGAGCCTTTTTTGATTTTGATCATGATGGTGATCTGGATCTGTTCATTCTTGCCACCAATGTAAAGGTTATCCGCGGTATGGAACTGGATAAAGCCAGGAACAGTAATGATCCGTATGCCGGCGATAAACTCTTCCGGAATGATGGTGACCATTTTACTGATGTCACTAAAACCTCAGGAATTCTTTCCAATGCACTTGGATATGGTCTCGGTGTTGCAATTTCAGATTTAAATAAAGACGGATGGCCTGACATCTATGTTACAAACGACTATATTGAACCCGATTACCTTTATCTGAATAATGGCAACGGTACCTTTTCAAATAAAATGGAAGATCATGTTCAGCATATCTCACTGTCGGCAATGGGTTGCGAAGTAAATGATTTTAACAACGACACATGGCCAGATATTTTTACTGCAGATATGCTGCCAGCTGACAATACCCGGCAAAAACTCCTTTATGTTGCAGAGAATTATATGGAATATGCTCTGATGGTGATGCAGGGTTTTTATCATGCCACACAGCGAAATATGCTCCAGATGAATAATGGCAACGGAACCTTCAGTGAAATTGGTCAGCTGGCTGCCATTTCCAACACTGACTGGAGCTGGGCTCCGCTTTTTGCAGATTTTGATAATGACGGATGGAAAGACTTTTCAATAACCAATGGCTATTTCAAGGATTACACCAACCTCGATTTCTTAAAATATAAAAGAGACTATTATTCTCAGCAGGCAAGAGCAAAAGAGAAACCAGATACCTTTAAGCTTGTAAGCTTCATGAAATCGACACCCATTCACAATTATATCTTCAAGAACAATAAAGATCTTACATTTACCGACAAAAGCATGGAATGGGGTTTCGAACAGAAAGGTTTCTCCAATGGCGCTGCATACTCAGATCTGGACAATGACGGTGATCTTGACCTCGTTATAAGCAACCAGAATGAGACAGCTTCAATATTCAGGAATATGCTGCGTGAATCGAATTCTACCTCATCCAATTATCTTGATATACAGCTTAAAGGCAAAGGCAAAAACCCCGGCGCCCTGTGCAGCAAAAATTTATTTATACTCAAAGCAGGGGGTGCAATACCTGGAGCAGATGCCAACAAGAGGCTACCAGTCTAGTGTGACCACGAGGCTCCATTTTGGATTGGGGAATGCAAGTGTTGCAGATTCTGTAAGGGTCGTCTGGCCTCTCGGTCAGGTAACACTCCTTAAAAATATCAAAGCCAATCAGGTTATAAACGTAGCTGAGGAATCTTCAAAATCCAGACCAACCTCTTCACCGGCTCCTTCAAAGGTATTCTCACCTGTCGAATCGCTGATCAGCTATGAACATGTTGAATATGGTTCGAATGACTTTCAGCGTCAGCCTCTGCTTAAGACTATGTTGTCACCTGTCGGACCGGTAATGGCCACCGCAGATGTTAACGGAGATAAACTTACTGACGTTTTTGTCGGCGGCGTAAAGGAGAATCCGGGGAAACTATACCTGCAGACAGCAAATGGGACTTTAACTCCATCAGTTTCCTTTAATTTCAAGGAAGATTTTTCCTGCACCGATGGTGATGCACTCTTTTTTGATGCAGACAAAGACGGAGATAGTGACCTTTATATTGCAAGTGGCGGGTATCACGACTATCAGAAGAATGACAAAGCCCTGCAGGACAGGCTCTACCTGAATAACGGTGCAGGAAGATTCACCCGGCAGGCAGACGCACTGCCCCAGATGCTTAACGCAAAATCATGTGTCAGAGCTGCAGATATCGACAGGGACGGCGATCTGGAACTGTTTGTCGGGGGCAGGGTAATGCCTGGCGAATACCCTGTAGCGCAGCAGAGTTATATCCTTGATAGTGACCGCCCTGCTCACTTTAAAAATATAACACAGACCATCCTTCCGGAGTTGATAAATGCAGGGATGATAACAGATGCAGCATGGGTTGACCTAAATAAAGACTCATGGCCTGATCTGATTATAGTTGGAGAATTTATGCCTGTACGTGTATTCATCAATGAAAACGGCAAAAAATTCAGGGATGCCACAAAATCGTGGTTTGATGTGAATGAGGGTGGATTATGGAATAAGATTGCCATTGCTGATTTTGATAATGACGGGAATATGGACATTCTTGCAGGAAATTTCGGGATCAACTCCCAGCTTAAAAGTTCACCGGCAGAACCGCTTGAACTGACATACAAGGATTTCGACAATAATGGATCCATTGATCCAATCCTTGCCTATTATGTGCAGGGAAAGTCTTATCCCTTTGCCGGACGGGATGAGATGGTGAATCAGATAGGAGTTCTGAAAAGGAAATTCCCCGATTACGGTTCCTATGCCACAGCAACTGTCACTGATATTTTCTCTCCCGGTGATCTTAAAGGTGCAACACTCCTTTCTGCAACCGAACTGAGGACCGTATATTATAAAAATACGGGGTCAAAATTCGAAAAGCGTATTCTCCCTCAGGAGGCGCAGTTTGCCCCTGTTTATGCTATTGAGGTATTCGATTATAACAGGGACGGGAACCCTGACTTTGCTATAGCCGGTAACCAGAGTGCAAACTGTGTTAAGATAGGCGTTATCGATGCGAGTTATGGTCAGCTTTTTGCAGGTGATGGTAAGGGCAATTTTAAATATATCCCTCAACCTATATCCGGACTCTCAATAACAGGAGACGTTAAATCACTGAAATTCCTTACTATCAAAGGCAGACGCTATCTGCTTGCCGGTATAAATAATTTTGGAATAGTTACCTATAGAATGAATATAAAATGATTTTTTCTCCCGGCTTACACCGGAAGACCCCCTGCCATCCAGTCACACTTAATACACATCTAAATAGTATCCTGAACCAACACACCATAACACCTTTAAAAACAGTATCAAACAATGATTGCATAAGATTCATGAGATTCCTCACTGCATTACTAATGACAATATGTGTAATTTACATATATTGTCATTAGTAGCAGAACGAGGAATCTCATGGACTACTGCAAATTTCTCTAAAATTTGAATCTGGTTTACAATCTATCCAGGAGGTAAGATAGGTACAAAAGAGTAGGTCATCTAAAAGGTAAGTATAAATTCCTCCCCACTCAGGGTTGGAGGTTTCCTTCCAGGGGTTTGGGTGAATCTATAAAGTAATATATATTTGTGCCTTTAAATTCAGAACCCGAAAATGCAAATAATACACTCTTCCCAAATCACCTTATAACAAATGATAAGACCATTCATTTATTCTGTCTTTATATTAATCCTTATTACTTCTTTTTCGTGTCAAAGTAAGAAAGGAAAGATCTTCACATCCCTTTCACATACGCGCACAGGCATAGACTTCAAAAACTGGGTCAAGGAGAGCGAATCATTCAATGTTCTTGATTACGGCTACCTGTATAACGGAGCCGGGGTGGCAGTTGGAGATATCAACAACGATGGACTGGAAGATATCTATTTCGCCAGCAATCTTACAAAAAACAGACTTTACATTAACAAGGGCAATTTCCGGTTCAGGGATATTACAGATAAAGCAGGTGTTGCCGGTCCGGGAACATGGAGCACCGGAGTCTCGATGGCTGATATTAACGGTGACGGATTCCTCGATATTTATGTCTGCACATCTACAGATGGAAGAGCCCAGTACAGAAAAAATCTTCTCTATATAAACAATGGAAATTCAACTTTTACTGAAAGTGCTGCAAAATATGGAATCGACGATGCAGCTTATTCCACACACAGTATCTTTTTTGATTATGACAAAGATGGAGATCTCGACCTCTTTGTTATAAACCATGCTTTGAATGCAATGGCTGTTCCAAAGGCTGAACTTAAAAAAGTCGAGGACCCCAATTATGAGCATAAGTTATTTAAAAATACCGGAGACCGGTTTGTTGATGTTTCAAAGGAAGCCGGAATGATACAGAATATAATGAATTTTGGTCTTGGTGTTGCTGTGGCTGATTTCAATAATGACAAATGGCCTGATATATATGTATGTAACGACTATTTTGAACAGGATTACCTCTATATCAATCAGCATAACGGAACATTTTCTGATCAGCTTGACAAATACTTTGATCATGTATCCTTATCCTCAATGGGTACAGATGCTGCAGATATCAACAATGACGGATTCATTGACCTTTTGACACTTGATATGCTTCCGGAGGACAACTATGGACAAAAACTTGTAGCGGGACCTGATAATTATGATAAGGTAAGTATACTTAAGAATACCGGATTCTATCACCAGTCAACCCGAAACATGCTGCAATTGAACAATCATGGCAGCTATTTCACTGAGATCGGACAGTATGCAGGAATATACAGCACCAACTGGAGCTGGACTCCCCTCCTATATGATTTTGACAACAATGGGCTGAAGGACCTTTATATCAGCAACGGTTACGGCAAGAATAATACTCACATGGATTTCATTAAGCTGACTGTTGAAGAGGTGATAAAAAAGAGAGGCGGTGCTCCAATGATGTCAAGGATGGGACTCGTTGAGAAAATACCGCCTACAAAGCTGAAAAACTATCTATTCAGGAACAATGGTGACCTTACCTTCACCAATGTTACAGATACGTTGGGTGATGAAATGCCATCTTTATCCAACGGTACTGCATATGCCGATTTTGACAACGACGGAGATATGGATCTTGTGGCCAACCAGGTAAATGATTATGCTCTTGTTTACAGGAATAATTCAAGCGAAAACGGACTGAATAACTTTATAAAGATCAGATTTGAAGGATCAGGAATGAATAAGGAGGGTATTGGTTCGAGGGTACAGGTTTTCTGTAAGGATAAGACCTATACCCAGGAGTTTATGCCTTCGAGGGGATACATGTCTTCCGGCAGTCATTCTCTTATTTTTGGAATTGGCAATGCAGCTGTGATCGACTCACTGCAAGTCATCTGGCCAGATATGCGGGAGCAGGTAATTACTTCAGTCGGGGCAAATCAGACAATAACTCTCCGCAATAATGAAGCAACAGAACCCGGATTCAAAACAATCCCGGTGTATAATCCTCTGTTTGTTCAATTGAATGAAAAGTCATTGCTTGATTTCAGACACACTGAAAATGAATACAATGATTTCAGCAGGCAGATACTGCTTCCTCATATGCTTTCGACCCAGGGTCCACATATTGCAGGAGGCGATGTTAACAATGATGGGCTCGAAGACTTCTTTTTCTCTGGTGCCAAAGGAAATCCCGGGAGACTCTATTTCCAGAAAAAAAACGGATCATTTGAATTGGTATCCCAGACATGCTTCGAGGAAGACAGGGAGAGTGAAGATATAGGAGCTCTGTTTTTTGATGCAGATGGGGACAAGGATCTGGATTTATATGTGGTCAGCGGAGGTAATGAGTTTTCACAAAACTCTCCCGATCTTCAGGATCGCCTTTATATTAACAAGAACGGGAAATTTACAAAATCATCAGGACGCATTCCTGGAATGCTAACTTCAGGTTCATGCGTTAAGGCCGCAGATATTGACAATGACGGCGATGAAGATCTTTTTGTCGGAGGCCGTCTTACTCCTATGGCCTATCCTCTCCCACCAAGAAGTTATATCCTTGAGAATGACGGCAAAGGCAACTTCGCGGATGTTACTTTGAAGTATAATAAATCACTCCTGAATCCTGGAATGGTAACTGATGCATTATGGACCGATTTCAACGGTGACGGGAAAGCTGACCTTATAGTTACAGGTGAATGGATGAAGATAAGATTCTTCAGGAATGATGGGGCTATGCTTACTGAAATCACTGAAGAATGCGGGCTTAAAGATTCAGAAGGATGGTGGAATACCATCACTGCTGTGGATCTCGACAGGGATGGCGACCCTGATTATGTTGCAGGTAATCTGGGACTGAATTCTCAGTTAAAAGCATCTATAAAAGAACCAGTTACAATATACGCAAAAGATTTTGACAATAACGGATCTGTAGATGCATTGATGTGTTATTATATCCAGGGAACAAGCTATCCTTTTTATGGCAAGGATGATCTTCAGGATCAGATGCCATTCATCGAGAAGAAGTATCCAACTTACGAATCCTACACCAACCAGAAGATAACAGACATATTTTCCGGTCCGGAACTCAGCGATGCCATTGTACTTAAAGCAACTGTTTTCCAGACCAGCTACCTGGAGAACCTTGGAAACAACCGGTTCAGACTATCTCCATTGCCCCGTGAAGCACAGTATTCACCTGTATATGCAATAAACACAGGAGATTATAATAAAGATGGAAATACAGATATTCTGCTTGCAGGAAATTTTTTCGGAACCAGAATAAAATTCGGGGAATATGATGCAAATAAGGGATTGGTGCTGACTGGCAACGGGAAAGGTGTTTTTACTCCTCTCGGGGATCAGCAGAGCGGTCTTAATATAAGAGGAGAAGTACGGGACATAAGAAGTTTAAAGTTAAGTTCAGGAAAGAGCATTCTGGTTTTTGCAATCAATAATGATTCGGTGAAGATCTATGGTCCGGCAGGGGAATGGTAAAGTAGGCAGCAGGCGGCAGGCAGTTGGCAATGGGCAGTAGGCAATGGGCAGTAGGCAGTTGGCAAAACAGGATATAAAAAATGATAACCAGTTGAAAACTAATTGACTTCCGACTTCGGACTTCCGACTTCGGACTTCCGGCTTCGAACTTCCGGCTTGGAACTTCGGACTTTTTAATAAAAAAATGAAACCACTAATTATAAATATCAAAAATATGTACATACCAAAAACATTCTAAGTATATCGATTCTTTTGATCCTGATTACCGCATCATGTAAAAATATTTCCAGGAAGGATCTATCACTGACAGTGAAGGAGTATGAGGCAAAAGGCATGCCTGATATTAATATCCCCTGGCCTGAAGATAAACTTATGAAAGCTCACATTGCACTGGGTGCTATCAGAACGAAGGACTTCCGGCAACTGCCAAGGAGAGACAGCAGAAAATCCGGTGCCGTATTCAGCCGGATTATTAATAAAGAAAACCTTTCATTTCTGGATGATCCTTCGAAGTCGCTTCACGATAAGGCCTATGAGATTCAGAATATCGGGCCATTTATCAGCGAAGTAGGCAGGATGTATACTGACAACTTCAAAGCCGAACAATACTTCAGTGAGGAATTGATAGATATCTATACTTTTGAGATATATGTCCGGAAAAGAATGCTGGATCTTGCAGAGGCGATAATGAATTCCAGGGACCCGGAAGTTGTCCCTATGCAGGCAGGCCGTCCGGCAATTGTTCGCGGATATGTGAATTTTATCACAATTCTGATAAGGAGCCAGAACAAAACCAAAGCTTTCTCTGTCAAGCAATTGAAGAGACTGAACAGAGAGTTGGTAAAATCAATCAATGAAAATCTAAAATATCTCGATCCCGCAAGTAAAAAGGATATTTCCTCAGAAATAGAGCAATTAAATGAAAAATCCGGGGGAGGTTCCGGAAGTAAGGATTTAACAAAGGTGTTAAAGGTTCTTAAGAATTAACGAGCCGGTTTACATTTGCCGGTGTTAATTAAGAGGGAATTATATAATAATCAGTATTTTCTGCTCATGCTCCCCAAATTAGGGCTGTAATACCTTTATATACATAGGGAGGATAAATACTTTTTATCAAAAAAAAATTGAATAATTCTATTGGTTATGAAAAAAATAATGTCAATATTTGTTAAAAGTTTGTTAAAACTTAGGTAAAGTTTTATTAAAATTCAATTCAATTATTTATCCTTTTTTTTAAAAATTTCTTAACCCTAAATGTTTTCTTATGAAAATGAAACCTTTACTAACTTGTTTGAAAAGTCAGATAAAGTTCCTGCTTTATGCTGCTTTTCTTACTTTATTTACTTGTGCCCCTGCACTGGCACAAGAACGCAAAGTAACCGGTACTGTCACAAGCGCCGACGATAACTCACCTATGCCAGGTGTGAACGTAATTGTTCAGGGCAAGACCACCGGTACTATTACCGATGTTAATGGTAATTTCTCAATTACCGTCCCTGGTAATGAGGCAGTCCTGGTATTCTCGTTCATTGGTTACAATGCACAAGAAGTTGTAGTCGGAGGACAGGCTTCCATCAACATCAAGATGGCCACTTCAGCTACACAGCTTGGTGAGATCGTTGTTACTTCCCTTGGTATTAAGAGGGAGAGAAAAGCTCTTACCTATTCTGCCCAGACTGTCGATGTTGCAAGACTGACAGAATCAAGGGAATTAAACGCCATAAACTCTCTGCAGGGTAAAGTTGCAGGTCTTGACCTGACGAGGGCAAATGCCGGAGTAGGTTCAGCATCAAGGGTTGTACTAAGAGGTAACAGATCAATCAGTGGTGACAACCAGCCTCTGTATGTAGTCGACGGTGTTCCAATTCAGAACTCCATGTTCTTCACAACATACGGTGAAGGTGGTGGTATGACATCAAGTGATGGTATATCAAACATCAACCCTGATGACATTGAAAGTGTCACAGTTCTTAAAGGGCCGTCAGCTACAGCATTATATGGTACACGTGCATCAAACGGTGCTATCTTGATTACAACCAAAAAAGGTAAATCAGGACAAGGCCTTGGAGTTGAGTATAACCTTAACTACAGTGTAGAATCACCTGTTCTGTTTACAAAGTTCCAGAATGTTTACGGACAGGGAACCGGCGGCACATATGTAAAAAACAGTGAATTTGACTGGGGTCCAAAAATGGACGGACAGATGGTTGCACATTGGACACCTGATACCAATTCAGATAAATTCGGAACAACCTATCCATTCGTTGCACATCCTGATAATTACAAAGATTTCTTCCAGCTGGGAACCAACCTTACAAATACCCTTGCAATTACAAGCGGTAAAGGTGATACCCAGACATATTTTTCCTATACCAATACTCAGTCAAAAGGTATTGTACCAGGAAACGAATTAAGAAGGAATAACGTTAACTTACGTATCACAACAGCTCTTTCAGAAAAATTAAGCCTTGATACAAAAATCACCTACTTCCATCAGGCTGTAGACAACAGGGTATCAACCGGTGATGATTTCTCAAACCCGATGCGTGCTATTCTTCGTCAGCCCAGCAACATTTCTACTGCAGAGGCTAAAAACTACAAATATTATGACAATGATGGATTCCTTGTTCAGAATTACTGGAACCCTCATTCAAACGGTGGTGAGAACCCATGGTGGATTGTGAACATGATCCCTTACACAGAAGCCCGCGACAGGGTATTGGGTATGGCTTCTCTGAAATATGAAATAGCAAAAGGATTATCATTACAGATCAGGTCGGCTGTTGACTATTCATCAGATTCATTTCAGCACAAACTTTATAATGATACCTATACTATTGCTGACCGTGGCAGATATTATACCAACAGGCAGACCAACTATGAGATAAACAATGATGCTCTTTTGAATTACAACAAAACATTCGGAGACATTTCTGTTAACGTATCTGCAGGAGGTAACATGCTTAAACAGCAGTGGTACGGTTTATATACAACAAACGGACAGGCACTGTTGAAACCTAATCTTTTTGTTGTAACAAACGCTGCTAACTTCGCAGGTAGTGAGAACGGAGCAACCAAGAAACTGAATTCAGTTTACGGAATGGCAAACATCGGATTCAAGAATTATCTCTTCCTTGACCTTACAGCACGTAATGACTGGTCATCCACACTTCCTCCGGATGCATGGTCATACTTCTACCCATCAGCTGGTTTGACATGGGTTATTTCAGATATGTTCAAAACATCCATGCCTTCATGGTTTACATTTGCTAAAGTAAGAGCATCATTTGCTCAGGTTGGTAATGATACAGATGTATACCAGCTTTATCCTACATTTGATTTCATGACCGGTGGCGCCAACGGCTATGCATCAAGAAGTGGAACCAAGCCTGCATCAGATTTAAAACCTGAAATCACGACATCACAGGAATTGGGAGCTGACATCCGTTTCTTCCAGAACAGATTAGGTATTGACCTTACTTATTATAAATCAAACAGTAAAAACCAGCTGCTGAGCGTAAACGTTCCGGTAGCATCAGGTTACAACAGCAAGTTTATCAACGCAGGTAACGTTCAGAACAAAGGTATTGAGCTTACACTTAATGCAACTCCTGTAAAATTAAACGACTTTACATGGGATTTGTCTATCAACTTTGCCCAGAACAACAGCCTTGTACTTGAACTGGCTGAAGGAATGGACAGGTACAATCTTACCGGAAGAAACTGGATGACAACCACTGTTATTCAGGTTGGTCATGAGTATGGTGAGATCCTTACCAAAAAATTCCTCAGGAATGCAGAAGGCAGACAGATTGTAAACACCCTTGGTATGCCGATGGTAACAGACGGACAGACTGAATATGGTGGGACATACAACCCGGATTGGCTTGGTGGTCTTCAGAGTACATTCACCTATAAGGCTTTCGACTTCAATTTTGCAATCGATTTCCGCCAGGGTGGTGTTATTTATTCATTCACCGAAGCTAACCTTGCCAGTGATGGTTTCTCAGATTACACACTTGAAGGCAGAGATGGCTTCATTGTTGATGGTGTTGTACAGACTAAAGATGCCAACGGCAATGTTATAAGTGAGACTGAAAACACGACAACTATTACTTCAGAAGCATACTGGCAGTCACTTGGTGGAAGAAACACCCCGACTGGCGAACCATTTGCCTATGACGCTTCAAACTCAAGGCTCAGGCAGGCAGCTCTGGGATACACCCAACACTTCAAGAACGGACCGGTTAGCAGTTTAAGAATTTCTGTAGAAGGCAGAAACTTATTCTTCCTATATAATAAAGCAGGCAGACTGGACCCGAACTTGTCGTCAGGAAATACAAACGTTCAGGGTGTTGAAGGCTTTGGTCTTCCATCAACGAGATCGTTTGGGATGAACCTAAGAGTTACTTTTTAATTATGTCCAAGCTTATAAAAATTGAAATATGAAAACAAACAAATTTATTAATATCTTAATGTCCGGCCTGCTAGGTGTAGTGCTTCTCGGGGGCTGTACAGATGATTTTACGGACATCAATACCAATAAGAGGGTATTGTCGGACATAGACCTTGCGACAATAGGTAATGTTTATGCAAAAGTCCAGTATGATGGCCTTATGAGTGGATGGAACTTCCAGATCTCACAGAACCTGTTTGCTGACCTCTACTCACAGTACTATTCAAACTGGCAGACCAAATTCCAGACTGACCGTAACGTTCTTAACCGTGACTGGCTTGGCCTGGCATGGGGTGGCTTCTACGGTAACTGCGCTAAAAACCTTGCAGTTGTTATGGAAAAAACTGATCCTGCTGTTGCTCCAGGACTGGAAAAACAGTATGCTCTTTCACAGATATGGAAAGTATTCGCTTACCAGCGTCAGACAGACTATTGGGGACCAATTCCTTACACAGCTGTTAACAATGGTGAAAATGCCGTTCCTTATGACACCCAGCAATCAATTTATACCGATTTTATCGCACTGCTTGACGCTGCAACAACAACTCTTGCCGGCTATGCAGGTGAAAATGCTTTCGGTAGCAATGACCAGATTTATGCTGGATCGGTTGACAAATGGATCGTTTTTGCTAATACACTCAGACTAAGAATTGCTCTCAGGATTTCAAAAGTTGATCCTGCTACAGCAAAAATACAGGCTGAAAAAGCTGTTGCTGCCGGTGTTATGGAATCAAATGCTGATAACGCAATTTTCCACGTTTCCAAATCAGATAACAGCTTCAACCCACTCCCAATCATGTTGCCATGGAACGAGTTCCGTATGAGCGCATCTATGGAGAGCGTTTTGAAAGGCTTCGCTGATCCTCGTTTACCAGTTTATTTCAGGCCAGCAAAAGCTACTGACCTTTATACAGGTATGAGAAACGGTTGTTCAATTCCTCAGATCTCAGAAGAAAAACGTCATTATGACCAGCTTTCTACAATGGGTCCAAGATGGAGCACACCAGGTAACGAGTATATTACTCCTATCGAAATCATCCTTGCATCAGAAGCTTATTTCCTTAGGGCAGAAGGCGCTCTGAAAGGCTGGAATATGGGAATTACCGCAGAAGAGGCTTATAATACAGGTATTGAAATGAACCTCCTGTATTGGGGCGTTGATCCTGCTGCAATTACAACATACCAGGAAGGAACTACCACTCCGGTTGCTCTTGATGACTTCACAACACCTCCGATGACAAACATCGCAGTGAAATTTGGTACCACTCCTGCTGAACAGCTTGAGCAGATCATTACACAGAAATGGCTTGCTCTCTATCCTGACGGATGGGAAGCATGGGGCGATCGCCGCAGACTTGAATTGCCAAAACTGTACCCGATTATGGTATCTGACAACCCTGATGTTCCGGTTGGAGCTATTATGCGCAGAGTTGGATTTGTACCCAGCGAATTCGCAACAAACCAGGCAGCAGTTGATGATGCTATTCAGAAACTCGGCGGACCAGACGTAGCTAGTACAAGACTATGGTGGGATCCGGCTAAATAACAGCCTAAACCTATGAACTTTTAAAATGGGGCTCCGATTTATCGGGGCCCTGTTTTTTTCTGCTAATCGTGCACAATATCACTCCGCATCAAAGGAAAACAAAAAGGTTTATCTCGCACTGGGGACTAAAGTCCCGGAAAGTATTGATGGTTCGTCTACCGTCGGCTTAAGCCGACGGTAACTGAAACCGGCAGATGAATTATTGCCAGTAAACAAACTAATTTATAAATTATTGATTTAATTACCGTTGGCTTTAGCTAACGGATAAGGAAGCCCCTTCTTTTGGACGGGCTTTAGCCCAATACAAATCAAGCTCATACAATCAAGAGGAAGATTGATAATTATCAAAATATCACACTAATTTATAAATTGTTGATCCAATTACCGTTGGCTTTAGCCAACGGATAAGGAAGCCTTCTTTTGGACAGGCTTTAGCCCAAAACAAATCGGCTCAGACCATCAAGAGGAAGATTGATAATTACCAAAATATCACACTTATTTATAAATTATTGATTTAATTACCGTTGGCTTTAGCCAACGGATAAGGAAGCCTTCTTTTGGACGGGCTTTAGCCCAATACAAATCAAGCTCAGACTATTTATAAATTATTGATTTAATTACCGTTGGCTTTAGCCAACGGATAAGGAAGCCTTCTTTTGGACAGGCTTTAGCCCAAAACAAATCGGCTCAGACCAGCAAGCGGAAGATTGATAATTACCAAAATATCACACTTATTTATAAATTATTGATCTAATTACCGTTGGCTTTAGCCAACGGATAAGGAAGCCTTCTTTTGGACGGGCTTTAGCCCAAAACAAATCGGCTCAGACCATCAAGAGGAAGATTGATAATTACCAAAATATCACACTTATTTATAAATTATTGATTTAATTACCGTTGGCTTTAGCCAACGGATTAGGAAGCCTTCATCTGGACGGGCTTTAGCCCAAAACAAATCGGCTCATACCATCAAGAGGAAGATTGATAATTACCAAAATAGCACACTAATTTATAAATTGTTGATTTAATTACCGTTGGCTTTAGCCAACGGATAAGGAAGCCTTCTTTTGGACGGGCTTTAGCCCAAAACAAATCGGTTCAGACAATTGAATTAACTAATTCGTAAAGAAGAAGATCATAACAACAGACGCAGTAAGGATAAATAAACCCATAGGAAGTGCCAGAAGGAACAGCTGTTTCTCCTTAATATCTTCATGGCGCCAGGTATTACTCAGGTTCCTGAGTCCGAGATATGCCCCTGAAAGTACTATGCCACTCTGAAGCCATGGTGTAAGCCGGGGTAGAAACTGATGCCAGGGTATATTGGATGTACCGAAAAAATCCCATCCCCATCCGAAGGGATCAGAAAGCGATTGAATGATAAATGTGACATTTACAAACAGCATCGGAATCACAAATGCGATCCATAAAGCCATTCCAACCGGAAGCAATACGCCAGTAGATCTTAAAAATAACTCTTTCCTCCCGGATGTGGCACCGGAAAATTTCAATCCTGCATATGACAGGAGGTAAATAATCCCTGGGAATACAACAAGTGATAAAACAAATAAAGTCAAGGTATAGATCCCAAATAAGCCCCAATTGCCCTTATCAAGGATATTGACAAAATCTCTCACCAAAGGCCAGTGCCCTTCATAAAGGACGCTGTATACTATAGCGAGGGTGAATACTGCAATTGTAAGAAAGGCCTCGCTCAGGCTGCGTGTACCAACTTCAGAAGCAATCGGACGGCTATAAACAGATACATTGTTATAAAGACAACTGCGGGTACATTCCAGGCATAAGCCACAGTCAGTGTTCTCATTCATCTCTCCAACATTGATCCCATAAGGACATGCCCAGCCTTTCTGACTCCCTTTCTGACAATAATGTGGCTTGCACTCATTGCAGACTTTCTTTGATTTGCTTCTGAGAGCTACAGGACTCATTCTGGAAAATGGACTCACAAAAACACTCACAGGACAGACATACCTGCAAAAAGCCCTTAGCTCCCAAATCATTGACATCAAGGTTGGAACCAGTAACAGGCCAATAACCGCAAATCCTGAGACTCTGGGATTAGCCACCAATGTAGTTGAAAATGTTGCCAGAGTCAAAAAAACAATCAGACGCAGCCAGTCATTTTTCAGCTATTCCGGCCATTTCAGAAAAAGCCCTGTGAATTTATTGTTATACTCCTTTGTTCTGCCTTTCTGAGGTGTAAGAAATGATTTTCTCTGAATAAGATCTCCGAATAAGGGCAAAGGGCATATAGTGCACCATACTCTTCCGAATAAGGGTGTCAATACAGCAACCAGGAGGAAAAGCCATACCGCCCACATCAATAGTACTCCCAGGTTTCTGCCTGACATTAGAGTCCCGAATAAGGAGGTAAGGATTACAAGATATATCATAACCATTGCCAGTATCATCAGAATTGCCTGTGGCCATCTGGATACAATAATACTCTTCAGAAATCCTGACCTTAATGTCAGATCATTTTCAGCTGAATTATCCTCAACCCTGCTCCCACTGTCAGCTCTCTCTCGGAAAATGCTTAAGATCCATAGAAGAAAAATGGCACAGATACTTCCCAGACTAAAGAGAAGCAAAGTATTTGGCAGGATGATCAGCTTCCCCTGTTCAAAGGCGTGCATAGGACCGCACCATACATGGCACCTGTAATTGCTTCTTGCAACAACATAATTAAGTATTCCAGGATGTCTTGCGGTAAAAGTGTACTCTCTGGTAAGCAGAGGCGTAATTGTCGGATCACTAGTTTTAAAAACTGAAACCTCTTCCCTGGCAGGGCTCACCTTTACATCCATATCAAACTCCTCGAGGAAGAATGAATGCCCGGTATCATCTGTTGTGAATGTCAGATGCAATCTGTCACCGCGATTACATCTTATCACTGAAGGATCCTTCCCATAACGGAAGCTCCTTATCTGAATATACCTGTCTGTCGGTTCACTTGCAAAGAACTGGCATATAATAGCAGGAATTAATCCGGCTGTAATTATTACAAGCAGATTAAGTATATGTTTTTTCTGATTTCTCATGCTCCTGCCGTTAGATCATTATAAACTTGTGTAAGCAGGTGATAAACCCGTTCAACCGGATAACATACCTGATGTCATGGGTAATAAATATTGCTCTCACCTCAATGTCCGGTTTAATGTTTTTATTAGTTTTACCATGCCTTTCATAGCCGGTTCAAATAAATAATGATTTTATGGAAAAAGATAATAAATCAGGGAAAAAGAATAATAAAACTTTCAAAAATCTCATCCCCTTTGCCATTGTTATTATTGTACTCTTCGGACTTCCTCTTTTATTCCTTAATTATCAGTCAAAAAAAAAGCGGACTGGGATGGAAGGATACCCTGAAAAGGATCACCTATCAAAAGAGAGACAATAACAGCGATTCCCTTGCTCTTGGTAACAGTACAACCGGAGAAAAGATCGATTTCCTTATTCCGGAGCAGGCAGGACCAGAATTTACCGAAGCACCGCTTATATCTTTTGTCCAGGCATCAGACCTTGACAGAGACGGTCTGATGGATATCATAGCATGTGATTGCAGGAGTAATACAGTATCATGGATCAGACAATATCCGGCCGGTACCTATACTGAGACAATTCTCGCTGATAATCTGATCGCACCGGCTCACACACAGGTAGTTGATTTCGACAATGATGGAGACAGTGATATTATGGTTGCTGTTCTTGGTATGCTCTTTCCCAATAATGACAAAATAGGTTCGGTGGTTATACTTGAAAATACAGGAAAGAATACTTTTAAAAGACATATTGCCGCTGAAAAGATAGCACGGGTATCAGATGTAAGGGCTGCAGATCTGAACAATGACGGTGATATGGACCTTGCAGTAGCTCAGTTTGGTTATGATGACGGTGAAACAAGGTGGATTGAGAATCTTGGCAACTGGAAATTCGAAAGTCATGTTTTACAGAACCTGTCGGGACCTATAAATGTTGAAATGGTTGATGTTGATTCTGACGGAGACCTCGACATAGTATCGCTTGTGAGCCAGGAATGGGAAGAGATCTGGTGCTTCCTTAATGATGGCAAAGCAAATTTTCAGCCAAAACTTCTTTTTAAATCAAGCAATCAGGATTTTGGATCAAGTGCAATATCGATGTGTGATGCTGACCAGGACGGCGATCAGGATATTCTGTATACCAACGGTGACGCATTTGACTATATTCCCCCTCGAGGCAGGCCATGGCACGGAATACAGTGGCTTGAGAACAAAGGCAATCTTAATTTTGAATTTCACCGGATCTGTGATTTTGTCGGTGTATCAAATATCAGAGCTGTTGATATCGATAATGACAAGGATCTTGACCTGTTTGCTGTCAGTACATTTAACCTCTGGGATAGCCCTGAATCTCAAAGCTTTATATGGCTTGAAAACAAAGGCGGCATGCAATTCATAACGCATAACATCTCAAATACACCCACTCATATTATCGCTCTCGATATAAGTGACTTTAATGGCGACGGACAGGCTGATATAATTACAGGGGGAATGCATACTTTCCCTCCGTTTGACCGGATGGGAAGGGTAACTCTCTGGATTAATAACGGGAAGCTGAAATAAAACTTCTTAAAGTTGGGGGTTTAGAAAAAGACGAAGATTCCAACTGTATTTCTCTGTGCATCCCGGCTGGCGCGGATTTGTAATCCGTGCCAAAACAAAACACGATTAAATCAGATACTGAACAAGAAAAAATGTAAGTTTCCCACTGGCCAGCTTGCGCGGTTTTACAATCCGTACCAAAACAGACCACAATAAATTCAGATATTGTACAGGCTAAAATACAGGTTATATGTTTAAAAACATAACTGATTTACCATTTTGACATGGCACGGATTACAAATCCGCGCCAGCAAAGAAAGTCTTTTTAACTGCTGAGTACGCTAAGAATTACGCAAAGCACGCAAAGATAAAACATTGACAATATGGCCTTTGCGACCTTTGCGTAAAGTCTTTGCGACGCCGTCCGACCGGAGTCAGCCGGGCGGGCTTTGCGGTTATTGGCCTTTGATTTTTTCAACAGCCCCAAAACTTAATTATTGTACTGTTCCAGCCGCTTTTCGAGGTTCTGAATTAATTCAGAAGGTGCATTATCCCTTTTTGCCACCTGAATAGTTCCGCTCATCGTATTGAATGCATTCCTTTTATCACCAAGAGCAAGATATGCCTCTGACAGACTTATTCCGGCTGATATTATTGTTGGAGTGATACTGTATTTGTTGATAAACGCCCTTTCCGAGTATTCCCGTCCCTCTTTAATATTTCTCAGTTTTTCATCGCGGCAAAAGATAAGCATAGAACCCAGACTTTCCTGAAGATTAGGGTCATTTGGATTATATTCCAATGCAATCCTGTATGAGCTGATGGCCTTTTCCCACATCTCCTTTTTTACAAGAAGATCGCACAGGTACTTGGTTGTTGAAAGGTCTTTCGGGTTACCTTTGAATGAGGATTCAAACATCTGCAATGCCTGGTCCTCTTTTCCATCCTGTTGCAGAAGGATCCCTGACAGCTGAAGTGCTTTCGGGTCTGCTTTAAAAAGCCTTTTGAGATCGGCGAGTATTGCTGCTGCCTTGTTCTTCTCTCCAAGCATAAGCATCACGTAAGCTCCATCCGTCAGAACCTTTTTATTGTCACTGTATCTATTCAGTAAAATGGTTACCGAGTCCAAAGCCTGTTGTTTTGCACCCTTATTTCCCAGACATAATACTACGCTCAGGTGCACATCAATATCGTCTGGCTGAAGCTTTGCAGCCTGGGAATAATATGTAATTGCCTGCTCGTAAAGCCCCTTTTTCATACACAGATCCGCCACCATCTTAATCTCATTAATATCCGAGCTGAAATGCTCAAGATGTTTTCCGAAATATGGCATGGCCACTTTACCAAGATCCATAAGCAGGTAAATCTTTATGGCTTTTGATAGCACAAATTTATCTCCTGGAATATCAGCCATTGCATTATTGATCAACTCAATGGCATATCTCGAATAACCACCCTTTTCCGCATCATCAACCTGCTTAAGCAAATACAAACCGGAACGGGAATTCCTGGCAAGCATATCGACTATTGTATCAACAGGCGGAGTATAGATCATTAGGTCTCCTGCGCGGGAAATGTAATTTCTGCTCAATTCCTGTTCGCCTTTCATATTGTAAACATTTCCAAGCAGTCTGTATGCCTGACCGAATGTTCGCTGATCCTCAATCAGCTGTTTAAGAGTTGCTTCCGCCAGATCTATTCTCTGGGTGCTGATATATATTGATGCCAGCTGAAACCTGGCATATGACTTCAGGGCAAAATTGTCCTTTCGGGCCGTAGTACCCGTTGAATTAGTTACAGGGTCTTCTGCAATTATGCTGTTAAAAACCTCCTCTGCCTTATCATTCTGACCCAAAGACTGATATCCTTCACCAATATAGAACCGGGCCATGTAATTCTTTGGATTATTCTTGACTACCCTGGTAAAATTTTCGATAACACCGGCATTGTCACCCATCTCCTTATTAAGATATCCGAGATAATAATTCCACACCCGTTTGGATCTGTTTTTCTTAATTGCGAGTCTGTAGCAGATAGCAGCCTTATCATAAAAAGTGCTGGAATGAAAAGCCATGCCCAGTCTGCCTAAATTTCTTGCTGTGGGATTTTTATCAGCTGTATTCCAGGCACCGGCTATCTGCTCCTGCAACGGGGCAGATAAATTTTGAAGATCAGAAATTGAAGGAAGCTGCTTTCTGTATTTATTATCAGCAATGGCTTTTACACCCAGTGCTATAATGACCAGGACAGCAATTCCTGCAAATGCAAATAAGATATTTTTCAATAATTTGTTCATCCTGCATATTAATTTTGAAGAGGAGCCCAAAAATAATAAAAAAGCAACATTGGTGGTGCTTAAAATTCCTTTGTTCCCTTTGTGAAAGCCTTAGTGCCCTTCGTGTTTAAATTATTTTACTTAAACACAAAGGAACACAAAGGAATGCACAAAGTTACACTAAGGGTCAATTCAACCAGTGCTTTTCAATTACAGTATCATAAACGAATAAGGCTTATAAGCCTTAACATCAACTGTTATTGAATTATTTTTTATTTCAAAAGGAGTACCAGTCGTTTCTCCTCTGAGATTTACAGGGATCGCAATCTTTCCTTCCAGACCTTCAGGCAGGGATACCTTGCATTTTCCGCTTTTGCCTGATTGCTCCCAAAGCCTGAGGATAAGACCATTACCATTTGGATTTCTCCCAAAGGCTGTAACAAGAACACCTTTCATAGAAAGCTCAATACCCCTGGCAGAAAAAGGCAATGGACCACTTTTTTCGTTTGAAAAGACGGCCAGGAATGGAACTCTGAATTCTTCTGAAGGTGTTATTAGTGATTTTTCACTGTCGTAACTGTCTACTGACCAGAGATAGAATTTTGCAGACCATGATCCTTCGATCCATTCAGTGAAATTTGTACTCCACTGGTTATTGTACAGATTGTAAAAAATATTTGATTTTGAGGGAATAAAGTTCCTGGAAAACTTCCACAGTCCTGGTCTGTCGAGACTGACAGCCGGAACATCAGGTGAGGAGATGCCAAATCCTTTATTACCGGATCCGGTGACAGCGATACCTGAATTCACAAAACAATAATCAAGATTGGAATTTTTAATATAATCTTTTGAAGGATCCACTATGCTTCCCAGCCGGCCCAGCCTGAACATAGGATTTTCGACATTGAACGGAAAAGAAATCCAGCCACCTTCAGGCCATGGTTCAGGTGATTTGCCGGTTATACCCCAATGAATTTCAACATAAGGCTGATTCCGATAGAGAGAATAGATCATAGTGTAGTCGTGCGGATTGTTCTCATCTTTTCTGAACTGCATAATGGCCGAAACTTTTATGTTATCTATTTGATATTCCAGGCTGTATGGACGTGGATGGACCTGCTTATACTTATCATCCGACAGGTTTGGCTTCCCAAGTTCAGCCGGCGCCCAATCCCAGCCACCTTTAATATAATCCTTCGCATAACTTTCAGTATTCGCCTTGCTGAAATGTTCATAAACATATCCGCCAAAAACATATTCACTGCCCGGTTTTACCATTTCAAGACCATTCTTCTTGTCAATGACAGAACCCAATCCCCCTTTTTCCCTGTCAATGGTAATTTTAAAAAACTCATTCTCAATCACATTCTGATCCTTCTTAAGCTCCAATCCTGAGTTTACTTTAGTCTTTACTTCAACCGGAATATAGGATTTATACCCCATTGCAGGAACTTCCCCGGCAATAAACCGTATTACGTTTCCCTGGTTTGTAGTCTCAATTATCTCCCCGGTAGTCAAATCTTTTAAAGCATTTGCATTTTTAAGATTTCCGGAATGAGTCTGGAGGACAACAAGACCATCGCGTTTCCATGGAAGTGGATTGTACACTGTTATATGAGCCTCATTAATGTTAATTGAATTCCCTAGCTCTTTTAGTTTGTCATTCAGTTCAGGTATAATAACCCGCTCCGCATCAATAATTCTGAGAGATTTCTCCTTCCATGAAAACTCGATCGGATCAAATATATTTTCAGTTTTCAAGGTTTTGAACTGATCCCCATAGCACCAGTAACCGGAGTGGCCGTGACTCATTGCAAGGCCAAATGTATGCTCATCGAAAAGAAGGGTATTTTCTACAGCTTTTTTAATCATTGGAGTGAGGTCACTCTTTTCCGATTTCCACATGTTCAATTCTGAATTAAGCATATCGAGTGTAAATATCTCCTTTTTTACTGCCCTCGATATCTTTACCTCTTCCGGCATTGACATATAACCATGTATCCAGGTGTCCGGCATATCTTTTCTGATCACAGGAATCACAGTGTTTTCCCTGATCACCAGATCATAAAAATCTGACATTCTGCCCTGTGTTACCTTTGCATTGGGATTAAGCCGCTTTATCTCATCAATTGTCTGCTGCACAACCTCGGGTTCGGGAGCGCCGGTATTATCGTTTGTATGTATAATCGCTATCCATGTTTTGTACGGCCACCCTTCTGGAGGTACGACATCGGTTCCATAGTATTTCCATGAATACATTGTCAGAACCCTTGAACTATCAGGGCCTTCCCACCAGAAAAGGTCAGGAACTTCAGGTGACTGGGAGGCAGCATTGCAACCGAGATGAAGAAACCTGACCCCTGCGTTTGCCAGTATCGTTGGCAGAATCCATGAATGCTCAGGCACATCTGTCATCTTGGCATCTCTTGGCAATCCCAGTTCAAACTCTTTTGAAATATCAGAAGAAGCCTGAAATGAGCGTGCAAGCGTTTCAAGGTCTGAAGCTTCCGTTTCAATAGTAAAAGGCAGGGCGTGTACCGCCAGATACTTGCTTTTAAGCGCCTCCACAACACGGATCCTGATTTCCGGAGTACTTCCGGAAAGTATCTGCTGCATAGGCCAGGCGGGAAGAGTCCAGGTGAAATGCTGATCTCCTGGTAACGTCCGTGTCTTGTCAATCACTTTCAAGGCCCCTTCAATCATTGAAGTCTGGTATTTATTTACAACAGAGCCTGCAAGGTCTGTGTAACCAATATCAAAATGTGTTTTAAAAACCACAATAACATTTTCTGTTTTCAGGTTCGGCTTTTGGGAAAAAGCGGGTACCCCCATAACAAGGATAAGCATTAATAATAACAGGATTTTCATGGCAATCGAAATTTGATGATACATTGGATTAATAGTGAGGCTGTTTCAATAGCCCTCTGTGTACCTCTGTGATAACTCTGTGATCTCTGTGTAAGTTTTTAATTATTTGTTACACAGAGGGTACGATGAGTCACAGAGAAGACTAGAGTACTTTACGTTTAAATTTAGACTTTAGAGACAACATCAGGGTTATTTCTTTGAATACTTTGTCCATACCAATTCCTTCAGATATTTAAGTCTGATATCAACCGGTGGTAATTCCGGCAGGTTATTCTCCGGCTTATCGAGATAAAAATAAGCTGTAGCAGAGACATCATCACTACGGTAAAAATTAGCATTTGTCCCGGGAAAATCCGAAGCGGTAAATTTAAATTTTGTCTGCTCGTCGAGGAGTCTTCCCTGTTTTGAGACCGGGCCTGTCTGATCAAGAAAACCAACAGGAATAAGATCAGCACCCTTCTCCATCATTTTAAGGATAGCATCCCTGGAATTGTTTCCCATTTGTTGTATGGTCACCCTGCAATCCAGATGAAAATAGACCGGATCCACGATATGATATCTGTAGAAAGCATAGATATCATTGTCCCTGTCAGCTAACAATGAACCAAAGTAGCGGGAAGCATATTCTCCCTGCCCCCATCCTGATCCGATATAGTCTTCGGTTCCTGTACCAACAAGGGTAGGATTTCCCCTGTCACCATCAAGATATATCTTAACCTCTCCTTCGCCAAACCACGATCCCCTGTAAGCTGAATCCCCTATCACGGATATATTTGCACCAAGATAGCGGCCTGTTCCAATGACTTCCGGAAGAATAACATAATCCTTTCCGGTTTTTGTCTTCAGCTCCCTGTTCCAGTACGCATGAAAATACATCAGATCATCAGGGAGCTTTTCAAGCTCAGTGTAATTAATATCATACCAGATCCATACTTCTTTTGATGATTCATTTGTTATAATAATATATGCTGATTTACGGTATGGCATCGGTATCGTAAAATTAAACGATCTGGCTTCGGGGCTTGAAAAAAGTTCATTATCATATTTCGCGATCATTCCATGACCAATTCCGAAGAAATCCCCTATTGGCACCGACACTGCCGGTTTCTTTGCTCCGTCCCAGAACATATCAATACGAACGGCCCGCCTCTGTTCCTCATTAATCCCAATAGTGCCACTCATCCACATCCTGTTGATGATTCCTGCTCCCTTAACATCCAAAATAACTTGTTTCTGTCCCGGAGGAACAATATAAAAAGCATTACCCTTTGCCCCTTTATTCGTCATTCCTCCCTTTCCCCTCTCTCCTGTAGGGTTCTCCGGGCTTATCCATCTTGTATGGGTTTTTGATTGAGGGGCTTTTGCCAGCTCCTGAGCTGTTGAATTGACAAACAACCCACAGCATAACAGCATGAATACAACTTTTATTTTCATTGGCATCATCATTTCAGTGTTTGAATTATTTGCGTATCTTTTATATCAAATATCAAGGTAATTACGGAATGCAATCAAGTGGTCTTTAGGTTTAAAATATGAGGTTTTAATAGAATAATAACTTAATCAGAGATCACATTTTAAATGAAAAATACAAAGAAAAAACTGATTCACAACAACGAAGATTATTTTAGATGGTTATGCAGGAAATCTTATCAGCCAATGGAATGAAACAACTTAAAATTGTTGTTCTTATTCTGGCTTTCTTTCAATTCAACATTGCAAATTCACAAGGCGGTCATCAGCTGTCTTTGCCAGATTCACTGATTGTTGAAGCTTATGAAAAAGCATCATCTCAAAATGTATTGGCAGCGGTAAACCCTGAGGTCTTCTTTGGTTATTTCTCTGTATGTGCTGATGGGATAGGTTTTGGTTACGCGTGCACCTATCCTTCTTTGGATGGTCATCAAATGAGTGATGCTCTTCTGTGGCTCGGGAAGATTGATATAGTCAAAGCGAATTGGGAATATGTTAAAAAGTTCCAGAAAGAAAATGGTGAACTGCCTCTGGCAATATTACCTGATATGGCTGGGAAATTAATTGGGCCACCTGGTTTTCAGACCTCCGTTGATCCCAATGGCGGTCTCTACCGGCATTGGGTCCCGGGAAATCCTCTCAGAGCATTGGCAGGAGTTACATATATCCAAAATGCAGACATCATTTTTCGTTTCACTAATGATCATACCTGGCTTACAACAAATCTGCCCTCCATCAACCTTAGTGGCGATAACCTGGCATCCCTGGTAACAAAGAGTGGTTCTGTTGGCGGAGCAGGTTACTATATTGAAAGACCAGTAAGGATAGAATATGATGGAGTATCTCAATGTCATGCAATAGATGCATTTTATCGGCTTGCATCATTGAATGCACTGACAGGGGATAAAAAAGCTGAAAGAAAGTATTATGAACTTGCCCGATTGATCGAACATAATTTTCGCACCAGCTTCTGGCTGAAGGATCATTTTGCAGAATATATTAACCCTGTGCATGGTAAAATTGATACTCATGGACGAACGGATACCGACTGGAGCGCTATCGCAACAATGTCTGCAACAGAAGAGCAAATAAAAATGCTATGGCCTGAATTGAAAGACGAAAAGAGGTTTTATTATAACGGGATGCCGACAGGAATTGCAACACTTCCTGAGAAATATGAAAAATGGGAAAGCACTTATAATGATAACCAGGATCTTGCAGCAATGGGCAGAGTCTGGTATCTGGAAGCCTGGGCCCGCTTTAATATGAATGATGCGGATGGATTGTTTGAAACAATCAGGAGTGTTTGCAAAGCAGGAAGAGACAATGGATATTTTTGGAGGGAAAGGTATAATTCAAAAGGCGGTTACGGTGCTGAAAAATATAATGAATATCCTGCCAATCTGATTCGGGTTATCCAAAGGTTTGTGCTGGGAGTGGAACACGGTCCTGACGGTACTTTATACCTTAACCCGGTTGCCCCAGAGGAGTTCTGGCAAACTGGTTTTGGCCAGACCCTGACATGGCAGGATTCCCGGATCAGCTATATTATGAAAACCGGAAATATTCAGGGAAAATTATTCCGGCAAGCCGGAATGCAAATTATCCGTCAGATTAAAAACAGCAGGGACAAGGAAAAAATTCCGGATTATTATAAACGGATTGGAAGATAAAACTGAAACAAAGGGGGACACCATCATGATAGTTTTACCAGCCTCTGATGGAGGAAGTGTCACCAGTTTTGAGATCACACAATACTAAAGAGTACAATAAATGTATTAAAGATAAACTTAACTACTTCAAGATGAGCATAATTATCCTAATAAAACGAATTGTCCTGCTGATTTTACTGATCTTTAACACAGCTTTAATATGCTGTCAAACAACATGGACTAACCCAATTATTAAACAGGGATATCTGGGTTCACCGCTTGTTGAAACTTCTCCTTTTGTATTTAATAACAGGTTGTACCTGATGGAAAACAACCAGCGTTTCTGGGATGTTCCGGGTGCGAGACCGGGAGATCTTTTTCACGAGGACGAGGTGCGCATTCGTGATGTTGAATCAAATGAAATAGTATCTGTTGCATTGAGAAATCATGCCTTTGCCACTCTTCTTGTATTGGAAGGAAGAGTATATCTTTTTGCCGGCAATTATGGAAAGGACAAACCATGGCGGCAGATCACTGAAATTTCAATGACCAGTTCCACGAATCTGAAGAACTGGACAGAACCGGTTACTGTTTTGCGGGCAACTCAAAATGAGTATTTTTTCAATACTGCCGTTTGCAGGGCAAAGGATAAATTCGTCCTGTTGTATGAAACAAATGATACCCGATGGAAGCCTTTCACCTTCCGCTATGTTGAATCTTCCGATCTGAAACAATGGAAGGAAATACCCGGTGCATTATATGGTCAGGATAAGTATGTAGGTGGTCCAGCCCTTTATTATGAAGGAGGCTGGTACTATACCCTTTATCTTGAATCTCTGGGAAATAGCTACGAAACAAGAATTACACGTTCTGCGGATCTCAGACATTGGGAGGATGCCCCGAGTGGAAGAGCATTTGTAACTTTTGATCCTGCACATAAGAATATTCCGCTGATCAAACCTGATATCAGCGAAAGCAATGCATCGGATGCCGAGCTGTGTTATTTTGAAGGTAAGACCATTATTTATTTCACAGGAAGCGATCAGACCACGGCAGGTGATCTTCAATGGGCTACCTATGAAGGAACCCCGGCACAATTATTTGAATATTTTTTCAGACCTTAAAAGACATTGTATTATTATGCATGTCATATTAAAGATTATAAACCATGCAGCATACCTTACACAGAGACATATCCGGAGGTTTCAAAGCGCAGCTCAGAGAGATCGGTTTCTTGTTGCTGAAAGCGGACAGGGGGCCTATTCCGGAACCATAGTACCCTGACAGTTATAATTTTCAAAATCAAATGATTTGACAATATATATTGGAACTCTTTTACAGAATGACACAAAAATAAATCAGCCATGAATAAATTTATCTCAATTCTTTCATTAACTATACTACTGTTTATCAGTCATATAAGCTATTGTCAATCCGAAGCCTCCAATAAACATGGCGAGATTGATGTACATAAGTGGGTTGAACAGCATTTTGCCCGGGGCAAGGTACCTCCCTTTTCATTTGTTTACGGAGGCAAAAGCTCTGACATTTTCATTAAATCCTGGGCTTACAGTACAGAAAAGGTAAAATCAGCAGATCCAGATGCTGAGGAGTCTGTTTTCACTTACACTGATAAAAAGAGCGGTCTTGTTGTAAAGTGCTTTGTAACCTGTTTTAAAGATTTTCAAGCCGTTGAGTGGATGGTTAAATTCTCAAATGTTTCAGGAGCTGATTCCCCGATTCTTGAAAAAGTGGCCGCAGTAGATTATTCATTTGTCTCCGGAGAAAAAGGGACCTTTGTCCTGCATCATGCCAGGGGAAGCAATGCAGAGCGCAGGGATTTTCAGCCAATTGATGAAAACATGATTTTGGGTAAGAGTATATACATGACACCTGCGGGCGGGCGTTCATCTGATAACACTGCATTACCGTTTTTCAATATCGAAGCTCCCGGAAAACAGGGAATAATGGTAGCTGTAGGCTGGACCGGAAAATGGTATGCAGACATAAGCCTGAAAGATCCTAAAACGATTCTGTTGAAATCGGGAATGGAAAAAATGAAGCTGAAGCTGTACCCCGGAGAGGAGATACGCACCCCAAAAATATGTTTGCTTTTCTGGGAAGGCGAAGACAGAATGACAGGTCATAACCAGTTCAGACAGTTTGTTCTTGCACATCATACACGGAAGACAGCAGGAAAAAATGCAGAATTGCCATTTTCAGTATTCCTCGCCCGCGAAGGGCCACCTCCCTGCAATGAACACACCTGTACAACCGAATCATTCGCTATAGCCATGATTAACAGGCATAAACAGTTTAATATTATTCCGGAAGTTTTCTGGCTTGATGCCGGATGGTATGCATGTAAAGGATCGTGGTGGCTGGTTGGCAACTGGAGCCCCAATAAGGAAAATTTTCCCAATGGTTTAAGAACAGTTACTGACGCAGCACATAATGTCGGTGCAAAATTCCTTCTATGGCTTGAACCTGAACGCGTAACCGAAGGGACTTATTTTTCAGACAAGAATCCCGACTGGCTGATTAAATTACCCGGAAACAGCAATATACTTTTTAACATTGGAAACAGTGAAGCCAGGTTATGGCTGACGGATTATATCTCTGCTTTTCTGAAAAAAGAGGGGGTTGATTATTATCGTCAGGATTTCAACTTTGATCCGAAGCCATATTGGGAGGCTAATGATGAAGCTGACCGGACAGGGATCTCGGAGATAAGGCATATCGAAGGTTTATATGCATATTGGGACAGCCTGCTGGTACGTTTTCCAAACCTGATAATTGATAACTGCTCAAGCGGAGGAAGAAGGATTGACCTGGAGACTATCTCGCGCAGCTCTCCTTTATGGCGAACTGATTATCAATATGGTGAGCCAAACGGATCACAGTGTCACGCCTACGGGCTGAATTTTTACATCCCGCTGCATGGAACCGGTAATTTTACCCCCTCCCCCTATCATTTCAGGTCAAATATGAGCTCGGCTATGGTTATTAACTGGGACATTAACAGTAAGGAGCACACCCAGCCTGAACTCCAAAAATACTTCAGCGACTATAAAATGCTCCGCCCGTATTATTACAGTGATTACTATCCACTGACAGATACAGTGAATATGACAAAGGATAATGTCTGCCTGGCTTATCAGTTAAACAGACCAGGTCAGGGTGATGGGATTATAATGGCTTTCAGACGGAAAGATTGCAATGAAAAATCAATTATTGCAAAGCTGAGAGGGATAGATCCGTTTGAGAATTATGAATTGACTGATGAAGACTCACAGATAAGCACAATTGTTGGGGGAAAAGATCTTATTGAAGGATATTCTCTCACACTAAAAGAAAAACCTGGATCGGTTCTCATATTGTATAAAAAAAGCATTACTGATAAATAACCTAAAAAATATTATTGGTGTCCGGTAAAATATTTTCCAATCGTTTGAACACGTCTATATATAATTCGTTAGCGAATATTTCGCCCCTACAGGGCTTATTTTTTGAAATTACTATAATTTCTACAAATATTGTCGGGGTTCGTTTAGAAATGCTGGGCAAGATATTTGTAGTTAGGCAATTGCATGGATGTGTCAAAGCTGCAGAGCAGTGAAATATTAAATGAAAACATATTCTGAAGTTTACCGGACAACAATGAAAAAATATGATGAATATTCATCTATGCATTGCTACAAGCCTCTCATTAATAACTAATAGCAAAATACCATGAAATCATATTTCCTAATCCGATTCATCCTGATTATACTTTTTGCCGGGAATATCAATCACTCACCTGCCCGGAATCCATCTGCAAAAACTGATGGAATCCCAACCGTCTCTGTAATTTCACTTGATGGTGAATGGTTGCTTTCAACAGATCCCCTGAATGTGGGAAGGAATGAGAAATGGTGGAAAAGTCCTGTAAAAGGATCAACTCCGGTCAAGGTACCATGGATATTGCAGGATGCCTTTCCTGGTTATCATGGAGTGGCCTGGTATTGGCGCGATTTTATTGCTCCTGAGAATACTTATCCTGCCGGACGGACATTATTACGGTTTTGGTCAGTGGATTACATGGGCGATGTGTGGCTCAATAATGTTTTTGCCGGTCGGTATGAAAGCGGAGATGTCCCCTTTGTTATAGATGTTACGGATTTTATCAGGTCAGGTGTCTCCAATCATCTTAGCGTAAGGGTATTGAACCCATCAAATGAACCAATCGACAGTATGACCCTCAAGCAGATCCCCCGGCAGGCAAGAACAATACCTTACAGGGCAGGAGGAGAATATAACTGCGGAGGGATAACCGGGTCAGTTGAATTAATGATGGTTCCGGTAATTCGCATTGAGGATATTTTTGCATCTGCCGCTCCTGAGAGCGATATCATCAAAATAGAGGCTAATATCAGGAATGCAGGTACCAAAACTATCCGCAGGCATTTACTATTCACTGTAGCCCCGGCTGCAAGCGGTGAAAGTCTGAAATCGATGGAGCTCGACTATAATGTTGCGCCTGGCGATACAATAATCAGGACAGAGATAAAAATCGAAAACCCGAATTTATGGGAATTGAATAACCCTTACCTGTACAGAATCAGTCTCCGGATCACCGACGAAAAAGAGAAGTCGGCGGATGAACGCTCTGTACGTTTTGGTTTTCGTGATTTCCGTTTTGAAAAAGGGAGCTTCAGACTGAATGGGAAAAGGATCTTTCTCAGGTCGGCACATTCCTGCAATAATTATCCTGTAGGACAGCGGCTGCCAACAGATCCTGATCTGGCCAGGCGTGATTTACTTGATATGAAAGTAATGGGCTTCAATGCAATCAGGTTCATATGGGGAGGCGCACAACCCTACCAGCTTGACTTATGTGATGAGATAGGATTAATGGTTTACAATGAATCATTTGCTTCCCAGGGACTTGACAGCACAGCAATGATGTTTGAGCGTTTTGACCGGTCACAGCTGGGAATGATACGCCGCGATCGCAACCATCCAAGTGTTGTAATCTGGGGTCTGCTAAACGAAACCTTTGACGGACTGGTATTCAGGCATGCAGTAGCACTTCTTCCTGCCGTACGTTCATTAGATAACAGCCGGATGGTGCTCCTGGGAAGCGGCCGCTGGGATGGACAATTTTCAATCGGAAGTTTATCCAATCCGGGGTCAGGGAAATGGGAATACTTACTTGGGAAAGATTCTCCTCATGCTGCCGGGTCAAAAATGACATGGGGTGGTTATACGGAAAATTCAGGAGATGCACATGTCTATCCTGTAGTTCCACAGACTGCACAGATAACCGGATTTATACGAAATCTCGGAAAAGATACAAAACCGGTTTTGCTTTCGGAATATGGGATTGGCAGTTCTGTTGATCTGTGGCGAGTAACACGTCATTTCGAAACTATTGGAAAAGAGGATGCGGAGGATGCTATATTCTACAAAGACAAACTGGACAAATACCTGGCTGATTGGGAAAAATGGAATTTGAAGGAAATCTACATCCGGCCGGAAGATTTCTTTAAAGAGAGTATAAGCAGGATGGCAGGTCAACGAAGAATTGGACTTACCGCAATACGTTCAAACCCAAAAATAGCAGGATATAACCTTACAGGCATGAACGATCACGTTATGGGAGGGGAAGGATTGACAACAACCTTCCGGGAGCTTAAACCAGGCACTGTTGATGCTATGTTTGAGGAACTGGCTCCCTTACGGTGGTGTTTGTTTGCTGAACCAAAAAACAGTTATCGCGGCGAAAAAGTAAAACTTGAAGTTGTTCTGGCAAATGAGGATGTCCTCCGCCCCGGAGACTATCCTGTACTTATTCAGGTCACAGGGCCAGGTAATAAAAAAATCTATGAGCATAAAACGACGGTTACAATCAGGGGAACTCAGGATGGAGCAGAGCCTCCGCTGGCCCAGCCCGTTTTTTCGGTGGAGTTGCCAATCGACGGACCAGCAGGGAAATATCATCTTCTAGCCACACTGGAGAAAGGCGGCGCACCAGGATGCGGTGATGTTGAGTTTTGGATTGATGATCCGGAGCAGATGCCGGCCGTAGAAACCGTTGTCACTTTGTGGGGTACAGATACCCTGCTTGCAAGATGGCTCAACAGACATCAAATTAAGACACAACACTTTAAAGATGAAAAACAGAAATCAAGAGAAGTAATATTGGTTGGAGCTAATCCTCCAGCAGGTAAAGATACATTAGCATCATTCACATCCCTTTTACAACATGTGGCCCGAGGCTCCTGCGTAATTTTTCTTTCCCCTGAAGTCTTTAAAAGTGGTAATAATCCAGTTGGATTTTTACCACTTGAGAAAAAGGGATCATTATCGACAATTTACAGCTGGCTTTATCTGAAGGATGAATGGGCAAAAAACATCCCATATTTGAGGCTCTTCCTTCCGGCGGGTTGATGGATCATCAATTCTACCGCGAAATTATTCCTGGAACTGCATGGACAGGTCAGGATCCACCGAAAGAGGCAGTGGCAGGTGCAATCAAGTCATCCCTTGATTATGAGTCAGGGCTCATGGTCTCTGTCAATTCTTTTGTTTCAGGGAATTTCATCCTGAATACCTTGCTGATTCAAAACAGTTTAGACACTCATCCTGCAGCCGAACGCCTTTTGCGCAATTTAATCAACTATGCGGCGCGTGACATGAAAAAAACGGCAGAAAAACTTCCACCTGATTTTGATTTAATAATGAAGAAGATCGGTTATAAATAAAAACCACTACTGTGAGCATGTACATTCAACAGGAGCAGATATGACCTGATTAAGGTTCATATGGTTCATCCTTTCAGCTCTTCTGTCAAAGCATTTGGGACATGTTGAAAACAGGTTCAGATCCCATAAATCGGCAAAAACCCTTCCGGAGTTCAGTCCGATACCGTATTCAAGCACTGCCTCAAGTGAACGGATATCAGGTTTGGAGAAGTGGCCCTGTTCCATAAGATGATCCATCGCCCCGTTGCCTTCCCTTACAGGGATTACGGTACAGCACTCGACACCGATCCTGAATGCAAAATCGAGTGATCTCTCTGCCCAGTAGATTCCCTCCTGTTCGGTGAGAAAAGGAGGCCGGAGCAGTACAAAGGCTCGTGTAAGAATCTCATTGGATTTAAGGAAACTGACAGAATGTGCGAAATCCTGGAGGGTCATTTTTTTATTAAGTCGGAGCAGCAGGTCAGTATTAACTGTCTCGAGCCCCAATGCCACATGCAATAAAGGCTTTAGCATATCCCTGAAACTGAGACATCGCTCCCCTATCAGCTTTGGATGGCTTTCCACTATTACAGTCTCAAAGTGACTTACAAGAGAAGCGATCCTCGGATAATCCTCCTCGGGTATTGCCCTTCCGTCAAAAAAACTTCCGCTGTTATAGAGTTTAAGATGCTTAGCCCCGGGCATTCTTTCCAGTGCCCATTCAATCTGTTCAGGTATTGCACCGGCAGGGACAGTTATATCAGTTGTGTTTTTCCAAAGGTCACACATCAGACAATGAAAGGAACATTCGCGGTTTGTAAGAAAAATTATAGCTGTATCTTCAATGCTGCCGTTAACTGTACGTTCCTTCTCGACAATCCAGGCATAGGGCCGCCTGGGGTCGACAGAATTTTTGTCGCCCCGGTGTGACACTATCCACTGGTCATTTATTATCAGATCCTTAGTCTCATTCATAGTTTGAAAGGAACTCCCTTCTGTAAGCTATTTCTTTTTCCGGAAAAAATCTGTGAAAGTCACTTCCTGAAGCAGCCCCGTGCTGAAATCTCCGTTTCTCAAACACCGGCATGTCCATACCGGTAATCGCTTTAATACCAAGTGATACAATCCTGCCTTTAAGGTCATAAAGTTTCTTATGATCCCAGTCAGTCATCTCAATATACGGAATTCCTTCAGAAATCTCAATAACATTAGGCAGTGTATACGGACTGAAGCCTTCAAATCCCATCATGTCGGATGTTGAGAAGGTTCTCATATATCCCCTGCTTAAACCGCCCGAATATGTAAGTGAATGCTTTATTGAATCAACACCCCATCCTTCGTGATAGAGCATCAGATTATTCAGGACACTCCTTATTGTAAGCTCAGGATTCTCTTCAATCGGATAATCCTTAAGGTTTTCATCCCCTCCCTCACCGTCAATGAGATATTTCCACTCCGGATAACGTGACCTGACAGCCTGAAGGAGTGAGAGATTCATAGTAGCCGACTGAATGTCAAGTGATTTATAGTCCTCAACAATCTTCACTGCCTTTTTCCAGTCAAGAGTGTTGTAATCAGCCTCTACAGGCTCAAGAAATATCTCAAGGTTGAGGGCTTCCAGAAATTTCCTGGCCTGCATAAGATCTTCCCCGGATCCGTCGATTGAAAGTGTGAACGCCTTGAGCCTGGATGGACTCTCTCCAAGCTCCCTTAACGCATGGTAAGTAAGCAGGAATATTGCGCCACTGTCAATTCCTGCAGAAAAGGTAACACCTACCGGCCCTGTTTTGGCACGGTACTGAAGCCATTTTTTTATTTCATTGTAAACTACTCCAATATAATTCTTCCCAATCATGCCGGGATCATCAGCGGAAAACCTGTTTCGCTCAGGAGTGAAAAAACGGTTGTAAACCGGGTTTGGATCCGGACAACCCAGAAGCTCAATTTTTGTAATATAATGAGCCGGAGCCATTCGTGAATAGGAAGGATGAAACTGATCATCAAGACCTTCCTGTTTCAGATAATCAAATATGGTATCTATTCGTTCAGCTATAATAAGTACAGGTCCTGCTGCTTTTTTTGCAATGAAATAGCGGATTGGCCGTCCTATTGAACGAGCCATTCTTATAGTCTTTCCATCTACTGAAACGAGGCTGTACTGTCCGTCGATAGTGCGTACAGCATTGGCATCTCCTGATTTCAGAATATTCACAGCTTCCTCGTGTGTCATGTTGTAGATGACGTTCTTCTCCGGATTTGTCAGATCCACTACATTGCTTATGTATTCGTGATTCATATTGCTCTGTTTTATATAGTTACTAAATATTCTACTAGTTATCATTGGCTCAGGGCTCAGGGCTCAGGGCTCAGGCAGGGCGCAGGGTTTAGTGCTCCATGATTCCTTTACCCTCCATTATTGTTATATAACGGTTGCATGCTATGTTTTTGTATGTCTCCTTTTTCCCATCCGACCAGGTAATCTCAAGCGTGTCCACTTCTTTCAGTTTTCCAAGTCCTACATGGACACGAGGATCGTTATTGGAAAGATAGCTTGTTGCCCACTGATTGACAAGAACCTGTCTCTTCCCTCCTGCAATCACGACAACCTTGGCCCCGATGGATGCAGCTGGTCCATTACTACCCTTCAGGGTTAATCCCAGCCAGTTGTTGGCATTGCCTCCGTCATTCCGTAAAAGAGCGGCAGTTGCCTCCTCATCCACATGTGAAATAATAATGTCAAGGTCACCGTCATTATCAAAATCCCATACTGCCAGTCCCCTGCCTGATCGCTTTGTAGAAAAATACCTGCCCTGTTCAGCCCCGGCATTTCTGAAATGACCCTTCCCGTCATTTTCAAGCAATAAGGGATATTGGAGAATGAGCTCCTCTGCTGTTCCGTCTGCAGCTACAATATCCTGATCACCGTCATTGTCAAAATCAAAAAACACTGCACCCCAGCTTCCCTTTCCGGCCATCGCTCCTGCTATACCACTTGACTCTGATACATCAACAAAAAGTCCGTTTCCTTTGTTCAGATAAAGCGCCCCATAGGCAAGATCGGTAACAAGAAGATCTACCATACCATCGCCGTTTATGTCACCCGGAGAACCATGCATCGACCCTGTTCCAATTCCCTTGCTGTTTGCAGCGACTCCGGCTTCTACTCCAACCTCTTTATATACTCCGTTATCATTTCTGAACATGAAATTCAGCTGATGATCATTAGCCTGAAAGATATCCAGATCTCCGTCATCGTCATAATCATAGACTGTCAAACCCATGCATTTTGAATCCGGATAGGAAAGGTTGTTCTTCCTGGTGACATCAGTAAACTTACCGTCAGGCTGTTGTTCATAGAGCATTGACTCCTGACCCTTATACTCGGAAGGATGAGGCATAAAATCGGGTGTTGCCGGTGTATAGTAGGCAGGATCATATGCCAGGAAGTTCCCAACCATTGCATCCAGCCTTCCATCCAGATTATAGTCCAGGAAAGCCACACCAATGCTCCATTTTACAAATCCATTAAGCCTTTCAGGACCGGCAAGGCCCAGTTTTGCAGTAATATCTGTGAATGTGCCATTCCCATTGTTCCTGTAAAAAACATTCGGACCATAATTTAAAAGATAGAGATCCTGGTCGCCATCATTGTCAATATCAATCGCTCCTGCGGCCATGCTCCAGTTTTTATTAATCAAACCAGCCATCTCAGTCATGTCAGTGAAGGTACCGTCGCCATTATTTTTATAGAGGGAATTACGGGAATTCCTGAATACTTTGCCATCCGGATCAGAGATACCCTCCAGATAGGTTCCATTCATCAGGAAAAGATCCATAAGCTTATCGTTATTGTAATCGAAGATTGTAATGCCCGAGCCGCTGCTTTCAATGATGTTTTTATACGAAAAATCACCTATGGTATACTTGAAAGTAATACCTGCCTTTTCGGTGATATCTGTAAATTTTACCCCGTTTTTCTGTGCTGAAGAGACTATAGTTATGAATAATAAAAACAGGGAAAAAACAAGTCGGGTATTCCTTAAGGTCGTTTTACCCCTCACCCCCCCGGGGGGGGCTTTAAAGCTATCTTCTCTAAAGAAAGTCCCTTGGGATTTAGGGTCTAAACTTCTGTATTGATTTTTGATCTATACTACCAGCAGAGTTTGAAAATAATATGCTCCTGATCATCATCTTCCAAGATTAATTATTTATCTCTCAGGGCATTAAGAAACCTGTCAGACGTTACAACTCTGGTATTGTATTCGAGGTTGTACTTCTGTAATTCCGGATCCTTTGGATAAGTGTCACCCGGTCCGGGAGGATAGCTTTTCATCCCATGGAAAGGTAATGGTAAAACGGTGCTTCCGAATGCAGTATTTATATCCCCGTCTTTTACCCATCCTACGCTGCGAATCAGAAAATCACGCTTCCATCCGGTCTTCAGAACAGGCAATTTCTCAGCATTAAATTTGACAGTTGCTTCATCACCTGCATTTGATATGATATATTTATTATCTGAAGCGGTCAGGAGGGGAAGGACATCTCCGTATCGGGTATAATTGCCTGCCAGGTCTCTCCATTTAGGTTCATCCTCCACAACAGAATAATCAAACCAGTGCGGTCCGTATCTGCCTCCTTTTCTAAAGCTTTGTGAAAAGCCCCTGTAATGCAGATCAGCTGACACAGGTTCCATAACAGTTGAATTCACCGGAACAGTGGAAAGCACACCTGAGAAGAAAATATAGTCCCAATAGATCTCCATGTTTGTGACGATCCTTACCCTGTGATCGGACGACAAAAACTTACCGGAAAGATCTGCAATAACGGTTTTATCCTTTCCCATTGGGAATCCAAGATTCTCTATAACGGTTTCCCATTCCCCTTTTTTATTAATAACCTGCAATGAAGGAGGAAATACTTTCAAATCTGAAGACTGAGCCAACGCGGCATTTATGCTTGCATCAGTCGGGAAGATCCATCCGTTAAGGAAGAGATACAGTTTACCGGAATTTGCAGTTTTTCCAGGATCAAGAATAAGATCCTTCATTTCTGTAACCCCCTGGTATTTATCAGGATTGAAACCAGAAATATATATATCATCTTTTCTTGAGATAAAAGAGAGCAGATCATTCCCCCTGGAGTCGGTGGCAGAAACAGGCAGAGCCTTTTCCTTCACCTGATATACTTTTTTCCCGGGGAATGGAGGAGGTGCAAACTGCTCAGGAACAAAAACATCAACCGAATCAGGATGGTCAATGGCTACCAGTTCGAGCTTGTCGAAATAGATTGTTTCCCAGAGTTCAGAAGTAAGCTGAATGGAATACTCACCGTTTGATGGCTTCAGCTGCTCACCCGGAATTTTAAGATAGTCATCCGAGGCATCTGCAAAAGCGTATGCAGTATTTCCCCCCATGATTCCGAGTGGCATTCCAAGAGCGCTCCTCCACATAACATCTTTAACAAACACATATTCATCACCATCCCAGGTATAAAGGAACGGACATGATCCTTTCAGGGTCTGGGATTCAACAAGTGACTGATCTGTACCCGGGAAAAAAATGTTCTGAGGGACACCGTTTGTCCAGGTTATTCTTATCACATCGGCGGTGGAACGTTTGCCGATACCAAAATGGATATTCGGATCTGTAACGACCATAGTCTGATACAGGTCTCCTGCCCTCATTTCCATTTTAGCTCCAATCCCAAAATGGTTATTTTTAGCGCTGCCTGCTCTTAAACCAACAAGTTTAATTCTTATAAAGTGGTTTGCATTTCCCCCGTCATTCCTCAATAGAGTGACTCCACCGTTTATTCCGCTTATGACAATATCGAGGTCACCGTCATCATTATAATCGAAAATGGCTATGTTATTGCCTGACCTTAACTCCTGGGGAAGCAGTTGTGAGACATCTGCGAAATTACCTTTCCCGTCATTATGATAAAGATAAACACCCCGACCCTCTTTTTCTGAGGACTCACCGGCAATGAGAATATCAAGGAAACCGTCATTGTCAAAATCAAGGAAAGCAGCATCATAAGCTTTGACATTCTTCATGGCGGAGAACATCTCACTGCCTGTTTTTACCTCTTCAAAGTTTCCGTTACGCAGATTCTGATAAAGCTTTTGGTTCCCCCCGTTTAAAGAGGTAATGAACAGGTCAAGATAACCGTCATTATTATAGTCCCCTACTGTAACTGCCCCGGATCCTCCTTCATCTTTTAATCCGCTGGTTGATGTTATGTCTTTAAAAACACCCTGACGCTGATTAGAGTAGAGAATATTTCCTGAATTCTCATTTATTACAATGAAATCAATGTCCCCGTCCTCATCAAAATCACCAAAAGCTGCATCCCTGGTACCAGGAGCTTTTCCTGATAATCCAAGCCTGGCAGATTCGTCTTTAAATGTTCCGTCCGAGTTATTTCTGAATAAAAAGTCGGCTTCTGACCCTGCTTCGAAAAAATCCAGATCCCCGTCATGATCCATATCAAAGAAGAGAGCCATATTGCCGCCCGTCTTACTTCCCGCTCCGGCTTTGGCTGATACATTCTCAAAGGTACCTGGTCCGGTATTTCTGTAAAGGATATCACCACCTTCCCTGATCACGTATATATCAAGGAATCCGTCATTGTCAAAATCGGTAAATGTTGTGTACGATTCCTTCCCGGTATGGTTTATGCCTGCTTCTTCCGAGACATCCTTAAACCTTCCCATGTCATTATTGAAAAGGTAATGTTTATAGGAAGAGGATGCAGCGTCAAAGCTTCCCACATAGAGATCAATATCTCCATCTCCGTCATAATCACCAGAAGCAACATGTGCGGAGTTGCCGGCAGGGACAATACCCAGTCCTGCGGATTCCGAGACATCGTTGAATCTTATTACCTCCAGTACTGATCTGTCATCACTTAGCTGTGACCCAGATTGCTGGTCGAATGTAATCAGGGGAAATCCTATCAGCGATCCGCCGGGACCTTTCAGATCCATAATACCAGCCTGGTAAGGTGAAGTTACCTTGAGATAATTATGAAAGATCGCAAACTGAATTATGGCATTCTCCTTATCCGGCTTTCGAAGCAACTCAACAGTTTTATTATAATATTCCACTGCTTCTTTAGGGAACTCAGGAAATTGCCTGTGTATTATTTCCATCTGTTCAAGTGCTTTATCTGTCTCTCCGTTTCGTATAAGTATCTCAGTGAGGGTAAGGTGCGGTACAATATTGGCAGGGGCTTTCTCAACAAGCTGCATTATAACGTTTTTACGCAGTTTCTGAGATTCTTCATCTGCTGTTGCTGAATAGAGCTCTGAAAGGTCATAGAGGGTTTTAACATGTCCTGGTGAAAACTCAAGTGACTTGTTCAGTTCTGAAATAGCTTTGTCCCTCTGGTCATTCATCTGGTAAACAGTTGCAAGGATAAGTCTTATATCAGGGTCCTTCGGATCGATCTCAATGGCCTTCAGGAGTCGCTTTTCTGCCTCAGGATACCTGCCCATTCTCAAATAGGTCAGCCCCAGGTTTGCATACCCGAGTTTTTCCTTTGGCGATAGTTTAATATACTTCAGGAATTCTTTTTCAGCCTCATCAAGCTTAAACTCCTCAAGGTAAGCAAGCCCAAGTGTCTGGGTAGTCATCAGATCAATTGATTTCTGTTTAGCTGCTTCCGGGCTCTCCTTGCAACTAAAGAAAGCCAGAGTGCAAAACGCTGTAAATAATACAATACCGATATTTTTCATTCCCTTATAATTGACAATAACTGAATATGAAACTTAATCCTGAACAACCTGTCAAATTTACAAATTAACCGCAAAGGTCGCTAAGATTTTACGCAAAGATCGCAAAGAGCACTCCGTTTAAATCCTTACTTTGCGTCCTTCGCGCGGAAACTTTGCGGACTTTGCGGTTAAAAAAGAACTTTACAGAAGAATCTTATCTTCCTCCAATAACCGGAATACCATTTCTTATTTCCACAAAAACCGGTGTTCCTTTACGGTTACCGTTTGCATCAAACTGAATGGTACCTGTTACCCCAACATATTTAATTTCCCGTAAGGCTTTCTGGATCCCTTCCCGCTCAGTGCCAGCCTTTCTGACAGCATCTATAAGTATGTTCATTCCATCGAATGCATAAGCTGCAACTGCTCCGGGATCATTTCCATACTGTTTTCGGTAATCCTTCACAAATGATTCCCCGAGCTTACCTGAAAAAATCTCTGAAGAAGCTAACATCACATTTTCAAAATACTTATAGTCCAGGCCGGGAATTTTATTTTCATCCAGCTGATTGAGAGTGGCAAAAACAGGCCGGTGTAAATTATTTTGTCTCAGTTGTTCGATTATCTGTATGGCAGGGGCAGATTGGACTAAAAGTATAATACAATCAAAATGCTCTTTTTTTAGTCTGTCGGTAATCTCCTTAAGATCCTGAAAGGTATCATTGTATTTAATAAGTACAGGTACCGGTTTTTCTGAATTTTCAGTTTTTTTCAGAAAATTCTTAAGTGTTGATCCTGAATCATAACTGTCATCCGAGATAACTGCAATTTTATGAAGATCCCTTTTATTAAATATTTCATCAATCAGGGCGTCTGATACCTGAATGTCATTAAATACGCAATTGAAAAACCATGGAACGAATGCCTGGGCCAGTGTAGGGTCGCCAGACCAGGCAGAAAGGAAGACAACTCTTGATTTCGCTGAAACCTGCTCAACGAGGTGAGCATTCCGTCCATCATGAGAACCAAGAATGGCAACCACATTTTCGTCGAAGATCATTTTGACTGCTTCTTTGGAACCGGTGCCCCAGGGCCCTTCCATCGTACCTGTAATCAGACAAACCGGTACTCCATTTACACCACCCTTTTGGTTGGCATATTTTACAGCCAGTTCAGCTCCATACCTGGCAGCAGGAGAATTTCTGTCGGGTATCAGAAGACCGAATTTTATTGCCTCCTTTTTTGAATTGGTTTCCTGACCTGGTGAGGCAACGGAAATAATAAGGAGCGGCAGGATAAGAAGAAGGCAGCTCTTAATTGGATATGTATAGAATCTCATGTAATGTCCCTTTGGATTACTAATCCTCAGAGAGTGACTGTACTGAAATTTTCCTGTCCACTGCCACCGCCACTTTCCTCAGATCGCTCATCAACTGTGCAAATTCATCAAGATCAAGTGATTGATGACCATCGCATAATGCTTTTTCAGGATCATAATGGACTTCCATTATGAGTCCGTCGGCTCCTGCAGCAACAGCTGCCTTTGCCATTGCAGGCACCATCCACCTGATTCCTGTTCCATGACTGGGATCCACAATTACCGGCAGATGAGTCAGCCGCTTTAGCATAGGTACAGCACTAAGGTCAAGGGTATTTCGTGTTGATGTTTCGAAAGTACGGATACCTCGTTCGCAAAGGATTACATTTTCATTACCCTGACTAAGAATATATTCAGCGGCAAGCAGGAATTCTTCAATTGTTGCCATCATGCCCCGCTTAAGGAGGATAGGTTTCCGTGTCATTCCAACCTCTTTAAGCAAAGGGTAGTTTTGCATATTTCTTGAGCCTATCTGCAACATATCAGCATATTTTCCTACCATTTGCACCTGTCTTGTATCCATAACTTCGGTGACGACTGGCATACCTGTTTCCTCTCTTATAGCGCTGAGAAGCTTCAGTCCTTCTTCTCCAAGGCCCTGAAAGCTGTATGGAGAGGAGCGTGGTTTGAATGCCCCGCCGCGCAGGATCCGAGCTCCCCATTTTTTGACTGACCTTGCAGTATCGAATAGTTGTTCCTGGCTCTCGACCGCGCAAGGTCCTGCAATTACTATCAACTCAGTACCGCCTACCTCAACACCGGCAACATTCACAATCGAGGCTTCAGGCTTTGTCTCACGATTAACCCTGGCCGGAACATTTATTCCAACACTAGCAGGAATATTGCATGAATTTGCCTCCATTTTAGATTTTAATTAAATTTTAATACCTGTCTGTAGAATGCTTGTAGATTTCATTGCTTTTCTCGAGTGGGGGTGCAGGCGTAAACTCAAATTTTCCGTTTTTCACCCTTGCCAGGTAAATAGGTCTAATATTATTCCATGACCCATCGAAGATTACCTTACCGGTAACACCCTGGTAGCCATTGAATGTTTTCATATCAGTAAGCAGATCGCGTATAAGAGCACGGTTCAATCCTGCTTTTTTAACTGCCTCAATCAAGATATTCATTCCATCATAGGCATGGGCAGCAAAGACATCAGGTTTCTGACCAAATCTCTTCTGATAATTTTCCTGGAATGCTTTCAGCTTTGGATCATTGGAATCGGGGTTATACTGGCATGTTGTTTTAATACCCTCTGCCAATGGGCCGGCTATACTGAGAAACTCATCACTGACAACCCTGTCAGATGTATATACAGGTTGATTAAGACCCATCGCGCGTATCTGCTGAAGGATCAGAGCTGATTCTTTGGCATTGCCCCAGATTGCGATTGCATCAGGGTTAGTCTTTTTGATACGTTCCAGCTGACTTTTAAACTCTGTCTCACCATCATTGAAACGTTCTTCAATAAGAATAGGCACACCCAGCCTTGTAGCAGTACGGTTAAAATGAAGAGTGCCAACTCTTCCATAACGGTTATTTGCCCTTATCACTGAAAGTCTCTTGTGCCCATCCACTTTTATTATCTGGTTAACCATCACATAACTGGCCTGGCGGTCATCAGGGATTGTACGCACTACCCATGGTATGTTTGTCTCTGTAAAAGTAGGATCAGGATCACCGGTACAAACCATAGGAATTTCAAGTTTTAATGTCGCCCTGATAGCGACATGCGATACTATATCGTCAATTGAACCCAGCCATGCCCATACACCTTCTTCATCCATTTTGACAACCTCATTAGCTGCCGCTCCCCAAAGGCCCACATCATTGTGTACCATTAATTTGAAAGGAGTACCCTTATACCCTCCTTTTTTATTTGCCTCTTCTATGGCCATCATTGAACCCTGAAGCATCTGTTTACCAAGTGATACGATAATTGAACCTTCCAGCGGCCCGAGAAATCCAATCCTTACCTCTTCAAGTCCAACTGGAGCAGGTTTCTCCCGACCCGCGCCATAAAATTTCATCGGCTCGATAAAATGATATTTATATGCCTTCATATATTTGTCATAGCCAACCAGTTCATCCGGTATATTACCGTAGTTCGGTGATTTTTTTTCCTGTGCGCTGACCCATGTAAAAGTGATAAGGGAGATCAGAAACAATGTAACAAGATTTTTAAACTGTGGTTTCATATTCTTATTTATTATTTCATTTTACAAATTGCATAAGCTTCTATTTCCACAAGCAGAGTCTCCCAGCACAAACGTGCCTGTATCCCGGTACTTGCAGGAAGAGGGTCCAGATTAAGCCAACTGTAGAAAGTGGTCCGGATCTTATTGAATTCAGCATAATCCCGCTCTATATCCCTTAGATAATTTGTAGTTCTTACAACATCATGCCACGTCATCCCTTCAGCTTCAAGAAGAGTTGTAATATTTCGATATGTTCTCCATAACTGGGCATTAAAATCCCCGATATGTTCTGCCTTTCCCTCTTCATTTACGCTTGCGGTTCCGGAGATCAGCAACACTTTGTAATCTCCAAAATCAAGGCGCAAGGCTCGTGAAAAAGATGAAGGCTTCTGGTAGTTGTAGGCTTCATTAAGCACCTGTGGCGCATGTACAACATGTTTTTCTATCGGAGGCCGGCTATTATGTACAGAAGGAAAAACAGTAGCGGTAATAGTCTCGGCATCACTTAATATGCCAAGTTTCTTCATCTCAGTTTTCTCTCCGTCAGTGAGCTTCTTCAGATCAATAAGTATGTGTTTATCAGTCATTATTATAGTCAATTAGGTTTATGGTTTAGGATTAGGTTCAATGTTAAGTTTATAGCTTTCCGTGATATGGTTATTTCATGATTGTAGGAATTCAGATTCCATTATTTTATAATCTCACCCCTGCTTACACCCTTTGAAGTGGCGACCCATAGTACTCCATCCTCGCGATCGACACCAATAATAAAATTATGAGCAATTGATGGGGTCAGTGGGATCTCTTTCTTCTCCTTGCCATTAGTCAGGATGGCCACCCCGTTTTCATTATTATCATTTTTTTTGTATGTAACCCATGACTCACCATTGGTGCTGCTCAGACCTCTGTCACTGCAGGCAAATACAACAGGACCTTCAGCTCTCAGAAAATTGATAAAGTTACTGGCCAGGCCGCTGTCGTGATCAAAATATCCTTTCCAGTATTTACCATCATAACGGCTCATTCCGAAATATGTTGAAACCCAGAGGATCCCATCTGCCCATGAGGTAGCTGTTGTGATATCGTGAACTACACCGTCATTTGGCTGAAGATCTATCTCCATAAAGCCATCAGGATCAGTATAATCCCTGAACTGTTTTGTTTTTGTATTATATTCGATTACCCCTCCCCCCCAGGCTGCAATGTAGATCTTGCCATCACCGGCGGAAACTCCATAGGTCCATGGTTCATGCATTGGTGCATTTTTTTCAGTGAATATCTCCCATTCCTTAGTGAATGTATCATAATGACCAACTCCTCCTCCTGTTGCACACCATACATCCTTTCCTACACATATTACCATATAAACCAGGTCATTCGGCATGCCGCTGTTAAACTGGTTGAATGTTTCAAATTTTCCGGCCGACCACCTGGATAATCCTCCAAGTGTACCAATCCAGACATCCCCTGTAAGTTCACTTACATCTACTGATACTACGCCATTATGAGCCAGGCCATCTTTTGTAGTATAAGTCTTCCATTTACCATTCTGATATACAGCAAGTCCGTCATGTGTGCCTGCAAAAACCCTGTCGCCATCAATTCTGACACAATAAGCTTTGTCGGATGGCAGTCCGTCTTTTGTTGTAAAGTTACGCCATTTGCCATAGACCGGGACAGGAGGAAGTTCTCCTTTCACTCCTGTTAATTTATCGCCATTTACAGATCCATTGCCTGAATCGCTTTTTAAAGCCAGATCAGAAGCCTGAGCGGCTTTGGTGCTGCCTTCACTTTTATCATTATGACTGAAACCCATGGAAAGGGTTCCGACAATCATTACAGCAATTGCTGCTATCCTGAAATACTGGTTTCTTATCAATTTTTTCATTTTTATCTGGTTAGTGGTTTAAGGCAGCTTCGTGAATTTGTGTTGATTTACCATCATAATCCGGGCTTCTAAGTGATTTAAGGTATTCTATCAGGTCATTTAGCTGATTCTTTGTCATGTCACCTACCAATCCATGCTTATCCTCTTTACCATATATGGTCCATATCTCTTCCAGAGTACTCGCACGACCGTCGTGCAAATATGGAGGGGATGCATAAATGTTATTAAGATGCGGGGTATCAAACAAAATTGAATCATCGCTTGCAGCAAGCGTCTTTACATCTACCTGTTTTAGATTAGTATAATAGGGCGATGGATGACAGGTTATACAACGGTTATTTTCCGGAATAACATTCCCAAGATTATCCTTTGTCCGTTCAAATACTGTTTTTCCTCTTCTCTGAGCTTCAGTAAGTTTTCCAGCTGGATTAAATCCAAGATTAGGAGGGTACTTAATGCCAGTCATAATATAAGATGAAATAGCATCCAGATCGGGATAGGGGAATGGTTCTGTCCTTGTAAGAACGGTTGAAAAACGCATTCCATCCTGTTTAAAGACAGTCTGATTTTTGCCATTCCACTTGAAAGGAGGTGTATCTGAAATATCGCGCAATGACTGGGTATTGGTTATATTACGTCCCATATCCTTCGATGCCATGTTATAAACCAGTCCGTCTTCATGCTCATCAGGATGGCAGGTATAGCAGGAGTATTGGGTCTGGAATGTGCGCCCTGCATTATTCAAAAGCCTCCGGCCTTTCCTTGTTACTGTAATCCTACCCGGGCCATCAAGATCGATAGTCTTCACAGTTTCCATATTATCGGCGCTGATAACTGCAATCCTGTCCTCCAGGTGTTCAGCTACATAAAGAGTCTGCCCATCGGGAGAAAGTGCAAGACCTTTGGGATTTGCTCCGGTAGATATCCGTTTGATAACATAGCGGCTGCTGATTCCAAGATGATCTGGCCATAGTTTTAACATTTCAGGTGTCGATTCAGCAATCAGAGCTTTCACTGAATCAATATCGACCACAGTAATTGTATTCACTCCCGAATTGGATATAAAAGCTCTCTTCCCGTCAGGGCTTATAACAATATCAAAAGGATCCGGATAGTAAGCATTTGGTTCATCTGTCAATAACTGAATTATCCTTCCGTTCTCCTTCTGTTCAATAATCCCGATTCCGTGTGTCATCATAAATCCACGTTCAACCTGAATTGAAGGCACCATGTTCTTGGGTCGTATCAGAGTGACAACTGCCAGATCGCCCGCTGGTGTAAACGCAACATTCTCCATCAGGTAGGCCGACTCCATTCCCAGATAAGTTTTTATCCTTTTTGATTTGTCATTCACGACAGTCAGCTGACTTACAAGAGGCTCTCCGTATTGAGCTATATCTGCTCTCCGGCTTGTGACATATAGATCACTGCCATCAGGAGATAAAGTTGCTCCGGTCGGATTATTCCCCGTAGTAAGTCTTTTGATCTCAATACCACTCTCCAGATCTATTACTGTAAGGTCAGAGCTATAAGAATTAACTACATAAAGGGATTTCTCATCAGAACTCAGAGATAAGCCTGCCGGCCCGTTGCCGGTTAACAGGGTATCAGTTATCTGATAATTATCAAGATTAATGACGAAAACATTATCAGACCATTGATTACTTACATAAGCGTTTTTCCCGGCTTTATCAACGATGACACTGTGGGGCTTATTCCCGACCGGTATTTTCCGTATTACCTTTCCTTTTTCGACATCCGCAACCAGGAGAGCATTCCCGTCTTGTGCAGCTATATAAACCAATTTACCATCATTCGAAACAGCAAGGTTCAGCGGTGAAAGGTAATCCGCCTGATCAAACCGGGCAAACGGTGATCTTTTATGCATGTGCAGATGACAATTGGTACATAAAAGCGGATGGTCAGTTACCGCTGTCTTTAAATTTACATGTTCCCGGGCCATTCTCTTCCCCGGAATGAAAATTATAATTCCGAGAGCAAAAATAATTCCGGTGACCAGCAATATCTTTTTCATATATGGATAGCTATTCTAATTCAACTTGTTTTTCTTTGATTCCGGATATATGTACCGGTACAGCGACAGGCAGATTTTTAGTTGCCAGTGCAACACGGTTGGCAGGTACCATCTCCTGGTCTTCATGGCAGCCGGTACAACCTCTTCTCTCATTTGGACGCAGCCAGATCCAGCTTCCAGGGCCATTGAGAGTGTTGCCGTCAGCATCCAAAGTTCTTATTTTGAAAGGCATATCCGCATTTACTTTAAGATAAAAAGAACCATCCCGCTCCACCTTAACAACTCCCAGTAATGAATCCACTCCTATCAACTCTATCCTGTCTGCCACCAAAGAATCAACATTTTCAGGCGATGAAAGTCCTGTTACTGCAATGTTCTGGCAAAACAGCAAACCTGTTTTCACTCCTTTATCAACTTCACTTGGGAGTTTCCTTGGCTTTTGGTGTTCTCTTACAATAACAGCTTCAATGATGCTCTTATCTGAACTTTTAAATAGCTGGTCACCAAGCTTTTTACTCTCAGCATCAAAATTGAATAATGAATAATTCTCACTTTCTGATAATCTGTAAGTGACTAAATATTTTCCAGTGTCTATCGGAAAAACAGAAGAAAAATCTCCGGTTATCCCGGCAGTTAGATTTGTTAAACTATGCAAAGGACGGTTATAACTTATAGAGGCTAATCTTCTCCCATTTCCGGTGTTTTTGCCTGATTCAATGAATATTATCTTTCCATCGGCAGTCTCCCTGCCCCTGCTGAAGAATTCCATCCCGTCAATATTTTGACGGAAGAGCTCTGCCTTTGTGCCATCCGGGCGTAAAACCATCATCGCTGCAGTTTTTTCCTCAGGAAATATCTGCCTGCCTATAGTGATCACCCTGCCGTCTTTAAGCACCGATGATGCAAAATATGAGTGAGGATTGAAAGTTATTCTCTTGAGATTCGATCCGTCAGTATTGCATGTAAAAAGTGAGTGACCACTCTTCAGAGAATCGTTTGCTATTGTTCTGCTGAATACGAGTTGACCTCCCGGAAGATATGCCGGATCAATTGAATTCTCATTGCCGGTCGTAATTTGTGCTACCTTTCGGCTACTTAGATCCATCTCCCATATCTGCCAGGGTTCATCTTTACTCTTCTGAGCAGCGAATAGCATGCATTTTCCATCAAATGAAATATCAGGAGAACAAGCAGAAAAGAAATTTCCGGTTAGAGATTCAGGAGCCTTTTGTGTATTTTCAGGATCAATAGCATAAAGATGGCTTTCAGGAATATACCTCCATAATTTTCCAGAGACAAAATCAGGACTCACAGCTCTGTTGTCTGCTTCCGTAATGATTATCATGCCATCCATTGGCTTTTTTCCACAGGAAACAAGGAATATTCCTGATAATATCATGAATACTATACCTGAAGCCAATAATATTGTTCTTAAACGCATTATGAAATCAATTTTTAGGGTTCCTTAACAGTAAGAATCTGATTTGGGCTGACATTCTCTAATACCTGTATCTTGCCTGACGGCCACTTTATCTCAATTTTTTCAATTGCACTATTTTTAGCAAGACCAAAATGCAATCTTGGATCATTCTGTGAAAGGTATCCGGTCATGCTTTTTTTCTGGGCAATCTGGGTTTTTCCTCCGCTCGATATTTTAATCCTTGAACCTATACCATCACGGTTGCTGGATGTACCGATAAGATTAATTATCAGCCAGTTGTTCTGGTTACCCTTGTTATTTCTCAGGAACATCCCGCGGCTGTTCAGGTTGGCAATATAAATATCCATATCACCGTCATTATCATAATCTCCGAGGCATGCTCCCCTGCCCACATACTCCTCCTGGAAATATTTAGACAGGTCATTTGAAACTTCCTTGAATTTCCCGTCTCCCATATTCTCAAACAGTTGATCTTCCTGACCATAGAGATGTTTCAGGGCTCCATTTGTCTTAAAAAGATCCATATCACTATCATTATCATAATCTATGAAGGATGAGGTCCATCCTACAAACTGCCCTGCGGCAGTTGCAATGCCTGCAGGATATGACCTGTCACTGAAAATCCCGTTGCCAAGATTCTCATACAAGGAACAATAAGTGTCATCTGAAAGGAAGATATCGAGTAGTCCATCCGAATTATAATCTGCAAAATCAACTGACATACTAACAGTTGCTTCACCGGCCTGGCTGAAAGCGGTTCCCGACATAGTACCCCTGTCGGTGAATTTCTTTCCTTCATCATTATGCCACAGATAATTAAGAGTGTGGTCATTTGCAACGTAAATATCCATAAACCCATCGTCATCATAATCGGCTGTACCAACACCCATTGCTCTGCCATCAGTATCAACTATTCCCATGCTCTGAGTAACCTCCTCAAATGAACCGTCACCATTGTTGTGATAAAGAATATCAGACTGTGCATCATAAGCCATAGGACCAGGAAATCCGTCCGGAGCATAGAAGTATTTATAATTGGGATCATAACCAAGATAGTTCCCTACATAAAGATCAAGAAAACCATCATTATCATAGTCGAGCCAGACAGCGCCAATACTACATTCATTGCCTCCAGCAACCTTTGCTCTTTTCGTTACATTTGTGAAAGTACCGTTGCCATTATTCTTATAGAGTATATTGGCTCCGTAATTGCACACATAGATATCAGGGTACCCGTCATTATTGAAGTCCCCGATTGCCGCACCCATGCTGTAAGCAGGATCATTAGCCCCCGCTCTTTTAGTTACGTCTTCAAAAGTGCCATCGCCATTATTCCTGTAAAGATGATTCTCAGGCATTACTTCCGGCTTTTCAGAACCACTGAATCCTTCTATCCATGTGCCATTAGAGAGATACAGATCAATATACCCATCCTGGTCGAAATCCAGAAAAGAGGCTCCACCCCCGCTTGATTCAATAATATTGTTCAGATGTTCCTCACCGACACTATGAATAAAATCAAGTCCGGCCGCAAGCCCGATCTCCTGAAAGTAATCTCCATCCGCAGCTGGTAATTTTATTTCTGACTGATTTTTATCCTTTGATGCTTTTTTAGAATTGTGCTGACATGCTGACAGGAGTACCAAAATGATGAGTACGGGCACAATAAACCTGTATTCAATTACATTCCTGTAATAATTCAACATTCTTTTCATTAGGTCAGGTTTTAGGTAACAACGCAAACTTATTCATTTATTCCATCTAAAAAATGGAATAAAAAAATTTAACAGTTCGAACCATTAGATTTAAGTCAATTTTAAGATTACAGGCAACCGGGTTAAAATTATTTTAACATTATGAATATTCAGACTTATCACACTAAAAACTCAATAGTATCCAAAAAACTGATGTAATTTAGCCTGATAATGGGTTGCATATTTGAATTGCAAATATTCCTAATACCAATAACAGGTGACCAGTGATATTAATACAGATCAAACAAAATCAACTGCGGCAGTATTATCTGAATTAAAAGTACAGGCCGGCAAAGGTCTTTCTGATGAAGAAGTTAAACAACGGCAAATAGTCTATGGACTAAATGAAGTTTTGGAAAAAAAACAATTAATGTTTCTTCTTTTTCTGAAACACTTCTGGGGACTTACTGCCATAATGCTGGAGATTACCATCGTACTGTCATTTTTGCTTCATAAATATGTAGATGTTTATCTGATCGGAGGCTTAATGCTGTTCAATGCAATAATTGGCTTTATACAGGAAAGCAAAGCTTCAAAAACAGTTAAGGCATTAAAACAAAGTTTACAGGTACTTGTGCGTGTTTTGAGAAACTCTGAATGGCAGCAGGTACCAGCCGGTCAATTGGTTCCTGGTGATATTGTACGTATCCGTACCGGGGATTTTATTAGGGCAGATGCTAAAATACTCTCAGGTGAAGCTGGCGCAGATCAATCTGCCCTTACGGGAGAATCTATGCTCATCAGCAAAAAAGAAGGTGATATGTTCTTCTCCGGATCTGTAGTAAAGAATGGAGAATGCAATGCTGTGGTGATATCAACAGGGGCTAGTACTTTCTTTGGAAAGACGATACAATTGGTTCAGATGGCGAAACCACGCCTTCATATGGAAGAAGTTGTAGCCAATGTTGTGAAAATACTGTTTTCAATTGTGCTGCTATTCGTTGGCATAACAATAGCAGTTTCTTTGCTGAGAGGGGAGACTTTTATATCCATGCTTCCGTTAGTGCTGATTTTATTGGTAACTGCGGTTCCCGTGGCAATGCCTGCCATGTTTACTGTAAGTATGGCTAAAGGTTCACAGCAGTTAGCTGCCAAAGGAATCCTGGTGAGCCGGTTAAGCGCTGCAGAAGATGCTGCAACCATGACTACACTGTGCATTGACAAAACCGGGACTATTACACAGAATAAATTATCTGTACAGGAAATAGAGCCTGAAGAAAACTTTACTATCGGGGATATTTTACGATACGGTGTTCTGGCATCCGTAGCTGCAAATAACGATCCGATTGATATGGCCTTTCTGCAAAAAGCTGCTGAGTCTAAAACAGATACATCAGGCTACTCCCAAATTTCATTTACTCCATTTTCATCTGCGCTAAAAAGGACAGAAGCCATAGTCCAAAAAGATGGCAGGCAGTTTAAAGTAATGAAGGGTGCCTATAATACTATCAAAGGTTTATGCAACCTACAACATTCAAAACTTGATATTACTGTTGATGAATGGGCAGCAAAAGGCTTAAAGACAATCGCAATAGCTATTCAGGAGGATAATGTAACAAATATGTTAGGGATTGTGTCGCTGGTTGACCCTCCTCTTTCCGATTCTGCAAAGATGATTACAGCAATAAAAGGGTTGGGGGTGAAAGTTAAAATGCTTACAGGCGATGCATTGCCGATTGCCAGGGAGATAGCTGCACGGGTAGGTGTGGGTGATGATATTGCTTCTGCAGGGTTGTTGCGGGAGGACACAGCGGGCAGAGACAGTCATTCAATAATTATTGCCCATGACGGTTTTGCGGAAGTACTGCCGGAAGATAAATTTTCCATTGTCAGAACCTTACAGAAACATCATGAGATTACAGGAATGACGGGTGACGGCGTTAATGATGCTCCTGCTTTAAAACAGGCTGAAGTGGGTATTGCAGTTAAATCCGCAACAGATGCTGCCAAACAAGCTGCAAGCGTAATTTTACTTCATGATGGCCTTGAAAGTATTATCAGCCTTATTACAGTTGGTCGCACAATACATCACCGTATCAGCAATTGGGTTGTCAGTAAAATTTCAAAAACAATATTTACAGTAGTGTATGTATGTGTCGCTTATATTATAACAGGACAGTTCGTGGTTAGCGCTTTTGATATGGTTCTGCTTCTTTTTATAATTGATTTCGTAACACTGACATTATCTACAGACATAGTAAGCTGGTCAAAAAAACCTGAAAGCTGGAAAATAAAACCACTTGTAAAAGATGGGGTTCTTCTGGGTATATTTTTGATTGCAGAGGCTTTGGCATGGTTGTTTATCGGAAAGAAGTATCTTGATATTACTGACTTAAATCAATTGCACTCCTTCGGATTCGCCACTCTGTTTTTTGCAGGCATTTTCAACATATTTGTTGTACGGACACCTACCCGGTTTTATAAACAACCTATTGGCAGAAACTTATTAACGGCAATAATAGCTGATATCATCCTTGCCTGCTTAATCCTTTCCTTGGGCCTGCCGGGCTTCAATATATTGCCGATTCATGTGACTGTTAGCACTTTATTATATTTTGCCTTTTGCAGTCTGATTATTAATGACTGGATTAAAGTAAGACTAAATAATCATGATTTAGGAACGTGAAAGTTTAAAATTATTAAAATTGTCAGCTTTTCAGCTTGTAAAAGTATTTCCCTGTTATAAGCAACCCGCCAAAACGAAGAGAGCAAATACAAGGCTGCTGAGAGCCAGAGAAAATTCCGGACGTCCGGTTCCGCAACCCACGTCAATTATATCAGAGCCCTGTTCGATAATATTTTTTATCTGTCCGAATAATTTATCCTGGTTAGGAGCGATAATTTTATCATAAAACCAACCATCGTACCAGTGATTTTTGTTTTCTGTCATGACTCTCAGGATGTAATTACCTATTAAATATTTTGCATAAGGACATTCTTTAACTGGCTTTTACTGACAACTCCGGATTGTCTCCAGATCTGCTTCCCGTTTTTAAAAATAATAATTGTAGGCACACTTTGAACATTATATCGTCCGGCTATCTGATTATTAGTATCAACATCAATTTTTATAACACGTACAGTATCGCCAAGTTCAGCTGCCACCTCTTTCAGAATCGGTGACTGCATTTTGCAGGGGCCGCACCAGAGTGCATGAAAATCAACTATTACAGGTTTTGAATCACTTATAATGGAATCAAAGTTTCCTTTCATGTTTTCAAATTTTATGTTTTAACTGTCATTCGGACATGCTGCAACACACTCCGTACATTTGGAACAGGAGTAACAGTTTATCCGGCTCGTTCCTTTTGACTTTTATATGCAAAAATCTACAATCCGGGCAATCTTGGAAATTTGCCTAGTTTTGTCAATCTGGAATAAACTCCCCAGCCCTTTTTCATCCAATGACCAACAACAGGCATTGGTATCATAAGAGCCCTTTTACCGTTACGGAATATGAAAGCGGCGCCATCTCCGGTATCCATAACACAAAGAATGCTCAGATGCTCTTTATATCTCTTTCTCCCGGTACTACCTTTTTCAGTTTCAATAATGTTGTATGCTGCATTTCTCCCCATTAGTTCAGCCAGATGTCCCTGTTTTGCTATCCAGTCTGGCCCCTCAATTGCAGCTATATCTCCAATTGCATAAACATTCCTGAATCCCTGAACTTCACAATAATTATTGATCTTGATAAAACCGGCTTCTGAAAGAGGAAGATCAGATTCAGTCAGTGCTGAAGGTCCTTTTCCCGCAGCAATGAACATAATAAGATCGGAATGCAGTTTTGAATCATCTTCGAATATTACTCCATCAGGCACAAACTCCCTGATCTTCTTCCCAAATTGTTTTCTGATATTATATCCTGAAAACATTTTATCGATCATTCCCAGGGCACCTCTTCCCATTTTAGCTCCAGGCTCATCCATAGGGGCAAAAAAAGTCAACTCAAAGTTTTGCCTGATATTTTTTCTCTTCAGGTAGTTATGAATATTAAATATCAATTCAAATGCAGGCCCTCCTCTTACAGCAGATTTATCATTAGGATTCCCGCCAAAGCCTATTGCTATTTTACCACTTTTTTTTGCGACCAGTTCATCAATCCTGTCTCTTATCTCGACAGACATTTCCGGCCTGGCACAGATAGATAATGTGTTTGATAATCCTTTGTGCTGCATTTTTTCAGCTCCGAATGCCACAACAAGATAATCATAGCTTAAAGTATTGTTTTCACATAATACTTTTTTCCCTGAAGCTTGTATTCCTGTAACTTTGTCTATTATTATGTTAAAAGGATATTTTTTCTGTATACCTGATAAAGGAATCTTAACATCCTCAAATTCCTTTAAGTGGACAGGAATCCAGATGGAGACCGGATACAAATACAAATAGTCTCGTTCTGAAACAAGAGTTATATCGAATAGTCTCTTTTTCTGCAATTCAATAGCAGTCTGTAACCCGGCAAATCCTCCACCAAGTATTAGAACTTTCTTCATCTTTCAAGCAGTGTTAAATATTTATTAATGCAGAAATAATGTCACTTCCGCATTGAATAGTATCAATAGTCTTTTGATAATTTCTGCAATAGAAAGTCTTTTGATTTTACACCAACAAAACGGTCAACTTCGCTACCGTTTTTAAATAAAATCATTGTGGGTATATTCCTTACCTGGAATTTTTGAGCGAGAGACTGATATTGCTCAATATTCACCTTTCCAACATGTGAATTTCCGGTGAGTTCATCTGCAACATCATTGAGAACAGGAGCCATAATTCTGCACGGAGCACACCAGCTTGCCCAAAAATCGACAAGCACAAGCTTATTCTTTGTCTGATGCTGAAAATTTTTATCAGTTAATGTCAATATCTTATCACTGTCGGAAACTGTTGGAATGTTTTTCATTTTAAAACGGGCCAAAACATAAAGCGTAACAAATACACCTATAATACTACCGATTATGATCAGGGTGTTATGCATATCAAACTGTTATTAATTGTTATTGTTTTACTCTCAATTCGTTTAAATAACCGGCAGCAGCCAGTGCTGCAATAGTTCCATCGCCCACTGCAGTAGTTACCTGCCGTCAGACCGGCAGGTCCAGCTCCCATGACAATAGCATCGTAGTGGTTATTTGATTCAATCTGACTAGGCTGTTACTTCTGCAGAAAACTCTTTGTTCAATATTGCTTTTACCTGTTCCTTATTCTGAATGCCTGAAGTAGCCTTTACAACTTTACCATTCCTGTAATATATTGTAAAAGGGATTCCCATAAATCCGCGAACTTCAGGTAAATTACGGATTACTGATGACTCCGGATTATCAAATTCCATATCATAAAACTTTATATGCTTATATTCATCTTCAAGTTCTTCAGCAATCCCGTATACAGGAATACACATTGGGCCCATACGTCCGCAAATTACCATCACATTTTCATTTTCATTTATCACTTTCTGATGATCAGCGGCTGATTCGAGGTGTTGTAAATTTGTGTACAACATGATTTTTAGTTTTAATTTTGTTAGTTTTTCAGCAAAACATCCTGAATAACTCTTTCAAATGTCTGCCTGGGCAAAGCTCCCATAGCAGCCTGAGGTTGTCCTTCTATTGGGATGAACAGCAATGTAGGAATGCTTTGGATTCCGAAAACAGAAGCCAGTTCCTGTTCATTCTCAGTATTTACCTTGTAAACCATAATTTTTCCTGAATATTCCAGGGCAAGTTCTTCCAGTATCGGAGCCACCATTTTGCAGGGAGAACACCAATCAGCATAAAAATCAACTATAGCAGGTAAGTTGCCTTCATATTTCCATTCTTTGCCTGTTTCATAGTTAAATACTTTTTCTTTGAATTCCTGTGCAGTAAGATGCACTACCTGATTAATAATTGTTTCCATAATAATGATTTAATTTATGGGACAAAAATACTATGCAATGTCACATAAGCTGATAAATTGAGGGTTTAGCCCGACAATTCAACAGTTGATTAAGGACAACTATTTTATTGATTTAAGTTAACTTTGTTCTTTTTGATGAATCGATACGACATGAAAACCATACTCGAAACTGACAGTGATTTTATTTGGGATATCAAAGCGCCATGCTTTCAGATGCTTATTCCTGAAGAGACTGAACTTGTAAGGGCAAGCAAGACTCAGGTGCTATTCCGGAAAGATGATCATCTTACCAAGCAGGGAGCCTTTGCCTCATATGTACTATTTGTTCTCGATGGGTTTGCGAGACAGTATCTTGAAGGTGATGGTATCAAGAACTATAATCTTCGGATAATTAAACCCGGGGAGTTTGTCGGATTGTCTGCAGTGTTTTCTGAAAATACATTTAATTACTCCTCTGTCGCACTAACCGATTGTCATGTATTCCTGATTGAAAAGGAAGCTATTGCAAAAGTGATAAAGCAAAACGGATTGTTCGGTTTCAATATAATCAAGAGATATTGCGAACAGAATACTAACCTGCTCAACACTGTCAGGAATCTTATGTATAAGCAGATGAATGGCAGGATGGCAGATGCGTTACTATATATTGACAGCTTAAAAAATGTGAAAACAGATATTTTTCAGCTTCTCTCAAGAAAGGATCTTGCAGATTTTGCAGGCATTTCGACCGAAAGTACAGTAAAACTCCTCAAGATATTTGAGAAAGATGGATTAATTGAACTTCATGAAAAAGATATAAAAATTGTTAATCAAACTGGATTACTTGACATAAGCAGGAGGGGCTGATGCTTAAATAATAGCTCCGTAAACATCTATGACTGATAGCGAGGTAATCATTAAGATCCTGAGTGGTGACCGGGATAAATTCCGGGTACTTGTTGAGAAGTATCAGTCAATGGTGTTTCGAACCTGTATAGGTTTTTTACATGATAAGGACGACGCTGATGATCTTACACAGGATATTTTTCTGCAAGCCTACCAGTCTTTGAATGGGTTTAAGGGAGAAGCCTCTTTTTCAACATGGCTATACCGGATCGCAGTTAATGCTTCACTCAATAAAGTTCGCAAAAAAACCGGCCACCCCGTTTTTCAAAGGATAGATTCCTTCCTTCAATCAGCAAAAGGGAAAGAAGTATTTCCACCGGTATCTGACACAGACAATCCGGAAAGTATTCTAATCAGGCAGGAGAATAGTAAGTGGGTTCAGAACGCACTTGATAGTCTGCCTGAAAACCAGAGAACTGCCATTGTACTTAGTAAATATGATGACCTTTCTCAAAAAGAAATTGCTGATATATTGAATACAACAGAAGGTGCTATTGAAGCACTTATTCAACGTGCCAAAGCAAATCTCAGAGTGAAATTATCATATTCATATAAAAAAATAAAAAAACACCGTAGGAAAAATATAAGTTTTGTTTCTAACCATAAAAATGAATTAAAATGAATTGTCAGTTATGCCAGAAAAAACTAGATGCATATCGCGAGGGAATACTCTCCGACGATATGAGAACTCAGGTTAAAGCTCATCTGAAGTTATGTGCTGAATGTGGCGAAAGCTATAGAATCCAACTACTTGCAGATAGTGTCGTAAACGATGAAAAGATGATCATTCCGGATAATGACCTAACTTCCAGGATAATGGCCCGGTTAGAAAATTCGACGGAAACAGGTTACAGAAATATTTCTCCCTTCAGAAAGGTATTGAAACCTGCTTTGATAATCACATCTTTGGCTGCAGCCATTTTTGCCGGGGTATTAATAGGAAATATTTACAAACCTTCAGTGAGGGAATTGTCACAACCTCTTGAACTTGCACTTATTGATGATGTTGCAATTGAGTCAGTTGATATACTTTCAAATCAGTAAACAGAACATAATGAAAGCAGCAAATAAAAACAACTGGATGGTTTGGGCAATTGCAGTTCTGGCTATAATGAATCTGGCAACATTAATAACTATAGTATATCATAAAAACAATTCCAGTGATAAGGAGCTTGTTGTAATTCCGGATCAGTCTCAGTCAGAAAGCACCTCGGTTAACTATAGTGGTCGTTATTTCAAAGATGAGCTTAACCTTAGTGGTGAACAAATGAAAAGCTTCTCAGAATTCAATCCGGAATTCCGCCGGAATGTGATGGCAATTAACCAGAGTCTTGACATGAAGAGGCATGAAATGCTTGTTGAAATGGCTGAAGAAAATTGTGATACGAACAGGCTTAATCTTCTTTCAGATTCAATTGGTTATCTGCATGCCAGGCTTAAAAAACAAACTTATCTCTATTACATTGACTTTAAACGAATCTGTAATGAAGAGCAACAGAAAAAACTAGAACAATTGTTCGGTGAAATTTTCAACAGTGATATACAAATGGTAAAACAGGGAAGAGGAGTCCAGGGTGGCAGACGCTACGGCCGTCAGACTCCCAATTGATTATTTATTAAACTTTTAATTTTTATGGTTATGAAAACAAAACTTATTATTTCACTATTGGCCTTTCTGGCCATAACAACTCTGGCAAGTGGCCAGAATAAGGGAGTAAATTCCAGGGCACAAAGTGGCAGAGGACAGGGAACAGCCTTTGTGGATGCCAATAACAACGGTATTTGTGATAATTATGAAAACCGGGCATCAAATGCTACTTCCGGCAGAAGATCCGGAAACTTTGATACTTGTGGCCAAGGTCAGAGACAGGGACAGGGAAAGGGACAGAGAGGATGTCGCCAGGGCCAGGGTCGTGGAAAAAACTTTGTCGACGCTGATAAAAATGGAGTATGCGACAATAAGGTGATACCCAGTGAAAAATAAAGGCACTTTCTCTTAAGCCTCAATTCACTCTTAAACAAATTTTCTGTATTTTATTATAATACTAATTATCAGTTGTTTATATTAATATTTAGACAACTGAATGTGATAACTATATTCAATTATTTACCAATTAAATGAGAAAAAAATGAAAACAATTATTAAAAGTTTATTGATAGGTGGTTTTTTTGGAACACTACTGATAGGAACAGCAGCATGCGCAAAAAACCAGAAAGAAGCGGAGTTTATAGATTATGCAAATGTTATTGACGTTGCCTCTGATGGAACTACAGTAACCATTAAGTCCAACATGGAATCAGTTTTTACTGATAATCTTTCATTTTCCGAGAGTGAATTGGATATTTTACTCCATATGAAAGAAGAAGAGAAGCTGGCCAGAGATGTATATACTGCCCTTTATGATAAGTGGGGCAGTACGATTTTTTCAAGGATCTCTGAAGCCGAAGATAATCACATGAATGCCGTTATTTTACTTCTGCAAAACTATGGGGAAGAGTATACACAGATCGGTGCACCCGGGGAATTTACTAATACAGATTTCCTGGAATTGTATAAACAGTTGACATTAAAAGGTTCCGAATCTGTTAGTGAAGCCTATAAAATCGGAGCTCTGATAGAGGAAATGGATATTAAAGACCTGACTGAATACCTTAGTGAAGTAACTAATGAAAACATAATTATGGTTTTTGAAAATTTACAGAAAGGTTCCCGTAATCACCTAAGGGCATTTAATCGTCAGCTTGTCTCACTTGGATTGACTTATGCTCCTGTTTATATAAGCCAGGATGATTATAACCTTATTGTAAACTCACCAAATGAAAAAGGCAACCAGTATCAAATGAACAGAAATGGGTGCAAGGGTAACAAAAACGGCCGGAATTAAGCACAAAAAAGGATTATGACTGATCTGATACAGTCATAATCCTTTTATTCATCTGTTCTTCATGTCAGAACTTTATTTTTGAGTTCATTCTGTACTAATTCCACAGAAAAATTTTATCTGCCAGTTTATAATGAAGTACTTAAGGTGGATTGTAATTAAACAAATTATTATATGCAACGGTCACTGATATTTTCCGGAATAAACTTGTTCTGCATAATGATGCTGATATTTCCTCTGGATGCATATTCACAAACTGATCCCGCAGACTCTTTAAAAATAGCGGATACATTGAAACTTGCTCCTGAAGGATCACGTCATTCATTATATACAGGTATCGGATATGGAAGCAATATGTTTTTTTTGGGATCCACTCTATCCCACAACCAGCCATTTGGATATACTGCCATAAGCTATGGTTTCAACAATGAGTTTTATGCCACTGTTTCTGCGATTCACCTTGCGGATATTGATCCGTTTATGGCTTTTTATACAGGATCACTAAATTATAATCATGCCTTTAATTCATGGTTTGATATCTCATCCGGAATTTACAGGTACCAGGCACCGGCAGCTTTGGCTGATACACTGCTGAGTAATTTAACGTATGGAGATTTGACTTTGGGCATTGACTGGAGACTGCTTTATTCAAAAATTTCAGCCGGAGTGTTATTATCGTCTGAAAATCAAACCTATTTTCAGCTGAGGAACTCAAGATACTTCCAGACACCAGAGTTTACCAAAAAGAAATTCTTCATTTCATTTGATCCCTATGTAAACTTGCTGATCGGGTCTCGATATACAATGAAAACCACTACTGAAACCTATTCATCAAGCTCTCCATCTGGTAACACAATGGGATCGAATAATCAAAATTCTGCTACCACAGCCGATCCCGCTGGTACAATTACCACGACAAGTACGACTCTATCCCGGGATTTTGGAATGATGGAGATCGATTTCGGCCTTCCTGTTACATTCAACTCCGACCGGATATCCATAGAAGCAGAGGCAAGCTATGTGTTACCATTACACAATGATTCTTACCTACCCGGACCAAAAGGATTTGTTTTCATAATAAGTGGTTTTATAAGGATCTTTTGAATTTCCAAAACAACAAGTGAGAATCCGGTAAAAAAATTCAAAAACCAATTTTTAGAGTTTTCAATATGTGAAAACTGATTACACTACTGTGTGTTTTTTTAATCCTGACTATAAAAAAAAGTTGAAAATAAAAATAATCATCAGGTTTTGTCAAAAATTCATTAAATATTCATCTTCAGGAGATTACATTTGACTTATTAAACATTTATCACTAAATAAATAATTATGAAAAGGACAATTTTATTAAATGCTTTAGCACTGATGATCAGTGCCGGCATAACAGCCCAGAGTACACTTCAGACTCATGATCAGTTACAGGTCAAGGATCAGACACACCTGCAAACACCAACTGTAACTCAAACCCAGATTCAGGATCAGACACAACTGCAAACACCAACACAGACTCAAACCCAGATTCAGGATCAGACACAACTGCAGACTCCTTTACAGACTCGTGATCAAACTCGGGTGAATACCAAAACACAGAGTCAACTTCAATGGCAGAAAAGAGATCAGTTACGCACACATGATCAGACGGGTACATCTGATCAGCTGAAAAAGAGGGATCGGACTCGTCTGCAGGATCCTGCACAAACAATGTCGAAGTCAGGAACCCGTACAAATACTCATGCTCAGAGCAATATTCAGGCCCGAAGAACACCAGCTACCAATGCTGCGGCAAGGACTAACGTAATGAACCGTAACATGAAAATCTCGTCAGCATCTTTTGCCCACCGCAGATAGAAAAAATAGAATTCATATAAGGGTATATGCATAAGCCCTGTAAATGATAAGTTTACAGGGCTTTTCTGTCTGTTCTGATTAATCATTTATACAATTCCATAAGCTGCAGTATAGAAAATAAAGCTCTGAAAACCAAAATTAAAGAGATCTTAAAAATATACCTGGAAGCTTGCGAAATTCTATTATTAAGTCCTTCATGAATTCTGTCATTAAAATACCTGAATTCTTTACAAATTATGTTTAAATTTGAGTTATTACCTTATTTTTAGTAAACATTAACCTTATTTAGTTATGGCAAAAATTGTCGTTTTGGGAGCTGGTATATCAGGCCATACTGCTGCTGCTCATATACGCAGAAAACTGGGTCGCAAACATGAGGTTGTTGTAGTCAGTCCATCAGAATACTACCAGTGGATCCCGTCAAACATCTGGGTGGGAGTTGGAAGAATGACTCCGGACCAGGTGCGTTTCAAACTTAAACCACTTTATGAACGATGGGGCATCCGGTTTGAACAGGCACGAGCCACTTCAATTCATCCTGAGGGAGGAGATTTCAGCAACAAACCTTATTTATCAATAGAGTATACAAACTCATCAAACAGAGGAGAAACTGCAAACATCGATTATGACTATCTGATAAATGCTACTGGTCCCAAACTCAACTTTGAAGCTATTGAAGGGCTCGGCCCTGCTGCATTTACGCATTCTGTGTGCTCCTGCGACCATGCTTCACAAACTTGGGAAGCATTGAAGGTTTGTATCACCCGTATGGAGAATGGTGAGAGTTTGAAATTTCTTATCGGAACAGGTCATCCGGGTGCCACATGCCAGGGAGCTGCTTTTGAATATGCCCTTAACCTTGCCAATGAGATTAAATCCAAAGGATTAATGCATAAGGCAGAATTGATATGGATAACGAATGAATATGAGATAGGGGACTTTGGTATGGGTGGCGCCTTTATAAAAAGGGGTGGGTATATTACATCAACAAAAGTCTTTGCAGAGTCGATCCTGGCAGAATACAATATACGCTGGATCAAACGTGCCGGCGTTACCATGGTTGAAAAAGGTCTTGTCCATTATGAAACACTTGATGGCGAGAAGCATACTCAGGATTTCGATTTTGCAATGCTTATACCTTCATTTGCAGGTGTTGGAATGAAAGCTTACAATAAAAGCGGAGAGGATATTTCTGCCATTCTTTTTGCTCCGAGCGGCTTTATGAAAGTTGACGCTGATTACTCGGCAAAACCATTCGAGGAGTGGAGTATTAACGACTGGCCATCAGTATACCAGAACCCTGTATTCAAAAACATTTTTGCAACAGGAATTGCTTTTGCTCCTCCGCATCAGATTTCTAAGCCAATGAAGAGTCCGAACGGAACACTTATAACTCCTGCACCACCCAGAACAGGAATGCCATCAGGAGTTACAGGTAAGATTGTGGCATTAAACATTGTTGATCTGGTAAATAATGGGCAAACTAATTTCAGGCACAAAGCCTCTATGGGCAAAATGGGTGCAGCATGCATCGTCTCAGCCGGCTTCGGGCTTTTCAGTGGTCAGGCTGCAACTATGACAGTATTTCCTATAGTGCCGGACTGGGAGAAATATCCACAATGGGGACGCGATCTGAGTTATACTGTTGGTGAAATAGGATTGGCCGGACATTGGATTAAGTTACTTCTTCACTACCTCTTCCTGCATAAAGCCAAAGGATATCCTTTCTGGTGGCTATTACCTGAATGAGAAACCAAATGATTAAAAATTAAACTAAAATGACAAAAAATATTGTAAGGGGTTATTATGAGGAATCCTACCCTCCTCTTCCCACTAAAGCCACAAAATACTGGCGTAAAAGCATTCTGAAACAGATCATAATGTTTTTTATACTGAATCTGAGAATAATGAGAATTATTGTCGGAGGGCATTCATAACATTCATTGGACACTAAAAAAATTGAGCTATCTCAATTAAAAAACAGTATTCATTCTGACTGACTAGATGATTGATTATCTACTTATCCTTAATTTTGCACACTATTAAAATTTATTATGGCAAAAAAAGAGACAGTAACTACCACGTGGCTTAATAATATGGCTTTTGAATCAGAAATAGACGGCCACAAAATTATGATTGATGCTGATCCTGCCGTTGGAGGAGAGAACAAAGGCCCAAAACCGAAGCTTTTTATGCTCTCAGCATTAGGAGGGTGTACAGCGATGGATGTAATTTCAATCCTGAAAAAAATGCATGTAGAGATTGGTAAATTCAATGTAATCGTTGAAGGAGACCTGACTGAAGAATTCCCAAAACACTTCTATAAAATGCATGTCATCTATGAATTTACCGGGAAGAACCTGCCAATGGATAAACTTCAGAAAGCGGTTAATCTTTCTGAAGAAAAGTACTGTGGTGTAAGTGCTGTTTATAAGAAAGTTATTGAAATGACCTCAGAGATTAAAATAATTGAAGGGTAAAAATTTATGGAAACAAATAATTACAGCACTTTATATAACGATACGGATAAGCAAATTTTAAAACAGGCAGAAGATTCATTAGATCCGAAACTTGACAGGGTAGATGAGATTATCAGGTATGCAAAGGAAGCAGAAATAAATAAAATTGGAATTGCAAACTGTACAACCTTCAACAAAGAGGCAAATCAATTGGAAGTGACCTTATCCGATGCAGGCTTTCAGGTTGAAAAAGTTCATTGTAAATACGGAAGAGTACCATTTAATGACCTCATTCCCGGCTATACTGGCATTTCCTGCAATCCTGCGGGTCAGGCACAATATCTTGAAGACAAAGGAACTGAATTGAATATAATGATGGGCTTATGTCTGGGTCATGATATGATTTTTAACGCCAGGTCTAAAGCACCTGTTACTCCTCTGCTGGTAAAAGACAGAAAATTAAAACACAATACTCTCCGGTTATTTAAAGATTCAGATACATTTTCTCAAAACAATGAGTAATATGCAAATAAGGTTTGTTTGTGTCCTTTAATTCTTTTTGCCACCATTAAATCAGTTCCAATCCATTTCTGCACAAGTCCTGCCTGATTTCATTAGAGAAATTAAGGATACCCTTTTAATTAAGTACCTGAAAGCATTAATATCGATAAAACCTGCTTCAGCAGAATTAATAAACATACCTGAATACTGATAGATTTTATCGCCAAAGGTCATTGGTAACTCTAAATTGCTGTGAGCTTTTATAATACGGACATTCTGCTCATAAAATGGACTGGCAATTTGAATTTTGACCAAACCACTCGTTAAATAAGCCATATTAATCGAGAAGTATCCTGTCTGAGCAATGAGTCACCTTTGGGAAAATAAAAAGCTGACACGATCTCTGGCCCCTTTTCTGGCTCCAAATAAGATTTACAAAGAAAATTAAGTGTATTTGTAAAATAAATTTGCATTATGAGCATATGTTCATTATCTTTATAGCGAACTATTGCTTATAATAAATGTCACCTCGTCCAGTAAGATCCAGAAAAATCAGTAATCCCCCGATAATATCAGGTTTTAAACCATATGGAAACAGGAAGACCATCGGGGACACAGGCACTGTATTTCTTCATATTGAAGAATATGAAGCAATACGTTTGTGCGATTACAACATGCTTAATCACTACCAGGCATCAGAAGCAATGGACATATCCAGGCCAACACTCACCCGCATATATGCCCGTGCGAGACAAAAAATTGCAGAAGCACTTGTCCTGGGCAAACAGATTATAATCGAAGGGGGCAAGATTTATTTTGACAGCGACTGGTTCTTATGCTCATCATGTGGTTGTTATTTCAACAATCCTGAGAAACGGGAAGAAATAAAAGAATGCCCATTGTGCAAAAGCACAAATATTTCAAATTATGATCCTGAACATGATATACCTGAAGAATCAATGTTAAGGTGCAATGACTTGTGCATTTGCACAAATTGTGGCTATGAACAGCCTCATCTTTTTGGTTGTCCTTGCAAAGAAGAAATTTGTCCTAAGTGCCATCACAATATGATCAGAAAAGGGACTCTCAATATTAGAAATTTATAAAAAGAAAATATGAAAGTAGCAATTACCAGTTCAGGAAACAGTCTGGAGAGTAAAATGGATCAACGCTTTGGCCGATGCGGATTCTTTACTATATATGATACTGAAACCAAAGGGATGGAATTCATCCCTAATCCGAACAAAGAAGTTCAGGAAGGTGCAGGCCCTGCATCAGTGCAACTCGTTGCATCGCGGAATGTCCAAAAAATAATATCCGGGGAGTTCGGGATAAAAATTAAATCACTGCTTGACAGTCTTAAAATCCAGATGATAGTATTTAAGGAACCTGAAAAAACTATCGGCGACATTATTAATATGTTAAACAAATAATTCAAAAGGTCATGGCAAGAATGGATGGAACTGGACCTGAAGGGAAAGGTCCGAAAACAGGTAGAGGAGTAGGCAGGTGTAAAGATAATACTTCAGAAACTGAAAGAACTAAGTTGGGTATAGGATTAGGAAAACGCCATAAATCAGGCGGAGGACCAGGTAAAGGGAAACGCCTGAAAAGCGGATTATAATAACAATTAAATCAAAAAGGAGGTTATTATGTCAGGATTCAATCACAGAGGTCCGGAGGGACAAGGTCCCATGACAGGCCGCAAAATGGGTCGTTGCACCAATTTCGGAGCAACCCTGAAAAACAAAAACGAAACTAAAGGTGAAGATCAGACAGGAAACAAGTCAGAAATAGTACGTAACAGAGGTTTTGGATTTGGCCAGGAAGAAGGAGGATACTGCAGAGGTATGGGATTGCAGAACCGATATCGCAGAAGATTATAATATTATGATATCAGATTACAGATGTTTTTTTTGTTTCACCAGGGCATTTGAAAAATTACTTGAAAAAGAAAATATTTCCAATGAAGCAAAAGCTTCATTTACTCTTGATATGATCAGTTTATATCAAAATAACAGTGATGACTTTTCGGCTCCCCTGTTTTCAATGAAACTTCATAAAATATTAAGAGGTTATACCCATAACCCTGATCCATATAAGATGGAAAAGAAGGAGAACAACGATCAGGCAATGAATTTAATTTATGAATTTGCAAAGCTTATCAAGCAATCCGATGACACTTTCAGCACTTCTCTAAAAATCGCAATTGCAGGAAATATCATCGATTTTGCCGCCAATGACAATTTTAATATACTTTTTACTATTGATAAGGCATTGAGTTCAGAATTTGCACTTGATCATTCGAAACAATTAAAAAAGGCAATCGAGAATGCTGAATCTGTTTTATATCTTGGTGATAATGCAGGGGAGATTGTATTCGACAGACTTTTTATTGAGACAATTAATCATCCAAATTTAACTTATGTTGTAAGAGGAGGCCCGGTTATTAACGATGCCACAATGGAAGATGCCAGTTATGTTGGTATGAATGACATTGCCAATGTAATCTCCAGCGGTTTTGATGCACCTTCGACTATTCCTGAAAAATCCAGCAAAGAATTTCAACTATATTTTCAGAAAGCTGATCTGATTATATCCAAAGGTCAGGGCAATCTGGAAGGGTTGTTTCCCTTAAACGATGACCGCATATTTTTCCTGTTAATGGTTAAATGCGATGTAATATCTGAATTTCTAAAGGTTAGGAAGGACAGCTTAATAGTTTACAATGCCTCATTTTAACTGAATAGAAAACTACTATTTAAATTTTAGATAATATGATAAGTTTCGGGCCTGTACCATCCAGAAGACTGGGAAAAAGTCTTGGGATAAATAATGTGATATCTCCAAAGGTATGCTCCTATAATTGTGTTTATTGCCAGGCAGGAAAGACATATGAAAAAAGCATTAAAAGAACTACATTTTTCCAGCCTGAAGATATTTTTAAAAAAGTTTTAGAGCATATTCAACTACTCAGCGAGGAATACTATCCGGATTATCTGACTTATGTCTCAAACGGTGAGCCGACATTGGATATCAATCTGGGAAAGACTATTGAATTATTGAAAAGTTCAGGTATTCCCATTGCTGTTATAACCAACGCATCACTATTGTTTGATGAAACTGTAAGAAATGACCTGTTTCTTGCCGACTGGGTATCTCTGAAAATTGATGCCGGTGATAATGACACATGGCAAAAAGTCAATCGTCCAGCTTCGGGCCTGGATTTTGACAAAACTATAGAGAGCATAAATCTTTTTACCAACATATACAATGGTATATTGTGCACTGAAACCATGCTAATTGATGGCATGAATGATGATGCTGATAACCTGACAAGTGTTTCGGAAATAATAAAAAGGTTAAATCCCCGAACAGCCTATCTGGCTATCCCTACACGTCCTCCTTCTGAGGAATCGGTAAATCCTCCGGTTTCTGAAAAACTGAATATGGCATGGCAGATATTTAACAATAATCAAATCAATACTGAATATCTGACAGGTTTTGAAGGAACTGACACAGGCTTTACAGGCAATATTTATGATGACATACTCAATATCACTTCGGTACATCCTTTAAGACAAGATTCGTTAATCAGGCTTTTACGTAATGATAATGCTGATTTTAGCGTAGTTAAATCCCTAATTAAACAACGATTACTCAGGTCAACAATATATAATGGGAACAAGTATTATCTGAGGGAGTATCATCTTCATATTAATTCACAACTGGAATAAATGATGAATGAATTGTACAAAGAACTCGGGAAGGATGTTCGTTTCATTGAGGGTTTGAAAGCCTGCTTTAATTGCGGAGTTTGCACCGCTGTTTGCCCTGCAGCGGAAGTTACCGACTATGATCCTCGCATAATTGTCGCCACGGTTCAGCAGAAGAATGATTATGAGATTGAAGAGTTATTGAAAAGCGATTCGATCTGGCGATGCGGGGAATGTTTGTCATGCAAAACCAGATGCCCAAGAGGAAATGTTCCCGGCTATATTATCCAGGCATTGCGCGCGCTGTCTATTGAGACCGGGTTGTTCACAGAAAGTGAACAAGGAAGGAAACAACTTGCTGTCAAACGGACAGTAGGAGATCATATCCTTAAATATGGATATTGCGTATATATTGATGAAGTCGACAATGATATGTACCCCGAACAGGGACCTGTATGGAAGTGGCTGAGAGAGAACAGGGAATCGATGCTGGAACGTCTTGGAACGAGCTATAAAACAGACAAATCAGGAACACTTCGCAAAGTATCACAGGAATCACTTGACGATCTGAAAAAAATATTCGATGAGACAGGCGGCACTAAGCGATTGGAAAAGATCGAAAAAGACTCCTGCAGTAAAGCAAAAGAACTAAAAATCGATTTCAGCGAGGGGAAAGATGAATATTTTAAATATCTGTACAATGAATAATTTTTGCAATAAAGTCTTTATAAAATAAAGTGATTCATGAATATCAGGAAAAATGAGATATGGTCAGAATACCAGAAAGTGATAGCTGACGATCACTATTATTTCGGCAGAAGTTGTATCAGGCAGAATTTTTTTCCTGCAGCCGAGAATCTGTATATTGATATTCTTCGTAATGCACTTGGGAAAGATATTTATGATGATGCAAGGCAGACTACCTGCACCGGCATCGCATATCATTCAGGGCTTATTCCTCTTGAGACAACCATGACTGTTATTGCCCGTCAGTTTGCCCTGATGAATGAAGCCGGGTATGAAAATTTTGTTGTATCCTGTGTAACCTCTTTCGGTCTGTATGTGGAAACTCTTCAAACATGGAAACATTTTCCTGAAACTGAACAAAAGACACGTGAAGCATTGAATCGTGCCACAGGTATGAATTTTTCTGTACCTAAAAATCTTGTCCATGCCAGCGATGTTATCTATAAATTCCGTAAAATCATCGCTGAAAAGATGAAATTTAGACTGGTAAATCAGAATACAGGAGAACCTCTTAAAGTTGTTGATCATATTGGATGTCATTACGCCAAAATTTTTCCGCAAGAAGGCATTGGAGGCGCGGAATATCCACATGTATTGGCAGGTTTGATTGATGAATGGGGAGGCCTGCAGGTTGATTACCCTGAGCGTCGACATTGTTGTGGATTTGGTTTCAGACAATACCTCTTAAAATCGAACAGAGGCTATTCAGTTTCAAATTCAAAAAGAAATTTGATTCGATGGAAGCCTTTAAGCCCGATCTTATAATTGCCAACTGCCCTGGTTGTACCTTTTTCCTCGACCGCTGGCAATATGTAATCGCTGAAATGGAGGGGAAAACTTATGGTAAAAATGGTTATGGAATCCCGGTTTTAACGTATGAAGAACTGGCCGGACTCCTCCTGGGTTACAATCCATGGGACATTGGCTTGCAAACACACCAGGCAGCAGTTGAACCTTTATTGGATAAGCTCGGAATTGAATACATCCCTGATAAGAAATATAAGGGAGTGAGCGGTGAGGATTTAGGCAAACCAGAACAGCCTTTGGTTTTAAAAAGCATTTAAATTTCTATATATCAATAATATATTATTCTTTAAAATCATTAAAATGAAAACAACAGATGTCCTGATTATAGGAGGAAGCGCTGCAGGAATGGTCGCAGCCCTGACCCGAAAATCATCCTGGCCAAAGAAAAGTTTTATTCTTGTTAAGAAGCAGAAAGAAATGATGGTTCCCTGTGGAATACCCTATATATTCGGCACGCTCGATTGCACTGACCAGAATATTATGCCAGTAGATGCAATGCTGGTAAAAAGCGGAATTGAATCCCTGGTTGATGAAGTAATATCAATAAACAAACAGGATAAGGTGGTTACTCTTGCAAGTGGTGAAACAATCAAATATGTGAAACTGGTAATTGCAACCGGATCAACACCCGTGAAACCCAGGTGGCTCGTTGGTGGAGATAAAGATAATGTTTTTGTGATCCCTAAAGACAAAATCTACCTCGACGAAATGAAAAGCAAACTCAGCTCCTGCAAAAAAATCGTTGTAATCGGAGCCGGATTTATTGGTGTTGAATTTTCTGACGAGCTCCTGAAACATGGTCATGAAGTAACTCTCGTCGAAAAACTACCTGATATCCTAAGTCTTGCTTTTGATATTGAACTCTCAAAGAAAATTGCAGAGCTACTTACAATTAGAGGAATAAACATTATTACGGGTAACGGGATAAAAGAGATTCTTGGCAAAACAAAAGTTGAAGGAGTAAAACTTGAAAACGGAGATTTTATTGATTCTGATGCGGTGATACTGACTGTAGGATACAAACCCAATTCTAAACTAGCGAGGGAATCAGAGATCTATGTTGATGAAAGCGGGTTCATCGCTGTAGATGAATATATGCGTACCCATGAAAAGGATATTTTTGCTATAGGTGATTGTGCTCAGAAGCGAGATTTTGTTACCAGGAGCCGTGTATCAACCATGCTAGCTTCAACGGCTTGTGCTGAAGCCCGTATTGCCGGGATGAACCTCTTCAACCTGAATGTTGTTAAAACATTTAGCGGAACAATTGCCATCTATTCAACTGCAATCGGGGATACAGGTTTTGGAACAGCCGGGGTAACTGAAGCCAGGGCTAAAGAAGAAGGGATTGACTCAATAACAGGAACATTTGAAGGCATGGATCGGCATCCCGGAAATCTGCCTGATGCACATAGGCAACTTGTAAAACTTATTGCAGCACGCCAATCAGGTGTAATAATTGGAGGAGAAGTCATAGGGGGATTAAGCGCAGGAGAACTCACAAATGTAATTGGTCTTGCAATCCAGAACAGAATGTCGGTAAATTCATTATTAACGTCTCAAATCGGAACGCATCCATGCCTTACTGCTTCACCTGCAGGATATCCTTTAATAAAAGCAGCTGAAATAATCCATGGTAAAATGAGAAACAGATAATGAATTCATTTCAGACAATATACAGAGTCTCATATTCCGATACAGACCAAATGGGATATATGCACCACTCGAACTATTTCAAGTGCTATGAAACATCACGCTGGGAACTCTTCAGAAGTATCGGAATTCCATATACTAAAATAGAAGAAGAGGGCATCATTTTCCCTGTAATAAATGCTTCGGTTAAATTCATTAAGCCAGCTTTTTATGACCAGGAGATAACGGTCAAGACCCAGATAAGATCATTCAAAGGCGCAAGGATAGTTTTTGAATATCAGGCTTAAAAAGGGACCGGTGAACTCATAAATGAGGCACAAATTACTGTTGCTTTCGTAAGGAAAAACACAGGAAAGGCTTGTTTCCCGTCAAAAAGAATATCAGATACGCTGAAAGGAATAACCGATAAATAACTTTATTATGGAAAAAGTTAAAATAGGGATAATTATCTGCGATAGATATAAAAGCTGCTCCGGAGGAAAATGTTTCAGAGCAGCCACTAACAGGGAAGGAGCATTTTCTGTCTATAAAGATATTGATCTTGAGTTTGCAGGCTTTACTTCCTGTGGAGGATGTCCTGGTGGAAATATCGAATTTGCTCCCGAAGAGATGAAGAAAAATGGAGTAACCCACATCCATTTTGCGACCGGTCTCCTGGTCGGTTATCCTCCCTGCCCCTATATGGAGCACTTTAAAGAATTTATTACAGAAAAGTATGAACTAAAAGTAATTTTCGGGACACACCCGATTCCTGAAAAGTATTATAAAACTCATTTAAGACTTAAAACCTGGAACAAACAATTCATTAAGGAGGCTGTTCAAGCTTCATTAACCAACGAGTTAACCCGATTGAATTATGACTAACTCCTAATGATGAAAATTGCTGTTGCCAGTGGGAAAGGAGGTACAGGTAAAACCTTTATCGCAACGAATATCTTCTATACCCTGTTGAAGAATAACTACAGGGCTATGCTCATTGATTGCGATGCCGAAGCTCCAAATTCCGTTGCATTCTTTGTAACAAAACTGATTAATGAATTGGAAGTTTCACAACTGGTGCCGGTCATAAATCCAGATAGTTGCACTTTTTGTGGAAAATGCCATGAATACTGCAACTACAATGCAATTTTCATTTTGCCTCCAATGAAAATCATAAAGGTTATTGAAGATCTTTGTCATGGTTGCGGTGCATGCAGCGTTGCCTGCAAGGCAGGAGCCATATCAGAGAAACCGATTTCACTTGGAAAGGTTGCGTTATATTCAACTGACAGACTGCCTATACTCATTGAAGCGAGAATGAATATTGGTGTTATGTCGCCGATTCCTGTTATAAAAGAAGCAATAAAACAAATTGATAATAAGTCCGATTTTGTAATATTAGATGCACCTCCGGGAACTTCATGCCCCTTTATACAATCAACCATTGTAGCCGATTATGTTATCCTGGTAACCGAACCCACCCCTTTTGGACTCAGCGATCTGAAACAGAGTGTGGAGACATTGAAAAGTATAAACAAACCTTATGGTGTGATTATTAACCGGGCAGGTTTAGGGAATAATGATGTTTTTAAATACCTTATTAAGAATGAGATTCCTCTTCTGCTTGAAATCCCTTTTAATAAGCAGATTGCAGTATTGTACTCCGATGGAAAACTAGTATCGGAAAGTGATTCTTTTTTTGCAAAACAAATGTTGACAGTCGTTGAAAACATTATGGGAAAATATGGAAATAGCAATATTAAGTGGTAAAGGAGGCACTGGTAAATCGTGTATCAGCGCCGCATTTGCTACGCTTAACGGGAAGGTTGTTCTTGCAGACTGTGATGTGGATGCAGCTAATCTTTATCTGATCTTTAATCCTGCACATGAAGAAGAAGTTATTTATGTTTCTGGTTCCAAAGCTTTTATTGATTATTCCCTGTGTACGAATTGCAGATTATGTATCAACTATTGCCGGTTTGATGCCATCTCTTTAATAAATGACAAAATTTTAATATCTGAAATAGCCTGCGATGGCTGTGTTCTCTGTTCCCGCATTTGTCCTGAAAATGCAATAAAAATGGTTGCAAACAGTAAAAGCCGAATGTATTCGGGTTCCTTTCGAAATGGTAAAATGGTTTACGGAAGACTTTCTCCCGGTGAGGAAAATTCAGGAAAACTAGTAAATATGGTCCGTAAAAAAGCCAGAGAGACAGCTAAATTGAACGCAATTGATACAATTATACTTGACGGGCCACCTGGTATAGGATGTCCGGTTATTTCCACCCTTGCCGGTGTAGACAGGGTCGTAATCGTAACTGAACCAACTATCTCTGGCTTACACGATATGGAGAGGCTTATGGGTATAGTTCAGAAATTTAATTTAAATGCATTTGTTATTATCAATAAATATGACCTTAACATTTCAATCAGTACCCGGATAAAAACGTGGTGCAAAGAAAATAGAATCACACTGGCAGATGAATTGCCATTTGATAAGAATATGGTAGAAGCTATGGTTCAGGGAAAAAGTATTATAGAATTTAACCCGTATAGTGAAATAAGTAAGAAAATTAAAATAATATGGAACAAAGTAACAAATCAAAAGAAATGAGCGTACTTTTTGAAAAGATCCGGATGGAAGAGGTTAAACAAATTCTTGTGATTGCATCTGGAAAAGGAGGTGTAGGAAAATCAACTGTTGCAGCTAATCTGGCTGTTGCATTGTCCCGAAAAGGATATAAAACAGCTCTTGTTGATGCAGATATATACGGACCATCAATCCCCAGAATGTTCGGTATAGAAGATGCAAAGCCAGATGTAACAGCATTTGGGGATAAGCAGATGATATTTCCTATTGAGAAGTCCGGAGTAAAGATCATGTCAATAGGATTTTTTGTTGATCGTAACCAGTCATTGATATGGAGGGGACCAATGGCGGCAAATGCTGTCACCCAGCTTTTCGAAGATACAGAGTGGGGCGATATTGATTATATGATAATTGACTTCCCTCCCGGGACTGGTGATATCCAGCTGACCACTCTCCAGAAGCTGAATCTGACAGGAGCAATTATTGTTACAACCCCACAGGAGATAGCGCTCAATGATGCGCGAAAAGCTGCTTCCATGTTTACCAATGCCGATCTGAAAGTTCCTGTTCTGGGAATAATTGAAAATATGTCGTGGTTCACACCTGAACAACATCCTGATGAAAAGTATTATATCTTTGGTAAAGGAGGCGGACATAAAATGGCATTAGAGTTCGACACCATGTTACTGGGCCAGATACCTCTGGTTGCAGAAGTAGGAGAAGCTGCTGAAAAAGGATTAAGTGTCTTTAATCAAAAAAATAAACATGTAATGGACTCATTCGAAAAAATAGCTGAACTGATCTTCTCAAAAACTGAAAAAACGGATTAAGATAATTCTCGCCCGGAGCCTGAACTGCCTCAGGCTCCAACTTCAGTTATATCAGAACTCATAGACATCGCCTGTTTTGACTTGTTTAATTCCGAATGTTTCATAAAAAGCAGTCAGGGCCGCCAGATTAGTGCAATGTGAAGGCAAAACATGTTTCAGCTTATTCTCTTTAATATACCTGATTGTCTCCTTTGTCTGACGATTAATCTCCTTCAGATGAAACCCTCCCATGATACCATAAAGGGTGCTTATACCTGTAATTTTTTTAGCATGCTCCAATGTGTTAACTATCCCGGCATGCCCACAACCGGTAACTACAAACAAGCCCTCCTCCATTAGGAATACGATCCCGCTGTCATCCGTAACAAAGTCAGGGCTCCCTTCTTCAAAAACAAAAGAGGTATTTTGTGATTCAAAATTATTCAGCCTTGGAATTTCTCCAAGGAAAAATATCTTTTCAGAAATTTGATAAGGCTCTGTCGATGTAATTAAGTTCAACGACAACGATAACTCTTTTCTGGTATTTTTCAATCCTATATAAGCATGGTCACATCTCCGGTAACGCCTGACGAAACATCCGGGATGACAAATCAATCTGAAGCCTGACAAATAACCGAGTCCGTTACCGTGATCAAAATGGCCATGACTTAAAATAATCATATCAAGTTTCTTCAGGCTTATATCCATCAGTTCAGCATTTCTCAGGAACATTGCACTCTGCCCTGTATCGAAAAGCAGGCATTTTCCGTCATATTCAATATGATATGACAAGCCATGCTCTGCCGTGGTATGCGGACCGGAATAGTTATCGGTGAGAACTGAAATTTTCATTACATTTTTAAGTCAAATTTAGTCTAAACAATCAAACTAGTTCTGCAAAACCAACTTCAAAAATCAGGAAAATTAATTTTTATTTCTGAAGTAAAAAGCTTATCTTTACTTATTATTATATAAGACTTATTCTTACTTAATAATAATTACTTATGGATAGGGAAATAATTATAAAGACATTAAAGGATTGCGGCCTGAAAGTTACACCGCAACGAATAGCAGTATTTGATGCTGTAATTAATCTAAAAAACCATCCCACTGCTGAGAATATTACTGAATATATAAAGGACTATCATCCAAACATAGCAACAGGTACTGTATATAAAACACTTGAAACACTGGTACAATGTAGAATTATAAATAAGGTAAAGACTGACAATGATGTAATGAGGTACGATGCAATAATCGAAAAACATCATCATTTATATTGTTCCGAGTCTGACCGCATAGAGGATTTCTATGATAATGAGCTTACAGAAATTATTGATAACTACTTAAAAAACACTAAAATTCCAAATTTTAGAGTTGAAGATATCAAACTTCAGATTGTAGGAAAATTCACGGACAATTTAAAAGATACAAGTCAGAAGACAAAAGCAAATAGTAATAATTAAGAAAGCGGTATTATGGGACAAAAAGGAAGATCGATTGTTAAAATGGATGTGGAGGAATTGGTTAATTTACTCAACAAAGCCCTATCTGACGAGTGGCTTGCATACTATCAGTACTGGATAGGTTCAAAAGTTGTAAAAGGCCCGATGAAAGATGCAGTTATTGCTGAACTGACTCTGCATGCCACGGAGGAATTGAGCCATGCAGAATTGTTATCCACAAGGATAATTCAGCTTGGAGGAATACCTGTTTTATCACCTCAGGAATGGTCAGAACTGACCAATTGCGGATATGATTCTCCAACAGATGCATATGTAGAAGCGGTTCTTGACCAGAATATTAAAGGGGAACAGTGTGCTATAAGGGTATACAGCGAACTCCTCGATATTACAAGGGTTGGCGATCCTGTGACGTACAACATCATCCTTACAATTCTATCACAGGAAGTAGAACATGAGGAAGATCTTTCCTCATTAAAGGAAGATCTCGAACTAATGCTTGAAAGAAGGCGATAACGTATGACTTAAAAAGAATTATTATTAACAAACAAATCACAACTATGGAAGACAATAATGTAACATCAATGCCACGTATTGGCGACAAAGCGCCTGATTTTAAGGCAATAACAACACAGGGACCTATTAATTTCCCTGCAGACTATTCCGGGAGCTGGGTAATACTATTCAGTCATCCTGCCGATTTCACACCTGTATGTACTTCCGAATTTATGACCTTCGCAAGTATGGAAAAACAATTTGCAGAAGCTGACTGCAAACTTGTAGGATTATCTGTAGATGGGCTATACAGTCATATAGCGTGGCTTCGAACGATTAAAGAGAAGATTGAATACAAGGGGATGAAGGATGTTGAAGTTAACTTTCCACTTATTGAAGACATAACAATGGAGGTGGCCCATAAATATGGGATGCTTCAGCCCGGGGAAAGTTCCACAAAGGCTGTCAGGGCTGTATTTTTTATCGACCCAAAAGGTGTTATCAGGGCAGTTATTTACTATCCCCTCAGTATGGGCCGTAATTTTGCCGAAATATACAGAGCCCTTATAGCAATGAAAACTGCTGATGCATTTTCAATTGCAACACCAGCCGACTGGCAACCAGGTGATGATGTAATTGTTCCAACAGCGGGTTCATGCGGTGTAGCCAAACAGCGTATGGAAAGCAAAGAAGAGATGCATTGTTACGACTGGTTCTTCTGCACCAAAAAACTGCCGAAAGATACCGTACTAAAAACAATTCTCAAGAAGTAATCTCTCACAGGGGCTGTCTCAAAAGTCCTCTGTGGACCTCCGTGGTATCTCTGTTCCCGATAGCTTCCCGATATCTCCCGATAGCTATCAGGACGGGAGGACTCTGTGTAAGTTCTTAATTATTTGTTACACAGAGAGCCACAGAGTAGTCACAGAGAGACACAGAGAAAAAAATTGAAATTTTAGACTTTTGAGACAGCCCCTTGTATATCAGGCATTTTTCAATTACCCCAGTGTTTATTTACTGTTTAAGATGCCTTGCCACTTAAATACAAACCTGAATACGTTACAGTAATAAATCAGTTTCAACACAAACAATATGATCTCAGGCAGATCCTGAGACATTCCACCCTTCGCTGAAGAAATGCGGTATTCTGATTTAAGATTATATTTGAATTAAAAAGGGGTGAGAAAAGCAACCAGCATGAATAGTTTTATTTATGCAGTAAATTTTGTAACTTTATTATCTAAAATTAATGCTCTATGAAGAAATTAAGCCTTTTAATAATCACTGTATTCCTGATAATGTCATGTAATCAGAACACTAAACAAACTGCGGTTACTCCGATGCAGGCAAATATGGCGGAAACAGAACCATCTGCAAGGGATGGAGTGTTTATCCATATAACAGAATGCTATAATGACCCGCACAGGGTTCTGATGCCCTTGAAAATGGCTGTTATGATGTGAATGGATAAGGATGTAATTGTATACATGGATATACATGCTGTCCAGCTTCTTGTAAAGAGCTCGGAAGATATGAAATTTGCTGATTTTGAATCTGCACATACATATATTAAACAATTAACTGACAAGGGTGTGGGGGTATATGCCTGTCCGACATGTCTGAAAATAGCAGGATTCAAACCTGAAGATCTTATTGAAGGGGTTCAGATTGCCCAAAAAGACAAATTTTTTAATTTTACAAAAGGAAGGATAATTACCCTGGACTATTAAAAACTCTCCACGTACTGAAACAGGTTAATTTAATTAACTGCAAATACTTCTGAATATCGCTGATAATCAGAAGATAAGATATTAATTATTTATAAACTCCATTTACTAAATCTTCCGGAGTAGAAGATCAGGGTCTTTTAGCTAAATAAGCTGAATTAAATTTTGATTATGAACGCAGGTTCATTATCTTTACAAAAAATATCAGCTATGAAAGCTTCAATTCTTATTAAAGTATTCTTTGTTCTCCCCTTAATAATTTTTGTTGATTATATCTTAATGGCAATATTAGGATGTACCACCTGTCTTTTTGGTCTTGGAGAAGATTTTTACTGCAACACTTTTTGCCTTGCAGGGAAAATAATTCTAGCTTTGTCGGCAATTCTCTTCGGGTACATAATTTTCCCTGATATTAAATTGATATTCAAACGAAAAAGAATGGCGCGACCGCATAAGAGCAGAAAGATTTCAAATCCTCCGAAAATGGTTGGATTCAAACCCTATGGAATGCCAATTTGTAAATTTGACCCTGTTATCCTGAAATTAGAAGAGTACGAAAGCATACGACTGGTCAATTATGATAAAATTTCACAGGACCAGGCTGCTTTACGTATGAATGTTTCGCGTCCTACCTTTACACGAATATATAATAACGCCCTTGAGCAGATAGCAAAAGCATTTATTGAAGGGAAAGAAATTGAAATTGAAGGTGGAAATTATGAAATGGATAAAGAGTGGTACAGGTGCAGAAAATGCTTTAAGCTTATAGAAGGATTGGAAAATCACAAAAGATGTAAAAACTGTACTCTTTATGGAGAAAATGAACTCATAAAATTAAATTAGGAAAAGAAATTATCTAACGAAAAAATTATTAATAATGAAAATCGCAGTTCCTGTAACAAATGAAAATCAGATTGATGGCCATTTCGGTCATTGTGAATCATATGGTGTATATAGCATATCCGATAAAAAGGAAATTATTGGAATAAACAGAGTTGAGTCTCCCCAGGGGTGCGGTTGCAAGTCAGATATTGCATCTGTTCTGGCATCTGATGGTGTTACAATAATGCTGGCAGGGGGGATTGGTGGAGGTGCCATAAATGTTCTTAACAACAGTGGCATAGAAGTTATTCGAGGTTGTGCTGGAGATGCAACCGAAGTTGTAAAACTCTTTCTTGCTGGATCGGTTGAAGACAGTGGCAGCAGTTGCCATCAGCATGAGGCACATCAGCAGGAAGGTCATCAATGCAATCATAACTAAACTTAATTATAAAAGTGGCTGTCTCTAACGTCCTCGGTTGACCTCTGTGATAACCTTTGATCTCCTTGCCTGCCGGCAGGCTCTGGAACGACAAAAAAGAAAGAAATTCAGTTTCGAACCGTATAAATAATTGTTAAATTTGTTAAGGTTCTGTCGCGATTTTGGCATAATGCCAGAAAAGGCGGCAGAATTATATTTTCTATGGATTGAATTATATAAATCATAAAAAATAAAGCCCATGAAAAACAAAATCTCCAGATTGTTATTACAGTCCATTCTTTTCAGTGCGTTGTCATTCAATGCTTTATCCCAACCAGCCACAAGCCTGGTAAAAGTAATTGTCGCATGTGATCATAAAGACTGGACCTACAAGGTTAATGAAGAGGCAAAATTCTCCGTGCAGGTTCTTCAATATGGTAACCTTTTGGAAAATGTTACTATTGACTACGAGGCAGGACCGGAGATGATACCGGATAAAAAGAAGGAAGGGGTAATACTTAAGGATGGTAAGACACAACTTACCGGAAGTATGAAGACTCCGGGCTTTTATCGTGTTAGAGTATGGGCTGTTGTCGACGGAAAGAAGTACGAAGGACTCGCCACCGCGGGATTTGAACCTGAAAAAATTCTTCCAACAGTTAAAGATCCTGCCGATTTTGATACTTTCTGGAGCAATGCTTTAGCCGAAGCCCGTAAAATAAACCTCGATCCCCGCATTACCCTTATGCCTGAGAGATGTACCAGCGATGCCAATGTTTACCATATAAGCTTCCAGAATGAGACACAGGGCTCAAGGATATACGGCATACTTGCTGTTCCTAAAAAGCCTGGCAAATACCCTGCTATTCTAAGGGTTCCTGGAGCAGGCATCCGTCCTTACGGAGGTGACTCCAAAACCGCCGGACTGGGATTTATTTCACTCGAAATCGGAATACATGGTATACCTGTAAATCTGGACCCTCAGGTCTATGATAATCTTATGAACGGAGCTTTATCTTCATACTGGACAGTAAAAATGAACGACAGGAACACTCATTACTACAAAAGAGTCTTCCTTGGATGTGTCAAAGCAGTGGATTTTATTTTCACACTTCCTGAATTCAATGGTTCCGATATTGGTGTCACAGGAGGAAGCCAGGGAGGTGCGCTCACTCTGATAACAGCCGGACTTGATAAAAGGATCAGATTTATGGCAGGCCTCTACCCTGCTATGTGTGACCACACCGGATATCTCAACAAGAGAGCAGGAGGCTGGCCTCACTATTTCAGGGAAGCAGAACCAAAACCAGCTGAGGTTGAAACAATTGCATATTTTGATGTCGTGAATTTTGCAAGGCGCATTACTATACCCGGCTATCTTACCTGGGGATATAATGACATTACCTGCCCCCCTACTTCAATGTATTCAGCATATAATGTTATCAATGCACCCAAAGAGCTTCATCTATACCAGGAAACGGGTCACTGGACATTCCCTGAACAAACCGAAGCTCTAAATAACTGGCTGATGAAACAACTTAAGGGAGAATAGAAAGAATTTTAAAATCTCAGGGCTGTCGAGAAAGTCCTCTGTGATGCTCTGTGCCTCCTCTGTGTTCTCTGTGTAAGTTCTTAGCTTAATGTTACACAGAGTCCACAGAGAATACACAGAGTCACACAGAGAAAGATAAGGTAATAGCCTGACCTTATAGGCAGCTCCAATTTTTCTGATCCATTTTTTTGTTCTTATCAGTTAGCAATCGGGAATTCTTTCCCAGTCAAACTGATCCTTCCCGTGAGAACCTGAGTGAACTGAGGATCAAGATAACCCTTGAAACCAGGCTGTTTGCCACCAACGGATACAGTAAAATAGCCAGGTTCAATTACCCTGATATCTTTCTTATTTATAATCGAGAACTGCCTTGGTTCCAGTGTAAATTCAACCTCTTTGCTCTCCCCGGGCTGAAGTAATATTCGGCTGAATCCTTCAAGCTGGCGAACAGGCCTGGGAGTCGATGCTTTTCATCTGTAAGGTATAGCTGCACAACTTCTTCCCCTGATACTTTTCCCGAATTTGTGACTGTAACCTTTATTTTAACCGGTACTCCTGCAATTGCTTTGACAGGCACAGATAAATTACTGTAGGTGAATGTGGTATAACTCAGTCCATATCCAAAAGGATAGAGTGGTTCCTGTGTAAAGAACCTGTATGTTTTACCTTTCATATCATAGTTTTCAAATGGAGGGATCTGATCAACTGATTTATAGTATGTAACCGGCAATCTTCCTGCCGGATTGTAATCTCCGAACAGGACATCCGCAACGGCGTTTCCTCCCTGTTGTCCTCCGTAACCTGCAAGAATTATGGCTGCTGCTTTTTGTTGCGCCTGATTTACAGACATTGCTCCACCGCTTTCGAGTACAACAATAACAGGTTTACCTGTTGCACAGACTGCATCAAGAAGTTTTTCCTGTGTTTCAGGGAGATTAAGATTTGTACGGTCTCCACCACTGAAACCATCAATTTTAATCGGCATCTCTTCTCCTTCAAGTCTCTGTGACAAACCTAAGACGAGAACTACAGCATCGGCTTCACTGGCGGCTTTTACTGCCTTCTCAACAAGATCAACGCGTGGCTGAGCCCAGAGCAGCTTAATATCGGCGTCTCCGGCATAGTTTTTATACAGCACCTCTATTTTATACTTTTTGCCTGCCTGGAGTTCTGCAGGAACCTCGCGATGAAAACCCGAATCATCACTTCGCGAAGAAATTATTTGTTTGCCATCAAGCAGGATCTCATAGCCGGAAGAGCCCCATCCCCCGAGAAAATATTTTCCTGTTTCAGGTGGCACCAGGTAAGTTGTCCATTTAATCCCGAAATCATCATCAGGCATGTCAAAACGGGGAGAGAGATGCTCCCAGTAAAAGTTGATCTGGTCATCAATTCTTGTAAACACCGGACTGCTATTCATCTCCCTTGTATTGAAATACTCTCCGAGAGCTCCCTGCCTGCCGTCTGCAGTCTGCAAATAACGTGAAGGTATTGGGGTAAGATTGTGAATCCCTTCTGCCAGATCGCTGCCCTCTGTGTAGGTGACTTTTGTATCAGGATAGACCTTATTCGTGATTCCCCTGAGGATTGTAACAGGGTCCTTTGGAATACCGTTATAGTTTCCAATCAGGGCTTCAAAGTTATCCGCATTTGGACCAATGACTGCTATGGACCTGATCGTCTTTGAAAGAGGAAGCAGATTATCATTGTTCTTTATAGCACGATAGATTTCTGTGCTGCCAGACGTGAAAGAGAATTATTATAATCAGAGCAGTTGACGAAGAAAGGTATCTGAGCATAAGGGACAATTTCATCAGGATCGAACATTCCCAGCTTAAACCTTGCTGTGAATACTCTTTTCACAGCAGTATTAAGATCTTCTTCAGTCAGGAGACCCTTGTCGACAGCGGCTTTGAGGTTTCTGTAATCTGAGCCGCATTCAAGGTCAGTGCCTGCCTTCACAGCCTGAGCTGCCGCTTCTGTGGCATCTTTTGCAAAACCATTAAACTGCCAGAAGTCCGAAATTGCACCACAGTCAGAAACAATATAACCTTTGAAGCCCCACTCATTCCTGAGTATCCCGTAAAGAACCGGATTTGCACAGCAGGGATAATCCCTGAATCTGTTATATGCACCCATCACTGAGTATACACCGGCATCAACTACAAGGGTACGGAAGGCAGGCAGATATGTCTCTCTGAGGTCAGATTCACTGACCTTTGCATTGAATGAATGTCTGAGAGGTTCTGGCCCCGAATGTATTGCATAGTGTTTGGCTGTTGCTACAGTTTTAAGGAATTTCGGATCATCACCCTGCATTCCCCTTACAAATTCATATCCCATTCTGCCTGTAAGAAAAGGATCTTCTCCATAAGTCTCGTGACCTCTGCCCCATCGCGGATCACGGAAGATATTGATATTGGGTGACCAGAATGTAAGTCCCTGATAAATGCCTGTTTTACCTCGTCTCTGATACTCATGGTACTTTGCCCGGGCCTCATCGGAGATAGCGCTTGCAACGCTGTACATTAATCCTTCATCCCATGAATTGGCAATAGTAATTGATTGAGGAAATACAGTGGCATATCCGGATCTGGCAACTCCGTGAAGGGCTTCATTCCACCAGTTATATGCAGGAACTCCAAGTCGCGGGATTGCCGGCGCAGTATAAAGTAGCTGATCGGCTTTCTCCTGAAGGGTCATCCGTGATACAAGGTCATTTACCCTCTTCTCAACCGGAAGTGAAGGATTCCGGAATGGATAAGAATCAATTGGCTGTTGTGCATAAGTATTTAATGTGACTGCATAAAATAATAAAGCAGGCAAAAATGATAAAACATTTTTCATGGTATGTTTAATTTTTTTAAAGATTTCAGGCATACTTGAAAATTATAAAAAATTTCTTTGTGAAATTAATCATTGTTCTGATTCTATTTTCAATTTAACAAACTGATGATCGTCTGCAGTATCAATTTCTCTGTCAATAAAGCCAATACTAAATTCCTGATTATCTCCCTGAAGTATCGGTACTGTATTCTGGCCTCTTCCAAAGCCAAAACACACCATGCCGTCGGGCGACTTATATGAGCCTCCAGGAGTATTTCCCATATAGGAAAACAAATCGGTTTTTTCATCAGGATAGACCTGCCTGAAGTATAAAATACGCGGATAATCTTTTTGTCCGACATATACCCAGTTCAGATTTTTAAAAATTCCTTTATTTTCGAGTAAGTCGGGAAAATCTTCCCGTCTACCATCCAGGTTATTTCCCCAGTACATTCTTGAAGGATCGTATTTGCCTGCAGGTGTTCCCTCATAGAGGAACCAGTAGGGCGTTCCGGGAATGGTATGTACCATCGTCATTTTTGCACCGGAATCATAAAATGCCCAGCGAAATTTCCATTTCCCTGACTTTGAAGTGGTCTCAATGACATTTGGAGCAATTATCCTGGTTTCACATTTATTAAAACCAGGATGACCGGCATCTTCATCTTCACCTCCGATACCAAGGTTCGGAATCCCTCTGTAACGTGATGCAGAATTACCCCGGGGCGGATAGTCTCCACTTTTGAAACTGATCCAGTCTTTGCCATTTTTATCGAATATACTGATGAATCCGCCTCCTGCCTTGTCATAAATATAGATTGCAGAAGATGTTTCAATTTTAAGGCTGGGGATACCCTGTTCAGTTATCTCTTTTATTTTTATGGAATTGGGATCATATTTCTGGCTGGTCTGGTTTCTCCATAAATAAAGGGGAGCCCGGTTCCAGTTCCTTGGTGCAACAATATCGATATCTCCATCATTGTCAATATCACCTGTAGTACCTCCATAACAGGCTTTTTCTGAAATAACCTGCCTTCTCCATTCAAGATTGTTTCCTTTGTTAATAAAAACTACAACAGGATGATATCCTTCAGGATCAGGATCATTATAGAGCATTAAAGAGCCGGTAACCAGGTCCCTGTCTCCATCATTATCCATATCGGCAATTTTTAGAGTATGGGCAAAATCCATATAACCGATAAAATGCTCCTTCCAGTATCCATCAGATTTATTTCCGGGGTTTTTATACCAGCATACTGAATAACCGCTGTTTTCTGCACAGGATACAAAAATGTCGGGAAAACCATCATCATCAATGTCATTTACTGTAACTTTTGTATTATTATCAAACCATTCTCCCTTTTTACCTGTTTTTTGCTGATACCACCGGGGAGCAAAATCATGCCTGATCCAATTCCCTTTAATAAGATCCTCCGGGCATTCGTACCACAGGCCATTAATGACTATATCCGTATCACCATCCCGGTCAATATCCGCTACATCAGTTCCATCATGTGGAGGTGATTCAATTTTTATTACCTGCCATTCAGAAGGGGAGATTTGAAGAAATAGCCTCAGGAAGCCATCAACACCGCGGGCAAGTACATCTGTTCTGTTGTCATGATTAAAATCAGTAACCAGAATATCTTTTGAATATGTACTGAAGCCAATTTCAACTTTCTGCCAGTGTGTTCCATCGATGTTTTCTGATCCATAAGGATTTTTTAACCAGAAAATACTGCCCGTTTCATTATTATCATCGCCGTCAGTGTCATCTCTTCCAATGATATCTATATATCCGTCATTATTTATATCTGCCGGGGCAATACCACATGACCTGAAATTTAATTCTGCAATTGTATTTCTTTTAAATCCTCCGCCACCAGCTTCCCCTCGTGATGAAAACCAGGATACAGTTTTAATATTAAGTCCATCATTCCCTTCCAGATCGATATAATCATCAACAACCACTACGTCATTTTTCCCATCCTTATCCACATCGAATATCATGGGATGCAGTGCCACAGAATTTGATATTACAGAGGTTTCAAACTTAATTCCCTGCCCATGTATGCCTGTTGTCAGGAATAAAAAAACAGGAATTTGCCGGAATAATTTATTCATAAGCATAAAAATCAAATTTATGTGCCTGTATTACAAAGCAAATGAATACTCTAAAAGCAGGCCTTTTTGTGGGACAATTAATATTCAGCACATCAGAATTTAATATATGACTACTTAGTCTCATTAATAAAAAGATCAATCCTTGGAGTATCCCAGTTATATGGTTTAGCTAGGATGTCATAATCACCATCACCTTCAAGGTCGAAAATTTTTCCTTCGTGACAGCCAATGTCTCCGTTGACCAAATGATGTATAAAATTCCCTTTCCCGTCTCCAAGTAAAATCCGGATTGCTCCCGGATTATCAGGATTGAGCTTCATTTCAGCTGAAAAGATATCGGGGTGTCCGTCACCGTTAAAGTCTATTATATCAAGGGTGTGCCCGTCATATATTGTTTCTATTAATGTTTTCGACACCCAGGTTCCTGAACCTGTATTGTTTTTATCATTCATTTCCCCATGCCATTCATAGAGTCGGAGTGATCCGACACCATCTCCGGGTGATACTAATATCTCTGGTCTTCCACCTTCAATTAACTGACCGGCTGCTGCCCTTGTAAAGGTATATGAAGCATCCACAAGATTAGCCCTGAACATCCCATTCCCCATGTACTTAAACCATCGGCCACCGCCAATAATGTCGACTATCCCATCTCCGTCAATATCTGCCTTTGTGAGGCCTTCATGCTCATTTCTCCCTCTCCAGGCCGGATAAGCTCCAACACCACCTCTTGGTTCCATCTCACTGTCAGCATTATAGACATACACTGGTTCCCGCTTCCAATCCTGCGTCTTTTTTGGGTTAGCAGGTATCTCTGCAATAAATAAAGTCCTGGCATCCTGATTCCAGAAAACGAGTTCCGGAAGATCATCATTATCAAAATCACCTGTCATTAAGTCATGATGTTTATTCTCCCCTGATTTTTTAACATTGAACCTTTTCCAGCTTTTCCCGCGGTCATATTCCGGATATGGATTTTCCCACCACCATATTTCATTACTGCCATAATCTCCTCCGAAAATAATGTCAGGATCCCCATCCTTATCAACATCCAGTAAAGCATTGCCAGCTTCAATCCGGCAAGGAGAGTCATCTATAATAATTTTATCCCATTTCCTTCGATAAGCCTGTACCAGACAACAGAAGGGCTGACACTCCGGTCAGTAATAATAAAATCCTTAATCCCGTCTTTATCAAGGTCAGCAACCAGACAGGATGTTTGTTCATGGCCGCCATTCGGAGAAGGTAAATCACCATTAATGGATGATAAATGCTCCCATCTGATACTTTTTTGAATTGCATCATTCCGCCAGATATGAAGGAACTTATAAGCATCCCATGCAATACTTACTAAATCCGGGTCACCATCAGAATCAAGGTCTGCAAGGAGTGCGCCGAGATGACTCTCATGCCCTCTATCGGCCAGATGCATTGTAAACTTTCCCCTTCCATCATTTTCAAACAATAAAAGCCTGAACTCTTTTCCTTTATGTTCACAGGTAATAAGATCAGTATCACCATCTCTGTCAATATCACCTGCATCAAGATTATTTATTGAATAGCCTGTAAATAATATCCCTCTATCCCATTTGGCATTATAATCTTTCCCGGGATTTGTAAAGATCAATAGATTTGCCAAAGGTTCAAAGCCAGGCCACATTTCCTCTGATACTGCAATATCTGCTTTGCCATCACCATTGAAGTCAGCTATCTCTATCCTGTCAATAGCATTAACTGCAGTACCTGTATGATGTTTTACCCACTCTTTGTTAAGCGATCCGGGGTTTTCATGCCAAAACAGTTGCCTTGAGACATCCTTGTCTTCAATGAACATGTCTCCGGCAGCAAGATCAATGTCCCCATCCCCGTCAATATCACCTGCACCAATTCCCTCTGAAGATCCGGTCCTGATTATCCTGATGAATTTCCAGTCTGACTTCACTTCCGGGTGATCTGGTATCTCTGCTGCATAAATGCCACCTTCAGTAGCCAGAATAATTTCTTCATTGTTTCCGCTAATAATCTGACTATGAAGTCCTCCCTGACCATTCACATGATCTGTGCGTGGGATTTCACCAATTTTCCTGCAAGTCCAGGAAGATCCTTTCCAATTGTCTGCCTCAAACCAGTAAACATCAGGCAAGGCTTCAGCAATTACATCGGCAAACTCATCTCCATCAATATCAACAAATAAATAGCCATCCACATTCATACCCAGATCAGAACGGACCCAGGGCTCTTCCATATCACCTCCGGGATTTAAGTAAAAGTAACGGCCGGAAATGATGTCTTTATATCCGTCTATATTTAAATCCAAAATATCGAGTCCGAAGTATCTAAGCCAGTCAGGTTCAGCCCAGTCTCCCCATTTCTGTCTGCTACTATCAGCTTCAATATATTTCCACTTGTCGAGAACAAGCTTCTGAGAATTGGCAGAATTTATGGTAAGGCCAAGAATAAGAATTAGCAGTTTAACACTTTTCATAATTAAAATCCCCTGCTTTTAAAGTTATAGAAAAATGGCCTGTCGAAATAAAACTGATTATTCCAATTTATTAATCCAGACTTTTACAATACTATCATTCCAGTTGGCTCCAAACAGATCAAAGTCACCATCAGAATCTATATCAGTTATCCTCATAGAATGGGAACCACCAGTACTGATTACTCGTTTTTCCCATCTGTCTGGCTTAGTGTTATACAATAATGCAACCTCATCAGGATCGGCACCCTGGGTCATCCGGGCATAGGCAATATCTGTCCTGCCATCATTATTAAAATCCGCTCCCCCAATAAAATGGACTACAGTCTCAATATCGGGTATAATAATATGTTCCGTCCAGATGCTACTCACATCCTCAGGTGCTTCAAACCAGGAGATCCTGTACCTTGTACCTTGCAATTCAGAGGGGGACATTATTATATCAGCCCTACCGTCATTATTAATATCAATGCAACTTATAAAGGCATTTTTCCAAACCCAGGTATCGCTGAAGATGTGTTCATCCCAATGTTGAATATTTCCTGAATTTTCATACCAGGAACCGTTTACTATTATGTCAGACTTATTATCATTATTCAGATCAGCATATTCTAATCCTTCTCCGTCTCTTATTGATATTTCTGAATACAACCAAATATCAGGATCTGCTTGTTTCAGGATAAAAATCTTATCTCCCGAATATCCAAATTCTCCCTGATTCCTGGCTGCTATATCAATCAGTTTATCTCCATCAAGATCAGCGACAACTATATCATGTGTTTCCAGTGAATCTTTAATGGTATGGACCTTCCAGCCCGGATTTTCAAACCAGAGCAGTTTACCGACAAAAACAGTCACAAGGTCATTGTCACCATCATTATCTATGTCAGCAACTTCTGCATCAGTTGAGGCACCTGTCATGTCTGTTATATGTTCTTTTTTAAGATCAGGAGAATAATATACCCAAATTCCTCCGGCTGAATATCCCCCAATAACAAGATCATTTACTCCATCGGAATTGAGATCGCCAATGGTTTTCATCCAGCAATCCTTAACAATAGTACTGTCAAGTGTCTTTTCAGTGAAATCCGGGTAATTCATGCTGCATCCATAATTGCAGATAATTCCGAGAATCAATAAAAAGATGGTCTTTGCTTTCATTAAGAGAGTTTTAATTTAAATGATTTTATTCCGGATAAAAGTATATATATATGATATTTCTTGTCAGTTTATCATGACAGGCTGAAAAGTCGGATTATCATTCACTTTTAAACCTGGGGCAATTTCCACGGACCTCTGTAATCAGGAATAAGATACTTATTAGCATCCTGGTCATTGGTGAATTTTGTTCCGTCCCAAACCAGCTTCTTTCCTGTACGGTAAGCAATATTTCCCAGGCTCGAGAATTTGGCAATGTGTGCACCAATCTCTATGCTGGCATTGGTATCCTGGTTACGGCTCTTAATGCAATCGAGATGATTTGTAACATGGTTTCTCAAACCCTGACCTGTGCCTTTCTTTAATGACAATGCTTCCATACGGGTTGTTCCATCTACCACCTCAGGTATTACCTCCCAGCCTTCCCTGTCAATTACCAGGGTCCCGTTTTCCCCAACAAAGCCTAAGCCATGATTCCGTCCGTAAGCCCCATCATTAATGCCAATGGCATGATCCCACAGAATATTGAATCCATCGAATTCATATATTGCCTGCAGACTGTCAGGTGTTTCACAGGCATCAGCGGGATAACCATATTTTCCACCCATTGCCATTACAGATTTCGGAGCAGTCACATTCATTCCGAAAAGTGCATAGTCAAGCAGGTGAACTCCCCAATCGGTCATCAGGCCTCCGGCATAATCCCAAAACCAACGGAAGGTAAAATGAAACCTGTTGCGGTTAAAAGGCCTGTTTGAAGCTGGCCCAAGCCACATGTCATAATCAACTCCTGCGGGAACAGGTTCATCTGCCAGAACCGGGATAGAAGGACACCAACCCTGATATGAAAATACCCTCACAAGTCTTATCTTTCCAAGCTTACCGGACCTGATAAAATTAACCGCATCAAGCCAGTGCGGATCACTTCTTTGCCACTGACCAACCTGAACCACAGTTTTGTATTTCTTTGCGGCGCTTATCATCTGGTTGCACTCCTCAATGGTCCTTCCTATTGGTTTTTCGCAATATACATCCTTTCCTGCCTCACAGGCGGCGACCATTTGGAGACAATGCCAATGATCAGGTGTTCCGATAATTACCAGATTAATATCTTTATTCTCAATCAGTTTACGCCAGTCTTTATAAAGATTTGCCGGTTTCTTCCCTCTTATCTTTTCGACATCTGCTGCCCTGCGGTTTAATACGCTCTCGTCAATATCACATAACCCAAGGCACTCAACCTGGGGGTGTTCAAGAAATGCAGTCAGGTCAGCAAAACCCATCCCGTTGCAACCTATCAGTCCTACATTGATCCTGTCCGAAGGGGCACATCCGGCCAGTGCACTTGATAATGCAGGTGCCAGACCCAGTGCTGCGGAGGTTATTACGGTGTTTTTTACAAATTCACGTCGTGTTGTCATGTGTATAAGGAATTATAAATTTTAAGTTATCAGATCTTAAATGTAGCTAAAGTCAGGATGAATTATTTATTTTTCGCAATAAAAAATCTTCACGGGTCCTGTCATTCCTGAAGGAGCAAGAGGAGTTTCCGGAGTAAAAGGGTTTACCATGCACCATGTCTTCCGCTTGCTTTCGGGGAGCTTGCTATCGCCGATAAGCCTGTTAATCCAGGTATTCACAATTTCCACCTCAACAATATTTTCTCCTGATTTCACCAGGGATGTAATATCGGCTTGCCATGGAGCTGTCCAGATACCTCCTGCAAAATTACCGTTAACCTTAACCTTAGCCATACCATTAACGACTCCCAGATCAATAAAGAGCTTACTTTCACCATATGTCTTTTCAAGTTTGAATCGTGTCTGATAGACCGCTGTTCCTGAATAATATCTGATACTGTCATTACTGCTTGTTGTCCAGTCGTATAGCTTATTGAAAACCACAGGATGAACAGGACCTCGTCCTGCTGAATCAAAGTCGACAATCCAGGGATCAGTTATTTCAGTTACCTGTACCGGTTCGGGATAATTGACAGATATATTGTTTCTGTCCTGATCATTGTTGTTTTTTCTGAAAATGATAAATGCACTTTCATTGGCATCAAGCTTTACCGGCACAAAAGTCATCCCGTTGTTTACAGTATAATCAGGAAGCTCACGAATTCTACCTGTGGTTGGATCCCATAGTTCCGGGCTTTTTCCTGTAATCCGGAATTCCGTATTTACACTTATTTTTGTATCTGACTGGTTGGTAATGAAATAAATATCACCATCTCCCAGTTTCCGATGTATATAAAGAAGAGGGTCTTTTTTACCTGCTTTAAAATCAGGATTGATTTTCAGCAGATCCAGTACCTCCTGCATTAGCATACCATTAATTATCATTCCTTTGCCGACCCTGGCACTTTTGATCTTTATCCCATCGATATTCCCCCAAAGGGAGGATGCCAGCTTCTCCACTTTCTCATCGCATTCCGGATAGTCCTGAAGGCTGGGAGAACGGGTCGGTGCAGGTCCGACAACTATTGCACCCTGTTTAACGAGGTCTGTGATCTTCTTTAAGAGTTCAGGCCTCATACTCTTCAGCCTGGGCAGAACAAGTATACTGTAACTCATGCCATCAGGTAAGGTTAGTTTCCCGTCCTTTACAGTAAGCCTGTTCATAATCACTTCACTGTTAATGTAATCGAAAGAATAACCATCCGGAAGTGACGGATCGCAGATCCCTGTCATTTTCGGGACATCTTCACCTATATAATATGCCACGTCAGCAACATAGGTTCCCTGCTGCAGCATAAAGTTAGTCCGTTTAAGATACCTGATAAAAGTATCCATATGGCTGAACCATGTGTTATGGCGGTTAAATTCATTACCAAACCAGGCATTCATACCAGGAGGTATTTCAGCCGGCTGATGAATGTAAACATGAAGGAGTGTATTATTGATGCCTTCTGTAAAAAACCGGTCGCCACGTTGCTTCATTTCGGCGGGATATCGGGAAAATGGCGCTCCTCCGCAGGTAAATGACTCTGCTGATACTTTTTTCTTTCCATAAATATGAGCACACGAAGAAGCTGCCCTGTTTTCTATATTACCAAGATCACCTTCGCTCCAGAATTCCCCTCCTACTTCATCAGATTGCCCGCCATACTGGAGAAATTCCGCCGGGAAGCCCCAGTGTCCATAGTTTTCAAGCCAGGTGGTCAATCCGTTTTTATGACTTATCTCCCTGAGTCCTCCTACATAATCCCTGGCAATCTTGTCTGCTACTAGTCTTCGAAGATCCCACAGGAAACGGTCCGAAACTGCTCTGCTTCCGACAACGTAACCTCTTAAAACAGGCATATACCTGACAGGATCGTAACCATATCTTGCGGAGAACTCTTCAGCGAATCCATCTGTCCAGTTCTGTCCTCCCCTTTCATAACTATCCTCAACAACTACTTTCCACGATTTCCTATCCTCTGGTGGAACTCGACGGAGGATTTCTCCAAGAAAGGAGTCGAAATGATATGCTATATGTTTTTTGCTCATCTTGTCAGCTTCAAGCCCTGTTCCTTCAGGTGTCGCTGGCTCATTCACCACACCTGTGCTTGTCATTCCTGTTTGTATTATAATCCACTCACCTTCAGGCACATTCCAGGAGAGAGTGCCGTCAGCACTCATCTTATCAGTCAGATCCAGAACATCTTCCGGGTCAATTGCCAGCGATTTGTCTTTAAATTCGGGCTGAACAGGCCACATATAATCATTCCAGTATGGCAGAGGAGTCTGAAACATCTTTGAAAGCGATTTTTCAGGATACCGCTCCACCCTTGGCAGAGAGGAGACCTCTATCTCCGCTATTCCTCCGACAGGCTTGCCTCCTGTAATATCTATCCGGAACAATCTGGACGAAGTTTCAGGGACTGAAATTACAACAGGTGCATAAGGATCAAATCCAACTACCAGTCCGGGATTGCTTCTGTCAATCTGGAATGATTTTACCTTGTTCAAAAAATTTCTGTTCTTAGCCAGAAAATCAACATTGGCTTTGACAGGAAACTTTGCTGTTCTGATTATCAGACTTCTGACAGTAAAACTATCGGAAACTGCAAAATCGATACTGTACTTCTTGCCTTGCTGCAGTAGAATAAATGTAGAGGTATCATCATCCATAACATTCTCAAGATCTTCAATTTTTTGTTCAGAGGTAATTTTAGGGTTAAGCTTTCTGAACGTTTTTTCATAGCTTGCAGGAGCCTTGCAGGCAATCACCTTAACTCTTTGAAAATCATTATCTGGCGGAGTTAGTTTCATATTGAATTCCTGCGGCCCCGACAGATGAATTTCAGATGAATTAAGATACCTCATTGATTGTTCCTGTTTAATCCATGGTCCGCCTGACTGACTCCAGCCTGGCGAGTTGAAAATACCGATCTGGATATTTAGTTCTGTAGCTTTTTTGAGCGCTGTATGAAGGATATCCCACCATTCATCAGTGAATATTTTTACTTTCCCTGAAGGCAAATCACTTAAACCTATATTCCCAATAAATGCCCTGTTTATTCCAACACTCTTCATTGCCTCCAGATCTTTCACAACTCCTTCTTTGGAGATATTATCCGAAAGCCAGTACCAGTAGATGCTTGTCTGAACGGTATCAGGAATATTCCTGAATCCATTTTCAATATCGGCGAAAGAAGGTTCAGATGTCCCGCTTTTCCTGCACCCGTAGAGTGCCATTACTATAATAAAAAGCAGAGGTATTGCTTTTATGATAAGCCTTGAATGATTAACTTTTTTTATCCTTTCCATGAAATTACTGGTTGATGTTATCAAAGATGCAGAATAGACCTGCAAATTAAAAAATATTCAAGTTGATGTTCAAATGTTCAGAAATTAAAGTAACCAGTTAATAAATCAATTCGGGCTGGTTGAATGTTTTACTCCTTGTGAGTTAAAATAGGTTTGGCCATACCGGGCTGTTGAAAAAGTTATCTGAGTGCTTCTTTCCCCTTTGTGTTCCTTTGTGTTATACTTTGTGTCCTTCGTGTTTAAGTATTTTACAATTAAACACGAAGGACACAAAGTCCCGATGGCTATCGGGAAGCACTAAGTACACAAAGGATTTTCTCAACTACTGGTGAATGAAATTAAAAAAGTTCTATTTTGCAAGACATAAGAATTATCTTTATACTGAACAACTTAACATCAATAGAATGGAGTGAGAGGAAACGCTATACATTGCTCAAATTATAAACTGACTCATAAATTGTTTTGTATGAATATCTACAGAATCCATCTTGTTTTAATAATAATTTCACTATTATCAATAACCTTTTCATGCAGTTACAGGGATAACAGCAGCCCCCAGGTTCAGGAGGCAGCCGGTGTAATAAACAGGGTATTGCCTGAATACGCTGATCAGTTCATACTCAAACTCATTGAAAAAGAGAAGGGCAACGACATTTTTGAGATTGAACCGCAGAATAAGAAGATCATTATACGCGGATCATCAGGTATCGCTATCTGCAGCGGATTCAACTATTACCTGAAAAATTACTGCAATTCTGTTTACAACTGGAGATGCGGCAGTAATCTGAATATAAAGGGATCACTTCCCACCGGCTTCAAAAAAGTCAGGAAGGTGACACCATATCAGTACCGGTACATTTTTAATTATTGCACCTTCTCTTATTCGATGGCATTCTGGGACTGGTCACAATGGGAGAAGATGATTGACTGGATGGCTATGAACGGGATCAACATGCCTCTTGCGCCGATGGGCCAGGAGATAATTTGGCAGAGAGTTTACAAAAAGTATGGTATCTCCGAGGAAGATCTGAAGGATTTCTTTGTCGGACCGGCATACAATGCATTTGGAAGGATGGGATGCATTGATGGGTTTGGCGGACCGCTGCCCCAATCGTGGATTGAAAATGAAAATATACTGCAAAAGAAAATATTAAGCAGGGAACGGCAACTGGGAATGACACCCGTGCTTCAGGGCTTTACCGGACATATTCCGCCTGCACTGGCAAAGAAAAATCCGGGACTAAAATTTACAAACCTGGTATGGCTTGACTTCCCTGCAACCTATCTCCTTGACTGGGAAGATCCTCTTTTTACTCAAATCTCGAAGGATTTCATCACTGAACAGACAAAGGAGTACGGAACGGATCATCTTTATGCTATTGACCAGTTTATTGAGATGGAGCCCACAAGCAGAGACACTGTTTACCTTAAAAACATGAGCAGGGAAATTTTTTCCTCGATTGATCAGGCTGATCCGGAAGGGAAATGGGTTATTCAGACATGGCCGTTCAAGACACCGGAATACTGGAATAAAGAGCGAACAAAAGCCTACTTCGGAGGTGTTCCTGACAATCGTATGATAGCTCTGGAACTCATGGGAGAATCATGGAAATACACGGGATGGTATAAACATGATGGATGGTATGGTAAACCATGGATCTGGTCGGTGATCTCAAATTTCGGAGATAATGTAAGCATGTTTGGCGGGGTCACACAGATAGCGGATAATCTTCAAAATGCTCTCTCCAGCTCTGACAGAGGGGATCTCGCAGGAATGGGGATGATGATGGAGGGACTTGATTATAATCCTGTTACATACGAACTCGTCAGCGATTTAATGTGGGAAAGCTCTGTCCCTGATCTGAAAGTGTGGAAAAGAAAATTTCTCAAATCCCGTTATGGCAATCTGAATGATACAATAATCAGCGGCTGGGATCACCTTTTCAACTATTACTACACTCAAAGCGGTCTTTTTGAGGTAAATCCAATTATTAAGCGGCCTTTTCAGGTGAAGGAAGATATCTGGCCATCTGAGGATGCGGTTTCGGGAGCCAGAGACCTGATGGCGGCTTCATCTGGCCTGCAGGATATTGATGCATACCGTTATGATATTGTAAACCTATTCAGGCAGGTATTCGGACAATATGCTGGTCATTTACTATACGAAATCACGATAAATTATCAGGATAAGAATATTAAACAGTTTGATACCTCTGTTAACGAATTTCTTGAGCTCTCACATAAGCTGGAGGAGCTGATGGCTACCAGGGAGGAATTCCTTTTTGGCAAATGGAGCGACGACAGCAGGAAACACGCCACAAACCCAAATGAGAAAGAATTATATGAATGGAATGCAAGAGCTATAATTACCACCTGGGGCGGAAGAATCCTCTATGGCTATGCAATAAAGGACTGGGCAGGGCTTTATAGCAGATATTATCTTCCACGCTGGGAAAAGCTGTTTGCTGAGATGAGATCTGAAATCACAGGAGGAAAGAAACTTGACTAGAAAAGGTTTGAAAAGGATATGATATCATGGGAAGACAACTGGGTTGGTCTTCATGAAGAAAACTTAGTCTCTGCCCCGACAGGAAATTCAATTGCAATTGCAAAGCAGATATGGGATCAGTATGGTATAAAACTGCTGAATCAAAAATAAACCTGAAGGATTGTTGCGGTGCTCTGCACCTTACAATTTTTTGACAAATATTCAGCTACAAATATCATGGTGCGCTGCACCAATGACCATATAAAAATATTGGAACTGGTAAATACTGAAAATCATCCTGCGACAGATTGCAGAATAATGCGGAGATCTCCAACTTATATTTTTTAACAAATATTCAGCTACAAATATCCTGGTGCGCTGCACCAATGACCATATAAAAATATTGGAACTGGTAAATACTGAAAATCATCCTGCGACAGATTGCAGATTGATGCGGTGCTCTCCAACTTATATTTTTTAACAAATATTCAGCTACAAATATCCTGGTGCGCTGCACCAATGACCATATAAAAATATTGGAACTGGTAAATACTGAAAATCATCCTGGGACAGATTGTCGTAAAGAAGCAGCAGAGCTGCGGAATATTTGTAGAAATGGAATCATGAATTCAATTAAGGTGCAGAGCACCGCAAGATAAATCCATAAAAATCATTAAAATTCTATTCAGGGCATCATCTTATGTCTGATCTGTTCAAAATTTTTATTAACCTGGCTTTTTGCAGATAAATCCCAGAGATTTTCATTCATTACACGCATTGCCAGAACTGTCGGTATCCAGGCCTGAGTCCAACCGGTTTCGATTGACCAGGCGCCCCATCCGGAATCAGCATTTGAACCCCAGTATTCCCACTGATTGAAATCAAAAGCTCTGAACCACCCACCATCAAGTTCAGTATGTTTTTCACTTTTAACCTGTATCCTGATCAGAAAGTCTGCCAGTTTATCTGCCATTCTTTTATACTGATCATCCCCTGTAGCTGCATATGCCTCATTCAGTCCGAGGAAGGTGAAGTTGCATGTATACAAGAGGTCTGATACACAATCCCCGTTTGTCTGAATAAGGGGAGCCTCTCCTGTACCATAGGTCTCATTGGAGACGGGAGGGGCCATATCGCCGTGATCGAGGGGCCCAAGCTCTTCACGTATAGCTCCGGTCACATCCTGACACTTTTCCATATCGGAGGCGATCATTTTAAGCCATTCCCGATATTCCGGTCTGTCATCGACCTGTATCAGCCAGGCCAGGGGAAGAAGCATGCGGCCTCTCTCCTGCTGTATACCGTTCGTCCATCTCCATTCAGACGGGTATGCTTTCATCATCATAGTAATTGCATTCCTGGTCTTTTCCAGGAGTGGATTCCAGCCTGTCTTATCGTAAAGCCACAGATAAGATGACCAGGCCCAGGCCTCATAGTGGGGCTGCAGCTGAATAATATTCCTGTTCATGTAGTACTTCCATCCTAATTTCAGAACGCGGGGATTCTCCAGTCGCTGGCCACGGAAACCGTTAACACCTGTTGTCCTGAAATTGCCCAGGATATTTTTAACCAGAATATCATTCCACCTGTCTGAGTTCAGAATAGCTGATGTTCCAATACAGCCAAGTATCGCTTTAACATCATTATCCTGGTAGAGAGCCTGTGCATTGCCCGGGGCCCAGTATAGCAGACCCCAGTTAGATTTAAGAGAGTCATCCTGAAATAGTCCGGATCTGAAATAAAGCCAGTCAAGGAGATTTCCTGCTATTCTTTTGCTCAATGTATCCCCGTCCATTTTCCAGCTAAGAGCAAAAGCCAGGGAGCTTTCTCCGTTTGAATCGCTGCGCAGCCACCATCTTGTCGGCTGACTTCCATCAGAATTTACCCTGGAGGCTATCCCTTCAAGAACCCCGAAAGAACCGTCGCCAGCCTCAGAAACTGGCGGTGGTGCAGCATTGTCTATTGCCGGTACGGTTGTAAACATATTTGAATCATTCAAATTCCAAAGCTTTTTATATTCTTCCCATCCCTGAATATTCAACAGCATCTTTGCCCTGGTATGCCAGTCAATACCTCGTCTGACAGCTAAACGGGCTGCACCGGCAGGAAGTTCCTCATCTCTTTCAAATGATGGTCTGACATCCGGATTCCATTCAAGATGCGGGATTGTAACATCCTGCCCTGCTGTCTCGTTTAGAATGAAAGTCCAGATTGCCTGCATTGACTTTTTCGGTGCATATCTTGCCGTAACAAAATGACTCAGCTTTGTTGTTGAAACAAGCCAGCCGGTTTCCGGAAGCTTAAATAAGATGGCTCCTGCTTCAGAATTCCCATTGAGTCCATATATTGCCCTGTCAAATCCTGCGACCTTACTTACCGACAGGATGGGATCTTTCACCCTGACAGGAATATACCAGCAATCATGCAAAGCAAGGATCTGCATTTTTTCAAGATTCAATATAGAATCCGATGTGACAACCACTCTTTCCAGAATGGTGGGCATCGGGGCGGACATTTCTATACCAGGCAGATATGAAGGATATTCAATATAAAGCCTGAGTCTCTTGTCCTTTGCTATCCGTAAAACCGAAGAATCTATAGGGGTAGTCCTTTCAGGATAATCATCAGCCAGGATTAAAACTCCCGATCCGGGTGCTGCAATTTCCACTGCCTCTGACGGAGTACTTAATCTATTGCACTGTATATTATTTTCTAACAATACATTGTAGAGATCATTGCTCTCACTGCAGCTAAGGAAAAGCTTAGGCTGACGAATCGCAGAACATCCATGGAAGAAGGTTACAATGAGGAAAACACAGGTAAGAAGCTTTCCTCTTAGATAGAATTTCCGGTTCATTTTAGTTATTTTTCACAGGCTCACTGGCCCTGTTTTCACTCTTATACAGTCCAATCTCACCAAAGGGAATCTGTTTAAAACCATGCACTAATGCAGGTGATTCTGATTTTAGCATGTAATTGCCTTTTTCAGGATCATCTTTGTCTGTAAACATCGGATCAGTAAGGATAAAACTTTTTGACAGGCTGTCCTCAACCTGTGAATCAGGCGACACAATATTCTCCTCCATGGTCAGCAAGGGTCGTGCCTTATCTTCAATTGACATATGCCAGAATCCGGAAGCTTTATCCCATACTCCGCCAAGGCAGATATTATGTGAAATAACATTCCCTTTTGGTGCGCGGGGTTCATCATCAAGTATTCCAGACAGTTTAGGATACTTTACGCTGTAAGGAGGCTTATTATATGCAATTCCAAGGATGGTTCCCGAGTCCTGTGCTTCCTTTATCCATCCGGGTATATGCTCATTCCTCATCCATCCAAGCCCTCTAGCATCAACGTGAATTGACGGAGTACAATTAACGAAAATATTATTCAGGACATTATTGTCTCTGCCTCCGCCAATCATCATTGCTCTCGTTACATTCCTGAATACGTTTCCAATAATATCAGCTGATGAAAAGGCATCATCGAGATAGATCCCAACGCATCCTTTGCCTTCAAATCCTGAGATGGCGTGCAGATAAGTATACTGTAGCAGATTGCCCCGCATTGTCCAGTTTCTTCCTGTATAGATAGCTCCGGCATCATTTGATTCATAGCATGCACTGTCGATTTCATTATATTCAATAACATGATCATTGCCAAGAAAACCTATAGCCATGTGGGGCACATGGGCAAGCAGGTTATGGCTTACCCTGTTTCCTGCTCCGTTGACAGTTATGCCAGGATTATAAACTCTTCTGAGTCGGGCAATATGATGGATATAGTTATTATCTGCAAAACAATTCCCGGGTGTGAGTTTCTTCCTGTCTCCTGCTTCAATCCTTATTCCGCCAGCACCGCTGTTGTAAATATCGCAACCTGCCACACCATTTTTGTTTCCGCCTTCAATATATATTGCTCCTTCTCCGCTATTTCTTATTATACAGGCTTCCACAAGGGAATTGCTGCAATCAACCAGCCTGACCGCTGTCTCCCTGCAGCCTTCAATAATCATCCCTTTTATAGTAACATCGGACACCTTGTCCATACCTATAATAGCCTTATTTACTGAAATATAAGCTCTGCCACTATCAATGTCTGATGGAGGATAGAAATATATAATTCCTTTGGATCTGTCGATATAGTATTCCCCTGGCTCATCTATCTCAGATAGGAGGTTAAATCCGTAAAACCACTGCCCAACACGGTATCCGTAATTGTGATACGGAGGCATGACGCTGAGGATATTTTTTTTCGTGTCGATACCTGCTATTTTATGCCGCTCTTCACTCCAGTCCCAGAACCAATATCCATGCACCCATCCATCTTTTTCATTTTGCCATTTCGATACACGTTGGTCTTCAAATTTGAATTTGCCAGCCAGGTCACCTTTTGTTCCTCTTACATCAACCGGGATTTCATTAAGTATTCCGGTTATCTTAATATATCCCTCATTCGGATATCGTGATATTTTCATGGGGATATCATTGAAAAACAGCTCTGACCCGCCTCCGGCAGGGGAACCAAAATCATTCAGGCCCATTGCCTTAAGGTCAGCCTGAACTATTTGCGATCTCACAGCCGGTTCAAAGCATTCAAGCACATCCTTGTCGCTGACCTTGTCCCATTTTGAAACATATCTTCCTCCTGTGAGTCTTACCTCTTTGCCTTTCCGCCCTTCATATATAATTTTTGAAAGGGAATCTTTTCCACTGTCAATTCCTGTCAGTTCAAATGGCTTTGAAAGCTCGTAGATTCCCTCCGCCACCTCAACAAGGATGCACTTCTGCGGCAGTTTACCAGTTTCCTTAAGATGTCTGATTGCATCACGTGCCCCTTCAAGAGTAGCAAATGGACCATCATTTCCTGTCTTATCAGGTTCACTTTTCAGGCCAGTGAAGGTATCATTTCCTCCTGGTGAAACGTACAGCTTCAGTCCTGCTTCATGACCCTGAGGTGAGGATTTACAGGAGTAACCTGCCAGCAAAAAGGCAGCCGTTGTTATAATGATGCAGATGTGACAGGAAAGCTTCATCATAATATGGAAATGTTTTTTACAACTGTTGAAATATATTATAAGGTAAATTACCTAACTCCACAGTCTGTCATGGGAACGCTTTTCATCCCATTCCGGTGTTGGTTCAAAGTAACCCTTTTGTTTGGGATTGAGAAGTTTCCTGCAGGCCTCGTCATTCAGCTCGATTCCGAGACCCGGGGCATCGAGAGGAACATTTGCGAAGCCTTTTGAGATCATTGGCTGGGTACCGGTCATCTTTACAATGGATTCCCACTGAGGATCATCCACACTATGGTGTTCGAGAGCCAGGAAGTTCTGGGTTGCAGCCGCACAATGGACATTTGCCATAAAGCAAACCGGTGATCCTGCCATATGCATCGCCATTGCGACACCACATTCTTCAGCATAATCTCCAATTCTCTTTGTTTCCAGTAATCCTCCTGAAGTGCCAAGATCAGGCTGGATAATATCCACAGCCCTGGCATCAAGCAGTGGTTTAAAGCCTCCTTTAAGCATATAGATATCTTCACCTGTTGCTATTGGTGTTTCAAGTGAATCCGAAAGAGTCTTATTCTGATCAGTATAAAACCACGGCACCATATCTTCGAGCCATGCCAGTCTGTATTTATCCATTTTCTTTCCGAACCGTATAGCATTGTTTATGTCAAAATGGCCAAAATGGTCAGCGCAGAGAGGCATCTCATATCCTACAGCATTTCTGACATCTTCAACATATTCAGCCAGGCCGTCAAGTCCTTTCTCGGTAATCTGAACCTGGGTGAAGGGATGAAGCGTATTTCCATATCCCATATAGTCGCGGGTATCGTACTGACCGGCTGCCCCATCCCAGATCTTTGTGTTTACCAGATTGCCGGGCTGTTTTCCAACAACATGGATCCCAAGGTCCATTTTAAGCCAGGTGAATCCCTGCACATCAACTCTCTTTTTCATAGTTTCGGCAAATGCTACCGGGTCATTAGCACCAGGCGTATCAGCATATAGTCTGATCTTGTCGCGGTATCTTCCTCCAAGGAGCTGCCATGCTGGGACACCATAAGCCTTACCGCAGAGATCCCATAAAGCCATCTCAACGGCGCATACACCTCCACCCTGGCGTCCATGATACCCATACTGCCGGATTACCTTGAACAACATTTCCACATTACATGGATTGAGACCCAGTATGCGGCTTTTCAGAAAAAGTGCATATCGTTCATCGGCCCCATCCCTGACCTCCCCAAGACCATAAATTCCCTGGTTTGTATCTATCTTTATCAGAGCACGTCGCCAGCCGGAATTACCCAGGACTGCAACCCTTAAATCAGTTATCTTCAGTTCCGAAGGACTTGAAGCGCGCTGGATTTTTGAGGTAGTCTGTGCAATTGTATCTTCTATGGAAAGATTTATCATTCCGCCGAGTGCTATGCCTCCGAGAGCGGCTTTTTTAAGAAAGTCACGCCTGCCGCGTGGCGTTGAAGGATTAGAGATTTCGGAAATGATCGCACTCCGTTCAGACTGTTCCTCATTCCTGCTTTTATCAGCAATCTGTTGTAAAATACTTTTCATCAAGAATATAATTGAATCTATTTAATTGAAAACCTGTAAACAGTGGAAGTCTTTAAAGTGTCACCCGGACTCAGAATTGTAGATGGAAAATCAGGATGGTTAGGGCTGTCAGGATAGTGGCCAGATTCAAGGCATAATCCTGTTCTGAAGTTGAGTTGTTTACCGCCATGTCCAATATTTTTCCCATCGAGGAAATTTCCGGTGTAAAGCTGCATTCCCGGCTGATCAGTTATAACTTCAAGCATTCTGCCGCTTACCGGCTCATATACAGCCACATCCACCTCATCTTTATTGTCCAGGATGTAATTATGATCATATCCTTTGCCAAGTACAAGCTGTTCATAATTGTCACCTATTCTTTCGCCTATTTTATGAGCTGAGGTAAAATCGAAAGGAGTACCGGCTACCTGACGAATCTCACCTGTAGGGATCATCACAGAATCGACCGGAGTAAATGCTGAAGCTTTCAGCACGAGCTCATGATCAAGGATATCACCGTTTCCGGCGCCATGAAGGTTGAAGTAGGCATGATTTGTAACATTAACGACAGTTTTCTTATCGGATGTACAGGTGTAATCCATTACAATTTCATTTTTATCTGTCCAGGTATAGACAACCTCAGCATTTACTTTACCTGGGAAACCCTGTTCCATATCGGGGCTCTCATAGGTAAACTTTACTGCTGGGGACTCGCTATCCTTTAGTATCTCTGTATTCCAGACCACGCTGTGCCAGCCGGCAGGACCACCATGAAGAGTATTGGGTCCGTTGTTGAGCGGCAATGTGTATTCAACGCCATCCAGAGTAAATTTACCTCCTGCGATCCTGTTGGCATATCGCCCCACTATGGATCCGAATGACATATCTCCCTTGATCATGGCATCGAAAGTATCGTATCCGAAGGTAACATTCTCCTTCTTCCCGTTCCTGTCCGGAACTTCAATCCATGTGATCTTTGCACCAAAATTGGTAAGTCTGATGACATTACCTTCCTTGTTTGTCAGGGTAAAAAGGTATACCTCTTTATCCTGATGAGTACCAAAAACTTCTTTTTTAATCATCTCTTTATTTTTTGATGACTGGTTGCAGGAGTTAAAAATGACTGCAATCAGCATTAGTGATAATAATTGAACTTTTTTCATAACCTGAGGATTAGTTTTTTCTTGATTAGTAATAGATGTTTCGTTCAAATCCCGCCAGAAATCAATTAGTTTTATTTTCCTGACAGGAGCTGATCTGCAGCCAGTACCAGGAACATATAATTGGAAGATCCGCCGCCCATAACATATTCCTGCTGCTGCCACAGGTAAGGCCAGTCAAGCAGTTCAGGAAAATCAGGACGTATAAGGGCTGTGCCTGAAGCCACTCCTCCGGGAATATATGATTCATCAGCCCTGTTAATACCATATGCAATAGTAGCCGATCTCACACCAACTCCTGAAGCGAAAGATGAGGTGTTCTCGCCTGGATGAACTCCAAGAATAAAATTGAGTGCATTGAAAATTGGTGCAGATGAAAAGATATCAGGAAATGCTTTATAGAGGTAGTACTGTCTTACCCCAAAGCTCTGTATATCCCAGCCTGCTCCCCAGATGTGCGGACGGTATGGCACTCCGAATGGTGTCTCAGCTGAAAGCTTCGTAATATCATCAGAAAGTACCTTGATGGAACTCCTTACTGATGCAGTAAACTCCGCATTGTTAATTTTTGGAAGAGCCCTGCCGATAAGCCAGCCTACCTGGTTCAGTCCCTCGAGAACTGCTGTTTTATTCCCTGTCAGATAGTTTCTGTACTCTTCGTCACCTGTAGTGAGAAAAAGTTCAATAGCAGCATGTAATTTGGCATTTGCTACCCTGCCTGAAACCTTATAATCATGTGAATAGATTGCTTTTGCCACCTCAAGGCATTCCTTTCCCAGATTATCATTAAAACCTTTCAGTACTCTGGAAACAGCTGCCAGGTGTGCTGCTGTTGTTAATTCTCTCGCCGGGTTATCTTCAGTAAAGACCCACCTGTCATCAGGTACTGAAGAGGCGGTACCTGTTCGTTCACCTGTTTTCAGCTTAGAATCATAAAAAAGACCATCAGACATTGTTGAACCATCACCAAGCATGACATACTGTCTTTTATCTCCTTCAATTATTCCACGGTAAAGCCGTCCCATGTTTTTATACCCTGCGACAACTGTGAGAGCTCCATGTTCTATTTGCTGAAGCATATCGTTTTTGCCATCCGGCTGATGGATTTCCACAATATGTGTTTTCTGATCAATTGAGGTCTCGTCATAATTTATATTAAAGGCTTCAAAGGCCATAGTCAGGATATACGCTTCTCCGCTCTGAGATTCAACCCTGAGGTCATAATCCCCAGCATCATGCCAACCTCCTGTATTCAGGCCGGGAACATAATCACCGGGATTATATGCTGTAAGTGTTGACTTACCCTGGACATAGCCATCAAAATGATTATAGTCCACAGGAGCCATGCGTGCGTCATCCATGTGACACAACCCGTGCCAGACACGATATTTTTCATTCACTCTCATATGGCACATCTGAACCGGGAGGAAATATTCGAGAACAGGCTGCCAGACGTTACGCTGAAAAGCATCAGCTGCAATGCGGAAAGGCTGAGATTGCTGGCTCCCGTATTTCACAAAATAGAGACCTTCCTTACTGACAGATGTGAAATTGAATTTCAGATAATTATACCGTAAGAATGTTCCCCATGATTCCGGTTTGGCATTCAGCACTTCAAGGCTCTCACCATTTTCGTCGAGCTTAAATAATGCGGGAACCGCTGGAGCTGTATCCTTTTTGTCAAGCTCGATTATTGCAACCTTCTCCTGACCGGGAAGATAACCGATCTGGGAGACATGTATAACAGGATTGCTCCTCCAGTCCTTTACACAATTAGGAGTGATTACCCATTCAACTGCATTTTTGGCAGAACCTTCCGCAACGACTGATCTGATAACGAACCAGCCATTGTTATGCACGTACCTGCCATCAAGAAGCTGTATGTCCCCTTTTTTCGATTCTATCGTCATCCGCTGAAGTTCTTCTTCAGGAGCAACAACAATCTTCTTACCATATGCCATTGGCTTTGAAGCAACTGCCTCGCCTTTTGAGTCGAGCATTGCAGGACCGTTAGCCTGCCTGGGGAAAATACCTGATGTGTTTCCGAGCATCCATGTCTTGCCATACAACCATCCAGGGTACAATTCCATGTTGAATCCGACCTTTCCTATGAATTCTTTCGGTATTGGTTTATCGAGATCCACAGTTACTATTATTGATTCGCCTGAAGCGCGGACCTTAACAGTATAAGCGAAGTTCAGATCAGGATATTCAATGGGATTGTATCCTTTCCTGTTTATTGCTGGATCGGGATAGGCAAGATTTACCGTTATTGTATTTGAACCAATATCGGTTTTCCTGTCCACCTGTTTCGGTATAGGCTGCCATTGTCCGGGAGTCTCATCAAGCCGTAAATCTCCATTTGTTGCAACCCTTCTGCCATGCATTATTACTGCTACACCTCCCTGGTGCCCTTCAGGATAAATATCCTGATAAGCCATCACATTTACCCCCTCTCTTTCAAAATATTCCTGTTTGTTAAGGACAAATGAAGATTGCTGTGAGTAACCATAAGCGGTAAGCAGAGTCAATCCAAGGATCAATAGTTTTCGTTTCATTTCTCATATAGTGATTAAAGGCCGATATCATTCTGCCTGATTAGTGTTTATGAACAAGATTTTTAAATTACAGTACTATTCAATAACCCATTCATAAATTCCGGCTGAGTATTCTTTTTTCAGCCTGACTTTTATTTTTATTGATTGAGTTACAATGGGTTTAAAGGATATGGTATTCCATTCATTTTTTGATATCTTATATCTTGTTCTGGTACTTACGGGTTCCCATATATTCCCGTTCAGATAAAGAATCTCATATTCAGCAGGGATTTGGCATCCGCCATCAGGAGTATCCTCAACCCAGAAGACTTTTGATCTTGAAATGGATAATGGTTTTTCAAAATCGTACTCAACCCATTCCCAGGTATCTTTTGATGGCCACCAGTCATAATATGGTGTTGATCTGTCGGTTGAATCTGATGGTTCGAGCTGATCATTTACGGCTGACAATGTTTTTGTAAGCTTACTTGCTCTTACTTTGCTCCTGAAGGCAATTGTAGGTGCAGGAAGGGGGTGGGCTGACCGGGTAGCTGTAGGAAGCCATACTTCCATCTGGCCGGGGCCACGATTATTCCATAAAGCATAAGGTATCAGTGTTAAAGGTTCCTCGCGGAGTGTATCCACTTGCCCATCGAGAGTCCTTTTTGTCTGATATGCTGATGTTCTGATAACCTGTGCCCCATTGAGAAGGGAAGGGATATACTCAGTTGTGAAATGAGCATCTTTTTTAAGAATTAAATTCAGGATATTTCCTGAGTTATTGTCGGGCCATTCTGCACAATAGATCACAGGGCCTCGCTGTATAGCCATCTTATCCCTGTCGTCAGCTATTCTTCCATCGGCAACAATTTTTCTGACAGGCATCGGAAGTTCGAGTTCAACTTTATCTCCGGTCCTCCACTTTCTATGGAGGACTACATAGCCATCAGTCAATTTTATTTCAGACAGGGAACCGTTAATTCTCAGCTTTACAGAATCAATATTCTGATCTTCATACTTATAAAGGCTCCCGGGGATTGCTTCATTCCGGGCCCAGCCTGGAATGCGTAGTTTAAGGTCGAATTTTCCAGTCTTCTCCGGATTTACTGACAGTTCAACTTTTCCATCCCAGGGAAAATCTGCTTTTTGTGAAACAGACACTTTATTTTTTCCAACAGTAAAGGAAGCCTCATTTGAAATATACAGATTGACATAGATTTCGTCATCTGTTACAGCATAGATATACCCCGGGATTGCTGGTACAAACCTGGCTATATTGGAAGGACAGCAGGCACATCCAAACCATGCACTACGCTGATGCTGACCATTTGATTCCAGGGGGTTGGGATAAAAGAATCTGTCAGCCGACAAAGACACACCGGAGAGCATTGAATTATAAAGTGTTTTTTCAAGAATATCCATGTACTTTGCCTGGCCATGAAGAAGGAATAGCCTGTGATTGAAAAATATATCACCTATGGAGGCACATGTCTCACAATATGCTGACATATTGGGGAGCTGAAAAGGATCTGCGAAACCCTCATTTCCTCCGGTTGCACCTATTCCTCCTGTAAGGTAAATTTTATTATAGACTATATCCTCCCATATCCTTGTTATTGCATTAAGATAAGCCGTATCTTTCTCAATAGCAGCAATATCTGCCATTCCTGAATACATGTATGTTGCCCTGACAGCATGTCCGACAGCTTTGGATTGATCAACAGGTCTTATGTCTGCCTGGTTATAACTCTGTCCTTCAGGGCCCCTGACATCCAGAAAATACCTGGCAAGATCGAGATATTTTTTTTCACCTGTTACCCTGTAAAGCTTCACCAGCCCCATCTCAATAACCTGATGATCGGGGTACACTTTTGAACGGTCCCAACCAAAATCCCTGTTCACGAGATCGGCCGATTTCAGGGCAATGTCCAGCAGAGATCTCTTTCCTGTAGCCTGAAAATGTGCAGCTGCAGCTTCATAAAGATGCCCAAGATTATAAAGTTCATGACTTGAGATAGAGTCGTTAAGCCATCTTTGTTTATTGACCCACTCATGAAGTCCTGCACCTCCATGCCTTTCCGCAATTGTACGGTTTGTATAGAGATAACCGTCATCCTCCTGTGCAAGTCCTATTTTGTAAATAAGAGCATCGAGATATGCGTCGAGCCTGGGATCAGGGAAAGTCTGAAGGGAATAGCTGGCCCCTTCAATTATTTTAAATACATCTGAATCATCAAATGGAAAAAGTGTCTGGAATTTTCCGGTATCCACTCCTCCTGCAATATCAAAGTTCTTAATCCTCCCGGTAGTCTCGCAGAAATGAAAGGCTATCGGAATAGTTACATCAGCATTTTTCCTGATTCTCGGAGCCCAGAAGCTATCAGTCAGTTTAACGGCTGTAAATGGTACAGGTCTTATGGGATATTCTCCGGCGGATGACGATTTCCTGACGCATCCTGAAAACAGAACGGCAGCCATCAGGCTTACTATCAACAGATTGTTCAACATTCTCATAAAAATTATATTTCAAATATCGATTATCTTTTTTAACCTCTCCCCTAAATCCCCTCTCCCGGGAGAGAGGGAGACTTAACTCCAGTTTCCAGATGGAGCTTCTCAAAAAGTCTCATTCTACCCCCACCCCCACCCTGGGAGGCTTTCTAAATCACTGTATTTCAAAAAAGTCCGGTTCTACCCCGGATTAGTATCAGGTTATTTACTCAGTTCGATAACTACTACTGATTTGGATGGCAAATTAACTGTCAGGATACCATCCTTCATAGTAAATCCGCTGAAACCAGCCGGCTTTACAACATCCGTTTTATCAAAGCTGTTGAATGCATTCATTGTTGATGCAGAAAGTATTTCTCCGGTAACTGTTTTGTATTCCTCTCCAATTACCGGACAGGAAACCGTTATCTGTTTACCAGGATTCAGATTTGCCAGTGAGATGTGTACTTTGCCATTATTGTCAACAGACGCTGAGGCAGATATTGAAGGGATTGTTTTACCTGCGAAAGTATAATCCTCACATCGCAGGTCTGTTTTCAGAAGCCTGGCATTCTGATGAACATTAAACATCCTGAATACATGGTAGGTAGGTGTCAGAACCATTTTATCATTTTCCGTAAGTATTACCGACTGAAGCACATTCACTATCTGTGCGATATTGGCACCCTTAACCCTGTCGGCATGCTGATTAAAAATGTTCAGATTAATCGCAGCGGTTATGGCATCGCGCATTGTATTCTGCTGAAAGAGGAATCCCGGGTTTGTCCCAGGTTCAACACTGAACCAGTTTCCCCACTCATCTACAATAAGTCCTTTTGTTTTGTCAGGGTCATACCTGTTCATTACAGCTTCATGGCTTTTTATTATGTTGTCAATCTCAAGATTCAAACGAAATGTTTCAAACCATTCACGTTCATCAAACTTTGTAGCTGAACCTTTCGAGTCCCATCCATTTACAACTGAATAGTAATGCAAAGAAATTCCCTGGAACATTGCCCGGGTTCCCGGATCTTTCATGAGAGTTTCCGTCCATTGTACATCTGAACCGTTGGGACCACATGCAACTCTGTAAAGCTGGTTTCCCGAGTAGTTGTTAAGGTTAGTTGAGAATTGTCTCATCACATTTCCGTAAAACTCGGCTGTCATATTTCCTCCGCAACCCCAGTTCTCATTTCCTACGGCAAATAATCTGACTTTCCAGGGCTCGTCCCTCCCGTTTTCCTTGCGCAGCCTGGTCATCGGACTATCTGAACCTGATGTAAGATATTCGACCCATTCCGCCATCTCCCTTACAGTACCGGACCCAACGTTTCCATTTATATAGGCATCGCAGCCAAGAAGTTCGGTCAGCTTCATAAACTCGTGTGTCCCAAATGAGTTATCCTCAGTTACACCGCCCCAATAGGTATTGACTATTGATGCCCGCTTCGACTGGGGGCCAATGCCATCCTTCCAATGGTAGGTGTCTGCAAAGCATCCTCCTGGCCATCTCAGGTTTGGTACTTTCAATTCTCTGAGAGCAAACAGGACATCGTTTCTTATTCCGTAGGTATTTGGAATTTTTGATTCTTTACCTACCCATATACCGCCATATATGCATGCTCCGAGATGTTCGGAAAAATGGCCATAAATATCCTTGCTGATAATAGCTCCGGGATTATTGGCGACAACAACAAGCTGATTAACTGTTACAGCAATGCCTTTCTGACCGGTTGATTCTGAACCGGACATCAATAACAAAAACAGAATTATTGACAATGAATTTTTCATATACCTGGGTTATAGGATTTTCTGACGATTACATTGGGTTTAACTTAGTGCTTTAGCAGCTTTGCGGCAATCATTTTATGTTTACAGGGTACAAAGATTCCGGGTATTTACAAAGTTACATCTTACTTTTTTCAATGAAGTTACCCAATTCCTTATATTTTCTGAAAAGGATTTCATATTTGGCCGCTCTGACTGGATCGGGCTGATATTCTTTTTCATAACCACCGCCCATTGCCATCTGGGCAGCAGGGATATCTTTATGCACACCGGCAACTACCGCAGCCGCCATTGCTGATCCCAGTGCGCAAGTCTGATCAGAACTTGCCACTCTGATTGGAACGTTAAGCACATCGGCTACGATCTGCATTACAAAGGGATTCTTCTTAGCAACACCACCGATGGCAATTACAGCATCAATACGCATTCCTTCGGAGATAAACCTGTCATTTATCATCTTTGAACCAAAGGCCGTGGCTTCCACTAGGGCTTTGAAGATCTTCGGGGCATCGGAGCCCAGAGACAAACCTGTTATTGCACCTTTAAGTTCCTGGTTGGCATCGGGAGTACGACGGCCATTCAGCCAGTCGAGAGCTATAACAGCAGTTTCCTCAACAGCGAGCGATCCTGCCTGTCTGCTCAGCTCAGCAATTATCTTTTCCGCACTCTCTTCTCTTATTCTCTCCCTTGTCTTAATATCAATCCAGTTCATTACGGAAATGATTTCAGTAACCGGCCACATCAGGAGACGGCTGAACCATGCGTATATATCTCCAAATGCAGACTGTCCGGCTTCGAGTCCCAGCATACCGGGAACAATTGATCCGTCTACCTGCCCGCAAATTCCTGCCACGAGTTTTTCACCAACCTCCGACATGGGAGCAATCAGCATATCGCATGTTGAGGTTCCCATCACCTTGATGAGGTGATACGGCTTTATACCCCCTCCTATTGCACCCAGGTGAGCATCAAATGACCCGGCACCTACTTTGACAGTAACCGGCAGACCGAGTGTTGCAGCCCATTCCGGTGTCAGTGTCCCGACTTCTGTGTCACAAGTATATGTTTCAGTATATAGTTTTTCCCTTAGACCTGAAAGCAGAGGATCAAGCCTGGTAAGGAATTCCTGGTCAGGCAATCCGTTAAAATCCTTATGCCACATGGCTTTATGACCTGCGGCGCAACGACTCCTCTTCAACTCAAGAGGGTTGGTATTTCCCGTAAGCAGAGCCGGTATCCAATCACAATGCTCTACCCACGACCATCCGCTCTTTCTCACCTCCGGACTCTGGCGTAAAACGTGAAGTATTTTAGCCCAGAACCATTCCGAGGAATAAATACCTCCTTCATATTTTGTGAAGTCGATTCCTCCCCATGATCTTGCCAATTCATTGATTTCAGCTGCCTCCCTGAGAGCAGTATGGTCTTTCCATAAAACAAACATGGCGTCGGGGTTGCATTCAAATCCGGCTTTAAGTGAAAGTGGAACACCATCCTTATCAACAGCAACCGGGGTTGATCCTGTGGTGTCAACAGATATTCCGGAAATATTGCTGACTATATCGGAAGATAAACCGGAAAGTGCCCCCTTGACAGATCTCTCCAGTCCTTCAAGATAATCAAGAGGATGTTGTCTGAACTGATTTATAGCAGGATCACAAAAAAGGCCCTGCTTCCACCTGGGGTATTCAAATACCGAAGTCCCGACAATTTTACCATCTGTTGTATCAACAACCACAGAACGAACTGAATCTGTACCGTAGTCAATGCCAATTACATATTTCCTTGTCATATCCAAAAATTATTAAATACATTAACTCTTTCCCTGGCCATAGTAGGCTCCTTTGCCATGCTTCCTTCTGAAATGTTTATCCAGTAATGAGCTGTTTACCGGCTGGTTCTGACCCAGCAGAACAGTATAAAAAGCCATTTTTGCAATTTCTTCCAAAGAAACGGCAGTATAAACTGCATCAGCTGCATCAGTACCCCAACAGAAAGGACCATGAGAATTGACCAGAACCGAAGGTACTGAAAGAGGATCGATATCTGCCATTCTTTCAATAATTATCTTTCCTGTATTAATCTCATAATCAATGGCTATCTCGTTATCAGTCAATGATCTTGTACATGGCACCTCACCAAAATAATGATCAGCATGGGTTGTTCCGAATGGGGGAATCCCTTTTCCTGCCTGTGCCCATGCAGTGGCAAAGGATGAGTGAGTATGTACAATTCCTCCTACACTGGCCCAGGTCCTGTAAAGCAAAAGGTGCGTAGGGGCATCTGTTGATGGTTTGAATTTACCCTCAACCACATTCCCGTCGGGGTCAAGTACCACCATATCATCGGGCTTCATTGATTTATAATTTACACCTGATGGTTTAATCACTATCAATCCGCTGTTTTTGTCTCGGGCACTAACATTACCCCAGGTATGAATAACCAGCCCGTTGCTCACTAAATCCAGGTTGGCTTTAAATACTTCAGATTTTAAGTTGTCAAGCATAAGCATCTAATTTACTTATTCAATATTATACGGGCTCACCACAACCCCGCTTTTTTTTCAACCTCCTCAACAGGAACTCTCTCCCTATTCATTCACCTCATCCCCCGCCCCCTTCTCCCCCGGGAAGGGGGCGGGGGATGAGGCTCACTATCAGCTTACATCGAGATTGAAATAGAATCCGTTCTGCTCCAGTTTTTCATATCTCTCCTTGTTAAATTTATAGTAATATGCACCTTTTTTTGATGTCTCACGCTCTTTTTCATCAAGTTTTTCAAGGATCCCCATGGATAAGATCTTTTTCCTGAAATTCCGTTTATCGATCTGCTTCTGATAAATAGCTGCATAAAGTTCCTGCATCTGAACAAGTGTAAATTTTTCAGGAAGCAGTTCAAAGCCAACTGGTTTGGCTTTAATCTGATTCTGAAGGTCAGAGAGCGCTTTATTCACCATCAGGGAATGATCGAAAATAAGATCCGGCAAACCGGCAATCGATCTCCAGTGAGCCTCGCTGTTCACTGCCGGTTCTTTATTGATATCCCGTAAAGCTATGAGTGCGCAGTATGCGGTTGATATTACTCTTGCACCCGGATCCCTCTCTTTCTCCCCGTAAGTAAAAGATTGTTTCAGATAAATCCTCTCCAGCCCTGTCAGAGTGCGCAGAATCCTGCTGGCAGCGTCATCAAGGCTCTCCATCTCTTCTACAAATCCCCCTGCCAGCGACCAGCTGCCTTTCATCGGTTCAAAGCTTCTTTTAATCAGCAGAAGTTTAAGCTCCTTCTCAATTATATCGTACCCGAAGACTATACAATCAACAGCAACCAGATACTGTGTATAATTTGAATAAAGCTCCATTTTCCCGGTCAGTTTTTTTTTGAGATCTTAAGCAGTTTCACTTTGACTAAATTCTGGACCCGGATACCAGATAAAATATCTCGTTCCACCTTAATTCCTTTTTAAAAGAATCAAGGTCGCATTTTTCATCTATTATAACATATTCAAGACCTGTCATGCCAGCAAAATCTTCCATATATTCTGCATCAATTGAAGAGCTGAAACCTGCGTGATGAGCCCCGCCGGCGAGGATCCATGCGGCAGCGCTTCTTTTGAGATCAGGCAGCGGCTTCCATAAAACACTGGCAACAGGCAGGTTAGGCATATCAGGACATTTTACTACTTCCACCTTATTAACGATCATTCGGAACCGGTTGCCGAGGTCTATAACAGATACATTTATCGCAGGTCCTGTTGCAGTCTTGAAGACCAGTCTTGCAGGATCCGCCTTCCCTCCTATTGAGAGCTGATGAACTTCCACGGCAGGCTTTGCAAGTGCTATTGAGGGACAGATCTCAAGCATATGTGCACCCAAAACTCTTGTCTCCGCAGGATCCAAATGATAGGTATAATCTTCCATAAATGATGTGCCTCCTTTCAGTCCGATGGCCATCACTTTCATTGACCGGACAAGAGCAGCGGTTTTCCAGTCACCCTCGGCTCCGAAACCGTAACCCTTGACCATAAGTCGCTGTACCGCCAGACCCGGAAGTTGTTTCAGACCGTGAAGATCCTCAAAGCAGGTAGTAAAGGCTTTAAAATTTCCTCCCTTAAGAAAAGCTTCCATGCCGAGTTCAATCCTTGCTGCATCCTTTAAGGTATCAGATGAAGCAACCTCTTTTGTCATGGTGTATTCTGAAGAGTACTCATCGAGAAGAGTTTTGATTTCACCGTCCGTGACATCATTTACATATTTCACAAGATCACCAACACCAAATCCGTATACTGAATAACCCAGATCTATCTGGGCACTTACCTTATTCCCTTCAGTGACTGCAACCTCTCTCATATTATCGCCGAATCTGGCAACTTTCATCCCCTGCATATCATTATATGCAGTAGCTGCCCTCAACCATACGGATATACGGTCAAGAATGTCAGGGTCCTGATAATGTCCAACTACTATTTTCCTGTTCAGTCTCAATCTGGCTCCAATGAATCCAAATTCCCTGTCACCATGAGCCGACTGGTTAAGATTCATGAAATTCATATCAATTGTACCCCAGGGGATATCACGATTGAGCTGGGTATGCAGGTGGAGAAATGGCTTTTGAAGTACAGAGAGTCCCCTGATCCACATTTTTGCAGGTGAAAATGTATGCATCCAGATGATAAGGCCGACACACACTTTCGAATTATTTGCCTCTGAACAGAGCTCAAATATAGAATCGGGGGTAGTCAGAATGGGCTTGAAGACAACTCTCTGCGAAATACCGGGTGCCTTGTCAAGATATGAGGCAATAACAGCCGAATCTGCGGCAACCTGTTTTAGTGTTTCGGGACCGTATAACCCCTGGCTTCCTGTGACAAACCAGACCTCGTATTTTTTTAATTCATCCATAATTAATTTTTTTATGTAGTTGTCCTAATATTTTATCCTACCAGAAATATATATAGAAGGCAAGTATAACTGCAATAATTAATGCTGAGAAGATAAGATCCCAGTTATTCCAACTTGCTCTAGTCAGTGCTTTCTGCTCTTTTGTTGCAGATCCGATATAAAGTCCCTTTATGGTAGCAAGATCGGGCTTGGGAGTAAAGAAACTGGTTACAATAATAATTGCAATAACAATAAAGAAGAGAGCTATTTCATAATGCAGCCAGTTCGGAGCAAGAAAAACCTTGTATATCAAGCCGTCGTGACTGATACCTCCGGAAAAGATCTTGAGCCCCAGGCGCAGCATTCCGAGTGCAAAACCAGAGATAAGTCCAACCAGTCCGGCAATGGGAGTAGTTTTGCGTGAAGCTATCCCCAAAAGAAAGACTGCAGCGATTCCGGGAGCAAGCAATGACTGAACATCCTGAAGGTATGCATACAGTACTTTGCCCAGACCTTTCATTACCGGAATCCATAAAATACCCAATATTACCACTACTACTGTTGCGATCCTGCCTACTTTGACCAGCTCTGCCTCGCTCGCTTTCGGCTTATACTTAATATAAAAATCAACTGTAAATAAAGTTGCTGAAGAGTTGAATAGTGAAGCAAGTGAACTCATAAGCGCTGCGAGGATTCCGCCAACCACCAGTCCTTTAAATCCAAGTGGGAGGAGTTCCTTTACAAGAATTGAGAATGCGGCATCCGAGCTTGTCAGATTGATCATCCCTTTTGCATTAAGTGAATAGGCAATCATACCGGGAATAAGAAAAATAAATACCGGTGTCAGTTTAAACGCAGCACCAAGAATAGCACCGCGCCTGGATTCCTTCTGGTTACGCCCTGAAAGAACCCTCTGCACAATAAACTGATCCGTACACCAGTACCAGAAGCCAATGATTGCTGAACCAAGAAGAACACCTGTCCAGGGATATTCGGGGTCATTTGCAGAGCGGATGAGGCTGGTCATTGTATCTCCATCGGCATTTACCGGCACAGCACGGCATATCTCCATCATCTCATTCCATCCTCCAAGTTTTATAAGGCCTATAACCAGAACAGCCAGTGAACCGACAAGGAGTACCGGTGTCTGTAAAACGGAGGTCCACAGAACAGCTTTCATTCCTCCGATTGTCGTATAGATACCTGTAAGAACAACCAGGCCAACGGCGCTTATCCAGAAAAAATCTATACCAAACAACGATTCGATACCAAAAACCTGCTTAAAAACTATCCCTCCGGCATATACCGTCACCGCAACCTTGGTAAACACATAGCTGACAAGGGATATGATTGACAATACACTTCTGGATCCTTTGTTATATCTCTTTTCAAGGAACTCAGGCATTGTAAACACTCCGCTCCTTTCATAGAACGGCACAAAAAACCAACCGAGTATTAGTATAAGCCACCCATGCATCTCCCAGTGGGCCATTGCCATCCCGCTTGATGCCCCGGCTCCCGCAAGACCAACCAGATGTTCAGAGCCTATGTTTGAAGCAAAGATCGATGATCCTATTGCCAGCCAGGTGGCATCTCTTCCTGCAAGAAAATAGTCAGTAGATGTTTCATCTTTCTGCCTGACTACCCATAGTATTATTCCTACCAGTCCGAGACAAAAGATACCCAGTACAATCCAGTCTAATGTTCCCATAATAATAAGTTTTTACGATTACCGAAATTAATATGTATGAAATGGTCAAAATCTTTCAACACAGGTAAAGAAGAAAATCAGTGCAGTTTATTTCCAAAAAGGCTGCAGTACGATCTAAACAAATCTACAAAATAAATTTTAAATGTACATCTTACACTTAAAAAATAATTATTGAAGTTTCAGATTCTTTCATGATTAAGAATCTATCTGAAATTCAGGTTAAATTGTTACCCAACTGCGAGCTATTGAAAAAATCCTCCGTGGACCTCTGTGCCTCCTCTGTCTCTCTGTGTAAGTTTTTAACTTATTATTACACAGAGTCCCGATAGCTATCGGGACACAGAGGATACACAGTGTTCACAGAGAAAGAAAAGCCAGAAGCTACTGCTTTTTCAAACGCTACATGTTAAAAATATCATAAGAGATAAGGGATAGTCTATTTCCACTCCTCAAGAGAGGATTTTATGAAATCAACAATTCTCTGGTTATCCTCTTTACCGTTTCCCTGGACCATAAATGGTTCTCCGAACTTAATATGAATTGGCTTATGTCTGTCAATAGGTCCAAGCTCTTTTACCGGTTTGCCATTTCCCCAGAAATCTGTTTTGATCGCCATGGGAACAACCGGCACTCCTGCTTTTTTTGCCAGTTTCACTCCAAGTGAATTGAATTCTTCAGGTTTAAAATCGAGACTCCTGGTGCTTTGCGGAAAAATAACTATTGATATCCCGCTTTTCAATAGGTCGGCGCCTCCGTTCATTACAGCTTCGAGATCCTTTCGGGGATCAGTCCGGCCAACCACAACCGGATTTCTCGATCTCATAACATCTCCGAAAAGAGGATGTTTTACGAGGCTCTCCTTTACTACAAATGTCAGTTCCTTCAAAGGGCCTATAATACATGGAAAAATCATCGTTTCAAGGGTGCTCATATGATTACTGATGAACAACACGGGCCCTTCTGATTTTGTGATATTTTCCATTCCGGTAATATGAAAACGGCCTCCTGTTTTTTCAATAAACCTGAAAATATATAAGGAGGAGTCAGTCCAGGCTTTGGTGTCATAAAGTTTTCTCACAGCCTGTTTTCTCGTTTTGAAAACTATGTCAATATATTTCCAGGTGAAGTATAAACGGTTATTCAGGAGGAACTTTTCCCAAAGTGAGGGGTGCTCATTTTCAGGTGTATGATAATTGTCCGATTCAAAATATCCTTTTTGCATCTGTCTGCGATTTAAAACTATTACCACGAATTTTAATTTATATCCTGACTGACCCGGGACATCTCATCCCTGTATTTTTCCATCAATGATTTATTCAGCTCAACGGGTGGTTTTGCCCCTTCCGGCAGGAAAGTTTTATAGGGATGTTCTTTGGATTGAACTTCGAATTCGTTTTTAATTTCTTCCAGAAGTTTTGGTGTGGTAAGAATGTCTAATGCTGTGCCGGCAATAACTCTGGCTCCGGTATTCAGTCCTTTCCATGCGGCAGAACCATAATTGCATGTCACTACTGACCAATGGTGACCGACAGATCCCGGAACCTGGCCCGGGAAGTAAACTGAAGCAGTAGGTGCTACCATGGTTACTTCTCCTACATCCGTTGAACTCCCGTCCATTTCATTTAAGGATGGATCTTTTAATGGTTCAATTTTATAGGAATAGCCGGTTTCCTTTTCACCAAGCTCTTTCTGCAGTGATTTTGCAAAAAGCTGCTCCTGTTCAGTCCATTCCGGCATTCCGATAAGTTCGATATTCTTCTGTATTGTTTCAGCCAGCCTCTTATTGCTGTGGCGCTGATGTATAGCTGTCAGGACTGTAACAGTATCAAGGGTTGCCCCGGAGGCAACGGCAGCGCCTTTTGCACAGTCAAGAACACGTTTATAAGTCTCTTCGAGCCTTTCATCAGTGTTTCTTATATAATACCAGACTGAAGCTCTGTCGGGAACCACATTAGGTGCTTCTCCTCCCTCCTTGATAACATAATGAAGCCGTGCTGTATAAAAGAGATGTTCGCGAAGATAGTTGGCAGCTACATTCATGAGTTCAACTCCATCCAATGCACTAATTCCAAACCAGGGAGCGCCTGCTGCATGTGACGCTTTCCCTTTAAAGGAAAATACTACCGATATCACAGCTGTACCTTCAACACCACAACTGGTTGACAGACCGGATGAGGCATGGTTATCTATAACAGCATCAACACCATTGAAGACACCATCCCTGACCATATACGGCCGGCTTATCAATGTCTCCTCAGCCGGCGATCCGAAGAATTTTATTGTACCCTGCAACTTATTCTTTTCCATGCTTTTTTTCACAGCGATGGCAGCTGCAATACCTGCTGTGCCCATCATATTATGACCGCAGCCATGACCAGGAGCTCCTGTTATGACAGGATTCTTTTCCGGAGTATTTGCTTTCTGAGATAATCCAGGCAATGCATCATATTCGCCCAATATCCCTATTACAGGTTTTCCGCTGCCCCAGGTAGCAATAAAACATGTCGGCATTTCCGAGACCCCTTTTTCAATTCTAAATCCCTCCTCCTCCAGAGTTTTCATCAGCAGTGCTGATGATTTGAATTCCTGCATACCAAGCTCTGCAAAATTCCATATATCGTCGGATATTACTCCAAACTTTCTGACAACGGCACTATCACTGAGATATTCCAGGGCATCCTGCTTGGATTTGTAAAGATCCGCTTTCTCCGATCCTTTATGATCTTTTTTTTGTGAATAAATGCTCATGGAGGCCAGTAAAGAAAAGGCGAAGAAGATCAATCTTTTATTCTTAAAAGGGAGGGGGGTCATTGAGTATTGATATTAATATCGACTGTCAGTTTCAACATATCTACAAATCTAATATTTATATCTTAACATAGTCCGGCAGAAGATATATATGAGAAAAAATATGAAAAACAGGGATGAATTTCAATGTTTATTAAGCAGAAGTTCTTTTTTTTCCTCATACAGTTTCATACTCTCAATGACTATCTCGAATGCTTTTTCATGATGCATGAACTGTTCCACTATCACATCCTTATGTTCAAGCATTTTGTAGTCTTCAAAAAACCTTTTCAGTTCAACCAGGGTATGGGGTGGAAGTTCAGAGAGATCGTTGATATAGTTAACCGACATGTCATGCCTGGCAACTGCAATAATCTTATCATCACGCTCATTTCCATCAATCATCTCCATGGCTCCGATCACCTTTGCCTCAATAATGCACATTGGAATGACATCAATTGAGCAGATTACCAGAATGTCAAGAGGATCGTGATCGTCGCAGTAAGTTTGCGGGATGAAACCATAGTTAGCAGGGTAATGTACCGATGAGAATAATACTCTGTCGAGACGCAGCAAACCTGATTCCTTATCAAGTTCATATTTGCCTTTGGAGCCTTTCGGGATTTCAATAATACTTTTTACATATGCCGGAGCATCAGCGCCAGGTTCAATATCATGCCATGGATGCATATCAGAATATATTTATATTTTTCCAATATACTTCTTTTCAGTGAAATAACCGATATCCGGTCAGGAGTTAATCAGTGGAAGGAAGAGAAGAGTCACCGACAAACCTACCAGAACTATGACAGCAGTCCATCCGATAGAGTTCTGCAGTTTATTATTAACATAGGTTCCCATTATCTTTTTATTGTTGATAAGCAGGATCATACTCACCAGGACAACAGGGAGCAATATCCCGTTTAATACCTGTGACCAGATTGAAATGGATATCAGTGGGGCTCCGGGGATAAGGATTATCAGCGCTGAGATAACCAGAATACCCGTATAAAGAGTATAAAACTCCTTTGCATCATCCCACTTTTTATCAATACCTGCCTCGAAGCCAAATGCCTCTGAGACATAAAACGCTGTAGCCAGAGGCAAGATTGTAGCAGAAAAGACAGAGGCAATAAAAAGTCCGAAGGCAAATACATGGGAAGCCAGTTTTCCGGCAAGCGGTTCAAGGGCCATGGCAGCATCTTTTGCCTCATTAATCACTATACCATTAGGGTGCAGAGTTGAACCACAGGCAACCATGATGAAAAATGCTACCACAACAGTTACCACGCAGCCCACAGCAATATCGATGAGTGTATATTTGAAGTTTTTCATTTTAAGCCCCTTCTCTATCACTGACGATTGCATATAAAACTGCATCCATGGAGCAATAGTTGTACCTACCAGGGCTATCACCATAGCAAAACTCTGAGTACTCTTCTCCATCCTCGGATGAATTATTGAGGCGCCGATAGCACTCCATTCGGGTTTACTCATTAATGCGGAAACCACATAAGTTAGCAATGAAAGACTGAATAACAGGAATATACGCTCAGCAATCTTATATGTTCCTTTCACTACCAGGAACCAGACCATAACAGCTGTAACAGGTACAGAAATATATTTACTGACTCCGAATATCTCCATGCTTCCTGCCACACCTGCAAATTCTGTTGTAGTATTGCCAATGTTCGAAAGTAACAGGCCAATAAAGATGAAGAATGTGATTTTCATTCCTGCATTTTCACGTATCAGGTCAGAGAGACCTTTTCCGGTTACGATCCCCATCCTGGCATTCATCTCCTGGATCACCAGCAAAACAATAAAAGAGGGGATAAGGGTCCATATCAGACCATAGCCGTATATTGCGCCGGCGACAGAATATGTTGTAATTCCACCGGCATCGTTATCAACGCTTCCTGTGATTATTCCAGGGCCCAGAATGGCAAAAAAGACTGCCAGCCGCCTGAAAAAATTTGATCCTCCGATTTTTGTCCTGAACATGATTCCGGATGTTTATCTTTTCTTTGTCCTTCTTTTATTTATGAGGTCTTCGACAACATCATCTACCACTACCATACCCTGGAGCTGATTAATCGAATCTACAACAGGAACTGCAAGGAGATTATATTTTGATATGATCTCAGCAATTGCACCTACTTTCTGGTCATCGAAGAGAGATACTGGATCGGATTTCATTATTTCACTTACACTCACATAGGGCTCTGAGACAACAAGATCACGCAGATTAAACGTTCCTATCAACTCATCATTTGACTCGGTGACAAACATATTATAGAGTTCAGCTGCTTCCGGTTTTTTTGCTCTCAGTTCAACAAGCACTTCTGCTATTGTCATAGTAGCACTAAATGAAAGATAATCTGTTGTCATAATACTTCCCACGAGGTCGTCATCATATTCCAGGAGTTCCCTTACTTCCTGTGAAGAGGCGCTATCCATTTCTTTTAGCAACATCTCAGCCCTGTCATCTTCCAGTTCATCAAGGATGTCAGCAACTTCGTCAGCAGGCATTTTCTCAAGAACATCTGCAGCTTTGTTTACAGGAAGATTTTCCACAATATGGATCTGAGCGTGAGTTTCAAGTTCCTCAAGAACATCAGCAGCCTTTTCTTCATCAAGAGCAGCGAATACAGACATACTGGATTTTTTCCCCATGTCTTCAAGAATATCTGCTAAATCTGAGGGATGAAGAGTATGAAGCTTAGCATAACTTTTTGATAATCTGATATTAAGATTAGAATAATCTATAGCTTGAACATCATCCCACAATATGAATTTAGCAGGTATATTAATATTAAACAGGGATAGCATCCTCTTGATGGGCAGCGCAATGCCTATCCTTCTGAGAAGTCCTTCAATTCCAATATCAACTGCTACCGCAAAGGTACCGGCTGGCAGAGTAGCCAGTCTTACATCATTAACCCTTACAAGCTTCCTTCCGTTCATGTCAACAATCTGCTTGTCAAGTATGTTCTCAACCAGAAGCAAACCATTTTCAACCTCGTCATTGCTGAGTTCAGTCAGTCCGGTACATGTCACGCTGAGCATTTCTCTTGCCTTAACCACCCGGAAGGATTTAAAGGAATAGAATTTTGACTCTTTTCTGATTCTGAGCTTTACACCTGTCACCAGTTGCTGGTTAGGGTCATTCTGACCCGACGGAACTGCATTAACGAGTAAGTCCCTGATTACTCCAATAGCATCTCCATCGGCGCCAAAAGCTTCCTTACCTATTATACCGCTTAAATAAAATGTTGTGAGTGATACCATAGTCACCTCCTTCTTTTTCTGATACAGGAGGAGCTGACCGATCCGACCGGTTACCCTTCTATACCAGGCTTTAAATTAAAATATGCGCAGGGTCGTCGTCCATTAAAATATCGAAATTGATTTCGGGCGTAAAAGTAAATTTCCTGTTAATACTTTCCAAATAAAATTTTACCATTTTATAAACGAAAAAAATTAAACCTGTCTTATGTCATACAGGCAGGAAGGACTCAAAGTATGCACCACTGACACAAAGTAAGAATACCTGAAACAAATATTTTGCTGCCATTGTGAAATACCTCCGGGGCATTTGTGTTTCAGGATATTATATAATGAATGGAATTATAGCTTTCCTGGCTTCAGGATAATCAGGGAACTTGCTCTTATACCATCTGTGTGACGCGATTCCCCTGGGGAAAAGATTTGCAAAAGTGAATACAAAAAAAGCCAGGCCGGGAAGAGACCAGGTCATAACAGCCCATCCGCCCCATTCAATGATCTCCCCGAAATAATGAGGGCATGAAATGACTCTGAAAAGCCATCCTTGAGGCAGCACATACTCATGAGAGTTTCTATTCCGTAACCTGCGTAACTTTTCATCAGCAGTTTTATTTACTGCAAATCCCGTCAGGAAAATAAGTACCCCGGCAATGAACTGCCAGGAGATGAGCCATGAGGTCTCATACGACAGGAGATGAAACAGGCCGTACCCATTTATAAAACCATTGAAGCAATTAAAGATGAATGCCATGATGACAAGGATAACCGGATATGATTTATTATTACCCGACTGTGAGAATGGATATATTAAAGTCCTGTGAATATAATGAAGCAGCCAGAGAGAGATAAAAATTAGCCCCGGGATGGTTTTCTGAGGGGATGTTATAAAGAAGGATGCCATCAGAAAAGGGGATGGCGCCTCCATTATCATCCATGCCCATTTGGATCTGATTGAAGGCCCCCAACCCTTTCTGAGGAATTTCCCATAAGGGGCAGAGATGAAGAAAAGGAGAAGGAAAACCACTCCGGCAAAGACAAAAATCAGGACAAGTGAAAACTGATAAAGATCATTCATAAAAAAAACAGTTAGAAATACTTAACACTCTAATACTCTTTTATTCAATTCCGGTACTTAAAAATCTATTTTTTTGTAGGTATTATAACTTAAATATGGTCTAAAATAACTCATAAAACCTCAGTTTTCAACTTTTGTATTCAATTTTACTTATTTTTGGATGTTAAACCAATTTATTACGCTGACTAGTGGGAATACTAAAAGATTACCTCGCAAACTACGATGCCCCGCAGAAAGCTATTCAGGCGGGCATTTATCCCTATTTCAGGGAAATACAATCAGACCAGGATACTGAAGTCCTCATAAACGGAAAGAAAGTTTTAATGTTTGGATCGAATAGCTATCTTGGGCTGACTAACCATCCGAAAGTCAAGGAAGCAGCAAAGGCTGCCATAGACAAATATGGAACTGGCTGCGCAGGATCACGATTTTTAAACGGCACACTCGATATACATATTAAACTTGAAGAGAAGCTTGCACAGTTGGTAGGCAAGGAAGGCGCGCTTTGTTACAGCACAGGATTTCAGGTTAACCTTGGAGTAGTTTCATTACTGGCAGGACGCCATGATTATCTCCTTCTGGACGAACTTGATCATGCTTCAATCATAGAAGGCAGCAGGCTTTCTTTTTCCAAAGTCCTGAAGTTTACACATAACGACATGGACGCTCTTGAATGCAAACTTAAAGTCTGTGACAGGGAACGAATTAAGTTGATAGTTGTTGACGGGATATTTTCAATGGAGGGTGATATTATCAGATTACCTGAGGTTGTTAAGCTCGCTGAAAAATATGATGCTTCGATAATGGTCGATGATGCCCACTCACTCGGGGTAATAGGAAAAAACGGATCAGGTACTGCATCCCATTTCGGACTCACAGATAAGGTCGATCTCATTATGGGAACCTTCTCAAAGTCATTTGCTTCACTCGGCGGATTTATTGCTGCGGATAAAGAGGTGATAAATTTTATAAAGCATAATTCAAGATCACTTATTTTCAGTGCAAGCATGACCCCTGCCTCTACGGCAGCCGTACTGGCCTCCATTGAGATTATGGAAAATGAACCTGAAAGGATAAAACATCTCTGGGATATCACTGCTTATGCACTTAAGGGCTTCAAGGCTGCAGGTTTTGATACAGGGAAATCTGAAACACCTATCATTCCACTGTTTATACGTGATGACATTAAGGCACTGCAGCTCACACAGATGCTCCTCGCTGACGGAGTATTTGTAAATCCTGTAGTATCTCCGGCAGTTCCTAAGGAAGATTGTCTGATAAGATATTCCCTTATGGCTACACACAGTAAGGAACAGGTTGAAATCTCCATTGAAAAAATTTCAAAAGCAGCAAAGGCACTGGGCATCTTAAGCTAAAGAATCAATTCATCTTTTTTATAGTTACACAGAGGAACACAGAGAGGTACAGAGGAACACAGAGAAAAAAATCTGTGATCTCTGTGAATATTCTGTGCCACTTTGTGTAACAAAAAAAATTCATATGAAAAAAGTTATTTTTATTACAGGTATCTCCTCGGGCTTTGGAAAGCAGACTGCAAGGCTTCTGGCTGAAAATGGACATACGGTTTATGGAACAATCAGAAAAAAGGCAGTATCAGATACACCTGTCCATTATTTGAAAATGGATCTTACCGATATCGAATCAATTAAGGCTGCCGTTTCAGCCGTAATTGAAAAGGAAGGCAGGATTGATGTCCTGATTAATAATGCCGGCATGCATTCCGGCGGACCGGTAGAGACCTCTCCGATAGAAAATATTAATCTTCAGATGGAGACAAATTTCACCGGTATGGTTAATGTTATCAGGGAAGTTTTACCGACTATGAGAAAACAGGGTGGCGGTACAATCATAAATTTCAGTTCCATCGGAGGATTGATGGGGCTGCCCTTTCAGGCATTCTATTCTGCAAGCAAGTTTGCTATTGAAGGCTTGAGCGAAGCATTGAGAATGGAAGTAAAACGATTCAATATCAATGTTGTAATTATTAATCCGGGTGATTTTCATACAAGCAACTCCTCCAACAGGAGAAATTACCTTGCACCAAACAGGTGAATCAGATCCCTACAAAGAACAATTCCAGACGACACTTGCCATTATAGAAGAGGATGAATCGAAGGGCTGGGCACCTGAAGTTCTGGCAAAAAGAATTGTCAGAATAGCGGAATGTAAAAATCCGCGGCAGAGATATATAATCGGATCCTTCGAACAGAAACTGGCAGTCTCATTAAAATATATTCTTCCCAGAAAATGGTTCCGGATGATCATTCAGGGACATTATAAGGTCAGTTAGGACCTACTATATAACTCTTTACATTCATGGTCGGATATTGATTTTCTTCGTTTACCCCGGCCCCAGGGGGAGCGAAGAAAATCAATTTATTGCCGCCTAAGCGGCATGGGGTAAATAAATTGATTTTCGAGCGGCGGTTCTGAGAGTTATTATTTTTGAAGTTCCTGCAATTTCTTAGGTGGGGGACTTTGCGGTCAATGGATTTGGACTTTTTCCACAGCCCCAGCCTTTCAGAAACTGTACTGAGGGATCTTCAGAAGCTCGCCGTTTTTCAACGCTGACTGATGAGCCACTATTCCTGATACGGTAAGGTTCAAAGCCACAGCGATATTAACAAGTGGTTTGCGGTCCTGGATTATTGAGTTGACAAACTCATTCATCAGATATCCGTGAGATCCCCCATGTCCGCCTGTTGGAACGCCAGGAGGAAGCGGAGGCCTTATCAGGTCAGGAAGGTTAATTTCCAGGCCGGAATAATTCAGATTAAATGAGCCCTTCTCCCCTCTCACCCTGCCCCTCTCGCCTTCATCCCCGGGGGTATCCCAGCTGACGCCCATCCTTGCTGATCCACCCTCACTGGTGCGAAACAAGGCTATCTCAGTGCCAAAAGGATTGACGTAGATATTATTCTCAGGTTTGAGGTGGTCAATGATACTCGGTATTCCAAGGCATGAGACCTCCGTAAAGCTGCCATCATATACTCCGATATGATATGCATTGGAATGCGTTGGATACCATTGGGGAGGCAGTCCAATCCGCCAGCCTTTATAAGAATCAATTGGCACACTCATATAATGAAAGTATTCACCTTCGGAATAAACTAACTTCCCAAGTCCTCCTGATTCATAGATCCTGCGCATGGCATAAAGATCTTCCCTGAAGCAGGATGTCTCAAACATCATATATTTCAGGCCGCTTGACTTAACAGCATTATACAGCATCTCTGCATCGTCGAGTGAACCAAATACTGCAGGTACGGCAGAAGCTACATGTTTGCCATGCTTAAGTGCCATTATCGCATGGCTTGCATGATTTGGAGCATCAGTTGCCACAAACACAGCCTCAATGTTATCATCTTTTACCATTTCTTCTATCGAAGGGTATGTTTTTGAGCAGCCACACACCTTAGCCAGTTCGGCACAACGGTCAGGGAACAGGTCGGTGACGGCAACAACTTCAACATTCGGGTGATTCTGAAAGCCAAAATCGGCACCAAACTTACAGACCCCGTATCCAGCTATTCCTACCCGGAGTTTTCGATCGGATACCGCTTTCCATCCTTTGGCTATTTCAGAGGTATCAGCTTTCCTCTCAAAACCCTGGATAGCTGGTGCAACTATCTGTTGGCCTGAACTCTTCCTGCTGACTGAACAGCTTACCTGATTAAGTCCAAGAGCTACCGCCCCAAACCAGCAGTCCGCAGAAATCCCCTTCTGCTATATGAGACAGGATGTTGTCCATCTTTAACATTTTCCTGATTAAGGTCATCAGCGATCTTTTCTTCCTGCCTGATTTTTTTGTCTTTCATGATGATGATATCTTTGTATCGTAAGTGATAAAGTTATTATTTTTTTAATATAATCTGAAGAGTGATATTGTCGTCAGTTTCTTTTCCTGAACATTTTTCCTGGAAAGCATTTTAATTTGATGGCAGAAAAATGTTTTAATGAAAAAATTATTGACCTTTGGTTAAACCTAAATAACAACCATATGAAGCAAGCATTCCGGATTTTAGTCGCTGTCGCTATTATTATGTCGGCAGGATGTAAAAGTAACCTGCCTCAAATAACGATCTATGACCTCAGATGCGAAAATCTTACCGAACCTGAAGGAATAGGAACAATGATACCCGGACTGAGCTGGAAGATTAAATCTGACAGGAACGGCACATCACAGAAAGCATTTCAGGTTCTGGCCGCCAGCAGAATTGATCTTTTGGATGAAGAAAAGGCAGATCTTTGGAATTCCGGTAAAATCATATCTTCCTCCAGTGTGCTCAGTCAATATATGGGCAATGCTCTCAGATCACGTTCTGTAGTCTGTTGGAAGGTAAGGATATGGGATGAAAACGACAGGATGTCGGAATGGAGCACATCGGCCGGCTTCAGTATCGGATTACTTGAAAAATCAGACTGGACAGCTTCATTCATAGGCCTGCCCGGAAAAGAAAATAATAGTGTAAGTCCGCAGCTGAAAAAGACTTTTGATATTAAAAACAAGGGGGAAAAGATATTTCTTCATGTCAACTCCCTGGGATATCACGAGGTTTTTGTGAATGGTGATAAAGCCGGGGATAAGGTTCTCACTCCTGCCGTTTCACAGTTTAACAAGAGATCTCAGATTATAACTTATGATATCACCCAACTCCTCAGAGAGGGAAGGAACGATATCATTCTCTGGCTGGGCCACGGGTGGTACAGCAAACCATTGCCGGGTGTCGATTATGACAGACCTGTTGTAAGAGCTCAGATGGAACAATTAAATAACGGCAAATGGGAAACTATTGTAGTTACAGATTCGGCCTGGACCGGAAGGAACAGCGGATATTCCCTCATCGGCACATGGAGATCCGGTGACTATGGCGGGGAGAAAGTTGATGCATCTTTGCTTCTAAATGATCTCACATCATCATCCCTTGATGCTGCTTCCTGGGACCCGGTATTTATTGCGGTTAATCCGGAAGCAGAAGCATCACCTCAGTCCACTGAGATGAACAGTATCTTTGATATTATTAAAGCTGATACTGTAATCCCTTTCGGTGATGGAAAATGGCTGATTGATATGGGCAAAACGCTTACTGGCTGGGCGGAAATAAGGTTTCCTGCCCTGGTTGCTGGACAGAAGCTGATTCTGGAATATTCGGATCACTTTGAAAAAGATGGCGAATTGAAAGATCAGGGCCAGCAAGACATATATATTGCATCAGGAAAAGAGGGAGAAAAATTTCTGAATAAATTCAACTATCATGGATTCAGGTATATAGTAATATCAAATCTTAAATCAAAACCTGAAAAGGAGGGTATTACTGCATACCTTATACATACCGGTTACAAGCTGGCTTCCTCCTTTGAATGTTCCGATACTGATCTGAACAGAATTCATAATATGCTATTTTATACATTAAGATGTCTTAGCCTGGGAGGGGATCTTGTTGATTGTCCTCAGATAGAGAGACTTGGCTATGGAGGAGACGGAAATGCGTCCACTCTTACCGCACAGACAATGTTTGACCTGGCACCACTTTATTCCAACTGGCTGCAGGCCTGGGCCGACTGTGTACGTGAAGACGGGGGAATGCCGCATACAGCTCCCAATCCTTATCCGGCAGGTGGTGGACCTTACTGGTGCGGTTTCATCATAACTGCCTCATGGAAAACTTTTGTGAATTACGGTGATGTCAGGGTACTTGAAAAGTTTTATCCGGTAATGCAGAAATGGCTCACATACGTGGGTAAATACTCGCCTGACGGACTCCTTGAACCATGGCCTGAAACTGATTACAGGGCATGGTATCTGGGTGACTGGGCTGTTCCTGAAGGCACTGATCAGACAGATAAGTCATCTGTAAAACTGGTTAACAACTGCTTCGTTTCGGTTTGTTATGAAACCATGCAAAAAATTGCCGGTGTACTTGGCAAAAATGCCGACGCCGAAGAATATGGAGTCAGGAAAGATCAGATTAAAAAACTAATTCAAAATCAATTATTTGACACCTCCAGGAAGATCTATGGAAGCGGATCGCAAATAGACCTTACATATCCCCTGCTTGCAGGAGTAGTACCTGATTCTTTGGTAGGTACCGTCACAAAAAATCTTATCGATGAAATCGTGATTAACCATTCGGGCCATGTTGCCTGCGGACTCGTCGGGATACCGGTCTTTACTGAGTGGGTCATAAAAAATCAGGAAGTTAACCTGATGTATTCAATCCTGAAAAAGAAAGATTATCCTGGCTATCTGTATATGCTTGAAAACGGAGCAACTACTACATGGGAACACTGGAACGGTGCAAGGAGCAGGATACATAACTGCTACAATGGTATTGGCTCATGGTTCTACCAGGCACTGGGCGGTATTCAGCCTGATGAGGAATTTCCGGGATACAGGGAGCTTGTGATAGATCCCCAGGTCCCTGGAGGCATGACATGGGCAAATGCATCAAAGGAGACACCTTATGGAACTGTTTCAGTAAAATGGAAACTTGAGAATGGCCTCTTTAAAATGGATGTTGCTATTCCTGTCGGTTGCATAGCCAGGGTCGCAATTCCAAAGGATTCAGATAAATACTCCTTAAATGGGAAAAGTCATAATACCGATGGACCTTTTGCTCAAATTGAAAGCGGGAAATACAGCTTTGAGTGGAAAACATCAAAATAATATCGTCACACGTTAATTTTTTTATTACACTGAGAGCTCAGAGGAGTCACAGAGAGCCACAGAGGGAAAGATCCTCTGTGAGGAACTGTGGCAACTTTGTTATTTCCCGGTTTGCCGTGAAATACTTCGGAATTTTGGTAACAGATTATATAATCTGATGATGCTCATTATTAAGCGAAATTTCTCTGTAACACCCCTAAATCCCCCAGGGGGGACTTATTTAAAACCAACAAGTTTTAAAGCCCCCCTCGGGGGGTTTGGGGGTAGAAACAGATTTTTCAATAGCCCCAAACTTCCAAAAATATACTGTTGCATTAATTCTGAAGAATTACACTACCGGCGGGCAGATGTTTAAGTTCTGAATTTCTATCAGGTGTAATAAATATTAAGATATTCTTATATAATTCCGTTTACTGAAGAATATCATTAATTGAAAGTTTTCTAAAATGTAACTTCGCCAATCAATTTAAAGCGACTTACTCAATGTCAGAGCTTGAAAAATATTTCAGCAAATTCCGCAGGAACATCATCGGAATAGATACGGAGATTGAGACTCCTTACGGATCAAAAAAACTCATTTACGCTGACTGGATTGCAAGCGGAAGGCTCTATGGGCCTATCGAAAGGAGGATCTCTGATGAGATAGGTCCAATGGTTGGCAATACCCATTCGGAATCAACTGCAACAGGAAAGGCGATGACCTCAGCTTATCATCAGGCTCAGAGGATTGTCAAGGATCATGTGAATGCGGATGAAAATGATGTTCTGATTTTTACAGGCACAGGCATGACCTCGGCAATTGTAAAGCTTCAGAGGATTATCGGACTGAAAGTACCTGAACAGGCCAAAAAATTCTGTGCCGTATCAATGTTCAACAATGTAAAATGCAGTGATCTTTCGAGCCAGAATCGACCGGTAGTTTTTATTACTCATACAGAGCACCATTCAAATCACACATCCTGGTTTGAGACGCTGGCAGATGTGGTTGTGCTTGAACCATCAGCCGATCTTAAAGTAAATCCTGAAGCGCTCCGCAGGGAACTTGAAAAGTATAAGGACAGACCTTTGCTCATCGGATCCTTTTCTGCATGTTCCAATGTTACCGGATATTATCCTCCCTATTATGAACTGGCAGCTATTATGCATGAATATAACGGTTATTGTTTCGTTGATTTTGCCGCCTCAGCTCCATATGTGGATATTGATATGCATCCTGAGGATAAAATGCAGCAGCTTGATGCGATTTTTTTCTCCCCTCACAAATTTCTTGGCGGTCCGGGAAGTTCGGGAGTCCTTATATTCAGCAAGGAGCTTTATAAGAATGAGATTCCGGATACCCCAGGCGGAGGTACGGTAAAGTGGACCAACAGGTGGGGCGGATACAGCTATATAAGTGATATTGAAGTAAAGGAGGATGGAGGCACTCCCGGTTTCCTCCAGGGAATCAAGGCAGCACTTGCCATCTCGCTTAAGAAGGAGATGAAGACTTCCTTGATAGCTGAAAGGGAAAGTGAACTTATTAAGATAGCTTTCAGGGAGTTATCAAAAATTACAAACCTCCGTATCCTGGCTGACGGGATTAAAGAGAGGCTCGGTGTTTTCTCTTTCTATATCATCAATATTCATCATAATCTGATAACAAGGGTTCTTAATGACAGATTCGGTATCCAGATGCGCGGAGGATGTTCATGTGCCGGAACCTATGGTCATTTCCTGCTTGACGTGGATTTCAATCTTTCAAAAGAGATTACAGATAAAATTGATGAAGGAGATCTCTCTATGAAGCCGGGCTGGATAAGACTTTCGCTTCATCCCACGATGACTGATGAGGAGTTGATGAATATCATTGATGCAATTCAACAGGTAGTTGAGAATATCGATGAATGGAAGAAAGATTATCTCTACGACAAGCATACCAATGAATTTCATCACAATAAGTATCCTGAGGAGTTAAAATCAGATTACTCTTCCTGGTTCAATCTCGAAATATAGTATTTTCACTACCTTTGAATAATCGTGGAAAGAATCGATCTGTTTTGAAATGTGCTTTGAAGATATTCTTTTACTAACAATCTATAAACCAATAAAATATGGGACAGAAAGGAAGATCAATAGTTAAGATGGATGTTGATGAGCTGATCGGCTTATTAAATAAGGCATTATCTGATGAATGGCTTGCCTATTATCAGTATTGGATTGGTGCAAAAGTGGTTAAGGGGCCTATGAAGGATGCAGTTATTGCAGAGCTAACCATTCACGCTACGGAAGAGCTTTCTCATGCTGAATTAATCTCGACAAGAATTATCCAGCTGGGAGGAATACCTGTGTTATCACCGGCAGAATGGCTGAAAATATCTAACTGCGGGTATGATATCCCAAGCGATCCATACGTGGAAGAGATCCTGAATCAGAATATTAAAGGAGAGCAGTGCGCTATAAAAATTTATAGCGGACTACTTGATATTACTCGCGAAGGAGACCCCGTTACCTACAATATGATTCTTCAGATTCTTTCCCAGGAGGTCGAACATGAAGAGGATCTCTCGTCACTTAAAGAAGATCTGGAACTGATGCTTGACAGAAGAAGGTAGCTATCAGTTGCATCCGCAACTGTGTCCTTCTGTTCCGCAACCGCAGGAGTGAGCATGTTTATGTTGATTATGCTGAGGCAGGTGAATACTGCTTGTTAGATGTTTATGGCAACTGCTTCCCTTGTCTTCTACATTACCAGAAAGGTACTCCCTTACCAGTTCAGCCGGTTCGCCGGCACAGCCACGGATCACGGAAATGCCGTTCCTGGTAAATTTACTTAAGGCTCCACCTCCCATTCCGGCGGCCAGTAAAACAGTAACACCATCGGTTGCGAGCCTCGAAGCAATATTTGATTTGCAGCCTGTTCCCTCTTCCGGCACTATAGTCTGCATTCCGGTGATCTCACTCTCCTCAGATATCGTAAAAACGCCAAAATAATCACTCTGTCCGAAATGACCACTTATCTTATTCTCATTGGTTATAGGTACTGCGATTTTCATATTTTAAATTTTAGATGATTTTACTTTAAATACCGGCGGATGCATTATAGATTTTTTCACTTTACATAGCTCCGCAACATTTATTACAGAATCCTTATACTTCTCCGGGAAATCAGGAGGAAGCTTTATATCAATTGTTATATCAACAGGCAACCCAGTCTCATTGTCAAATTCAGTTGTCTGGATTATCCTTATATTATCCGTAGGTATCTTGCGGTTATCACAAAAAGATTTCACATAAATTCCGGCGCATGTTCCTATTGACGCAAGAAAAAGATCAAAAGGGGCAGGCGCAGTATTTCCGCCTCCATTATCCAATGGCTGATCTGTTCTGATAACATGGCCGTGCGAATATGCGCTAACCACTTTACCTCCGTCGAATGTTATTTCCATTTTAAAAATTGTACGAAAGGGTTATTGTCTATTTTAACAAATGAACCGTGCAAATGTTTAGACACGGTTTGCAGTGAGCAGAAAGACATCAAATTTTTTATTTTCCGTCTCGGATATTTTCCTGTCAAGAATAAAACATGTACTGTAAGATATGTCGCTGAAACTGTTCTTCTTTAATTTTTCTGCAAGATTTGCCGGATCGAAGCCCGGATGACCGCTAAATCCTTCACCATGAAATGACCCGTCCTCTTCATAAAGATCAGCAATTGCCAGGTATCCGCCGGGGTTCAGCAACTTTCCGAATCTTTCTAAAATAGTGTCAATATCTGACACATGATGCAGAACCATCTGGGTAAAAATAAGATCGAACTTCTCAATACTATAGTCTTTATGTTCAAGATCAAAATTCAGGACTTTCAGGTTTTTAACCCCGGTTTCCTTTATCTTCTCATTCATTATCCGAACCATCTCAGTTGAGTTATCCATCAGCGTAATCTCTTTCAGATCTTCCCTGAGGAGAAAGCTGGCTATACCTGTACCTGCTCCGTATTCCAGGGCTGTCAGATTTTTATTAAGAGGGATGCTTTTCCTTATCTCTTTCACAATAGCCTCTGAACGTGACCAGTGCATAGGATTCATGTCCCATTCTGCCGCTTTGATATCGAATTCACTCATATAATTACAAATTTAACATTGAAATAAAATAACCGCAAATATTTGAATTCAAATTTAAACTTTGCGGTTATTAATATCCTGTATCAGAAACGCCTCTACTCCTTTTCGGTGGATTTCCAGCCCAGAGCCCAGTAGATTGGGCAAAAGCTAATAAAACTTGTAAGTGCAAGAACTCCTGCAACAACTAAAAGAATAATTCCGGATAAGCCGGAGATCACTTTTGTAAAAAAGAGGATTGCTACTACGATAGCAAATGCTATCCTTAGTATCCGATCAACATTTCCCAGATTTTTTTTCATAATAAATTAATTTTAAATAAGTATCTGATAAAACCTAATTCAATTCTTTGGAGATTGCCATTGCTGCTATTGTCCCATCGGCAACGGCAGTAGTTATCTGTCGGTATTTCTTGCTTATCACGTCGCCTACCGCATAAATACCATCTTTGCTGGTACGCATGTCCTCATCGGTTTTGATATAACCCCATTTATCGAGGTCCAGGTTATCCCCGAAAAGGCTGATATTGGGTTTCATTCCGATAAAAATAAATACTCCGTCACTTATCAGCGTTTGCCTGGTCTTTGTTTTCACATTCTCTGTTTCAGTGACAATTTTATTGCCCTCCTTTTTAAACTCCCTGGGTTCTGTGTCGAACATTACTGAGATTTTGGGATTGCTGAATGCCCTCTCCTGTGCCTGCATATTTGCAGTTAACTTATCGAACTGGTGCACGATTGTAAGCTTTGTTGCAAAACGTGTTAAATACTCTGACTCTTCAACAGCTGAATTACCGCCTCCAATAACAACAACTTCTTTCCCTTCCATGTATTTTCCGTCGCATGTTGCACAGTATGAGATCCCACTCCCTTTTAATTGCTTCTCTCCCGGGGCTCCGGTAAGATTTGGTGTTGTTCCTGTCGCTATAACGATCTTCTTCGCTCTTACAGTCTCGTATTCATCTATTACAACCTCTTTTTTATCGAGATCCACACTTGTAATATCAACTGCAACTTTATATACGGTACCGCATAATTTCGTTTGTTCGCTCATGTTATGCGAAAGTAAATAACCTGCCTGAGGTTCAATGAAGCCAGGGTAGTTTGACACCTCATGTGTTGTTGAGACATGGCCGCCTGGAAGCGAAATGTCAATAAGCACAGTATTGATCTTAGCCTGACAAAGGTATAGCCCTGCTGTCAAACCACCAGGTCCGGCACCAAGAATTATCACATCATATTCTGAAACAGAAGGTTTTATCTCTGATTTAATCTCTGCAACCTTCTTCTCAGGCAGCATGCTATCGAGATTACTGATTATATCACTGCGCTTTATCCCTCCGGTGAGTCTTCCTGCAACCTCCGCACCATCATTGAAAAAGAGAAGTGTAGGAGAAGATTTTACCCCAAGCTTATCGGCCAGCTCACGGTTTTTCTGCCTGAAGATTTTAATGAACTTAATGTCAGCTCCGTAAAGTCCGGAAAGGTCTTCAAACTTCGAAGCGAGTGCCTCGCATGGGGGGCATTCAGTAGAGTAAAAGTCAAGTACTACCTTGCCTGATTGCAAAACTTCACTTTCAAATTCAGATGCATTGATCTCTTTCATTTTTTTACTTTTTTCAAAATTATTGCCCCTTTGGATACCCAGGGTTAAAGGCATTTATCACTTTCTAAATTGGAGGAAAGACAGGTCAGGTATGTTTCGAACAATAAACTTTAGTCAGTCAGATAGGCTGAGAATCCTAATTCAAGCAATTCTTTTACCGGACGACAGTCCGTTGAGCATATGGCACCTGTCCGGTTTTTTGCCACGGATCCGCATCCGCCTCCGCAGGCCAGTTGGACAGAACATTCCCTGCATTCAGTGATGGCTGTTACATCACGCTTTTCCCACTGCTCAATAAGCTCGTCTTTGCGGGTCACAGAAGGATAAAATGTCCCAAGTGACTCATCGGCTTTTCCAACAGTTGCAGTGCATGAATAGATCTGGCCCGTATAGTCAAACGCCCATTCCGATTTACAGGCAGGACAGGCATCAAACAACGGATCAGGAAGTTCACCGTTTTCGGCTAAGAATTTTGAAATTGAGTATGCCGGTTTATAAAATTCTGCAATCGAGGGATCATTTTTAATCAATTCATAGATACTCACATAAAGCGATATCCTGTCAAAGAGCTTTTCAGGAGTTGACTGACAGTGATGCAGCTCATAGTTACGGCCGATCTGTGTCTTGAAGTAAGGGCTCTTTGTCCATCCTTTCTCAATTGCAAAATGCGCAAGATCAGGAAGATTATCAATATTCTCCTTATCAATAACCATTCTGAGATTGATGCCAATATTGTTCTGAAGTGCAGCATCAATCCCCCTGACGATCCTGTCAAATGTTCCTGCCCCTCCCTTTAAGAATCGCCGGCTGTTATGAATTGCTGATGTTCCATCGAGAGTTACCTGAATCTCACGGATTTTGCCGGCTCCAAGAATAACAGTGTAATCTTCAAGTGAATAGCCGTTGGTTACAAAGCTTAATTCAAGTCCTGCACGAACAGATTTGGTAACCAGATACTTTATCAGCTCCTTCTGTTTAGGTGTTCCAAGCAGAGGCTCGCCACCGAACACCGTAATGTACTTCTTACGGTCTGTAAATTCGGTCTGAACATAGTTAAAGAAGGCGTCAATAATCTCGTGACTAAGCTCTTTGCCAGGATTATTATACTGATCCTGATAACAGTAGGAGCACGCAAAATTGCAACTGTAATTTGTTACAAAGAAAATCTGTACCTCATCTTTTTCCCTGTAGTCGAGGAAATCAAGGTATTTCCTGCGGTAAAGTTTTCTTTCCTCAGCTTCATCAGCCAGATAACCTTTTGCAGTCAGCTCACTAATAAAAGCCTGATCAGGAATCTCTCCTCCGTTCTTTGCAATTTCCAGCTTTTCAGCATCACCGGCAGTGAGGATATCTGCATTCCCGGAGAGAGGATTTACAATAAAATAATTTTCCGAATCCCTGATCTTTGAAAAGATATTATGCTTTGAATACTTCATTAATTATTATGATTTTAAAAGAATCTGCCGGTTGAAAAGTCTCCCCTAAAAATCCCCGGGAAACGATCTGCTGAAATTAATCGTGGCACCCGACAACAGTCCTGGATGTTTTTGCACAGCACTGTGCTACTTTGACATCAACTTTTTTCTCTCTTTTTTTAATTACACTTTTCATAATCGTTTAAGGTTACTTTATTAATAAAACTTCATTTATCGCTTTAATTAAACTTTCTTTTGGAATAGCTCCCATAGACATCTGCGGACTTCCCGATGCCGGGATGAAGAACAATGTAGGCAAACCTGTAATACCGAGGCTCTGGGCAAGGATTTTCTCCTTATCCGTATCAACTTTATATACAACTATTTTACCTGCATATTCTTTTGCTACTTCCTCCACGATTGGAGAAAGTTGACGGCATGGCCCGCACCAATCAGCATAAAAGTCAATGATGGCGGGTATTGAACCTTCATACTTCCACTCCTTGCCAGCCTCGTAATTGAATACAAGCTTTTTAAATGACTCATTTGTCAGCTGAACAACATTAACATTTGCAGCTTTATCAGTCCCTGAACCAGTTGTATTTTCCGATTTGCAGGTAATAAAAAGAGCGAGGAGATAAACAATGATAATAATACTTTCCTTTTCATGATTTATAATTTTTACAACATTTTCAAATTAAAGCTATTTCTCCGGCGATTTTTTCCCGGCTACTGTCCAGCTTGAAACTAATACTTTTCCCTTTTCATAGGGAACGGACTCTTCAATCACTTTTATATCCGAGAATCCGGCATTATGAAGATGGTCAAGATACTCGTCACGTGTAACAGCTCCTGCCCAGCATTCTGAAATAGCAACAGGGTCATTTCTGAATTCCTCAGGTATTATATCCAGTGAGTAGATATCACTTACAACAAATCGTCCGTTATCTTTAAGAATCCTGTAAATCTCATTCCATACACCCTGTTTGTCAGACGAGTGATTAATGGTACAGTTTGAGATGATGAGGTCAGCCTTATTTGACGGAAGATTAATATTTTCCAGGGGGCTCAGTATGAAATCAACATTTGTAACTTCTAGCTGATCAGCGGTACTTGCTGCTTTTCTTATCATCCCTTCAGAGATATCTATTCCATAAACAAATCCTTCACTCCCTACTGTTTCAGCAAGCCTCATAACATCAGTTCCCCGTCCGCTTCCAAGATCCACACAAATCTCACCATTCACTGCATTCGCATAATTCAATGCACCTCCGCATGACAGACAACAGCTTGATTCAGCCAGTTTGCTATATCTGTTATTTATTTCTGTATAAGACATCTTCTGAGACTTTTTTCCTTTAAGAGTGACATAAATTTAACATTTTCCACTGAAACAAGAACAGGGACTGCTGGTAACAAAGAATCCGAGGAATCCTCCAAAGGCCATTGAACTAAAAGCTTCTCCCGCAATTTGCCAGGTATGTGTGGGGCTCTCAACAAAATGAAAATAAAGGTATCCGGCCAAAACTCCGGAAATAATTCCAAGAAACGGTTTCCAGAAATACCTTGTCATAAAAAACTCCCTGATACTTTTTGGCCTTGCCGGCACTTCACAACTATTTTCCATCGCTTTGCTTAATTTTCGTTGCAAAGATAGCTAATAAATTCATAAATCGCAATAGTATCACCTAAATCTTTTTAGTATCACCAAAATATTTTTTATCTTTGCAAAATAAATCCATTGAAAATGAGCACAATTTTCAGAACTGAATTAGATGATAAAAGACTTGAAGAACTATTCAGCAGTGATGAAAAGTGTTATGAATTTCTTGCAGATCTCAAATGGAGTGAAGGTTTTACCTGCAGAAAATGTGGTAATCCAAACTATTGTGCAGGCAAGACACCACATTCAAGACGCTGTACCAGGTGTAAAACGGAAGAATCATCGGCTGCCGGGACTATCTTTCACAACTGCAAATTTCCAATAAGCAAAGCGTTCTATATCGCTTACAATGTATGCAAGGGCAAAGAGGATCTTTCAACATATGAATTTGCCCGAAGGTTATCGCTCCGGCAGATGACCTGCTGGAACTTCAAGACCAAAATCCAGCAGGCTCTCCAAAAAATGGATTCCCTTACTGAAACTGAAAAGTCATCAATTCAGAAAATTCTTACTTAGATCAGTCAGCGAAAATCAAAGTGATCTGCAAGTAATCTTTTTCAAAACCTCCGGCATAATTTATTGATTGACGCCAGAGGATCGGACCCAAAAATGGAAGATTGTCAAATATCAGGAGACTGTTTTCGCGATTTCAAAAGTCTCATCAGAAGCCTCTTTCATAACCCTGGCGATATTGGCTGCCAACCCTGAAGCCATTTCACCAGAATTGATCAGGCTTATATAAGTAAGTCCGTCTTCCTTTTCATACACCGAAATACGGCAAGGCATCATGACGGAAATTATCCTCTCATGATTGAGTTCAAGCATCTGTCCTGAATACTGTGGTTTACAAATTTCAATAACCTTTACAGGCCTTACAGCTTTTCCGGATTTTGCCAGTGATTGTTGCAGGTCGTGCACTGCCGGGACTTTCCACTCTCTTTTTTCAGCATTGGCAACAAGCATTTCCACGGTTTTATCAAAATCATACCGGCTCTGATGTTCTACTACAATTTGTGTTTCCATCATGTCTGGAGGTTTTAAACAATATACATATTTATGAGTTGTTCAAGAAGTTCCTGTTTACCGCTTCTGGTTTCCGGTTCTCCGAGTTCTGAGGCGATTTCCCTGAGGCTCTCAAGGGTTAACTTACCCTCTTCAAAATCCTTGCCGGCTCCTTTATCAAAGGACTGATACCTGGCTTTTCTGAAATTCACATAATCACTCTCTCTCAATACTTTATCTGCTACCAACAGGGATTTGGCAAAAGTATCCATTCCGCTTATATGTGCAATAAAAATATCCTGAATGTCAGTGGAATTCCTGCGTACTTTTGCATCAAAATTAATACCGCCATTAGTAAAGCCGCCCGCCTGAAGGATAACCATCATGGCTTCCGTAGTTTCGTAGATATTAGTTGGAAACTCATCAGTATCCCAGCCGTTCTGGTAATCGCCTTTATTGGCATCAATACTGCCAAGAAGTCCGGCATCGGCAGCAACCTGTAATTCGTGCTGGAATGTATGACCTGCGAGGGTAGCATGGTTTACCTCAATATTAAGCTTGAAATCCTTATCCAGTCCATGCTGCTTCAGGAAGCCTATTATCGTGGCAACATCAAAATCATACTGATGTTTGGAAGGCTCCATTGGCTTTGGTTCGACAAGGAATGTACCATTGAAACCGATTTTTCGGCCATAATCCCGTGCCATTGCAAGCATTCTTCCCATATGTTCAAGTTCCCTCTTCATATTGGTATTATGAAGACTCATATATCCTTCTCTTCCTCCCCAGAATACATAATTTTCTCCACCCAGGTCAACTGTTGCGGTAATGGCGTTTTTAAGCTGTACGGCAGCATTGGCAACTACCACAAAATCGGGATTTGTTGCTGCACCGTTCATATACCTGGGATTAGAGAACAGGTTTGCTGTACCCCAGAGCAGCTTTACACCTGTCTGATCCTGCATAGTTTTCATAACAGGGACACTCTTTTCAAGCTTCTTCTCAATCTCAAATACGGTACCGTCTCCAACGATATCTGTATCATGAAAACAGTAATAACCTGCGCCCAACTTTGTAATAAACTCAAATGCAGCGTCAAGTCTCTGCTTTATCTTATCGTCAGAACCGGCATCCTTCCAGGGATAAAACCTGGTTGCATTTCCGAACGGATCTGATCCGTCTCCGCAGAAGGAGTGCCAGTATGCTACTGCAAAACGCAGATGATCCTTCATCTTCTTTCCTCCTACCAATTCTTCCGGGTTGTACCATCTGAAGGCTAATGGGTTTTTAGAATTTCTGCCTTCGTATTCAATTTTTCCGATACCAGGGTATGCCTCTTTATTACCTTTATAGATCATGATGAATATTTTTTTAAAGTTTGTTTAATATCAATTTAATACTTCCTCATCTAAATTACCGATTTAAAGCGCTTTTACAAGTTCTTCCCACTTTTGATAAGCATCTTCAAGGATCATGGATCTCGCCATATCCGGTTCAGTTATCCCTATTGTAGCCAGTCCGGGGAATGCTTCGTTTTCAGATTTATAAAATCCGCATCCGATTCCTGCACCCCTGGCCGCGCCAATTGACCCGTCAGTATTGCAGAGGTGAATTTCAGTTCCGGTAATACCGGATAACGTCTCACGGAAGATCTTGCTGAGGAACATGTTTGCCTCTCCGGCTCTGATAAGCTGGGGGTTTATTCCGGTCTCCTTCATGATGTCAAGTCCGTATCTGAAAGAAAACGCTATTCCTTCCTGTGCAGCCCTGAACATGTGAGCGCTGGAGTGGGTATTGAAATTCAGTCCTGTTATCCTTGCTCCGGCATCCTTATTGCCAAGTACTCTCTCAGATCCGTTGCCGAAAGGCAGTATAGAGAGTCCGTTTGAGCCTGGCGGGACTTTTTCAGCCAGGGCATTCATCGCATTATATGACAATCCGGAGCTTATATTTTTTCTGAGCCATGAGTTTAGAATTCCGGTTCCGTTAATACATAATAAGACTCCCAGTCGCGGATTTGAACTGCTGTGATTGACATGTAAAAATGTGTTTACCCTTGACTGGGGATCAAACTTCTTCTTATCGGTTACTCCATAAATCACGCCGGAGGTACCTGCTGTGGCGGCTACCTCGCCAGGTTTGAGAACATTCAGGGAGAGTGCATTGTTTGGTTGATCACCTGCCCGGTATGATACAGGTATTCCGGCAGGCAGCCCTAATTCTGAGGCTACTGATCCCATAAGCTTTCCTTTTACCGCGAATGAGGAATCCGCTTCAGGCAGTAAATCTGAACTGAACCCATAATAATTCATCAACTCTTCTGAGACTTTCTCGTCCAAAAAATCCCAGAATATACCCTCTGACAGTCCGGAGAAGGAGGTGCTTATCTCGCCAGTCAGCCTCAGGGCGATATAATCACCGGGGAGCATAATCTTATCAATCCTTCCGAATAGCTCCGGTTCGTTTTCCTTAACCCATGCAAGCTTTGAAGCGGTGAAATTTCCGGGAGAATTAAGAAGATGGGAAAGGCAATAATCCCTGCCTATCGCATTCATGGCTTTTTCTCCATATCCGACAGCCCTGCTGTCACACCATATTATTGAGGGGCGCAATACTTTGTGATTTTTATCTACAGTAACCAGTCCGTGCATCTGGTAAGATATGCCAACAGCGCCTATATCATTTTTCCTTGTACCCAATTTGCGGGTGCAATCGCTTATTGCAGCCTTAAGGTTTGTCCACCAAACTTCGGTATCCTGCTCAGCCCAGCCAGCCTTTTCTGCAATTATCTGCATTTCATCGGCCGGATAAAATGCTGTGACCAGACAGTTACCGGATGCTCCGTCAATTACAGAAGCCTTCACTGAAGAACTCCCCAGATCTATTCCAAGTAATAACATACTGAATTAATTTATCTGTTTACTCTCCGTGGAACTCTCTGATCCCGATAGATCCCGATAGCTATCAGGACGGGACTCTGTGCACCTCTGTGATAGTTCTTTTTTGACCAATAGAAAGACACAGAGTGATCACTGAGTAACACAGAGGTTAAATATAAGCTTTTTATGGCTGAGTGAAGAAGGGTTTATGGAAAAATTACAGTAAATTACCCAATTGGATTCCCCCTCAGCCTAAATACAAAATTATTATCAGGATGGAAAAATCAAAAAGCTCAATATCAAGAAGAAAGTTCCTGCATAGTTCTTTAAAAGCCTCTCTTATATCCTCATTTGCCCTGGGTGGAATACCAACAATTGTTCCATCCGGCATGTTCGGAAAAAATGCTCCAGGTAACAGGATCAATATAGGACAGATTGGGTTCGGTCGTATTGCAATGACCCATGATCTGGCTGCAACTTTGAATTATGAAGAAGCGATGGTAGTGGCTGTCGCAGATCTGGATTCCGGCAGAGCCTTAAAAGGAAAACATTTCATTGAGGAGTATTATTCCCGCAAGACCGGAAAGTCTTCATATATGGATGTGAAGATCTATGAAGATTACAGGAAGATGCTTCAGAATCCGGAGATTGATGCAGTTATTATCTCAACACCTGATCACTGGCATGCACAGCCGGCTATTGAGGCAGCCCTGGCAGGCAAGGATATTTATCTTCAGAAACCAACATCACTCACGATAAAGGAAGGCAGGCTGTTGAGTGATGTGGTGAAAAGGAAGAAAGTTATTCTTCAGGTTGGTACCCAGCAGAGATCTATGCCACAATTCAGGATTGCGGCGGAACTAGTGAGAAACGGCAGAATAGGGAAACTCGAGACAGTAAAGATAGGCTTGCCGGGAGATCCGTCAGGACCTGCCGCACCTGAAATGCCTGTTCCCGGTAACCTTAATTATGATATGTGGCTTGGTTCTACTCCCAGTGTATATTATACAGAAATGCGTGTACATCCACAGAACAGCATTACCGACAGGCCTGGATGGCTCAGGTGTGAGCAGTTCGGGGCAGGGATGATCACCGGATGGGGGCAGCACCATTTTGATTCTGCTGCCTGGGGCATGGATACGGAACTCACTGGTCCTGTTATGATTGACGCCGTGGCCCAGTTTCCAAAATCAGGACTATGGGATGTTCATGGCGATTTTATGGCAAAGGCAGAATACAGAAACGGCATTACAATGCTTACCAGCGGAGGGTATCCCAATGGAGTCCGGTATGAAGGAACTGACGGGTGGATCTTTGTGACAAGGGGCAGCTATACTGCATCTCCCAGCGATCCGGTAACAAAAACGAATAATAGTGAAGCGCTTGCTGCAAGTGATCCGGGAATATTTAACAGCGTGATCAAAGAGAATGAAATACATCTATATGAGAGTGATGAACAACATGGGAACTGGCTAAACTGCATAAAATCGAGAAAGGAACCAATATCACCTGTTGAGGCCGGTCACAGGGCGTGCACAGTCTGCCTGCTGACTCATATATCGATGAAACTCGGACGAAAGCTGAACTGGGATCCTGACAAAGAGCTCTTTTTAAACGATGATGAAGCGAATTTAATGCTCTCAAGGAAACAACGTTATCCTTACGGAACTGATTATATTCAGATTTGATTTCATATCTTTGTCTATGATGAAAAAGATATTTTTTATCATACTGACTTTTACAGGAATTCTCCTGACTGTTCCGTTGTCCGCTGCCAGGATTGTTGCAGAAAAGACAGGATCAAAAATTAATGTTACAGTCGGCGATAAATATTTCACAAGCTATGTTTTTTCAGAAGACGAAAAGTATCCGTTCTTCTTCCCTGTTAACGGACCATTATCAGGTGGTTCAGTCACATCTATGCGGAACGGCGAATATCCTCATCACAGCTCTCTCTTTTTCGGATGCGACCAGGTCAATGGAGGTAATTACTGGCAGGAGGGTCTGAACAGGGGAAGAATAATCTCCCTCAATGCAAAGATTGTAAAACAGGGAGGCGATACAGTAATAATAACAGATGAATGTATCTGGAGCCGCCCTGAGTCAATATCTCCCATAAGAGACACCAGAAAAATCATTATTACAGCTCCCGATGGAGCCTCAAGGCAGATAGATATTGTGATCAGAATGGAAATGCTTACGCATGTAACAATTCCTAAGACCAACCATTCCCTTTTCAGCGTCAGGATGGCTGCAGATCTGTCTGTACTTAACGGTGGGACGATGATTAATGCCGAAGGGTTTAAAAATGAAAAGGAGACATTTGGCAAATCTTCACCATGGATGGATTATTACGGCAGAAGAGGCAATACGATTGAAGGGCTGGCTCTATTCCAGCACCCATCCAATCCATGGTTTCCTTCCCCATGGTTCACACGCGATTACGGATTCATGTCACCAACACCAATGTACTGGCCTGAAAATGGTACCAGCACAGTACTTAAAAAAGGAAGCGTTTTAAATCTGCGTTACCGGGTGATTGTCCATACCGGAGATCATAAGGATGCCAAAATAGCAGAAGCTTTCGCAAAATACAAAAGTGAATAAGTCTTCAAATTCAGGATTAGCGGCCTTTCTGTTCCCTATAAGCACAATCTTTCATATCGCATAAACTGCATCTGTAAGGATTATATCTTACATCAGGTCCGATTCCAATGACGCCGCTTACCGATTTTACCGGATCCATAAGAGCTGATTCGGTTAATTTTATTCCGCAGAAATTATCTGGTACGAGCCTGAATAATTTATGCTGTTCTGAAACATCCCATCCACAATAGCCGGGACTGTATCTGTTTGTAATTTTCTTACCCTGAGCCGAAATTTGTTTTTCAAGTTCACCCTGCATCAGGTCTGTTGCAGCATCAACAATAATACTGCCTGTGATATCATATATGTATCCGGTCAAAGGGTCTCCATCAGACATGGCTTTTCTGGACCTGATACCAATATCTTCTCCGGCAGTACACAGAAAAACAGCCAGAGAACCGGCTTTTTTAAGCTGTCCGAAAAGAATTTTATTGATATTAAAGTTGATTCCGTTAATATTCAGCGACTTATCTGAACTGACAAATTCGATATTGTCATATATTATGTATTCAGCCCTGATCTGCCGGAATAATCCTGGCTCATTTAATAAGTCTTTTACAACATTATTTACTATCTCCCGGTCATCGCCCTCTCCATAGCCTAATACATTTTCAATCTGCTTCAGGTCAACGTGAAGGTCGCTGTAATCAAAATGAAAAGTTGCATGTTTCATGCAAGTCCGCTTTCTTTAACAAGTCTCTCAACTATTGCTTCCCAGCCGAGAGTCATAATATGAATTCCCCTTACACCCTGTTTGTTTTTAATCTTATCGATAAATTCCAGGGCAATCTGGACGCCCACTTCGGGAGCTGAATCACCAGCTTTTTCCATTCTTTTCAGGATATCGTCAGTCAGTCTGACACCTGGAACTGTTGTATGCAGATATTCTGCGATTTTATAGCTTTTCAGGGGAGCGAGTCCAATGAGAATTGCAACCTTATCCAGAACTCCGCGTTTATAAAGTTCTTCCAGCCATGGATCAAGTCTGTCGGCTTCAAACACCAGGTTTGTCTGAAAGAACTGAGCTCCTGCATTAACCTTCTTCTGATCTTTAATGGCCTGTAATACAGGATCTGAGGAGAATGGTGATGTAGCGGCTCCCAGGAAAAGCCTGGGTGGTTCCTTCATCCTCCTGCCATCGAGGTATATCCCTTCATCTCTCATCCGTCTTAATATCCAAAGCATCTGGACTGAGTCTATATCAACGAAATTCATCGAGCTTGTTGGTGAAGGTCCTATCCTTGGATTATCGCCTGAGATGCACAGGACATTTCTGATTCCGATCTCATTCAGTCCGACAACGTCTCCCTGGAGTCCGCAACGTGTAGTATCACGGGAGGCTATCTGCAAAATTGGCTCAGCCCCTGCCTTAAGTGCCACTATGGAGCATGCAATGCTCGACATTTTAGCCCGTGCGGATGAAGAATCTGTGAAGTTGATTGCTGTCACATAAGGTTGAACCAGTTCAATATCCCGTTTTAGCTTGCCGGTAGCTGATCCTACGGGAGGAGTAACTTCAGTTGCAACCACGAAATCTCCGTTTCTCAGACGTTTTTCAAGCTCTGAAACAGGGCCTCCGCATGATGAAGGGTGGTACACAGAATCTCCTTTCCACCAATCCGGCTGACGTATTGTTTTAAAAACGCTCTCCCAGACTTCATTTTTCCTGACTTTATCTTTTGAAAGCACTCCCCCAATAAATTTCCTTGTTCCGACTTTTCGTATCTGTCTCACAACATCGCCCCATGTCTCTGTTCCTACCTTATCCCAGTCGAGTGGCGGCAAAATCTCGAGAAGAGTTTCTGTTCTGCCGGTCTTCTCCGCCCTTTATATATAGCGTACCAAACACATTTACGTGTCTCATCCACATAGCAGTTCTTCTCAGGGGTCACTCCTCCGCATGGCCCGTTTCTAATTCCTTTTGGGCATTCCATAGGGCATATGAAAGCTGTTTCCTGCAACAGACAGTTACCACACATGCGGCATCCGAACAGCGGTCCCTTTACGAGAAGTTCTATTTTTGCTAAAGCCCGCCGGCTGAATTTTTCCCGCTTAAAAGGATAGAAGGCTGGCTGCCATCTGCGAGCGGGTTTTATTCCAGACATATTTCTTTTTGATAAATATTCATTAATAAACGGATAAAATGTAAAATTAGCAGGATATTCTTCGCTTCACTTCTTTTCGCTCTGAATGACAGTCATTTATGTTTCAGAGGAGGAGGTGGCTGTCGGTCGTGCCGCCAGCCATCTCCTCCTCTCACAAAACTTTCTAAGCAACTGTCATTCTGAGCAAAGCGAAGAATCTCAAATATTTAGTCAGGCCGCAAAGGTTTATAGTTGGATCTTGTTTTAAAGTCCGTTAGCCTGGGAGATTTCAACAAATCTTATTGCATAATCATCTCTTCCGAGGATAAGGTCTGAAGCCCGTACCGTTGTGGCTATCTTCTCCGGATTTGCAATAGGACAGGTAAGACCGTTCATAATGGATAAAGCCATATAAACTGAATTCAGAACCTCCCTGTTTGGCAATCCGAAGGAGATATTGCTTGCCCCCTGGGTTATGTTGAGACCAAGCTTCTGACGTACAAGCCTGATAGTTTCAAGTGAGACGACACATGGACGGGGATCAGCGCTAACAGCCATGGCGAGCGGATCAATAACCACATCCTCCTCCTTTATTCCGGCTTTGACAGCTCTTTCGAGTATCTTCTCAGCGACTGCAAGTCTCTTCTCCGGTTCATATGTAATACCTGAATCATCCATCGCAAGTGCTATAATTGCAGCTCCATACTCATGAGCAATAGGCAGAAGGGCATTCATCGATTTCTCCTCACCGTTCACTGAATTTATAAGACACTTTCCGCCTGCCACTTTCAAAGCTGCTTCAATTGCTTTTGGATTAGGAGAATCCAGACACAGGGGAATATCAAACCTGGCCTTAATAGCCAGTACAGTCTCTGCGAGCAATTTAACATCATCTACCCCGGGGAATCCGACATTTACGTCAAGCACATCAGCAGCTGCATTAATCTGCATTTCAGCCAACTCCAGCACATATGCGAAATCACTCTCCTGCAGTGTTGATACCAGCTTTTTTCTCCTGGTAGGATTTATACATTCCCCAATAATTATTACAGGACCGTCAGTATCAATAATGACTTCCCTGGTATTTCCACGAAGTATTGTCTTCATTATTTAAAGGTTATTCAGCTAAGCAACGAGAGTCTTCAGGTAATTAACTGCACCCTGCGGATCCGGTGCATAAAAATCTGCGCCGATCTTTTCACAATATTCACGGGTAACAGGAGCACCACCTACAAGGATCTTTGAAGAGGCATGCTTTTCCTTAATTGCTGAAACAGTTTTTTTCATGTTCTCCATAGTAGTGGTAAGCAAAGCAGATAAACCAACTACAGCACCAGGGTGCTCTTCCATAGCGCCCAGGAATTTTTCAGTACTTACATCAACACCAAGGTCAATAACTTCCCATCCTCCGCCTTCTATCATCATGGCAACCAAATTCTTGCCAATATCATGAAGGTCACCTGCAACTGTACCTACAATGAATTTACCCTTACGTTTGGTTTCGCCTGACTGGAAGAAAGGTTTAAGATGTGCCATTGCACTGTTCATAGCTTTTGCAGCCATAAGCATCTGAGGCACATAAATCTCTTTCTTTGTAAACTTTTCACCAACTCTTGCCATAGCTGGAACCAGTGCGCTTTCAAGAATTTCATCAGGTCTGACCCCCTCTTCAAGAGCTCTCTTTGCCAACTCATCGGCACCATCCTGATCTTTCATGTTTGGAGGGTAGGGAGATACTTTATTAATCTTCCCAAATTCGACACATAGTGCGATTTTTTCAAGAATATCATTCATAATTTTATCTGTTTAAGAAGAGTTTTTAAAGAAATGATGGCTAATACCTGTTCTGTACTCAAATTAAATCAATTTATTTTGTTTGGAGCCAAATTTATATAAATATTTGTGTCAGACATAACTCTCACTAATTTATTTTTTCAGGCAATTGCAGTTTATTCATGAGTTATGCCTAATTGATGCTATTGCTGTTCTGAATAAGAATAATTATTACTAAATTGAAAGCGGGAATTAATATATCCCAAAGTGGAGACCAGCTACCACTCTAAAAACGGGGCGGTTTCGAAAAGCCATATGAGTAGGCAAAATAAAATTCTTAATTTATGTACTGCAGAAATTGTGGAAATGAAGTTTCCGATAAAGCCATTATGTGTGTAGCCTGTGGAACTCCGCCAAAAGCTGGAGAAAAATTCTGTTACAACTGTAAAGCAGAGACCACTCCCAATGCCTCAATTTGTATGAAATGCGGTGTAAGTCTGAAACATGAAGGACAAATCGATGGAGAAGGCAAAGACTGGCTGACTACAGTTTTGTTATGCTTCTTCCTTGGTGTTTTTGGTGTTCACAGGTTTTACACCGGACATACCGGAATAGGTGTTGTACAGCTGCTTACCCTCGGAGGCTGCGGTATATGGGCGCTTATCGACTTTATAATTATTATTGTTGGTAATTTCAAGGATGCCAAAGGAAATTTACTTGTTAAGAGATAAAATTCACTTAAACCTGCTTATTGCCATCGGGATTTTTCTTATTCCCCTGGCTGTCTATTTTATCCCTCCTGAATGGATCATGAATCAGCATTCCGTATGCCTCTTCCTGAATATCACAGGCCATGAATGCTATGGCTGCGGCATGACTAGAGCTGTTATTTCCGCTATCCATTTCAGGTTTGATGATGCCTTTCATTATAACAGGCTTTCCCCTGTTGTTTTACCATTACTTATTTACATTTGGGCTAAAACAATAGTATCTTTGCTGCAGGGAACACAATTTCTCAGAGTACACAGGAAGAAAAAAATTAATCAGAAACAAACTACTCAATTATGAAATCTTTTATGTTTTTACTGTTGGGCTTTATCTTCAGCTTAGCTTCAGCACAGAATACCAGTATTGGCATTTTTCAGTCAGGCGCTGACGTAGGTAATCCTAAGAAAGCAGGCTCTGAAGTTTATAATTCATCAGATCAAAGCTATAATATAAAGGGCGGAGGTTACAACATCTGGTTTGAAAGGGATGAGTTCCACTACCTGTATAACAAAATAAAGGGAGATTTTATCCTCACAGCCAATTTTGAGTTTGTAGGCAAAGGAACCAATGCCCACAGAAAAACAGGCTGGATGGTAAGAGCTACAACCGAAGACAAATCACCGCATGCCACTGCAACACTTCATGGTGACGGGCTGACTGTTCTGCAATGGAGGGGAGAAAAAGGCGCCCCAATGAGAGATCCTCAGGATGAGCTTTTTGCTGACACCTCATGGTATAATATAATCCAGGTTGAGAGATCAGGCAAGACAATAATCATGAGAGCCGCCCATACCGGGGAAGCTTTGCATACGATAGGCTCACATATAATGGAAAACCTTCCCGATGAGGTCCTTGCAGGATTGTTCGTATGTTCCCATGATCCTGAAGTGATTGAAGAAGCAAGAATTTTTAATGTAAGAATTGACAGACCGGTTAGCGATAATTATGATCCCGGAAAATCAGGATATCTTGGGTGCAGACTGGAAACAATGAACGTATTTGACGGCAGCAGAAAGGTGATTTTTGAAAAACCAGGCAGGTTTGAAGCACCAAACTGGATGCCAGATGGCAAAAAGCTTCTCTTTAATATGGATGGTCTTCTGTACAAGATACCGGTAGAAGGTGGTGTCCCGGAGAAACTGAATACAGGTTCTGCCAATAAAAACAATAATGACCATGGTATATCCTTTGATGGTAAACTGCTTGCAATAAGCAATCACCGTGAAGGACTTCCCGGCGGAGGCTCCTCAGTGTATGTACTGCCCCTGGCAGGCGGCGAACCGAAGTTGATAACTGAGAATACCCCATCCTATTTTCACGGATGGGCTCCTAATAATAAGGAGTTGGTTTATGTTGCCCAGCGCAACGGCGTTCCGGTCTATAATATCTACAAGAATTCGATCAAGGGTGGAAAGGAGGTCGCATTGACAAACAATAAGGCCGGAGAACATGTTGATGGCTGCGAATACTCTCCCGATGGCAGGTATATCTATTATAACGGAAGCCATACCGGCACCATGCAGCTCTGGCGCATGAAACCAGATGGATCAGGCAGGGAGCAGATCACCAATGACCAGTATAACAACTGGTTTCCTCACATCTCTCCTGATGGCAAATGGATTGCATTCATTTCATTCGGACAGGAGGTAAGTCCTAATGACCATCCTTCCTATAAACGAGTAATGCTCAGGTTAATGCCTGTAAATGGTGGTGCACCAAAGACAATTGCATATCTCTACGGCGGACAGGGAACAATCAATGTACCCTCATGGTCTCCCGACAGCGAACAAATTGCCTTTGTTAGCAATTCCGGGAAATGATTATAACGTAGCGACATGTTGCGACCTGTCCCTGCAATATTTTAGGGACAGGTCGCGACCTGTCCCTACGTTAACATAATTAACTCGATTGTATTTTTACAAGTCTGTCGCACAGATCTTTCAATCCCTCCTTTGTATCACCGCCAGGCATCTCGACTGTTGTCCAGCCATGATAACCGATATCATCGAGTGATTTCATTACTGCTGCCCAGTTAACATCTCCCTCGAGCAATTTAACCCCAAACCCGGCTCCTTTACCCTGCTTGTCAGCTATCTTACGGCTGTAGTCTTTGATATGAACCTTTGCAAGCCTGTTGCCCAGGATCTTTATCCATTGTTCAGGCCATCCGTAAGCCATAATATTTCCGCAGTCAAAGTAAAACCGACATATGGACTTTTAAAAAGGTCAACATATGATGCTGCTTCCATCGGACTGATCAGGAAATTGTTCCAAACATTTTCAAGGGCTATCTTAACCTTCAGCTTTTCAGCGAGAGGGATGACTTTCCGGATCTCTTCAATGCATCGGTTCCAGCACTGATCGTAACTCACTGTGTCGGTAACCTTCCCCGGAACCAAAAGGATGGTATCTGCACCATATATACTGGCATCCTCCAGAGTGACTTTAAGAGCCTCAACACCCAGTTCGCGGATTTTTGGATCGGGGTCCGAGAGCAGATATTTCCAGTGCAGTTCTCCGCATACACTTGGAATAGCAAGCCCTGTTGCATCCTTTGCTGCAAGAACCTCTTTCCTGTCAAGATGGCTCATAGGTTCAACACCATCAAAGCCAGCTTCCTTTGCTGCCTGGAATTTCTCCATTATTGTCTTTCCTATGCCTATTCCTCCCCACATGATCCCCTTTTTAAGGGTTCTGGCAGCTGGGGATAAAATATGAGAAATTCCCGGCAGAGAAGCTGTGGAGATCATTGCTGATGCGAGCATAGCGCTTTTTGAAAATTGTCTTCGGTTCATGGTATATCTCTTTGAAAGAAATGTTTATACTGTTTATTGAATCAGATTTCCGGTGCAAGGCCTATTACAGGTATTGTCTCAGGGATTCCTGGAACAGGGCCGAATGCATAGCTTTTTGGTCCAAGATAGAGATCGGAATTCATAACTTCCTCCCAGGAGACATCCTTACCGGTATATGCCGATATCCTTGCCATTATTGTAGTAAGTGTTGAGTTCACCTGGGCCTCAGCATCATTGATGGTATTTCCTGTACGGATGGCAGTCACCAGGTTAATATGTTCCTGTACAAACGGATCCTTGACTTTCCAGGTAAGGTCGGTAGCATTCTCTTCAGGGTAAGGATACTTCCAGATCTCTTCACCCTTAAGATTATAGAGTATTCCTTTGGCATCTGCAAATCCTTCGGTGCCGGTTATGTGTACTTTTGATTCATTACTGCAGCCGGTTATCTGACGCGCAGCGCAGTGGGTATGCATTCCATTGTCATATACATATTCAACACTAAAAAAATCATACTGGTCACCAGTAACCCTGCGTTGTCTGCCGCCCCATCCGATTGCCCTGACAGGATTTTTATCGATATACCAGTTCATTACATCAACCTGATGAATGAATTGTTCAACTATATGATCGCCCGAGAGCCAGCAGAAGTTTGCCCAGTTCCTTAGCATATACTCCATATCTGACCATCCCGGCTGACGTTTGATAACCCAAAGGGAACCTCCATTTCTGATCACGTGGGCACTCACTATTTCACCTATTTGTCCGCTTGCCACCCTGCGATGAGTTTCAATATAATCTTTCGATTTCCTTAGTATTGTGCCGCTTACGATGCAAAGATTGCTTTGTTTGGCTCTCTCTGAAGAGACCAGAACGGAACGTGCTCCTACCGGATCCACGGCACATGGTTTCTCCATGAAGATATGCTTACCGGCTTTAACAGCTGCCTCAACATGCTGAGGACGGAAATGTGGAGGGGTACACAGCAGGACGATATCAACACCCGAATCGAGAACCTTTTCATATGCGTCAAAACCCAGGAAGCATTTGTCATCGGCAATTTCAACATTTTTCTGAGTTTTAAGCTCTCCCCTGCATTTATCAAGTCTATCCTGGAAGACATCACCAAGAGCAGTGATCTGAAGATTAGGACCGGCGTCAAGGAAATTGATGGCGGCTCCTGTTCCCCGTCCCCCGCAACCTATCAGACCTGCCTTCAGTACTTTCCCATCAGGCGCCTGGTTAAGTAATTCAGGAAGCTTTATCTCTTTCTTCTTTGAATTTCCATCCTTGCAGGAGCTAAGAAGCTGGGCAGCTCCTATTGTTCCGATGGCAGCCAATGCAGAATTTGATATGAATCTGCGGCGGCTCTGGTCAGTTTTGTTTGTCATAGCTTGAGTTATTAAGGTAGATCGGATAATAGAGTAATGATATTCTATAAAAATATAAAAAAGAGTTTGATTCACGGATTATTTAACAATATTTTACTTTTCATATGATTGTGTTTGTCATGGGAATGATAAGTATTTGAAAAAAATTACTATATTTAAGTAACGGAAACATACCATTGGAATGCGTTTGCGACTTTATGCACTTATTTCAATCCCTATTTTTGCAGTCCTCTATTGTATAACGGCAATCGGAGTCCTAATCGTTTTGATCTTTGCCGCTTTAAAAATGAGAAAACCAATAAGTGTACTCTCACAACTTTGGGCAAAATCTGTATTTCTTCTTATAGGTAAAAGATTCAGGGTGCATGGAATGGAAAACATAGGAAAAGGGAAAAAATATATTCTTGTTGCCAACCATGCCAGCCTCTTTGATATTGTTGCAATAATGTCATTCTATCCGGGTATTTCCTGGTTCGGACATGAACGTCTGCTGAAAGTGCCACTTTTTGGCACTATTCTGAAGATGACAGACTATGTGCCATTCAAGGAACCAAATTACAGGAATACCCGGAAGATGATTGAGCAGCTGGTTCAGAAATCAAAAGATCAGACAGTAGCCATCTTTCCGGAAGGGACCAGAACACTTAATGGAAGGATTAATTCATTTTACAGGGGCTTCATTTACCTCTACAGGAACAGGGAGCATGAAATATTACCTGTAACATTGAACGGATTCTATGATCTGAAACCTAAAAACCGGTCATATATCAATTTCAGTTCCAGGCTGGAGGTTATAATCCACAAACCTATAAAGAGAGAAGAGCTGACAGACAAATGCGATATGGAAATAATTGAAACCGTAAAACAAATAATAGAATCCGCATACAAAAAGAATTAATCCTGAGTGACGAAAAGTTCCCGGGTGTACCCTTGAGTAATTTAGCTTCCTTTGTGGTTTTAAATATAATTTATTGATATGACAGATAAATGGGTTTTTATTGTCAATCCTGTTGCAGGAGGAGGATCCGCAAAATCTCAGTTGCCGTTGCTGGAGAAGTTGATTAAAAAGAATAATATCGATGCAGAAATTGCTTTTACAATAAAACACGGACATGCAGCTGAATTATCAGGGACATTCCTTGGGAAAGGGTTCAGATACATCATCGGAGTTGGAGGCGACGGAACACTTAATGAAATTGCCAGGCCCTTAATTGGTAATAAGGAGGTAATTACCGGGCTTATCCCTGCAGGCACCGGAAATGATTTCGTACAGATCCTGGGGTTTCCGAACCGTTTTGGTGAGAGTGATTGGGAAACGTTTTTCAAAAGTAACGTCATACCGATGGATGTAGGAAAGGTAAATGGAATGATTTTCCTTAACGGTATGGGACTGGGTTTTGATGCACAGGTTGCCTCAGAAAATTACACTGAACCCGGCACGGTGAAGGAAGGTGGTAAAAATAAATATATCTGGCATATAATAAAGACTCTCCTTTTCTTCAGGGAAAAAAGAATGACTGCAATAACAGAAAACGGACGACTGGAAACCGACTGCTTTATTAACACTATAGCCAATGGCAGAAGGTTTGCCGGGGGATTCTTACTTACTCCAGGGGCTATGGCAAATGACGGTCTCCTTGATGTATGTTCAATAAAAAAACTCTCTCTCCCGGGGAGATTCCAGATCCTGCTGAAAGTACCAAAAGGGCAGCACATTAGCGACAGAAGAGTTAATTACTACCAGACATCCGGATTGAAGCTTGAATTTCCGGAAGCTGTACCCTATCATGTTGACGGTGAACTGTATTTTTCCGATAGTTTTGATGTTAGCCTGATACCACTGGGACTTAATTTAATCTATAACCCTGATGGACCACACTTTTTCAGAAGATAGGGAAATTGTCAGAAAAGGGATAGCATTTTTTGATCTCGACAAAACAATCATCAGGGAAATAAGCGGCAGGGCAATAATAAAGATGGCCTGGAAACAAGGACTTATTCCATTGATCGGGCTTTTTAAGGCTTTTTACCTTTATATCCTCTTTAAGCTGGGAATTAGGGAACCGCTTAATGTAATTGATGATATGGTAGGTTGGGTGAAAGGTAAGCATGAAACTGAGCTGGAACAACTATGCTCAGACGCTTTCAGAGAGTCATTATTGCCTTCGGTATTTGAGGAGGCAAAACATGAGATAAATGTTCACAAGGAAAATAACATTAAAGTTATTATCCTGTCTTCAGCACTGAATTACATCTGCAGGGCAATGGCAGATGAACTGGGGATGGATGGTTATATCTGTTCTGTTCTGGAATCAAAAGAGGGATATTTTACAGGACGACCGGTTGGACGACTATGTTTTGGTGCGGAAAAGCTTGACAGGCTGATCGGATATTGCGCTTCTAATAACATTTCTCATACTGATATATGGTATTATGCCGATTCAATATCCGATCTTCCTGTACTTAACTCAGTAGGCAACCCTGTTTGTGTCAATCCCGACAGGGAGCTTAGAGCGGAGGCACTGAAAAGAGGATGGAAAATTGTCAATTGGGAAAATTAGTTAACCTCAAGTTTCTGCCATTCCGGAAGTTTGGGAAATTTTGCATGAGGCTCGCTCTGGTACCAGAAGCATGCAGATGAAATGTCAGACTGCTGCTTAAGATATCTCCCTCCCTGATGCCATCCAAGATCCTGAATTGTAATTTTAAGATCAGTATCAAAGCGTATGGGATCCATTATATGCCATCTGTATAATCCGAACCTCTGCTGTGATTTGTACGATCCGTCAGGTTTGATCACCTGAACCAGTCCGCTGTAAGGTGTACAGAATTCGGTATACTTGCCTTCCCCTGTCAAAATTGTACGATCCGCAAAAATAATCTTCTGTCCCGGTACCACATATTGTTGGGAATTTTGAATCGCCATCCATGAAGAATTTTATTTCTCCTTCTCCCCACCAGCCGTTATTATTGACTCCCCAGGCAAGATAGACCCCTACAAACTGGCCTTTCCCTTTAATGCCATCATTTATTGTGTAAACGGATGTCTCATTTGGGTTTGATCTCCTGAACTGGGTATGGAAATATCCGGCATCAGAAGGAACCTCTGTCAGAGTATAATCTACCTGATAATAAAGTGTCATGGCATCTGCATCATTGATATTTTCCATTGTTATTCTGCACTTTTTGCGGAAGGGCATCACCCAGTAGCAGTTAAAAGCGCTTCCGGGGTTCACACATACTGCTGAGGAGACGAGATGTGAATACTGATTCCATCCCATACCAAAAAAATCACCTACCGGGCACTCAACCGAGGGTTCCGTCTCATCATCCCAATAAATACGAAGGATCGAAAATCGCCAGTTCCCTGTGGGTGTCATCCAGATATGCTGGATAGCTCCCGGACCGTCGATTACAGCCATTGTAAAGGTCTCACCAGGATTAATTCTTACAAACGGATTAACTTTCCAACCCTGTCCCAGATCACGGGCTGCATGAGTGGCATTGGCAGTATTTGGCAAATCCTTGTCAGCCGGATCTGCCATTCCTGCTTTCCCCTTTTCGCCCGAAAAGTTTTCAGGACTGATCGATCTGGTCTTTGCGTCGGATAACCTGTAAAGGTTGCCCATATTCATATCCAGGCCGTTAAATTTGCTCTGTGCCGACAGAATAAAAGGAATAAAAAAGATAATTAATGCTATTGAAAGTGATTTTTTCATTTTTGTTGATTTTAGGATTTATAATGCAATATAATCCTAAAAACATAAACTGAAAATAAAATCCCGGAGAAACTCATCCCATATTACGCTGAAATATTATATATAGTTATGAATGAATAAGATACATGAGATTCCTCACTCCGTTTGGAATGACAGTTCACTATTAGGTGAAGGGAGGGGAAAGTAGTGACAGCTATGCCTCCAACCTCCTGAAAAAATCAGAAAACATACCTTACAGACAGGCCAAAATCGGTCCAGAAACCAGTATATCCTGCCAGGTTAAAAGCCGGCTTCAGATCGAACCCGATATTGACAGGAGCTTCATCGAATGTATACTCAATCCCTATGATTCCGTCAATCCCAAATACATTATATGTTGAACCTGGTGTCCCCCATTCAACATCATTACCATTATAGAAGCCTACATGAGCGCCGAATCCGTAATACCACCGAAGATTATCTGTATCGAAAGCCTTATTGTGTACCTCATATAATCCTACGATATCGAAACCATGCCATTTTGTGGTAAGCAAGCCTTCAATCGCCTTCCGTTCATTAAGAAAATGCTTAACTGTAAAACCTGACCCGGTCCCGAACCTTAAACCAAGACCTGTTTTATAATCCTGTGCATACGACAACGCTGCGAAAGTTAAAGCCAATAATGCCGTAAGAATAATTCTCCTCATAAAAGATATTTTTGAAATTTTCGCGCAAAACTAATATAAAAAGATAATAAACGAAGAGGAGTGTGTTTTTGGTATTCATGGAATACAACATTTTTCCTTGAGATTTTTGTATTAACTTGAACTTACCTCCTCTATTCCAGAGGTAAGTTCATGAAGCAAAAAAGGAAAACTGATATTTAAAAAATTGTCTAAATTCATACCATTAAATTGATCTTCACCACGGTGAAAAACTTTCAATACTAAAACCTCAGACAAATGAGACAAAAGCATTTCAGGAGTATCTGTCTGCTGATCATCATATCACAGATCTTTTCCATAGCAAAAGGACAGGGTCCTACAGTCCATGATTCTGAATCAGGGAAGATTAAAATTCAGGATAAAAAGGGAAATCTAAAACTCAATATTGATTATAGTAATAAATGCATAATCGACAATGTTGAGATTCTTGGACATGCAGTTGTCTCAAACAACAGAGGTGTTTGCAGTTCCGTAAAACTGAATGGTAAAATTTACACCACAGCTTCCGGTATAGGTTCACCGGAGGTAAAAACTGAGGGAGAAAAGATTGTAATAGACAGCATAAAATTTGGTGAAAAAGAGAATATGGTAACCGAGAAGTGGATTTTCCATTCTGATTCCGAATACATTGACTGGACAATTGAGAGAAGATATGAGAAGAACATGACTCTGGAAGATACCGGTTTCCCTGAGTGGTCATTTAACAATATGGAAACCTGGACGGGAGCATTTCCGGGAACAGGAGGTGTAGCCTGGTGCAAGTTCTTTGACAGGGTCGATGCATCATTTGGAAATCATTCAGGCAGAGTCACATTCTGGAACCAGCAGAATAAGACATGCCTGAGAATTGAACCTTCCCAGCCTGCAGGACAGCATGTGGCTGTCAGATTCAGCCGTCAGCCCGATAACAGATTCACACTTAATTATTCTGTTACAGAAGATGAACTCAGGACAAAGTATTCCCTGTCGAGGTTTATTATTGACCATCAGGATATCTGGGATTCATTTGATGCGATGGGAAAGACAAGTATAACCTACAGGCTCACCGCTTTAAATTATGATGAAGAGTATTCAAGGGGTGATTTCAGGGGTTTCAGTAATGAATCGGTAAGAAGTGTATTGAATACCATTGCTAGGGTGGGTGTCATTGATGAAAAGCTTATGGGTTCAAATAACTGGCATCTTGATATGGGCTTTGTGTGTCTTCACGAACACTGGGTTGCCCAGATGGGGCTGGCTATTAATGATCATGATTACCAGGAAAACTACAGGAGAACCCTCGACTATTTTCGGGATAATGCTGTCGCCGGGGATGGTAATGTTAAGGACCGGTGGGCTTACAGGATATGGGACTCGGAACCGGGAACATTTGAAAACGGATTTTATGAATGTCAGTGGGGAGATCTTTTAGATGCCAATACCGATTATGTGATCAATGTCGCTGAGCTATTCCAGCTCAATGGCGATGAAGGATGGGTCAGAAGTCATAAGCTTCAGTGCGAAAAGGCTCTTGGCTTCCTTCTTAACAGAGATTCCGACAAAAACGGATTGATTGAAGTATTTGCCTCCTCTCACAGTGAAAAGAAGGGAAGTGACTGGATAGACGTTATCTGGGCATCCTGGGAAAATGCCTTCATAAATGCCAAACTCTATTATGCATTAATACAATGGGCAGATATTGAAGAACTTACCGGAGATCCAACTAAGGCAGGTTATTACAGGAACTTGCTGAAAGGTGTAAATTCCGCTTCAATAAGCCGGTGACTGAGGGAGGTTTCTGGAGTCCTGAGAATAAATGGTATGTCTACTGGCTCGACAAAGACAGATCAGTTCATGGAGACAATCTGGTGACTCCCGTTAATTTTATGGCAATTGCATATGGAATATGTGATGATAAATCAAGAATTGATTCCATCCTGAGCAGGATTGAAGCTCTCATGCAGAAAGAAAAATTATTCATGTGGCCAATAAGTTTTTTTCCCTACCAGCCTGATGAGGGCTACACTGTCAATTATCCTTTTCCCAATTATGAAAACGGAGATATTTTCCTTGCCTGGGGTGAGGTTGGGATCAGGGCCTATCAGGACTTTGATCCTTCTATACCAATTAAATACATTACAAATGTACTTAATCAATATGAAAAAGATGGCCTGGCTTTCCAGAGATATGACCGGACTAAACAGGAAGGGGTTGGAGATGACATACTTGCAAATAACTCTCTTCCGGTAGTTGGCTTATACAGGGATATTTACGGAATACAGCCCAGGCACAACCGTTTGTACCTGGACCCTCACATGACCCCTCAGCTGAACGGGACTGTCATTAATTACAGGCTGAGAGATCAGGATTATCTGATAGAGCTCGCCGTGAAAAATTATTCCGCCAGTATCAACTACTTTACAATCAACTCTGCAGAGAATTTCAGCATAAACAATGAAGAGAACAAAATCTTCTATTATAGTGGAAAAAACAGAATGCCGTCAATGGTTCTGACAAGGGACAAGCAATCAGGACTGATTATCAGGTTTAATAGCCATGATAAAAATAACAGAGAAGTATTAAGCTGGAAGGCTTCTTCAAAAACAGAATCAATGATAACAGACTATGAGATCTTTATGCTGAAACCCGGTAACTCCTACACCATTCTTCGGAACAATAAAATACTCCGGACTGAAGTCAGTGATCCGGAAGGAAGGATCCACTTCTCCGGTAAAGCTGAACCAGGCAAAGAAGATCTTTTTGAAATCAGAGGAAATGAATAATAATTCAGCTGAAATCAAATAAGTATGCATTATCTGTTTTTACTGTATTTCCTATTAATCTGGAAATAGATTATTTATGTATTTTATTTATAATGATGATAAATAACATACTCCTGTTAACAAATTCACAACATTTATCCTATTACTTTTGGCCATAATCCTATGGTGGTTTATTTTTGCCAGGAAAAGAGGATTAAAGGGAAATCTTCAGAATGAGTTTTAATACAATAATAAAGCATGACAGATAATTATTCTAAGAAATTAGTGAAAGTGCTGCATGCCTGATCTTCTTATACTTCAACAAACTTTAAAAAACAAATTATGAAAAGGATTAATTATTTGATTATTGTGGGGATGTTTTTGATCCTTCTAAATTCTTGTGACAAGAGTACAGATTCTGTGACTCTGGAAACTAAAAGTGCTGCCATTTCACTTGGAGCAGGATATGCCAACGAGGTATACTACAGGCTGAGTGACGGAATGATTACTTCTGTACCACGTAATAACTGGGACATAGGTTTTTCTGTCTCTCCCCGTGAAGCGGCTATTCTGACAAACGGCACATCAGGGGTAACCCTCAAAGTTTATCCGACAACACCAGGTTGGAACTGGTCTGATCCGGTTGATACTGCAGGCTATTACAACTGGCCGACATTATACAATTCCGACACTACATGGACGGAAGGTGCTTTCAATATGAATGCCACTGTACATCCAAATTACGGTTGGGGCGAATATGATATGAATACTCATAATCTTACGGGCATAGCTCTCTATATCATCAAGACGAGAGCTGCATCATTTAAAAAGATATGGATAATGAATAAATTATCAGCCCAGCAGAAATTCACATTCCGATATTCTGACCTTGATGGCTCAAATGAAGAGACAGTATCACTTGATCTATCAAGCAGCACAAAGAATTTTGTTTACTTCTCACTTGATACAAAGGAAGAGGTTGACAGGGAACCGGATAATGACAAATGGGATCTCCTTTTCACAAAGTGGATTGACAAGAGCATTAATTATCCGGTAACAGGTGTGCTTCAGAATATTGATGTAACTGCACTGGAGAGCACTGACACAGATCCCAAATCCAAAGTATTCCCTTCAACAGGATTCCTGACAAGCATGTCAACAATAGGATCCGACTGGAAGGTAATAGATATGCAAACATTTGAGTACTCTATTGATGGTACAAGGGTCTTTTATGTGAAAGATCTAAACGGTGTGGTTTATCGCCTGAAATTTAAAACGTTCGAGGGTTCCACAACAGGAAACCTGTCGTTTGACGTTACAATTTTAAAGTAATTATCCACTTTGCGGGTAAAAAAGTATCACTCAAATAGGACCTTGCCCTCAACCAGGCTGAATCTATTACCAGTTAGTCTGTTAATGATAACATTGGGAATTTATAATAAGTTCCTTTGTAAAAAATGGGCACTCACGGTTGCACTATTCTCGGCTATGGCGCCTGGCTTGTTTTCCCAATCCCAGGAGGTAAAGCTGACCGATTCAAAAAGCAGTCAGCCGGTCGCTTATGCAACTGTACTTTTTGTCGATCTTGGTACGAAAACTGAATATTTCAAGGTATCTGATGAAAAGGGAATGGTTGTCAATCCCTGCAAGAACAGCGCAATTATTAAAGTTTCCTGTATTGGCTATAGCTCTATTACTGACACAATTGCTTCCGGCAAATCATACGACTTGTCAATGATGCCATTGGTTTTTTCACTTGATGAAGTTGTTGTTACAGGAAACTTCAGGCCGCAGAGGGCTGACAAATCAATCTATAATATCAAAGTTGTAGGCCAGCAGAAGATTGCGGAACAGGGTGCGAACAATCTTAAAGATCTGCTTACAAATCAGGTAAATCTAAGTATCAGCCAGGATCCGGCTCTGGGAAGCAGTCTCAAAATAAAGGGGCTTACCGGCAATAACGTCAAGATACTGGTAGATGGGGTTCCTGTAATCGGACGCATGGGAGGAAATATTGATCTTACGCAGCTGAATCTTTACAATATTGATCATGTGGAAATGGTTGAGGGTCCGATGTCGGTGATTTATGGAAGTGACGCCCTGGCAGGAGCTATTAATATCATCACCAAAGAGAATAAGAATTCCAACTTTGGTCTGACGACTAATGCCTATTATGAAACTGCCGGGACATACAATATTGATGGAAATGTCAATTTCAGAAAAAAAAGACATAGTGTCTCCCTTTCTTTAGGAAGAAATTTTTTCGACGGATTCTCCACAGACACTCTCCGTTCCCAGTCATGGAAGCCTAAGGAACAATATAATGGGGATCTATATTACATGTACACACATGACAGGGCAAAGATAAAGTACCAGGTCTCTTACATGCATGAAACGCTATGGGATAAAGGCAATCTGATGGAGCCCAGGTATTTTACAGCATTCGACAGCTGGTTCTACTCCAAAAGGCTGAATAACCGTCTTGATTATGACAGGACACTGAAGAACGGAATGTCAATCAAGATGCTGGGATCCTATTCTATGTACCAGAGACGCAAGGTGACATATCTTAAGGACCTTTCAACAATGGATCAGATAATTTCACCAAATGCAGCCGATCATGATACTACCGATTTCAATGCATTCTTGTACCGTTTTGTTATCGGCCAGGAGGATCCCGCCCGAAAACTGAACTACTCTATGGGTCTTGATCTTAATCACGAATCAGGCACAGGCAAACGCATTATTGACAATAAGCAGCAAATAGGGGATTATGCGCTGTTTACCAGTCTTAAGTATAGTCCGTCGAAGAAAATAAGTTTTCAGCCCGGTTTGAGATTTGCCTATAATACCCGTTTCAGTGTGCCGCCTGTGCCATCAATAAACATCAGTTGGTAACCATCATCACTGGTTAATGTGAGAGGCTCATATGCAAGGAGGTACAGGGCTCCTACGCTTAAAGAACTCTATATCTATTTTGTTGATGTCAATCATAATATACAGCCAAACCCTGATCTTGAACCTGAATATGGCCATAACTTCGACCTTTCTGTTTCTTATAACAGTGAAAGAGAGAAGAAGATTCATTATTCCGGAGTCGATTTTGGCATGTTCTATAACAATATGCATAATATTATCCAGCTTGCTCTCAGGAATAACCCGGGCAGCAGTGGTGCCTACCAGTATATAAATGTACTCAATTACAACACACTCGGATATCAGGCAACATTTACATATGAGTTTTACCAGCATCTTGAAGTTGCCCTGGGACTGGGTCAGACAGGAACCTATTTTTCATTAGAGGAAAAGAGCCAGGGACTTAGTGACTATAAATTCTCCGGCGATATTAACACAAATATCGGCTGGTCTATTCCGGAAGCCAAATTAAAGATATCTGCATTTTACAAATACACCGGAAGATCATGGCTCTTCACAATCGATGAGAACAATAAAGTGGATATGGGCCAGATGGGTGACTATCATAATCTTGACCTGACAATCCTCAGGAAATTTTTTGCCAATAAGCTTGCAGTGGCGATGGGAGTCAAGAATGTTTTCAACAACACAAATATTGACATTACGGGAAATGTCACCGGGGGTGTTCATACCTCGGGAGACGGAAACAGCCCTGTAAATTACGGCAGGCTATACTTCCTGAAATTATCATATACCATACTGAAGTGAAAAAGGATGTAATTATATATTCACTGATTTTTATTAATCTCCTGCTGTTACAGGGATGTTTTCCCAAGGACGAACGGGTAGTTCCTCTGGACATAGATATAACTGAGATCCCCTACTCCATGTACGATACCCAGGCATGGTTCAGTCTGCGCGACATGGCAGTTGTTGCCAGCAACTCATATCTTGACTGGGATCTTGGATTTGAATCAACTGGTACCGGACATCATATAATCCTTAATTACGCCAGATACATGCATGCGGGTAATACCGGATCGTCTGATTTTTACGGAATAACCAGAAATATTTGTGATACAATGATCTACGACAGTTCAAATGGTGATTTGAATAAGACTGCAATTGGCCAATGGGCCGATTTTACAGATCCCCTTAACCCTGTCTATCCAAAAAACGTCTATATAATTGATATGGGTGCCGACAATAACGGTACTCCTTTCGGATTAAAAAAGATCACCTTTGACAGTTTTGAGAACAATAAATATTCAATACATTTCAGCAATCTCGACGGGACAGATGAGCACACTTATGAAGTTACAGCCGACCATGAAAGAAGCTTTACTCTTTTTTCGTTCAAAAACGGAGGGAGCACTGTAGCTCTACAACCTGTTGACAGTAATTGGGATATCTGCTTTACCCAATACTCGACTATCCTGTTTGACGACAACAATATTGCAACTCCATATATTGTAAGGGGAGTATACAGTAATATGAAGGGTACAACAGCAGCACATGACACTATTAATTCATTCTATGATATCACGGCCGGTGATATTGCCAGTTACACATTCTCATCTGCACAGGATGCTGTCGGGTATGAATGGAAAGACTTTGAGGACGATTCATATAAAATAAATCCTGACATATTTTATATTATAAGAGATCAGCTTGGTGGATATTATAAACTCAAGTTCACGGGCTATTACAACACTTCAGGGAACGCGGATATCCTTCCTTCCAGTGCATTAAATTATCGGAATAAAATTACTCCGGGGCTCTGATCTTGCAGAATATCAATTTTTTAGTATTTTTATGTTTTGCCTGAACAGGGCAATTTTTCCGGATCCTCCTTAAAGCAAAAAATAATGAGAACATTTGTCCTGACAATCATATATTTCATTACAGGATCATTATCCGTCTTTCTGCAGAACCAACCCTCGTTCCTGCCTGAATTGGCGGCAAAAGCATCAATTATACCTGTACTTTTAATACTTTTTATTCTGAACATAAATCTAAATGACGATAAACAGCACAAGCTGATCTTTATGGGCCTGGTTTTTTCCTGGGCAGGAGACATTATTCTGGAATTCTCTGACAGGAATGAATTATTATTCGCGGCAGGTCTCCTTAGTTTTATGATGGCTCAGTTACTCTATATGACAGTTTTCTTTAAAACGCAGGGCAAAAACGCACTCTTTGAAAACCGCAACTACCTGTTTATTCCAATAATAATATATGGTGCCGGATTGCTTCTGTTTCTTTACAAGGATCTTGGTGGAATGCGAATACCGGTAATAATCTATTCCGTGGCAATACTGTCAATGCTTCTGAGCGCTGTCAACAGGATTGAAAAAGTCAACAGACTGAGTTTTTACCTTGTTTTAACAGGTGCAATTCTTTTTGTTTTTTCTGACTCTTGTATTGCCATCAACAAATTCCGTTACCCCTTCAGATTTTCAGGCATTCTGATAATGTCGACCTACATAATTGCTCAATACCTTATTGTTACGGGCTACATTAAGCAGTTTTCAGTTAAGTTTAAATAGTTTTTACTCAGTATTGCTTACCAGTTACCAGAAAGAATAAATCTCTAAACCTCCCCGTTTTCAAGAACAAAAGGTGTAACCTGGTAAACACAGTAGTTGAGCCAGTTTGAGAACAGAAGATTTGCATGACCTCTCCATCTTACCATAGGGTCTTGCGCGGGATCATCATTCAGGTAATAGTTTTTAGGGATCTTTATATCGAGCCCTTTATTTATGTCACGATCATATTCCGATTTCAGGGTAAGGGGATCATACTCTGAATGGCCGGTGATAAAAACTCTCTTGTTATCCCTGGATGCAACGAGGTAGATCCCGGCTTCTTCCGAATGCGCCAGTATTTCAAGACCGGGGATCTTTTCAATATCTTCTTTTCTGACCTCCGTATACCTTGAATGAGGTGCAAGAAATTCATCATCAAAACCTCTTATCAGTTGGTTGGTTTTATTATAAATGTTATGATTGAATACACCAAACATTTTTTCCTTCATCATATATTTCGGGATACCGTAATGATGATATAAACCGGCCTGTGATGCCCAGCAAATAAACATTGTTGAAGTGACATGTTCATCAGCCCAATCCATAATTCTTACCATCTCTTCCCAGTAATCCACCTCCTCAAACTTCAGGTGTTCAATTGGCGCCCCGGTTATTATCAGACCATCATACTTATGGTGTGATATATCGTCAAAGGTCTGGTAAAATGCATCAAGATGCTCTCTGGGGGTATTTTTGGACAGGTGCATCTTTGTATATATCAGCGTTATATTAATCTGAAGAGGGGTATTGGAAAGAAGCCTGAGAATTTGAGTTTCAGTTATGATTTTTACCGGCATCAGATTGAACAGCAGAATTTTCAAAGGTCTGATATCCTGATGAACAGCCCTGGTCTCCTTCATCACGAATATATTCTCATCTTCCAGAATCTTTACAGCTGGCAGATTATCTGAAATATTTAGTGGCATAATTAATTCATCTTAAATTAAATCTCACGAACCCTGATACAATAGCCTTAATCAAAAGAGTAACAAATATAATTGAATACAGTTTATCTTTTCAAGAGTGTTGTAAAGATAATAAACCAGTTAAAAGGAACTGAAGGATTAAAACCACAGGTGTAATAAGGTTTGTTATTGTTAATGATTAATTGTCGCCATGGTTCTCAGCAGGGATGCAGCCCATGAAAAAATATTATACCTGACAACGATCAGCCTCATTTGTTTCATACGCTGCCCCTGCTCTTCAACAGTCATCTCCAGGGCTAACTTGATCGCATCAGCCGATCTCTCTATGTCATATGGATTGATGATAATGGCACCCTGAAGTTCACCGGCTGCTCCCGCGAAGCGGCTGAGAATAAGAACTCCGTCATTCTTGCTGCGGGAGGCAATAAACTCTTTTGCGACAAGATTCATTCCGTCATGCAGTGAGGTAACCATACAGAAATCAGCTGAAGTATAAAATGGAGCGATCTCCTCATGGCTGTGATGCCTTTTCAGCAGGAGTATTGGCTTCCAGTTTTTCGATTTGAATCTCATATTTATTCTGATGGCTTCATTTTCTACGGATGTGACCATATCAGAATAGCTCTTCAGCAGTGTCCGGCTTGGTGCACCAACCTGTACGAAGGTAAATTTGCCAATATATGAGGGATTTTTTTCGAGAAATCTTTCAATTGCCAGAAACTTCTCAACTATCCCTTTTGTATAGTCTATCCTGTCGACCCCTATTCCTATATGCCTGGCTGAGATGCCATAGGGAGAGAGCAGGTCGGCCGGTTTAATTACTGGCGAAGTGTGATCATAATCTTTCAGAGTAAAGGCAATACTTATAGGAAAGGGATTGACAATTGTTGTTTGTCCACCCATTTTAATCGAGAATTTCTCCCACGAAACTCTTGCCTCAAGGGTCTGGCTAACTGTTTCAAGGAAGTGGTTGCAATGATACTGAGTATGAAATCCTATAAGATCAGCGCCAAGCATACCCCGCAATATCTCCCTCTGCCATGGACAAATTCCGAATGATTCAGGGTTGGGCCAGGGAATATGCCAGAAGATTGCAACTTTTGCATGAGGTTTTTCTCTCTTTATCAGCTCGGGTAATAATGCAAAATGAAAATCCTGAATAAGAATAAATGGTTGTTCCTCATCTGCTGTCTCTTCAAGTACTGCCCTGGCAAATTGTTCATTTACCTTTCTGTAATGGTTCCAGTCATTAATTCTGAAAACAGGCCTTGTGTGAGCTATATGACAGAGTGGCCACAGCCCTTCATTTGAGAAGCCATAATAGAAATGATCCTCCTCTTCCTTTGTAAGCCATAATCGTTTAAGTGTGTATTTCGGCTCTTCCGGAGGAACCTGTAATTTATCATGCCTGTCTACAGTTTCCCTGTCTGCATCACCCGTTCCTGCAGCGATCCAGAGTCCGCTGCATGCTTTCAGGATAGGTTCCATAGCAGTGATCATCCCGCTTGCAGGTACAATGCACCTGATCTCTTTGCCGGCATGAATATGCATATATGGCTCCCGGTTGGAAACAACAATCATTTTTTTCTTTTCAAGAAGGTTTTCAACCTCGACCTTCAGTCGTTCAGGTGTCCAGATTGCCTCTGAACTTGTTCTCAGGCGGGCCTCTTCCACTGCGTTAGCCTGTGCTTCATGCATTGCCTTTGCAATATGCTCAATCTCCTTATGCAAGGGGGCAAGGAATTTCACAGGCGGCTTTTTTGACATCTGCTCTTTATCTCCGGTACGTAAGGCTTTTACCCATAGAGCAACTTTATTTATCTGATTAAAAATCCCCCACCGGATTATAATAACTGTAACCAGAGAGATTAAAAAGGCCTGAATAAACCATCTTACAAAATTACGGAACCAGATGTCACTCAGTATCCTTTCTATATAGTCCCCATCCGTTAAAGTTAAAATTGCATTATAGGGTTTGATTTCATCACCCACCGGCCTGATATAGCGGTATATATTCTTACCTTCTGATCTGACCATCCCTCCCATCGGATTGCCCGACCCTATTGATTGAACAATGTAACTTATAGAAGATGTAACTATTTCTCTGGTATTATTACTTGTAACTATGCTGTCGTTACTGAAATAAAATGCTATTCCTGATAAATTATAGATAATTTTCAGACTATCTGATATTCTTTCCATGTTGCCGGCTTTCACCTTACCATTATGCAGAGTATCATTCTTTAAAATTTCTTCCGAAATATGGACTGCTCTGGCTTCCAGATCATTCACAAGCTTTCGTCTCTCAGTTGAAATCTGAAAATAGGTGAAACCAAATGCCACCAGTCCGATAGCAACAATTATCGAAAGCACCAACGCCATGGTTATTCTCATTCTGATAAATGTTTTAAAAACAAAACAACATCACTTACAGATATAAAACTATATCTGGCCAGGGATTTTCCGGTTCCGACTTTAATTGTAACTGCATTCTCATCCGGTAAAAACAGTGCGAATATCTCTTCATCTGTTACATCATCCCCGATTGACAATATAAAATTAAACTCTTTTTCTGCAAGCAAATGTTTTACAGCAATTCCTTTTCCAATCCCTTTATGCATTATCTCAATCACCTTGTTCCCGTCAAGGAGCTTAAGATCGAAAGGTTCCAGAAGATTATCGACCTTTCTAATTAATTCCCTGGAAAATGCGAATCCTGAATTTTGTCCTGCATTTCTGTAATGCCAGGCCATTGAAAAATGCTTATCTTCAATAAATGACTCTGAACATTTTAAACTCATCTCTTCAAGGATTGGCCTGATGGCAGCCTTCCATTTCACATCTTCCGATGCCATTTTTATCCAGGCTCCATTCTCCCTCTTCATGGCGCCATGTCCTGCGATAATATCAATTGGCAGTATCCCCAGTAATCCTTCAATCTCCTGATGATCTCGCCCTGTTATGATAATTACCTCGGTATCCTTCTCTTCAGCCAGCTCTTTTAAAATAAGTAAAAGGGCGTCAGATGGTATAGCCTGCTCAGGTTTTGGTTTATATTCCACCAGGGTTCCATCATAATCAAGAAGGACTATTCGCTTTTCAGCTTTCCTGTATTTGTATACTAATTCTGTCTGAAGCGAGTTATCTATAATCATAATCTGGAATTGAAAAATGGCCTGCCCTGCATTATACCGATATCATATAATGTATAAAGTTAAACAATTCAAAGTATTATGGGTTAATGAAATAAATGAGAATGACTTTATAAAGGAAAACGGACATTTAATTAATATATTTCATTCATATCTTTGCACAGAAATATCAACCTGTTCTTTTCCTGCTTAATAAGATAAAAGATCCGGCAACCGATACTAAAAACATATTATGAATAACATGAATTATGGGGTAATCGGAAATTGCAGAAGCGCTGCCCTGGTTTCGGATAAAGGGAGCATTGACTGGTGCTGTCTGCCCGATTTTGATTCCCCGTCAGTCTTTGCCAGAATTCTTGACAAACAGAAAGGGGGTTGCTTCAGTATTACTGTTGACGACAGCAGTTCAATTTCACAAAAGTACTTTTACCGTACGAATGTGCTTTGTACAAGGTTTACAACGGAAGAGGGTGTATTTGAAGTAATTGACTTTATGCCACGGTATAAGATAAGTGACAATCAGTACTTTGCCCCGGCAGAAATATATCGGTACATTCGTCTGGTCTCCGGTTCTCCCTCTTTCAGGATCGTATATAACCCTGCATTAAACTATGCAAGGGATAAAGTTGCACACATAAAGGAGGACAATTATATCCGTACTTATTCCAAAGCAAATCCTACAGAGTGTATGTATCTCTATTCGGATATTGATGCTGATTCGATTCTTGAATCGGGGAAGATAGTACTTGATAAGCAGCATTTTCTTCTTTTGTCCTACAACCAGAAGCTGATAGATATCGACATTAACAGGGTTTATCTGGAATACCAGAGGACTAAAGTCTACTGGCTTAACATGACAAACCGCTCCAGAAAATTTGAGAAATACACTGAAGAGATCATAAGGAGTCTCCTGGTATTGAAGCTGATGTCATTCCATTCCACAGGAGCCGTTCTTGCCGCATTAACCACCAGTATACCGGAAACCATCGGGGAGGTTCGTAACTGGGATTACCGCTTCTGCTGGTTAAGAGATGCCTCAATGTCAATTGAGACATTGCTTAAAATGGGTCATTATAATGCTGCTCAGCGTTTCCTGCAATATATCAAGGGAATTCTCAAATCAAAGAATGATTCATTTCAGATAATGTATGGCATAAGAGGTGAAAGGAATCTTACAGAGGCAGAACTGCCCCATCTGTCAGGTTATGAGAACTCCAAACCCGTCAGGATCGGCAATGCTGCTCATTCACAGAGGCAGAATGATGTTTTTGGATATCTGCTCGATGTTATTAGCCACTACTATGAATTTTTCCCGGGAACACTTGATGAAATTGAAGATATGTGGGAGATCGTCCGCAATATTTCCAGAACGGTATCTGCTCACTGGGATTTGCCTGATAAAGGGATCTGGGAAATCAGGAAGGATGCAAAACATTTCGTCTTTTCAAAAGTAATGAGCTGGGTAGCAATGGACAGGGCGGCTAAAATCGCAGCTATGCTGAATAAAACCTATTATGCTGAAACTTGGAGGAGCATAGCTGATGAGATAAAGGAAGATGTGATAATGAAGGGCTGGAATAAAAAATTGCAAACATTTACCCAGACATATGGTAATCCTGACCTTGATGCCTCTTTATTACTGATGGCTGAGTATGGCTTTATTGATGCAACAGATCAGCGCTATAAAAATACTGTAATAGCAGTCAAGGATGCTCTTTTCTATAACGGACTGTTATACAGGTATAAAAACTCCGATGATTTTGGCGAGCCCACCTCATCATTTACCATCTGCACATTCTGGCTTATTCAGGCACTCTTCAGGATTGGCCAGAAAGAGGAAGCTCAGCTGCTCTTTGAATCTCTGCTCGCCTGCGGTAATCACCTGGGGCTCTTCAGTGAAGATATTGATTTTAATTCAAAAAGACTATTGGGCAATTTCCCCCAGGCATATTCACACCTTGCTCTTATTAATACTGCGATATTATTTTCTGATGAAAAGTATATTTCAAAGTTCATAAAACCATAGCGATCTGTTTGTTGAAGTGTCAATTTGTGAATTAAGATCTGAACAAAACAACAAATTATATTGTTAAATCGTTATACAGGCAGGATTGATAGATTTAAACTGGTATAATGCAGAAGATAAAAAATAAGCTCGTTCTCACATCCATTCTGTTTATCTTCTATATTCAGCTAAATGCAGAAAACCCGCATAACAATAGTATTAAAGGTTTCAGCTCCTCAAAGGAAATTAAGCTACTTGTGGGTTTTAAAGGAGGCTTAACATTTACCCAACCGCTCATTCTGCAGAAATATAATGTGATTAATCCGATTGATAATGCAAATCTCCAATCTGGTATTAAGAAATATAATCCTTTGATTCAGAACATCGGGTATCAGTATGCTTTACAGCGCTATATAAGTTATCCAAATCACTTGATGTCCGCATTGAACCTGCCATTGCCAACTATGTATACAAATACAGGGCGGATTACGCATGGACAGGTACCGGCTCAAACACCGACCGGATAGATATGTCGGTCTATCACAGGCAATCTCTTAATTATATTGAAATCCCAATCACTCTCAGGTATCTTTATGGAGCTGGTAAAGTGAAACCCTTTTTACAGGGAGGGTTGTTTTATGGGTTCCTGCTTAATGCAATAAAAAGCTCGAAAAAGGAAGAGACTTTCACAAATGATGCTGGCACCTCAACATTAAATTCAGGTAAGGAAACCGGGGATGCCAGTCCTGTATATATTAAATCACGTTTCGGTTTTAATGCCGGCGGAGGTATAGATTATGATCTTTCAGCAGTTCATCTCACATTTGACATCAATCTGAATGTTGGAATCAACCAGGTTATTAATGAAGCCGGCAGATATTCAGTCCAGCAATTCAGCGGCGGTTTATATGATGTGCAGGACAATCTCAGATTACTGGTACCTTCCATCAATATCGGGATTATTTTTCCGCTTAAAAAACAGTCAGGTTCCAAAGCAGTTTGCAAATATTAATTTCACAATAACCAGCCCAATTATTTGAATGACAATCAACAGCAACATAATTAAAACTCGCGCGGGATATCTTCTGAAAATTGTGTCTCTGATTCTAACAATTCTGTTTGCCGCTTGTTCAAAAGATACAAAGATGTCACCTGACGAAAACTGGATAAGGGTTTACGATCATTCTGATTTAAACAGGCTTTTTTATTCACTTGATGTAACAGAGCTGACAGATAAAAGTTTTGTAATTCTGGGTTCCACTAAAATGGATACTACAGTATGGCCGACACCATATATACTTTACACAAGTAATGAAGGCATTATTACCAGGTCTGTTCAAATTGAGGATTTTATCAGCCCTGTTCCGGATATAATCGCCTCAGATGGAGGATTATACTTCTTTTGTATGGATAATGCCCTTGGGACTCATGTTTTAAAAATAAACACTGACGGGTCAGCTCCTACTCCGGTAAAATCGTTTCCGGAATTGACCTATCCGTTAAGTGCATCTGTAGTAACAGGGAATAGAATTCTGTTAACCAGTTATAACCGAATAAATAAAAGTACTGTACTAACGTGCTTTGATGCCAATTTTTCGATCATATGGAGCAATGAGTACAGCACAATTGAAAATTATGAAGAAAAAGTCAGACTGCACCTTACCCGCCAGGGCCAGTATTTTCCATTTTTTACAGGAGAAGTTAAACAGAATAATTCCGACTTTTATTTTGTTAATGGTTTTTACAATTTTGTCTTTTCTCTGCTTTTCATAAATTCTGCAAATGGAACAATGACAGGCGTGGTAAACGGGATACCCTACAGTGCGGCTGCAAGCTCACTTATTCAGCGAAACGACACCAGTTACATCATTACAAGGTACAATGAGGATCAGAATTATATAAATCCAAAACCGGATATCTCTTTCACAACTGTGTCAAATATTACTGCAACCGGGGGAACAAGCTGGCCTGAGATTGAAAAGTATGCATTTATAAAATCCATAAAAACCATTCTGAATAAAAAGGAGATAATTATAACAGGTACAAAGACCAGGTCTAACCAGGTGCTGCTATTGTTCTTCAATGCAAAAACAGGGTCACTGGAAACCTCCAGGTATTTTGGCAGTACTTATCCTGTGAACCTTGCCTCTGTCATACCAACAAGTGAAGGAGGGCTTGTAATTCTCACCCAGACATTTGTAGCCGGGCGTTTCCCGCGTATACAATTATATAAGATCCCACCTGAAAAACTTGAATTTTAAGGGTCATATTAAGACCTGACCGGCAACTTATAACGATGATCTGACAACCAGTTTTTTAGCTGCATTAAACTCACGTGTTTCCAGTTTATAAAGATAAAATCCTGCCGGTAATTGTGATATATCGTATGTCACCGTTGTCTCCCCGTAAAAGCGGTATTCGTTCAATATTTCCGCAACCTTCCTCCCATTGGGATCATGGAGTGAAAGCCTCACATCTGAACCCGGTGTAATAAAAAAAGAAACATTCACCATCTCAGATGCCGGATTCGGGTAACAATCATGAAGTACTGATTTAATCTCATCTTCAACATCATCAATGCCTGTTGTTCCAAAAAGTCCTATCTTTTTGTCGAGCCATTCATTAAATTTTGTGGCGGTAAGAGCCTCATCAGAAGCGCCAAACCAGTCCTGGGCAACAGTTGTATAAACCTGTCTGTAGTCAATTTTATATCTTAGATTTCCCCCGTTTAAATCACTCAGGTCAGGATTATTGCCGACAATGCCCGGTTTTAATCCTTTACCAAAGAGAAATACAGGGAATGATGTTCCATGATCAGATCCATAGCTGGCATTGGAATAAACCCTGCGGCCAAACTCCGTAAAAGTCATCGATAATACTTTGTCACCAAACCCCAGTCCCTTTAAGTCATCATAAAAAGCCTTCATCGCACCGAAAAGATGAAATACGAGGGCAGCGTGAGTACCCATTGTAGTGTCAAATTTTTCCACCTGGTTTGCATGGGTATCAAATCCACCTATCCGGCACATGAAGATGCGGGTTTTGCAGCCTCCTTTCAGCAATCTAGCAATAAGGCGCAACTGGCCAGAAAGCGGATTTGAAATAGCAGTAACCGGGGCACTGTAGGGATAAGTCTGAGGGTAGTTAACTGATGCTGTATTCGATCCGGCATTGTACACATCTTTAAGTCGCTGGGCATACTGATTACTCTTCTTTTCAAATTCCATCAGGTAGCGCAATTCCTCCCCGGCGTGGCTGTCGGGGAAAAGTATAGGAGGGGCGACACCAACTCCGTTTATTAAATTATAAAAAGCCTCAGGACTGTCAATACTAAAACCTATTGGAATACCGTTTTCACGGTGAAAGGCCAGAGAAGTGGAATTCCCTATCTCCAGGGCTATCGGATCGAGCATCTGTGGATTAGGGTAACTATCCGGATATCCAGGATACTGAAAATCCATCAACCGGCCCATCCAGCCTGAGTTAAAATAATCAGTTGGCCCTCCGCCCATAAACATGATATCCCTTCCGCGAAAGTGAGAGAGATTCATATCTTCGAAACCGACATTCTGGACAACAGAAGATAATCCCTGCTCATACATTTGTTTAAACGGAAGCATGTCAGGGTGAATACCAATCTGTTCATCCAGGATTAAAGTAGTATCAAGGCTGATTAGCTTACGCGCCCCCTGGTTTGGTATTGCAATATTCGGACGAAGACTTAAATATGTACTGTACTGATTAATCGGGACAACACAATTCAACCCGTCATTTCCACCGTGCATCTGTACTAACACTAATACATTATCATTCGAGGCTGCCATTGCAGCCTGCTCAAGATCAGGATTTCCTTCCATTAGCTTAACCGGCAACCCGGCAAGTACTAAACTGCCTGCACTGACTAAAGAGGTGTTTTTTAAAAATTTCCTGCGATCCATGATTCTCAGAATTAGGATTAGAACAATTGATATTCAGGAGTTTGAATCAATTTGGCTACCAAAATCTCCAAACGAAGTCTGACGATGTCATCACTCCCGCCCGATTTATATGAATTCCATTCATTTGTCCAGTTATAGGCAGCCAGACCCTCAAGGAAAATTGTGTTAAGGAAATAATTGAATCTGTCTGTATTTATCTCCACAGCAAACATATAATCAGTAAATGCCTTAACAACATTTGTTGCATCTGAGGGATTGGCAATGTGCTGAAGATTATCGGCAAAAGCCACAAGATCAGCATTGATAACTGCTCCGGTTTCTCCGGTATTAATATTTTCTATCAACCGCTGCGAAAAAAGGTATCTGTTGGCGAGATTAACAGGGGTAATCCAGTTCCGGTTATAACCAGGCACCTGGAAATATGCGTCGTATCCTGCAACATCATATGGCTCATAAAAATCAAGACCCTGATCCAGAATATGTTTGGTTATACCATTCCTGTAACCATCGTCATAGAAGCTTTGTGAAGAAGTTGCCGGGAAAGTCACATTAAAGAACCTGACAGCTCCTAAGAGAGACTCTATTGGTGACTTGATTAAAGCTCCAAGATTATTATCAGCAGTGATGACATTATCCAGATCATAAAAATGACGGCTTGATAGCAGATCCGAGATTACACTCTTAAGATTATAGCCACTGGCCTTAAAGCCCTGTGCCAGAGGAATAATTATCCTGGTCTCCACATCCTCAGTAATCTCATAATAAGCAAAAAATCTGTAAAGTTTCCTGCAAATAAACCTGGCTGTTTCATCCTGATTGAATATCAGGTTTATCAGAGCAGTCAGTTCCCCTTTAGCTGCCTCAGCGGTGGCATAACCACCATCAGTGGCGGCAGGAGAAATAGACGTATTCTGAAACGCAGCGCTGAAAGTCTTTGTCTCTGCATCGTGCAATGAAGCCCTTATGCCGTCCACTTCGAGTTTACCTATCGGTATGCCGGTTTCCGGATCAGTATTTGTGAAAGTTATATCGTTTTTATATCCTGACAGTACCCGAGCAGCTTCCTTTATATCCTGTTCAGTATAATTGGTATAATCCCCCTCTCCTATCTGAGGTCCTTTTCCGATAGAATAGAGTTCCAGCATCTCACGTGCAAAATTTTCGTTTGGCCAGAGGTTTATATTCAGCCTGCCGTCTATATACACAAGCATCGCATTATCAATGCATATTTTTTCAAAAAGGTCCCTGAAATTTCCAAAAGCATAATGCCGGAAAAAACAATTCTGATAATAGAGCGCCTCGCTGCTTTGTATAACTGACCTGCGGGCAGGAAGGTGGGAATGGAGAAAAAAGACGATCCGTTCACGTATATTTGTTCCGGAAGCACGCATCTGTTCAAGGTGCCATGCGATAAAATATTCAGTCAGCAAATCTTGTTCGCTGTTTACGCCGGGTGAAGCATTGGGATTCAACCATGTGGTTCCTGTTTTGGGATCAACGGGAGCGGAAGGAAGAGCCTGATTTGCAAACAGAATATCCATTGCCTGCGATACAGATATTCCCGAAAATTGTCTGATATCTTCTATTGTTGGTCCGAATGTCGCCCGGCGAAGCAGATGCGCTGCATTTCTTTCACCAAGATTTCCTGTAAATGGATCTAAAGCCATTGTTGAAGTTGTATTACAGGGTAAATTAAATAAAAATCCTTTGCAGAATTAACTTATACAGTTAACAACAGAATGATAACGTTGTTCAGCTTTTAATTATTATATTTTATGAAAAGGAAAATGAGGCTGTTTCAAAGCCCTCTGTGAATCTCTATGATAACTCTGTGGTCTAGTGTAAATTTTTAATTATTATTTACACAGATCTTTCTTTCAATCCTGATAACCAGGGACCGCTTAAAATCAGGCAGTAATAATTCCGTCCCGTCAGAATTGACATTCTGCCATTTATTCTGCCACGGATCATAGATATCTATCTGCTTGAATGATTCCCCGCTTCCGGGGGATGGAAGAGCTATCCTGACTCCATCATTTGACAATGGTTGTTGCCCATCCCTTAATTCAGACTGCCATGTATTTCTCTTGTCACGCAACCACAGGAGAGTGTAATTCTTTCCGTTGAGCTGGTAAATTCTCAGGTTTCCGTTCTCACTCCTGGATGGAATAAACTTTTCTGTTATCGGGTCAATTCCCTTCACACTTTCACTGAACCGCCCGAAATGGTACCACAGGTTATTCCTGTCAACATAGGATTCCCAGTGCCAGCACATGCCGCATCCTGCAGAACCTGAAAAAAACGGGGTAAAAAGTATATCATGCAACAGGATGCCAGCAGTATCAACCCGATAATATTTGCTCGGTCCGGAATGGCTGGGTTCAACGGCTCCTGTTTCTGCAAGCATTACAGGCTTTCCGGTATTATATGACAATATTTCTTCAACAGCAGAAGAGCAGATTACGTCCATTGGAGCATGGCACAATTCCATATCAGCTCCCAGGTCCAGATAACGGTGAACCTGTGCTACCTCATTCCCGGGTAACAGCATCATCTTTTTATAAACAGGTCTTACATCTTCATTGTCGAAGCTTCCGAGACTCTGCATTACAAGGTTTTTGGGAAACCGCTGTTTAATCTCCCTGAGCATCCGGGTATTCCATTGGAAGAAAATACTGTCCTGTGGTCCGTGCATGGCATTCATCTCATTCCATAGTTCCCATCCGAAAAACAGGGTGTCAGAGCCATAATGCTTCTGATAAAAATCAGCCTTATCCAGAAATAGCTTATATCCCGCCGGCGTGGTCAGGTACTGCCGTATACTGTCGAGAGGACCTCCTTTGGAGGTATGATAAACAAATTTGGTTGCCCACGACTGATTATTCTCCTCCAGTGTCACACTTCTGAAATGTTCGAGAGTAATCTTTATCCGGAGATGATTTTCTCTTGCCATTTCAATGAACCGGTCAATGCGCCTGATCTTTTCATCACGATACTGGCCTGCCTGTTTATCTTCCATATCCCAGAATGACTCGCTGAGCCACACCCTGACATAATTGCCGCCGTTGGCAGAAAGGTTTTTCATCCACCTTTCTATCTCAATCATCGCCGAATCAGGCTTATTATGATACTTTCCGCTTGGATTGATCATATTTATCCCAATAGGTATATATGGCGATCCGTCAGAAAACTGAAAATAGCCGGGATTTTCATGACTAACTTCTATATATCCCTGTGATCCAGGCCTGAGTACTGATTTATCCTGATTAGTTCTTTGACATGCACCTATAAGAGACAACATTATAACCGGCGCCAGCAAAAATTTAATAGATCTCATATTGTCTGAATAGGTGCGTATTAGAAGATCACTGCAATAGATTTATTATAGTTTCAGAAGCTCAACCCTCCTGTTAAGAGCTTTATTTGCAGGAGAATCATTAGGTGAGATAGGCTGCGTTTCACCCATACCATCCGATTCAAGACGCGAAGCATCAATACCAAATGACTTTACGAGTTCATTTTTTACTGATGCGCCTCTTCGTTTGGAAAGATCAAGGTTTGCAGCATCTGCTCCGTCACTGTCGGTGTGACCGACTATTTTGACCCTGACATCTGGATTTTCGGTAAGTATAGTGGCTATAGACTTTAAAGTGCCGTATGACTCATGTTTAACAACATCCTTATTCACATCAAAATAGATCCCGTAGGTTACCAGCTTGCCTTCGGTAAGGAGCTTGTTCCGCATGTCGGGAGCTCCTACTGCAATACGGATATTTGTCACCATGGCAGCTCCATCCTCGAACCGGATCCTGTCCATTTTCACTCCCTGGAAAGTAAATGCTTTTGGCAGGTCGAAGAGCTTATTCTGATCCTGGTAGAATCTGACTCTTCCCTTCTGGTACCAGAGCGCAATATGATATTTCTTATCCTTAATTACTTTGATGGCATCATCTTCTTTAGTTCCAGAAAGTCCCAGGGCCTCAGCCCCATCAAGATTGATATAGGTTCTGTAACCTGGCCTGCCAAAATATTCTACTGAATAACAAAAGGCCGCTTTCCCCGGAATAGCTCCATGATCATAGGCAGCAGCATTAATTGCCTGCATCAGGCGAAAACTATAGCCGCTCATTCCACCGTTACTTTCGCCCCCTGAGGTTGGAATCACATCGAATTCGATTGTATAGTTATCAGGCAGGGTTAATAATGCATCTGTCCAGATTGCCTCCCTGCAGTCAAATTTCATCCAGTTTCCGGGGAAAAGATTGGTATTTACAACTTCCGCTGATCCGTTTGTGTTCCACAGGGCAGGGAAATCGCCAATAGCATCCTGGCTGAAATCTTCATAAAAAAGGATCTTCTCACCCGGGGTGAAATCGTATTTTGAATAAGTTTGCAAAGCGGGTTGCTCCTGTGCACTGCTTTTACTGCCGGTTGCTGTTTCAGACCTGGCCGCTGAATTATCATCATTCTGAGTGTCAGCAGCAGATTTATCAGCCTTATTCTGGTTCTTATCCTCATCCTTTTCATCTCCGCCCGTTACGGCATCAGTAATTCCATCTTCAACTACATCAAGGCTTTTACTGATGGTCTTATCTGTGGCCTGATTAACACGTGTATTAGTCTGGTTTATGACTTTTTTCTTAAAATCGACCTTGATCTGGCCATAGGAGGCGACCGGCAAAAGGAAAATCGCAATCAGCAGAGGAAATCTAAATAGTGCTTTCATTTTCAAGTTAGTTTGGTTTAATGTCAGATGGTATGCACCTTAAAATTAAGAATAAAGATGATCCCATTATCAGCTTTCTTTATTTTTTTGATGAAAAAGTTCAATGACGAACCGACATTCTATGAAAATAGATTGAGATTCCACAATATTGTCATCCAACCATAAACCTTATTGACAGGATTGTGTAATTTTGTTGCTTTTATAAAGCTTAGCCATGAACGGTAAACTTAAAACATTGAAATGGCTCATAGGATTATTGCTGATTTTCAGCACGTTTCCGATTGAAGCACAATTGCTTAAGGATACTGGTACTCTTAATCTTGTCAGGAAAGATATAGATTATATCTATAACTTACAGTTCAGTGAGGCAAGAGACCTTTATACGAAGATAGCTGCCGCATATCCGGAACACCCGGTCATTTATCTGCTGAGAGGAATGATTACCTACTGGGAGAATTACCCTCTGTTGAATACAAGTCCGTTTAAAGCATCATTCGAATCGGATCTGCATGAATGCATAAGGTTGGCAGAAAAAAACACAAATCCCGACCATAAAGCTGAATATCTGCTGTCAAACCTGTCAGCCAGGGGATTTCTTTTAATGTTCTATGCTGATAATGACCTTGTTATGGAAGTAATACCACTCACTACCGGGACTTACAAATATGTGATGCAATCGTTTGATTATACTTCTCTCTGCTCTGATCTATTTTATTTTACCGGAATGTACAATTATTACCGAGAGGCCTATCCAAAAGCTTATCCGGTCTATAAGTCTTTGGCTTTCCTTTTTCCTAAGGGAGATATGCAAACAGGGCTGATACAACTAAATAAAGCATCCACAAAGTCTGTTGTTCTCAGGGCCGAGTCATTATATTTGCTGGCTTACATTTATGTCAATTTTGAAAATAATTATTTTCAGGCCTCTGTTTATTCCAGGGCGCTCCATGAACTATACCCTGACAATCCGCAATTTATGGCAACTTATTTGAAAAATCTGTTCCTTCAGAAAAGATATGATGAAGCTGAAAAGATTATTAATTCGCCTGGTGCAGCCTTCACAAATAAATATTTCCTTTCACAGATCTCCATCTTCAAAGGTATAATAGAAGAGAAAAAAAATCTTGATTACAAAGCTGCTCAGCAATTTTACAATAAAGGCATAAAAGAGATTTCTCTTTTTGGAGATTACGGACATGAATATGAATCGTTTGGATATTTTGGTCTGAGCCGTATCAGCGAGGTAAACGGAGAAAAAAATGCCAGCCAGATGTACCGTAGGGAGGCATTAAAACTGTCTGATTTCAAAAAGGTCAATTTTGACAAATAGACAATGTCTGTTTTTTGAAGGTGCCTGCATCAGAATCACGAACCTATTTATCACGAAGTAGACAAAGGATACATAAGCAGACACAAAGAATCAAGATACTCTTATCCTGGCAGGTAATTTTTATCAGTACCTTTTTATTTAATAGAATCAGGGGTTACAAAAGAAATAATTCCATATTTTGTAATCCGCAATCTTATATTACGGTATCAGATATGGATTACTATCTTAAAAAGCTGATAGCTGAGGGTGAAAACCAACAACTTGATTTTAAGTACTGCATTTCAGACAGCAGAAAGATTGCCAGAACTTTATCAGCCTTTGCAAACAGTGACGGGGGACGCTTGCTTATTGGTGTGAGGGACAATGGCAGTATCGCAGGAATCAGATCCGATGAGGAATATTATATGGTAGAGACTGCAGCTCACCTTTTTTGCAGGCCTGAAATAACATATACAATAAAACAACACATAACAGGCGGAAAGTCAGTTCTTGAGGTAGAGGTGAGTAAAGGAGACAGGAGGCCATACCAGGCTAAGGATGAGAACGGAAAGTGGTTGTCATACTTCAGGCATGGAGATCAGACTCTGCTGGCAAACAGGGTTATACTCCAGGTGTGGAGAAAAGAAGGTAAAAAAACAGGAGTCATGGTAAAATTCGGTAAAGCTGAAAATTCCCTGATGGAATATCTTGGGAAAAACGGCTCGGTCACCTTATCGCGTTTCAGAAAAATAGCGCATATATCTTCGTATAAAGCTGAGTCTATTCTGGCAAATCTTATTATATTCAAAGTGCTTATTATCAAAGCATCTGAGAAAGGCATCTCATATGAACTTAATCCGGCAGAATCCACAAACCTGAATCTCTGAAGAAAAGCATGATGAAGCAGGAATAGTATGATCCACCTGTACTTCCGAAACATTTACAACGTCACCAGCCCTTACAGGTATACCCGTTTACAAAAGAAGTGTCACCACAGAAGTATTACACGAAGCAAAACCTAACTTTCATTTTTCCCATGAAGAAGCAGGTCGACGGCGTCTTTGAAGGAACCAGCGAGAATCACCTTACCGCTATTTACAAAGAATATCTGATCAGCATTTTCAATAGTGTTCAGCCGGTGAGCAATTATAACTCTGGTGGTCGATTCAGGCAGATTTTTAAGTATACAGTCGAGCAATTGTTCTGTAACTGTATCAATATTTGCTGTGGCTTCATCTAGTATAAGCAATTCAGGCTTACGGAGTACAGCGCGCATAAAAGCAATCAGCTGCTTCTGTCCAAGGCTGATGCCATCTCCCGCAGTTTGTACCACTGTATCAAGTCCATTGTCAAACCGTTCCAGAAGGCTTTCCAGTTTGGCTTCCGCGATAACCTCAGATAGCTGCTGGTTGGTGAGGTTCCTGTAGGGTGTATTTCCATATAAAATATTCTCCCGCACTGTTCCTGAAAAGAGGAAAGGCTCCTGGAGAATAAAACCAATTTTCTGACTGCGTACTTCCGGTGGATAAGACCGGATATCTTTCCCGTCAAGAAGTACAAATCCCCGGGTGGCATCGTATAGTCTGGCAATAAGTGATGCGGTAGTTGTTTTTCCGCCTCCGGTAGGTCCCACAAAAGCATAAGTTTTCCCCCGTTCAAGATCAAAACTTACTTTATGCAATACCTCCTTGCCATTCGGATATCTGAATGATACATTACGAAAAGTCATGAATGAATCAGATTGGATGCATTGGGGATCATCAACTACAAGCAGATTCGTTTCCAGGGACAGTAATAATGAAATGCGGTCCCATGCAGCCATAGCAATCTGAAAGCTGGCCCAAAGTGCCGCAAGCTGACGCAACGGATTATAGAAGTTAGTAACATATGCAATAAAACTTATCAGTAATCCGACAGTAAAATGCCCCCTTACAATTAGGTAAATTCCGAATGCCAGGACAATCAGCTGGCCAAGATTGGCTGCCAGGGTATACACAGGAGTGAATACGTTATTTGCAATGCCTGCCTTAACCGATTTGGAATAATTATCGTGGTTTGCCACTTCAAAACGTTTACGGAAATAGTCACGGCGGTTGAACGCTACAATCACTTTGAAATTCACCAGACTCTCCTGTATTTCAGCACTTAACTCTCCGGTACTCTGCATACTTTCTGCATTAACCCGCTTTACCCATGGTGAAATAAACCTGGTAAAGATCCAAACAATAAATGCAGGAGACAGAGCGGCAATACCGAGGGGCAGATTTATTAATAAAAGGATTATCCCCGCACCTGTCATAGTGAAGATACTACCTATAAACTGCATCAATGATTGAGAGAAAAACTGGTTTACCTTATCAGTATCATTATTTATCCTTGAAATGAGGTCCCCGGCCTTATTCTGGTTAAAAAAGTCGACAGGCAGTTCCTGAAGTTTTTTGAAAACAGCATTACGCAGGCTGAACAGCATGCGCTGTCCTATACCACCCATCATCCGCATTTGAAGATAGTTTACCACAAAGGCCACAATGTATAGCGCCAGGAGAATCGCAGAAAAGACCAATACGCCGTGGTATTCCCTGTTTTGAATGTACTTGTCTATCGTATATCCGATCAGATAAGGCCCAAGCAAACTTAATACTGCATTCACAAAGATTGCCACAAACGCTTTAATGAGGTTAATGCGCTCCTCTCCTATCAGTGAGATCAGCTTTCGCAGGGAGGCTAAATTGGATGCCTTCTGCTCTGATTTGTCAGATTGCTGGTTTAAATTATAGTTCATAATGTTGGGTGCTTCGTTGTGAACTATAAATCTGGGCATACTCAGGGGAGCTCTCCTTAAGATCCTTGTGTTTCCCTGTTGCAATTACCTCTCCTTCCATCAGAAGTACAATCTGTTCAAAATGACGGACAGGTGAAATTTTCTGGGTAACAGATATCAGAGTCAGATCAGGATAATTGTTAAGAAGATTGCATAGAATTTTGTTTTCAGTCTTTCTGTCAACGCGGGAAGTAAAATCATCCAGCAAAAGGATCTTAGGATTTATCGCTAATGCACGGGCGAGCATAATTCGTTGTTTCTGACCACCAGACAGGCTGGTACCCCTCTCTGAGACTACTGTATTAAGCTTCTGAGGCAATGAATCAATAAAATCGGATAATTCGGCAGTGGAAATTGCTTTATCAAGCGACTCATCTGTAACCTTATCACTGAAAGCAATATTCTCGCGGAGACTCATATTAAAAATCACACTATCCTGAAATACAAAGCCAATCTGACTATGAAACATCTCTTTTGTATATAAATCAGCTCTTATACCGTCGAATTCGATTGTACCTGAGTCAGGGGACATCAGGTTTGTCAGGAGGTACAAAAGCTGGCTTTTTCCTGCTGCGGTAGGACCTATAATAGCGGTTTTACTGCCTGCTTTCACAGAAAATGAGACATTCTTCAAAATCGGTTTATCGCCATAAAAGAGGGAAACATCCTTCACATCAATATCTCCTCGTATTTTGCTTTCAATTGTCCCTGTCTCATCTGTCAGCTGAGAATCAAGCACATCATTTATTCTCGAATAGGAAGCAGAAGCCTGTGCAATTATATTACTCATAAAACCAATCATCATTATCGGGAAGATCAACAATACAATATAGCTGTTGAAGGCTGCAAAATTTCCCAATGACATTGTTCCGGTAACAACGAAATGCCCTCCCAGTGCAAGAATGGTCACAACAGCCAGATTTGAAACAAACATAATAACAGGCACAAGAGTTGCAAACAGACGCAGGATAGACAGACCCAGATTCCTCGAGACTAAATTGGTTTCCAGGAATCGGATGCTCTCCGGCTGTTGTGAATTCAGCACCCTTATCAGTGCGGAACCCATTATACTTTCATTTATGATCTTATTCAGCGAGTCAATAATTTCCCTGCTTCGTTTGAATAATACCCTGACTTTCCTCAATACAATAAAAAATGCTCCGCCAATTACCGGAACTATTGATATAACTGTAAGCGCCAGTTTCCAGTTTATGAGTATAAGGAGTACTGAAGTGCCGACAATAACAAATACAGATGAAATAATTATAACAAAAGCCTGGGAAACAAACATTTTCACTGAATCGATATCAGATGTAAGGTTCGTTAATAGCCTTGAGGGGTTGGATTTTAAAATATAGGCATAACTCTGTCTTGATATTTTATCGGAAAGCTGTGTGCGCAAATCTTTGGCAACCCGTTCTGCTGCATAGGTCTGGAAAATATTTTGCAGGAAGGTAAAAAGAAATATTCCTGCAGCAGCCCCTGTAAACTGATAAACAATTAATGCCCTGTCAAAATTTCCGGCTGAAAAAGTATCAATCCCCTTTGCAATAATTTTCGGGATCAACATGTTAATTCCGCTTCCCAGTAATGACATAATGATCAAGAGGATCACAATACCTGAATATGGCTTTAGCAGACTGAATATCCCCGGCTTCGATCCTGTGCTGTCTGAAGGTTTTATTGTTGGTTTAGACATGGTATTTGCATTCATTTACAAAGGAAGTCATTTTAGCCTTCCATCCTAGAATTCATCGAACGATATCATATCATCGGAAATCCCCAACCCCTTCAGCATTTTCAGAGCGGCTCTGATCATCGCCGGCGGTCCGCACAAATAATATTCATTATCAAGAGGTTGAGCATGTGATATAAGATAATTGTCAAGCAAATACTCGTGAATAAAACCTATACTCCCATTCCAGTTGTCCTCTGGTTTTGGAGCTGAAAGTGCAATATGGAAAGAGAAATTGGAATTTTCCTGTTCCAGCTTTTTAAAGTATTCCAGGTAAAAGATATCTTCGGATGAGCGGGCACCATACCAGAAGCTTACTTTTCTTGAAGTTTTTCCAGTCTCAAACAGATATGACAAATGGGATCGCAGAGGTGCCATCCCTGCACCACCTCCCAGATAGACCATTTCGCGCCCTGATTCTTTAATATGAAAATCGCCGTATGGGCCTGTAAGGTTTACTTCATCACCCGGTTTAAGATTAAACACATAAGAAGACCCTGCCCCTGCAGTAACCAAACTGCCGGATGGAGGCAGAGAAATACGAATGTTGAACTTTAATAACTTGTCAGTTGCAGGATTGGCCGCCAATGAATAGTTACGCTTCGAATAGATTGAATTTTCCGCTTTGAAGAGGCGTAAACCCTGCTCTCTCCAATAGTTTTCAAATGGCTCATCAATCTGAAAATCCTTAAATAATGCTTTGAACGGAGGTACAATGATCTGAACATATTGTCCGGGAAGATATGAAAACTGTTTTCCATCTGCCGGACTTAATACCAATTCCTTTATGAGGGGTGTTAAATTCCTGTTGCTGATAACCCGGAAATTTCTCTCAACTTCATCACTGCCCTGATTCTCTCCTTCTGATCCGCCAATATCAAGAATTACTTTTCCGGAATTGACTCCTACAGTGTAGGTCCTGATGCCCAGTGTTACAGGCATTCTGACAGGAGATCCATCCCTGATATTGAAGCGGCCATTATGCTTATGACATTCAATAATATCCCCTATTACCACTCCTTCGGCAAGATGGGCATTTCCATGTGTGCAAAAACCATCTGTTGCATATATCCCGTTATTGATGGTTCTGTAAACAGCATATGTTTTATTCTGAAAATCAAACCGCAATACCTCGCCTTCAGGCAAATCGTTAATATTACATACCTCAATTTTTCCATCCTTAATGGAAACAGGATCTCCATAGAAGATCCTCTTTTCTCCGGTGAGACTCATATTTTTCCTTACAGGAATCTTTCGTTCCACAAAGAATGACGGGTCTTTTACCTGTCTCAGCAGAGCAGGAATAATCTCTTTATATGCATCAATAATTCCTTTATAGGGTACAGGGTAATCATCTTTAACCAGTTCGTGCAGCTGTGGCAAAGCATGATATGGAACCAGCGGAAACATATGATGTTCAATATGATAATTCATATTCCAGTATAAAAACCGGTGGATACGGTTCATGTAAACTGTTCTGCAATTTAAGCGGTGATCAAGTACATTCTCGCTGAGTCCGGCATGTTGGGTCAGACCATAAACGGGCATAAGCCACCCGCCCAGAATCGTTGGCAGCCCTATGAACAACAAGGGCAAAAGACTCTGGAAATACACTGATAAAACGATTACAAAAAGATAGATAAGGATATAAATACGTGCTTTGAAGATAACTTTTGAATATTCGTGTTGAGGAAGATATGTAGCAACTTCCCTATCAATCCTGCCACGTGCATGAAGTAAAATACGCCTTATTTCAGGTATTGATCCGCTCAGTCCAAAAAATCCAAGCACAATTTTCTTCAGATCCGGCGGACGCGGGACTGCGATTTCCGGATCACGTCCGCGAATAATCGTATCACTGTGATGACGGGCATGGCTCCACCTCCATACTGTGGACTGTCTTAACACCATAAATGAGGCTATTTCATAGAGAGCGTTATTCATCCAATCAGTTTTGAATGCTGTACCATGACTTGTCTCATGCCATCTCGAATCGGAGGTCGATGCATACAGTACACTGTAAATAATGTACGGGAAAATAGCATACCATGTTCCCCATAACAGGAAAACAGTGTATCCGGAACCGAAGATCAACATAAACCAGATAATTGTATCACGGATTGCAGGACCGTCTTTGCGAACAAGCAGTTTTCGCATATCGGACCGTGAGACAGGAGTCGTGTACCATTCTGCCTCGGCAAGACCATTTTCGATTGCTTTCTTTGTCTCTGTCCCGATAAGACTATAATCCCTTTTGATATCTACTTCATTACCCATAATCACAGTTTAAATATCATTTTCACTCCTGCATAAGGAAGTAAAAATTCCAAAGCATCATTATTTAAACTATAAGACCATTTACTAAAAAATGTTCATTTTGTCCTTCGATCATTTGGAGTCAGTTCTCGTGGCAGTAATACCATTGAAACTGAAACCGGTTACATTGTTATCCTTATCGGTCTTAAAGCGGAGTGAAGCCCTTATCTCTCTCAGGAAAAAATCACTGTCGGAGGTAAAATAGATATGCCAGTTAAGATCTCCTACTGCATTTAAATACAAACCGGAATCACTTCTTGTAATCGATATCCCCGTTCCGTTAAGATCATATTTCCCGGTGTACCTGGCTGTAATTGAATCATCAACATTAACAACCTTTTTTATTTCAGGTAAGTAATAGTCTTTCCAATTATAGACAATCGCGACACTGTTGGCTATTTCCTCCAGGATTGAACCATTGTCTGAATTGGTCATTATCACTACACCTTCCCCATTATCACGGCAACCAATAGAAGTACAAGTGAATCCCTCATTGCCACCGTTATGATTAAAATATTTCAATGAACCGGTGACCCGTGAATTAACAAAGGTTCCGAGTGCAGCATCATCGATAACAGGGGTGAGTCTCAATTTAGTCATCCCGGGGGTTAATACTTTTGACGATTTCCCCTGGTATGAGAGCTGTGTTTCGATAATATACCTGGCCAGATCTGAAGGATTTGTCCATAGTCCGGCTGCCGCCTGTTCAGGGTAAATATGAAATTTGCCCGAGACCTCCTTTCCATCTGTTTTATATCCTGTTGCAAGGAGTGAATTATTTGCTTCCAGGGGTGGCTGGGAGTATGAACTGCTTGTCATTCCAAGAGGTTCCAGTACATTTTTTTTCATATACATATCATATGGCTCCTGAGTCACATCTGTAACAATCAGCTGTGACACTGTAGTTCCTCCACCTGAATAGCTAAAGCTCTTTCCTGGTTCGCTGAAAGATCTTACAGCTTCAGTGTTGGCAGGCTTCTGTCCATCCAGGATCTGGATAACAGAGGGGAGTGTATCTCCTTTTTCATAACCCGGAAAACCACGGATAGTAAGACCTGCAGTATGACTCAGCAGGTTAGTCAGGGTTATTTTTTTTCCATTCGCTTTCTCGCTATATGGAAACTTCCATTTTGTGAGATATATGTTGATATCTCTGTCAAGATCAAGTTTTTTTCTCCTCTGCCAGTTTTAAAACTCCGAGGCTGTTAAGTGATTTACTTATCGAGGCAGCCTGAAAGAGAGTCTTTTCATTTACCGGCCGATTTTCTGAGACGTCTGCAAACCCGTATCCCCGGGCCCATTCAATCTGATAATTATGAATTACAGCTATACTGACTCCCTTAATATTTAACTCTTTCATCCGTTCTTCCAGTGACCATCTATCATTATTTCCTGTCTCAGCCCATCCTGCCAGGCTATTCTCCACCAGTTTGATCTTCTCCTCAATGTCAGCCGGATATTTTTTCTTCTGTTCAGCACATGAAGATGCGACAATAAGTAACAGAAACAGAATAACTACTTTATAGATTCTATATAAAATCATATTACAATTTATTAATTGAACCGTTAAAACATGCAAACTTGCACTTCAAATTTAGCTTTTAATAATCTTATAAGAAAATAGAATCTAAGTGGAATCTGGTCGTTGAAAACAGATAAGATTAAACTAACTGTGAAGTGAGTCAGATATTGGAGAATTCAGGAAATAAATGGATGAAGCGACAACTTTGGGATGGAGTATTTTTAAAGAAAAACCCCACAGATCATTGATCATGCGGATGGCGGTGAGCAGTCGTACTGAAAACTGTGCATTTAAGGAAACACAGTTTGTCAGACTTATTCATAGCTCCCCCTTTTTAATCAGGATTTAAAATCTGAGAAAAATCCCAGTCCATTCATCCTTTTCACCAGGAAGCTGTAACCTACTGCAGTCCAGAAAGAAAACATGGCATAGATCAATGCGGGTTTTACCATTTCCGGATCATTCAGTAATGTTCCTGCAACAAGAAAGGCTAAGGTTGTATTATGAACAGATGCTTCAATTCCAATAGTATAGGAGTTGATTGCCCCAAGGTTCGTAATTATTCCAAGATAATAACCCCAGGCCATACATAATATATTTAATAACAGAGCATAAGGTAAAATATTGAAAATCTCTTTCATAGTAATTCCGGTACCGCCGGAATCTCTGCCGGCAAAGAAATATATGACAAAGATTACAGCAAGGGCAACTGTTAAAAAATATTTTATGGGACGCTGGGCTTTTGCTGCAAATTCAGGCCTGTAAGTTCTGATTAAAACGCCTAAACCGGCCGGGATAATAGTCACTGAAAAAATCTGAATAATTGTTTCCAGGTAGGAAAGATGAACTATGGTGGATTTTCCAAGGAAAAACAGCAGGCTGAGATTTACTATGAACGGTATCGTAAAAAGAGTAATTACACTATTGATAGCAGTAAAAGTAATTGACAGGGCAACGTTACCTTTAAAAAAATATGTCAGGATCCCTGATGTGGTGCCTCCGGGGCAGGCAGCAAGAATTATCAATCCTACCTTAAAAGGAAGAGCCATATTTGAGAAAAAGGAAATAATAAATGCAATTATTGGCAGGACTAAAATCTGAGATGCTAACCCAATTAATAAAGGTTTCGGAAATAAAAAAATATTCTTAAAACTCCCGGAAGTCAAAGACAATCCTACTCCCAACATTATCAAAGCAAGTATTATGCTTAATAATATGTCAATAAATGAATATGAAGTGGAAGCCATAACTATACATTTTCAATTCAAACTACAAATAAAATGCTCTTCTCAGTCTAATCAAATATAATACTAAAACACATCATATCAGCTTTGTTATTAAAATAGATCTTAACTATCAGCCCCTCTGATATTACTTTGGCCAATCACATTACTCTATCCAAATACAGGCGTGTGAGAGTTATATTATTTCTACCTGATTGCATAATTGGTAAAGATGAAGGAGATGGTTCCTTTGCCGGTAATCGGTTTAAAAAAGAGGGATAAAATATTGAATAACTACATTTCAATACAGTATTCCTATACTTTTATATCGCCAAGAAACTCTATATCAATAAAGTACTTATCAGGATCTTCCCTGTAAAACATTCTACAGACTCCTTAGGTTGAAGGCTATGGGGTAAACGGTACTGGTTAAATTATTGAGAGCTGTGACAACATTAAAGTTAAGCCCCGCAGATCAATGATCCGGCGGGGCTTGCTATAAATTTACCCGGAAGTCATATATTCCAGGGATATGTTATGAGTCTATATTGTTGTCTCTACAACTGCATATTTTGAAATTTTCCAGAAAAGTGCAGGATCTTTAATCTCAATATATTCAATTTTTTTGTTCTTATCACGCATAAACTGATATGAATTGGCAGGATGCTCAGAGATAAGCTTAGCCGTTTTTGAATTCACCGGAATTGATAACGTTTTGCTCAGATCGATCTGGACGAAAGAACTGTCGGAAAAATCCCCAAGCAAAGCTTTCGTTTTTCCAAGACCTATAAAACCACCTTCCTTGGTTAAAAGCCCCTTAGCCTTCAGCTGCTTATACGTTCCGCAGGCAAAAAAAGCCTTATTCATCTCATAAGTCTGGATATTGATCTTTTCATCCTTCTGAACAATAGTGTTATTCAGATCGGAATTTTGAGTGTTGAGCTGATCAATCTCGAAGTTTTTACTGACAAGACTTGTCTTCAAATCTGCAATTTCAACTTCACTTTGTTTTACAGATGCTTCCAGATCAGCAATCTTATTCTGCAGAACCTTTATTGTTCCGCCCGACTTATGCAATTGAGAATTCAAAGCGGCAATTTTCTGCTTATTCTGTTCAAGTAATGTATTAATGTATTTAATATCATCCAGTACTTGTTGTCTTTTGTCCTTGGCAAATTCAGTATTCGAAGCATTAATTGAGATAATATGCTCCTTGTCCTTTATCAGTGCGATATTTTTTTCAATATCGTCAAATGTGTTAATCCATTCACCTATCACTGAATCACGGGAACTTATATTACCTGTGAATGTGATCTTCTGGGTTTCCATCTGACTAAGCAGCAATTTATGCTCGCGGTTATAAAGGGAATAAACGACTATCCCGGTTACAATCAACAGTAAAAGGCCAATGATTGAAGTGGTTATTACTCCTTTTTTCATTCCCTCTCTCCTGGTCCTGTTTTCATTTTCCCTCAAAATAGCTTCACTTTTCCTGGCTCCCGAATTATCATTTAAAGGTTTGGGATCAATGTGTTCATCATTTTTCATGTTATTTCCTCCTTGTGTTGATTATATATAAAAATTGATTTCAAAATTATTTGCTGTGGAACACCTGCAAACAGGTATTAAGAAAATATTTGCTTCTGAAAATTCTTTAGTGACGAAGTAGCTTCAGGCAAAGGAGTCGGATCTCTGCAACAGAATCAAAGGTAGTACCTGTAAAAATTCTGCTATTACACAATTATTTAAAATGCTTACATCATTCACATAGCTGCTGCTCTCTCACTCTTGAACTCGACTGGCTGGAACTTTGCGAGGTTAACAACGATTTGGAATTGCAGCCTCATTTATTAAGGAGGCAAAATATGTGTGAACTATGTAAATTATGTCTGTTTAAATGTAATATCTGCAAGAGTCAGTGAACTTATCTTTGGTTCTGGGGATCTTATCATAGCAAAGATAAAAAGGCATGACTGAAGATAAGGAACCCTCGGCTGATACCAGATTCAGCTATTAAGGTTTTTCTGAATGAAAGAATCATATAACTTATTTAAATAATTATGTAACAATCTAAATATCAATTTATTGTAATTTTGAGTCTAAGTTTAAATTAATAATCAATTACTTCTGTCATGAAAAAAAATCTATTCCTAAGCTTCTTAATAATATTTTTATTAAGCGCTACATCATTCGCAGTTTTTGCATCTCCAAAAAATGAATCTGACAAAACAGCAGCTCCTGAAACGAGAGAAAATAAGCTTTCAGATGAAGAATTAAGCCGCCTGAGCAAGCGTGCTGAAACAGATAATCTGTCCAATTCAAGCTTTTCCAGCAAAGAAAAGAGCGATTCAAAGAATGATCTCAAAGCATCAAATCAGGTCATTGTAGAACATCGTCATCATGGATATTATTATGGCGGAGGCATTCTGCTGGTTATCATTCTTGTAATTATTCTTATTTGAGCAAAAGGATAATCCCGTTTTTGGCAATTAACAAACTGTCAAATCCGGGAACATAAATTCATCTCTGAATTTATAATACTGAAATCATACCAAAAATCTCTGGTGAGGGTGTCTCAAAAGGACACCTTCTTTTGTTTATGTTCATTTCTTTTTGTTCGTCCAAAAAGAAACGAACCAAAGAAAAAGGGCGCCGGAAATGAAAACTTCAGCCTTTTTTGGCAAAATGCCTTTGGCGTCACGCTCCCAAAAAAGGCTGAAGTTCGCGCCATTTCCGGTTTGCCACCGCACGTTTCCACTCGAAATTACTGTTGATAATTGATGTAAAGTGTTGAAAAAAAGGGGGATGCCTCCCCCCTCCAAGAACCTCAGGTTAAGTAACTTGAGGTATGCAAAAAAATAGTAGAACAAAGGTAGTCTTTAAAGATTACAGTCCCAATCAAATTTTACTTCTTCCACCTTCACTGGAAGAGATGATAGATCCGAACCATCCGGTTAGAATTGTAAATCAAGTCATTGATAGTCTTGATTTAGATTTATTAATAAAAAAATATAAGGGAGGAGGATGTTCAAGTTATCATCCTCGTTTACTGCTTAAGCTTTTGGTATATGGTTATCTATCTAACCAATACTCCAGCCGGAAAATAGAACAGGCAACAAAGCAGAATATATATTTTATGTGGCTTAGCGCAATGAGCTATCCTGATCACAATACAATAAATCGTTTTCGGGGTGATAGGTTAAATGGTGTTTTGAAAGAGATCTTCAGTCAGGTCGTTTTGTTACTCTATGAGATAGGAATAATAACATTGAAGGAAGCCTATCTTGATGGGACCAAGATAGAGGCTAATGCCAATCGATACACATTTGTATGGGGTCGCAGCATAAGCAAGAGTAAGGACAGGATAAAGAAGCAACTGGATGAATTATGGAGCTATGCTGAATCTGTAGCCAGGGAAGAGCTCGAGAATAATGAACCTGAAAGCTTTGAAAAGATAGATCAGAAATCAGTTCAGAGAACAATAGAGAGTATCGATAAAGCTCTGAGAGGAAAACAGGTCGATAAGGAAGTAAAACAGAAGCTTAACTATGCCCGTAAGAACTGGCCTGAAAATCTCAAGAAGTATGAGCTGCAGGAAAAACATTAGGCAAACGTAACAGTTATTCCAAAACCGATCCCGATGCTACCTTCATGAGGATGAAAGAGGATCATATGCTCAATGGCCAGCTAAAGCCTGGATATAACTGGCAGATAAGTACTGAGAATCAGTGTATTTTAGGATACACCATCCATCAGACTACTAATGATATTAACACCCTTCAAACCCACATGGAATCTTTAAAAGAAAACCTTGGCAAGATGCCTGAGACTCTTGTTGCTGATGCTGGATATGGGTCGGAAGAAAATTATGAATACCTTGAAAAGAACTCTGTAGAGGCTTACGTTAAATATCAATACTTCCACAAAGAACAGAGTAAAAAATGGAGAGAAGATCCTTACAGAACTGAGAATCTACCGTATAATAAGGAGAATGATAGTTACACCTGCCCAATGGGGCAACAAATGAACTTTATCAAAGAGAAGATAAAGATTACAGATAATGGGTTTAGACAGATAAAACGATTATATCAGGCAGAAAACTGTAATGGTTGTCCAGTGAGAGATGTCTGTAACAATAGCAAATCAAACAGAATAATAGAGATAAACGAAAGACTAAATCACTATAAATCAATAATAAGAGAAAGGCTTACCAGTGAACGAGGGAAAAAATATCGAAGTCAGCGTCCCGTGGATGTGGAAGCTGTCTTTGGAATAATAAAGTGGAATAGAAACTATAGGAAATTTTTGCTCAGAGGTCTTGAAAAAGTAGAGATAGAGGTCGGATTATTAGCTTTATCACACAACTTAAGCAAAATAGCTGCAAGGAATTAGAAGATAATCCTTGCTCTTTTGGAAATCCATGCAGAAATATTAAAAAAATCAGAAGTCCTTAAAATGATCAGAAAAATCTCAAATAAAAAAGCCGTCTCAATTATGATATGAGACGGCCTCATTTTTTATTATTTATATATAAGCAGGAAATGTTTTAAGGAATTCCGCTTTCACTTATTTTTTTTGTTATTTCACTTAATATAATACTCAGGAGATTGAAGATATTTGAATTCTATCTGCTAATGACTGATTTTTGATCCATATTTTACTTAAAACTGTCAGATATGAAAAAATCAGTATTCTATTTTCTGCATGCATTAGTAATCCTGTTTTTTGTTTATCAATGCATATCCAATTTAAAGTCAGTATCTGTCTATTATAAGGAGCCACTATCCACTGCGATACTGGATGGTGTCTGTGTCTGGGGGTCAATACTCGGCTTAATTTATGTATCATACTGGGTGTTTACTCCAAAATACCTGGTTAAAAAGGAATATTTAAAGTTCATTATCAGTACAATAAGCATTGTATTTGGATTTGTCTTATTTATAAATGCAGCAGGCTTTTTTATTAGTCATATCCTGAAAGTAAAGACGCACACTTTTGATAGCGGATGGGTGTTTGGAATCGCTGCCGGATGGGCATTCTTCTTTGGTTTGGTTGGTACATTGTTACGTCTTTTTATCAAATGGATTCAGGATTCTCAATATAAAGCGGAATTGGAAAAACAGAACCTCAGAAGCGAGCTTTCTTTACTGAAAAACCAGATTAATCCTCACTTTCTTTTTAACTCTTTGAACAATATTGATTCACTGATTGATGATACATCCCCGAATGCTTCCCGAGCCTTGGGTAAATTATCCGATATAATGCGGTATATGGTATATGATTCTGAGAAAGAATTTGTTCCTCTTCAAAACGAAATATCTTATATAAAAAACTATATTGATCTTCAAAAGCTGCGGATACCTAATCAGGAAATCATCAAGCTAAGCATAAATGGAGATATATCCCAGCAACAGATAGCACCTATGCTATTTATTCCTTTTGTCGAGAACGCATTTAAACATTCATCAATGAAAGACAAACCTGACAATTGTATTAAAATTAAATTTGAAATAGCTGAAAAGAAAATCCGGTTTCATTGTTACAATACTAAAAAGGAAATAGTAAAGGATGAGTCCAGTGGCATAGGTCTTGAAAATGTAAAAAGGAGACTTGAATTGCTTTATAATGATATGCATAAACTGGAAATCAGCAACTCAGATAAGAGTTTCTCAGTATATTTAGATATTAATCTGTAATAGATGCTTATACGGTGTATCATTATCGAAGATGAGCCTTTGGCTTTGAAAAAACTTGTGGGCTTTATCAACAGGATTGATTACCTGAAAATATCCAAAACCTTTGATAACGCTGTGGAAGCCATCAGTTTCCTGAAAATCAATCCAGTTGACATTATTTTTCTTGACATACAAATGGAAGATTTTTCAGGTATTCAATTTCTGGAATCCATAAAACTGAGGCCAAAGGTAATTATCACAACAGCATACGATAAATATGCAATTCAGGGCTATGAACTTAATGTAGCTGATTATCTGTTAAAGCCAATCACCTTCGAAAGGTTTGTCCAGGCAGTGGAAAAAGTCTCTTGTAATATTATTGACAATTTCAATGAAGCAGCCAGGGATTTTATCTTTGTTAAAACAGAATACAGACATGAGAAGATTAAAATTTCAGATATCTTGTATATTGAGGGAATGAGTGAATACTTAAGAATTGTGACGAAAGATAAAAAAATTATGACTCTGCAAAATTTTAAATCAATGCAGGAAATACTCCCGGAAAACATTTTTGTTCGTGTTCACAAATCATTTATGATTGCACTTGATAAAATTGAAAGTATAGAAAGAAACAGGATAAAGATCAAAGATCTGAATATACCTATAAGTGAGACCTATATGGAAAGTTTTTATAACAAGCTGGGGATAAGGAATAAAAAATAATATCTTCGGATGTCGGAAAAACAAGTAAGAAAAAATCCGGAATATGGGAACGATTTTTAATATGAAATTCAGCCTGGTCTTCTTACTCCAGACTTTGCTGTCTCAATCATTTCTGTTCTCGCAGTTATCTGTCATGGACCAGGTTACTGATACTGTGAGGTGCCTTGATAACAAAGGCCAAAGTTATGCTTTCTATGAGCCAGCACAATACAATGATAAAAAGAGCTGGCCGGTCATTCTTATATTTGATCCTTCAGCGAGGGGAAGAACAGGTGTTACTGCTTTCCTTGAGGCAGGTAAAAAATACGGATTCATCCTTGCCTGCTCAAATAATTCGCGCAATGGACCACAGGGAGAAAACTTCATTGCTGCCGCAGCAATGCTTCATGATATTGAAGGACGATTCAATATTGATCAGCAACGTATCTATGCCGCAGGTTTCTCAGGAGGATCACGTTTTGCTATGTCGTTGGCAGTGAAGGATAAGAGGATCGCCGGTGTCATAGGCTGCGGAGCCGGCCTGCCTAACGATGTTAATAAGCATCCGGCCGGAAATTCATGCTTTTTATATTATGGCCTGGCCGGTACAAGCGACATGAATTATCTTGAAATGCACGACCTGCCTGACTTCTTCAGCAACAAGACGATGGTGACATCTTATCTCAGGACATTCTCAGGGGGACATCAATGGCCCGATTCTGATTTGATAGCTGATGCTGTGGAATGGCTTGTTCTTCAGGCAATGAACAGGAAGGTAATACCAGCCGATCAGACTTTCATCTCATATTTTGAGAATAAAACTCAAAACCTCATCACTTCACAATTAACTGCGGGGAACAAGTTTGATGCATTAAGGTATATGAGGTTTGCCGCACGGGATTTCCAGGGAACTACTTTTGCCTCCCGGATGACACAGTTACTGACAGACTCCGAAAAATCGGCCGAATTTCGCACAGAAAACCGAAAATGGGATAAAATGGCCGGAATTGAAATGGGGAGAAGGGAAAAATATTTTAAATACCAGAATGAGATCCTCAAATCAGTTTCAATACCCGACAGTGCATCGGTCTGGTGGGAAAAAGAGATCAGATCGCTGCTAAGACTTCGTGATAAGGGCAGCCCTGAAAACAGTCAGATGGCATCAAGAGTCCTGAATTTCATCTCTATCCTCAGCTATGAGCAAGGGGCATCCTATTTCAGGTACCAGCTTTATCCGCAGGCAGCTTTCCTCTTTGAGATCTGCACTTTATCAGACAGTGAAAACCAGTATAATTATTATAATCTTGCCAGGTCGCTGGCCGGATCAGGTAAAACAAAGGAGGCAGTTGATGCACTATCTGCAGCCATTAGCCATGGCTTTAATTCAAAAGAAACTGTTGAGTCCGATCCTTCCTTTATGAAGATAAGGGACGACTCAGGGTTTAAAGCCTTGATAATTAAAATGAAATGAAGATCCCGGAGATACCTCCAGAAATCATAAAAGAGGAGTTATTGAAATTATCTTTTTAATGGCTACTTATTTCACCAATAAAAACTCACTTTCAGCAATTCTAAAAATAAAGAATCTGTGGCTGATATGGCTCCACAGAAAATACTTATTTCATGTCAATAAGTAAAATAAACAGTGTTGGCAAAATCTCTTTTGCATGTAATTGTATCAATGAACTCTTCTCTCTTACCGCTTCTGTATAACTCCCAGCTTAATTCCGTCTTTTTGTCTGCAAAAACTTTGGTATTTATTGTAGAATTAACGTATCCGCCTGTCCACCATAAATCTCTCGCTGATGTAAGTCCAAAGGAATTATTTGTTTGTCCATTATTATTTACTGTATATGGATATAGCGACAAACCAAAAACTCCATCCGATTCCCAGCAAAGATGAAGTGTATCGCTTGCAGGTATTTTGCTTTTTCTGTTTATTGTAATAGTAAGATCTGCTAATTTGTCCAGGTTAAAGAACAGATATTTTGCATTTCTTTCAATTTCACCCAGAGATATTCTACTTACTGTGACAGCATAATCGGGATTACCAATAAAACAGAAATTGTAGCGATAGGCACCTTTGATTTTTTTCAGGGAATAAGTGAAACGACCTGAACTGTCAGTTGAGAATTGACCAGCTTCAATTGTCTCTGATTCATTATCGCTGGTAACTAATCCCTGAACAATTATGTTTTTGAATAGAATTCCGGTTTTAGTTCTTTCATCTGAAACTTTCCCTTTTATTTTTATTGTTCCTTCAGTTTTAACGCATCCTGTCAGCACTCCTGAAGTGAGCACAATGAAAAGAAAGATCCTGATGTTCACTTGATCCGGTCTTGACATAATGACGATTGATCTGAATAACATAATAAATTTAATACATTTATTTCAATGTAATACTGCATATTTTATCTGAATGCTGACCTTATGGACTCTGAATTTCAGACTGTGACCTGAGAATTAATTTCCATGGCAAATAAAAAAATACCTTGTTCACTCTTAACCTAACACAGAGGCTACTCCATTTTTTAGTAAATTGCGTGACTGATCATCAACTAAAATACAGCATCATTGAACCTCAGGCGTGACCATATCAGCAGCATTTTACATCTGCCTGTCAATGATCCGGTACTGGTATTTGCCATTATACTTCTGGTGATATTAATATCTCCTGTGATACTAAGAAAGTTCAGGATCCCCGGCCTTATTGGATTGATAGTATCAGGCATAATAATCGGGCCCAGCGGGTTTAATATCATTGAAAAAACCAATGCGATAGAATTATTTGCCACCATCGGCATGCTTCTCCTTATGTTCATTGCAGGGCTGGATCTTGACCAGAAACAATTTCGTCGGACGAAGTACAAAAGCCTGCTCTTCGGATTACTTACTTATACAATACCATTTGGGCTGGGTTTGCCCGTTTGCTACTATCTCCTTGATTATAACCTTATATCGAGCCTGATGATCAGCAATATGTTTGCCACTCACACAATGGTTTCATATCCGATTGTCACACGACTTGGATTGACGCGCAATGAAGCTGTCGCAGTAGCCACTGGAGGCACTATCATTACCGACACCCTCGTTCTGCTTGTACTGGCAGTCATAACAGGTGCTGCGTCCAAAGGAGGCGGATTCAGTCTTTATGGAAACTTATTCATCTCATTTATTCTGTTTCTTCTTTTCGTTGTTTATATCATACCTAAAGTTGCCCGCTGGGTATTCCATCGTCTTGAGGATGATAACTATTCCCAGTTCATTTTTGTTGCTCTTGTAGTATTTATCTGCGCACTGCTTTCTATGGCCGCAGGACTTGAACCAATAATTGGTGCTTTTGCTGCCGGTTTTGTACTTAACAGGCTGATCCCGGCTGAATCGATCCTGCGCAACAGGATTGATTTTACAGGAAACGCCCTGTTTATCCCCTTCTTTCTTATCAGCATCGGGATGATCGTTGATATCCGCATAGTTTTCGCCGGACCGATGGCAATAATTATCGCAGCTATACTTACAACTGTAGCGCTCCTCGGTAAATTTGCTGCTTCGGAAATCGCATCCCGGATATTTGGCTTCACATCAGATCAGCGCAGGCTCCTGTTCGGTCTTACAAGCTCTCATGCAGCGGCGATCCTGGCAGTGATTATGGTTGGCTACCGGATCGGGATCATTGATGAGAATGTTATAAATGGAACTATCTTTCTTATTCTCCTAACATGCCTTATTTCTTCTGTTGTCACTGAGTCAGCAGGAAGAAAAATTGCATTTAGCATTAACAGAGGCATTAAGCAGCCAGTTGATATGACACAAGAAACAATAATTGTGTCACTCTCAAATCCCCAGAGGATGGAGCGGCTGCTCGACCTGGCCCTGTCCCTGAAAAAGAAAAATCATTCCAACCCGCTGTACGGCCTCTTTGTTGTTGATGACGACGAAACAGCCAATGAAAGGCTTGCTCTGGCAAGATCTACCCTCGAACATGCCGGAGGAAAAGCGCTGGCAGCCGGAAGAAAAATCGAGACCTACGTCACTATAGATAATAATGTCTCAGCAGGAATAAAACGTGTTGCAAGGGAGAAAAGCGCAACAGACATTATTGTAGGCACATCGGGTAAGCCTAATCTGGCAGACTTCCTCTTTGGCCGGACTCTTGAACAATTAATAACAAATTCTTCCCAGAATATCTATGTTTTTAACCCTGTTTATCCTCTGAATTTATACAAGAAGATCCACCTGTTCCTGCCTCCCCACGCTGAGAAAGAGAACAGCTTTATTCATATTCTGAATAAGATCATTGGGCTTGCAGAATCAAATGCGATGTCATTTGAATCTCATTCATACGGCCTGACAGCTTCATTTATAGAGACTCATCTTAAAAAACTCAGGAGCCAGGTGCTTTGTACATTTTATTCATTCCACAATGAAAATGAGATCCCTGAGGCAAAAATGATGATAGGGAGTGATGATCTGCTCGTTGTTATATCTCCTCACCGGGGGAGCATATCATATAGCAAGTCGTACAACTCTTTACTTACAAGGATACTGAAGGACACTGGTGAGAATAGTTATCTGATTATTTACCCTGGTGTGGTCAGCGGCAGAAGCCGGGTCTGATGATTTTTATAAGCCGGCATAATTCAAACTGATTAGTCTCTTTGAAGTTCGACTGATATCGGGCGTGCAGAGCGATACATAGAAAATATCTCTTTAATTTCAGACTTTTAAGGCAGTTTCTTGTTTTAAATGAGTCCCAAACAGCTGATCTGGCTGAATATCTGAAAACTATGTAACTTTTAGTAAAAATTGTGTAACTATTATATGGTATTGATAATCAACTTTGTAACGGATTTATTAGAATCCGGCAATATTTAAAGATCCACTGTTCATTGTAAGATAATATTCCAGGAAATTCAAGAATGAATCTATGATGATTATTAATCTAAAAAGGATGAGATGAAAAGGATTAAAAACCGTCTCGAAAAGGGGATATTCAAAAATGAAATTTTCAGAAAGATATTGTATACAAACAAATATCTTCAGGTTGCTTTGCTGAGATTAAATCCGGGTTCAGTTGTCGGATTGAAAACTCATTCCAGCATGGATCAGTTTATTGGCTTTGAAGGCGAGGAAGGCAAATGCATTGTTGAGGGGCAGGAATACAAGGTTGAAAGCGGTTACGTGATTATTATACCAGCCTGTTCCAAGAATGAAGTTACTGCAATCAAATGCCACAAAAAAGCACTCGACAGCTATAAATTTTTCACAGCCGATAAGAAAGATGGTTTTGTTCGGGTGAGCCTTAGTGATCTGTAGGAAGGCATTGATTTGCATTCTTCAGTTAATCTTTTAAAATCTTGCAGTTTCTTTGCTATTAGGAACTGCATAATATATGTTCTGCTGATCCCCTGCCTGTCTAATCACTTTAAGTTTTTCCGGGAAGATTAATCATGATTTCTTTATCATGGTTCATATTCACATCTTAAAATCAGAACCATTGACCGGCAACGTTTGAGAAAACCTTTCTGAGTACTCTCATATTTATAAATCAGATAATTACTATTTAACCGGATGGTGTCAGAAGCTGATATAAACAAAATAAATGCATATTTTAAATTGCTTTAGCCCTTCCTTAGAATCAGTAACATGGAAATTGGAATAATTCTTTTAATGGATTGAATATTAGAATTTGAAAAAGAAAATTAAATTTAGTACGAATTTGAATTCAGATAACTGATGCCAATTGTTTGAATCTGGATAAGCTCATAAGGATTAATAACTGAAATTTAATTATTTACCAGACAAATATGATTAATAAAATAAATCAGTATCTCTTCAGAAGCCCTGATGAAATAGGGTTTGACAACTATCTTATTCTCATTATTTGCTTTCTTATCACGGTATTAGGCTTTCTTGGCACTTTGACAAATCTTGCATTAAGGCTCAACTGGCAGGTAATTACTTCAACCACTATTCCCTCCATCATATTTTTACTGCTTTATTTATACAGCAGGATTAAAGGCCGTTATATTGTCTCAAAATATGTAATAATAATATCATGCATAATTCTTCTTAATTATCAATGGTTTATAAATTATGGTTCAGAAGGTCCGGTAATCTTTCTCTTTGTTGTGCTCGAGACTTTTATTCTGATTTTCTTTAATAAACCCACAAAAAATATCTTTACAATATTCCTTCTTTTAAATATCTCCATCCTGTTTCTGATTGAATATTATAACCCTTTGATCGTTAATGACTATCCGAGTGAATTTGCCCGTCTGATCGATTTGTATGTCGGGGTACTCATTTACTTGCTGATTAGTGTTTTTTTTGTAAATACAGCAATAAAATTCTACATCCGGGAGCAGGAAAAGGCACAACTCGCAGATAAACTTAAATCGGCTTTCCTTGCAAATATGAGTCATGAGATCAGAACACCCATGAATGGGATATTGGGCTTTGCTGACCTGCTTAAAAATCCTAATCTTACAGGTGATGAACAGCAGCAATACATCAGAATAATTGAGAAGAGCGGTGCCCGTATGCTCAACATTATTAATGATATAGTTGATACCTCAAAAATAGAGGCCGGACTGATGAAAGTAGAGATAAAGGAATCGGATATTAATGAGCAGTTAGAATACATATATACTTTTTTCAAGCCTGAAGTTGAAGCCAAAGGAGTTAAAATCTTCTGCAAAAGCACTTTGCCTGCTAAAGAAGCAATCCTGAAAACGGACCGTGAGAAACTCTTTGCTATCCTGACCAATCTTGTCAAGAACGCTATCAAATATACCAACCAAGGATCAATCGAATTTGGTTATACTAAAAAGGGCAACAGCATCGAGTTTTATGTAAAGGATACCGGGATCGGTATTCCAAAAGACAGACAGGCAGCAATATTTGAACGTTTCATACAAGCTGACATTTCTGATAAAACCGCTCATCAGGGCGCAGGCCTGGGTTTATCGATTACAAAAGCATATATCGAAATGCTTGGCGGCAAAATCTGGGTGGTAAGTGAAGTAGGCTCTGGCTCAATATTTTATTTCACTCTGCCTTACAATTTTGAACCTGGAAAAAAGATTATTATTCAAAAGGATAACCCTGCTGAAAAAACTGAAATTCACATTACCAACCTGAAAATATTGATAGCCGAGGATGATGAAACGTCGGAAAAGCTTATTTCAATTATGGTTAAAGAGTTTGGCAAAGAGCTTCTTAAGGCACAAACCGGCATTGAAGCAGTTGAAATTTTCCGCGATAACCCGGACACTGATTTAATTCTGATGGATATTCAAATGCCAGGAATGTCGGGCTATGAAGCCACCAGGCAAATCAGACAGTTTAATGGCAAGGTTATCATCATTGCACAAACAGCCTATGGATTATCTGGTGATAGAGAAAAGGCAATTGAAGCCGGATGTAACGATTATATTTCAAAACCCATTAATAGAGCCGAACTGCTTGCAATAATACATAAGCATTTCATGAATTAGATAAATTTTAGGCTGTCGACTATTTGCCTTTTTAAATTCATTTAATATTATTGACAACAATCTATTCAACACCCGTCACCGGTAACCGGACAATTATATGAACCGGTGACTTAAAAATATCTTTACAGAAATGCTTCCTGATTAAAGAAATATTCAGTAATTTCAGCTTTAATAACCTAAATACGAATTCATTATAATAAAGGCTAATCCGGATCAAATACTCAGATATGTTAAAAGCTCTTTATTACAGGCACCAATATTTCTTTAACATGCTGGCAGTGCTTATATTTCTTGTTATAACAAGAATGCTCGATTCATTCGCATGGATGCCGCCTGATAGTAAGAAAACAGAAATTATTATCGCTAATTCTCTATTTGAATTTCTCTCTTTCCTTCCTTTTATTTTCTTATTTATCTTTTGCTACAGTTGGGCACTTAAAAGGGAGCTCCCTTTTCTGCTCTATTCCTTCATTATTGTATTTACGGTTTTTGGACCTGCTGTTTTCCTTCTTTTAAGTACCTGGCTTGAAGATGCTGTCTGGAATAAGGAAGTTCTTCCATTTACATTTGATCTGGTTAAAAAATATTCACCCGGGATAAGCCTTGTTCTTCTGTTTTTAAGCGCTGCATTCTATTTTACATTTCTCAAACTTCGATCTGCCAGACAACTGGAAGAGATGCACAGGGCAGAGTCTCTGGCCAAAGATGTTCAGCTTAAAATGCTCCGATACCAGATAAATCCTCATTTTTTATTCAATGTACTTAATTCAATCTACACATTAATAGATGAAAATACAGTTAAAGCAAGGAAACTTGTTTTAGACATGGCTGAATATTACAGGTATACCCTTAACAAACAAGAGCAAACTATTTCTATCGAGAAAGAGGTTGAGTCAATTGTGAAATATCTGGAAATTCAAAAAACAAGATTTGAAGAGGAATTTCAATATGAAATATCAGTTGATGAGGAGGTAAGATCAATATTAATACCATCGTTTCTGATTCACCTTTTAATTGAAAACGCTGTAAAATATGGAACTAAGACAATGAAACAAAAATTGGTTATTCATCTGTCAGCAAAAATCCTTAATAAGAATCTCTTAATAAGTGTCTCAAATACAGGCAAATTACTGAACACAACTCAATCTAATGGCAAGAATATTGATGGAACCAGTAATGGTATAGAGAACTTAAACCAGCGACTGGGATTATACTATAATGATAACTATACATTTTCACTCAAGGAGGAAGAGGGATGGGTTATTGCGGCTGTCGAAATCAGGGAAATTAAAACACGATGATACAAATAAAAGCTATTATTGTTGATGATGAAAGGCTGGCCAGAGTAAATCTGATAAAGCTTTTAGAGCCACATCCTGAAATAGAAATAGTTGGAGAAGCGGCTTCATGTGAAAGCGCACTAGAACTAATAAATGCTTATAAGCCTCAGCTGGTTTTTCTTGATATTCAGCTCGGAGGAGAAACAGGGTTTGATTTGATGGAACTAATAGACAATTCAATAAAGATAGTTTTTGTAACAGCATATGATGAATATGCTATTCGTGCTTTTGAGGTGAATGCCATCGATTACCTCTTAAAGCCTGTAAACCCGGAACGCCTGAAATTATCAATTGAAAAGGTAATAAAATCTGACAAAACAAAAAAAAGTGAAGCAAAAAGCTATGAATATTCTGACAGTATTTATGTGCGGTTAAATAACTACGCTTCAAGGTTTATTAAGATCAGCTCAATTACATTTATTGAACCGGTGGGAAATTATTCCAAAATAGTCACAATTGAGGGCAAGCATTGCCTGGTCTTAAAAACTCTGAAACAATGGCAGGAGGAACTTCCTGACAATAATTTTGTAAGAATACACCGTTCCAGCATCATTAATATCGACCATTTAGACCATATCGAAAAAAACTCAAATACCCGTCACAGAGCTTTTCTGAAAAACATATCTGAACCGATTGAAGTCAGCCGCAGATATGCCAGGAAACTAAGATCCCTGAATTAGTGCAGCAGCACCTTTTTTATCATGAAATACCACTTATCACATTATCTGACCGCTAATCCTTTTTCTCTTGGATCAGGGATGATGCATTACTTTCTTTGAGCAAGTTTAATCAAAAACTTAAGAAATCATGAAAAATAATAATCATCAGTCAGGAGAAGGAATGAAAGCTGTCATCTGCACAAAATACGGACCACCTGAAGTTCTTCAGATAAAAGAAGTATTAAAGCCGGCTCCAAAGGATAATGAGGTGCTGATTAAAATATCTGCAACCGCTGTGACAGCAAGCGATATATTCATCCGTGGCTCTCAGGTACCAGTCATGATGTGGATCCCTATGCGGCTAATGCTGGGTCTGAGAAAGCCAAAAAAATCAATACAGGGACTTGTGCTGTCAGGAGAAATTGAATCAACAGGTAGAAGTATTCAGAGATTTAAAGCGGGCGACAAGGTTTATGGACTTACCGGTTTTGGACTCGGAGCCTATGCTGAGTATAAATGTATGAAAGAAACAGATTCGACTTACGGCTGCCTGGCTTTTAAACCCGATAACTTATCCTTCGAAGAAGCGACTATGGCAGCATATGGCGGCCTTTTGGCATTTCAATTTATGGAAAAAGGAAATATCCAACCCGGACAAAGAGTGCTTATTTACGGCGGAGCAGGCACTTCCGGGGCCATTGCTATACAGTATGCAAAATTTTTAGGGGCAGAAGTAACAGCAGTATGCAGCACCAGCAACCTTGAAATGGTGAAATCACTTGGGGCAGACAAAGTGATTGATTACACCAGAGAATTTTCTTTTAAACAGGAGGATAAATTTGACTTTATTCTCGATGCTGTTGGCAAAAACAAAACTTCAAAACTGAAAGCAGCATGTAAAAAAGCTCTTTCTACTGGCGGAAAATATGCATCAATTGATGATGAAAACCTGAAGCTGGACTCCAAACGCCTTTCTTTGATCAAAAAACTGGTTGAAGACGGACATATTAAGCCTGTCCTCGACAGAACCTATCCACTGGAACAAATTGCTGATGCACACAGCTATGTTGGTAAAGGACACAAAAAGGGAGGTGTCGCAATAACAGTAGCACATGATGGAATATTACATAACCGGTAAAAGAACTGAAAATGAATATATTTGATTTAGAATTTAAACATGTCTCGTATAGTTAGCCTGTAAATTATTGATTATCAATACATAGAAATAAAGTTGTGATAAGAATATTTGCTGATTTGCATAGATGCTTTTAACTAAATTACATATTCCAGCCGCTGGATATAATATTGTTCACAGATCTGGACTATCTGAGAATCTGAACGTTGGGCTGTCACGAAAGCTGATACTTGTCTCTGCTCCTGCCGGATTTGGCAAAACCACCATGGTAAGCGACTGGATTGCTCAAACTAAGATCCCCGCTGCATGGTTATCACTCGACAGCGGGGATAATGATCCTGCTGTTTTTTTAAGCTACATAATTTCTGGAATTCAAAGTATTCATTCAGGCTTCGGGCATGGTGCTCAGGTATTATTAAATTCACCCAATGCTCCATCTGTCGAATCAATTATAACATTGTTAATCAATGAAATACTCAATATCCCCCGGAATTTTATTTTAGTCCTCGACGATTTTCATTTGATCAATAGCAGCGAGGTACTGAAACTGGTAGCTTATTTGTTAGAGCATATCCCCGGAAATATCCATATTGTAATCCTGACCCGTTCTGACCCTGCGCTGTCAGTTTCAAGATTAAGAAGTCAACATCAGTTGGTTGAGTTACGTTCCTCCGATCTTAGTTTTTCAGCAAATGATATTTCAATACTATTCAATAAAAAGCTGAAATTAGGTTTATCTGTTGACGATGTTTATTCTCTTGAATCCAAAACCGAAGGCTGGATTGCCGGTTTGCAGCTGACAGCCATTTCAATGAAAGATCGTGAAGATATTTCTGAATTCATTCAGGATTTAAAAGGCGACAACCGCTACATAATGGATTACCTGATGGAGGAGGTACTGAAGGTCCAGACAGATGAAATCAAAGAATTTTTACTGCAAACATCCTCTCTCGGGCAGATGTCGGCTCCTTTATGCAATGCTGTTTTGAACAGAAATGACAGCCAGTCAATTCTTGAAACCCTTGAAAAAAATAACATGTTTGTTATTCCATTAGATACGGAGAGGACCTGGTACAGATATCATCATCTGTTTGCAGATTTATTAAAACAGAGGCTTCGTTCGCGGAATCAGGAGGAGGTCATTGAACTGAGCAATAAAGCATGCAATTGGTTTGAACAACACGACATGTTTGATTTTGCCATTGAACATGCTTTGTCAATAAAAAACCATAATAAAAGCATTCAACTGATTGGCAAAGTGGTTGAGGAGATGTGGGAAAATGGACGACATTCTGTTATTTTGAAATATGGCGATATTTTACCTGATGAATTGATAAAAACAAATAATGAATTCTGCCTATACTATTCATGGATATTGATATCAACCGGCCAGATACAAAAAGCTGAACCATTTTTAGAAAGCGCCAGACTGAAAACAACGGAAGCAATACAGGAAAGTGATCCAGCAAGCGTCAAAATTCAATACTATAAGAAACTGCTGGGGAAAATATCCGTTGCATTTGCCTATCTGAATTCTTATGAAGAGCACTCTGAAAAAACTTTCGATTCATGCAAAACTGCACTTGAAAACTTATCAGAAGATGATCCATTGTGGTATAGCTGGGCATGGTTCTCTTATGGTATAGCCTATTTTTCCAATGGCGATTTATTTAGAAGCTTTGATGCTTTTCAAAAAGCATTCGAGTACGGGAAAAAATCAGGCAATGTTTATCTGATAACTACTATTATCTCGCGAATGGCCGAAGCTGAACAACAATTTGGCCATTATAAATCTGCCTATCAAAAATGTTCCGAACTCCTTACCCTTATGAGAGATAAAGGCTATGATAAAATTACAAAAACAGATTGGAGATTTACCAGCGTGTATTTGAATATGGCATATACTCATTATATGTGGGCAGAATTTGATAAAGCTTATGAAAATGTGAACGTTGCATATAGCCTGAGCAAAAAAGGAAGCGATATAATGCTTGATGCATCAGTACTATTATTCTATTCATTTATACAATACGAACGTGGTGAATTGTTGGATTCCGAAGAAAAAATCAATGCAGCAGAAGAGTTAATTAAGCAAAATGAGGTGTCACCTTACTTTAAATATGCAATTGTTACCTGGAAACTTGCAAGGTTTGTTAAACTAAAAAAATATGTTCAGGCAAATGATTTAGTCAGGAACTACGATCTGGCAGCCGGAAATGATATTTCACATGTAAATGAAGCGATCTATCTCATCTTTGTCAGATTATTAATTGCAGAAGCTAAACTATCAGAAGCGGAAACTGTACTTACAAAACTTCATACCATAATAATTCAGTCAGGGGAAACCGGACCTATGATCGATCTTAAAATTTCATATGCCATTTTCTATAAAACGCAAAGAAATCATCAAAAAGCAATAGCAAATTTAATGGAGGCTATGGAATTGGCCGCTGAGGAAAATCTGATCGGCTTCTTCCTTTTTTGTATCGATGAAGCAGGAGATCTTTTTAAAGAAATATTTAAAATACTGACTATCTCAGAAACTAATATTTCTGTAAGTTTTATTGATAATTTCAAGATCGCTCTGGAAAAAAGAAATAAACGTAACAAAACAAATCCTGATGCTGGGTTAAGCACCCGTGAACTCGATGTACTTAAACTTATTGCCAAAGATTTAACTAACCAGGAAATAGCTGATAAGCTGTTTGTTTCATTGCAAACAGTAAAAACGCATGTAAAAAATGTCCTTCTTAAATTAGAAGTTGATTCCCGGGTACAAGCTGTGACTAAAGCAAAAGAGCTTGGAATATTATAAAATTCTCTCAGGATCGCCGTTCCCAGGTTAAACTGTTTAATTAAAATCACTCTATCGAATCACTCTCAGGAGTGATTTTTTTTTGAAGGGTCTATCCGACCTTTGTTATGAATCAAATCATTCAGAATATGAAAGGCATGACTAAAATAACAATACAGGGACACCTTGACAGAAAATGGAAGAGCAGTTTTGAAGGCATGAAGATCAGTTATGAGGGTGACAATACCATTATTACAGGAAACTTTAAGGATGAAGCACATATGCATGGAATTTTAAATATCATAAGGGATTTAAACATAAAGCTATTATCAATAAACCCCACTGAAAAATAGAATGAAAAAAATTAATTACTAATTAAAATCAGACAAAAATGAAAAAGTTAATTTCAACATCATTAATGATTACAGTGTTCACAACACTGGCATTAAGTCAAAGCCTTAACAGAACAGAAAAGGGTACCTTCAAAGGCACGGTGCCTGACTACAAATTTTCAGTAAACACTACCTATCTGATATTCGCTAATTTTGGTCCGGAAGAAACAAATACGCACCATTACGAGTTTCATTTTGGATATAAAATTACAGCTAAAGATAAGATCGGAATTAAGGCAGCCACATGGAGCCTTTTTGCACCTATGGGTATTCCCTGGGGCCCGTATTTAATGAATGAAAGTGAATCATATCCCGGCAGAATCAGAGAAAGTGGCATAGGTTTTACATATCAACGTATTCTTTGGAAAGGATTATTCACTTCAATAGAGATTTTACCACTTAAGAAAACTTATTTCGACGAAACGAAGAAAAAGACAGGTGATGGTTTTAAATTATATACTTCTTATCACCTTGGTTACTATATACCCCTGTTTAAAAACAGATTATTTCTTGAACCTCAGATTCATTGCAATTATTGGCCAATTGACACTAAAGGTCCGCAAGGGTTTGAAGAGATGGAAAATAAATGGAATAACAAGTATTTTCTTTTTGAACCCAATATATATATAGGGGTCAATTTTTAAAGAAAATGAAGTCCGTTTTCTGATGCATCCTGTCCGGCATAACCATTTATCACATTAATTGACCGCTCATCATATTATCCTTTGATTAAAGATGTTACTTTATTTCCTTTGAGGAATATACACAAAAAACATATAAAGATGAAAGAATTCGAAGAGGATGTCAGTACTCTAAAAACAAAGGAAAAGATGAAAGCCATTGTATATAATAAAAAAAACTATCCCGAAAAACTTGTCTGTTGCGAGATTGACAAACCTGTTCCAAATGACAACGAGGTTTTAATTAAAGTACATGCAGTCTCACTTAACGCGGCAGATTATCGTTCAATGAAAATGGGATTGATTCCGGCAGGAAAAATATTCGGGGCAGACATTGCTGGCAGGGTCGAGAAAGCAGGCAAAAATATTTCCTTATTTAAGCCGGGAGATGAAGTGATGGGCGATCTTGCCAGCTTTGGGTTTGGAGGTCTTGCTGAATATGTCACAGCTCCTGAAAAAGCATTGATAATCAAACCCAGGCCGGTTTCGTTTGATGATGCAGCTGCATTACCAATAGCTGCAATGACAGCTCTTCAGGCTTTACGTGATAAAGCCTGCATCCAAAAGGGGCAGAAAGTACTTATTATTGGAAGCTCCGGCGGTGTCGGAACCTTTGCTGTCCAGCTTGCCAAATATTACGGAGCTGAAGTGACCGGAGTATGCAGTTCAAAAAATGTTCAGCAAACTTTATCTCTTGGTGCGCATTATGTTATCGATTACACCAAAGAGAAATTCACTAAAAAGGAAACAGGTATGACATCATTCTGGGAATTAATGGAAATTATCCGTTAATAGCCTGCAAAAAGGCCCTGGCTAAACATGGAATATATGTCATGGTTGGTGGTTCTCTGTCACATATCTTTAAATCACTGGTTTTTGGCCGGATCTTATCCTTCGGATCAAAGAAAATGAAGTCATTAGCTGCAAAAGCAAGCAAACCTGACCTGGAGTTGCTGGCAAAACTTATGGAACAGGGTATCATTAAACCTGTTATTGACCGGTGCTATTCGCTTGAGATGACAGCAGATGCAATTAATTATTTAAAGCAGGGACACTCGCCAGGCAAAGTTATTATAAATATAGATCCAAAAATAAATTATGAACAGATTGCACGGGCTATTGAACTGATCTGCCTTTCATAATGTTTTATGTTTCGTTCACCACTGCGGAAACATACCGGGAAATGTAGTGAACACTGTAACGTAATAATTCTTAATATGCACCCGGAAATTTAACTTTAATATAAAATTGACCAAAATGAAAAAAATTATCAAATTCGGAGAAGATGTTGAAGGTTACAATATCCCTGTTTTAAACGAGCGGGAAATAAGGGCAGCCGCAGGAATCCTTTTTCTGGCTACATTCCTTTCCTTAATGTTCATTCTGTTTAAAGGGAATTTTGTACCGATAAAGTATGTAATTATCATTTTCCTTACAGATTTTATTATACGGGTTTTTATAAATCCTAAATTCTCACCTACCCTGATTCTTGCCCGTCTGATTGTAAGGAATCAAACCCCTGAATATGTCGGAGCTGCTCAAAAAAAGTTTGCCTGGATAATTGGCGTGGTATTGGCAGGCACGATGTTCATATTTTTTATCATCGTAAATGCATATAGCCCGATTACAGGTATTATCTGTCTTATCTGCCTTATCTTCCTGTTCTTTGAATCGGCTTTTGGAATATGTCTGGGATGCAAGTTTTATCCTCTCTTCTTTAAAGATAAAGTCCAATACTGCCCCGGGGAAGTTTGCGATGTAAAAAACAAACAGGATATTCAGAAAACATCAAAAAGTCAGATCTTTATCTTGCTGATCTGTATCGCATTAGTTTTTCTTAGTGTTGATCTGTTTAATGAGAAGTTCAGCGAAAAACCATACGATTTGTTTGGAATTAATAATTCTGCTCAAACCAAATAAAAAAGAGAATAGATGACAGCAATTGTATACACTGAATACGGACTCCCTGAAGTCCTTCAGATTAAAGAAGTAGAAAAGCCAGATCCGATAGGCAATGAAGTTCTGGTTAGAGTTCGTGCTGTTTCAGTAAATTATGGTGATATCATTGCCCGGAATTTCAGGAATGTATCTACACGGGAATTCAATATGCTTCCTCTCTTTTGGATACTTGCCCGGTTTGGTTTTGGCTTCAATAAACCTAAAAAGGAAGATATTAGGAAATACATTCGCCGGGGAAATTGAATCGGTTGGAAATGAAGTAAAACAATTCAGGGAAGGGGAACAGGTTTTTGGCTATACAGGGGAAAAAATGGGAACGTATGCCGAATATCTTTGTATGCCTGAAAATGGTATAATTGCTGTTAAACCTTCAAATATGACTTTTGAAGAGGCTTCGGTTATTCCTTATGGGACATTAATGGCTTTGAATCTTCTTAAAAGGGTAAATTTACAAAAGGGGCAGAAAGTGCTAATTATTGGTGCTTCCGGCGGAATAGGGTCAGCAGCCGTGCAACTTGCAAAACATTATTTCGGTGCTGAAGTCACAGGTGTTTGTAGTACACCAGGATTAGAATTTGTGAAAAAACTGGGAGCAGATAAAGTGCTGGATTATACAAAAAAAGATTATTTACAATCCGAGGAAATATATGACCTTATCTTTGACATTTTAGGGAAAGGCTCTTTTTCAAAATACAAAAAATCCCTCAAAGAAACAGGTATTTGTTTGTTTGCAAGTTTCAAGTCGAAGAAGCTTCTTCAAATGATATGGACATCAATTAAAGGCGGAAAAAAAGTTGTCTGCAGTTTATCGATCCCGAAAACAGAAGATCTGATTTTTGTAAAAAAACTTATTGAAGAGGGAAAGATAAAGTCAATAATTGATAAATGTTTCCCATTCGGACAGACATCTGAAGCACATAAATACATCGAAGCAGGAAACAAAAAAGGCAACGTGGTAATAACGGTCTAAGGTTATAAAAAATAACGAATGGACACAGCCATATATTTCTAATGTCTGCCGCTTTTTGACAATTGGGATTTTTATATTATTGCAAGCACAGTTAAATAAAATACTCTAGTCATGATCAGTAATATTCGTTTCCCTTTCCGGTTTTTCTTAATAACATTTATCTGGTCATGGTTAATCTGGGCTCCGCTTGTCCTGGGCAGCCTCAAAATCATTCCCGTTTCAGATAAAATTTTGTCAGCCCTTACATTACCTGTAATAATGCTTGGAGTTTTTGGACCACTTGCAGGTGCCCTTTTTTCATTGCATCAGGAACAAGGCAAAGGTTCCTCAGGAAAATATCTTCGAAGGTTTCTTGATTTACAGTTAGGTTGGAAAGCTTACATTATTCCAATAATAATATTTGGCGGCAGTACATTCCTTACCTGGTTTTTGCCGGAATTATTTGGTGAAAAACGGTTATCAATGTTATTACCTTCAATCTGGATGTTTATTCCATATTTATTACTAATGATCATTCTGGGCGGGGGTCAGGAAGAATTTGGATGGAGGGGATATGCTCTCCCTCTTCTTGAAAAGAAATTCGGAATATGGCTCGCAAACATGATCCTGGGCATTATTTGGGCTTGCTGGCATATCCCCTTATGGTTCATAACTGGTACAAGCCAAACCTATATGAATTTCGGAGGTTTTATTCTCCTGATGGTCGGATATTCTTTCATTCTTTCGTGGATTCTAAAAATCTCAGGCAACAGACCCTTTTCAGTTCTGTATGTTCATGGTCTTTTTAATGCTTTTATCCCGCTTATGCCACCCTTAATTTTGCAAAAAAACGTGCCACAGCCACGTTTCTGGATATGGGCAACCATGACATTATTTATCGGAATTGTAATTACTGTTTTACGTGAAAAAAAATCAATAATCTGATATAACCAGAATACTTCAGTAACAACTCCGGAAAGAGAAAGATCCGACTGGATAATGAAGCCGGATAATCAGATCCTGTTCAATTAACATCCTTGTGTATTTAATTGCAAGACACTGATTTTCATTACTAAAAATGTATTTATGATCAAAATATTTTCTAATTTGCATATGTGCTTTTAACAAAACTACATATTCCTCCTACAAGTCAGAATATAGTTCCCAGACCTGAACTTTATGAGAAATTGAACAATGGACTAACCAGGAAACTTATTCTCATTTCTGCACCTGCCGGATTCGGCAAAACAACCTTATTAAGTGATTGGATCAGCCAACAAAATATTCCAACAGCCTGGTTTTCGGTGGATAAAGCAGATAATGACCCGGTAGAATTTTTAAGTTATATTATCTCAGGAATTCAAAATATTCATAAAGAATTTGGAGAAAGTGCCCTCAGACTATTAAAATCGCCGAACAGACCAACCTGCGAATCAATTACTGACCTGTTAATAAACGAAATACTCAACATAAAAGAGAATTTCTTATTAGTACTCGATGATTTTCACTTAATAATAGACAGGGACATCCTGGAATTAGTCTCTTATTTATTGGAACATATTTCCGGTAATATTCATATTGTAATATTGACACGGTCTGACCCCACATTACCTGTAGCCAGGCTTAGAAGTCAGAATCAGCTTGTTGAGTTGCGTTTAACTGATCTAAGCTTTTCAGCGAGTGATATTTCTATACTGTTTAATAAAAAGCTGAAATTAGGCCTGTCTGTTGATGATATTTATTCTCTTGAAACAAAAACTGAAGGATGGATTGCAGGATTGCAGCTAACAGCCTTGTCAATGCAGGGCCGTGAACATATATCTGAATTTATTCAGTTTCTGAAAGGAGATAACCGGTATATCATGGATTATTTGATGGAAGAGGTCCTGAAAATTCAATCTGATGAAATCAAAGAATTTTTATTACAGACTTCCATACTGGAGCAAATGTCGGCTCCTTTATGTAACTCTTTATTGAACAGAAATGATAGCCAGATAATCCTTGAGACTCTGGAAATGAATAACATGTTTGTTATTCCTCTGGATGATGAAAGGAATTGGTACAGATATCATCATCTTTTTGCGGAATTACTAAGACAGAGACTTCAGCTGAGGGATAAGGATGTCATTAATGCTCTTCATAATAAAGCCTGTGAATGGTTCGAACAGAATAATATGAATGAAATGGCCATTGGTCATTCATTGGAAATTAAGAATTACAAAAAATGTATCCAGTTATTGGGCAGGGAAGCAGAAGATATGTGGCAAAACGGAAAGCATACTGCCATCTTGAAATATGGCAGTATGCTGCCTGATGAATTGATTAAAACAAATACTGAATTCTGTTTATACTATTCCTGGATTTTAATATCATCGGGGCAGAATCAGAAAGCAGAACCATTTTTGGAGAGTGCAGAACTTAATATTAAGAAAATTATTCATGGAGGAAATTTAACTAAAGACAATATCCAATACCACAGAAAACTACTTGGAAAGATTTCTGTAGCTTTTGCCTATCTGAAATCTAATGAAGAACATTCGGGGGATATTTATGATTACTGCAGAACAGCAATGGAAAACTTATCGGACGATGATCCATTCTGGTATAGCTGGGCCTGGTTTTCATATGGTATTGCATATTTTTCCAATGGCTCTCTGCTTGAAAGCAGCACTTCTTTTAATAAAGCCTTTGAATACAGTAAAAAATCAGGCAATATTTACCTGATATCCACCATTGCAATCAGAATGGCCGAAAATGAACAGCAGCTGGGTCATTATAAATCTGCGTTTAACAAATGCTCCGATCTGTTAGCAATAATGAAAGATAAAGGCTTTTCTGAAATAGCAAAAGCAGAATGGACCTATGCTGCACTTTTCTTGATTATGGGGATTACAGAATTCATGTGGGCAGATCTTGACCGGGGATACGAGCATATTAAAATTGCTTACGACCTGAGCAAAAAAGGGAAAGACATTTATCTCCGGATTTTCATATTAATGGTTTATACTGTTATGCTCCGGGAGATTGACGAAGTTGAATCAGAGATGAAATCAATTGAATTGGAAGATTTAATGAAACAAACTGACACCCATTCGTTTCTGACAACTATGTATTTTGGATGGAAAATCCATTCGTTTCTTGAAAAGGGCCAGATTGAACAGGCCAATACTTATGTTTCTGAATATGGGCTAGACCTTGACAAAAATAAATCCTATTCAAATGAAAGTGCGTATGCAGCTTATGCTAATTTATTGCTTGCACAATCAAAATTGGATGAAGCTGAATTACTGCTCTCGGAGTTATACGTTTTGGCAGATGAAGGGAACAGGGTTGAAAAAATGATTGGACTTAAAATTGCTTATGCAATCCTGTATAAAAAGAAAAGCAATCATGAAAAAGCAGTTGCAAATTTGATTGAGGCAATGGAAATGGCTGCGGGTGAGAATTTATTATATTACTTCCTAATGTACCGGCACCTGACGGATGATCTGTTGAAGGAGATTTTCAGGGTACAGGCAGTTACAAAAACCAAAATCCCTCAGAAGTTTTTTGATGACCTGAAGGCAGCGCTGGAGAGATGGAATAAACATAAAAAAACCAATGTCGGTATAGATTTAAGCTCCCGCGAACTCGATACACTGAAGCTTATAGCTCAGGATTTATCGAACCAGGAAGTTGCAGACAAATTATTTATTTCACTGAATACGGTCAAAACCCACCTGAAGAATATATACTCAAAACTTGAAGTAGACAATCGCGCTAAGGCCGTTACCAGGGCCAAAGAATTAAGAATTGTCTGATTCTGAATCAGGTGATTTCTCCTTTCAGGACATAACTTAATGAAGTATATATTCTTAAGTATTATGTCTTAATTCCGGATTCATATCCATTCTTAAAAATCACCCTCCAAATCACCCGTGCGGGTGATTTTTTTTTGTTGTACCAGCCATACTTTTGGTCAGGATTAAATATCTGAGAATTATGAAAGACAAAATAAGAATAAGAATAAAAGGACGTCTCAATGAGAAATGGAAAGACTGGTTTGACGGAATGGATATTATTGAAGATGGAGACGATACAATCCTGTATGGGAACATAAAAGATGAAGCTTTTCTGCATGGCATTTTAAACAAAATAAGGGACTTGAACCTGGAACTTCTTTCACTTAATCCGGATGAAACCAACAACTAATAATTTCACTTAATTCTTAAAACAATGAAAAAATTTATTTCAACAACACTCGTGTTTGCTATGTTTACCACAATGGCATTTTGTCAAACAGAAAGAAGAGATTCTACCTTTAGAAGACACACTTTGGGAACCTCGCTTTTCCTCCTGGGGAATATTGGAGATTCTGTAAGTTTTTTTCAATTGAATTATGGATACCGTCTTTCCCAAAAGGATAACCTGATCGTTGAAGCTATAACCTGGACATATTATGAGCCCTTAGGTACATTTGGATCATCCGAGGAATTCTTCCCGGGTAAAGTCCGGGCCTACGGTATTGGATTAGGTTATCAGCGATTCCTGTGGAAAAACCTGTTTACGACAGTCGAACCAACCTTCTTTATTCAGCAATTCTATGATAACAATGACACAAAAAATCCAGAAAGGATTTCAATTGTATCCCAATTTATACTGGGTTACAGAATTGAATTATTCAAGAAACGCATGTTCGTGGAACCTGCTTATGCTCTCAAATACTGGCCTGTTACCACAAACGTTCCCTCATCCTTTGCAGAAATTGAAAATGGAATACAAAAATACAAATTTGAACCCAGTCTGAATTTTGGCTTCAGGTTCTGAATGGAAAAAACCGGAAGTATTGATCAGATCTGGCCTGCAGGATGTTAAATGTCATACATTATTAACCAATAAGAACTAACCCGGGTTCCTGATGGTTAGATTTATCCGGCCCATAGCAATGATAATAATTCCGAAAATGATATATTTAGTCAGGAATTTCAGAAAGCCTTAATAAAGAATCAGTAGTTCCAAACACTCCAGTATATAATACGGCATTCATAAAAACTCCTTTAAATGAGACACACTGCCACATTAATATTGATGATCCTTAGCCTGGGAGTGGCAAAAGCTCAGGTTATTGATACTTTCTTTCTGAAGCATGCTGTATCTAAATCTGATACCATTATTTATAAACGAATCATAGAGTTTGATAAGAAAAGAAATTTATATCACGTTAAGGATTATTTTGAAAATGGACAGATTCAGATGGATGCTTATTATAGCTCGTTTGATAAGAATATAAAAGAGGGCAGCCAGTGTAATTACAGATCAAATACAAAGGAAGGCATATATAAGAACTGGTTCGAAAACGGACTGCCTGAATGTTCTGCCACCTATAAAAATGGACTAATAAACGGATTGTCTACATTCTGGTATAAAAACGGAATTAAAGAATCAGAGGAACATTGGCTGCAAGGACAGCTTCATGGTAAAGTTAAATACTGGACTGAACAGGGAGAATTACAGTTTGATCTGACGTTTGATCATGGACTAAATAAAAATCCTAAAAAGGTCCAGTACCGCTACTTGTCATATACTCCGAAAGAATATAACTCAGATACACTAAAGAAATGGCCACTTATTATCTATTTGCATGGAGGTTCACGCAGAGGAACGGATTTAAACAAATTATATGCAGACGGAATCCCTGACCAGATTTACAGGGGGAGAGAATTTCCGTTCATAATTATTGCTCCCCAATGTCCGGAACATATCAGATGGTCTACAGATAATTGGTTTGAAAATCTTTATAATGAGGTAAATGACAAATATAGAATAGATACAAATAGGATATATCTGACCGGTTGCAGTTTAGAGGAGGCAGGTACATGGTATATTGCAGCAAAGTACCCGGATAAATTTGCAGCCATTGCACCCATGAGTGGATTTACAAGTCACATGGATTTCATAGATAATAACAATGAAAAACTGATTGATCTGCCGATATGGGCTATTCATGGGAAAAAAGATATTGTAGTTCCGTTTGAAGAAACTGAAAGAATAATAAAAAAACTGGAGGGGAAAAACAAGAACCTGAGGTTTTCAGTTGAACCGGAAGCAGGACACTGGGTAAATTGGTTAGTATATCCAAACCAGGAATTGTACGACTGGTTTTTGAATTATGACAAAAGATCAAGAACAAAAAATTACAGCCAATAACCCTGAAAAACCCGTTTATCACATTATAGTACCACTAATCACATTTTTCTTGGATCGAGCCTTCGGCAAAATTTTCTTTGTGGGTGTTTTGTGTATAACAAAAACCTCAGACAATGTTAAAAAGAAATATTCTACAGATCAGAGCTGTAAAGAAGTTTATTCTCATTTCAGTTGTTTCTTTACTTGTAAATACCGTTTATGCTCAATCCATACCAACCGAACGGCTGTACATGGATCAAACTCCACCGGGAAATACTCCAAAAATATTTCCGATATCTGTAAACCCCGGATTCTTTGCTGCAGAACGGATTGCGATTTCTGATGACGGCAGGGAGATTTATTATTCAGAGATAAAAGGATATTATCCAAATACAGGAGAAAGCATTAAAAAATACAGCTTCTCAGAAGGAAAATGGACCGGCCCGTTTGTGCTCTTTACAGGTTATGCTGCTCCGGCGTTATCGGTTACAGAAGATACACTGTTTCTGGAAACAAATTTCGAAACCTATGTCTCTCTTAAAAACAGATCCGGCTGGACTAAACCCGGAAGGATTTTATGCTCCTTTGATTCAGCGCACTATTATCAGGTTACCAGGAATGGGAATTCTTATATTTCATCAAAGTCAGGAAAGGGAGAAGGATTGAGTGACTGGTGCAGTATCAGATTTAATGCAACTGATACCTCAGCAATAAGTTTGGGAAAACCATTAAATACAGCAGGGGAAGAACTTGATTTTTTTGTTTCGGGGGACGAGTCTTTCATGATTGTGACTAACCGTCCGCGATTAGGAATAAGTTTCAGAAATAAAGACGGGAGTTGGACAGACCCCAGGGATTTTGGTCCGGTGATAAACTTTGGGTTGGGAAGCTGGGGGCCTTATGTTACCCGGGATAATAAATACCTCTTTTATTCGACCGGGACTAAACCAGATTATTCAGATGTATATGTCTACTGGGTTCGTATAGATGGCATAATTGACAGTTTAAAGAGGTTAGGTACTGTCAATCCCAACAAATGATTATTAACCTGATGTATAAAATCTTAGTAATGAAAATGATTTCCGTCATTGCAATCAAATGCCATAAAAAGCTCCTGTCAGCCACAAGTTTTTTTCAAGTGATAAGAAAGATGGTTTCATTAGAATTTGTTTGGTAATGTGAAAAAGAATGTTGAACCTTTTCCCACTTCACTTTCAGCCCATATCTTGCCACCATGTTTTTCCACAAACTCCTTGCAGAGGAGCAATCCCAACCCGGTACTTAGTTCACCTTCCGTGCCAGCACGTCTGCAGTTTTCGGATATTCTAAAGAGCTTATCCAGCATTTGACTACCTATACCTATTCCTGTATCCTTAATTGAGATAATTGCAGTATCGGTATTATCAGTTGCTGCTGAAATAGTCACTTTGCCTCCTCTTGGAGTGAACTTTACAGCATTTAAAATAAGGTTCCGTAAGGCAGATTGAAGCATATTTGTATCTGCATAAATATTACAGTCATCAGGTATATCGACAATTAACTCAATCGATTTTTTATGTGCCGGCTCAGAAATTATTTTCAAACAATTAATAACGGTTGACTTTAAGACAATCTTTTGTGGATTAAAAATAGTAAGTCCGTTCTGAATCTGAGACCATTCAAGCAGGTTCTCCAATAAACTAAATATATTCCGGGCAGAACGACTAAGATCTAAAGCAAGAGCTTTGTTTTCATCCGGAGTAAATGACATAGACTCATTTGCCATCATTTCTGTAAGCCCCATAAATCCTCCCAATGGGCCACGCAGGTCATGAGCAATGATAGAGAAAAATTTATTTTTAGTATCATTCATTTCCTGAAGATCTTTTCTTTGCTGATAAATTTTAAGATGAGTGGCTACACGAGCCAGCACTTCTTCAGCCTGAAACGGCTTGCTTATATAATCTGCTCCTCCCGATACAAGTGCTTTAACAATATCCTCAGTAAAGTTAGAGGCACTGATAAAAATAATCGGTATTTCACTTAGATTCTGGTTTTGTTTAAACCTTTTGCACACTTCGAATCCATTCATTTCCGGCATCATAATATCCAGAAGGATAAGATCTGGCTTTTCTTTTTCAGCTACCTGTAAAGCCATGCTACCATTGAGAACCGGCCGTACTTTATAACCAGCATCTTTCAGTATATGCCCAAGCAGCATAAGATTTGCCGGAGAGTCATCAACAATTAAAATATCATAGCAACTCTGGTTTGAGATAGAAGCACTTGTCATTTCTGTCTTTACTTTTTATTTAATAATTGTTGTAAATGCATATAATCATAACTATTGGCAAGAGTCATAAGGTATTTTGCAAGTTTTGGATTTATCGGCTCAACATTTATTATGAGTGCAATAAGTTTATCCAGATCTGCCACAGAAACAGCATCTGACATTTCCGACACCAGGCTAAGGGGTATTGTACTTATTGATTCTAAAGTTCCTTCCTCTACCTCCTGATCTTTTAGCTTCGAAGTATCAACTTCATAATTGTACTTTATAGCAAGAACTTTTCCTATTGTATTAAAAAGATCGTTTTCCTTAAACGGTTTACGGATATAACCTTGTATATCCAGAGATTTAATTTCATTTCGCTCCTCTTCAAATGTACTTGCTGTAAGAGCAATAATTGGCGTTTGCTTTCCTCGTTGAGTTGATTTAATTTTGCGTGTTGCTTCATAACCATCCATAACAGGCATACGCATATCCATCAGAATCAGGTCAGGATTCCAATCATTAAATTTCTTAATTGCATCTTCTCCATTTATAGCTTCATTTGTTTCAAATCCAACCAGATTAAGAAGATTCACGGCTACCCTGAGGTTCTCTGTCTTATCATCGACAACCAATATCTTGAAAGGTTTTTGCCCTTTTTCTATGCTCATGATACGTTTATCATCATTCGGCTTAATAATTTCGTTTTCCCCTTTGGTAGTCATCACATGAAATGTAAAGACCGATCCTATTCCAACCTGGCTGGAAACAGTTATATCTCCTCCCATTAATATAGCTAATTCACGGCTTAAAATGAGTCCTAAACCTGTACCACTTCCATTTTTTAACCCGGAACTTGTCTGTACGAAGTGTTTGAAAAGCTGGTCTATTTCGGTTTCCGGAATTCCGGGACCAGAATCCTCTATTTCCACTGTCATTTTATTTACTTTCTCCTCCACTTTATCAAAACGAACACGCACAGCAATTCCTCCTTCGTTTGTAAATTTTATGGCATTTCCAATTAAGTTGATAAAGATCTGACGCAATTTCTTTTCATCTACAAACACGTAACGTTCAATAATATTAGTGGTTTCAAAGATAAACTGAAGGTGTTTGCTGTTTGTCTGCTCTTTAAAAATCAACTGAATATCCGCAAACAGAGAGTATAAATCTACATTTACCGGATTTAATACTGTACGACCTGCTTCCACTTTAGAGAGCTCAAGAATATCATTAATAAGCATTAAAAGATGTTCTCCGGCAGTAATAATCGATCTTAAATACTCCTTTTGTGAATTAGTAAAAAGAGGATCTCTGTTTAGAATTTGTGAAAATCCAATAATTGCATTAAGGGGGGTTCTGATTTCGTGAGACATATTTGCCAGAAAAACACTTTTTGATTTATTCGCTATTTCAGCCTGTTTGGTCATCTCGTTGGCTCTGGCAATAGCATCTTCCGAAATAATCAGAGCAGTATGCAACTCATTGTTTGTTAATTCTATCTGATCAGTGTATTCTTTTAGTTTTTTCTCAGCCAATCTGCTTTCTGTGATGTCTCGTACAATTCCTATTGTATTCCATTCTCCTTCAATTTTAGTCAGGGAAAGAGAAAGCTGCACCGGGATTTCGGTTCCATCTTTCCGGAGAGCTTCAAGATCGAATGTCTTACCTGAAACTGCACCATTATCTGATTGGTGATAAAGTGTGAACGCAGCATTATGTGCTTCAAGATAACGAGATGGTGTAATTAACAGATGGACGTTCTGGCCAATGGCTTCGGAGGAGTGTAACCAAAAATACGGCTGGCAGCCGGGTTCCAATAAGAAATAATACTTTTAGAATCCATAATCAAAATAGCGTCCTGTGCCGATTCGCTGATTGCACGTATTTTGGTTTCGCTCCTTCTGAGTGCTTCCTCTGTCTCCTTCAGATCCGTAATATCCTGGAAACTAATTATAATCTCTGATAAAATTCCATCACTTTCAAAAACAGGAACTCCATTGACCAAACACCAGACAATATCCTTTGTAAGTGGCCGGGCAATGCCAAGCACATAGTTCTTTATAGGCTTTTTGCTATTTACAATTAGATTTACCGGATATTCGTTCGGAGGAATTGGTTGAGAAGTCTCTGTTATAAATTCCCAATGGGGATCAAAAGCAAGTCTGCCTTTCATTTGATCTTCACTTAAACCTAATAATGCAGAAGCTCTGGGATTTGCAAGAGTAATAGAGGTGTCAGAAGCATGAACAACTACTCCCGAATCAAGGTTTAATAATAATCCCCGATATCGGGCTTCACTCTTAGTCAACTCATCTTTGGTAATATCACTCAACTTCTTGCCCCTCTTCAGCTTGATGTTTTTATTTGAAATTGTAATTAAGAAAATAATCACTGCAATCAAAAAGCAAAGATTTGTGATAGCATGCTTCGTATTTTCCATTGCCTGATTCTCCCACATTTCTGCAGGATAATCAAGGCCTAGTACTGCAATTACTTCCCCGGTTATAATACTCTTTACCGGTACAAGGATACTAACCCACGTCCCCCATGGATCAGTTGACGGTTTTGTGATTAAAGGCTTCCCATTTTCAAAGGGTTTCCTATATTCATTATTTGGAGCAAGATACTCCTGTCCCGGGAATGAATAGTCCTTTGAATCTACAGGTTCAGAGTCGACAAGAAAATAAATCTTATCATCTTTCTGAACATATATATAGAGAAATCGTACATCCGGATGAATAGTCCTTAATTCCGTAAGCTTCTTTTTTATTGTTTTATAGGCTGTAGTACCTGTGTCCTGCATTGATCCATGCAGTTTAAGAAGCATTTCATCATTTAATGCAATTTCGAGAGTACTGGCAGTTTTTAGTGCTTGCACAGAAGTCGCATTCCTTGTTGTAATCCATGTATTCCTGATGTACATAGCACCGAGAACGGCTATCAGTAGAAATAGTGTGGTTACAATTATTTTTGATCTATATAAGTATTTAATTATATTCATGGAAGAGGCTTGTATTTAATAATCTGACAATATTTATAGCTTTCCTGATCACATCTTGCTTTCTTTAATTATTGAAGTTTCGTAGCATTAAAATCTTATACTGGTATTCCATTTATTAAGAATTTTAAAAACTAAGTTAATTTATTTACGAATATATATGCTTTTGTGCTGGAACATTTAATAAGAAGTCACATAGTAATTGCCAACTGAATTGCTATTACATAAACACTCTGTTCGCAGGATTTAGTATATAAAAATTACTCTGATTGATCAATTCTATCAAAAGTATCTTATAAATAGATGGCTGAATTTTTGCGTGAGAGGGTGGGTATGATTTTTGAGAAAAAAGAACGAGAATACCCAATACTTAACTCTGATTCTTTGTGATCATTTTACTAAGGCTGACTCTGGGCAAAGTAGCTGGTTTTTCATCCTATTCATACCTAAGCGCTTCAACAGGATTTTTATTTGCTGTTTTATACGATTGCCAGCTTACTGTCAGAAATGCAATAAATAAAACAACAAAGCCTGCCTGTGCAAATACCCACCCATCCAAACTAATATGGTAAGCAAAGTTTTGCAGCCACTTATTCATGACATACCATGCAATGGGACTTGCAATAATTATGGAAATAAGAACCCAGATTAGATATTCTTTTGATAATAAGTAAAAGATTTCAAAGGACTTTGCTCCGTTTGCTTTCCTTATCCCGATCTCTTTTGTTCTGCGCTCTGTCATAAATGAAGATAATCCTATAAGTCCGAGACACGAAATTATAATCGCCAGCAACGAGAAATAACCAAGGATCTTACCCATTCTTTGTTCAGTCCGGTATAGATTATCATATTCGTCATTAAAAAAATTAAACTCCAGGGGAAAAGGGAGATTATATGATTTAAAAGTCTTCCTGATATAATCAACAGTTGAGGCTGTATTCTCAGGTTTCATTTTGATAAAGCAGTCAAATCCGTCATTGCGCATAAACATAATGAGCGGTTCAATTTTGGCGTGTAAACTTTTAAAGTGAAAATCATTAACTACTCCTATAATTCTGAATTTTGAATCATGTTCTGATAATATTTGCCCAATGGGATCCTTAAAACCTAATATTTCTGCTGCTTTTTCATTTATCACAACAGCAGTTGAATCAGTTGAGTATTCAGAAGAAAAGAAACGCCCCTCCTTGATCTCCAGCTGAAAGCTTTTGGCATACTCTTCGTCAGCCACGAGAAGATGAATTAAAACATTGTCTCCTTCTTTTTTTCCTTCCCAATTGAAAAAGCCCGAAGTATTCATTATATTGAGAGGATTTTGATGTGCAATAGTTACACTCAATATATCCGGATTGTTGAGCAGATCTTTTTTAAATACTTCTTTTGGAAAACCCATACCAAACTGAATATGACCCAGGTTTTCTTTATTAAAGCCAAGTTTCTTATTTTGCATATATCTGAACTGGGTTCCAACCACCAGGGTGCATATTATAAGCAGAACTGACAGTGAAAACTGGAATATAACCAGGACTCTTCTGAAGCCTGCGTTCCCCGGATTTTTATTAATATCGCCTTTAATTATATTCAGTGGTTGTAAGGAAGACAAATAAAATGCTGGATAACTTCCGGCCAAAAAGCCACAAAACAATACAACAGTCATCAGACCAATATATAAACCAGCACTCTGGTAATTAACATCAAGCTGCTTTCCGTTATGATTATTATAGCCGAACACCAGCAGGTCACCTGTACTCTGGGAGTTCCCGATAAGAGTATTAAAGCCTGGCAACAGCAATTCGACAAAAATCATGGCAATTGCATGTGCCACAAATACGATTAACAGAGATTCTCCAATAAATTGTACAAATATTTTTCTCTTGTTTGCTCCCGCCACTTTACGGACGCCAATCTCCCTGGCTCTCATTGCCGATTGGGCTGTAGAAAGATTCATAAAGTTGATACACGCAATAATGAGAATAAAAACAGCAATGAGGCTCAGTATTCTGACATAAATAATATCAACATGACCGCTGATATCTGCCGTATACTTTCCGGAAGAATACAAATGAATTTTTTTGATGCTTTGCAGGGAAAATTCCGCATTTGCATCTTTTCCATCTTTAATTTTTCTTTTTAAAATACCTTTAATCTTGTTGTCAACCAGTTTACTATCAATCCCTTTGTGAAGTTCCACATAGGAATAAGTTGCATTATACCCCCATGCATTTAAATCCGTTCCGAATTCCTTAAAAAACTCAAATGGAGCTAATAAATCGAATTGTATATGACTATTAGATGGTAAACTTTTTATAATACCAGTAACTGTAAATACATGCATATTCATTACTGATAATGTTTTGCCGAGAGGATCTTCATTGCCGAAGTATTTAATTGCCATTTCCTCCGTAATAAGAATATTGTATGGCCCGTTTAAAGCATTATTTCTATCTCCACGAACAAATGAGATATCAAACATTTCTAAAAAGTCCTTATCAACAAAGCCCAGGACCTCGAATAAAAAATCATCACCTTTTTTTAGTGGCATCGGATGACTTTCATACCTTGAAGATCTTATTATCTCAGGATATTCTTCTCTCAATGCAGGCGCCAAACCATTAGGTGTTAACGCCGTTTGAAATACTTCGCCACCACTATATTGCTGGGCTTCAGTTATACGGTACAGATCATCCGCATTTTTAAAATGCCTGTCGTAACTCCATTCATTCTGTACCCATAAAAGAATCAAATTGCGGAAGCCATACCTATGGCCAAACCACTAATATTCAGAATTGAATATGCAGAATACCTTTTGATATTCCGAAGGGCTATTTTAAAGTAATTCTTAATCATATTCAATTCATTTTAATTTCAATTTAAGAATTTCAGTTGCAATTTTCAATTATCATACCACTAATTTTTACTCTTTGAAAATTAGTTATTTAAGTAGCTGTATCAAAAGAATATTATATATATTTGTCTAATATAGGGACATTTAATGCCCATATTATAGACATCATTTATAATCTAAAAACAATAATGAAGGGAAAATTGCTGATTGTTGACGATCATAAGCAGGTTTTAAAAGCTTTGATCCAGTTGCTTGAACCTGAATTTGAAAGTATTACAGGCATTTCAAGTCCGAATCAAATCATGAGTCATTTAAGCAACGATGAGTATGATGTTATCCTTCTGGATATGAACTTTTCAGCAGGAGTAAGTACTGGCAATGAAGGCATATACTGGCTCAATCGTATCTTAAAATCAGATCCGTTAGCTGCCGTGGTGATGATTACAGCTTATTCCGATGTCAATCTGGCTGTTAGGGCAATAAAAGAAGGTGCCGCTGATTTTGTGGTTAAGCCCTGGGACAATAATAAACTTATTGCTACCATGCAGTCAGCATCGAAACTCAGGAAATCAAAGATTGAGAATAAAAAACTCCGCGACAGGCAAAAACAGATAAATAAAACGATTATTAAACAGGATGGCCCATTGATTGGGAGATCACCAGAAATGGGAGGAGTTTTGCAGGTAATAAAAAAGGTAGGCAAAACAGATGCGAATATTCTGGTTGTTGGCGAGAATGGAACCGGGAAAGAGCTGATTGTAAAAGAGATCCACAGGAATTCGCGAAGAGCCGACGAAGTCTTTATAAGCATTGATATAGGCACAATCACAGAATCATTATTTGAGAGTGAGATGTTCGGGCATATTAAAGGTGCATTTACTGATGCCAGAGAAGACAAAACAGGTTGGTTTGAAACGGCTTCAGGCGGCACCTTGTTTTTAGATGAAATAGGTAATCTTTCTCTTACTATGCAATCTAAACTGCTAACGGCCATCCAAAACCGGGTAATACATAAGGTCGGCTCCAAAACGCCAATCCCTTTTGATATACGACTTGTATGTGCGACAAATAAAAACCTTGAAGAAATGGTCTCAAAGAATCTTTTTCGCGAAGATTTATACTACCGGATTAACACCATTGTTATAGAAACACCTCCCCTGAGGGATCGTGGTGAAGATATTGTTTTGCTTGCAGAGCATTTCTTAAAAGAGTATGCAGACAAATATGAAAAATATTATCTGAAATTCAACAGTAAAACCCTTGATAAACTCATGAAACATAACTGGCCTGGAAACGTGAGAGAGTTACGTCATACAATTGAAAAAGCGGTAATATTAACTGATTCTGAAATATTGATGCCTGAAGATTTTATAATTTCACAATCACCATCACAACAATTACATCATGTAAAACAACAAACATTTGCCGAAATAGAAAAACAGGCTTTGCAAAATGCCCTGAGCAACAATAATGGCAGTGTTTTAAAAGCTTCAAAAGAGTTGGGTCTGGCCAGACAAACCATGTACAATAAGATGCAAAAATATAATTTATAGAAAGCTACAACTATGCTATTAAATAAATTTTTCCGCAATGTGCTTATCCGGGTGACTTTAATTGTATTAACAAGTGTGGCATTAGGAATTGTATTGCAGCATTTTGGTCATGCATACTATTACACCCTGACAGGTATACTTTTACTGATAGTGTTTCAGACTTATTTTCTTGTAATTCTGGTCAATAAAACAAATGCTGATTTGGAAAAATTCTTCTCGTCAGTTCAGGATCATGACTCATCCATTCGTTTTTCTGAAAACTCAAAGAATAACTCTTTCAGAAGGTTGCATGACAGAATGAATTCTTTAAATCAGATCATTCAGAACAGTAGGATTGAAAATGAGCGAACAAGCCATTTCTTACAAAGTGTGGTTGACCATGTCGATATCGGACTATTATCATTTGACATGAATGGTACGATAGAAATTTATAACAGGGCTGCAAAAAGGTATTTAAACATTCGACATCCGTTGAAATTATCTGCTTTAAAAACTAAAAATGATGAATTATTCAAAATTATAGATACTATAAAACCTGGGCAGGAGGTTTTGCATAAGATGAAAACGAACAATCTCTTGCAAAGCATTTTAGTAAGAGCTACTGAAATGAAATTTGAAAGCAATGTAATTAAACTGGTTTCTTTTCAGGATATTACCAATGAGCTCGATAAAAAAGAGTTGGATTCCTGGCAGAGATTAATCCGCGTTTTAACACATGAAATCATGAACTCCATTAGTCCGATTACCTCCCTTGCGACGGTGATCTCGGGGTACTTTAAAAAGAAGGACAATGGAGACCCTATTCCCGTGGAACTTATTGATCATAATATAGTTATTAAAACACTTTCCGGACTGGATACCATTGAAGAAACAGGCAAAGGATTGCTGGATTTTGTTGATAAATACAGAAGTCTGACATCATTACCTAAACCGAATTTAAGCAGATTCACTATTGATGGTCTGTTCCGGAAATGTAAAATCCTGATGGAATCAAATATTCCAGACAACATTAAAATCACTGAAAGTGTTTATCCTGAAGATCTTGCATTAGTAGCAGACTCTGCCCAGGTTGAGCAAATTCTGATAAATTTAATAAAAAACGCTATTGAAGCTTTATCTGGTAAGAAAACCGGAACCATTCACATGAATGCATTCTATGACGATGAAGCTACATTTATTCAAATTGAAGATAATGGAATTGGAATATCAGGTGATATAATTGAAGATATATTTGTGCCATTTTATACAACCAAAGAAAATGGTTCCGGAATAGGTCTAAGTCTGTCAAAGCAAATAATGCAAAATCACGATGGTACAATTTCAGTGAACTCTGCACAGGATAAGGGATCTAAGTTTACATTGAAATTTCAATTATGATTATCCGCAGACGTTTGAAAAGAGAGTGCGAGTGTGAGTGCGGGTGTGAGAAAAAAGAACGAGAGTGTTCGCTCTCGCTCTCACTCTCACTCTTTTTTAAGTGGTGCCACCAGGAATCGAACCGGGGACACACGGATTTTCAGTCCATTGCTCTACCGACTGAGCTATGGCACCTCCTTTTCGGACTGCAAATATATATTTCAAAATTGAGTAAGCAAAACTTTATTGTGAAAAAATCCAACTTAATATTAATGTTTGTGATAGTTGTCAGAATAATACATTCTATGTGCCTGAATAACTAGGATTTATGCTAAATACTATTAAACTTATTCATAAGCTTTTTAATCCTTTCAGGATATTTCTACATAACCTACAGGTATTTTCTGCTCTTAATTTTACATTTCCTGATTAGGTGAAGAAAATCAGCCTCCTGAGTATTTTTTGTTTTAACTGCCTTTAAACCTTCTTATAGTACTCAATCAAATTTCCTGCCTTCTCAAGTACTTTATTCATTAATTCGTGTCTCTCATTTTCGGAAATTTTAATGAAGCTTTTTGCAAGTTCAGTTTTCTCCGCTATCAGTTCTTTATTTTCAGCCCCGGTAATCAATACACTTACTGGAAGTGACCATACAAAATAAAGTGCCTCTTTTACAGAAATGTAGTTAGGCACCAGAGGATCTTCTGATTTCCATTCTATGCTATCCAGTACCCTTTTTTCCCCGAAAAAACGTCCATCCGATAAGGATTTCATTGCGAGAATCCCCAATCCTCCATCAAGAACAGGTGGAAATACGTTCTTAATGAAGCTGTGGAAATGAGAGTCAATAACATTAACTGGCATTTGGACAGTCTCAAAAATGTTATTCTCATCTGTTTTTTCCAGCATTCGTTTATGTGCAAAAGGATTCTGATGCCCTGTAAAACCTATATGTCTGACTTTTCCCTCAGCTTTTGCTTTTTCAAATGCCTCTAAAACACCGTCCTTTATCCTGTTATCAACATCTGTCGGGGTTTCTAAGGAATGAACCTGCCATAAATCAATGTAGTCGCAATTTAATCTTTTCAGAGTGCCATCCAGATGTTGTTTTGCCGTGGTCCCGTCTTTAGCAGTTGATTTACTCATAATAAATACATCGTTGCGATACTTCGGGACCAGATATTTACCATATCGGGTCTCACTCTCCCCGTCTCCATACGACTCTGCCGTATCAAAGAAACGGACACCTCCTTCAATTGCTTTTTCAATAACTTCCTGAGCATCTTTCTCAGTAGTCCATCCTACATGGTAACCGCCAAGACCTAACATTGTTACATTTTCACCTGTTTTACCTAGTTTTCGCAGAGGGAGAATTTCTCCCCATTTATCTTTTTTCGTACCGCCAATGCATGATACAGGAAGCATTAAACTCCCTGAAAGCAATGCAAGTTGCTTAATAAATTCACGTCTTTTATGCATGACTTTTCTTATAAAGTTACAAATATAATTCTAAGTGGCTATCGGGAATCAATATTATAAAATCATAAAAGCTGCGCCGGGTTCGTCAGCAGGCTTGCCTCGTTTCTTCGCTCCCAAAGGGGACGGGGCAGAAGAAGAGCCGATGATGCGGAGCAAGGAACTCGTTGAAAAAAAGCGATGGATGGCAGATCAGGTCTTTTAAAAAAGAAGGGTGCCAATTTTGACACCCTCTTCTATTATAAGCCGATTATTTACTTTTTGGCTTGGCCTTTGTTGCACCTGCTGCTTTTTTTGCAGTCTTTGGTGCGGCCTTCTGAGCACTAGCTTTTGTTGCCATTTCTGTCAGATGTATTTAGCCCCAGCCATCGGAGTGGGACTCTCTCCCTCAAAAGATTATCACTCACTCTGAGTGTATACACAAATATATATCTTATTTTTATTTAATCTAATTCTACTTAGACTATTTTTATTAACAGATTTAAAAGCACAGCTGTTAATAACCGTAACCCGCTAAAAAGCCTGCAAAATTCTATAATATAAATAGTTAACAGGCATAAGTCGTGCTAATTCAGAATTGATCGATAAAAAAATCAATTTGGAATCGTTTTAATGTTGTGGTACATTTGCTACCTCACCATAAAAATAAGATGGATTTACTCCTTCACACCCTCGATAATGGCATCAGAATGGTCCATCACAGGATCCCTGGTCTTGTGGCACACTGCGGATTGATAATCAATATCGGATCGCGCGATGAAACAGGTCAGGAACATGGGATTGCCCACTTTATTGAACATATGCTCTTTAAAGGAACAGGTAAAAGAAAATCCTTTCATATCCTCAGCAGGCTGGAAGATGTGGGAGGAGAACTTAATGCCTATACAACCAAGGAGGAAACTGCAATTCATGCATCTTTCCTTAAAGATGATTATGAAAGAGCAATTGAACTGATAAGTGATGTGACTTTCAATTCCATCTTCCCTGAAAAGGAGATAGAAAAGGAAAAGGATGTAGTTATAGAGGAAATTAATTCTTACCTGGATAATCCGGCGGATCTGATCTTTGATGATTTTGAGGAGCTGATCTTCAATGAACAGCAAATCGGAAGGAACATCCTGGGCACCCAGGAATCTGTCAGATCTTTTTCAAGGGCAATGATTGACAGCTTTATTGCAGAAAATTACAGCTCCAACCAGATGGTCTTCTGCTCGGTTGGAAACATTCCGGATGAAAAAATACTAAAGCTTTTCATAACCTATTTTTCGAAAATAGCGACTTCCCAAAGAGCAGACAGGCAAATTATGAATTGGGAGTACAAACCATCTTCAATCACAAAAAAGAAGGACACCTATCAGAATCACTGCATAATAGGAAATGTTGCATACGATCTGAAAGACAAACGGAGAATGGGGATGTTCCTGCTGAATAACATCCTCGGCGGACAGGGAATGAATTCCAGGCTGAATCTCTCACTTCGTGAAAAGAACGGACTGGCATACAATATTGAATCAAGCTATAACCCCTACTTTGATACAGGTGTATTTTCGATATATTTCGGAACCGATAGCCAGTTTCTTAATAAAAGCCTTTCAATTACAATGGCTGAGTTGAAAAAATTACGCGATTCAAAACTTGGAATAATTCAGCTGGGCAAAGCCAAAAACCAGATAAAAGGGTATCTTGCAAGAGGTTATGAAAATCATGAGAGCCTTATGCTAAGCCTTGGCAAGAGCCTTCTGATATTTAACAGGATTGACACTATTGAGGATCTATGCAGGAAAATTGACAATGTTACAGCTTCTGAAATACTCGAAACTGCCAATGACATTCTGGAACCGTCCAAGCTCTCAACTCTAATCTATAAATAATGAAATTATTGCTTGTGAACTGGTATCGCAGTCATTCAATTGTCAGTTGCGCTTCGCTTGTCATTCATGGTCATTAATTGTTACTACTGAATGACCCTTAATGACCACTTAATGACCACTTAATGACTACTTAATGACTTTTGAATGACTAGTAAACTTGACCAATTTCTGCTCGACCACACCTCTCCGGAGGATCCAATCCTTGAAGATCTTTACCGGCAGACACATATCCGATTTTTAAATCCCAATATGGTCTCGGGACATTTACAGGGGAAATTTCTGGAATTTATCGCCCGGATGATTTCACCACGAAAAATTCTTGAAATAGGTACTTTTACAGGTTATTCTACTATTTGTCTGGCTAAGGGACTGGATCATGATAGTATGATTATCACGATTGAACTGAATGATGAACTGACTGCATTTTCAAATTCCTATTTTTGCCGGGCCGGTGTAGAATCAAAAATAATCCAGATGACCGGAAAAGCACAGGATATAATTCCAGCGCTTGATCATAAGTTCGACCTTGTATTTATCGACGGCGACAAAAGGGAATATATTGAATATTACCGGCTTATAATTGACAAAGTGAATATTGGAGGTTTCATTCTGGCTGATAACGTTTTATGGGGTGGAAAAGCCCTGGCAGGAGAAACTAACGATCCACAGGCAAGTGGGATAATCTCTTTCAACAAAATGATTAAAAACGAAAAAAGGATTGAAATAGTAACGATTCCATTACGGGACGGTCTGATGCTTATCCGTAAAAAGGAATAATAAGTGGTACACTTTTTGAGCATTTTTAATAAACAATGATATGAATAAAATCTTAATCCCTGCACTGTTCATTATTGGAGCCCTCTCCATAAATGCGCAAACGGACAAGGCTGATCTGCTTCAGAGCCTTGAGTCAAATCAATATCAGAGCCAGGATGTAACGCGTACAGCAACTGTCAAATCAGCTACCCGCCTGTTCAGGAATAAGGAGGACCTCACATCGGTAATAATTATTATCCCTACAGGGTCAGTTGTTACTATGCTTAGTGCCGACAGCACCTATCTTCATGTCGTTTTTGACGAGAATGAAGGTTATATCTTCAGGAAACATGCAGTAATTAACAAAGCTCCTGATAATTCAAATGAGATGCAATCCATGAGGACAAATCAGAATACAGCTCCTCAGAACCAGATCGACAGCAGGTATGAGGCTCTGGAAAGCAAATACGGGTCATCCATGGCCTCAAGACTTTATGCCGGGAAGATCTGGAAGGGCATGAATTCTGAGATGGCAAGAGACAGCTGGGGTGCTGCCGAAAGGATCAACAGGGTAATAAACGGGAATATCATTAAGGAGGAATGGATCTACAGAAGCACCTGGCTCTATTTTGAAAACAATACACTGTTAGATTGGGGTCCGGTGAAAAAATACTTTCCCCTGTTTCGACTATCAGCCATTATTTTCTCTGTGTCTGTTTGCAGATAAAAAAAAATTCTTATTTTTGCCCCTGCATTTGCGGGAGTAGCTCAGTTGGTAGAGCACGACCTTGCCAAGGTCGGGGTCGCGGGTTCGAGTCCCGTCTCCCGCTCAAATGAAGCCACATAAGTGGCTTTTTTGTTTTATCATCTCTTTTAATAAAATCTCTCTGTGGAACCTGGGGGTTTTCTGTGTAACTCTATGAAAGAAAAAAGGTTACACAGAGAGGCACACAGAATACACAGAAAGTCACAGAGTTTTATTTAAGCATGTTGCCTGATGATGTTTTGAATAAGGAATATTTATTATAAATTTGCTGCACCTATTCAAACTACGAGACTTGCAAGACATCAAGACCTGCAAGACATGCACGACAATATTTGCCCGGATGGTGGAATGGTAGACACGCAGGACTTAAAATCCTGTGACCATAACGGTTGTGCGGGTTCAAGTCCCGCTCCGGGTACCCAGAGGCACAAGAGGTCAAAATAGACCTCTTGTTTCATTTTATGACATTCTGAAACCCTCACTGAAGCTAAGGATGGGATGTATCGTAATTTTCAGGAAGAGGGTTGCAACTTTTAAATTTGAAAATCGGTTTTTTTGTAAGAGTTGCAACTAGGGATCTACTTAACTGTGGCACAGCCTGACTTCCTGTAATTTTCCAGGAGGTCTCCCAGCACTGGATTATTTTTAAGAGATATATCAAGTCCTTTTACACCCAAACACTCAATCAATCTGAATTTGCTTTGATAGCTTTTTATAGTAACGGTTCCTTTGTTTGAACATTTTCTCAAAATAGTCAATTTTTGAATCCCGATAATCAAAAATTACAGGAGGATTAGAAGAGTGTTGAATTCGTCCTATATATTGGATTAACTTACCTTCAAATGCAAATGGATAAGCTATAACAAGACATTCCAGGTTATTTAAATCGATTCCTTCACCAAAATATTGACCAGTTGATATTACAATTTTATAATGCCCTTGGATTAACTGTTCCATCTTACTTTTACGATTACTCTCGGAATCATCTCCATGAATTGTAATAGTTTCAAATCTATCTTTAAGATAAAGATTCAGGATTTCGACATGGGCTTTGCGTTCGGTAAGTATCAGAAATTTTTTGAATCGGTTGACATTCTTTTCAATATCATTAATAATAAGAGAATTCCGATTTGTGTCATGGATCAGAATCCGAGAAATTGTTTCGTATTTGTCAATTTTATAATCAAAAGGAACGTACAAATTTGTCTCTCTGATATTGACTTCAATATTTGTCTGTTTTTGTCTGATTTGCTCAATTTGATTCGCATTATATAGTATATTTCCTATATAAACATAAATTAACTTTTCATCATTGTTTTTACGTTTTGGAGTAGCCGTCAAACCGTATAAATAAAATGAATTGAAATTGACAATGGCATCTCTGAAAGATTTTGCCGGAATATGATGGCATTCATCTACTATAATTGTTCCAAAGTTATTTGAGATTTTCTCAATCTCTTCACTTCGGGAAAGAGATTGAATCATAGCAATAGTTATTTCTTTTCCGACTTTAAATTTCTGGTTCCCAATCTGCCCAATTTCCCTCTTTGGTATCTTCAGAAAGTTTTGAATTCTGTCTATCCATTGATCAAATAATTGTTTTCCTATGGACAATGATTAATGCAGGCCGACATTTTTGGGCTATTATTTCAAGTCCAATTATAGTTTTTCCTGAACCCGGTGGTGACACTATTACCCCAAAGTCTTTATCAATAGTCCTTTCGATAGCTGCTTCTTGATTCGGCATTAACTCGATTTCTGATTTAAAATCGACAGGATCAAGCTTTTTTCTCTTGTCAACAATATTGAAAGGAAGATTTTCTTTCTTGCAAAATGTTATGAGATTAGCAACAAATCCTCTTGGAATAATTATACCGTCTGGTGTTTCCTCAACTAATCTAAAATACTTTTCAAGATTGAATGTTGACTTACCCATATTTTTCTTTACCAGATAGTCAGAGTTAAGAAAATTCAAATTCTCTCTGATAAATTCTATAAGCTTTCTCTGAAGTTGTAACCGTTTAAGAAATACTTGTCCATTTATCTGGATTTCAATCACTGGTCGAGAATTTGGGTCAAAACTTGATTTAAAAAAATCTTCAACCTTTTCCTTAAAGATATTCTCGTAAATGGTCCCAAATTTAATCCTTGACAGTTTTTGAAAACTTCCAATAATATTATACTGATTACTATATGGTTCAAAATCAGCAGGATTTAGAAATGCCGAATTGCTATTTATTAGAGCTTTGCCGTTTAATGGGAGAGCTATCAGATTTCCGAGCCCTTTTCCGGAATGGAAATCCTGATTGGGAAATAACCTGTCAAAACTTGGTTCTTTATCGAAATGTGAAATAATAGATGATTCTCTTAAGAGTTCATACAGTAGTTTCCGGGTTTGTTCAGCAGGAAGGTTTTCTTCAAAAAAGATCCATAAATGTGCTCCATTGCCAGAACGGGAACGCTCAATATATGATGGTATTTCATGTTTGGTGCATACCGAATATAACTTTTGAACAGATCCCTTCCAGTTTTCGTCATCAAAATCAGCAACAATAAAATATGATGTATTGTCCTCAAGAAGAGGATAAATTCCAATGGTTTCCGTTCCCTGCAGGTGCCGAAAAACTACCTCGTCGGAAAATGGTATATATTCTTTATTGGCATAATCCTTGAAGGTTCCCCCACCTGATTTGTACTTGTTATAATCATTCCAATCTACCTTATAAGCAGGCATATAACCTGTTTTGCCATCTTTATCCCATCTGATTGCATGTATATCTTGCCTTCCATAAAAGATGGACTTATATAAGCTTATAAAGTCAGAAGAGAATATCATTTATCTTTTACACATGAAAATTATTCTCTAAAATAATGCAGTTGTGATGAATGTTACATTTTTACTGGAAAAAACTTTTAAAGTATTTCTAGTCAATTCCTGATTGCTGTGCAAAATCTATAATATCTAGCTTTACAATCTCCCAGTATTTCCCTCTTAAGCAAATTGGATCGAAATCACCATCGGCATTTTCAAAATTAGAGAAATTTCTTCTGATCTGATCCCTGTCATGGGTGTATGGATTTCTTTGTTTATGTAGGGCAAGCATTTCTTCAATTGAATAATCATCTTTTAGTTCGTGTATATCCCAAAAATCTTTTTTTCTTCCACCCCTGGAAATGACATCAATTTTCATGGCTATAATTTCTTCAACAGTCGCCAATCTAATACCATCTATTAGGACAATGTCCTGAATAAATTTATCAGTATAGAATAAATCCAATTTAACACAATCTTCTTCGCTATTACCAACATAATATGACTTACCCAGCCCAACTACTTTATAATCATTTGTGTCAACATAAGAAAATGTATTATATAAAAACGCATAGATTGCTCCAAAATCAATGGAATCATAGGAAGTGTCAGAAAACAAATCAATATCAATTGATTCCCTATGTCCTCTATATAAACTTAGAGCAGTGCCTCCGACTAACCTAAAAGCACTAAGTTCCTTAGCTGCCATTAGTGTCCTTAATATATTTAATAACTGTTTACTAGTGGCGGTGTAATGAAGTTCACTTCCCATGCATATTCAATATATCTTTGACATTCTCTTGTCCATAAAATCGAATTATCTCTTCTTTCTCAATTTCATTTCCCCTCTCAAATACTCTTTTAATAACAGCATTTTTTTGCATTTCCCAGTCTATACTTTCCATTTTTGTATCCCAAAACAGAACTCGCCTCAGTTTAGTAAAATCAGGATGTAATTTGTACTGCTTTTTCTTTAATTCTTTAATATCGAAAAATATCTGCAAAGTCATAAAATAACCTTCATCAATTCCTAAAGCTTTTTCAATTTTTAAAGCAAGATTAGTGTTCATCCTTCTCTTTCCTTTAGTAATTGATACTAATGTCTGAGGATATTCATCCAAAGAAATAGCAAACGGCCCTTTATTCAAATGACGTTGCTTAAGCTCACGCTCAAGAATTAATCCAGGATGGATACCTTTTATTATTGACAATTCAGTTTTCATAGTACAAAAATAAACATTTTTGTTTACATATTATTGTTAATTTATAAATAATTTTTATTCCTCCTAAATTTAAGTGACTTATTAACATGTATTTATGTGTTTAAATATTGTATGCTTTTAAATAGCAAATGCTTATCAACTGGTTGCAACTTTTGTCCGTTCGGGGTACTGAAAAAGAGCGAGTGTGAGAGCGAGAGCGGAGAAACCCGACTCAGTACAGCTCTCTCACTTCTTTTTCCTCGCTCCGGTATCAGAAGACCATACCCAATGGAATTGGAGCTGCGAAATATTGTAAACAGCTACAGCATTTACAAATAATAGCCACATATGAACTTCTTACTCTTTTGATTATTTTTGGAGAGAACAATCTGACTTACTTAATATTTATCATAATAACTTAATCTGAATGAAGGTTATCTATTTCACACTGGCAGTTTATATTTCGCTCTCAGGATGCATGCATCAAAAAGATAATGCTGGAACAGAAAGCATTCTAATGACAGAATCTGCCAGAAAAGTCCTGCATCGTGTTCTTGGAGAGAGATGTGAATCAATCGTGCTTGAAAAACTTCATGAATCTTCTGAATCAGATACGTATGAGTATTCCTGCAAGGATAACATTTTAACTGTCAAAGGAACATCTGTTACGGCTATTACACGTGGTGTATATGATTACCTGAAGGACAATGGAATCGGAATGCTTGACTGGAGCGGCCCGATGTTTAACCTGCCTAAGAAGTGGCCTGATACCCCCTTGAAGCGGGTGACTACTCCATATAGGATCAGGCATGCATATAATGCTGTAACTTCTGGATATACTACTCCATACTGGTCATGGGAAAGATGGGAACAAGAACTCGACTGGCAGGCAATGCACGGGTTTAACATGATGATGGCTCCGGGTGCAACCGAGGCGATTGCAACCCGCATCTGGAAAAAGCTGGGACTCACTATACAGGAAATAGATTCGTTCTATGTCGGACCTGCTCATTTGCCATTTATCCGCATGGGATGCATATCGGGAGTTGGAGGCTATCTGCCTGAAGAATGGCTCAAAAATCAAATTGCGCTTCAGCATAAGATTCTGAAGCGCATGAGAGAACTGGGTATTCAGCCGGTAGTTCAGTCTTTTGCCGGATTTGTGCCTAAAGGGCTTAGGCGTGTATTTCCGGATATTGAGTTGCATCCCACTCTATGGAATCCAGGATTTCCACCTGAGAACCGGCCCTTCTTTATTATGCCGGATAACAAACTTTTCAGCAAGATCAGCAAGATGTTTATGGAAGAATGGCAGAAAGAGTTCGGGGATGCTAAGTATTATCTTGTTGATAGTTTCAATGAACAGAAACTGCCGGAAACCGGGGAACCAGTCACAGAACTTTTGGCCGAGTACGGGGAGGATACTTTCAATGCAATAAAAGCCGGTAATCCTGATGCAATCTGGGTGATTCAGGGCTGGATGTTCGCATATCAGCGTGAAATATGGAATCAGGAAACTGTTAAAGCTCTATTCAGCAGGGTCCCGGATAATGAAGTTTTAATTCTCGACTATGCCAACGATTACAATAACAACTGGCAACCCATGAACGCCTTTAATGGAAAGCAATGGGTTTATGGATTCGTGCCAAATATGGGAGGGAAGACTGTATATACAGGAAACCTTGCTCTTTATGCCTCAGGGTCGGCACGTGCACAGAATTCTCCCGATAAAAAGAACCTCGTGGGATTTACAATTTCAGGAGAAGGCCTTGAAAACAATGCAGTTGTTTATGAATTACTGACCGATGCAGCATGGTCCTCAGATTCTGTTAATCTGGATTCCTGGTTGAATAACTACTGCCTCAATCGCTATGGAGCTTGTCCAACTGAAATGATTGAATCGTGGAAGTTTCTACGGGAAAGCTGTTATGGTCAACTTGTGCCCCATCCACAATTTGGATGGCAGTTGGGCAGATGCAGTATAGGAACCGTAAATAAAGATCAAATATTTCATGAGGCAACTTTGAAATTTCTATCCTGCTCTGACGAACTTGGCAAATCAAAAGGTTATTGTTCCGACGCTATCGAAAGAGCAGCATTGACCTTAGGTTTGAAAGCAGATGAATGGTTCAGTTCAGCAGCCAAAGCATATACAGCCGCCGATATCGCGTATGGGGATAAAGCGGGTAGTCGGGGACTTGAATTACTCCTCGAAATTGACCGTCTCCTCGAATCACACCCGCTTAATCGGCTGGAGCCATGGTTGGAATTTGCCCGGGCTCAATCTGATGATCCGGAAATGAAGAAATTGTATGAGTCGAATGCGAGGCAGATAATTACTGTATGGGGCCCTCCGGTCAACGATTATTCATGTCGCGTATGGAGCGGGCTGATCCGTGATTTCTATTATCAGAGGATGAAATTAACACTTGATTCTCTAAGAAAAGGTGAGATATTTAATTCTATACCATGGGAAGTGGAGTGGGTACAAAGTAACCACCCTATTTCCGGGATTGATCCATATCCCAATCCTATACATACAGCAAAAGAACTGGTGCAACAAGCACTTGTTGAACATCTGTAGAAAGTCAAGAATTAGAATGCTGGTTTCAACTCCTGTACGTTCGGAGTTCAAAAAGTCTCAATTTATCTGGGCTTTCCTCACTTATATGGTTCAAATCAGGTGTAAATAATTATTTTGCAAAAACTCTAAATTGACTTACTTTTAAAAATTAATATCTTATATATTATACCATGAAAAGAAAGGTTTGTTGTTTATTCTTAATTTTGAATCTCAGCTATTTTTCATGGGCACAGACCGTTGAAAAAGGTCCCTACACAGTTTATGTTATTGGTGAAGGAGTTTACCACATTGAAGATGCCAATAGCAGTCGGCCTGCTGGTTTGAAGACTGATTCGGATGGAAAGATTGTGGACATGAATAATAGTTCTGATATATACCTTATTGTTGGAACAAAAAAAGCACTACTTGTCGACCTCTCTAATTTCATTAAGTGGGATAGTACAGCCGTTGAATCTTTGCGTTCTGTTGTTTCAGAGCGGGTTGGCAACAAAGAATTTTATATAACCTTTACCCATAACCATGGTGATCACACAGGTATGCTTCCTGCTTTCAGGGACGATCCAAAGGTGAAGTTCTGGATTCCTGAAGCAGAATTCAAAACTATGGATTTGTTTCCTAAAGAGAGGACGATTTTTTTCTCTGAGAATGGATCACTTGATCTTGGTGGTGGCTATATGATCAGTACAACCGAAGTTCCGGGTCATACCGGGCATGGAACATTATTCTTCATTAAAGGTATGGATATTGTTTTTACAGGTGATGCATTGGGGTCAGGGAATGGTGTATGGCTTTTTAACTATGAAAGCTTTATCACTTATGCCAGAAGTATAGATAATCTGATCAGTTATCTGGAAAATCCTGCTAACAAAATCAATCTCGAGAAACTTGTCATTTACGGAGGGCATTACTGGCAGCGGGGGAAACAGGAAGAACTTACTGCCCGGTATGTTTATGATATGAGAACACTGATTGAAAAGATGAGACAGGGCACTGCGGAAGCAACACCTATGCCATCTCAGATGAGATATTTAGATACCAATTTTAAATACGGTACAGCGACAATTACATGGAATAAGAAGGATGCCGGGAAATATTCCTTGGAACACAGTATTAAGTAGAATAGGCTTTTACGGATGCAAAATATGGGAGGATCTTATTTCTTCATCTGAAACAATTACCTGACCATCCTGAATGTCACTGCTGCTTCGCTGTTCTGAAAGGTGATCTGACCGGTTAAATGTGGTAAAGCTGTCCGGCATTTGCACCTCTGCTCCTAATAGATAAAAACCAGTGATTTTTCTCTTTCAGGAATTTGAAAAGAATCATTATTACCTTTGTATGCACATTTAATAGAAACTATAAATATGAAGAGAATCAGCCTCATTTTAAAACTGCTTTTCCTGTTTGTATTCATTTCGGATCTCTGCTCACAGGACTGGCCACAATACCTTGGTCCAGACAGGAATAATACATCTCCTCAGAAAGGCATCCTGAGATCATGGCCTGCATCGGGACCTGAATTACTCTGGACAGCCAAAATTGGTCCAGGCTTTGGCGGACCTGTTATTAAAGACGGAAAGGTCTTTCTGCTTGACAGGGATGATAAAACCGGTGACATCATGCGATGCTTTGATTTTAACAATGGAAAGGAATTATGGAGCTACAGTTATGATGCACCAGGAACAGTTTCGTATCCTGGTTCAAGAAGTGTTGCGGCTGTCGATGGAAACAGGGTCTATTCCTGCGGTCCATACGGTGACCTTTACTGCATTGATATAAATACACATAAACCGATATGGAACAAGAACATCATGAAAGATTTCGGTGGAATCAAAATACCTGTCTGGGCGATAACCCAATGTCCGCTTATATACGACAACTTGCTAATCGTGTCTTACTCACAGGATCCTAACGCCGGATTGGTTGCCTATAACAAACTTACAGGCAAGATCGTATGGAAGACTGAAGCATTCGGAAATGAAACTTATGCCAGCCCTTCTATAGTGAAGATAGCAGGAGAGGATCACATAGTTATGGTATTTTCATCAACAAATACTTATATGCATAAGGAAGTGCCGGTTTCCAAGGCTAGAGTAATCGGGTTCAAACCACAAACCGGCGAAATTCTCTGGGAATACGATAAATGGGAGAATATGGTTCAGGTAGCTCCGGCTCTCGATGCCGGAGAAGGCAGAATTATTATTGTGGGAGGATATGAGCTGGGCACTGCAATGATAAAAGTGGAAAAGACCGGTGATGCCAAATACAATGTCCAGGAGCTTTTCAGGCATAATGAGTTCGGAGACCATACAAAACCTCCCGTATTGTATAATGGCTACTTTTATGCACAGTTCTCTACCAACAGCAAACGTGACGGACTGGCCTGCATGAGCATGGATGGAAAGTTTATGTGGAAAACAATGCGTTCACCTCTGTTCGATAAAGGCAGTATGATTATTGCCGACGGGTTGATCCTGGCTACTGATGGCAGAAAAACCCTGTATCTTATACAGCCTGATCCTTCAGGATTCAAACCTCTTGCTTCTGCCGGAATGCTTGGAGAGGGACAGAACTGGGGTACTATGGCGCTTTCTGATGGAAAGCTTCTTCTCAGGGATCAAAACCGGTTAATGTGTATCAAGGTTGCTAAATGATTCATATAAACGGCAACAAGAACGCATACTATAAGGTAAGAAATGGTTGAAATTAATACTTTTTTTAGCTGCAAGGAATGATTTCTCAATTTCAATGCTCAAAGAGGTGTGAAATCAGAACACTCTTTCTTAAATAATCGTTACACCTAGATCAGCAACCTGAAACAGATCTGAATATATAAACACATCCCAGCAAGTCTGCCACGCCGACTGCAACCAGTTCACCATTAGGAGAGACAGCTATACGGACAGGCTGAGTGTTGCTGAAGACAGGATCCTTCTCCGGTATGATGAACATCCTTCCTGCCTCCCGTAAGCCCGTTTTATCAGTATAATGGAAGAGATTACCAAGATCACTCGGGTCACCCGAAACGCCATAGGCATGACCATTTGCGACGGCTATCTGATGAACAGGGCCATGTACGCCGATTGCACCAAGTGCATAGGTTGATTTCGTCTTTTCATGAAATAATGCTATGCATCCGTCATCTGTTCCGATTATCCAGGAATGCTTGTCCCAGCGTGCCCAGGCAGATATATGTGCTTTGAACTGTCTCCCCTGCCTGGCAGGCGGACGAGCCGCCTGCAGAACCTCCGGAAGTTTATCTATACCTCCCGCAAGGTCAAATGCGTACTCTGTTGCTTCCAGAACCTGAAAATCTGTACTTGCGCTCGCGCTATATTTCCCGGATGGAAGCTGCATAATTAAGGTATCTGGTCCGGACCATGCCAGATTTTGAACCAGAGACCCTGTACCCCGGCCGAACTGGCGCCAGAGCCTGATACCAAATGCCTCATCAGACCGGACTCTTGTGTCGGCCTGTTCCTTAAGGAATAGCTCGTATTCAGTCATTTCCTTTTTAAATGCTATATATTTAGCAGAAGCTTCATCAAAGTTATCCAGAGGATAATCATCTTTTCCGTCGCTAAATGGGAGGTAAGCCGTTACATCCCTGACCCGTCCGGCCCGGCTGTAAGTTCCGTCTGACAATCTCTTTTGGAGATAACGGGTATTGACAGCAAGGATTCCTGGCATATCCTCACCGTGATTGGAATCAGCAATATGGAGAATATCAGAACTATCCATATGCATCTCACTGACACAGGCAGTCACCCGGTCCGTTGTTCCAAGAAGGCCAACGTACTCAGGATCTTTTCCTGCCATGATTTCCCAGCGAAAAAGGTGTGCCATAAACCCAACTGCCTCATTGACAGGGCATAATGAAGCTTGCCAAAGTATTCCTTTTGAATCGAATGCCAGCCCTTTCTGCATCATCCAGGGAGCCGATTGAATGAAAGATGCCGGTCGGAAGTCACCAAACCGCTCAAATCGTAGTGTCTCCGGATCAAAAGCATATAGCCTGTCGCTCCAGTGCAGACCCAGCAGTATCCGTCCATCAGGCATTGCGGCATGATGTGCCAGTATCCTGTGGGCACGCCATAGGGGATTTTTTTCCGGCTCACTGGCGAGTACACCCAGGTCAGTAATTTTGTAATCGTCGACAGCAATATGGAATACAGTTCCGGAGCGGGTAGAAATTAACATGTTGCCCAGCCGGTCTTTTACAAACTTATATGAACCAAACTCAGTGATTTGCCCAAAGTCCTTTACCTTGCGGGTTTCGAGGTCAAGCCTGTAAAGATGTCCGCGAAGATAGGTACTGAACCACAAGGCATTGTTCCTGTCATCGAAGCATGTACCATAAATGCTGTCCCTGGCAACAGGAATCCCAAGATCTGAACATTGACGGGTAGCCGGATCCCAGACCAGGACATGTGACCCCGGAAACCCTTCCCATATATGTGTATAATGCTGGTCGAAAAGCCAGTACCTGTGCGCGGCGCTTCGAGCTGTGGTATGAGTTGTCATGATCACTTTGCCATCACGTATTGGTGTTATGGATGTATGAATCTTGCTGGGAGGAATCATCCTTGGATCTGCCATAGTCTCACGCCCTGTATCGAAGCAGAATTCAAGGCGACCTGTCTCCCTGTCATACTCGAAAAGAATTGCACTTACGGCATTACTTAGCTCTCCACAGAGGGCGACATACATCCTGCCGTCATGTCCCCAGTTGAAGTCCCAGATGGCATTATGCCTGGTTTTGACCGGGAACTCCGAATACCTGACTGCCTCCTGGGGAAGAAGTTCAAAAAAACCTTCCGGCATCGACGAACATCTGTATTTAAGTTCATCCTCTCCCGGATTTTCCCGGGTTGATTTGAATTCAGGTTTATGATTTGCATCTGACAGTTCATTCAAGCTTAATACAGAAGATCCCTGAAGTGTAAGTCCGCTGGCGGCCAGAGTTGAATTGATCAAAAAGTCCCTTCTTTTCATCGCTTATTTGGGTATATTAAATATTACTAAAATAGCAATTTTTTAATTCTCTCAACAAGCACACCTTGCAGTCCTAAATCCAGGAAATAACTAAGCAAATCAGAGATTATTAAATCAGACAGAGAACCACATCAGAGAACTTTGCCGTGCATGTGAATTAATTACATAATTCACATAGATGTGTAACGGGTTTCAGATTAAATAATTTGACATTTGCATCTGTATTACTATTTTTAATTAACAACAGTAATTCATTTTTAGCATCTGATGGTCCGAATAGCAATACATCCTGATATTTGTTTATTATATCTCCCTTTTTTAGTAAATTAATTGAAGGTGTTGTTCCTTTTTGCGAATAAGTTTTTCTCCCTTGTAAAAATTAAATTCTGTTTCATTATTTGCTGTTTCTGATATAACCCATTTAACAGTTATGTCATTTGATAATTCCATCATCTTTTATTTGAAAGATCCATTAGCAAATTTTTCTTTGCTGGACCAGCAACTTCTGTCCACGATTTCACACACACTTTTTTCTCCATTTTTCCCCCTATACCTTACTCCCATTCATTCTAATCTCTCCATTCAGGAAAGTGAAAAACATTTCCGTGAATTGCTGGAAAATGTCCATCTCCCCGTACTGATCCCTGATGTAAAAGGAAGAATAACATACTGTAATCCTTTCTCCGGATGCAATCACCATTACCAGAGGTTCAGATGGTCGTTTAATTGTAGATTTGTTCCATTAACCAATGTAAAATTTGGAAAAAAAGAAATCAAAAGCTCTGATTACATTTTGTCACTATATGAATACCTTTAATAATTTAAAAATTGGAATGATGGCAAATCTGACAATCATGGTTGTTTCGCTCTCCGCATTCACCGGATGCAGATCCGTTCAGGCGGACTATACGAACAAAGTAAGGAATGAATTCAGTGTTCAGCCGGTTCTGCCTGAAGAACCACTGACTGAGAAAGACATAGCTCACCTGCCTTTATCCGTAAGAAAATATATTGAATACTCAGGGGCTATTGGCAGGAATAAACCACAGAATGTTCACATTACCTTTGATGCAAAGATGGTTAGTAAGCCCGGTGCAGCATATATGATTGCTACATCTGAGCAGTATAATTTTTTTGGCTCATTTACCAGGCTTTTTCTGATGAAGGCTAAGAAAATGTTTATTCCATTTCATGCAAATCATACTTACAGAGAAGAGAAAGCAACGTTTGTTGTAAGAGTTGCAAATCTTTTTAATGTAGTTGATATAGCCGGAGAGGTTCTTACTACTGCAGAAACGGTTACCCTGCTGAATGATATGTGCATTTTTGTTCCCGGAAACCTATATGATAAAAGGCTATCGTGGAAGGAGCTCGATCCGCTTTCATGTGAGGTTACACTGGAAAATGGCAATTATAAAGTATCAGCAATTTTATACTTCAATGAAAAGGGGGAATTGATTAACTTCGTCTCGGAAGACAGATATGCGCTCCAGGATGATGGCGCCATGAAGAGAGTAAAATGGTCAACACCGGTAAGCGATTATAAAGAATTGAATGGAAGAAGAATACCAACCTACGGTGAAACTATATGGAATTATCCCGAAGGTGATTTTACATATGGAACCTTCAGATTAAAAGGCATTAATTACAACATAATCCACTAATAAAAAACATGACAATTGACAAATCAAAGGAGTTGAAAACATCAATTCAGCTTGTAAACCAAAAACTTCATTTTGAGGGGAAGGCAGATGGGAATAATCCTGTATCAATCGACTACACTCCACCGCTTGGAGATAACCTCGGCTATACTTCTCTGGAGCTTTTCCTTTTGAGTTTATCATCCTGCACCGGGAGCGCACTTCTTGTCATACTTAGAAAAATGGAAAAAAACATAGATTTTTTTGAAGTGATATCAAATGGGTACAGAAGAGCGGAGCATCCCACGGGGTTTAATAAAATCAATATTCAGGTAAATCTTAAGTCAGGCAATATTAGTTCGCAAGATATGACTAAAGCCATTGATCTGATTAAAGATATCTGTCCTGTTCTCTCGATGCTTGATGCAAAAATTAAAGTAGTAATAGAGTTCAAAATAGCTGTCTGATATAAATGCCAAATTTAAAATTGAAACACCTATTTAATAAACTTCCTCATTTTTCATATCAACAATTTCATACTCTCAGCAAAAATCAGCAGACAAAAAATCCGAACCGATGAAAAAGACTGTAATTGCAAGGCTTACAATAAAAAAGGAAGCAGTTGATGCGTTTACGCAATTCGCGAAAAAAATGGTAGATGAAACGCGGAAAGAAGCTGGATGCATCACCTATTGTTTATACAAAAATTGTTTTGGCCAGGATTCAGAATTTATATTTTATGAAGAATATAAAGATCAGGCTTCCCTGGATTACCACAATAATTCGGAACACTTAAAACAATTTTTTACTAATATCACCTCACTTCTGGCAGGAAAACCAATAGTTGAGGTATTTTGATTTTAAAGGAAGGCTTTAAGGATCGTGGATAACTTGAAGGAGCTTAATAGAAATTCCGTTTAGTGAAGGTCTTTTCAAAAAATACCGATTAACGGGGAACAGGCTCGTGTACCATTTCGTTGGTCATGGAAGGAAGATTGGAAAATTTCCATATCCCTGATGCCGTTTAGCCAACCTGACAAATCAGTAAAGACCCCACCAAACAGAATTTCAAAATGAAGAATGCCAATCTGATAATAACTTACGTTAATAAACAGATTTAACAAACATCTTTAACTGAACATTAAATTCCGCAGGATTCTCCAGATTACTTAAGTGACCTGCATGATCAGTGATTTTCAGCACCGAACCTCCTAGTCTTTCTTGCATAAACCTGGCTGCAGCAGGAGGTGTAATTTTATCTTCATTCCCAACCATTATAAGGACCGGAACCGCTATCTCTGACAGCATATGACAGGTTTCTTTACGAACCGAAAGAGCAAGCAATGTACTGCAAATCGATTGTTCAGAGGTATTTACTATCATTTCTCTTACATTTGCAATTTCATTTAACCTTGTTGTGAAAGATTCAGATGCGAAAAGATTTTTTATACTCTCGTCAGCATACTTTTCCAGACCGGATTTCCTGATTTCTTCAATTGCCTTTGCCCTTTTTTCTTTCGCTTCAAAGGTGTCGGCAATGCATTGAGTATCACACAATATAAGAGCATCAAAGCGTTCTTTGTACTTTTCTATTGCATTTAATGCAATATATCCTCCCATGGATAAACCACAGAGTATGGCATTTTTAATCTTCAATGCATCCATCAGGCTGATGAGATCGATAACAAAAAGTTCAATTGAACACACCTCATTCCCAGCATCAGAGCTGCCATGTCCACGGATATCATATGTAATCAGCCTGAAATCGTTCTTTAACGACTCCACCTGTAAATTCCACATCGACTTATTAAATGGAAAACCATGAATGAAAATGATGACCGGCAATTGTTTCCCGCCTGCATCAGTGTAACTAACTGATAGATTATTGATGATCATAGTAATTTATTTTTTCTGAAAAAACCTGAGACCCTGATAATATTCAATATATGCTATTTTTTATTCGCTATTGAGTACGCTATCGAAATCTTGTTATCTGTCGACTCTGCACAATTGAATGGCTTCATACTCCGCAGCTATCATAAAACGTATTGCTCTGATGAGCTCAGCATCTGTCAGCTTTCTTTCATTCGCTAACCTGGAAAAAGGGTGAACTAAATACTGCCATATTTAATGTCCCTTTCTTAGTCAAAAATAGTTTTATTTTTCAAAGATTTATTCACAACTGGCTGGTGAGTTGAGATGAATTTTCGAATTATAAAAGTAGGCTAGTTGATTTCGTAAAATATTACAAAATCTCTTTGAAAAATTATATAATTCATACTACAGGAAGGTTCCCTGGCAGTTATAATTCCTTATGGAGGCAGATCCTGAAAGGTGAATCAGTAAAACAAAATAAAAGACGGTACGCTACAGTACCGTCTTTACGAGTCTTAAAGCTTTTCAGCTATTAATGATTTATTTTTTCAGTTGATTCATTTCGTCATTCAGTGCAAGCTTCTGAACAAAATTCCCATCCTTGTCATAAATCAGGGTCTCAGAAGTTGTACCTTTAACAATAACTACTTCATATGTAATTACACTTTCCAAAGAAACGCTTGTTGCTTCTTTAATCGTGAAACCAACATAATCTTTGGCCACATTGTCTGTTATTACTTTCTGAAGATCAGAAACTTTAACGGCAGTACGGATGGCCTTATCATTTGACATTGTCGTAGTTGCAGACTTTGTCTTCGTGGTAGTTTTGCAAGTGTCTTGTTGTGCATTGACAATAAGAGCTGACATAAATATTACCATGGCAAATAATACTTTTTTCATAATTCTTTTTTTTGGTTTATAATGAAATAATAATTTGTAAAGGTGAACCTATCTGGAATTAGAAGTATTACAAAACTTTACAGAAATTTTGTATTATTCACACATTTCCCTTTGCGGCTTGATCTTACATTTTTCCCTTGGAAGGGGCTGATGAAAATCAGAATACAATTTATCTGATCAAATTAGCTCTGGGTAATAATTAGTATCTTCAGATAATGATAATTTCGCGAAACCGAAAACTCCGGGAAAATAAGCTATGATAATTATTCTCTTTGACTCCATAAAAGAGTTAATTTGGAAATTTGGACATAATAAAATTAAAGCAGTTCCTGAAAAGCCCGAAAGAGATTATTTAGTTTAAGAGAAGTCGTTTTGCAACTAGTCTCACATACGCCTTTATTTTACCCGGTTTTGTAAAGCACGATTGAAATCATATTATACATTATTATTAATATAAATAAACATAACTTTTTTATAATCAGGATAATATTTATATACATAATATTGATTAGTAATATATTAACATCTGTCTCTACTCTTCAATTGAACATTTTATTAATTTTAGTGTTCATATTATTGAATTTATATATGAACATATATTATAAAATTCGATTGCAAACAGGAATTGGCTAAACGGAAAAATCAATTATGGCATTCTATCAGATAACAAAAACGCAAAAATTAACTGCCAGTATTAACGAAGTATGGAGCTTTATTGCATCCCCTGCTAATTTAAAAGAGATTACACCGGGGAACATGGGTTTTAATGTAACAAGCAATAACGGCTCAGAGAAAATGTATCCCGGAATGATAATTATTTATAAGGTAAGCCCTCTGCTTGGTATAAAACTTAACTGGATTACAGAAATTACACACATAAAAGAATATGAATATTTTGTTGATGAGCAAAGGATTGGACCTTATTCAATGTGGCACCATGAGCATAAAATTGAACCAGTCGACGGTGGAGTTCTAATGACTGATAAAGTTACCTATAAGCCTCCATTTGGTTTTATTGGTGCAATTGCGAATGCTTTAATAATAAAAATCCGGCTTAAGCAGATTTTTGATTACAGATCAATTGCTTTAGAAAGCAGGTTTGGCAGCAGCAGTGTAACCTGATGATTATCTGCCGGTGATATATGTGCCTTAACGTTTACAGATAGACTATTTATATAAATCTAATACCAGATCATGAAGATTAAATTTTTACTTAATGCAATTTGTTTTACGTTCATACTGTCATTCAACATTTTATGGCTGAATGGGCAGGCTTCTTTTGACTTTGAAACAGGTGCAGTACAAACAGGTTACAATAATGTCCGGATTCCGGGAAATCAGGGAACTCTTTTTTCGATGAAAGATGATTTAGTTCCAAATACAGATATATTCTACAGGTTAAGGATAAATTATACAATAAAAAAGCGACATACCCTATCAGTATTATATGCTCCATTGGAAATTAAATCCAATGGAAAAGCAGTAAATGATATTGTTTTTGAAGGAGTGACTTTCCCGGCAAATACCGGCATTAACGGAACGTATAAATTCAATTCTTACAGGCTAACATATCGCTACGAAATTGTACTCAAGCCAAAGTTTGAATTCGGGCTCGGGTTTACTGCAAAAATCAGAGATGCAAGGATTGCATTGGCTTCTTCAGGACTGGAAAGTGAGAAGATTAATGTTGGCTTTGTACCAATCATCAATTTCAGGTTGTTATGGAAGCCATATGAAAAATTTGGTATCCTCCTGGAAGGGGATGCACTTGCCGCACCACAGGGAAGGGCCGAAGACGTATTGATTGCTGCAACATACAGGGTTACTGACTGGTTTGGACTCAGGGCAGGATACCGTATACTTGAAGGCGGCGCAGATAATGATGAGGTTTACAATTTTGCCCTCTTTCATTATGCTTCGGTTGGCCTTTGTATTTATCTTTGATTTAATTGTTTTTATATCTCTGTAAATGAGCAACCTGAATAACTTCTTTTAAATTACAGATGAGCAGGCAGAAATTGACAAATTAACTAAGTCGCTATTTTATGTTCTTATTTAAAAATATCTGGGTTATATTATTTATAATGTGGGGTTTACCGCTGACCTTATATCGGAGCAAATTTCGTAAGATAGTCTATCAAACAGATAGCTGGACAATCAATATCAAACCTTATTTTATGAAAGAACTGAAAGCTCTTTTTGGTAACATTTATCCTGAAAATGTCAATTATCTTAAATTCAGGAATTTCTATCGTTTTTATCTATTCGTTTACCTGCTATTATTTTCATCTTATTTAACCTTCAGTCAAAAAAACAATATGAACGAAATCAAAACAGGAGATAGTATCCCGGCATTTAGTTTACCTGATCAGAATGGTAAATTGTTCGATATAAATTCTGTCATTGGTAAAAAGAACCTTGTGATTTATTTTTATCCAAAAGATGACAGTCCAGGCTGTACCAAAGAAGCTTGTTCATTCCGCGATCAGTTTGAGGTTTTTAAAGAAGCCGATGCTGTAATTATTGGTATCAGCAGTCAATCTGTTGAAAGTCATAAAGAATTTGCAGAAAAACACAGGCTCAGTTTCACCCTTTTAAGTGATGAAGGAAATAAAATACGAAAACAATTTGGTGTGCCCACAAATTTGCTGGGATTATTGCCTGGCCGGGTAACATACATTGCAGATAAAACAGGTAAAGTGATCTTTATCTTCAACTCACAAACAAGAGCCGCAGAGCATGTTGATGTTGCATTAAGGATTTTGAAAGAACGGCAATAAACATTATTTATGAATAAAATTCAGATAGGTGACACAATACCCTCTTTTACCCTGAAAGATCAGAATGGTAATGATTTTGACATTTCCTCCATCCTGGGCATAAAAAAAATGGTAATATTCTTCTACCCTCATGATGGCAGCCTGAACTGCACCAGAGAAGCCTGCTATTTTCGTGATCTTTCAGATGTGTTTGATGAGGCGGATGCGGTTATAATAGGCATTAGTGGTCAGTCGGTTGAAAGTCATAAAGAATTTGCAGAAGAAAACAAACTAAGATACACTCTGTTAAGCGATGGCGGAAATATTGTAAGAAAATTATTCGGTGTTCCCGGCAGAGTCTTCGGATTTATTCCGGGCCGGGTAACTTATGTAGCCGACAAATCCGGGAAAGTTGTTTATATATTCGATTCTCAGACAGAGACTCAGCGTCATGCAGATGAGGCTCTGAAGATTTGTCTGCTGCTGAAAAGAACTGATAGTGTAAGTAATTGATTTTCATATTCTGCAGTTAAGTTTAAAGTAATACTATTATTAAACATCTTGTAAGCAACCACTGATAAATTCATTATTTTTGATAGTTACCCCACGCTGATGAAGCGTGAGAACATTAACCCGGGATTTAAAAACACTTCCTATGCTGACAAAAGAATTGGTACTGGAATTATGGAGCCAAACATACAACACTGAAGGCAAGCCTGACTGGTCGCACATCCTTCCTTATTACGACAACAATATTGTTTTCAGGGATTCGATTCAGGAAATTCGTGGAATCGAAAAATTTACAGCAATGACCGAGCGCCTGACAAAACGTTCAAAAGACCTGAAAATGAAAATTGTCAATGCCGCTAAAGAGGAGAATAATATTTTTATAGAATGGGAAATGACCCTTAGTTTTAAAAAATACCCCAGTTCCATATTATATGGATCAAGCCGGCTGACTCTAAATACAGAGGGAAAAATCACAGAACAAAGAGATTATTATGATCTGTGGGGAGATATCTTCGACAATATTCCAAGATTCGGCAAGGCTTACAGGAAATTTATGATAAGGAAGTTTGGTTAAAAAGATTCCTTTGAAATATCAGTTCAAGATCTAATCAGATAAAAAGATTACTATGAAAAAAATTACCAGCTTATTATTGTTTGTATCATTCTTGTTTCCCTTATCATTAAATGCTCAGACAGGAGTCCGTTTCGGCTTAAAAGCCGGTTACAGCCTTGCTACTCAATATGGGATCACTCCTGCCGACAATACCTTTAAGGTTAATACTCATGGAAGGAATGGCTTTGCAGGAGGACTATTCGCATATTTTCCAATAACCGAATCAGTAGGTATTCAACAGGAGTTTTTTTATGCTATGAAAGGTTCGAGGCAGAATGTAACAATTACAACGCCTTTTAACATAAATACTGTTTCTGAATATGATTTGAACTATTTCGAGATGCCAATAACGATAAAATATAAATTTGTCAAAATTAAAAATTTTGGAATTTATGGCAGTGCAGGCATTGCATTATCATTATTAATAAACGGAGATTACAATATTACCACTACAATTAATACGGGCGGACCTCCAACAGTATTGAAAGAATCGGGCGATATGAAAGGACTCGATACCTTTGACTATTCATTCGTATATGGAGCTGGCACTGATTTCAAACTGCTCAATAAGGATTTTTTTGTTGAATACCGCATGACAATAGGTTGGAATACATTGGCTATGCCTAATGCTTCAGGAGCAGATCCGGTTCCGCTGCGTAACCAGGATTATGTATTTGCTGTCGGCATGTATTTCTAAGTGCTTAAATCAAATTATATTAATTTATGAAATTAACAGAAGGCAGTCAGGTAACTGGTATATATGAAAAATAAAAAATTTGCTAAATATTTCAAGGAATATGAGTGGTCCAACATTTTTGCAATGATCAGGAACAACAAGTCTGATCCGAAAATATGTGATATTACTTCCGCTGGCAAACTTGTTGTTATTACAGGTGCAACATCTGGTATCGGATACCTCACTGCAAGAAAATATGCTTCCATGGGCTCCGACCTTATCTGCATAAATAGAAATCCTGAAAAATCTGAAGCTCTGAAGAAGGAGATTACAGCTGAATTTGCCGTAAAGTGCGAGTATGTAATAGCTGATCTGAGCAAGCTGGACGAAATACACAGAGTGGGGAAAGAGCTGGCTCAACTTAAACCTGAAATTAATGTTCTTATTCATAATGCAGGTATTTATCTTACTAAGAGAGAAACCACTACAGATGGTCTTGAAAAGGTCTTTGTGATTCAGTATTTAGCCTCTTTCATCATAAATTATCTTTTAATGGAAAAACTTAAATCCCAGGAAAACGCCAGGATTATTATGGTTAATTCCGAAGGTCACCGATTTGCTGCCTGGGGTTTGAAATTGGACGATCTGAACTGGGAAAAACGTCGCTATTCTGGTCTGAAAAGCTATGGTTCTGCCAAAATGGCCCAGCTGTTATCATTGATAGTTTTTGATGAACTTTTCAGTGGTTCCGGTGTATCAGTAAATGCTATGCATCCTGGAGCTGTTAAAACAGATACAGGCCAGGAAAACGGACCGGTTTACCGGTGGTTTAAAAGGAATTTTCTTGACAGATCCTTAAGATCCCCTCAAATTTCAGCCGAAGCATTGTATTATCTTGGCCTCTCAAATGAGATTGCAGCTGTCAGTGGAAAATTCTTTAATCTGACAACATTAGAAGAACCTGCACCGCCAGCACTTGACAAAGAGGTAGCTTATGAACTTTGGGAAAAGAGTCTGGAATTATCCGGATTACCTGGTTTAAAAGAGTAAATTATATCGTGTAATTGATTTATCGAAATTCTCTGCTTAATGAATACGTCTGAAAACAAATACGATACAATCATTGTTGGAGGAGGCATTGCCGGACTGACTTCCGCGGCTTATCTCACACGTGCAGGACTAAAAGTATTACTTATTGAAAAAAACAGGGAATGCGGAGGACTGGTAAATTCATTTATGCGTGATGGATTTCATTTTGATGCCGGAGTCAGAGCCCTTGAAGATGCAGGTATTATATTACCTATGTTGAAAGATTTAGGCATTGAGCTCGAATTTGTTAAAAGTCCGGTCTCGCTTGGTATTGAAAACGAAATCATACACTTAAAAAATTTAAATAGCCTTAATGAATATAAGGAGCTTCTCACAAAATTCTATCCGGCAAGTGCAGCTGAAATTGACAGGGTATTAATAAGCATTAGAAAAATAATGAAACACATGGATGTGTTATATGGCATAGAGAATCCTGTGTTTAAAGATTTAAAGCACGACAGAGAATTTATTTTTAAAAGACTTTTACCATGGCTGCCCAGATTTATTTTTACCGTTGGAAAAATAAATAATATGAACATGCCGGTAGAGGAATATTTAGAAACATTTGTAAAGGACACTTCGCTCAGGGATATTATTTCACAGCATTTCTTTAAAAATACTCCTGTTTTTTTTGCAATGAGCTATTTTTCCTTATACCTTGATTACTTCTATCCCAAAGGAGGAGTCGGAAAATTATCGGAAGCAATGAAAAACAAAATATTGGAATGCGGAGGAGAAATAAAGACAGAGACAAAAATTATCGAAGTGATGGCTGATAAATGTCTTTTAAGGGACGAGAATAATGCCACCTATCAATATACCAGCCTTATCTGGGCTGCTGACTTAAAAACACTCTATAAAATTACTGGAACAGAGGGTATTACACCTAAAATCAAAACATTATTTGAGGATTCAAAAATTAAGATGCTGAAAAACAGGGGTGGCGATTCTGTGTTTTCAATGTTCCTGGAGGTAGATGAACCTCTGGAGAGTTTCAGGAAAATCGCAAATGGACATTTCTTTTATACCCCCTCAAGGATCGGGTTAGGTCAAACTCACAGGGGAGAGCTTAATTATCTGCTGGCCAATTTTGAGAAAATTGAAAAAAATCAAATCCTTGCCTGGCTGGATAAATTTACCGGATTAAACACTTATGAAATCTCAATTCCAGGCCTTAAAGATCCCGAATTGGTTCCTCAGGGCAAGACAGGAATAATAATCAGTTTCCTCGCGGAATATGATCTGTTTAATCTTATTCAAAAAGCAGGCTGGCTTAACGAGTTTATTTCGGAACTCGAGAGTCGTATTCTGAGAGTGCTATCTGATTCGGTCTATCCGATGCTAAAAGACAAAATTATTGCTAAATTTTCATTCTCCCCCCTCAGTATTGAAAACAGGGTAGGAAGTTCCGAAGGAGCAATTACAGGTTGGTCATTTCAAAAACATATGCCGGTTATTAACAAAATTCAGTACTCAGATCGCTCCGTTATGACACCAATACCTTCAATTTATCAGGCAGGTCAATGGGCTTACAGCCCTGCAGGTGTACCAATGTCAGTATTAACCGGGAAACTTGCTGCCGACAAGGCGATAAAACAAACCAGGAAATTCAAAAACAACTGATATCCTGAACGTTAAATATAAAATGGCAAAAACCGGATATTTAATATGATAGAAGTAAGAGCCGTTTCAAAATCCTTCGGAAATATTAAAGCCCTGGAAAACGTAAGCTTTGATATAGAAAAAGGGGAGATCTTTGGCATACTGGGTCCTAACGGGGCCGGCAAATCAACTATTGTAAATATATTAAACACTCTGGTAAAACCCGACATGGGGGATGTTATTATTGATGGCTTCAACATCAGGAATGATGATGATAGTATTAAGTTGATCATGGGAGTTGTTCCCCAGGAAATTGCATTATATGAAGAGTTGTCTGCATATGAAAACCTGATGTTCTGGGGCGGATTGTATAATATTCCAAAACCGGAACTTAAGAAGAATATTAATAAGACCCTGGAGATTGTTGATCTGGCAGGAAGGAAGGATGACAGGATCAAAACTTTTTCAGGGGGAATGAAGAGAAGGATCAATATTGCCTGCTCAATGCTTCATAATCCAAAGATATTAGTGCTTGATGAACCCACGGCTGGCGTTGATCCCCAAAACAGGAATCATATTTTTGAGGTCATAGAGAGACTGAATTATGAAGGGATTACTATAATCTATACAACTCATTACATGGAAGAAGCTGAACGATTTTGTGACAAAATTTCCATTATAGATGTAGGACACATAATTGCGCAGGGAACACTGAAAGAGTTAAGACAAATAAGCAATGTTAAAGATCTGTTGACAATTAAACTGGCAGCTGCAGAAAGTGAAATAATTTCCAGGATTACTTCAGAAAATCCACTTTTCAGGTATGAGAGCGCATCCAACTCCATCAAAGTGGAGTGCATTAATATCGGTAAAGAGACTTCTGTAATTATAAACCAGATTCAAAACGCAGGTGCTGTTATCGAAAGAATATATACTCAGGGAACAAATCTGGAATCCATTTATTTGAAATTGACAGGCAAAGAATTAAGAGATTAAACTATGTTCAGGCTTTTAAAAAAAGATGTTATACTGTTTCTGCATGACAGGCGTTCAGTAATTCTCACATTTCTTCTTCCGGTAATCCTGATAACTCTTTTTGCATTTGCCTATGGAAGTATCGGAAACTACGATGGCCGTTCTGAACCGGTTAAATTGCTTGTTACTGATCTGGATAAAACGAAGATTTCAAAGGAGATTGTTTATAAGATTGATTCCCTTCAAGACATAATAACCGTTGTATCAGACTCCCTTAGATCTAAAGAACTGGTAATCAAAGGGGAATATGCATGTGCGCTGATTATTTATAAAGGATTTAATGACTCACTTGAATACGGAAATACAATGCCTGTTGAGCTGGTTTTTGACAGGTCCCGGGAAATGGAAATCAGTATTCTGCAACAGAACCTGATAAGCATCTTAATGTCTGCAACAGGTGAAATAATGATTAAAAAGAATATTGAAAAATACCTTAATGAGCTTTTCCCTGATGAAGAAAATGACTTCAGTGATGAAATTGCTGGTTCTGTCATAAACAATGAGAGTAATAAACAAGTAATAAAGTGGACTCCGATAGTGGGGATCAGAAATGACACAAAGCTTGGTCTGATACAGGCTGTTGCAGGCACTGCCATTCTGATGTTACTCTTCAGCGTGGCCGGAGTCGGGACAAGCATACTGGAAGAAAAGGAAAATGGAACTATAAACAGATTGCTCTATTCGCCATTGAAGGGCAGTACAATTCTTTACAGCAAAATGCTGTTCGCTTTTTTCATCTCCATACTTCAGCTAACTGCTATGTTCAGTTTTGCCTGGCTAATACTAAATATGGATATGAATGTTAATATCCCGGCATTAATCTTAATGATAATAGCTACATCTTTTGCTGTTTCAAGTCTGGGTATTTGTCTGGCTGCTGTTGCAAAAACACGTCAGCAGGCACAGAACCTGAGCACAATCATTATACTGGTCATGTCAGCTATCGGGGGAAGTATGATTCCTCTTTTTATAATGCCTCCGATACTGCAAAAGATTGCTATTCTAAGTATAAATTACTGGGGAATACAGGGATTCTATGACATCTTCTGGAGGGTCCTTCCGTTGGAAGGGATCCTTCCAAAAATCCTGATTTTAATGTGTACCGGTGTTGTTCTTACATTAGCTTCAATTCAGTTATTTAAGAAAAGAATTATGAAAATGTAATCAGGCTTCTCCGGAAAATATCACCTCTTTTATTATATCCCGAAAGAATCTCATCTTTATTATCCTGGTATTAACATATCCCTTGATTACGATTCAATTTTTATCTGATTCATCTGGGTTATCCCCCTTTACCTCACTCTCCCATCCTTTCTATTGTGAACTTCCCAAAAACCCACTAATTGCGAGGATGAGTTATTGAAATCCTCCAAAAACACCTGGTAATGATGAAGCATTTTAAACGACTGATTCATAACTGTTTGTCAGTTGCATTTTCTTTTAAGTAATCCATTTATCTAAAATTTTCTAAAAGTTCCGGGAATCCTTAAACAGATTTCGCTTATTTTTGTTCTTAAAGGAAACAACCTCCAATAAATCAATAAAATGAGAATCAGCATTTTTGTAATTTTTTTAACGGCATTTTTTATTTACTCATGCAAACATGAAAAGGCTGCCGGTCCGGCTGCTGAAAAGTCACGGGAGTATTCAGTAACTACTGTTAAACCCGTAACGGTAACAATACACAAGGACTTCCCTGCGACACTTGAAGGGCAGCAGGTTATTGAAATAAGACCTATGATAAGCGGATATCTACAGGATATATTTGTCAATGAGGGCGATCATGTAAAAAAAGGACAGCTTTTGTTTAAAATAAAGAATCCCATGTATGAGCAGCAGGTAATTACTGCCAGAGCCAGCATCAACAGAGCCCAGGCTGATGTTCACACTGCCGAAATGGAGATAGAGAAAATCAGGCCGCTTGTTGATAAACAGATAGTAAGCGATTACAGATTAAAATCTGCGCAGCTTAACCTTGAATCGAAAAAAGCCTCTCTCGAACAGGCAAAAGCTGAACTCGCCAACGCTGAAGCAAACCTTGCCTATACAAGTATAAGAAGTCCTATGCATGGAATAATTGGAACATTTCCATTCAAACAGGGTGCTTTGGTAAGCAGTAACAGTCAGCAGGCATTAACCACCCTTTCGAATATTGATACGGTGTTTGCCTATTTCGCATGGAATGAAAAACAACTTCTTGATTTTCTTTCCGGTTCACCGGGTGAAAGTCTTGATGAGAAGATTAAAAACATACCTCAGGCAACGCTCATTCTCGCCAATTCAGCCGAGTATCCTGAAAGAGGACGGATTACAATGGCCAGCGGAATGATTTCAACACAGACAGGATCTGCTACTTTTAAGGCAATATTTCCCAACAGGGAAGGATTGATTCGCAGTGGATCAAGTGCTACAATCAGAATTCCGGAAGTCAAAAACAATGTGCTTGTAATTCCACAGAGTGCTACCTACGAGCTGCAGAATAAACATTTTGCCTACAGGGTCGATTCTGCAAATAAAGTTGCTGCAGTGTCTTTTGATCCTTTACCTTCCGATGACGGTCAGTCCTTCCTTGTTATTAAAGGGCTCATGCCAGGAGACAGGATTGTTGTTGAAGGAATAAATTCTCTTAAAAACGGAATTACGATCATTCCAAAGGAGTTAGCAGAAAAGAATGAAAAGTAATCAGAACAACATTAACAATGTTTAAAATATTCATAGAACGTCCTGTACTCAGTACAGTTATTTCAATAATTATTTTCATGCTCGGAATATTGGGCCTTGTTGGTTTGCCGATCGAGCAATATCCCAATATCGCACCTCCTACTGTTAGTGTTTCAGCCTACTATGCGGGAGCCAATGCAGAAGTAGTGCTGAATAGTGTCATAATCCCGCTTGAGGAACAGATCAATGGTGTGGAAGGTATGACTTATATGACTTCAAGCGCTGCAAATGACGGAAGCGGATCGATAAATGTTTTTTTTAAGGTCGGAGCTGATCCGAATATGGCAGCTGTCGAGGTTCAGAACAGAGTATCATCAGCTGCCGGAATACTTCCTGCTGAAGTAACAAGAGCAGGTGTCTCCGTGAGAAAACAGCAGGCAGGAAACCTCCTGATATCTTCCCTGTACAGTGAGAAACCAGAATATGATCAGCTGTTTCTTCAGAACTATGCTGATATAAATATCCTGCCGAAGCTGAGAAGAGTAAGCGGAGTGGGTGGGGCTTCATCTTTCGGTTCAGCTATTTATTCTATGCGGATATGGCTAAAGCCTGATCTTATGGCAATTTATGGCATAGTGCCTTCTGATGTTGTATCCGCTCTCAACGATCAGAATATAGAAGCTGCACCAGGTCGTTTCGGCGAGCAGGGCGATCAGAGCTTTCAGTATGTGATCAGGTTCACCGGTAAGCTTAAAACAGCAGAAGAATTTGAGAATATCATCCTTCGTGCTGAGGATAATGGCCAGTTTCTTAGGCTGAAAGATGTAGCACGTGTGGAGCTGGGATCTCTGTCCTACAACAGTGATGTTATAATGAACGGACTTGAATCCAGCACTATAGCAATAAGCCAGACTGCAGGCTCGAATGCAAGGAATGTGATAAATGAATGCCTTCAGGTTTTTGATGAAGCATCAAAGTCATTCCCCGAAGGGATACATTATAAAAACCTTGTAAATGCGAATGTCTTCCTTGATGAATCAATTGAAAAGATACTGAGAACTCTTCTTGAGGCATTCATTCTTGTCTTTATAGTCGTCTATCTTTTCCTTCAGGATTTTCGCTCGACTCTGATTCCGGCTATTTCAGTCCCTGTGGCTATCATAGGCACTTTCTTCTTCCTGTACCTGTTCGGATTCAGCATTAATCTATTGACACTATTTGCCCTGCTTCTTGCTATCGGAATTGTAGTTGATGATGCGATAGTGGTTGTTGAGGCAGTCCATGCCAAGCTTGACCAGAATTATCCTTCAGCTCTTAAGGCTTCAGTCGATGCAATGAGTGAAATTACTCCTGCCATAGTTTCTATTACCCTTGTAATGGCCTCTGTTTTTATTCCCGTTACTTTTATTACAGGCTCCTCCGGCGTGTTTTATAAACAGTTTGGTGTCACTCTTGCAATTGCAATTATACTGTCGGCGATAAATGCACTTACACTCAGTCCGGCTCTTGCAGCATTATTCCTGAAACCAAAAAACAGGGAGCTTAAAACCCATTCGGGTGCAGGAAGATTTTTTGAGCTGTTCAATGCAGGTTTTGAAGCCGGGAAATCAAGATATGTCAGGTATGTTCAGTTTTTCTCGAGAAGAAAATGGCTGGTAATGTCTGCTATTGTCCTTTTCAGCATTGCATTTTTCGTTCTGCTTAAACTCCGGCCATCAGGTTTTGTACCTGAAGAGGATATGGGGGCTGTTTTTGTAAGCATAAGCCTTCCTCCTGCAGCATCGCTTGAAAGAACGGCTGTTGTAGCAGCACAGGTAGACAGTATTGCAAGAACAATTCCCCAGGTTAATAATATACTGAGATTGACCGGTTTTAATTTTATTGCCGGATCAGGAAGCTCTTACGCAATGGTTATTCTTGACCTCAAAGAATGGAAAGAGCGTAAAGGGATCACAAATGTTGATATAATACAAACCCTTATTCAGAAAACCGCAGTAATAAAGGATGCACGTTTGCTGCCGTTTTCCAGGCCTACAATACAAGGTTTTGGCATCAGCGGCGGTTTTACATTCGAGCTGCAGAATATTGAGGGACACACGATTGAAGAGTTCAATGAGGCAGCCCAGGATTTTCTTGCCGCACTTAACAAGAGGCCTGAGATAATGTCAGCTTACACAACTTTCAATCCTAATTTTCCGCAGTACCTTTTATCTGTAAATGTTCCTAAAGTCAAACAGGCAGGCTTATCAGTATCAAATATTATGTCTGCAATGCAGGGATTCTTTGGCGGAATCTATGTGTCAAATTACAATCAGTTCGGCAAGCAATACCGCATTATGGTCCAGTCTGATGCAGAAGACCGTACAAGTCCGGAAACACTTAACAGGATCATGGTGCGAACCAGCAATAATGAAATGGCTCCGATAACAGAATTTATAACACTTACAAGAGTATTTGGTCCTGAACGACTTTCACGATTCAATATGTACCTCTCTATTTCGGTGAACGGAAGTCCCGGCAAAGGCTACGGATCAGGTGATGCAATGAGAGCCATAAGCGAAGTTGCAGCTGAAACACTTCCGGCGGGCTTTGGATTTGAATACTCCGGAGTAAGTCGTGAGGAGCAGAATGCCAGCTCACAAACAATATACATCTTCATTTTGAGCCTTCTATTTGTATATTTTCTCCTGAGCGCACTTTATGAAAGTTACTTTCTTCCCCTGGCTGTTCTGCTTTCACTTCCGATCGGCTTAACAGGTATTTTCATATTTGATACGATATTTGGGATTGACAATAACATTTACACACAGATCTCAATGATAATGCTGATCGGGCTTCTCTCCAAAAATGCCATTCTGATTGTTGAATTCGCAGCATCCAGAAGAGAAAAAGGCTTGTCTATCCTGGATGCAGCTACAGAAGGCTCAAAGGTTCGCCTTCGCCCTATCCTAATGACATCTCTCGCCTTCATAATAGGAATTACACCCCTAATGTTCTCAACCGGAGCAGGGGCGAGCGGAAACAAGTCAATCGGGTTTTCGGCAGTCGGAGGAATGTTGTTCGGCACAGTTCTAGGGGTTCTTGTAATCCCTGCACTTTTTATCATATTCCAGACCATTCAGGAAAAATTCACAAAGAATAAAGTTGTTGAACAAAAAAGTATAGATGAATAACAGATCAGAAATATCAAAACTTAGCAGAGCAAAGATAATATCACTGGCTATTTTGCTGGTTCTAATACTCATTCCGGAATCATGCAAAGTAATGCATTTGGGAAAATTCCCGGAAATCAAGACAGATAATAGTCTGTACAGAGATGCCGATATATCCGATTCCTCAAATATTGCATTGGTTCCATGGCGTGAATTGTTCACAGACACCTGCCTTCAGTCCATTATTGAAAAAACAATAGTTAATAATCCGGATATGTTAGTTGCCATTGCAAGGGTAAAGAAAGCAGAAGCAGCTTTCAGGCAGAGCCGGGCTGAGTCGTATCCTTCACTAAATGCCGGTTTAAATGCTACATATCAAAGCGAAACAGGTGGAAACGGGGTTCCTGAATATTATCAGCTATTTGCAAGCACTAGCTGGGAAGCTGATATCTGGGGCAAGTACAGGAGTGCAAAACGGGCAAGCCTTGCATCCCTTATGGCAAGTGAAGCCTTTAAAAAAGCAGTTACTACTGATCTTATTGCTTCAGTCGCAATTAACTATTACAATCTTCTCGCCCTCGATGCACAGCTCAGCATAACCCGGAGGACGCTTGAAAAAAGGATCAGCAATGCCGAAACAATGGAAGCTTTAAGGGATAATGATTTGATAACCAGTGCTGATCTTGTACTTAGCCAGGCCAATCGCTATTCAACAGAGATCATAATTCCTGACCTGATACAAAGGATTTATGAAACGGAGAATGTACTTAGTCTTCTAATGGGTCAGGAACCCGGACCAATAGAGAGAACTTCGCTTGAACAACAAAATCTGTCGGAGGATCTCAGGACAGGAGTACCTGCACAGCTTCTTGCAAACCGTCCCGATGTTTTACAGGCAGAATACAGGCTGAGATATTATTATGAAACTGCAAAATCTGCCAGGGCTAACTTTTATCCTTCACTGACGATTACTGCCAGGGGCGGATTGACTGAAGCTAGCATGAATGCCCTCTTTAATCAGCCTCTTTTTGTATGGAGCATTGTTGGAGGACTTGTTCAGCCAATTTTCAACTATGGACTGAACAAACAAAGATTCTTGTCTGCAACAGCTGATTTTGAGGAATCACAGGCATCATTCAGAAAGATCCTGCTCAATGCAGGAAGTGAAGTTGTTAATGCCATGCACAGCTATGAGACCGCCACAAACAAAACCTCAATTCGTGAGAAACAGATCGGATATCTGGAGAAGGCAGTTGATTATACAACAGAACTTTTAAAATACACCTCAACAACAAGCTATATTGATGTGCTTACCTCAGAAGTAACTTTGCTTTCGGCGCAGCTTAATGGAGTGAATGATAAGCTTGACCAGCTTCAGTCAATAGTTTCCTTATATCAGAGTCTGGGAGGAGGATGGAAGTAAATCAGAAAATTCGTAGCTTAGTCTGATTAAAAATAAAAAATTCCATCTTATGCATTTTCCGGCTATACGATTCATCGTTCTACTTACATTTTTATGCTGTGCTGCTCAACAGGGCAGCTGCCAGGACAGTCTCTTCCTTCGTCAGTTGAGCCAAAGCCATCATCTTCGGACACTAATGCAACCCGACTCCGCAGCTATGGGATTTACAGGGTGGAAAAATAAAGAAATAATCCGGTCATTGCCCTTGCCCTTAGTATCACAGTTCAATGATTTAAAGATCAAGGGCCCCGGCAGTCTGAAAATCGCAGAAGATGTAACGGTTTCGGGAGAAGGAAGCATACTCCTCGAAACACCCACATCACTGGCTGTAAAAAATTCAGCCAACAGATCCTATGCATCTGCTGAGATGATAAGACCTCTTGATAGTGTAAACCTGGAGAGCTATAACCGGATAATGGTCTGGGTAAAATTAGAGGCTTCAGGCTTTTATTCTGCTTTTGTCGGAGTTACTCTTTATAACCAGGGAAAGAAGATTAGCCCTACACCGGGCAGGTTTGAAGGTCAGCATTTTGTTACGGTGTATCCTGGTCAGTGGCAGCAGATCATATGGGAAATACCCGACCTGTATCGCGATAAGGTAACAGGTATTTCCGTGAATATTATGCTTAGCGGTTCACCCGAGGGAGCGAGCGATCGCTTTAAGCTTTATATTGATAAACTGAGTATCGATGAGGTTTCACCTGAACTTAGCCGTGGATTTGATCTCAGCAAGAATTCAATCGCATATTGCCACAGCGGATATAGTACCGGAGCCAGAAAACAGGCACTTGTACAGAATATCAGAGACATGCGCTTTCAGGTTATAAATGACAAAGGGCAGGTGGCTTTTGAGGGAGCGGGTAAGAAACTTGAAAACGGATTTGTTCTGCTTGATTTCAGTCCGCTGGATATATCCGGTTTCTATAGTTTGAAAATTGGCGGCATTACTACTGGCAAATTCCCTATTGGAGAGAATGCCTGGTTGTCCGCTGCGTGGCGCACTCTCAATTTCTTTTATGCCGAGCGTTGCGGCTTTGATCAGCCAGGGATTCACCAGGTCTGCCACAAGGATATTTTTTGTATTCACCCCGATGGCAGGCGGATTGCTGTCAATGGTGGCTGGCATGATGCGGCTGATCTTACGCAGGGTGTCGGTAATACCGCCAGAGGCATTATATCAATGCTCGAGCTGGCAAATACGGTTAAATCAATGCATCCCGACCTGTATACCCGGCTTCTGGAAGAAGGCCGCTGGGGACTAAACTGGCTGCTGAATACCCGCTTTGGTGACGGCTACCGTGATGGGGGCATGATAGTGGGTATATGGACAGATAATATGATCGGCACAAAAGATGACATGGTGACGACTGCAAAAAATGACCCCTCCGACAATTTTATTTCGTCCATCGCAACTTCCATGGCAGTACCTTATTATGCTTCATCTGATCCCATCTTCTCGGCATGGTGCCGGAAAGCAGCCAGGGAAGATTATACGTTTGCTGCTGAAATGATGGGACAGACAGTTAATCAAAAAAATGAAACAGAACTCTATTCGATAGCCGCTATAGCGGCAATGCACCTCTATCAGCTGACACATGAGCAGCAATACCTCAACGATGCTGCACACTACGCAATTGTAATAATGGATTGCCAGCAAATCCAGAGACGTAAAGACTGGAGTATACCACTTCATGGATTCTTTTATGAATCGCGAGATAAAAAACGCATTCTGGAATTCTTCCATCGCAGTAATGAGGAATTGATGATCCAGGCCCTTTCGATGTTGCTTAAAAGTGCACCCAAACATCCGGATTCGCCAAAATGGATGGCTTCCTGCAAAGCTTATGCTGACTATATCCGCGACATTTCCAAAACCATTGAACCTTATGAAATTTTACCTGCAGCTGTTTACCAGCTGAACAATGCTGATTTCAGCGGGATCTACCATGAGGGAGAAAAGGTTGGCCTTCCTTCCATGGAAGAGTATAATGCCCAGGTTAAAAATGGCATTCATCTTGGAAATGACTTCTATCTGCGGCGTTTTCCTGTGGCATATCAGTTCCGTGGTTTTCATGCAGTAGTAATGGGCAAGGCTAAAGCTGCATTTTTGCTTTCTGAACTGCTGAATGATAAAGAGTTAAAAGACATAGCCACACGGCAGCTGGAATACATAGTGGGGTATAATCCCTTTGCTATAAGTACTATCTATGGCGAAGGCTATGATTATCCGGCGCTTTACGGAGGCTATCTCGGTGACGTTGCAGGGGCCGTTCCTGTGGGCATTGAGACATTTGAGAATGAAGACAAGCCATATTTCCCGATGCAGGTAAACGCTACTTACAAGGAAGTGTGGACCCATACAACAGCTTCGGTCATGTGGCTTTTATCATACCTGTTAGGCAGGTAAACAAAAACGGGTTTTTCAGTAGAGTTGCAACTGTTGTCTGCCTCCCATCCCTCCTTACTGGATGGAGATGAAGCATACAAGCTGGTGAAGCCATATCTCATCCCTGCTCAAAGCCAGCCTGTTTCTCTCCACATCTTTAACTCTGAAGCATACCTGTCCTTAAGTACCTCGCATGTAGTATCTATGCGCATGGTGGGGCGGTCATTCAGATTATAAGGTGGCCATTCAGGAGCTGCCTTGGCAGCTGGCTTGCCTGTACGGGCGAAAGTGGTCCATAATTCAGCCATATTGTGCGAGGCTATGAACCTTTCAGGCTTTTTCCCTCCAAAATAGCTGCTGCCATTTGTACCGTCCTTTGGGGGAACTTCATTATTGAACTTGAACGAGATATCCATGGCATGAGGGGTTCCCAGGGGATAATCTGTACCCGGGATTATCACTTCAGATTTGTACCCGAAGTTATACAGGTAAACCGGGGCACCGTTTTGTTTTGCCTTCTTTTCGGCAATGTCAATTGAACCCAGACCCATCATGGAAATTGATCCGATAGCAACCATGATATCCACAGCTGAAGCTTCCGGACGGCTTTTCCGGTAGGTGTCAATGATCTTTGCCGTATCCTCGCCGAACTGCGACTGCATTTTTTCTTTTAATTGATTGAAATCAATCTTAAACATGTCCGGATCCTTCGCCATCATTCCGAAAAAAGTAAATTCGTCTTCGTTCCATCCGACCAGAAGCGGCTTATTCACAGATATCATTGGCGCAGAGGGATCAAAAGGATGATTAAGAAGTTCTTTCCCATCAACTACCGGGGAAAAGCTGCCGGGAGAAGACTCCATAATTCCCCTTTTCTTATTTCCTGATGCAACCTCATGTGCCAGTGAAGGCAATTTAAGCTGAAGACTTAAGAGTTGAGCAACAGGAATATCGAGCAGCTTTTTCCAGTTTTTTGTATCGATATTCAATTCTTTAAGTACCATTGCAGTAGTTTGTGCTGCAATTTCAATTGGTGTCATCCGTACACCAGGGCCGCTTTCAATTGATGCCTTATTAAAGAAGGGGGCCGCCGACGGCATAGCATAGAGGCATGAGGTCTTTGCTCCGCCTCCCGACTCTCCAAATATCATGACATTGGATGGATCGCCGCCGAAAGAAGCAATATTCTTATTCACCCATTCCAGCCCGGCAACAATATCCAGCATGCCCATATTTCCGGATCCTGCATAATCAGGACCGGCGATCTCATCAAGATAGAGGTAACCCATTATCCCAAGGCGGTGATTGGTTTCGACAACAACAACATCAAAAAAACGGGCGAGGTTGGCGCCATCCTGCCCAACCGACCCGCCTGATCCAGTTGAAAATCCACCGCCATGATTATAGAACATTACAGGCCGCTTCTTATTGTCATTTGCCGGTGTCCATACGTTAAGGAAAAGGCAGTCCTCAGCAGGATCCGGCTCATTCAGGCCATAAGTCTGTTTTGGCGGTTGAATGGCGGGATGCCCCAACTGCAAAGCATCACGCACTCCGGTCCATGATTCCAGCGGAGCCGGACGGCGAAAACGCCTGTTACCTGAAATCCGTCCTGCATATGGGACACCCCTGAATATATTTACACCTTCAGTTCTGACACCGCGTATCTTTCCATGACTTATCTCTGCAGTTATATATTCATCCGCGACGGAATTCATTGAAGAAAATACAAGTTTTGGAAATGCCACTGCACCCGCAGTCGTAAGTGCCACTCTGGTAACAAATTGTCTTCTGTTTATCATGATCTGGTTTTTGATGTTTAAGATTTTCTCCCCTTCTCCCCTTCTCCCATTCTCCCATTCTCCCATTCTCCCCTCTCCCCTTCTTCCATTTTAAGCAATAAGCTACCAAGTTACAAAAAAATGAAGAAGGTGGTGATCTGTTTTTATTACTATCAGAAAAATAAAAATTGAATTTAGTATTCAGTTTTGCCCGATTTAAATTAAAGCTTATTTTGTAAGAAAAATATGAACCATATGAAGACTTAAACATTCTCAATTATTCTCTCAATATTTATTTCCTCAATTGTCTATTGGCAGAAAATCTGCGAATTGAGGCCTGACTAAAAACAGCACATCCGGGGTTATCCTTTTGTAATTTCAGAAATCAGAATTATGTCTTATAACAGATCACGGTTATTCATTCATCTCTTTGTAATTATATTAATTATAATTCCGGGATGCATAAAACAGCATGATACCTCATCGCTGAGAGAATCCTTTGTCACACCTCCTGATTCGGCAAAACCCAGAGTATACTGGTGGTGGCTTTATAATCGAATTGACAGGGAGAGTATCACGCGTGACCTTGAGGAATTCAGGCTCAAAGGTATAAGCGGAGTTAACCTGATATGCACCGGAGGCTATGCAGGGCAGGCCCCTCTTCCTGGTGTGGATTTTCTCAGCACGAAGTGGAGAGAACTCTTTCGGCATGCTGTAAGTGAAGCTAAAAGGTTAAATATCGAAATCGGCTTTAATATGGCCGGAGGATGGACTATGATGGGCCCCTGGGTTACTCCAGACAATGCAATGAAAAAAATTGTCTATTCGGAATTAAAACTCTCAGGACCAAAAAAGTATTCAGGCAAGCTGCCTCAGCCAGTAATAGTCGACGGGTATTATAAGGATATTTGGGTTCAGGCATTCCGGATTAAGGATGACGGAGACAAAACCATTACAGGCCCGTTGACAGATCTGACGGGTAAATTGAGGTCTGACGGGCAACTGGACTGGGACGTACCAGAAGGCAAGTGGGTGATCCTCCGGACAGGCTATACTCTCACCGGTCATCAGTGGAGCAGATGGTATGCATATCCAAAGGGTGACACTTTTGAGGAGGGAGACGGCTATGAGATTGATTATTTAAGTACAACTGCACTTGAAGATCATTTCAGCCACCTTGGACAGCTTGTCATTGATGAAACCCGTAAAGCCGGAGGTAATCTGGCATATCTTTGGTCAGACAGCTGGGAATGCGGCAAGCTGAACTGGACGCAGGATTTTCCAAAGCAATTTTTAAGGTTCCGTAATTATGAACTTAATCCGTTTATCCCGGTCCTCGCCGGATATACTGTTACAGATTCACTGGTATCATCCAGGTTCCTTGATGATTTTGACCGCACCATTCAGGACTGTATTGCAGATAATTATTACGGCCGGTTCGCTGAACTATGTCACCAGAATGGCATGAAGGTTGGAAATGAAGCGGGAGGACCAAATGACATTCCTCCACAGGATGTTTTGAAGAACCTTGGGAGATGTGACATTCCTGCCGGCGAATTCTGGGTTCATTACGATGCCCCCGATAAGTACAATCCCAACAGGTTTCTGAGACTCAATCTTAAACAAACCGCCACTGCCGCACATATCTACGGTAAAAAGGAAGCCATGGCAGAGTCATTCACACAGATGGAATATGACCGGACCCACTGGTCGATGGGGCCTTCTGATCTGAAACCTTATGCAAATCAGGCTTTCTGTGATGGTATTAACCGCATAATGCTTCATCAGTCTACATGTCAGCCACCATCCGACGGCAAACCGGGATATGAATTCTGTGCAGGACAGCATTTTACCCCTAACATCACCTGGTGGGAGCAGTCGACCGCCTTTTTCACCTGGCTTTCACGTTGTCAGTTTATGTTGCAACAGGGGAAGTTTGTTGCTGATGTCTGCTTCTACCTGGGCGAGAGGCCCCCTGCCCTGGTGCCGCCAAAATACCTTGTGCCATCGCTCGGCCAGGGCTTTGATTGTGATTACAGCAACACTGAAGTGCTGCTCACCAGGATGTCGGTCAGGGATGGAAGGATTACACTCCCTGACGGGATGAGTTACAGGTTGCTGGTACTGCAGAACTGTACCTCTCCATCCGCAGAAATATGCCGTGAAGTAGGAAATTATCAGAAACTTAATGTATCTGATATTCCATATACAGGAATGTCGGTTGAGGTAATTGAAAAGATAAGAGATCTTGTGAGAGATGGAGCAACAGTTGTTGGCCCTCCTCCTGAAATGGCTGCCGGACTGGATAATTATCCGGCGTGCGATGAGAAAGTGAGGAAAATTGCTTCTGAGGTCTGGGGAGATCTGGACGGCAGGACCCGAACAGAAAGAAACTATGGCAAAGGACGGGTAATATGGGGTAAAACACCGCGTGAGATTCTTCTCAAAGATGGCATAAAACCTGACTTTACATACTCAGCTCAGGATAGCCTCCCTGATCAGTTCGACTATATTCACAGGACCTGTGGCAATGCTGAGATTTATTTCGTCATAAACCGGAACAAAATTCGCAAGACAACCTATTTCACCTTCCGTTCAACCGGGAAACAGCCGGAAATATGGGATCCTGTTAAAGGCGAAATGAGAGATGCAGCTGCTTTCAGTCAGAAAGACGGATACACAACTTTACCTCTGGAAATGGAAGAGTTTGGCTCATGTTTTATCATTTTTGACAGAAATATATCAACTCAGGCAAAGGGTAAAACCGAAAACAATTTTCCTGAACTTAAAGATCTGGCAGTACTTCATAGTCCGTGGATTGTAGAATTCGACCCTCGCTGGGGGGGACCCGAAGAGGCTGTCTTTGATACACTTGAAAGCTGGACCAGAAATACGGATGACAGGATCAGGTATTATTCCGGCAAGGCTACTTACAGAAAAACCTTCGATCTGAAGAACAAACCTGATAAACGGATATTCCTTGATCTTGGCAGTCTCAGTCATGTTGCTGAAGTACGCCTGAATGGCAGGAACCTTGGTATTCTATGGTGTTCTCCGTGGAGGTTGGAAATCACAGGTGATGTCAGGGCTTCAGACAATCTTCTGGAAGTAGATATTATCAATTTGTGGGCAAATCGTGTCATAGGTGACCTGAAGCTTACAAAAGAGAAACGGCTTACAGTTACGCACGATATCTTCCGTTTTGACGAGATCAGAAAGGAGACTCCGCTGATCGAATCAGGGTTATTCGGACCTGTAAGGCTTTCAATAGTTCAGTAAGCTTTTTTGGTTGCACCTGAATGCTGAATCCTCTATTTTTACACAAAATCTGATTAACGTGAAACATAAGGTCCTGAAAAAGCAGCATATCTCGAAGATGTGTTTTGTATGCGGTGTAAATAATGATTTCGGTTTGCATGCTAAATTCTACGAAACGGATTCCAACGAACTTGTTGCATTAATCAATCCCTCAGAGCAGCACCAGGGTTATCCCGGGCGAATGCATGGAGGTATAGCTGCGACAATTCTTGACGAAACAATTGCCAGGTCGATATGCAACGGAAAAGATGAACAAATATGGGGTGTGACACTGGAATTTAAAACCAAATTCAGAAAACCCGTACCACTTGGTCAGGAGTTGAAAATTGTTGGACGTGTTACAAATGAAGGAAACCGCTCGTTTGAAGGGACGGGAGAAATCATTCTCCCAAACGGTGAGATTGCTGTCTCCGCCGAAGGCAGATATATGAAAGTGAATATTGAAAGAATTACCAATGATCAGACTGTAAATGATGACTGGTTTTATTCTGAAAGTCACGATGATCCAACAGAAATAGAAATCCCCTGAGGGGTTATGAACATTTGTTTCTTATATTTTGTAAGTTATAAAACGGTGTAATTAGCAGCGCAGTGAGGAATCTCATGTATCTTATTCAATCATCGTTTAGTATTGATTTTCAGGGTATTCTGGATTTTGAACTCAGAATATTTTATAAATACATGCACAGATCAGGGCACGTGGATTACTGATAGTGATCTGGTCTTTAACTGAAATAATACCATCCAAAATCAAATCAAAGTTTAATATGAAAAATTAAATAACATATCTTGTAGATTAATTTATAACTGAACCGTTATTTAGTCTTTATATGATGAAACTTCTGTTTAGCGTTTTATTTGCAGTCAGTTTTTGGATATCTGGCCCTTATGCCCTGGGAATCAGCGATAGCCCAACTAAAATTCATGGAAATGAAACAGATCATTTTCCCGGTACAAAAAGTTATTGGAAAGGGTTTGTGAGATACGATTTTGAATTCGAGGGAAGGGCCTGCAGAATAATATGCCCATCCGTAAAGGCAGAAGGAAATCCATGGATATGGAATGCCAGATTTCCGGACTGGCATACTGAAACTGACAGCATTTTACTGTCAGAGGGCTTCTATGTAACTAATATAAATACAGATGAGTTTAATGGCAGCCATGAAGGAGTAAGTATCTGGGACAGGTATTTCAAGTTTGTTACTGATTCCCTGAAACTTGAGAATAAAGTAGCTCTTGAAGGAATAAGCAGGGGCGGACTATATGTTTACAACTTCGCAAAGAAATACCCTTACCGGGTTAGTTGTATTTATTGCGAAGCACCTGTCTGCGATTTCAAAAGCTGGCCGGGCGGATTTGGGAAAGGACCCGGGAGTCAGCAGGACTGGCAATTGATACTTAAAGCATATGGGTTCAAAAATGACCAGGAGGCAAAGTCATTTAAAGATAATCCTGTCGACAATCTTGAAATGCTGGCAGCAGAAAAGGTTCCTGTTCTCCATATGATTGGACTGAATGACACAGTTGTTCCCCCTGATGAAAACAGTTTTATCCTGATTGACAGATATATCAGGCTCGGTGGTCCTGCAACTGTCATTCCCTGCACACGAGGCAGGCAGGAGCTTAAAGGTCATCATTTTGATATTGAAACACCGGACCTTGTTGCCCGGTTTATCAGGGAAAACACAAGAGCCTTCAGATCAAAGCTGAAATCCGAAAAATATCATTTATACCGACAGGGCTTGAGCAATTCCGCTTTAAGATTTGAAAAAGAGAAATCAGGGAGAGTAGCCTTTCTGGGTGGGTCGATTACATATAATTCAGGATGGCGTGATTCTGTCTGTCAGACTATTCAGAAAAGATTTCCTGAAACTGCATTCGAATTTATCAATGCCGGCATTCCTTCCCTTGGTTCCCTTCCAGATGCATTCAGAATAAATAACGACGTTCTTTCTAAAGGAAGAATCGATCTTCTTTTTGTGGAGGCTGCAGTTAATGACCGTACAAACGGATACTCATCCCAGTCTCAGATTCGCTCAATGGAGGGAATTGTCAGACAATCCAAAACTTCAAATCCACAGATAGATATTGTCTTCATGTATTTTGCCGATCCTGATAAAATAAATGATTATAATACCGGAATCATCCCTGAAGAAATTCAGAATCATGAGAAAGTTGCTTTTCATTATAATATTCCGTCAATAAACCTTGCCAGGGAAGTTGCTGCAAGGATAAATAACAGGGAATTCACATGGAGAGGTGATTTTATTGACCTTCATCCATCTCGTTTCGGTCAGCAGATCTATAATAATTCGATATCGGATTTATTAGTAAAATGCTGGAAACCTGAAAATATCAAAATGAATTATTCTCAAGACCAGTTGATTCCTCCAAAACTCGATCCCCTATGTTATGACAAAGGCAAGCTTATTTCAGCAGGTAAAGAATACTGTACTGAAGGCTGGATTCTGGATTCAAACTGGAGTCCTGAGGACGGGGCTTCCACAAGAGAAGATTTTGTACATGTGCCAATGCTGATCTGCACCGAACCGGGAAAAATACTCAAAACAGCATTTAAAGGAACTGCAATAGGTATCGCAGTTGCTTCAGGACCAGATGCCGGTATAATAGAATACAGCATCGACGGAAAAGAATGGAAGAAGGCCGATCTTTTTACACAGTGGAGTGCCTTCCTCCATCTGCCATGGTTTGTAACACTTTCAGACGGACTTAAGAATGGAAATCATACATTAAGATTGCGACTGGATAATGATATGAATAAGTCTGGTAAAGGCACAAGCTGCAGGATAAGATATTTCTTCGTGAACTGAGATTGCCATTTACATATTTTCATTTATCGCTCCTGTATGATTAGCATTCAGTGCAAGCTGCATTGCAACTAGTGTTGCTTCAATTATTAATTATTTATGTTGGTTTAAATGAATCAGATACAGACTAAATGATACAGATAAACTTTACTGTCATGTATTTAAACCAGGTCAGTTCAAAACCTCAAATGTGATCTTTGCATTGACACGGTATTCAGAGATTTTATTATTCTCCACCTGTGCACTCATGTGATGAATATACACTGAGCATATACCTTTTAATGTTTCCCCTGCTGTCTTGACAGCAATAATTGTTGCATCCTCCCAGCTTTTGGGAGATGATGCCATTATTTCAATAACTTTAAATACCGGCATGATATGATTTATAGATTAATAATTATGATAATTGTATTTTATGAATACAGAACCTGTTACAATTCCATTCATTTTATTAATTACCATTGGTAATTCAGATACAAATATCCAAACCTTTAATCTGACAATCATTACATTACAAATTGAATATATTACATAATTCACATGCCGGGCTAAAAAGGGAGCCGGTTATTGTGAAACCCGCACTTAAAATGAACAAAATTTTAAGCAACCCGTTTATATGCTGTAAATTAATGAATGTTAACAGCAGAGCAATTATAAACTAAAAATCGTCCGACAATGAAGATTATAAAGTCAATAGAGATCAATAAGAATTCTGGGCTGGTATTTGATTATCTGCGGATTACAAAAAACCAGGACAATTTCAGCGTATGGAACATGAGTGATCCGGATATGAAAAAAACCCATCTGGGTACTGATGGAACAGTTGGTTTTATTTACAGTTGGGATAGTACAATGAAAAATGTAGGCGCCGGGGAACAGTTAATAACAGCCATTGAAGAAGGAAAATCAATTGAATATTCAATCAGGTTTTTTCGTCCTATGAAGAATACAGGCAAAACAAAATTTGAAATTACCAGTATTGGAAAGGAAAGTACTTCAGTTGCCTGGATATTTGACAGTCCATCAAAGTTTCCGATGTCGCTGTTCTCTCCAATATTTAAGAAAATGTTGGGAAAAGACCTTAAAAAAGGGCTTATTAATCTGAAAAGGATTCTTGAAAAGAAGTAACTTCACATGCGTTTCAGGTTAGTACCTGACTTAATTATCATACTCCTGTCCTGTATTATGACGAGCAGTAACATTAAAAGTATAAAACCATGAATAAACTATTCATTTTCCCCATACTGTTCGTATCTCTTCACTCCTTTGCAGCCATTGATGGAGAGGTTATCATGATAGCAAATAAAGAAACAGGTGAGAAGATTACACATATCCGGGAAATTTACAAATCGGTTGACACTTTCAGGCTAAAAGCCGATATTTTTTACTCCAATCAATCGCTTACGAAAGAGAATAATACTGCAATTGTTTTCTTTCATGGAGGAGGATGGGCATTTGGCACGCCTGATGAGTTTTTTACTACTTGTGAACGGTATGCAAAGATGGGCATTGTTACATTTTCGATAGAGTATCGTTTGTCTGTTGAAAACGGGGTAACACCGCATAAAACCATCAGCCCTATTGAATGTGTAATGGATGCTAAATCGGCGATTCGCTGGGTCAGGGAAAACGCCCGGAAATTCCATATTGACAGTTCTAAAATAATTGCAGCAGGACAGTCTGCAGGAGGTCATCTGGCATTATGTACTGCAATGATTGATAATTATAATGAAATATCCGATAACATGGCAATAAGTTGCAGGCCTGATGCAATTTTGTTGTTTTCCTCATGCATAAATGCAGTTGAGGGCTGGTGTGACCGTTTACTGGCTGACCGGAGAGATAAAATCTGGAGCATCTCTCCTGCTCATAATATAAAAAAGGGGTTGCCTCCGATGATTGATTTCCATGGCACTGATGATGAAATGGTTCCAATATGGACTGCTCAGTTTTTTGAAATTGATATGAAAAAGCTAGGCAATTATTATGAACTGCATACCTATAAAGGAAGGAAACATTATCTGGGCGAAGGGAATCCTGAGTATTCGCGCTACTATGATGATGAAATATTAAAGATTGCAGATATTTTTCTACGGAAATATCATCTCCTGGATTAATACCAGCTCAACATTCCGGCTTTTCCGAATGGAAGGATTTTATCCCAGCATTATTCAGTATCACTGGTTGCAGGGATGTAAATATCAAATTGTGCTCCTTTGTTTAATTTACTTGTTGCAGTGATTATGCCCTTGTGGTTCTCCACGATCTTTTTCACAATGGCAAGCCCGATACCTGTTCCTCCATATATGTCTTTGCTGTGAAGTTTTTGGAAAACCTCAAAAATACGTTCACTGAAATGCGGCTCAAAGCCGATGCCATTATCTCTGAAAGTGAGATGGCAAAAGTTTTTCTCGGGTGAAAGTTTTTCGATATTCAGATTGCTGCCTTTCACAATCCGGCTGCTGATTTCTATATGCGATGGGATATCAGGCTTTGAAAATTTAAGTGCATTGCTGATGATATTATAAATGAGCTGCCGAAACTGAAAAGGTATAATGTTTGCAGAACCCAGATTTGTGCTTTTTATTGTTGCATGTTTTTCTTCAATAGTGTCTCTCAGTTCTGCTTTTACCTCGTCCACAATCATACATAGTTCTGTTTTTTCAAACTTGTGTTCTGTGGTGTTTATGCGCGAGAAGGCAAGTAGATCGTCGATAAGTTGCTGCATTCTTTTTGCAGCTAATTGCATTCGCTGGAAATTATATTTACCTGTTTCCGACAGATTATCCTTTTCATTTTCAAGGATGATTGTAACAAAGGTCTGGATTTTGCGCAAAGGCTCCTGCAAATCGTGACTCGATATGTATGTGAATGCCAGCAGCTCTTTGTTGGCAATGCTCAATTCTGCCGCCCTTTTTTCTTTCTCCTCGTTTTGAAATGCAAGTTCTCTGTTGGCAATTATTAACTCCGCAGCCCTCTTTTCTTTCTCTTCCACCTGAAAGAGAAGCTCTTTATTTGCAATGCCTAATTCTGCTGCCCGTTTCCCTTTCTCAGCTGCCTGATAAGCAAGTTCAATGTTGGCAATACCTAACTCTGATGCCCGTTTCCCTTTCTCTTCTTTTTGAAAGGCGAGTTCCCTGTGCGCAATAAGTAAATCTGCTGCCAACTTTCCATTCTCTTCCTTTTGAAAGGCAATTCCCCTCTGAGCAATATTTAACTTATCCTCATACATTTCCATTCTTTTATTCATATTCAACTGTGATAAAGTGATTCTATTTTAATTTTGAGATGCAACCTGATTTGGAGAATCTCTCAATGGACATTAAACTTATTGGCTGATTGTCTGATTCTTTACACAGACAGATTATCCTGATCTGTGATTACAAAATTATCCTGGGTTGAATGTGAAGTTTTGCCTTCCCCTACAAGCAAAAGCGCGCGAAGGATAATTTCTTTGAACTGTATAAAAACTGATGGTTTGCGAATGAAATACCGGGCGCCATTTTTGTAAAGACTATTTACGACCTCCTGCTCAAAAGAGGTGGAAAAGATAATAACCGGAAGGTCTTTCAATTTGTTGTCGTGCTTTATCTCCGATAAACATTCGAAGCCGTTTTTTCGCGGCATGTTAAGATCCAGGAAAAGGATATCCGGAAGATTGTATGATTCGTTTGCGAGTAATTGCATGAGTTCTTCTCCATCATGCACAGTAGTGAGATTAGTGGATATTATTAACTCTTCCAAAGCTTTTTCAAAGAAAATGCAATCGTCAATATCGTCATCAGCAAGAAGTATATTCATTTGCTTAAGATTCATGCGTTAAGAATATATTTTACCTGACTTTCAGAAGATTCTTTTTCTGATACTATAGGCAGTGCGTGGTGAATAACCTGTTTGAGCTGCTCAAAATCACCTGGTTTATGAATATAAACATTAACGCCACGCCTAAAGACATTGTTTATGGTCTCATTCGAGTTGGAGGTTGAAAGTATGACTACTGCAAGGTTTCTAAGCAACTTATTACGCTTTATCTCTGAGATACACTCCAGCCCGTTCTTGCGGGGCATACTCAGATCGAGAAACAGAATATCAGGAGGATTACTGGTATTCAGGGTCAGATAATTCATTAATTGTTCTCCGTCATTAACAATTGTAAGATTGGCGGGCAGCATCAGATCTTCAAGCGCTTTTTTAAAAAAGAAGCAATCATCGCTATCATCATCTGCAAGTAAAATGTTCACTGTTTTTAAATTCATTCCTTAAAGGCATTGATTAAGTAATTGGTTTGAATACATCATTTCCGGTTTGTATAAGTTGGTTCAGAATCTCATCCTTACCCGAAATCTTGTTCTTGTCTGCAACCATCTCAAGTGTTGAGTGAATAACCTGCTTGAGCAGGTTAAAATCGCAGGACTTACGGATGTAATCATGTGCTCCGATCTTCATTAGTAAGTCTATCATATTCTCTTCATAAATAATGTTCTGAGGGAAAGATGTCGAAAACATTACCACAACAAGATCTTCCAGTTTTTTACTCTCTTTGATCTCGGTTAGACACTCGAATCCGTTTTTACGCGGCATGCTAAGATCAAGGAAAAGGACATCCGGGAGATGTTCTGAATTCAGGTTAAGGTAATTCATGAGTTCGTCACCGTCATGAACAATTGTTAGGTTGGTTGCAATCGGTATTTCCTTTAAGGCTTTCTCAAAAAAAGAGCAATCGTCAAAATCATCATCTGAAAGCAGCACATTCAATTGGTCTAATTTCATCTTTAAATTTTTGAAAATTAGTTATTAAACTCCCCCTGAAGTCTGATTTTTAAAATGTATCGCATCACGGAAATGGCCATCATCAGGCCGGAATATTAGTTCTCAGCCAACCTCGATCTGCAATTGTTAAAAACCTGCTTTCTTTCTGCAAGAACCGCATCTTAGGATGAAAAAGTGTTACAAAATAATTCAAATGAATTACATAATTCACACTTTATCGTTTTTTCCCGTTTGTTTGATTTGTAATGTAATGGATTATTATACTTAACTGACCGAAGATAAATTTCCGGGATCGTCATTGAGGTGTATAAGCAAATTGTACTCTTTTTTACATCTTAACTTTTCTATTATAAGAACTCCAGTATTGATCTGAAAGGTTAACGGGTTCATACCAGTTAAATCAGCGTGGCGAGAAGAACAAAATCCCATCCATATGAGAGTAAAATATTATGGATGGGATTTGAACCTGATAAACTAAGTGAAAAAACGAATTTCCAAAAATTATTATTTTCCTATGGAGATAAATAAAGACGGCTATCTTTATTTAAACGGCCTGTGATTAAAGTTCTGAAAGAATCTTGTGTAATTCTTCCTTTGTTTTACCGAGTTTGATTTGAAGTTTTGCATACATTTCCTCTTTCTTACCTTCTTCAAACATCAGATCATTGTCAGTTAAGACAGCAAATTTCTGTTTGAGCATGGCTTTCTGTTCATTCCAGTTGCCTTTCAGTTCTGTTGTGTTCATTTTTTTTGATTTGAATTGTGAATACACTTAACAGATACAAAGGAAAGGATGCAAAGGCCTAATTGAGTTACATTATTTCCTGAATTTTTTATACTATTCCCACATTTGCAATAAACTGCTCTTTCTCCTGATTTTGCACTTTACAACTCTAACCCTGGCTATTCAGCAGCCTGATCCTTGGAACAATCAGTGTAATGCAAAGTCCGAATATACCGATCAGTGCGAAAGAGTATCTTAATCCGGCAACCTGTGAAATATATCCTATCATAGGCGGTCCCATCAGGAAACCGAGGAAACTTACACTGGCAACTGTTGCAAGGGCAATCCCGGGAGGGACTTTGGTATGCCTTCCGGCAGCGCTGTAAACAGATGGAACTATGCTTGAAACTCCAAGACCGACCAGCATGAAGGCTATGGTTGAAGCAACCAGGGTAGGAAAAAACACCGCAGTATATAATCCTGTTGAAATCGTTATTCCGGATATCTGTAGTAATCTTTTACGCCCTATTTTTGAAATGGCAAAGTCCGCCATAAATCTTCCGGCTGTCATCATTACCATGAATGAAGTATATCCCAGGATGACAAGTGATGAAGGTGCTTTGACTACATCCTTGAAGTATACACCGCTCCAGTCGAACATTGTCCCTTCGCTTGCCATACTGCAAAAGGCGATGATACCAAGCTGAACCAGCTCTCTGTCAGGCTTGTTGAAGAATTTACGCACCGGTTCACCGGGATTAACATAAGGTTTTCCTGTTACAAGATACTGGCGATTGAACCATATAATTGCCCAAACGATCAGGATTACAGTTACAAAATGCCAGTAAGGATCTATTTTCAGATTAATCATCGTCAGGCCTATCAGGGCACCGGTAAAGCCTGCCAGGCTCCAGCCTCCGTGAAATGAAGCCATTATGGGTCTCTGATACAATCGTTCGGCACTCACCCCCTGTGTGTTTATTGAAATATTGCAAAGGTTACCGGCAAGTCCGAACAGGAACAGAGCTATTGCCAGTTGCCATCCCTCCCTGACCAAACCAATATTGCTCAGGCATATGGAATACGCAGGAAGAGCAATAAGCACAATTGTCCTGCTTCCAAAACGGGTTACCAGTTTTCCTGAAAAGGTCATCATGATAAATTGTGCTGCCGGCATGGCAAACAGAATCGTACCGAATAGCGCATCATTAAGATGAAGCTTGGTTTTAATGTCAGGAATCCTGCTCGCCCATGAGGCAAACATCAGCCCCATACTGAAATAGAACAGAGAAACGGTTAGCCTTATACGTTTCTTTTCTGTGGTTATTTCACTATGCCCGGAAAGTAATTCAGTATTTTCTGTCATTGGTAGTTCTTGGCCGCCATAACCAGCGGCAAAATTATTAAAATTCCGGACAGATTAGCAGTAAGATGAAGAGTCTCCATCTGAAAGAAATATAAACAAGCGCTGATTTTCCTGAAATGGAATCAGGGCATAATATTAAATCCCTCACATTTCACCAACCAGTTCCATCATGGGGAAATCCCGGAGCCGCTCATTCCGAACCATCCCAGCCGGCAACCATCATTGCCACCGCCGTTAATAAAGCCCCGTTTGACGGGAAATAGGGAAAAGGCCCGCCGCTTGCCAATCCAACACCATCTCCCCTCAGCATTCGTTCTTTCCAGAGCTGTGCGGTACCCAACCCAAATCTCCAGTAGCGTGGTTATGATCTTATGACGGTCAACAAAGGCATGTCTGTCAATCTTACTAGCAGGAATATTTACATTGTTCAATGAGTTTCCGCTTATCAAAAGGGTACTCAGGAGTACTAACTGATTAAGGATAAACATTCAGTTCTTTTTCTTTAGATATGATTAATATTTCCGCCGGATATTCCGGATCTTTTACTCTGGTTTTTTATTAAAATCAGCAATTAATGATTTGAAAATAGACTTAATTAATTGACTTTACAAGGATTTTATTACTTGCCATTATCCCGGCTGGAATGCAGATATTTTTTCTTAAGCTGGTCAAAAAGTTAACCTGTCTGAAAACTAAAATGAATTGAAAAGAATAGATTTATGTATATTTGAGGGATGTAAAGCTTAGCAAAATAATTTTCGATGGCATGTACTATACCTCATAAAATCAAATGATATGATAAAAAAGACACTTTTCTATCTTACTGCCTGTCTGGTGATCTCCTTTCTGGCAGTATCCTGTGAACCTACAGAAGAATCTTTTGATGAAGCTCTTTTGATTGGCAAGTGGCAATCAGGAACGTTGTTTTACAAGTATCTGACTGATGGTACCGGCGGCACATGGGATACAGCAGATGATGTCACAGAAGCAGAGGCTCAGGCTTTTACCTGGACCCTTGTAAAATCAGAGCTGACCCATATTCATGTTCTGGAAATGGGTGGTTCAGTTCCCAAGATTTATACTGTTACCGAATTAACAGACACATCATTAAAATATGAAGATGAATTTGGAGGAAGCTTTTCGTTCACAAAAGTAGGCAAATAGGGATATCACCTTACCGGGCTTTTTGATTAAGGGTTTAATGGATTTGCAATGAGAAAATTCGGAAAGATATTATTAATAACTATTGCATCACTGCTTGCAGTTTTACTTTTAACTGTCATTACAGCAGTATATCTTGTTTTCACACCTGAACGCTTTACTCCTATTGTCCGCTCCCAGATGGATAAGGTGATAACCTGTAAATCAGAAGTCGGAGAGGTTGAATTAACTTTCTTCAGCACCTTTCCCCATTTTGGTATAAAGATCAGGCAGTTTGCATTAATTAATCCTGTTGCCGGCTCTCAGTCTGACACACTTATCAAAGCTGATAAGTTTGTTGGTGTAATTGATGCTGCAGCATGGTGGAATAAAGATGAATTGTTACTGACCGGCATTGAACTTTCTGATGGATCAGTTAATCTTTTTACCGATAGTCTTGGAAAAACCAACTATGATATTGTTGCAGCAGATACAATCCCTCCTGACCCTGAAGAGTCAGAATCTGAGTTACCCGCCATTGACATCAGGAGTGTTGTACTTGATGATGTCACTCTTTCCTATAAAGATCTTTCATTGAAGCTTAATACCATCATTCAAAAACTCTCGGCAAATCTTTCCGGAACTATCTCCGGCGATAATATCAGCGGGAACATTCAGGTAAAAAAATCGGTGGTATTTCTTGAATATGAGGGAGAAAAATACCTGCAGCAGGCTTTGGTGAAAGCTGATTTCCCGGTGGATCTGATACTGTCGCGTCAGCTCCTGACGCTGAAAGAGGCAACAGTTTCAGTCAATGATCTCGAATTATTGCTGAATGGCACCATTGAAAACGACACTCTCAATCAGAATATTATTACAGACATTCAATATAAGTTCACCAACTGGCCTCTTGAAAGTATCCTTGCGATGGTACCGCCATCATATACTTCATATATCAAAGGAACGGAGGCCTCAGGGCTGCTCTCGTCCGAAGGAAGTATAAAAGGGCTGGTCGCTGATTCAGCAATGCCTGTGCTTGGTATACAGCTGTTGCTTGAGAATGGAACATTGAAATATCCTGATTTCCCATTGCCGCTTCATGATATTGAAGGAGATGTAAATATTATCACGGATCTGACAACCGATTCACTCTCGTCGGTTAAAATAAACCATTTCAATGCCAGAACGCCTCTGTCGTATATAAAGATGGAAGGCATTGTTAATCACCTGTTCACTGATATCTTCTGCGACATAACCACAACTGCTGGATTGACTCTTGATGAGTTCAATCAGATGATCCCTGATAGTATGAAGATCAAGATGAAAGGGAAAGCCTCCGGAGAAGTAAGGTCCGCCTTTTCAATGTCACAGTTAGGGAAAATGCAGGTGGAAAGAATGAAGTTGTCAGGTTCGGTGACGCTATCTGATTTTAATATGGACTATGATAGTATATCTCTTGGAACCGACCATTCGAAAATTGACTTCGCACTGCCCAACCGGAAAGCCTCATCAAAAAATACAAAATTTGCTTCAATAACAATCCTTACAGACAATTTGAAGGCGGGCAAAATCAGCAGTTATAATGCGGTGATTCAGAATGCAGATCTCAGTTTTGAAACATCTGACATCAGGGATACAACGCGGATACCTGATTTTATATGTACGTTTAAAATGGATTCACTTTATGCAAACATGGATACCATGAGCATTGCCATTGCAAAGCCTTATGGGAAGGTTTCGGTATCCCCGGTGAAAGAAAGACCAGAACAGCCGGCTATCGCACTTACTTACAACAGCGATCAGTTACGATCCATTTCGGGACAAAGCTCTATGGAAGTAAAAACTATCGGACTCGATGCCAGCATCATTAATGACAATTCCCGGAGAGATGTTTTTCTCCAGTGGCTTGTAAAAGGTTTTATTGAATTGAATGAAGGTAAAATTACCCAGGCAGGTTTTTCATATCCGATTGAGATCCCTTCCCTGAAAATGAATTTTGACCCTGAAACGTTCAATATCAGGGAAAGTAAGATTCAGATTGACAAGTCAGATTTTCAGTTAACAGGCATTTTAAACAATATTTTTTCTTATATCAAGGGGGATTCAATATTGAGAGGCAATTTCAGTTTTGTTTCCAACACAACTGATCTCTCTCAGTTAATGGCCCTTACAAATGGCATGGGTCAGGTGGATTCAACAGAAATAAGAGAACCTGCGGTTCAGGAACCTGATTCAACGAATACGGGTCCTTATATGGTTCCCAAAAAAGTAGACCTGCTTCTCAATGTAAGTATTAAAAGGGCTACAATGGGGGTTGATACTGCTACCAATATTACCGGCAATGTTCAGGTTCATGATGGAATACTGGTACTTGATGGACTTTCGCTTGAAACTCCAGCTGCAAAGATCCAGTTAACGGCATTATACCGAACCCCAAGGAAGAATCACCTCTTTCTGGGACTGGATTATCAGATGCGCGATATTGAGATAAGTGAGCTGCTTACAATGATACCAGATATTGATACCCTGATGCCGATGCTTAGGTCTTTCAGCGGCAAAGGAGAATTCCATATTGCAGTTGAAACATACCTTGACTCATCATATAATATCAAAAAATCGACCCTCAGGGGGGCCTCTTCCATCAATGGGAATGATCTTGTTTTAATGGATGGTGAGACCTTCAGTGAGATAGCCAAAACTCTGCGATTCAATAAAAAGACAGAAAACAGAGTTGATTCCTTATCTGCAGAATTCACCATTTTCCGTAACGAAATTGACGTCTACCCTTTCCTGCTTGTAATGGATAAATACAAGGTAGTGATCGCCGGACGGCATAATTTTGACATGACCTTTAATTATCATATATCAGTAGTCGATTGTCCGTTGCCCATCAAGCTGGGGGTGGATATAAGAGGCAATGAAACTGATTTATCGTATCGGCCGGCTGCCTGCAGGTATAAAGCCTTCTACCGCCCCACATCCCGGCATGCAGTTGAAAGCAAACGGCTGGAACTCAAAAAGCTGATCCGCGAAGCTCTGTCACAAAATACTACTGAACAATAACATTCGCCTTGAACTAATTTGCCGGATACATTCCGGATTAAAACTTCCAGTTAAGTTTAGTTCCGAACATACGCGGAGCACCTGGTATCTGAGTCGGATCCCCAAACAGGCTTCCGGTATTTCCTGCACTGACAATGAATTTTTCTTCCAGCAGATTAGTCCCATAAAATGCAAGGGTGATATTTTTATAGCCAATGCCGGCCCTGAGATTCAGAAGGCCATAAGCAGCCTGTTCCAGACCGGCAGTGTTTGCATCTTCAAAATAGATCTTTGTCTGATAGGAGAATGAAGGAACTCCGAAAAGAAATATCTCCCTGCCAATTTCAACCCGGCCATTCAGCCCAAGTGCAAAGCTGTGTTCCGGAGTAAGTCTGAACATGTTGCCGGCATAATTTTGTCTGGCGCCATCAGCATCTGTATCTGCAAAACGCGAGTGTATATATGAATAATTCCCAAAAACCTGTAATCCATTAAGGATTGCATACCTGATATTTGCTTCGGTACCATAGCCTGAAGCCTTCCCTCCGTCCTTTACAATGTAGTTGAATTCACCTGATTCAGGATCAGCCACCCAGGCTGAGGTTTGGAAATTAGAATAACCGTAGTAAAAAAGGCCAAGATCAAACCAGAACCTGTTCTGAATGGCTGTTTTAAATCCCAGGTCAAAGCTGTTGACAATCTCAGCCTCAAGTACCTGTTCCTCCCCTGCTGAAGTAAACTGAAGCACCTTCGGACGCCGTCCTTTTGAATAGTTGGCAAAGAGGCTTGAATTTTCGTTGAAGGAATATTTCAGCCCTCCGCGATATGTAAGTGCAACATTAGAAGTTCCTGTTTCATTCTCATCAACTGGTTTAAAAAATAAATTTGGATAGTTACCTGTGAGGAATCCAAGAGTGGAAGGGCTGCCTCCAGTCATTTTCGCACTGTTTGTCAGGCTGATCCACTCGCTTATAATACGGATTCCGCCTGTAACGCTCAATTTATCAGTCAGTTGATAATTTGCATCAGCAAATCCTTCAAGAGCCTGATTGGAGGCCATATTATTATTTTCCTCCTGATGGTCTGTAACTAGAGGAGCACCTGCGAGAGGACCCAGCTGAGGATCGGGAGGAAGGTTTGTAACCGGATTAGGCTGGCCATCAGGAGTAACAAGACCACCTGTATTGAAAAACAGATGGAACATATCCTGTTCATCAGGCGAAAACCAATAGTCCTGACTGGCATCTTCAATCCAGTAACTTGCTCCGATGCTTCCGTTGAGCTTACTTTTTATAGAGTAGTTATATCTTATTTCCTGAAAAAACTGTCCGGCATCGTCATCTTCGCTCATATCTATTGCAGCGGCGGCAGTTCCGTCTCCGTCCCACCTGGAATATGAAGCTATTTTGCGGTAAGAACTGACAGAGGTCAGGTAGTTATTCTCATTAAAAAAATGTTTCATTGTCAGGGTTGCATCTAAAATATCTCTCCGGTTTGCAAGTTTCCTGCCCTGTTCCAGTGATGCAACATAACCGAATGGATTATTGCTGCCATTTGTATTCGGATAGCTCATACTCATAAAACCAAGACCTGGATTATCATCCTTCTGGTAGTTCAGTACAAAGTCAATCTTGTTATTAATATTCGGAAGATAACTGGCAGAAAACCTTCCGGCCAATGTGTTTTTTCCGTTCAGGTTCCCTCCAAAAGTGTTTTTCACAAAACCATCCTGGTAATCGTAAATTCCTGCAACACGTACCAGGAGCTTATTTTTGATGACGGGGATATTTATGGCTCCGCTTAGTTCTTTTTGCTTATAGTTACCTGCGCCCGCAGTGATAAACCCGCTGAAATCATTAGTTGGTTTATTGCTCACATAGTTGATTGCGCCAATTTCAGCTCCCCTGCCAAAAAGCGTACCCTGAGGCCCTTTAAGCACATCGATCTGCTGCATATCGAAAAGCTCCACAGCAGCGCCATTGGCACGGCTTACAGGTACATTGTTATAAAATACTGAAATTCTTGGCTGGGCAGCCGGACTCACTTCATCGCTGGTGAGTCCGCGGATAACAAATCCCGGACGATCAATTCCCTGCATTCTGATCTGAAGACCCGGTACAAAAACCGATAATCTTTCAAGCTCTGTTATATTGTTATCTTCCATAAAAACAGAACCAATCACACTCATTGTAATAGGGACATCGAGTACCTGCTGTTCGCGTTTCTGTGATGTAACAGTTACCCCTTCAAGTTTAACATTATCACTCTCTAAAGTCAGGTCCAGATCATTCCTCCCCGGTTGGACATCAAATTCAGTAATCAGGGTCTTAAATCCTATAAATGAAACCTGAATTTTTATCTTACCATCAGCTATCTTATCAAAAAGATAATCCCCCGATTCATTGGCATTAACTCCATATTTTGTACCCACAATAATTAGGCTTGCACCGGGAAGTATGTTCTTATCTGTATCCAATATTTTCCCATGTAATGAATTCTTTTGCACCTGAGCATTAGAATTAACAAAGAAGATGAAGCAAATAAATAGTGATAAGGCCTTTTTCATGAAAATATCGATTTTTACATTTTTAAAAACAGTAGTATTATCCGAAACAGGAAGAGCCTGATTCAAATGCTCTGGCTATTTAAAAATTCTACGGGCCAAATATAGTATTATGCTCTTGTATTTACTATACCACCCTGTTCTCATATATCATTCATACCAGATCTCCCGGATTGCGAAGGCAGAACGCTACGGTAAAATGCAAATAAACTGGCAGTTAGTCTGTCTAACAAACATATTTCAGCAAGACAAGACCCTGTATCATCTTAAATAAAACTATTATGGAAAATGGTATCCTTTAAATCATGTAACATTTTAGAAAAGATATGTAACATTTATCTCTTTGAACTTATTCAACTTTGCTGTTTATTAATCAAATAACCAGAGTTGTTTGAGAGGAAGGTTCATGAAATTTAAAAAAGCAAATTCAGGGAGGAAACACTATGAGTAAACTAACATTATTTGCTGCACTGATGATTGCAGGATTTCTGGGCTTACAATTCAGTTTTATTGGACAAGTAACTGAATTTCCAGCGGATCAGATAAAAAATGATCAAACAAACAATTCCACTAAAAATCAAACAATCATGAAACAAACAGAGAAATTTGAATTTCAACAACTGCCGTATGCCTATGATGCCCTTGAACCATTTATTGACAAGCTTACATTGGAGATTCATTACGGCAGGCACCATAAAGCATACTATGATAATTTCATGAATGCAATAAAAGGTACAGAAATGGAATCAATGGATATAAATGATATATTCAAAAACATTAGTAAATACCCTGTTGCAGTAAGAAACAATAGCGGAGGCTATTTTAATCATACCTTTTACTGGAAAAACATGAAAGCCAATGGAGGTGGAAAGCCCACAGGAAAATTAGCTGAATCGATTGATAAATCGTTTACATCATTTGATGAATTCAAAAAGCAATTTTCGGATGCAGGAAAAACGAGGTTTGGGAGTGGCTGGGCATGGTTGTCGCTTGATGACAAAGCTAACCTGTTCGTCAGTTCTACCCCAAATCAGGATAATCCGTTGATGGATACAGCTGAGAAAAAAGGAATCCCCCTTCTCACTATGGATGTCTGGGAACACGCATACTATTTGAAATATCAGAATAAAAGGCCGGATTATATAGAGGCATTCTGGAATGTTATCAATTGGGAGGAAGTAGCCCTGAGATATGAAGCTGCTCTAAAAAACCTGGGTAAAAAATAAGTCATGGAAAAAGTGCTCGACAAATTAATGGCAGGGAGTATAAGGGCGGAATATCTTGAAGTGGATCCCAATGTCAGGCTCCATATTACAGATGCCGGTGAAGGAAGACCAATTGTCCTGATCCATGGCTGGCCCCTGAGTGACGAGATGTTTGAATACCAGTATAATGAACTTATAGTTAACAATTTCAGGGTAATAGGCATAACATTAAGAGGTTTTGGCAAATCGGATAAGCCATTCGGGAATTACAATTACGATGTTCATGCGCTGGATATAAAGAAGGTTTTAAGCCGGCTTGATATTAAAGATGCTGTTTTAGGAGGTTTTTCAATGGGAGGGTCCATTGCGATCCGCTATGTAGCAGCATATATGGGAGCTCATGTTTCCAGGCTGGCCTTGTTTGGGGCAGCGGCTCCCATATGGACGCAACGTAAAGACTTTCCGTATAATCTTCCACAAAGCGATGTTGATAAGTTAATTAAGCTGAACTATAAGGACCGGCCAAAGCTTCTGTCTGATTTTGCAATGATATTCTCTGCAACAAAAACTTCATTAAATAAAGGAATTGGTAATTGGCTAAACGGTATTTGTATCAGCGCGTCTTCCTATGCCACAGCACAGTGCCTCTTTGCTTTACGTGACACAGACCTGAGAGGTGATATGTCGCATATAAAAATCCCGACAGTGATAATGCATGGTACACAAGACAAAATATGTTCCTTTGAGCTTGCCGGACAGATGAAAGCCGGAATCTCAGGCTCATACATCATTCCATTTAAGAAAAGCGGACATAGTTTGTTTCTTGAAGAGACCAGAAAATTCAATTCGGAGCTGATCAAATTTGCCAAAGAATGATCCGTAATGTCTGATAAAGGTAAATAATGGTTGTTGTTCCTGTTCTATTAGATTGAATAGCTATTCATGCTTGAGAGTATACTCACCATATCGGTCGCCGGCTTAGTGGCAGGCTTTATCTTCTCGATGCCAATCGCGGGACCTATCAGCATCCTTATTACTTCCAATGCCCTCAAAGGCAGGCTTCGGTACTGCATATTGGTCAGTATCGGGGCTTCTATTGCTGATTTTACCTATGTATTTATTGCAGTCTTTGGCCTGACAAAACTTTATTCCTTATATAAGCCGGCTATCCCATATATCTTCGCTATGGGTTCCCTGTTTTTTTTATACCTGGGATACAGGATTATCAGGACTAAAATTGATATTGAAAATCTGGAAGATAAGAGCCATCTCACTGAAAAGATTCAAAAGAAAGGGAAGGGAGGGTTTTTTACGGGATTAATGATCAACTTCCTTAATCCTACATTATTCATTGGAGTGCTTACATCATCATTTTTCGTGATCTCATTAATAGCTGCACTGGGATTGAATACAGGTGGGCTGGCTGGAAAAATGGACCAGAACCTTAAGGAAATAAGCGTTATCGAAGGAGGAGTATTAGATAACTCAAATGTGTTAACAATTGACAAATTTGACAATATCCAAAACCTCACAGGGAAAACACATCACCAGGACCAAACAATATATCCGGCATATTTTCATTTAGTGATCAGCACCTGCTACGCAGTGTTCCTGTCTCTTGGAAGCATAATATGGCTCTACATGCTTTCATATTTGATCGTACGATTCCGTCAAAGAATAAATATCAGAATTGTAACTGTATTTATCAGAAGTCTTGGAATTGTCCTCAGTATTTTTGGATTGTTCTTTGCCTACCTGTCAGTCAGGATGCTTCTTCTCAATCAATAAACATTGACTCATTAAAAGATTTTTAACAGCCCAGATCACCATTTCCTTCGAGAGGCTATCCATCCCAGCAGAAATCCCAGGCCAATGCCAATCAGAATCTGCCCCCAGTGCAAATTTGTCATTGTCATGGAACTGTTAGCATGTCCCAATCCTCTTACCCAGGGACCACCACCCAACAGCAGAAAAGCAATTACTATAACTGCAATTCCAACTACATAGTACATTGTTCTTGTCTCTCTTCTCGTGATCATGATATTCTTATTTATGGATTAATTATCCTTCATACAACGAACTGATAAACCGCTCTGCATCCGATCAGAGTTATTAATAACACCTTCATTGGAGTAACTCATCGTTCTGCTTATGACATCGTTATTAGCATTCTCTGTGGTACTCCACCAGTGACCGCGTAATCCTATGTCCATAAACGAACCTAAATTACCGCGGCTTCCACCCGGAAGGGCTGCAAATCCTGTTATGTTTGTTGCACCTTCATTGGGGCTCATCCAATTATCGGTTTCCTTAAGCTTGCCACCAGCCATATGTTCACCAACAAAGGAGATTAAGGTTTTCCATTCATCAGCACTGGGCACATGCCATCCCGAAGGACATAACTTGCCTGAGGATACACTATACCCATTATATAAAACACCATATTTACTCTTATTGCTGAGTGCATCATTGTTGTACCAGCAATACCCCGGGGAAATCAAATTACTCCATCTTTTACCGTCATATACAACAGGTATTCTGCCACCATCATTAAATCTGGTTGTTTTAAGGTTCTCCGCCATCCAGATCTGATTTCCTATTCTTACTACTTTATAGGAGTTATTGTCAGTATCCATTATTGACGATATGCTTTCTGATTTAGTGTTGCCCGCAGCCGTTTCAATGTAATCATTAACTACAGCAATACCACTAACATGTGATGCATAAACTTTTTCAGACGGTTTTAAATCCTGTGCAGCTGATATCAGGCACAAGGATGTAAATATTATTGAAGTGAGTGATTTTTTCATTTATTATCTGGTTAATATGCTACAAAAGTAGGCTCAATTAATACTACAACTGTTGCACAACTCGTGAAAACAATTATATAATTCACAGTTAAATTCTTCCTTGCTTCAGTTTAAGCTGAACAAGCTGCTATAAGGAGTTTAATTGTTTTTAAAGCAACGAACCGAAAAGCCATTCCTGGTATCCAGGTTACCTCTGTATATTGTCGTTTGACTACGGCCTATGCTTCTGACCCAGGCATTTTTTTCGTCATAAACAGTTGAAGACCACCATGATGTTGCATTATTAAAATCTATAAACCCGCCTGATAAACCGTCCCTTACTCCTGCCGGCAATGCTTTAAAACCGTACATATCCTGAATTCCATTTAAAACATACCAGCCATCAGCAGCTTTTAATATTGAACTTGATCCTTCACCTCTCCAGTTTATCATATCCACTTCAGCCTGCGACGTACCCATGAACATCTCAAGGGTTTTCCAGTCACCGTCTGAAGGTACGCTCCAGCCAGCCGGGCATAACTTACCAGTTTGAACGGTGTTAAAATTATATAAAGGACTATTCTGGACATCGGCAGGTACTATATTAAAATACCAGCAATAGCTTGGAGTTGATGCTGTCGTCCATTCGAGATCACTCGTAATAATACTAATTTCTGATCCATCATTCAGATGAGTAACCCTCAGGTTTTCAACCATCCAAGTCTGTGTACCAATCGATATTGAGTTATAAGAATTCCCATCCACATCGGTCACCCGTGTTGTAAATGAAATCTGCTCGCCATAAGCTGTGCCTGCACTATTTGTTGCATAAGCTCTGACAAAATAAGTGGTGGATCCAATCAGGCCGGACATGTTACTTGTAAAACTTCCTGTTCCTGTTCCATCTGAAGTTATACTCACATCTGATGTTTCATCAGGATTCTGACTCCAAGATATCCCACGGGATGTTACAGAGGCACCACCATCGGAGGTTATATTACCCCCACTAGACATCGATACTCCCGAAATCTCGGTTACAGCACTGGTTGATAATACAGGAATACCTGCAAACTCTTCCTTACGGCAACCGGAAAAAAGAGAAATTGCAAAAAACGATAATGATACAAATAGTATTGCTTTCATATTTTCCCTATTATTAATTCAAGCCTGACTTATAGTTCTAACACTGCAAAAATAGGTATCGCATCTACGGTACGTGTTACACAATTCTGAAAATAAGTTATATCATTAACTTATTTCTCAGCATGTTGCATTTCATTGAGCTTACTGACATCCTGTGAAAATCTCCGGGAGGCTGAAGATCCGTTTAGGAAGTATATTTTTCAGAAATAACGGAATTAAAAAAAAGAGGCCATTTCTGGCCCCTTTCCGGATGTGATGAAAAACTATCTGATAATGATAAGACCTGACTGAAGACTACTGAAAGTTGATTTTGTAAAGCAACTTATATAATAAAGGATATATTTCACAAGCAACACACAGACCAAATGAGGCTTCCAGAAAAGAAAACACTCCTAAAACCCCTCCCAGTGTCAATACCGGCAGATAGGAATTAAGAACAAAAGATATGATTATTAAGCTGCTGAATACAAAACCTATTCTAGCGGCAAATATTTTTGGACCTGCATTGATCTTCTGTTCACTCAGACCAAAGATATTTACTATAACACTGGAGGAGTTGCCTATGGGGCTGTATTTTGAATAATCGGATGATCTTAATAAAAAGTCAACAGCAAGAAATACGACCGGGATAATATTCTCAGTCAAACCTGAAATAATGAGTAATAACACAGTGAATGCCCCGTTGATACGGGCAACTCTTTCATTAATTACTTTATCGGAAACCGGGCATAAGGCGTATGATCTCATATTTTCATTTTTAAATTTATTCCCCAAAGAATTATTACTAATTATTATGCCGGTTAAATGCGACCGGCGAAACAAAAGTACGGGATGAAAAACTGATCTGAAATAACCCAAACAGGGTATTTTGTATACCTTGTTTATGGTAGTCATGATTGGAAAAACGTTATCATGTCAGCTCATTTCAGTTATCTTTACATTTAATATTTCAACTTGTAAAACTATGGCCGGCAATAATAACCGATTGCTTATTTCAGGAGTGATCCTTCTTTTAATTTTCAATTGTACAGCCTGTCATGCAGATCGCCCTTCCAAGTTAGGCGGGCTGATCTCCGGCTTACTGGCAGATTCAGTAAAAAAGAATGGACCTTCGGCAGATAATTTCATGATTAATGCAATGCTGATCCTTCCAAAAAACCCGGCTCCCGGAGAAACATTCCGGATTATGGCTACAGGAGGGGAATACTTACGAGAAGCGAAGATTATTGTAACTGGTCCTTCCGGCAGTTCAGAATCCTTTAAATACATTGCAAGTGAGGGATTGCCCTATTGGAGGATTGATGATTTTCCCGGAAATCCGGAAGGTAAATATAAGGCTGCAATAATTTCTGACAGGAAGGAGGTTGGTAGTCTGGATTTTGTTATTTCACCGGTGAAAGTAAATTCAACCAGGGGAGTGGTATGGAAAACTCAGCAAGGCTGGGACAGCAGGTCTGAGGCACTCTATTGTGCCTGGGTAAATGCATTGTTCCATGGATGCGGCGAGGATGCTTCCTGGTCTGCCCTTCATGAGGTTACCCGGAATAAGAATCAGAATTTCCTGTACAATTACCTCTCGCTTGGGGAGGATGAACCTGATAACAGTGTGAGTGTGCTTATGCGGCCTGATTGTGCCGATAATCCTTTTTTTCTGAGGGCATATTTTTCATGGAAACTGGGACTGCCGTTTGGATACCATGTATGTGACAGGGGCTATCTTGGTCGTAATCCAAGACCGGGTCAATGGATCACAAATGAAATTTCAACTTCTAAGACCAATCCTGTACTGGCATTCAACTCATTTGTAAGGAGGGTGGCTGACGGAGTTCATTCAGGTACCGCCCGTACTGCACTGGAGGATGAAGTATCTGATTACTATCCTGTACTGCTGACACGCCAGGCCTTGAGGCCGGGTATAGTTTATGCTGACCCTTATGGTCATACGCTGATCATCGCAGGCTGGTCGCCGCAAACCAACGGACATCCAGGAATGCTTCTTTCGGTAGATGCCCAACCGGATGGGACAGTAGGAATAAAGAGATTCTGGAAAGGTAATTTCCTCTTCAATACTACAGGTGTTATCGGAGAACCGGGATTTAAAGCATTCCGCCCTATTTTATTTAAAAAAACCGGACCTTACCTTATGCAAAACGAACAGTTGACAGCTTCAACGGGGATGGTTCCCTTTTCACTTCAACAAAAAAAGATGGAGACAGGGGAATTCTATCAAACAATGGAGCGGTTAATCAACCCGAAGCCTCTTGACCCCGAAACAGCCTTACTGGATCAGATCCAGGCTCTTCATGAACAGCTGAGGGTAAGGGTAACCTCTGTAGCTAATGGTGAAGCTTATCTTAGATCGCATCCTGGAGCCGTTATACCAATGCCATCAAGTGCTGCAGGGCTCTTTCAGGCCGGAGGCCAGTGGGAAGATTTCTCAACGCCCAACCGCGATTTGAGACTGCTGATCGCAATGGATGCTGTGCTCAATTTTCCTGACATGGTTATGCGTTCACCAAAAGATTACAACATTTCAGGTATGGGCTCACCTGAACAGGCCAGGAAAAAACTTCAGGATATCCTTGACCGGAAGGTTTCAGAACTCTCGATCAGTTATAACCGCTCTGACGGCTCTGAACAAAAACTGACTATCGGTGAAATTCTCAGGAGAAAGGATGCCTTTGAAATGGCCTATAACCCAAATGACGGAATTGAGATCCGCTGGGGGGCGCCTGAAAACAGTGATGAACGCTCAACCTGTCATCGCCATTCCCCCGCCAAACAGCTTGAAACTATGCGCTCAGTAAGGCACTGGTTCAATAAAAGACTTCATCCCCCTACCTGAATACTTTATGGGCTTTTTGCCTCTTTGAACATTTCCTTCAATTTATCCTTAATATTGTATCATAATATCTTAGTCTAATCTGCCTTCTTAATGAAGATTAAATATCTATATCATCTGATCATCCTGATTTTATTTGATTTATATCTTTCCGGTTGCACCAAGGCATATGATAAGATCGAAGATCCTGAAAAAGAAATCTTTAACTTCGTGCTTACTGAAGCCCAGGAACAGCATATAAATGCCAGCCGCGGGGAACAATATGAAGTAACTGATCCGATTCCGATCTTACATTTTGGCGGAAGTGCATATCAGCTCGACAGATTCGAAATACGGGGTGATAATACCCTGAAATTTTACAGAAAAGGCTTTGGCGTGAACATGGACAGAAAGATTTCCATGTATAATCCCCTGGAACGGAAAGAGAAAAAATACGAAGAATTTAAGCTGCTTGCAATGGTATACGATTATACCTACATCGAGAATTCCACTGCAGTCGGATTATTCAGGATGGCCGGCCTCTGGCCTGTTTATAGTTTTTTACAGAGGTCAGGCTGAATAATCATACTCAGGGCTTATATCATTTCATCGAAGATCCGGTTGAGTATTTTATAGAACAGACAAATTCTTCAATTGTAATACGCCGGGGCTATGATCATGTTGTAAAATCATATTCTTTAAGCCCTTACAGCCACCTAAGCGAGGATGAATATTTTACACGTTTCAGAATGATTTATTCAAACCTGCCCTCATACTCCGGGCAGCAGATGTATGATACTCTGTCAGACTATATGGATCTGGAACAGTATTTTACCAAGCTTAGCATTGATCTGCTAATGAAGAACGGTGATTATACCGATGAGATAATTTTTTATACAAAAATCAGGGATAATAAGGAAGTCTTCGGGGTCTTACCATGGGACTTCGATGATATTTTTGCTGATGAGCCCCATGAAGTAGGAAGGTCATGGGCTACAGGGACTGTCTTCGGTGTCAGGGAATATGCCAGTATGAATGATATAATTGCCGATGTCGGTTCAAAACTGCTTTTTTCAATTGAGGATGATCTTGACTACAAAATTGCGAAAGACAGTTTTCTTTATCAGCAGTACCTCAAAACGCTGCGGGCTTTTATTGAAAAAGCTGATTTAACTGCTATTGATGACATTTTTGATTATACCAATGAACATATCAGTCCGTTTTATGCCAATGATTCTATTGTTGCTCAATCCAGATATGATGTTGATGAGACAAATTATGCGCTCTTTATCTCTAACCTGGCTGAGAAAAGGCAAATGCTGAAGGAGAGAAGAGAGTGGATACTTCAGGAACTTGATAAACAGCAAATCCGGTGAATATGAAACTTGTAAGACTTATACCCTGCTTATTATCTGTACTTATTATCCCTGGCTGCAGTAAGGATGAGAAGAAACAAATTGTTGCACCTGAAGGTACAATTGAACTTTCAGAGCTTTCGAACCATCATGATTATTACCTGCCTTTCGCTGTGGTAAATGATTCCAATATTATCAGTTCGGCAATCCTTAATAATGAGACAATTGAATTCAGATCCGGAGACTACATCGAATTCACCGAAAACGGCTTCTATGAATTAATACTGAAATATAAGGATACGCAGCAGGCAAATGACACCTTCCTTTTTACTACTAAAACAGAGGAGCGGGAATTGTCTGAATGGGGTATCAGGGCCTGGATTCCGGCAACTTTTAAGACTTCCGTCCTGACATCAGAAAATATTGGTTTATATTACCCTCACAGATTTTCCGGATTAATAAAAGTACCTTTTATTTTTTATGTAAGGGAATCCGGAATCACAAAGGCTGTTTATTGTGAGGGTAAATGCCTTTCCTCTGGTGACAGATTCAACATTAAACAGGGTGTTGGCTCGGTGAATGTTGCCGTTTCTTCGATCACAGACAAGGCCGAATTTGTGGTTGGTGGAAAGCAAATCAGTGCATCACTCACCAGAATCTCCGAACCGCAGATTTTCCTGGAAGGTAACATAAATTCTCCGGTAGAGATCCCGGCCAACAGTGTTGCGAACATCACTGGAAACCTCAATATTACATCAACCGGATCACTGACTGTCCACGAGGGAGCCCTGCTTATGGTTGACGAAGGCGTTGATATTAACCTGAGCGGTCCGGTTGTATTCTCAGGTACTGCCGAAAATCCGGTATTTGTGACATGCAGCAGGGATAATATGTATTGGGGCGGGTTTATAACAAGAGTTGCAGGTGGTACTGTAGATGCACAATATACAATATTCTGTCAGAGCGGTTACCACGATTCGGAGGGCTACAACTGGGGTCATTCAGGAAGGCAGGCATTATTTTATACCGAAAACAGTACCCTTAGTCTGGATCATTGTTTCATACTGGATCACATAGGGCAGATTTTCTATCCTCAGAATGCCTCCCTTACACTCAATGACATCCTTGTACAGAGGGCACAGACAGGGGGTCAGTTAAACAATACTCATCTGACGCTCAGTAATTCAATATTTACAGATTTTCCTGATGACACCTATACTTTCAGGGACACTGATAATGATGCACTCTATCTTATTGCCACAGATGCAGAAATTGATAACACTACTTTCATGTTTGCAAAAGATGACGGACTTGATTCCGGAGCGGGTGAAGGAGGCGACATAAACGTTACCAACTGCAGGTTTGAGGCCTGCTTTCATGAAGGTGCTGCCTTATCGAGTATTAGTCCTGCTGTCAAAAATCACACCTTCAGCTCTTGTGTTTTTACAAATTGCGGACAGGGTCTTGAACTCGGATACAGCTCGGTGAATCATAATGTTACAGTTGATAATTGTATGTTTCTCAATAACGGAATCGGGATACGTTACGGAGATAATTATGACTGGTCTGAGGTAGAAGGTACTATGATGGTGAGAAACTCAATGTCATTAAATAACAATAAGGACATTTGGAATATGGTGAGGAATGGACTGGAGTCCGAAGCTAGGGAATCTCAGTTTTGAAAACACACTGGTTTCAAAATTATGTCCTCAATATCCTGAACTTGAAATAAAAACTGAGTAGAGTTCTTAATTAAATATTAGATCAGGTTATTGGAGGTAAGCATTTAAATTTTTCTCATTCAATTCAGACAGACTGATCTTTGTTTCCCGGGGTAAAGCTACACTAACGTAATTGTTGTGCAGTTTTTCAGAATAAATATAATATTGATCGGGGATTACAGCATCTTTTAAATCATCAATCGCATGCCTGTCAATGATGTTTATAGGGTTATGTACTTCAATATTTGCTAGTTGCGGAATTATTCCTGTTCCAATTGCCTTGAGCAATGCTTCCTTTCTTGTCCATAACAGAAAAAACCGTTCCCTCGAATCTTCTCTTGAATTCATAATGAATTCATTCTCATTAACACTGAAGAATCGTCTGCTAACGGACTCAAAATTAATGTCCCTGTTAAACTCTTCCACATCAATCCCGACACAAAAATTGTCAGATATTGCAAAAGAAAACGAATTCCTGGTATGCGAAATGCTGAAAAAAAGCGGATCATCTTTTAGTCCGGGCTTGCCGTGTGCACCATATATATATGAGAGCTCATGCGGATCTTTATCCAGTTTTTTTGACACTATCAGGCGGAGGAGAGTATAACAGAGTAAAACAGTTTTCCTGTCTTCGCTGTTATGCAATCCGGAGGCTTTTAACGTATCATCTTTATTTATAAATCCTTCAAAGGATGAAAGCCCTGAAGCAAACTCTGCAGATTGTCCGTAGTATACCTCGGCAGTCGAAAGTAAAGCATCTGAAGCGGTTTTATTTTCAGGGCAAAAACTGCACCTGATGAATTGGGAAAAGGTTGCCTCGGGCATTTATATTCCTGCTAATTGGGTTTGTATACTCTTGCAAGGTGATCCATAAATTGTTTACCGATCATTTCAGCATATTCCTTTTCCCGTGCAATTGCCAGATGACTTCCTTTAAAGGTTACCACATTTACTTTATCTACATGTGCCTCCCATCCGTTATATTTAAGATCAGTATCCTTCATGTCTGATCTGAATAACAATAATTCACCATTAAATTTCCCGGCTCTGTACTTGCAGGTTAATTTTTTGTATTTATCCACAATATAGAAATTCCGTAAAACTATAGGGACAGGCATCTTTAGAAATAAAAACAGGTTACAGATATACCTCTGCAGACGTTTTCCGATTTTTCTCCGGGTTGGCCCCAGAATATTGCTTTTAATAATTTTAAATATATTATTATGCCATATAACTTTTTCATCCCCTAAAGTAGTCATACTATCCAGCATTGCAAGGAATGGAACCTGATATCCTGCTTTCTGAAGCTGTACGGCCATTTCAAATGCGAGCACTCCTCCAAAGGAGAATCCGCCTAAAAAATAGGGCCCTTTTGGCAGAATTTTCTGTAGTTGAATTATGTAATCAGCAGCAAAAGATTCAACAGTCTTGTATTTGATCTTCTCTCCCGTGGAGCCATTATGCAGAAATCCATAAAATGGCTGATCTTTTCCAAGATACTCACATAAGGGGTAATTCATAACCTCAAAGTATATCAGAACAAACGGAGTTTTGCTCCCAAGAGGATTAATCGGCATCAGGTTTGTGCACTCCGGAGGCCAGTGGTGCCTGATAAGATTAGCCTTGAACTCCTTAAGCATTTCAATTAACTCGGGGGTCAGGGCACTCTCCGGTCCTTCATATTTGATTTTCCCTTCCCTGAAGTAAACCTTAACCGATTTTTGATCAAGCTCTTCCAAAAATTCATTAAATCTCATAATTCCCCTGTTATTATTTTGTCATCCGTTTTGTTCTGCACTTTTGCAGGACCCGCTTCAGCACTTCTCTTTGGATTTTTCTGCCATTCAATCTCTTCAGCAATACTTTGAATTGTCGGGCTGAAGAAGAACTTCCGTAATCCCAGGCTGACGTCTAACTCCTTATCAATTCTGTCAACTACCCTGACTGCAAGGAAGGATGTACCTCCCACATCAAAGAAGTTATCATTTAATCCAATGGATTTGGCTTTGATTATATCCTGCCAGATATTTAACACCTGTCTCTGGATATCCGTAAATTCATTCAGATCAACCGTGCTTGTTTTTCCAACTAATTCCGACAAATCAATAGTTAAAGCTTTCCTGTCAATTTTTCCATTTATTGATATTGGAAAACCTTGTACAGTTTTGTAAGCGGAAGGTATCATATATGCAGGCAATTTGCCGATGATCAGGTTATTTACCTCTGCGAACTCGATGATAGTACCAGGTTGCACATCAAGGAAAGCAACCAGGCGGACATCGTTTGCATCTATTTTTACCGGTTTAACAACGGCTCCTTTTATCCCCTCTATCTCCGTTAACACTGTTTCTATTTCTTCCAGTTCAATCCTGAATCCACGTATCTTTACCTGGTTATCGATCCTGCCAAGGAACTCTATGTTTCCGTCGGGCAACCACCTTGCATAGTCACCTGTCTTGTAAAGCCTCTCCCCTGTGATATCCGGATGCTCAATAAAACTAAGGGCATCAAGGTCATCTCTGTTCAGATATCCCCGGGATACCCCGTCACCTCCCACATACAATTCACCTTTTATTCCAATTGGTTGATAATTAAGATTTTTATCGAATATATATGCTGTAGAGTTACTGATTGGCCGGCCAATAGGAATATTGTGACTGAAATCTTTGATTATTTCGTAACATGTTGAAAATGTTGTGTTTTCAGTTGGCCCATATCCGTTAATAACTTTCAGTCCGGGATTATTATTCCTGACCTTGTTTATATGCGGTACGGATAATACATCACCCCCGGACAGAAGGTACTTCAAATTCCTGAAGATCCCGGTGCCGGCTTCAGCCAGAAAGGTGAAGAGTGCAGAAGTAAGCCATAAAATTGTTATCTGATTGGAAATTAACTCTTCCCCCAAGAGTTTATGGTCAAGGATGGTTTCCTTTTCAATAATATAGAGACTTCCGCCGTTTAATAAAGCTCCCCATATTTCAAAAGTAGTTGCATCAAAGACAATGGCTCCGGTCAGCAATATCCTGTCATTTTCTGTGAACTCGATATAATTTGTATTCCTTACAAGCCTGACAACACTCTTCTGCATTATCATACTGCCTTTAGGGCCTCCTGTTGTGCCCGATGTATACATTATATAGGCAAGATCCGAAGATGTGGTTATGTTATCGAGATCGGATTCATCCTGATTATATGATTCGGGCGAATTTAGGTTGATCATCATTACATCCTCAACAGCAGGGTTCATGTATTTTTCCTGTGTCAGGAGTATCCTGCATCCTGAATCCTTTATAATCGAGTTTATCCTATACAGGGGATATTCAGGATCAATAGGCAAATATGCCCCTCCTGCTTTCAGAATACCAAGGATCCCGACAATTAAATCTATTGATCTGCTAACCAATATACCAACCGGAGTATCTTTACTTATCCCATGCTTTTCTCTCAGTGTCCTTGCCAGCTGATTCGATCTCAGGCTTAGCTGCTTATAAGTAAGTGATTCATTAAGAAAGACAATTGCAGTCTTTTCCGGATTCTTCCGGACTTGCTCCTCAAATAGCTCAATAATGGTTTTGTCTTTCGGATATGGTGTTTTTGTTTCTGTAAAACTCAAAACCTTATGTTTTTCTGCATCAGATATCAGAGGAACAGCTGTAACCGGCAGTTCATAATTATCAACAACATTGGATACCAGGTTGAGAAAGTTATTACACAACCCCGCTGCCGTTTCTTTCTTTATCAGGTCAGTATTATATATAATAGCACCCTCAATAGTATCTCCATTATCATACATTGTACAAGTTATATCAAATGGAGATGTTCCGCTCTGAATAAACAACTGTTCGCTGGAAATACCAACAAGGTTAAGAGGAACACTCAGATCTCCTTCCCATGCGAGTGCCACCTGAAAGACAGGATTGGCATTTGAGGATCTGTCAGGCTTAACTATTTCAAAAATCTTCTCAAACTGCAGATCCTGGTAAGTTATTGCATCTAAAATCACCTCATTGGTTTCTCTCAACAGATTCTTAAAAGATATATCCTGATCAAGCCGTAAACGGATAACCACCGTATTGACAAACATCCCTATTACATTCTCAAAGGCAGAATGAGACCGGTTGGCTACCGGAGTACCTATGTTTATATCAATATCCCCGGAATATTTATGCATAAGGATCCCAAAAGCGCTCATCATTGTTGCAAACAGGCTGACTCCTTCATTCTTGCTGATTTGTCTCAGAGCAGATGATATTGAAGCAGGAAATTTAATCTGCTCTTTGGCACCGAAACCTGAGGAACCATACAATCGCGGGAAATCATAAGGAAAATCTATAAGAGAGGTACATCCCTCCAGCTGCTTTTTCCAGTATTCAGTTGATTCGGTCTCATCATTTTGCAAGTCCTGCTGTTTTTCCCAATAGGCAAAGTCATATTGCTGATATGTCAGTTCCTTTAACGAGATTTCATTTCCGGTATCAAGATCCTGATATATCTGGTTAAGATCATTAATAAATATCTTCCATGACCAGCCATCGAATACAATATGATGAATAGCACAATAAAAGAAGAACTCTTCTTCACTTATTTTATAAAGGTATATTCTGTATAACGGGCCAGTATTGAGATCAAAAGCTTTTCTGGAATCATTTTTGATCAAATCCATTATTCCGGATTCTCTTTCATCTGATGGTATGTCGCTGTGATCTATGAATTCGATATGTACCTCTCTCTTTTCGATAACACAACATGGGCTGCCATCTCTCTCAATTATTCTTGAAAAGAGCACATGATGCCTTGAGAAAAGGATGCTGATGCTCTTGCGCAGGAGATCAATATTTAAGGCTCCGTTCAATCTGTAGGCGAATGGAACAATGTAATTGGGGATAGCTGGATTTAATCTTGTTATGAGCCATATTCTTGCCTGGCTCTTTGTCAGGGGAAGATCATTCAGGTCAGTCAGATGTACCAATTCTGCAGCTGTTGAGGTACCAATATAATGTTCAGCAACATATTGGCCAAGCTCTCCTATCGAGGAGTTTATTATCAGATCCTTAAAACTAATTTTTACCCCAAGTTGTTCATCTATCCTGTTCAGAAGACTGATCGCCAGCAGCGAATTGCCTCCAAGGTTAAAAAAATCATCATTCCTTCCTATCTCCCTTATCCGCAATATCTCACTCCAGATTTTATAGATCTTCTCCTCTGTAGGTGATAAAAATGCCTCTTCCTTCTTATTGCTGACTGTTGTTTCACTCTCCTCAAATTTAAGTGCTTTCCGGTCTGTTTTATTATTTACTGTTAATGGAAATCCATGCATGAGTTTAATCCCATACGGCAGCATATATGAGGGAAGCTTCGATTTAAGGTGCCCCATAATTTCTCTGATATCCATATTAAAATCCTCAGGAACATTCAGGAAAGCAATCAGACGGATATCTTTATCCCGGGAATTCAATGGTTTAACAACAACCTCAATTACTCCTTCAATTTTGGATATTACTGATTCAATTTCATCAAGTTCAACCCGGAAGCCCCTGATTTTAATCTGATTGTCCATCCGACCGTGAAACTCAATGTTCCCGTCAGGCAGCCATCTGGCATAGTCACCGGTTCTGTAGAGTCTCTCACCAGGGAATAAAGGGTGCCGGACAAAGCTTCTTTTGTTAAGATCATCCCTGTTAAGATATCCGGGAGATACTCCATCTCCCCCTACATATAATTCCCCGATAATTCCTACCGGCTGATAGTTCATGTTTTTATCAAATATGTAGGCAGTGGAATTGCTTATTGGCTTTCCTATAGGAATGTTGGAATCAAAATCTCTTTCTATTGCATAGGTTGTAGAATTACAGGAGTTTTCAGTTGGACCGTAAGCATTGATAACTCTCAGGCGAGGATTGCTCATTCTGACTTTTTTTACATGAGGTGCGGAGATCACCTCCCCGCCCAGAATCAGACAATCTAATTTACAGAATATATCTGTTCGTATTTCTGCCAACTGTGTAAAGAGAGCTGATGCAATGTCTGCGATTGTGATATTGTTTTTTATCAATACGTCACCAAGTGCATCCGGATTGAGAAGTGTTTCTTTATCAACAATATATAAAGTTGCCCCATTTAACAGTGCTCCGAAGATCTCTTCTGTTGAGGCATCGAAAACGATTGATGCTGACTGAAGAACTCTGTCTTCAGGGGTAATATCTAAATAGTTCGTATTCCGCACAAGTCTTACAACACCACGGTGATTTATCAGTGTACCCTTGGGATTACCAGTTGTCCCTGATGTGTAGATTATATATGCCATGTCTGTTGCAACATTCTTACTTTCAACATTTGACATATTGTTGTGATAAGAGGCAGAAGAGTCCAGACTGTACTTCAATAATCCCTCAGGAGGTTCATTCATATATTTGTCCTGCGTGATAAGTATCCTGCATCCCGAATCCTTTATAATAAAGCTTTTTCTTTCTTCAGGATACTCCGGATCAAGCGGTACATAAGCTCCCCCTGCCTTTAGTATTCCAAATATCCCGACAATCATGTCAACCGACTTATCAACGAGTATGGCAACCGGATCGCCGTTCCTGACTCCGGAATTCCTTAAAATATGGGCTAATTGATTTGACTTCTGGTTTAACTGGCTATAGGTAAGGGAGCTGGTTTTAAAAACTACAGCTGCTTTTTCCGGATATATAATGGCCTGTTCTTCAAACAGCTGACCTAATGTTTTATCTTTGGGATAGTCAGTATGGGTATCATTAATACTATCAATCAGCATTCTGTCATCATCGGTGATCATCGACAGGGAGTCTATCGGTGATTCAGGATATTCAACGAGATTCCTGACAAGAACCAGGAAGTTATCCAGCAACCGATTGATTGTCTCACGGGTGAGCACATCATTACAGTATTCTATCTCCCCGCAAATGAAGTCCCCATCTTCCCACATGGAAAAAGTGATATCAAAGGCGGCAACCCCGTCTGGTACTGTAAATCTTTTTCCGGAGATGCCCCCCAGATCCATTGGAATTGTAAAATTATTTATCCAGGTAAAACATACCTGGAAAAAAGGATTCAATCCCGGAATTCTTTCAGGCTTAAGAATCCCGACTATTTTGTCAAACGATATGGAGTGCTGTAGAGTCTTATCAAATACTTCCGTCAGGTAACTGAGATGATTCCTGAAATCTTTACTGCCGTCAATCACCTGTCTGACTGGTATTGTGTCGACAAAAAAGCCGAATATTTTGAAAGAATCAATTACCCTGCGGTTGGAGACAGGAATTCCGATACATATATCATTAACCCCGGTATACTTATCAAAGAGTATTCCCAGCATTGAGAGCAGTGTCTTAAAGACAGAGGTTTTCGATTCCTGGCTTAATATCCTGATTTTTTGAGATATTGCAGCTGGGATTTGAAATGGTATCTTTCCGCCGAACCAGGTTTGATTTTCGGTTCTTTGAAAATCGTATGGGAATTTAAGCTCCGGAGGGCAGTCATTTAAATACTCCTTCCAGTATTCAGCAGTCTCCTTTTCATTTGGCACAGGTGCCGCTACTTTTTCGAGTGCAGCGAAATCGTAACTCTGAAACTTCAGTGGTTCAGGCACTGCGTCCACTCCAAGTAACAGATTATTATATATCTTGCTCAGCTCCAGAACGAGAAGCCTTCTTGAAAAACCGTCAAAAATAATATGATGAACCGTCATACAGAAGAACCAGCTCTGCTCAGTCTCTTTCAGCAGGAATATTCTGTATAAAGGCCCGTACTCAAGATCAAACGGAATTCTTGTTTTTTCACCTGCAAAGGAAAGAATTTTCTCTCTGGCTGACTGCAATGGGAATGCTGAAAAATCAATTAGTTCGATTAAAACCGGCTTTGGTGTGATATTGATATACGGAAGTCCGCGATCCAGCCTGAATACTGAGAACAATGTAAATTGTCTCTCAAAGAGGAGATTTATGCTCTTGTTGAAGATCCCGACATTTATTTCTCCTTCAAGATGATAAGCCATGTGGATATTATAACTCGGATCAGATTTGTCCTGTTGTGCAAGTATCCATAATCTCTGCTGATTTGATGACAGAGGTAAATTATCCAGATCAGTTAGATGTACCATCTTCTCCATATTGTTTTTATAGTATGTCTAAAAATCTTTACCATGTAATAATAGGTTAAAAAAACAACCTTAAGTCTCTCATCCAGGAAATAACCTTTATTAAGAGAAAAAATCCAAAACTGTTTTAAGTGCCGGATGCATTGAATACATGAGGCTAATAAATTTTTTTACCAGCTTCATTTCTAGGGATTTCTTCAATCACAGCCACATCAACACTTGTGTGAAACAATCCGGTTTTTTCGATCACATATTTATGTATTTCTTCTTTCAAAGTATTGTCTGTTATTTTAATGATCATCTTTTCATCATTTCCTGTGCAGAGAGAATCCATATCAAATGCTGACCTGATCATATGCTCTATTTCATCGAGATCTATTCTGAGGCCATAAAGCTTAAGGAATCTGCTTAATCGCCCTGCTACGTAGTAATAGCCGTCAGCATCCCGTCGTGCAATATCTCCCGTGTGCAGAACCCCTTTGTTTTCGTCGCCTTTTGCTAAGTCAGTACCGCTTTGCGCATATCCTAAAGTAACGTTTGGTCCCCGGTATACCATCTCACCAACAGCTTCAATCTCATTTATCTCTGTTCCGTTTTCATCAATAAGTGAAAGATGTCCTGAGGTTATAGCCTTTCCAATGCTTCCTGGTTTAGATAAAGCCATTTCTGGTTTCAGGAAAGCCATTCTTGAAGATCCTTCCGTCTGGCCATAGCCCGAAATGAATTTCTTGCCTGTCCTCCCGGCATATTCAGCAAACTCGACGAACAGTTCATATTTAAGTTTTCCGCCTCCATGAATAAGGAGTCGCAAGTCAGGTAAATCCATACGAAAGAACCTGAGCCTGTACAAGACTTCAAAATTATATGGAACACCACTAAGATTTGTTGCCTTCTGATCCTTTATAAATTGCCAGAACCCTCTGTCAGTTAAAGATTGTTGCATCAGTAAGACTCTTGCTCCCGTAACCAGGTGACTGTTCATTACAAAAAGTCCCATAGTAAAATGCATCGGCAGAATCGCTATGCTTCTATCTTCGGGGACCAGGCCGGCAGATGCTGCAACATTCCTGGCATTAATCTCAACATTTAAATAGCTGTGGCGTACCAATTTCGGACTTCCCGTAGTCCCTGATGTAGGAAGAAGGAGTGATAGATCATCATGAAGGTCAAAGGGCTTCAGACCTGTTTTTAAAAGAATATATTCATACTTTTTAAATATCAGACTGTAATTAAACCCGGAAAGATATCTCTCGGGAACCCAAAGATATTCAGGCTGATAAACAGCAATCAGATTAGCCAGCATACCCCTGTCAATATTACAACTCAATAACAGGGGAACTATCCTCCCTGACAATGAGGCGATATATCCTGCAAGAGATCCTGTGCTGTTCTCCGATAAAATAAAAATTAATGTCCTTCTCTTTATAAGGGAACAAAACTCTTCAGCAAAACCGCATATTTCACCATAAGTGGTGCTTACACCCCTGTCATCAATTGCGGCGATTATTGATTTTTCCTTTTCATCAAGATCAAGAAACATAATTTCTTATAGCTTATTTTACTGTGAAACAATCAGCTCTAAATACTGACTTAAAATATTAACATCACAATTGAAGTTCTATCCTTCTGGAAAATTCAGAAAAGGATATTATATTTTGTCAATATTTGTTTTCCAGTTTCATACGAAGTAAAGTCAAGAATATCATTCGGATCAAACATTATACTGAATGTCTCCTCCAAAGCTGCTATCATTGCCATATGGCCTACTGAATCCCACGCGGGTATTGACCGGTAAGTCAGATTTTCCAGCTGATCTGAAATCACCTGGAAACTCTCAATAAATACCCTATTATATAATTGAAGATTATTCATATCAATTTTACAAAATAAATAGAGAGTATCTGTAGTTTTTAAATCTGATATTTCTTAAATATTAACGCTTTATCATATATATTATAAAGGGTAAATATCCCTTAAAAATAGGATAATAAATGGGAAATTTCACAGCCTGATGATAATTTTTAAATAAAAGGACCAGCAGGGATTGGGATTACTCACATAACAGCTTCATCTGCCGACTTAATCACCCCTCGCTCTTAGGATATTTTTTTTTCAGAAAAAGATAAACAGGAATACCCGATAAAATCAGGATCATGCCAATGGCGGCTTCGCGTGGTCTTGTTATAATAGTATTGATAAACAGACCTATACAGAACAGGATAAAAATAACAGGTACAACAGGATAGCCCCATACTTTGTAAGGCCTGGTTACATCCGGTATCCTGCGGCGTAAAATGATTACTCCCAGAGCTGTAGCCCCGTAAAATATAAAAACAGCAAAAATAATCATGTCAGTGAGCTGATCAAATGTCCCTGAAAGAACCAAAACCGAAGCCCATATTCCCTGCCATAGCAGTGAGGTGGATGGCACATTTGTTTTATTAAGGTGAGAAACACCAGGAAAGAAAAGCTTTTCACGGGCCATTGCATAATAGGGTCTGGCACCGGTAAGAATACTCGCATTTGTACACCCCAGGGTGGTGACGAGTATCAGCAATGATATAAAAAGTACTCCATTAGATCCCCAGAAAGTTCGTACAGCCTCAACTGCGGCTATCTGATTTCCGGCATTATGGATCCCGACCAATTGCGGGATTGAAAGAAGCGACAGATAAGTCAGATTGACAAGCAGGTAAACGAAGATCACAATAAAGACACCTAAAACGATCCCTCTTGGAATATTTCTTGTTGGATTTTTAACTTCCCCTCCTATAAAGCCGACAGAGACCCAGCCCTGGTAAGCCCAGAAGGCAGCAAGCATAGCCGTGTAAAATGAAGAAACAGAGATTGTCGCTGAAACCGGACCGCTTACACCAGTATCTCTTCCAAAGAGGGAAGCTTCGCTCCTTAATCCAAAAACAACAATCAGAAAAAGTCCGGTGCCTACAAGAAGGAGGATGACTTTACTGACCATTGCACCGCTTTTCAGGCCTGAGATATTCAGGTAGGTCAGAATAAGAATAAGAATTATCGCAACAGCCTTGACTCCGAAATCCTGAAAAGGATAGAATACGCCTCCAATTGTAAAATGCTGTAAGGATTGGAAAACATCAGGGATAGCAATTATACTGTTTAGTGATTGAGCAAAAACATAAGCAAGTGAGGAGATTGTTGCCGTTTGAATGACTGTAAACAGTGACCAACCATACAGAAATGCAAAAAAACGATTATAAATTTTCTTGAAATAGACAAAATCACCTCCGGTATCGGCAAGTAACCCGGCAACCTCGGCGTTGCACAATGCACCGAACAGAGTAATGATCCCTCCCACTATCCATGCAATCAGTATCCATGCAGAAGAGTGAAGTTCGGAAGCCATAGGAGCAATTTTTTTATATACTCCTGACCCAATGATATTTGCAACTACGAAAATAATTACATAACCTATACCGAGCGTCCTTACCAGTTTCCTTTGATTACTCTTATCCATGCGGCAGAATATTAATGAGGATCCTAAAGTAAGAAATAAATCATGATCCGGGCCAGCAGTGAAAAAATTCATAGAGTTTGAATTTTCATATGAAAAGTAACTTTCTGGATCTGATTTGTTTATTTTGCACAAATTTTTATAATCCGACCACACCAAAAGAGAAGCAAAACATGAAATCTGTGAAAGGGATATTTCAGCGAACAGAGTTATTGCTGGGGGCTGAAATAATGTCAGATATTGCCGGGAAGAAGATAATTATCTTCGGGATAGGCGGTGTTGGCAGCTGGTGTGCCGAAAGCCTTGTCAGGTCAGGCATATTCAATCTGACCCTGGTTGATTCTGACAGGATATGTGTAACAAATATCAACCGTCAGCTTCATGCCACCACCCGGACTGTGGGAGAAGTTAAGACTGATGCCCTTAAAAACAGGTTACTGGAGATAAATCCTAAAGCCAATATCACTGCAATTCAGAAAATATATAATCATCAAAACCACGATTTTTTCCAGCTGGATCAATATGATTATATCATAGATGCCATCGACAGCCTGGGAAGCAAGATCAGTCTTATAAGAAAGGCAACCCGAACTAATGCAGTATTCTTCTCATCAATGGGCGCCTCTATGAAAATTGATCCGACTAAAATCAAGGTGGCAGAATTCTGGGATGTCATTGGATGTCCCCTGGGTTCGAAAGTGAGGAAGATGATAAGAAAGGGTGACCTTCCTGCAAAGAAATTTATGTGTGTATATAGTGAGGAGATGCTGGAATCAAGAGGATCTGGCACTTCCTGCGGTACCGAACAATGTCTTTGTCCAAAAAATCAGGATGCAGCCGGAGATCCTGTTCTTGCCGACCATGAATGGTGCAGTAAGAAAGCAGTTATAAACGGCACAATAGCCCATATAACTGCTATTTTTGGATTCACTCTGGCAGGCTTGGTAATACAGGATATTTATACCAGGAATATCAGCGCAAATCCCAAATCTGACTGAAATCCTTCACCAGAGCAAATCTGAGCTGCGCATATCATGTTAATTTATCCGGAATACCAGCTTCATCAGGTTTAAAACTGAATATGACAAACTCGGAAAATGCAGAGAATTTCATTATGATTTCTGAAGAGAGGGAGTATATACTCTGTCGAGCTGGTTCAGAAACTCCTTACCGATCATATCAGCATACTCCTTCTTGCGTGCAATTGAAAGATGACCTCCCTTAAAGTGAACAAGATTAACTTTATTTGCATGTGTCTCCCAGCCGTTAAATTCAAAAGCAGGATTAGCCTCCTCAGATCTGAACAGCAATATTTCACCCTCAAACATCCCAGGCCTGTATTTCCTGGTTAACTCTCTGTATTTATGTCCAATATAAAAATTTCTCAGAATAACCGGGACTGGTTTATTCAGGAATAAAAAAGCCTTACATACTATCAATTGTGCAATGTATCCCATTTTCGTGCGTTCAGGCACCAGTATATTGCTTTTGTTTATTCTGAAGATGTTGTCATGCCATTCTATAGGAACAAAGGTCCGGGCTGTTTTACTATCAAGCAGAGCAAGAAAAGGCACCTCATAACCTGCTTTCTGCAACTGAACAGCCATTTCAAATGCAAGGATTCCTCCAAATGAGAATCCACCCAAAAAATAAGGCCCATTAGGAATGACCTTTTGTAATTGAATAATATAATCTGCGGCAAAGGATTCTACACTACCATATTTAATTTTCTCCCCCTTTGAACCATAATGGAGAAATCCATAGAAGGGCTGATCTTTCCCGAAAAAATCGCTCAGGGGATAGTTCATAACCTCAAAGTATATCAGTGTAAATGGAATTTTGCTCCCAAGGGGATTTATCGGCATCATATTAACACACTCGGATGGCCAGTAAAATTTTATCAGACTTCCCTTATGTTCTTTCAGCTTTTCAATTAATTCAGGAGTTATATTATTCTCCGGTCCTTCATAGGTCAGCTTTCCTGCTGAAAATCCAATTTTTATTGACTTTTGATCCAGCTCCTTTAAAAATTCCCCGAACATTATATTTCACCTTTTATTGTTATCGTATCCGTTTCCGCGAGCGGTTTAATATTTGCAGCTTTAAACAGATTAAAATCAACAATCTCAGCCAGATCCTTAATACGAGGTCCGTCAAAGAATGTCCTGAGGCTCAGCTGCATGTCAAAAGAAGACTCTATTTTTGAAAACACATTAATCGCAAGCAATGAATTCCCGCCAATCTCGAAAAAGTTATCTGTAATACTAATGCTTTTAATTTTCAGGACGTCCTGAAATATAATAAGGATCTTCTTCTGAGTTACCGACAATTCCTTATGTATAACTTCCTTTTTTTGTTTTTGTACTTCAGGATTTAAAATAAGAGCCTTCCTGTTTATTTTGCCATTTGGCATCCTTGGGAATCCATCGGATTTCACAAAAAAAGAAGGTATCATATATGATGGCAGGTAATGCCCCAACGATTCTCTGATCTCATCGTCTGCCATTTTAAAGTCATGATCAGTGTTTATGAATGCAATCATCCTCTGATCATTCTGTCCAAATTCCTGTACTTTAACAATAGCTTCCTTTATTCCCTTAATATTCATAAGGAGTGACTCGATCTCCCCTGTTTCTATTCTGAAACCTCTTAGTTTGATCTGGTTATCAATTCTTCCAAAAAGCTCAAGATTGCCATCTTTCAGGAAGCGTCCGAGATCACCGGTTTTATATACAACCTGATTATTCTCAAAAGGAATAAACTTTTCCTTAGTCAGCTCGTCTCTTTTATTGTAGCCCTTAGTGACGCCGTGTCCTCCGATACATACTTCGCCTATACTTCCCACAGGAAGTGATTTATTATTCCTGTCAAGAATGTATATCCTGGTATTATCAACAGGTTTTCCTACAAGGATCTGGGCATCAGGATCAGTAATCCTGAAACAGGAAGACCAAACGGTTGTTTCAGTTGGACCATACATATTCCATAACGACTGAACTGCAGGTAGGAGTTCCTTCACAAGACCCGGAGAAATTGCTTCTCCGCCGCATAATGCTCTCAGGTTCTTTTTACCTTTCCAACCGCTTTCAAGAAGAAGTGTCCAGGTTACGGGTGTGGCCTGCAAAACGGTAATATTGTTCAGTTCAAGCAGTGATGCAAGTTTCTGTCCATTAAAGATCTCATCATTTTTTGCAATCACTAAACCGGCTCCGGAGGATAAAGGCAGGAATAATTCCAGAACAGAAATATCGAAAGAGAGAGTTGTAACGGCCAATAACAGGTCGTCACCCTTAAAGCCAGGCTTTTTCAGCATGCTTAAAATAAAATTCACCACAGCCTGGTGATGAACCTTAACGCCTTTTGGCCTGCCTGTGGACCCGGATGTATAAATTACATAAGCAAGTGACTGATTATCGGTTTTTACTGACGGTTTCATTTTACCAAATCCGTCAATAGCTGACCTGTCTTTATCAATGGAAATTATTGAATTGCTGCTTAACTGTTGAAATCTATCCGAGAGTGAATTCTCAGTGATCAGAAATGTCGTTCCCGAGTCCTCAACCATATAATTTATCCTGTCAACCGGAAGGGATGGATCAAGGGGCAGATAACAGCAGCCTGCCTTTAAAATTCCAAGAACTGAGACAACCATTTCACATGATCTCTCAAGACATAACCCGATGACTTCACCTTCTTTTACACCTTTTGAGATCAGATATCCGGCAAGCTGATTAGACCTCTTCTCAAGCTCTTCATAGGAAAGGCTCTCAGAACCTGAGGAGATTGCCGTCTTTTCAGGGTTTAGCAGTGATTGCTGCTCAAAAAGGTTATGAACCAGACAATCAGGAATTGGCACGTCAGTATTATTGAAATCGTTGAGATGCGTTGCTTCCCTTTCGGAGATAATGGAAAGTTCAGATATTATAAGATCCGCATTTTCCCCCATTAATTCCAATAAACGTATAAAATTGTCTTTCAAGCGAATAATTGTCTCCCGCTCCAGCAAATCTACACTGTATTCAATTTCACCCTCAATTTTACCTTCATTTTCCCAGATCAGAAATGTTATATCAAAGGGTGAAACACCCTCACTGACATTTATCCTTTCCCCAATGATATTTCCTAATTTCATTGGAACGGTAAAATGGCTGAACCATGATAGTGATACCTGGAAAAGGGGATTAATACCTGAAATACGCAAAGGTTTAACTACCTCAACAATTTTTTCAAAAGGCAGATTTGAACGGGAAACTGCTGCTTTTGCAGCTTTACTTACAGAACCAATGAACTTCCCTATTTCCCTTGTATCATCAATCTTTAAACGTACAACCGACGTATTGACAAAATATCCGAATATTTTCCAGAGCTTTGGATTCCTGAGCCTTGTCGATACCGGTATGCCGATGCAGATATCATCTTCCCCTGTATATTTATGCATCAAAAGGCCAACTGCTGATAAAACTGTTTCAAAAAGCGAGGCACCAGAGTTAATGCTGAGATTTCTTAGCCTTGAGCTAATGCCGGCAGGTACATTGAAACTCTCCCTGTATCCGAAGCCCGATGAATAATGTCTCCTGTTAAAGTCAAAAGGGAATTTGAGTTCTGAAGGACTGTCTTTTAGATTTTCCTTCCAGAATTCAATCAATTCACTCTCATTCTGACCATCCGGCAACTGTTTTTCTGATTCTGCAAAATCATAGCATTGAAGTACCAGAGGCTCCAACTCATCTTTATCATTTATTAGCAGATCATTATATATTTTACTCAGTTCCTGAACAAATACACGCCTTGAAAAGCCATCAAAAACAATATGATGAATTGTTGCATGAAAATAGTGATCATTTTTGCCTGCGCTTAACAGATAGGCCCGGAACAAACGTCCAGTCTCAATATTAATTGGCTTTCTTGAATCTGAAGCGACAAAAGAGTGTATTTTATTAACTCCTGAATCTGGCTCCTCAGATGAAAAATCAAAAGATTCAATATTTACCTCATGAGGAATAATATCGATAAACGGAATCCCGTCTTTTTGTCTGAAAACAGAAAATACAGTATGCTGCTGTGTGAAAAGCAGATTTATACTCTTCTTAAAAACCGGCACATTCAGGTCACCCTTAAGATGATATGTAAGTTTAAGGTTATAAGAAGGATTCAACTTATCCTGAAGGTACGATATCCACAACCTGGTCTGATTTCCAGATAAGGGCAGATTCGAAAGTTTTGCCATAAGTCCAATTTTTCCCAATATGCATCCTGTCCCCGATTTCCCCGACAGATTAATTCAAAGATAGCTCGTTTTTTATTTCCGGAAGGTTGTTCAGGTTTAAATAACAATTATTAAGCTTCATGAATTTTACGATCTGACTCTTTATCAATGGTTTGCTTTTAAATATATTTCTGGCTCCTGATATAAAACATATCGGGTCCCAATGGTGATCAAATCATGAAAATCCATTTGGGATCATGAATTGAAATTAAATAAACATTGATATATACAAGAACAAGGTAATATTACCATACGGGTAAAGGATGTACGATACTTTCATGAGGAATTTATCCTGCCGGAAATGACTGATCTGTATATCTGGAAACAGATCAATTATTATCAGCCTGACAGATCAGGAAGGAATTAAAATGCTGACAGAACCTGATTACTTACTCTCTTTATATTCTTTCTTCAAAGACTGAAAGATCTCCTTAACCGAAGATATCTTAGTCGCTCTGAAGGCATTACTTCCGGCAAATGCAAATCCATGCTCAAAATTTCCTTTGAGGGCATTTACCAGAGCAATTATTATACAATAAGGGCTTTTATCAATATCACAGGTCTTAATACATTTAAAAGGGCATTTTTTAGGTTGTTTTTTTCCATCTCTTACCTTTTGTATAAAGTTGGAAAAGATTGCTCTTCCAGGCATGCCTACAGGGCTCTTGATTATTTCAATATCCTTCTCATCAGCATCAAGGAATGCCTGTTTGAAGCCCTGTGAAGCATCACATTCATTGGTAGTTACAAATCGGGTTCCCATCTGGACTCCGGCAGCTCCCAATTTCATAATATTGTTAATATCCTCTCCTGTATAGATCCCTCCGGCTGCAAACAGCGGGATAGTGGTATTGTATTTTTCTTCAAACAGTTTCAGTTCACTAACAATTTCCGGGACAAGTTTTTCGAGTGAAAAATTATTATCTCCTATTTGTTCCTCCTTAAAGCCAAGATGTCCTCCAGCCTTTGGTCCTTCAACAATTACGGCATCAGGAAGATAATTATAGTTCGCCTTCCATTTTTCGCAGATAATTCTGGCTGCTCTGGCTGAAGAGACAATCGGGACCAGCTTGGTATTGCTCCCCTTTGTCAGGAATGATGGCAGATCAAGAGGAAGCCCGGCGCCGGTAATAATGATATCGACCTTCTCGGATATACTGGTTTTTACCATATCAACAAAGTTCGTCATTGCGACCATCACATTGACTCCTATCACTCCAAGTGTTTTATCCCTAGCTTTTCTGATCTCCTCCTGTAGTCCGTGTATACTGGCTTCAAGATAATTTTCTGAAAAATCCTTGTATAAAAGCCCCAGTCCTGCACTTGATATAACTCCTATTCCTCCTTCATTTGCAACCGCTGATGCAAGTCCTGAAAGCGAAATACCAACACCCATGCCCCCCTGAATTATAGGGACTGCTACTGCAAGATTACCAATTTTAATTGCTTTCATTAATTCTTATTGTTCATTTAAAAAATCAATTCCCCAATGTGAATGTCTGGTGCATTCAGAACAAAGTGCAGGATTTCTGGTATAAAATCCCATTTCCTTAAATTTCCCCATTTAAAAATATTACGATTTGGTTTCGGGAACTTCGGATTATTTTCCCTTCTGGATTGATTTTAAATACAGACCGGGCAAAATGCCTGAAAACACTTCGTGGAAAACACTTTGATAATAGACAAAGGTAGTCATTTTTTAATTATAAGGCAAGTATGGGCTCCATGCCAGCCTCCGCCCACTCTTGTGAAACAGGCTGGCATGATTATTGAGCGCTAATCATAATAAAATTTAATTTATTGAAAATAAATGTTTTATTCCAATATTAAAGCGTACCTTGGTCCGAATTAATATAATGAAATTATGAGTAAAGGCACAGTAAAATTCTTCAACGATGCAAAGGGATTTGGATTCATAAAAGAAGAGAGCACACAAAAAGAGTATTTTGTACATTCATCAGGATTAACTGAGAGTATCACTGAAAATGATGAAGTAACTTTTGATCTGGAAACAGGCAAAAAAGGCTTAAATGCGGTAAATGTTAAACTTGCGTAGTTTATCTGATCGAATAATTTAATATTCCTCGTCCCGCATATTGCGGGACTTTTTATAAAATTTAAAATTATGTTTGATAAAAAAACAAATATTGTAAAATCACCCGATCTGTCTAAATTAAGAGAAGTCATAATTGACCACAGGACAAAGATATACATAGATCCAAATGCAGATATCGAGAAGGCTAAAGAGCGTTATCTCGACAGAATTGCAAAACGGAATTTATAATATTATCAGAAAGAATCTGAAACAGATTCTTATCCATAACAGAGGCAGCCGGCTTATTCCTTGAAAAGTTTCACTTTCATTGCAGCCGGCCCCTTGGCTCCTTTGCCGATTTCAAAAATGACCACATCATTTTCTTTTATCGACTCAAGCAGGCTGTTTACATGCACAAAAACACTTTGATTTGAGCTCAGGTCGCGGATAAATCCATAACCCTTTGATTTATTAAACGTGGAAACAACTCCTTTTCTTACGAAATCCGGAGAGGATTGAGGATTGTTTTTGGTTATCTTCAACTCTATACTGTCAACTTCAACATCAATTTTCTTATCAGGATCGGGGGGCGTCGAGGTGATCATTCCAAATTCATCGACATATGCGATCATATCATCGAAATTGGTCTTTTTTCCTTCAACTTTTTTCTTTGCACGCTTCTGCTCTTTATCTTTCCTCTTCTTATCTTTCTTCTTTCTTACTTCTTTTTTCCCGAATGTTTCCTGCGATCTGCCCATATGTATGTATTAGTCTTATTAATTAAAAAACCATGATCAGCTGAGAAACATGTTGTGTGCAGTGATTAACTAACCGGAAAAAAGATTAGCAGAATAGTGCGCAAAAACGCAAAGCTGAATCTGCAGCAAAGGTACAATAAAATATTGGTAATTACACGATATTCAAATCATATGAGGATAGAAGCGGGAATTAATCCAAGTAGCATCGATGCATTAAAAAAGGCATCCGTCCAGGACAGATGCTCAAAAATAACATAACCCGCCATTCCGAAAGTAAGTGATAAGATCAACAGTACTATTACAGCCAGAAGATGATTAATCATCCTGAGTATAAACTGTACTCTGGTCAGTACCTGTTGTTTTTTTGATTCGTACATATAAACTGCAGTTTAATTAATTTCTGATCAGTTTAACCGTTTTGCGGAATTTATTCCCTGAAACAGTCAGAATATAAACCCCCCGCGTCAAATCAGTTATATTAAGAGTTGTCTTAAACTGACAATCATGTTTCACTTTAACGAGTTTTCCTGACGTATTGTACAACATAAGTGAATAATTCTGACTGCTGCTGAGGGCAACACTGAACTCAGATACTACTACGGTAGGCCACACAATTATTTCAGGATCGGTATGGGTAACATTTTTTGTTACATATACATAGACATTTCTGCTCGTATCCCCGCCACATGAACCCGAAGCCAATACTCTGTAAAGCGCGTTAGCAGATGCATTCACTTCATGCAAAAGCAGTTCAGTTGAGGTTCCGAGAGGGATCTCATTTTCATCTTTCTGCCATTGGTAAAGCAGATTGTGACCATCAGCTGTCACTTTAAGTGTAACGTCCTCACCATATTCAGCCTCCTTATCGGGAGAGATATAGGTAATTTCAGTAACCGGAAGAACTGTAAGATTGATTTCAGGTGAAAGAGGATCTCCGCATGAACCGGTGATATTGCACATGTATACACCCGTGCTGTCTTTGGTTGTATTCCTCAAAGCAAGCACCGGTGATGTTCCTGATTTGATTAAATCCCCATCCTTTAACCATGAATAATTAAGATTGTAACCTTCAGATACAACTTTAAGCACAACTTGCTCCCCTGCGCAGATCACCGTATCTGCCGACTGGCTTACAAGCTTATTGAATCTGGCTATATGAACTGTAAGAGCTGACCAGTATGAGGCAAAACCAAATTTTGTAACCCGTAATTTAATAGCAGCCTGACCTGTAAAGCCGGTATTCCACGTAACATCAGCCCGCTCAAAATTTCCAACAATGGTACCGGCTTCCGCGGGAAGCAATTGCCACTCATAAGCTGAGGCTCCGCTGATTACCACTGAATTATACCGGCTCGTCACTAATCCCTGGCAGATTATTGAATCACCTGACGGGACCGGAGGTGTGTATGAAATTTCAATCCCTGTATTCGAGGTTATCCACGACTCGAAATCAGATACACATGTATAAGCGCCATATGTATTGCAGTTGCTGCTACCCCAGCTTACTATCCCTGCCAGTTTATACTCATTATCTACTGGGACCACAAGAGGTCCTCCGCTGTCTCCATTACAGGCATCCTTGTTACCAGTGCGAAAACCGGCCATCAGATTACTAGGGTTTATATCCTGCCAGACAGTTGAAGCCTGAGCATTTGAGACAATAGGAAGCTGTACTTTCTGAAGATTTTCCGGAACGGTTTGCGGAGAAACCTTAATCAGACCATATCCGGTCACCCACGACATAACTCCCGGGTCAGTCGCACCTGAGGCTGAATCAATTTTCGACACAAGTCTGATCGGTGTAGCATTCTGATAATTTATTGTCTCATCCAGCTGCAATAATGCTATGTCATTATTCAAAGAGTTGTGATCATAATCCTCATGCCTGATTACCTTTTTTACTTTGTATCTCTTACCATCCAGTTCGCTTCTAGGATTATCTGATCCGACAATAACATCCATCAGCGAAATGGCAATAGGCACGCCATTATCCCATTCTGTACAATGAGCGGCTGTAATGATCCAGTCACCGCTTATGATTGAGCCGCCACAGGTATATTGCCCTGATTCATAAAATACCTGCCATGGATAATCAGCTACAGAAGCATCTGTACCTCCGGTAATTTTGGTCTTATCCTGACGGAGACCTGTAAAAAACGGGAAAAAATGATCTCCAGGACTTATATCAGAATCTATTCGAAGAATTGGCTCACTATTAATAAAAAGGCAGTAGATGCTTGTATCCGGATCAGAAAGACCGGAAACCGACACTTCCATAAAATATCTCTTCTCTGCCTCAAGTGAAAAACAGACTGAATCCTCCATGAAATATTCACTCCCTGCAAATACAGGCAAATAATTTTCATCAAGAATCTGCCATTCAGTTATGGCTATATTCTTTGGTTTAGTGACACAAACGGATACTTTTTGAGCCGTAATTGTCAGTCCGGCCAAAAAGGCGAGAGCTGCTGTAAATAATCTTCTCATCAAAAAAAGCAATATTAGACTAATACCGTCTCATAACGAAATTTCCCTTCCTAATACTTCAATATTATCCATTTTTTCAGAGTAAATCCGCTTTAATGATCTGGTTTAATAAAAAAACTCTCCCTTCGTCAAATTTTAATCAGACAGAAAAAAAATAAATTATACTTTTAGGAATTAAGTCCATAACCAATAATTTTAAATCATGAAATCAACACTCATTATCCTTCTGACAATTTCCTTCTTTTTCTCCTTCTCCTGTAAAAAAGATGATAGCAGTACTCTTGGCGGATCTCAATCACCAATCGGAGCTGTCGGTGAGACAATCGGATCTTCATCTTCCCAGATTGATGGGGTCAGTTCCATTACTGGCACCGTAACATCGTTATCCGGAGGAGTTTCAGAGTTCACAGGATCGGCAGTAATAACCAATACTGCTATAAAGAATATTTTATCCAATTCATCTCTTGTACAGATAGATGGCGATAATGTTTCAATAGAAGGCGTGAAAGTTAAATTTACAAGTGAGGGAATTGAAAGCTTTGGCCCGCTTGAACCAGGTATAATTGCCAAATTCAGTTCATCCGTAGGAGACACCTACCCATGTGGCTCAGGCAAGAGAAGTGTTACAAGCGTTTCCACTGACGATGATTTTTACTGGGGCGGGATGATGATTAAGGTTATGTCGGTTGAAGAGACACCAAATAAATTCGGAGTCAAGAAAATCGTCTACTTTTCAAATCACAAATGGGGACTTGTTGCTGTTCAATTTACATTTGACGACAACTCAGTTGCCACATTCCCTGTATATTCAAGTACTTCCAATTAGTCCTGAAACTGATCTGCATATAAAGAAAACAGGGTCCTTATGAAATATCTTCCGATCCGGGGAGAAAATAAAAGAATCCCCGGATATCCTCACCACAAAGAATTTGTATACAGATGCTACAGGTTTTTCGAGGTTAAAAGCCTTTTTGATTTTCTGACAATAGACGGATACCTGCAGGTATTTAAAGAACTTTACCACAACCATAAGTATAGGTGTGCAGTCCCAAGATTACTATTGATTGATCCAACCAGTGCATGTAATCTGCATTGCAAGGGATGCTGGGCAGCTGACTACCAGAAAAACAGTAATCTCTCTTATGAAAAGCTTGATGAACTATTTACAGATGCACAGAAAATTGGTGTTGTACAAATAATCATGAGTGGTGGAGAGCCATTGATGAGGAAGAATGACATAATCAGGTTATGTGAAAAACACAGGAAACTTACTTTCGGCCTTTTTACCAATGCGACCCTCATTGATGAGAAATTTGTTGAAGATCTTGTCAGGATAGGCAATCTCAATGTTTTTGTCAGCATAGAAGGATTCAGGGAAGATACCGATTCCCGTCGTGGTGCTGGAACCTATGATAAGGTAATAGCAGCCATGGATCTGCTTAAAAAACATGATATAGGATTTGGTTTCTCCATTTGCTACCACTCAAAAAACTATGAGGCAGTTTCAAGTGATGAGTTTCTTGATTTCCTTCAGGAGAAAGGGGCCTGGTTCGGCTGGATGTTCAATTATCTCCCGATCGGATCCGATGCTGATGTCTCACTATGCTGCTCACCGGAAGAACGTGCATTTGTAAAACAGAAAATTGAAGAGTACAATAAAAGGAAGAAGTTTACGATCATAGATTTTGCCAACAGCGGACACAAGGCTATTGGGTGCGTTGCTGCCGGAAATGATTTTGCCCATATAAATGCAAACGGGGATCTTGAACCTTGTGCTTTCTGCCACTATTCGGATGTCAACATAAATAATTTGTCGCTGGTTGAAGCATTACAGTCGCCATTCTTCAGAAAATTCAGAGAACAGAAACCTTTTTCATCAAATTTTCTCCGCCCCTGCCCTCTTATTGATGTACCGGAAGCAATTGCCTCCCTCACAAAGACAGAGGGTGTCAGGTCCACTCATCTCAATAATCCCGAGAGCGGAGAGCAACTGGCAGACAAGACAAGGCCCCTGGCTGAAAAATGGGAGCCTGTGGCTGACAAACTTTATCTGGAAATGCCTGAAGATGAGAAAAAACGGTTTGGAATACTCACTTCAATCCTTTTCCGTGGCAATAAACTCAAAATAAAATACTAATTACAATACCCAATGCTCCTTTCAAATAAATTCAGGATACCAGGATACATTTTAATTATAACGGGAATAGTATTTGCGGTTTTGTACTTTACAGTCAAATTCAGGTTTGAAGTCCCTGTCTTCGCTCTTGTATCCTCTTATCTAAAAACCAAATATTTTACAACATTCAGCACGAATTTTACAGATGAGTCAATATACCTTTTATTGCTTGCGGGGTTGACTCTTGTTGTCTTCTCGGAAGAAAAACATGAAAAGGATATTTTTAAAGTTCTCAGATATAAAGCATTGGTAAGAACCGTAATTGCAGACATAGCATTCCTTGCAATTTCTGTAATATTTATCTACGGCAGCGGCTTCCTGGTTATGGTAATGATAAATGTCTTTCTGCCGTTTATATTTTATCTGCTCTTCTTTAATTTTATGAAAATTAAAGAACTCAGGAACATTAAACCGGGCTGACAGCTTTCATCCTGCAGGTAATTAAATTCTGTAACAGAAAATTGTTTATATTTATCTCACCGGGAATCTTAAAAGTGAGGTTGAAAATATAGATGCACCTGAGTATTCCGGCTTTTCCCGGTTGAATTCTTTTATACATCACTCTATCGGACCATATTTTAAAGATAAACTCTAAATATTCACTGAGATGAGAAGACGCGAATTCCTGGGAAAAACAATTATCGGAACAGCCGGCATAGCTTTGGGCGGTTCCGCGCTCCTCAATTCCTGCAAGGGAGCAAATGATAAAATTGTCCTGGCTCTGATCGGAGCAGGAGGCAGAGGCGTTCCTACAATAATAAGTTGTTGCAGCTCAAATACCAATGTAGAGATCAAGACTGTTTGCGATGTAAATGATGAGCGATCTGCAGCAGCGGTTTCTGAGATTGAAAAGAAACTGGGATATAAGCCTCAGGCAAAACGATATATGAAGGAGGTGTTTGATGACAGTGATATTGATGCTGTTTGGATAGCAACTCCCGATCACTGGCATGCTCTTGCCACAATCTGGGCCTGTCAGTCGGGGAAGGATGTTTATGTTGAGAAGACGCCCGGGCTCTGCATTGCGGAAGGAAGGAAAATGGCTGATGCTGCAAAAAAATACAGGCAGATAGTACAGGCCGGATTTCAGAACAGGAGCGGCGCCTATATTGCCGCTGCACGCGACTATATACAGAGCGGAAAGCTTGGTCAGGTTGTTCATATCAGGATCTTCAACCTCCTGACCGGAACAAAATGGATTGCTGCGGCTGACAGTGAAATACCAGCAGGGCTTGAGTGGAATGAGTGGCTCGGCCCCGCTCCTCTCAGAAAGTTCAATGCGGGAATACTTAACGGCTGGTACAATTACTATGATTATAATCCGGGAACTCTGAATGACGCCAGCCACCAGCTCGATATCACCCGAATGCTGATGGGTGATCCTGGCCATCCGCGATCTGTTTACGGCTGGGGAGGTAAAAACATATTTCATTCAGAACGCGAATCACCTGAATCGCAATCTATCACATATGACTTTGACAAATTTACGGTTACTGTTGACAGTGGTAACGGGACAAACTATATGTCCAAAACTCCACAGGATATACGCATGGACCCGACTAGGTTCCCTGAATGGAAAACAAATGCCGACAGGATTGAAATATATGGCACACTTGGAATGATGTATATGGGGAGAACCGGAGGTGGATGGCAGGTCTATGGACCGGGAGAACAAAAGATAGCTGAGGGAGGGGGTATACACCCTGATAAGGAGCATCAGATAAATTTCATAGAAAGCATCAGGAATCGCAAGCAGCCAAATGCCTCAATGGAGCAGGCTCATCTTAGTGCATCTCTTGTCCATTTTGCAAACATCGCATATCGTACCGGCAATAAGCAGCTGCTTTTTGACGGACAAAAGGAAATATTCATTGACAATGATGAGGCAAATAAACTTCTTAAGGTTTCATATCGTGACAATTACATAGTACCTGAAAAAATTTAAAGCTATGACAGATGCAAATGATAAAGTAGTTCTTGCCTTGATTGGTGCAGGAGGAAGGGGTACTCAGGTAATTCTCGGAATGCAGAAATGTCTGCCCGGAGTGGAGGTAAAATATGTCTGTGAAGTTGATAAGGAGAGAGGTGGACGTGTAATAGACGAACTTGAAAAACAGCAGAAGACAAGACCAAAGCGGATTGAAGATATGCGTCTTGCTTTCGATGACAAGGATGTGGATGCAGTAGTAATATGTACACCTGAGCATTGGCACGCTCTGGCGACAATATGGGCATGCCAGGCAGGAAAGGATGTATACGTCGAGAAGAATATATCGCTCAACATCCCGGAAGGAAGGAAAATGATTGAGGCGGCGAAAAAATATAACAGGGTAGTACAGTGCGGATTTCAGAACCGCAGCGGGGCATATAATCAACATGCCCGCGATTATATTCAGAGTGGCAAGCTTGGGAAGATAGTTTTGCTTAAAGCTTATTGCATGCTCCCGGGAAATAAGCCCTGGATCTATAAGGAGGATGAGCCTGTACCCGACGGCCTTAACTGGGATATGTGGCTGGGGCCTGCACCCTCTGTGCCCTATAATGTAAGCCGTCATAAGGGATATAATGAATTCTGGGCCTATTCATGCGGATTACCCCTTGCCGACTGCTGTCACGTTATTGACCTGGCCAGAATGGTCCTGGGAGACCCTGATAATCCGCAATCAGTTTTTTGCTCCGGGGGACGTGTTTTGTATGACGATAATAGAGACATACCTGATAACCAGACCATAACCTATGATTTTGGTGAGTTTCCCATGACGGTGGAAGCATCGATATATGGTGAGTACCTCCAGAAAGCCACCCCGGAGGTCAGGTATGGACGCAACCTTTTCCCAAACTGGCCATTCCTGAGTGACAGGATGGAAATATATGGCACTGAGGGAATGATGTATCTTGGACGCCATGGAGCAGGATGGCAGGTTCTCGGTAATGATTCGAAGGTACTGGCCCAGGAATATGGATATTTTCCTGATGAGGAGCATCAGCAGGATTTTATTAAAAGCGTAAGAACGAGAAAGGTACCAAATGCTAATCTTGAACAAAGTCATAAAAGCGCAACCCTGGTTCATCTGGCTAACCTGTCGTACCGTGTAGGCAAAAAGCAACTTCTTTATGACAGTTCATCTGAGAAGGTTATCAACTCTGAAGAAGCAAATACTATATCAAAAGGAAGCCACAGACCGGGATTTGAAATACCAGAGATAGTTTAAGGGATGCGGATCTCAGATAAGAAAACAATAAAAACGGGGCTGCTGGTTCTTGCCGGCGGATTAGTGATAGTTTCTGTTATTGCAGGAATCGTAATTGCAAAGACCTGGGGAAGAACAATTATACAGATTGATATCCATCAGAATAAGAAGATAATCCATTTATCGAATTTTGCTGAACCTCCCCAGTTTGCAGTATGGCTCGAAAATCCTGCAACAAAAGAGCTTAGAACTGTATTTGTAACGCATCGGGTAGCAAAGGGCGACTGGGAAGGAAAAGCAAATGTGCCGGTTGCATTGCCGCTCTGGTTTCAGCTGTTCAGAGGTAAAAAAAACCAGGAAGCGGCCGGGCCTGCAAAGAGATCCGACATGGCAATTACAGGAGCTACACCCAAAACCGACTACTTCTCGGTAAGGGTTGAGGTAGAACCGGGATCAGACTGGATCTGCTGGATAGAGATGAACCTTGCCGGTGATTTTAACGATGCCTACCCGGAAGTTGATCTTAAAACCCTGCGTGAAGATGAATTCAGTAACGGACAACCGGCACTGATATTCAAGGCTGATATAAAGGCTGTTGAAGGAGAGAAATTCACACCGGCAATCATATCACAGTCAACCTGGGTAAAAGGAATCGTGAAAACTGAACCCGTAAATGATGGAATTACAACAGCAAAGAATGTCTTTGATGAAGTGAGCATTTCGGTTATAAAACCTAAACCAAAACTCATTGATAAAACAAGAATTCAGGATATATAAATAGAAAAAAATGAAAACAAATTACATCAGGAGAACAATCTTTCTCGTTTCATCTTCTGCAATACTCTTGTTAATTCCCGCTATTGCAATGGCAGAAAGGAATGTTACCGTTGCAACAATAGGAAATGTCCCGCCATCTTTCCAGAGTGAAAACAAACAGGAGATGGTGAACCATGTAATTACGTTCTGGGAGAAAGAGCTTAAACAGGTTTATCCCGATAAACCTGACCTTATCGTACTGCCGGAATTCTGCGATTTTTCTGGTGAGGGCGAAGAATATTTAAAAGTACGTAAAAACCAGGTGCTCGATTATTTATCTTCAGCTGCGAAGGCCAACCATTGCTATATAGCATTCGGAACTAAAAGGGAAGATAAGGATGGACTCTGGAGAAACTCATGCGTGATTATTGACAGAAATGGTGAGATTGCAGGCATTTACAATAAGAATTTTCCTACAATCGGTGAGATGGAGAGCGGAATCAAAGCCTGTAATGATGCTCCTGTCATACAATGTGATTTTGGCAGGGTTGCTGTTGTAATATGCTATGACCTTAATTTTGATGAATTAAGGCTCCGTTATGCCAGGGAGAAGCCGGACCTTATAATATTCTCTTCGATGTACCATGGAGGAATTGCACAAAACATGTGGGCTTATACCTGCAGGGCACATTTTGTAGGATCAGTCTACAGGCAAACGCCTTCACAGATCAGAAATCCTATGGGAGAGGTGGTTGCCTCATCGACCAACTATTTTGATTTTGCTGTTGCCCGTATCAATCTTGACTGTGCTCTTGTTCACCTCGATTACAACTGGGAAAAACTGACTGCCCTTAAGGAAAAGTACGGAACATCTGTAAGTATCAGTGATCCGGGCGAACTTGCCTCAGTACTTGTAACAAGCAACGACAGCAAAACAACTGTAGATCAGATGCTCAGGGAGTCAGGTATTGAAAGGCTCGATGACTATCTTAACCGTGCCCGTCATTTCCGTCAGTCAAAAGATCACCTCAAATAATTCATCATGCCACTTTGTGCACTTTAGTCACTTATTATTAACAATAAACCTAATATCAAACCCACTATGTCATCTCTCAGAATGTTAAAAAATTCAGCCCTGGCGGCTGCTGTGACAATTTTCATAATCACCATGTCGTGCAAAAACAGATCTTCGTCGGAGGAAGGCTGGCAGGATCTGTTTGATGGTAAAACCCTCAATGGATGGAAGGTCCTAAACCAGGACTGGACTCATCCCGATAGCAAACCGGATTTTTATGTTGAAAACAACATGATAGTATGTAATACCATTATGGGTAATGAGGGAGGATATCTGATAACAGAAAAATCATACTCAGATTTTATTCTGGAACTGGATGTAAAAATTGACACTTCACTTAATTCCGGTGTTCAGTGCAGGGGAAGGTTATGGGATAAAGACACATCAAGTATTTATTTAGCAGGTGATGTCAATGGCACGAAACATGATTCCAAATGGAGAGCGGGTGAAGCCTGGGGATACCAGATAGAGGTCGATCCTTCTCCAAGGGCATGGTCAGGCGGCCTTTATGAACCCTGTAACAGGGGCTGGTTAGTGACACTCAAGGGCAATGAACCGGCCAGAAAGGCATTCAAGCCGATGGACTGGAACCATTTTAAGATCATTATGCAGGGAAACAGGATACAGACCTGGGTCAATGATGTGCCTGTAGTTGATACAACTGACGACCTGACTGCAACTGGTTTCATTGGCTTTCAGTTCCATGGAGCCTACTATGAATGGCAGACCGGCAAAAAATCAATGTGGAAAAACATCAGGATAAAGGAGCTTTAGAAAGAATTGAGATGTGAGATTTGAGATTTGAGATGTGAGATGTGAGCATAGAGAGTGCCCAGAGCACTGAGCCCTGAGCACTGAGCCCTGAGCCTTTATACGCCTGTTATTCTTTTTTTGTATTCAGACAGGCAGCCATCGAGACGTTCTCTGGAAGTTGTATCCCCCGGAACATTATGAGAAGGGTGAATGTAAAGCTTTACACCTCTGTCAGCCAGAATTTCAGCCACTGTGGTTATTGTCATCCAGACACATGTTATAAAGGCCATTGTTGAAACCGGGCCTATTTTGTCCTGATGATTTTTGAGAGTTACTGAAGCATCCTGAAGAGGAGCAAAGGTATCAACAACAATATCGGCAAGATCAAAAATTGTTTTTCCGCAAGAGTGTCTTGTCTCTTTTCCTTTTGCTTCGGCAGCAGAACCGAAAACGACAACCTTCATTCCTTTTTTCCTGGCTTCGATAGCAATGTCAATATTAACATTGTTTATTCCGGTATGTGAAAAAAGCCACATAGTATCCCTTGTATCGAAGTCATATCCTTTCATAATCTCGACTCCATAACCTTCCACCCTTTCGAGGAAGAGGAACTGATGCACACCCATCTCTCCTGTTATCCTGGTAAAAAAGGTAAGCGGTAATTCGATCATTGGATGAAATCCTACAAAGCCTCCTATGCGCGGATACATCTCTTCTATTGGAATTGTTGCGTGTCCGCAGCCAAATGTATGCACCCATCTGCCACATTCAATTGTATCCGCCATTACTTCTGCAGCCTTACGGATATTTTCCACCTGCGTCTCCTCGATACGAGTCATGATGTCCCGTGCATTATTAAGCCATTGTGTTGCTAACATAAGATGATTTTTTAAGTGTTTATACAATATTTTTTGTCTTTCTGACAATTGATATTGCCAGAAGAATCATTATAACTGTTTCGGCCAGAGCAAAAGTAATTAAATGTTCAATACCAAATTTCTGAGCAATCGCTCCCATAAGCAGATTTATAAGTGTATTCCCGATTAAGGCAATGAAAAAAATGAAGCTGAAAGCTGTGCCGGAGATTTCAGAATACAGAGTACCGACAAATCCCAGCATAATCGGAAAGCCTCCAGCAAGGCCTGCTCCAAGAAGTATCAATCCGGCAATTGATAAATTGAATGATTGTCCTGCTTTCAGAAGTAACAGTCCTGACAATATCAGGCTGAAAAAGATAACTAACAGCCGTGCAGGGGAAGTACTTCTGAAAATGCTTCCCATCAGCAGCCGCATGATTACCATTCCTGCCACAAAAGATGAGAGGGCATACAGTGCACTGTTACCGGCAATTGACAGACGACTGATCAGGTAGGTGGTAGTCCAGTTATTAATAATGGCTTCAAACCCACTCTGAAAACAAAGAAAAAGGGCAATCGTGAGTATCGCCTTATCTTTAATGAGCTTCAGACTCCTGGATAATGGCACTCCGGTGGACTGTTTCGGAGCGGGAAATGTAATAATCAGGAAATAGATACCCGAGAGTAATGTAATAATTCCTACTGCGGCAACAATTATCTCAAAACTGATCCTGCTCTTTAAAAGTCCCAGAACAAGAGGCATTCCAAGTGCTCCGAGGCCGTAAAAAACTCCCAGCAGGCTTATATTCGCGCTCTTCTCCTTTTCGCTGATATCTGATACCAGTGCGTTTGTTGCACCATTAATAGCCCCTCCTCCAATACCTATAAAGAGTATGAATAATTTCAGGAGGCTTGCCGATTTAGTAAAGGCCAGTCCCTCAAAGCCTGCAAACAGAAATATGGTAGAAATGACCATGAGTATCTTGTAACCATACTTATCAGCAGCTGGTCCGAAAAATAGTGATCCTGCAATTATTCCCAGCGGAAGGATCGAAAAAAGTGCACCGGAAGACAAGTCATTAAGCTGTAGCTTCTCCCTCAGATCGGAAGCAACTGATCCGAGGGTTATCATACACACTCCGAATAAAAGCATACCAGCACAGGCTGCACGGAAGAGAGTTTTCCTATTGTAAGTCATAATTCTCAGAGCTTATTTCGGATCTGTTAATGTCTTGAGAGCAAGAAATCCGGCACCATAAACACCTGCATCACCTTCCAGACCGGAAATGTCAAGTGTCACCTGGTGGATACTCACCGGCTGAGCCCATTTGGCAGCTTCATCGAGAATAGCAGGAAGCAGTTTTACTCCGGGGCCGAAGACCCCGCCTCCCATAATTATTTTCTCAGGATTAAACAGGCTGACAAGGTTTGCCACAGCCATTCCCCAGAATTCAACACAGAGTCCGATAACCTTTTTAGCGACAGGATCGCCACTGTCAAAGGCAGCGAAAACATCAGATGATTTAATTGCATCACTTTTCAGGAGGCTTAGTTCACCTGTATAGTCACTCTGTTCTTTCAGTATTTTACCAGCAACTTTTGCGATACCCTCCCCGGAAGCAAAGTGCTCAAAACAACCACAAGTGACATATTCCGGAGAATAAGGTCTCTGGAGAGCCATCCAGCCAATGCAACCTGCTATGTCGTGGCTTCCTCTTAAAATCTCACCATTAATAAGAATACCGGCTCCGATACCCGTTCCAACCGATAAAAATATGGCATCCCTGCAACCTTTGGCATTTCCCTGCCATAATTCACCAAGAATATAGCAGGCCCGGTCACTGTCAATCTTAACAGGAATGTCGCCGCAGACTGCTTTTACCTCATGGAGAAGAGGGTAATCTTCCCAACCCGGAATATTTGGTGCCCATACTGTCCCTTTGGAAACATGGCTTATTCCCGGAACAGAGATCCCAACTGACTTAATCGTATTTCCGTCATTCTCACAGGAGAGGATGATTCCATTAACCTTTCCGGTAATGAGCTTTCCCACTTCCTTACCTTTCAAATTACCAATTGCTGCCCCATCCTTAAAGAGGATCTTTCCTTCGTCAGAAAAAACAGCCAAAGCCAGTTTAGTGCCTCCCAGGTCAACTCCCAACAGAGCCATAGAATGATTATTAAATTTTCATCAGCAGATTTATGTCATGACAATCACAGCCGGTGGTAATTCCGTCCTTCAGGTTACATATTAGTCAGAGTAATTTTCCATGTACCCGGCTCAAGAATTGTAACCTCGAATACGGCTTCGTATTGCGCAGTATGCAGCTGATTCCATGTTCTGTATCTGATGGTCACATCAACCGGAACAGTAGTATTCTGTATCCCGTATATGCCGACATTCCTGTATTCCGTACCACTGGTATAGGCAAGAGATAAATCTTCAATCTCAGAATTGTCATTGCCCCCCAGCATTACCTTAACAAGAACTCCATTACCTGATTCGACTGATTTAGTTACTGAATATCGTGCTACGTTTCTGGTGAGAGTAATTGTATAGGAAGGCAATTTCTTTGCTCCCTTAAAAAGGTCTGCTTTCCAGTAACCACTTACAACAGAATCTCCCGAAACCATTTTTCCGAATCCTTCCCTTAAACCGTTCTTCCACTCACCTTCATAGTAAGATCCATTGGCCCAGGTATATTTTCCCCTGCCGTTGGGCAATCCCTTAAAGAAATCTCCATCATAGCGGTCTATCCCCTGTGCGACACCTTTACCATGAGCCAGACCCTTTCTGCACTCTCCGGAATATTGTCCGGAGATCTGCGGTAGTTTTACCAGACATGGACTTTGTTGTCCATAAACATGGCTTCCAATAATCAGAATCAATACTGCACAAATATTCTTTATCATAACTCTACACATTTTAATATTTCCCCGCCAGCACTATTGAAGATTAACAAATATTTATTTTACAGATTAAGCTCCTGTTTCTTCACATTCCACCCAGAGATAACAACCAGCGGCTTGACACCTGATTTTTCAACCGGACAGCTTACAGTTAAAGTGCTGCTTTCCCCGGGAGCAAGTGTAATATAACCTCCTGTCCAATAACTTGGAAGAACCTCTTCTCCTTCACTCATTAGCTGAGGACGGATGAAAAAAGCAATTTTATCGGATGGATTGTCAATCTTTATCGTCCAACTATTTTCAGACCGATTCTTTCCTGAATTAACAAGCTGTACCGTAACATCGGTAGCAGCCATTCCATTCAGAGAAGTGTAATTTTCATCCTTTGCCAGCCAGTAAACATTGTGAGAAATAACTTTACCCGACTTGTCTTTAAGGTTAAGGACAACAAAACTGACACCATTTGCACTTTCAAGAGCTTTTGCCAGTGATAGTGTCTGACTGACATCTGAAGCACCCAGGCTTACAGGTTTCTCATCGTGGAAGATTGATTTTGAATTGAGGTCAAAGATATCTGCACTTGCAGTAAGATCAGTAACCGGACTGTATGTTTTATTTATGGCAAGAACCTCATGACTAATCAGATTGAGTTGCAGATGAACAGGTTCTACAGCATTTTGCATAAAATAGTAACCTGCATTAGGCATCAGGTACCAGTCATAAACCTGCCATACAACGCTTGGAAAAGCAGCATTTAGTTTCCAAAGCATCACACCTGAAATATCATTAAGCTTATGCCCTGCAGCCTCAAATATGCCCTGGTATCCGATGGCATTCAAGAGTTGCATCTTATTGCAGAAATCTTCCATGCTCACAGGTGCTCCGTATCTTTTAACCATCTCTTCATAATAGAGGTCCCACCTGCCATTTCCCGTTGCAGCATCATGATATCCCCATGTGTCATTCAGAGGGAATGGCAGCTTTTTATCCCAAACAAGGTTAGGAATAATTTTAGGCATAATGTTATATGGCTGCTGGGATGGTATTCCTGTCTCATCCTTAAAGACCCAGTCTTTGCCAGCGATGGCCCTGTTGTAATAATCTTTGGGATCTTTCCAGGTATAGGGTCCTCCGCTGTAGGCTCCTGAAGGCATATTATCCGGATATGCGCCCTGCCAACCCTCCGGCAAATGTGCGAATCCCGAAGAACTTGGGATATATGGTCTTGTTCCGTCAAGTGTAATTATACTTTCTCTCATAGCATCGTAAAGCTCTTTCCTTGCATGGCCCTCATTACCTCCGGTCCACAACAGCAGACTGGGATGATTCCTTATACGCAGAATTGTGCTTCTGACATTCTTAACAAAAACATCACCTTCGAGAGGCCAGTCAGGTGATCCCTTGAATTCTCCCTGGGTATCTCCTGTCACCCAGAAATCTGACCACACCAGCAAGCCAAAGCGGTCAGCAGAATCCCAGAACTCATCACGGGGAGTAACTCCTCCTCCCCAGATCCTGACAAGATTTATATTCGAATTCTGACAGAGACGAAACTCATAATCATATCTCACTGAATCGCGGTTAAGCATCATATCGGGCACCCATGCTCCTCCGGTGATATGAATCCTCTCACCGTTAACATAGAAATCGCGTCGGTATGATCCATTAACGTCCAATGCTTTGGTTCCGACAGTGCGTATTCCAAAAACAAAAGTTGTATCGTCGGAAATACCTGAGATGTCAGCGTACTGAAGCCTCAATCTGTAAAGGTTTGGTTTGCCGTAACCATTCGGCCACCACAAATGAGGATTAGCAATATTCAGCTGAGAAGTATTTTCCGGATTCAGGTCGATAATAGAAGGTGCATTTTTTGTTAATGAAATATCTTTTGAAAATTGAAGAGATTCCCCTGCAAAATTCTCAGGTGTAATTGTAACAGTCAATTTGCCGGATCCGTCAGAATCGTTGTGATTCAATAATTTAAGACTGAGCGATATTGTCGCTGCAGTTGTATCAGGAAGTTTGGGAAGCTGGGTTACTATCTTAGGTTCGGCAATTGTTACACCGCCTGTTGTCCTAAGGAAAACAGGGGCCCAGATGCCAATATTTCGATCACGCACCGGAGGCATCCAGTCCCATCCAACAGAACACAGCATTGTTACATTCTTCCCGATATCCCCGGTCGGACCGCCATTAAGGAAGAAATCACCAAGGGCCTTAAGCTGCTCCTCTGCAGGCAACCCCGGAACATCGAGCGGATAAATCTTCACAGCCATCACGTTATCCTGGCCAGCGACAACAACCCTGCTGACATCAAGACTGTATTCAGCAAACATCCCTGACATCTGTGTTGAATCGGTTATCTGAATGCCGTTCACCCATACAGCTGCCCTGTAGTTTATTCCCTTGAAGATAATCTGCAAATGTTTCCCCTTATCCTCAGCCGGTACCTGAAAAACAGTACGGTACCAATAAGGCTTTTTCCATGGATTCGGATCATTTGGCAGGTGACTGAATTTTTCAAGGTCATATTTTTTATTGAATTCATCCGATGCATCAGGAATAAGCATATTATTCATGCCCTGATAAGGATCGGGATATACATTGTTGGCCACCAGCCCTGTAAGAACAGTGGAAGGAACATTTACCGGAAACCAGTAGACTTTGCTCTGATATTCCGGCTTTGAGATCTCTTCACCAGTTGAAGCAATAAGGGAGGAAGACTGCAATTCAAACCTTGAAAGTTTTATCTGTTTTACTGATCCGGTCTTTTCCGCTGCAGGACCGGCACAACCGGACGCAAGTAATAGCAGACAACTGATAATTATAACGCCAATTGGATAATGGATAGGTTTCATGGTGACTCTTTTTGAGGTATAGGTTAATTTTAATATATGTTATTTCAGGTGCTTTTTAATACTATAGAGTTTATTAAGTGCCTCTACAGGTGTGAGATTATCAATATCAATGCCAAGTATTTCATCCCTGATCTGCTTAAGGACGGGATCATCGAGCTGGAAAAAACTGAGCTGCATCCCTTCCTGTGGCCAGCCAGATCTGCGATCGGTTTGGCAAGTTCCTTCCTCTCATGGCTTTGCTCCAGCTCCTTCAGGATCTCATCAGCCCTGTTCACAACACTCCTGGGCATACCTGCCATACGCGCAACATGTATCCCAAAACTATGTTCACTGCCACCCTGTCTGAGCTTCCTGAGGAAAATAATTTTATTATTGAATTCTTTTATTGAGACATTGTAGTTTTTAACCCTTGGAAAAGATGACTCCATCTCATTAAGCTCATGGTAATGAGTTGCGAATAATGTTTTGGCCTTAAGCTTGTTTTCATGCAGGAACTCAACCATAGCCCATGCTATTGAAATTCCGTCATATGTACTCGTTCCGCGTCCGATCTCATCAAGCAATATCAGGCTGCGGTCGGAGAGATTATTGAGGATGCTTGCAGTCTCATTCATCTCAACCATGAATGTTGATTCACCAAGGCTTATATTGTCCGATGCCCCTACCCTTGTAAAGATCTTGTCAACCATACCAATCTCGGCTGAGCTGGCCGGTACAAAACAACCGGTCTGTGCCATAAGTACGATAAGGGCTGTCTGTCTTAAAAGAGCTGATTTACCCGACATGTTAGGCCCGGTAAGAATTATTATCTGCTGATCATCAGTATCAAGGAACAGATCATTTGGGACATACGATTCGCCTGAAAGAAGCTGTTTCTCTATAACAGGATGTCGTCCATCTTTAATGTCAAGTATTCTGGTGTCGTTTAGTAAAGGTCTGACATATTTGTTCTCTCCTGAAATAACGGCGAATGACTGAAGACAATCGAGCCTCCCAATAAGTGATGAATTTAACTGGATCGGAGGTATATACTCAAGAATCGTTAGTACCAGATCGGTAAATAGCTTGGTTTCCAGTGCTATAATTTTTTCCTCAGCTCCAAGTATCTTGCTCTCATATTCCTTTAATTCCTCTGTAATATATCGCTCAGCGCTTACGAGTGTCTGTTTCCTTATCCACTCGGGCGGGACCTTATCCTTATGAGTATTTCTTACCTCAATATAATATCCGAAAACATTATTGAAACTGACCTTAAGGGATGTTATTCCGGTCCTCTCGCGCTCACGTGACTGCAGATCTGTCAGATAATCCTTCCCGCTGTAAAGAATTGTCCTGAGCTCGTCAAGCTCCGGAGATACCCCTGATGCAATGACATTCCCCTTGTTTAGCTGAACGGGAGGATCACCGGTAAGTTCTGAATCTATCTTATCAGCTATTGTACGGCACGGATTCAATTGTTCTGCCAGACTGACCAGGGGAGGGCATCCGCTGCCATTACAGATTTCCCTGATAGGGCCGATCGCTTTAAGAGCTCTTTTGAGCTGAACGACTTCCCTTGGATTTATTCGTGCAAGTGCAACTTTTGAGATTAGTCTTTCAAGGTCGCCTACCTGCCTGATTAAAGATGAGATCTCATCCCTGACTGTCTCATTTTCCACCAGAAACTGCACAATGTCAAGGCGTTCATTTACCGGTTGTATATCTTTAAGAGGCAGAGATATCCATCTTTTCAGCAGCCTGCCTCCCATTGGTGAGATAGTTCTGTCCATCACATCGACAAGGGTCTTTGCACCCTCATATGGGGAATGGAACAACTCAAGGTTTTTAATTGTAAATTTATCAAGCCATACATACCTGTTCTCTTCTATCCTTGAAAGGGTTGAAATGTGGCCCAGCTGTTCATGCTGGGTAATATCCAGATAATAAAGAATAGCCCCGGCAGCAATAATCCCGTAAGTGAGATTCTGGACACCGAATCCCTTCAATGAATTTGTCTCAAACTGCTTGAGAAGCCTGTCATTGGCAGCTTCCTGCGTAAAGATCCAGTCGTCAAGTTTGAAATTATAATATTTGGGACCGAAATATTCAAGAAAAAGTTCCTTTTTACCTTTTTCAAAGAGTACTTCCTTGGGCTGAAAATTACTCAGCATCTGATCTATATATTCTATTGTGCCTTCCGAGGTAAGAAACTCGCCGGTGGAAATATCAAGAAATGCCACACCGGCAATTTTTTTATCAATATGGACAGCTGCAAGGAAGTTATTTTCTTTATGGTTCAGAACGTTCTCATTCAGTGAAACGCCGGGCGTCACAAGCTCAATAATACCCCTTTTTACTATTTTCTTGGTTAGCTTGGGATCTTCAAGCTGTTCGCAGATTGCAACCCTCTGCCCTGCCCTTACAAGTCGAGGCAGGTAAGTGTCAAGCGAATGGTATGGGAATCCTGCAAGCTCAACAAACTGAGCCGAACCGTTGGCTCTCCTGGTCAGTGTGATACCTAGTATTTCGGAGGCCTTAATTGCATCCTCTCCGAACGTTTCATAAAAATCACCTACCCTGAAAAGCAATATCGCATCAGGATGCTTGGTCTTGATAGCATAATACTGCTTCATCAGCGGGGTTTCTACATACTTCTGAAAATCAGACATAGAAAAGGCAAACTGTTTTATGAACGGTAATAAGCTAACAAAGATACATTCATGGTAATATTAATGAAAGTCTTTTTCAATTTAATTATCACCTGACCAGGAATTGAAATTATTTCTTCTTCTCTGTGTTCCTCTGTGATTCTCTGTGTCCTCTGTGACAGTTCTTATCTTTATTGCATAAAAATCCAGAGTAGCTATCACAGAGAGAAATCCAAAACCATAATAAATATCATATAATCTTTCTTTTAGTTTTTCTAACTTGCCGATAATTGATTATAAATCATAAGTTAACCAAAATGAAGAAAGTTCTCATACTTGGAGCCGGTCTGGTAGTTAAACCAATGGTTGAATATCTGCTGGAAAAAGGATTCAGGATTCTCATCGCTTCACCCATGAAAGAGAGAGCAGACGAGATGATAAACGGAAATCCCCTGGGCTCTTCACTCGACTGGTCAATGGATGATCAGCCAGGCCTTGATAAACTGGTTGAAGAATATGATATTACAGTTAGCCTGTTGCCTTATAAGTTTCATGTTGATGTAGCAAAGATCTGCCTCAAACACAGGAAGAATCTGGTTACAACCTCGTATGTCCAGCCTCAGATGATGGCTCTTTCCGAAGCTGCAAAAGATGCAGGTATAATGTTCCTGAACGAACTGGGTCTTGATCCCGGGATCGACCATATGACTGCTATGAAGATCATTGATTATGTTCATCTGAACGGAGGTAAAGTTGAGGAATTCTATTCACTATGCGGCGCACTGCCCTCACCTGAAGCTGCTGACAATCCTCTTAAGTACAAGTTCACGTGGAGCCCTAAAGGGGTAATACTTGCAAGCAGGAACAGTGCATTATACCTTAAAAAGGGGAAAGAAAAATATATTGATGCAGTTAATCTTTTCAAAGACAGGATTAATTACACTTTCCCGGGAATAGGTGAACTGGAGATATATCCTAACAGGGATTCTATAAGCTTTATTGATATATATGGTATATCTGAGACAAAAACAATGTACAGGGGAACTTTCAGATATAAAGGCTGGTGCGAATCGCTGGATGCTATGAAGAGCATCAACATGCTGGACGACAAACCCTCTGATTATGAAGGAAAGAGTTATTCTGATTTTCTTGCTGAAAGAGCCGGTCTTGAAAAAAAGGATCTGAGAAAGAACCTGGCAGCAAAGCTTAAAATTTCAGAGAGTTCTGTTGCTATGAAATCGCTTGATTTTCTTGGATTCTTCGATGATGAGAAGCTTAAATACCAGGAGACAACACCCTTTGATATCACATCAGACAGAATGATAGACAGAATGATGCTAAAGGAAAATGAAGGAGATGTTGTGCTCCTCCGGCACATAATACTTGCAACTTACCCAAACGGTCATAAGGAGGTAATCAGATCCTCTATGGTCGATACAGGCTCGCCATCCTCCAATACGGCAATTTCGCGGACAGTTGCCCTGCCTGCAGCAATTGCAACAAAACTGCTGCTCGAAAATAAAATCATGCTCAGCGGAGTGTACAGGCCCGTGGTACCTCAGATCTATATTCCGGTATTGAATGAACTTAAGTCTCTTGGCATTGAGATGAACGAGGAGTACGGATTGCCGGAAAGTGAGATTAAGTCCTTAAATTTATCTTAAAGTCCTTTTTCAGGGTTACACAGAGGTCACAGAGAAGGCACAGAGATTCACAGAGATATACTGACATATATAGAGATATACAGAGATATTCAGAGTTGCATGTAGATAGGATATCGCATTTTACATCTTTTCCTCTGTGTCCCATCGCTGGCGCAGATTTGCACAAACCATCGCTGGCGCGGATTTGCAATCCGTGCCAATACCCATTACTGGTGCGGATTTGCCACAACAATAGCTGGCGCGGATTTGCAATCCGTGCCATCTTTGTACCGCATATTTCTTACTGTCAGATTATTATTGACCCTTCGCTGGCGCGGATTTGCAAT